>CAWDDI010000019.1:0-295672 GCA_963800985.1 uncultured Alphaproteobacteria bacterium | reverse complement strand
TGCGCTTCCACACCAGCTCCAGACGCTGATCGACGACCCCCCAACGATCGCTCCCGACCTCCTGCAACCAACCCGGCGGCGGCCCGTAGCGCTTCACCTACGTGAGGCTACCGCACTACCTTCACGTCAAACGCCACAAACGTGGGATCGTTCGTCACCAGCCGCACCCCTCCGCCTTCGCCAGGAGCTACCTTGGCGCGCTTGACGTGTTTCTGCTTGGCGTTGCGAACCTCGACGATGGCCTCAGCCGAAGACGATCCTCAGGCGTGACAGTGATGCCGATCCCTGCTCTCATGCGCAAACCATGAACCTGGTTCGCGGCTTTACGGAATCCTCTGAACGCATCACACCACTAGCACGGCAGGACCATTGCGTCGGCTTGAAGAGCACTTGGCGGGTACGGCGCGTCTACACACGCGTGGGTAAAGGCAACAATTTGAAAGAGGGCCGCTTTGTCGCGGCGAAGTCATTGTCACACCCTGAACCGGCTCATGTCGTGACATTGGTCCATGGGACCCTCGCTCACAACGCTCACTGGGTGAAAGCGCGGTCGGTGCTGCGGGATATGCTCAAGCTCCGATCCCAGACGTGGAATTCCGTCCTTTTTCGTGGTCGGGCTGCAACAGCCACTCTGAAAGGCAGAAGGCCGCCTTAGAATTGAGAGAACAGTTGGCAGCCCAGGTGGCGGCCTATCCCAAGGCGAAGCATTCGATCGTTGCCCACAGTCATGGCGGCAACGTTGCTTTGTACGCCTTAGCCGACCAGGGTCTCCAGTACCACGTTCGCGCGGTGGCTTGCCTTAATACGCCCTTCCTTGTTCCCATGCGTCGCGGTGTAGGCGGGTTCCTTGGGGGACCGCTCATCCTCTTGGCTCCACTGGCGTCGATGATTGCCTACCCGTGTTAGCCTGATGATCGCAACGGAAGCAGGCCTGCGATTGAGTGCAATGGAGCTAGCCTTCCGCATAGGCTTGTTTGGGGCCCTTGTTGGCCTGTTCGTTGGATTTCTCGTGCTAGTGGAAAAACTGGGATGGCGTCGAAGGCTTGTGAACAGAAGAGATCGGTTGGTCAAGAGCATGAGCTTTCCCGATCTTCACATGACCTCTGTGAAGTGCTTGTGGTCGGCCAGCGACGAGGTGCATGATTTCTTCCTTCTCACGGAAGCAATCGGGAACCTTCCCTACAACCTTTTGCGCCTCCAGTCGGTGGGGCTCGCAATACTTATTTTTTTTGTGCTTCAGATGATCTCACTGCTGCCGATTTTTCCCTGTACAGCTACGTGCCGGTGGTTTCTGGGCTTATCGCTGAAGCTCTGAAGCTGGCTACGAGCCCGATCTCACTGCCGTGGGTGATAGCGGTCTTCTATTCAACGGCGATCTACATAACGGCGTACATGCTCGTCTTGGAAATCAGCGCAATCGGGATGAACTTGGTATTTCGCCTCTTGCCGCTAGGAGTTGGAAGCTTGAATGTTTGGGATTCGCACTATGTTCGATTGGCTACGTCAATCGTGCCAGTCGCGAATGCGCGAGTTTCGTTCGAGGATTTTGATGTCGGCTCCGGGCTCTTGATCTATTCAAAATTTACGATGACGAACGCGCCGTGGCGAGGCTCGCCGACTCGTCGCCACTGAAGTCACCGAAAGATGCCGACCAGCGTGATCAGTGCCAAGACAGTGTGCGACGGTCCCAGACTGGCTTGCGTTCGGGGTCCGAAAATGTTGCGACCAGTGATGCGGGAGTGACTGCGACGGTATTGGACGCGCTAGCTACGACGGTCGGGAGCCCAGCCGCAAGTATGGCCGGGAAGCAGATGAGGGAGGAACCGCCGACGATTGCCGTGATCACCCCTCCAAGAAAACCCACCGCAGCGAGCAGCAGACCTGCAAGGAGTTCTTGAGGAGGCACGCGCACAACATAGCATGGCCCGCCCTTGTTAGAAAACTGTGGGCAAACCCTTTGTATGAGCCTGCTCGGATCGGCGGGTTCGCACTGGTAGTGGAGGCGTGCCACTTTCGCAGTTTGATGTGCAGGCGACGTGGCAGGCTGAGGCATTCCTGCATTTTGCGCCGCCTACACGGCCACATGAGTTCCTACCGCCGCCTGCAAGGCGCGGCCCTGGTGGCGCATGCGTTCCTCACATTGCTCCGAGCAGCACCACACCCGCGATGAGCACCACGCAGCC
This sequence comes from uncultured Alphaproteobacteria bacterium, assembly GCA_963800985.1. GTDB lineage: Bacteria > Pseudomonadota > Alphaproteobacteria > Rhizobiales > Beijerinckiaceae > Microvirga. The sequence goes on along the minus strand of CAWDDI010000019.1, from coordinate 293,489 downwards.
CACAAGCCGCCACACGCCAACGGGCTCGCGCAGAATGATCATGCCGAGCAGGGCACCTACCATCATTGACATCTCGCGGGTCGGGGCAACCACGCTCAGCGGGGCTCCCATGTCGAGTGCTGTAAGCACGAGGAGCGCCATGCCAAGCGGCACGGCCAGATCAGCCGATAGCTCGACCGGCGGTCCATCCAGCACAAACCGGTGCTTGCCTTCCTCCTCGAATGGCCGCAGTCCGCGCGTATGCGTGCACACCGGGTCGGTACGAGATCGGCTATCCTGCGCCCGCGTTCATCCAACGGTCACCCACAGGGGCTCCACATACCCCGAAGTGTGCTATCTTGACGTGCTCGGCGGATACAGGCGATGAGACGGCGCGATTTCATGACGGTCGCTTGCAGTGCGATAGCTGCGCTGCCGAGCCTTGCTTACGCGCAATCAGGCCACATCCCAAAGGTCGGCGTTCTCTGGCACGCAGGTAGCGCCGACGAAGAAGGAGCGTATTACACCGGCCTTCTCAAAGGCTTCAAAGACCTGGGCTACGTCGATGGGCGCAACATCGTGCTCGAACATCGCTTTCCGAACGAAATGCCGGAGCGGTTCCGGAGTATGGTCGCGGAACTGGTAGCGATGAAGGTTGATGTCTTGGTGACGGTTGGAACACAGACCGCGCCTTATGCAAGAGACGCGACCAGCACAATTCCGGTGGTCTTTATCTTCGTTCCCGACCCACTGGGCAGTGGCTTCGTTGAGAGCCTCGCGCGGCCTGGGAGAAACATGACGGGGCTATCGCATTTTGGCGTCGATATAGTCCTCAAGCGCCTACAGCTTCTCAAAGAGATGGTGGGTGATCTGTCTCGCGTTGCTTTGCTCGTCAACCCGAATACCGAACTTGCGCCCTTGTACAAACGTGTCACTGAGGCCGCTGCGGCTGCGCTCGGATTGGAGAACCATACGTTTGAGGCGCGCTCGCTCGACGAACTCGGGCGGGCCTTTGACGCAATGGTTGAAGCCGGAATGCAGGCCGTGACCATCAACGGGGAGGGAGTGGCCTATCAGCACCGTGCGAAGATTGCGCAAATGACGCTTGCACGTCGTCTTCCGTTGGGCGTTTGGTCAAGGGAGACCTTCGAGGTCGGGGCGCTGATGTCCTACGGAACGGACCAAGTTGCCATGTGTCGCCGTGGACCCGTGTTCGTTGACAAGATACTGAAGGGGATCAAACCGGGTGATCTGGCGGTGGAGCAACCCGCAACGCTTGAGTTCTTCGTCAACCTCAAAGTCGCGAAGGCGCTCGGGCTTACGATACAACCCTCTATCCTCGCCCGCGCCGACGAGGTGATGGACTGATCGGCCACCCGACGATGCGCAGTCTCGGGGACCTGATTATGGGGCGAGCGCGCATTGTGTGCTATGCTAGCAAGGTTAAGAGCACAGGCGATGAGGCGGCGTGATTTGCTTCCGCATCAGCGTGGCTCGGCGGACGGGGCGACGATGTCGATCTCGCATATGCGGACGAGATCAGTCGGGATCAGCGGCGAGCGAAGAGCAAAGCAGGTTTGAACCCTTGCGATAGCCGAACCCGTGGAGGGTTCCTTCAGAACGCCACGGGGCATCGAGTCCGGCGCGCGGCCGTTAGCGGCTCTCCAATCGCGACGAGTGGGAGCGGCTCGTCCGGCCCGTCTGGCTCAAACTGTGTCCATCCGCCTCCGATGTCGCCTCGGCCATGGGGTCTGAGCCGTGTCATTGCAGATGTCGATCAGCGTGCGACGATGATCTGCTGATTGCTATCGAGCGGCCTTATAACCCTTCGCAACAGCCTCTGACTTCTGAAGAGCACCCACAAGCTCCGCGCCCGTCATCAATGTGGTGGTGCGGCTCGCTTTTATCGCACCGCCCGCCGCTATCGCCACGGCGATGGCGGCCATGCTCTCGTTGTTTGGCACGTCGGCTATGATGACAAGATCATAGTCGCCAAAGCAGTACCAACCGCCAATCAGTTTGCCACCGACCGCCTCGCACGCTTGCTGGCCAACAGTTTCAACCCGATTTTGCGGATTCTTCATCTGCGCTGCCCACGATTCTCCCGTATAGGCTGCTTCATACATATAGAGCGCCATGTTCGAACTCCTTCGTGTGAGGCTTCTCTTGAATGCCAATGACCTGCAACTGTCTGTAGCACGTTTACTGGAATGGGTTGGGCATATTGTCGAGGTCGTTCTTCCCTTCAACTAATCGCGCGACCACTCGGTAGCCGCGCCAACCATGCGGATGACTGGTTCGCTCCCGGTATGTCGTCCTTGAAGCAACCACTACGCCGAGGCCCGTCCGAGTGCCTCATCGATCATCGCGGCAGGATGCACAGGTGGTTCCATCATGAACCTCCTTCAAACGTGAGTAATCAGAAAGAGTACGACACCGTACACGGAAGCGGCAGCGAGATAGCAAAGCCACGCCCGCTGGTTTCCCGTAAGAGCCGAAAAATCGCCGTTTAGCATCGAAGTCGTCCCTTTTTTATCCATGGCAGAGAGCCTCTCCGCTCTCTGCATCCGAAGCGTGTTGGCAACGGGCTGGACCACTGGATCAGGGCACCTCCTGAAGGGCGGCCTTGGTCATGCTGTCCGGTCCGATGTCGTCGGTCTGGTCAAGCTGGAGAAGCTCGGTCAGCCTGAGCCGGGCGCGGTTGACCCTGCTCCTGATCGTGCCCACGGCAATCCCGCAAACGGCTGCGGCGTCCCCGTAGGAGAGACCCTCCGCTGTAACGAGGAGCAGCGCCTCACGCTGGTTGGGCGGCAGCCTCGCCAACGCTGACCGCATGTCCTCATAGTCGAGATGCGACAGTTGATCGGGTGCCGTTTTCAGGCGCGCTGCATGGAAGCCATTGGGATCGTCCACTTCCCTTTTGCTGGTTCGGTACTCGGAACGGAAAAGATTGCGCAGGATCGTAAACAGCCACGCATCGAGGTTGGTGCCGCGCTTGTATTGGTCGATGAAGGTCAAGGCCCGAGTCAGCGTGCCCTGCACGAGATCATCAGCCCGGCTGCGGTCGCTCGTAAGCGAGAGCGCAAACGCCCGAAGGCTCGGGACGGCGATGAGCATCTCGTCCCGCACGGAGAGTTCGAGGTTCATGCCTGTGGCTCCTGCTAACCGGCCTCAGTGACTGCTTCGTCGGGCAATAGCGCTCATCGTTGCGAGAACAGGGACTTCAAGCACCGTTTCCCCATCCAAGGATGCCACTGCAAAACGACACCCCGTCCAGTCCTCGGACCAGGAGTCGATCATCATCTCTTGGAGCAATTCGTTGATGTGGCTTTGAGCATCATCGAGGTTAGGATACTCCTCACCTTCGTACTCGAAGATGCGCTCGCCTCCGCGCCAGAACTCAATGTTATAGGTCGCCATGGTAGCTGCCTCGTCCGTTTCGGTGGGCGTGATGCGACGAGCGCCCGGTCCTGGGCTCCGTCACGGCAACAGGCTGAATAGGAGACAGAAGCGTGTTGGTGCTGGCCCATGGGTCCACCCTTTGACCCGGCGGAGCCGCTCCCTCATGAGGCTCCGCGTGCTTTCAGAACGTCCCACAGTGGCGGGACTGCATTCGCCCTATGCGTGGCTTGGTTGTGGGACGATCCGGATGTACGGGCGCGGGGCTTTCCAGCCTTCCGGATAGGTCTTCTTGGCCTCTTCGTCCGACACCGATCCGGCGATGATCACGTCCTCTCCTTGCTTCCAGTTCACGGGCGTCGCCACCTTGTGCTTTGCGGTCAACTGAAGCGAGTCGATCACCCGGAGCACCTCGTCGAAGTTGCGACCGGTCGTCATCGGATAGACCAGGACGAGCTTGATCTTCTTGTCAGGTCCGATGACGAAAACGTTTCGAACCGTCTGGTTGTCAGCGGGTGTCCGCTTGGAGGCATCGCCATTGGCACTGGCCGGGAGCATCCCCCAGAGCTTGGAGATGTTGAGATCGGTGTCGCCGATCATCGGGTAGTTGGGCGCGGCCCCTTGCGTCTCTCGGATGTCCTCGGCCCACCGCGCGTGATTGTCCACGGGATCGACGCTGAGACCGATGATCTTGACGTTGCGCCTGTCGAACTCCGGCTTCATCTTCGCCATGTAGCCGAGTTCGGTCGTGCAGACCGGGGTGAAGTCCTTCGGATGCGAGAACAGAACGCACCACGAGTCGCCGATCCACTCATGAAAGCGGATTTTCCCGTCTGTTGTCTCGGCTTCGAAATCCGGTGCTTCTTCTCCGATTCTCAGTGTCATTTGAACCTCCCATTCCGTTGACGAGGGTTGATCTCAGACTTTGATGTGCTCGGATGTCGCCTGACGGCCGCACGCACCTGCGCCAGCGGTCCGTCACGTGCGTCGTTACCTCAGGAGACATGATCAACCTGCTTATCCCTATTCTCTCATGCAGGTGCTTATCGACGGCGTTCACGTGTGTGTTTGAGGCACGGTGCGATGAATGGGCTCACGGCAGGAAGGCCAGTGTGACAAACGCCACCGCCAGGGTGGCTGCGACACAGATCACACCACAGGCGATCATTGCCCCGGTTGTCCCGTGGGTGCGGGCACTTATGCTGTCAAACATGAAACCCTCCCTGCGCTCCAGGCAAGGCGTAGAACACGCGCTACCACGAAGGCTCGCGCGATAAGCACGAGGCCCTCTCTGCGGCGCTGCTCACTGGCGGAATGTGAATGTTCTCGGGGCTGGCCCATGGGTCCACCCTGTGACCGAGGTTGAATGTTGCCTCGGGCCGGTTCGGTGGACGCATTGCTGGCGACGGGCCGTGCGCCTCGGGACGGCTGCAAACCGGCAGCCGGTCACTCACACACAATCTAGCTCAATATGTTCTTTGTACGAAACCGCTCATTTTGGTATACCGGCCGTCGGGCCGCACGAGATGCACCGCTCACAAAGCTTCGCGGTCTGAGGCCCTGATCAGGGCCTCGACCAGAGGTGCGCTATGAGGGACCTCCTGAAGGAGAAGGACCTTCGGCTGCTTGTAAACCGTGTTGTCACTGACTCATCGCTGCTGGAAAGTTCGACCCCGAACCAAGAGCGTCTGCCGAGCCGGGCTCAACAAAGCGGCGCGTGAAGTCGGCTGAGGCATATTCCTGCCCATCTGCATCAATCAGTATTTCCCGCACTCCTCGGTCTGACAGCGCGCGAGCCCGCTCCAGAGCCGCAGCCGCCCGAATTGCAGGTGACGGAAACCGGTCCATTCTCTACATGTCCTGTGACGATGAAGACTATCAACTTCTCCCGTTTTGTCCGCGAGCGGGAATCGGCGATCAAACCTGACCCCGTGAGCACTTTTGAAACGGCCCGATGTTGAATGCCATCGCTCGACCCCTGCGCGTCAGTGATGGAAGCGGCGCTCAAGGCATCCTGGTCAGCTTGCCGTCAAAAAAGAGAGCGCCACGAAGGCGTTCTTGAAATTTGCGGCCCGCGCTCAAGGGGAATGGCGGGGTAAAACGATCCGGGTAGGACTCGGGAGGGCGATGAGCATCTCGTCCCGCACGAGAGTTCGAGGTTCTGCCTGTCGCTCCTGCTAAGCTAGGCCTCGTGACTGTGCGTCGGGCGATAGCGCTCATCGTCATCCAAGCACCGCCTTATGATCGTAGTCAAAAGCACCGCAGCGCATTCACAGCAGCCTTCGTGGCGGGCGAGCACACGAGGTAGCGTCTATTCCGACAAGGATGTCAGCGGCAGCACCAGCCTGCAGCGTCAAACCCTCTCGATCCCACTGCTTCGTCACCTGCCCGCCGAGCGTCCCTGTGATGCTGCGCAGGAGCTTGGACCCAAAGCCCGCTCGCTCCGGCGGGGCTGCGACCACTGGCCCGCCCCGCTCTGTCCAAGCGAGTTCGCACGCGCCGTCGGCATCGCAGCGACACGTGATAAACACACGTCCCTCCGCACTGGAGAGTGCTCCGTGCTTGATCGCGTTCGTCGTCAATTCGTGCACACTCAAGCCGAGACTGATGGCCGCCTTGGACCCGACAAGCGGGTCGTCGCCAACGATCACAAAGCGTCGCTGGGGCCTGAGCCAAGTCCTCGTACGGCGCAAGCAGAACCTGCAAGAACCGGTGCAGTGTACCCGCAGGTCGACGGGTCACTGGCATCGGGCGTCGGCAGGACGTAGTCGAGCGCGCGGCTCAGGGCCATGAAGCGCTCCCGAAGCGTCTCAGCAAAAGGCTGCACGCCTGGGTCGGTGCGAGCCGTGAGGGTGATGAGCCCGTTCACCAAGGCGAAAAGGTTCCTCATGCGGTGACCGAGTTCCCGGTTGAGAAGGTCACGAGCCTCGGTATGAAGCCTTGCCGTGGTCACGTCGCGTGAGATCGCCAAGAGGTGTGTCGGCGTCCCGCTGGTGTCACGGATCGGGCTGACGATCACGTCCCACCACGTCCGGGTTCCCTGTGCCGTGGTCCTGTGTCCGACAAACCGCCCGACCCCCCCTGATCGTGCCGCATCGATGGCTGTGCTGAAGATCGGGTCGCTGGTCCGGAGACCAGAACTCCACCCAAGGTTGGCCCTTCACCTGATCGAAGTCGTCGATTTCCATGAGCTCGGCGGCCATGCTCGTTCATAAAGTGAACGAGGCCGTCGAACGAGAGAACCTTGATGCAGTCGGCACTCGCTTCGAGAATGCGAGCTCAAAGCCGCGTTCGGATGGATGGTCGAACTCCGGACCGTCTCGTCATCGCGTGAGACGTCGGGTTCGAGGCTTTGCCGTCCCGCCAAGGCTCGCGCGATAAGCAAGAGCCCCTCCCTGCGGCGCTGCTCGCTGGCTGAATGTGGATGTTCTCGGCGCTGACCCATGGATCCGCCCCTTGGCCGAGGTTGAATGTTGCCTCGGGCCGGTTCGGCGGACGCATTGCTGGCGACGGGCCGTGCGCCTCGGGACGACTGCATAACCGGCAGCCGGTCACTCACGCACACTCTAGGTGAATCGTTCTTTGTACGGAACCGCTCATTCGGGTCCGTCCTGTGCCATCGGACCGCAGAGAGAGTTTCCGATTCCTGAGTTCATCGGCGCTGATCACCGGGCCAGGAGACCAGGGAGCGTGGTGCCGCAAACTCTATTGAAACTGAGGAGCCCTTACAAAGACCACCATTGCCTGCCACATTAGATGATCGTCTGCCGGTGAACTCGGGCGTGGACGGCTGAGAGACACGAACGTGCTCTTGCCCCAGGTGGGAGAGAGCCAGTGTCCGCTCCTCAACAATCAAACCTTCGCAATCAGCTTCTCGCGCGGCTCCCGCCCGAGGACTTCGCACCGCTTCAGCCGCTTCTGGAGCCCGTCGAGCTTGAACTGCGCCGCGTGCTGATCGAGCCGAACCGGCCTATCGAGCACGTCTACTTCCACGAGCGCGGCTACACCTCGATCACGACCGATGGCCACGGCAACAAGATCGAGCTTGGCCTGATCGGACGGGAGGGCATGGTCGGTGTTCCCGTCGCGCTCGGCGTCCGCACCACCCCGTTGGAGTTCTTCATCCAACTCGCTGGGGACGGCCTGCGCATGACCTCGCATGACCTAGAGGAGGTGATCGATGAGCGCCCCTCCTTGCATCGTGTTCTCCTGCGCTATGCCCAGGTGATGAGCGTGCAGACCTCGGGCACCGCCTTCGCCAACGCCGAACACACGGTGGAGACGCGGCTCGCGCGTTGGCTTCTGATGTGCCACGACCGGGTCGATGGGGACGACATCCCGATCACCCACGAGTTCATGGCGATGATGCTGGGGGTGCGGCGAGCCGGTGTGACCACGGCCATGCACATCTTAGAGGGCAATGGCCTCATCGAAGCCAAGCGGGGGGTGATCACGATCCTCGACCGAGAGAAGCTGGAGGAGTTGGCCGACAACGCCTATGGGCTGCCTGAGGCCGAGTATGCCCGGCAGATGGCGGAAGGGCAGTGATGTGCCCCGCTACTTCCTTCACCTGCGATTTCGAGACGGACCAGACGGCTTGGCCGTGGACGAGGAAGGTGACGAGGTGCCTGAACCGAGCGTCCTGCGCGCCCACGTGGAGGCGACCGCACGCGACCTGATGCGGAAGACCCGGCTTAATGCCATCCGCCATTGGCACGACTGCACTTTCGAGGTGACGGATGAGGCCGGTCAGCTTGTGCTCACGCTGCCGTTCTCTCAGGTGCCGAGCGGGCGCTAAGCAGCACCGGACGCGTTGTCGCGATGGACGATTTTCCGCTGGCGCTCAGCTTTGGTCGAGCTTGGCCACCAGTTCCAAGAGGCGCTCCGGTATCGGCTGCTGGACGAGATCGTCGTACATCACCCGCAATTCAGTCGTGATGTGCCGCTGACCCTGGCGACCGACCGTGGGGTTGATCTCTTGGCCGGGTCCCGCAAACAGCACGACCTCAGCATCCGACCAGTCCCATGGGGCCAAACCATCCGCAAGTTCGCGCATGTCGGTGTTTCCGGCCCCAACCGATACCCTGGGGACCAAAGCCAACGTGGAGTTTAGACTAGAGGTTCCAGGGAAATGTACGAAATCGCACATTTTGCCGCAGAGGACCGACCTCACCCCTCCCTTGCGCTTGAACGGAGGCTGCCCGTCTCCATCTTTGCGGGGACGAGCTTAACGGGCCGAGAAGGCTCAACACCCCGCCTCATTGATCTCTCCGGCATGTCTGATCTGCTCCAATCATCGGTTCGCAACCGGCTGCTGGCGAAGCTGTCAGCCGACGACTTCAACCTCCTCCAGCCGTGCCTTGCGTCGATCACGCTCGACCGGGGTGTTGTGCTGATCGCGTCAGACCAGCGGATTAAGCACGTCTACTTCCTTGAGGCGGGCGTCACTTCGAGTGTGGCGAACACGGCAGGCGGTCGGCGGATCGAAATCGGGCTTACCGGACCAGACGGACTTGTGGGCACTCCGGTTCTCCTCGGGGTGGACCGCACCCCGCACGAGACGTTCATGCAGTTTGCCGGATCAGCCCTGAGGATCAGAGCGAAGGAGTTGCAGCACGCGATCCGGACAAGCCCGTCTCTGCATGCTCTCCTCTTGCGCTACATCCAAGCCTTCACGATCCAGACCGCACAGACGGCTCTGTCCAATGGTAGCCATAAGGTTGAAGAGCGTCTCGCCCGGTGGCTTCTGATGTGTCATGACCGCTTGGATAACGATGACCTGCCTCTCACGCACGAGGTCATCGCGATCATGCTGGGCGTGCGCCGGGCGGGGGTGACGGAGGCGATCAACCTTCTGCACCGACGCCGGATCATTCGCGCGCAGCGGGGCAACATCACGGTGCTACGTCGAGCCAAGCTGGAAGCGGCGGCCGGAGATAGCTACGGCACGCCGGAGGCCGAATACCGGCGCTTGATCGGGCCATTAAGCTGATCGAGCGGGCGTGCCCTGCAATCGCCCGAGTAATGCCGTCGGGTCGCTGAGGACGTGACCGACTTCTGGCGCTCTTAAATCTAATCAGCCCACGCGATCACAGCTAGAACTATGCACGAGCGGTAAACAGAATTGGCAAGCCCGTCGCTGCCGGGCCATGAAATGTTTCCTGCCACGCTTGCTCATTTGTCCGTTTTCGTACACTACCTCGGTGATTCGTTCGCGTTCCGTGGCGACCCAGGTAGTCGCCGATCCCGACCGTCCGAAACTCCGCGTCAGCCGCGTCACCGCGTCGCCTATAGTCGCGGTTCAAATACAAGAAACAAATAGTTCAGGGAAGAAACAGGAGATTGATAATGGTCCTTAACGAGACCGAGGTTGTTCAATCGAATCGGGTCAAGCCCCGGTTCTATTCACTGGATGATGGAATCCTCCTCCAGTCTCTGCTCACCACATTAGCGAACCTTGATTTCGCCTATGAGCAGGAGCGGGAGCGGGTCAGCAGTTCAACCAAGGATGCAAACCTGAGAGCCCGAGTGCTCCAAAAGCTTCGCGACCAACACCGCGAGCGACGGGACCCGTACATGCAGCACCTCACGGTGCTCCATGAGCAGATCATGCCACAGGCGCAGTGCAATTGAGCGCGGCCCGTCGGCAGCGCTGAAGTTCGCGTCGGTAAACAATCAGGAGATGGATCATGTCGAGCTATACCAACACCGCATCCGATGAGCGTGTGACGAACCTCCGGGCCGGACCCGACACAAAGGCCCTTATGACGGGCGTGGAGACGTGGTGGTCTACGATGGCCGAGTGTCAGCAAGAACTCGGACGTTTCGTGGCAGACCGATTAGCAAAGGACGGCGAGGCCATGCGGCAGGCCCTGAGTTGCCGTGACTGGTCGGTCGCCCTCGACATCCAAGCCCGATGGGTGGAAGAGACCCTGCGTGACTACAATGCTGAGATGAGCAAGCTCGCTGGCCTGTATGCCAAGAGCGCGTCTTCAACGGTCAGAGAGGAACGTCGTCGCGCATAGTCGCGCCTGCATCGCAGACGCGAGGTGCGCTCGCTTAGCTCCTAAGTTGCCAAGTCCATCCCGAAAGCTATTCCTGACCAGCCGCTGGCGTGGTCTGTAGTGGTAATCTGAACACCGTTTTGCGGCATGACAATGAGACCTTTGCAGTCCCAGAGAGACAAGCGGCCCAAGGTCCTCGTTCTTGAGGAGGCCCCTCGGAGCGCACCCGTGATCGAGGCCCTGACCAGGGCCGAGTTCGAAGTCATTCACGCCCGACATCTGGATGAGGCTTGGGCGACTTTGGACGCGGGTGAGGACGTGGACGTTCTCCTGGCCGATATCGATCTGCCCTGTGCAATCAAGGGTCTCGAACTAGGCCAATACGTTCATAACCGCTGGCCTGGGTTGGGGCTGGTTCTGACCTCTGATCAGGTGCGCCACCTTCGACCCGACGAGATTCCGGGCGATGCGTGCTTCCTGCCCCAGCCGATCCCGGCAGACACCCTGCTGGAGGAGATCAGATTGGCGGTGCGTCGTCCCTGATCGGGCGTCGGGTGTTCAACTGACCTGCCGGAGTGTTCTCCTCGGACCGAAGTGATCTCCCTCGACCGGTGAACGCTCTCCGTGCGAGATGACCGACGCTGTCTACAGCCCAACGCTGTCTGTCGCCTACGTTGGGGGCTTCCGCCGCCCTTTTGTTTGAGGGGCGTCAGCGATCAGGCGAGTGCGGGATCAGGTTCTGCCAGAAGGCTCTCAAGGTCCAGTTTGCGATTGTTCAGCACCAGTTGACCCTCTGGGCTGCGAGGCCACTGGTTCTCAGGACGGTCGCAGTACAGTTCGACGCCGTTTTGATCAGGGTCGCGCAGATACAGCGCTTCGCTGACGCCATGATCGGAGGCCCCGTCCAGCGGGATGCCCGCCGCCTTGAGCCTCCGAAGTGCATCCGCGAGAGCAGCACGGGTCGGGTAGAGGATGGCCGTGTGATAAAGCCCTGTCGTGCCGGGCGGGGGCGGTGATCCGCCCCGGCTTTCCCAGGTGTTCAACCCGATGTGGTGGTGGTATCCGCCAGCCGAGATGAACGCTGCCCCTGAGGCTAACCGTCGCTGTCACCTCGAAACCGAGCACGCCGCAGTAGAAGGCGAGAGCCCGATCAAGATCGGCCACCTTGAGGTGGACGTGTCCGATCCGAGTCCTGGGATCGATGGGCCGCGTCGGCTGGATCTCGCCCGTCAATGGGTTCAAAGCTTCAGTCATCGCGCTCTCCACGATCATGGTAGGTCGCGCCGGAGGTGATCGCCAGTCATCATAGATAATTATTGCGGCACCGTCTTAGCCCCTGCCGCAGGTCGGACCAGTGCTACTGGCGGGAGAACCTCGGCGAACGCAGCGCGCGCCTCACTTCGCCTTCTGGCCGTTGTCGCGCCCACCAACGGTCGCTCCTGGCCTGCCATAAAGCTCACTCGCTCGAACAGCCCGTCTCTACCGGCCCCGGTTGACGATCCTCGCGTCATCCTGGGGCTCGATCTTGAGCGCGTCGGCGCAAAGTCGCCAGTCCGGGAGGTGACGGCGGCGCATCAGGCGAAGTTCAGCAGTACGTCGAGCGCGCTCTGGAGTGCGCGCGTGGCGAACCTCAAACGAGGCCACGTGGAACGGCACTCAGAAAGCCTTTCATCCGATACCCCTAGCGCCTCACCAGCAGGGGCATGAGGGCCTGCGCCGCCCAAAGTGCGACGCTGACCACCAGTGTGATTGCGGTGAAGCTCTCGAACCACGCCTGAACGCTGCCACGCACGAAGGGGCTCAACGCAAGTTCGGTCAGCAGCACCAAGGCCAATGCGAGACTACCCACCGCTACGCGAGCGCCAGTATCAGGAGGGACCCGGCACCAGCCGGTGGCGAGCCACGCACTTGCGACAATGGCAGCAAACATAAGGGGCGCTCTCAGCGGCTCCCCGATTAGTCGTCCGAACGTCGGAACCAGCAGTACCTCGCGCAGCGTACTGAATGCGAACCCGGCAACCATGACCAAGAGGAAGTACACTGCGGCACCGCTGATAATGCGGACCTCCTCGGGCCGGGATCGACCAGTGCGTTCGGGATGTTCCATTATAGCTCCGGGCCGAGGCACCAGTCCTGAACCAGCCCGTTCGCCTCCTTGAAAAGTCCCGGCTCGCCTACGACGTAGGTCGCGAGCACAGAACCGACTACGACGTGGTTTATCAAGAAGAATTGCCTCGCTCTTCGGAACGTCTGCCGGGAGGTGCAGCAAGCCGAAAGGCTGAAGCCGGAAGCACTCGCTTTCAGAACCCAGACCGTGTACAGTCAAGCTTCAGTCGTCGTTCAGGGTCACGCGACGATGTTGAGGTCCATGAGCGAGCAGTTCCGCAGTGCTTCGGTTGTGCTCATCCTCGAAGACGAGGCCATCATTGCGCTTAATCTTCAGGACGAGTTGCAGGACGCGGGATACAGCGTCGGCGGGCCTTTCGCCACCTGCACTGACGCGCTGTCCTGGCTCCAGACCAACACGCCAGACGTAGCCATTCTGGACACGGTGCTGAAAGATGCCCCTTGCGGTGAGGTCGCTCGGGAGTTGGCGAGCCGCACGGTGCCGTTCTTGATCTATTCGGGCCACCGAGAAGACAGAGAACTCCTGGCCGAGTTCCACCACGTGCGGTGGATCGAGAAGCCGGTGCCACCCTCCGTGCTGATCGAGGAATGCAAGCAGCTTCTCGCCGCCACTCAGTTGAGGACCGCTTGCGCTTGAAAGTTGCCAGCCGAGGTTGAACTCTGACGGCGTTCCATCGTTCGCCTTGCACTGTCAGTTGCAGGTGGTCCTCGTGTTGAAGGAAGGAGTGCGTCCGGGCTGGGACGAGAACGACCGGCTTGCGGCTCTGCGCAGCTACCGCATCCTCGACACTCCTCCGGAGCCCACATTCGACGACCTCGTGCAACTGGCGGCACGGGTCTGTCATGCGCCTGTCGCGGCGATCAGCCTGATCGATGATCGGCGGCAGTGGTTCAAGGCCGAGATCGGCTTCGGGGTCCGCGAGACGCCGCTCGCCCTGTCGATCTGCAACAGCGTCCTGCTCGAACCGGGGCTCACGGTCGTCCGCGATCTCACGCAAGACGCCCGTTTCGACTGTAACCCGCTCGTCACAGGTGAGCCGCGCCTCCGGTTCTATGCTGCGGCGCTCATCGAGACCCCGGACGGGCTGCCGTTGGGCACCTTGTGTGTTCTCGACCACGAGCCGCGCGATCTCACTGAGGATCAGGCATTCACGCTTCTGACCCTGGCCCGAGAGGTCATGTCTCAGCTTGAGCTACGCCGTGCCATCGCGGAGCGGGATGAGGCGCTGGCGGCAAGCCGACAAGCCGAACACCGGCAGTCTCTTCTCGTCCGAGAACTCCATCATCGGGTTCGCAACACCCTCGCGATGGTCCAGGCCCTCCTCGGGGCCACCGCTCGGACCACCGGCACCATTCGTGAATTCTACCGCTCCTTCTCCGCCCGGATTGGCTCGCTGGCGAAAACGCAGACGCTGCTCACCGAGGACTACTGGCAAACCGCGTCGCTTCGCGAACTGGTGCTCAAGGAACTGCGGCCATTTGAAGAGGAAGGCCAGCGCCGGTTTGTGCTGGACGGGCCGCCGGTCGAGCTATCGGCTGATCTGGCCGTGCCGCTTGGCATGGCGCTCCACGAACTGGCCACCAACGCTGCACGACACGGGGCTCTGTCGGGTCCTACGGGGCGGGTCGAGGTCACGTGGGGTCTAAAGACCGTCGAGGGTGTCAGGAAGGTGCACGTTGAATGGCGGGAGCGTGGTGGTCCGCCTGTGCGAACACCCGAGCAAGAAGGATTTGGTTCGACATTGCTTCGCCACGTGGTCCCGATGCAGACCAAGGCGGAGGTTGAGGTGGAGTTTGATCCTGAAGGCTTGCGGTGCCGGATCGAGGCTCCGCTCGTGGAGAAGCGTCTCGTGCCGGAGTATTAGCCGGGCAGGCCAGGGCGGGGATTTGCCCGGCGAGCTTGAAAATCTTTGGAGGCGGCGAATGCTCGTTTGGGTGTTGCTGGTTGTCCTCGCCGCGTGCGCACTGACCTTGGGCATCTGGCCTCTCGATCCAGCCCTGATCGAGGTCGTCGCTCTCGTGGTCGCCGGAACCGTGTTCCTGATCATCTGTGCCGTCGAGGCGCGGCATTAGCCATATAACGCGGCTCCATGGCAGTGGGCGTGTACCGCCCTCTTGCCTAGCCGCCCGGGGCGGTATCAAAGGGACCCGCGCCGTCCGACTCAGCGAACCATAATGGCATTTCTGAAGGCAATTGGATCAGCGATGTCTCGCAGAGGCTCGACGGCCTCACCGGTCCCACGGATCGTCACGGTCCCGTAACCAAACATGCGCCCGAGAACGGACTGGTCCACGTCAACGCTCTCGATCTTATCCATGTTGATCTCGGTCGTGTGTCGCCGGATCAGGCCAGTCTTGTAGATCACGCGACGGTCCGTCACCGCGATCTCCGTCCCGAAGCGCTTCAACCATGCGGCGATTGCGAGTAGGACGCCAGCGGTTCCGAAGACCAAAGCCCCGAGCAGGAGAACGAGGCTGTATTGGTCGTTCCAGTAGTACCATCCACCGAGCGACAGCCCGATCATCAGTGCCGCTATCGCCGGAAGATAGACGAACCAGTGCACGTTCGTGCGAAACCGGACTGACTCACCCGGTTGGAGAACCTGCTGGAGGTAGCTCATACGTTCCCCATCTCGTTCTTGGAGGCAGCCGTGACGGGTATCGGGTGAGCGAGGAAGAGCCTCACAGGCACAGGTGCTAGAGGCGGCCCATCAGAAGCAGGATGATCAGGATCACCACGATCACGCCGACGATGCCGCTCGGGCCGTAGCCCCACTCGCGGCTGTGACCCCAAGTCGGGAGAACGCCGAGCAGGACCAGAATAAGAATGATGAGAAGAATGGTGCCGACGCTCATCGGTGTCTCTCCCCGCTGCCAATAGCTTGGCAGTAGAGCTTCTGACTCAACGTGTGCGCTGGATGTATGTTCCTTGCCGTCCCTCTCAACCGACGGGCTGGTGCACGACAAGCGCGAGGCTTGGGTCTGGGTCGGTGCTCTGTAGATGTGTCGGAACGACCGACTCCGGGTGCCGTTAACGTTCGGGCGCAGATACGCGTCAGAACTCCCAGAGGAAGCTATGGACAAAGACCGGATCAAGGGCTCCGCCACCAACATGGGTGGCAAGGCTAAGGAAGCCGCCGGTAAGGTGACCGGCGACTCGAAGCTGCAAGGCGAAGGCAAGAGGGATCAAGCCAAAGGCAAGGTTCAGAACGCGGCGGGTGGCATTGAAGACGCTCTGAAAAAGTAGCAGCCAGATGAATGGCCCCATCGGTGATCGGTGGGGCCATTGCGCCGCAGCGGTATGGCAGAGGCTCCGATGGACCCAGGACCGCTTAGAGCGTTCTGCCGCTGCCCAGGCCCCAATAGTACGGCGCACCGTAGTAATCGTGGAGTTCGCGCTCGCGGTCCCGATCCGTCCAGTCGTAGTCGCGATCACGATAGAAGCCGGGAGCCCCGCGAAGCTGGTCTTCCGTGATGTCGGTGCGGTAGCCGCCCAGGCTGGTGTCGTAGTCCAGCTTGTTCCACGGGATTGTGTGCTCGTCCTGGCCCATGCCAAGGAAGCCGCCAAACGACATCACGGCGTAGGCGACCTTGCCGCTGACTTTCTCAATCATCAGGCGCTTGATCGAGCCGATGTTGTTGCCCTGCGGGTCATAGACAGTCGTACCCTCAACGCGATCACTCTCAATGAGGGGCTTGCCGGTCATTTGGCCGGGAGCATCCTTCTGAGCCATGGTTCCCTCCTCTGTGACGTGGGCGGAGTTCGGCAGCGCAGGCCGAAGTCGATTGATCATGCGCGCGGTTGAGCCCAATGGGCGGAGTAGCCTCGCCTTGTCTTGGCGTAATCCGGAACCCGCTCACCCTCGTCAGACCCGCCGCTGTGGAGCATCCAGGCGAGCACGTAACCAATGCCGACGCCGACGAGCAGAGTTAGCAGCGGATTCTCGGCTGCGTACTGACGCACAGTTTGGGTGCCCTCGCGGTAGTACCGCTCGGCCTCCGGGTAGCGCTCGCGGGCTGAGCGCACATAGCGTCTGCCTTGGTCATAGGCTTCACGGGCTGCCTCGGAGGCCGTGCCTGCCACGCTCGCAACTGTTTCCCTCGCCTGGCCGAGAAGGTTCTCGGCTGTGCTCTGGTCATGCTGCCCCGACGCTCCCCGTGCGGCTGAAGCGGCAGCGTCCTGGCTATCGTAGTCAATGGCTCCGCCCTTGGTGACAGAGACCGACACCGGGTCGCTCGATGGGAAGGTCTCTTTGATCGCGTGATCCAATTTTTGTTCGAGGTTCTCTTTCGAGTTTTCGGGGAGTGCATTGTCCTTCGTGGGCATGGTTGTTACTCCGTCTGCGGTCCTGCGGCTCCGCAGCGTCACATCTGATATGTCAATAGCTTAACGCGGGCGACAGGGCACCGTTCCTAGCCAGCGAAGAGCCAGTTGCCGTCCGTTGGTCCGGGGCAGGTGCTGGCCGACATCATCGCATTCCGAAGAGTTCCGCTGGCGCGGCTGACGGAGGTCTTCCGGCAAGACGCCGAGAGCCGGTCTTCAATGGGGACCAAGGCAGGGTCTTGCGGATCGATGACGACGAAGGAGCGCTGATCGCGTGAGGGCCGGGAGGTGTCGTACCCGTTCGCCGAACTCGACACGCTCGTGCCCTGCTACGCGACGACAATCCACAAATCCCAAGGATCAGAATTTCCCGCCGTGATCATCCCGGTCGTGACGCAGCACTACACCATGCGCGCAACCTGCTCTAAACGGGCGTAACCCGAGGCAAGCGCCTTGTGGTTTTGGTCGGGCAGAAGAAGACCGTGGGAATGGCCGTCCGAGGTGGACAGATGAAGCGGCGGTGGACGAAGCTCACGAGTGGCTGGCGGGCCATCAAGGCTGAGGCCCAGAAAATGCAATGTCTTCAGGTGTCGCGGCGACCAGATGTTGGGGTGGAACTGGTTCACACAGGTCGCCGTTCGTCTCGCGATGGACCACAGGAGCATGCGATGCCCACCCCCATCTCGAAAATGGCGCTCGTTTTGACCCTGGTCGCAGTACCCCTCGCTGCATGCCAGACCGCGACTGGCGGCGCAGCAGGAGGGGCGGTCGCGGGTGCCATCGTGGGTGGACCCGTCGGAGCGGTCGTCGGCGGTGTTGCGGGGGGTGTGCTGGGAGCCACACTCTCGCCCGAGGAGTCCACCAGGGTACGGCAGTATGTTGTTGCTCAGCCAACGCCGTCGGCTCGCGTCGCACAGCAAGTCGTGGTTGGGCAACCGGTTCCGCCGCGAGTCAGGGTGTATCCGGTTCCAGCCAGCGTCGGTCTGCGCACGACCTACAGCTACACGGTTGTGAACAACCGGACGGTCCTCGTCGATCCGCAGACTCGCAGAATTGTTCAAGTTCTCGATTAAGATCGGCTGAGTGAGATCGGATGGACGTGGACCCTGCGCACGCCGAACACGTCCTGTCTCTACGGGCCTCGGCAAGCAGCCGAACTTCTTCGAAAAGGAAAAGGGGCCACGTGGCCCCTTTTCCTCGTCTCGCTGAGCTTAGCGGCTGAACTTGAACTCAGGAGCCGCCTTCAACTGGTCCTTCGTCATGTTCAGCATCGCGTGATCCGGACCAGCGCGGTCTGCCATCGCAGTGCGGTCGGTCGCCACCGTGCCTGTCGTTGTCGGCGCGGTCCCCGGCGCGGGCGTCGTCGCAGTGGGAGGAGCCGTCGTTGCCGTCCCCGTGCCAGCGGGAGCCGTCGTCACGCCAGCACGCGGCTCATTCACGAACTTGATCTGATCGAAAGGCACGGCCACGTGGTGCTCGCCCATCCCGAGAAAGCCACCGACCCCGAGCACCACGGCTTGAATCTTGCCGCTGTTGTCCACGAGGAGTTCCTTGATCTCACCGATGGACTCGTTGTTGTTGTTGTAGACATCCAGACCTTCGAGCTTCGAGGTCCGCCATTGCCCCGGCTGCTCCTGGGTGATCCAGTTGCCGGTGGTCATCGGCTGCGTCGTCGCGGACGGTGCGGGGGTTGAGCTTGCCGGTGGGTTCGTCTGGGCCAGAGAAGGGGCCGAGATGAGGGCTGTGCCGAACAGAGCCAAGAAAAGATGCTTTTTGAGCATGCCTTCCTCCATGATGATGACGCGCGGGATCGCGCATGAAAGAAGAACGCGAGGCTCGACAATTCGTTCTGCTCAAGCTTGTCCTTGGCGGAACTGGGACTGCCGAGTTCGCGTTTGCCTGACCAGCATGTCCTCTTCTGACGTTTGACCCCCTTCGACCCGGAGGGGGTTCTTTTCAGGCGGAGTCCGAAGCTCTTCGAGTGGTGGCGCTATTCCCCTGAACCGAAATGAGCGGCATTGTCGGTGTACGAGGGTCGGAGGCTATCCCGAATGCACCGTCACCTCCGGACCGAGCGGGTGATCACTTTCACATCATGACGAAGAACAGCCTCGTAGGCACAGGTGCTAGAGGCGGCCCATCAGAAGCAGGATGATCAGGATCACTACGATCACGCCGACGATCCCGCTCGGGCCGTAGCCCCACTCGCGGCTGTGACCCCAAGTCGGGAGAACGCCGAGCAAGACCAGAATGAGAATGATGAGAATGATCGTGCCGACGGTCATGGTGTCTCTCCATACGCAGCCAAGAGCTTGGCAGTAAAGCTTCTGACTTAACGTGCCCGCTGGATGTATGTTCCTGTCCCTCGCTCCGCGCGCGCGGCGTTAAGCGAGGGTAAGCGGTAACGCACGGCTCTTTCAGGCAGGGGAGAAAGACGATGCTTTGCGAGCAAAGTCTTGCGCGGCTTAATCAGGCGGCTCCGTGAAGGGCCGCAGGAAGTGCCCTGAATTGACATTCGCGTTGTTCAGGAGATTTGCTCATGCCTACCGCAGGTTCAGGGACGCCCAGCGCGGCGAAATACTGGTTTATCGTACTAAATATCTCAGGGTACGATACCGCTCATTTGGGTTTTACCCGTCCCGTCGGGCCGCACGGGTGCACCGCTCACAAAACTGGTCAGGGCCTCGATCAGCGGTGCGCTACGAGGGACGAAGGACCTTCGGCCGCTTGTAAACCGTGTTGTCACTGCTCATCGCTGCTGAAAAACTCGCCTCCTGAACCGAAAGCGTCTGTCGAGCCGGGCTCCACGAAAAGGCGATTGAAGTCGCCTGGAGCATACTCCTGGCCATCCGCGTCAATCAGTATGTCCCGCACTCCTCGGTCTAATAGCGCGCGAGCCCGCTCCAGGGCCGCACCCCCCGAATCGCAGGTGACGGAAACCGGTCCATTCTCGCTATCTCCTGTGACAATGAAGATCATGAACTCCTCCCCGTTTTGTCAGCTTGCTGGAACCGGTGATCAAACCTGACGCGGTGAGCACTTTTGAACGGCCGGATGTTGCATGCCGTCGCCCCAGCTAGGTTCTAAGAACCTGCCCTGCACCACGCCTCAATGAGCGCCCGTCCCCTCAGACCCGGACCAAAACCATGCTCTCAGAACTTTGGCCCGAGCCCGACCCACTGCGGGTCAGCGGTGGAAGTGCGGCTTACAGCGTGCTGGTCGGCTTGCCGTCACAAGGAGAGCGCCGCGAAGGCGCTCTTGAAAGTTTCCGACCCGCGCTCAAGGGGAATGGCGGGGATAAAACGGGCCGGTATAACCATAAAACCCGCCCAACCGAGTATCAGTTCCACTATCTTAGCAGTATAGCAGGCAGCTTGCGGTGAAGCACCTCAGAGCGTTTCTATGCAGTCACTTGCGGCTAGAACCTGAATTCAGCCCGCCTTTACGCCCTGCATTAGAGGCTAAGTGGCGATCCTGGGAGAACGACCGCTTATCAGATGGGACGCTCTTCCCGCCCTTGCTGGCGATCTCGCGTCGTTGCTCTGGGCTCATCGATGCGAATCCTCGCTTTGAGGTGTTGTGGCTCGCTGCCATTGCTGCCTCCTCGCCGAACTTCCATTCAGATCAACACTCGCTCCGATTCGAACGTTCCCGACGAATTCAGTAGATCGTGCTCGGGGCCACCGCTCGGACCACCGGCATTAATGGGGCCGAGGCTGGTGCCGTGCTCAGCTTTTGCTCGGCAGTTGACCGCCTGCGCTTTCCTGGCGTGTTGTTGGGCATCAGAGGCGTCGGCAAAAATCCACAAGCCGCAGTGACAACAATCCGCGTTGAGAGGACACCTGTATGGATGTGCTCGTCTCGCCTGCACCCGGCTCGGCAAAAGTCTGGAATCTGACAGGATCGCCTCGGGACGAACCATTGGGCAAATTACCTATGTGGCCGAGAACAAATTCGTCATTAGCGCTTCTGAGACCGGACCCGATGCGCCGCTGTCCAACATGGAGGCACTTCAGCCGTCGCTCGAAGCGGCCATGGACGAGGTGGCGAAGCGCCTCAAGGGCGTATGCCAGTTGACCGGCGAGCAGGGCGGATGATCGTGGAGATACCAGCAGGCCCTCCAACGCTCCGGCTTTACACCATGGTCGCCCCGATATCTCATGTACACGGGCGTGACCCGAGGCAAACGGCTCGCCGTCAGGACATAAGGCGCTCGGATTCGCGGTCTGGGGAGGGCAGATGAAATCGCGTTGGACGAAGCTGCGGGTGTGGCTGGCGGACTCGGGTTCAGTGTTCGCTTCGACAGACATCGAGAGGACAGTGGCGCGGCTCCTCCCGCACTCGGTGACCATCGCATCTTGATTGTTCATGCGGGGTTCAATCCCGGACTGTCATCATCCCAATAAGTCCCGAGGTGCCATCGCGGATGGCTGCACTGGAGTTTACGGTGATCAAGAAGCTGACTGTTCTCTCGACTGTGGCGCTCATCGGTGTTGCGTCACTCACGGCAACGGACGCCGAGGCCCGCAGTCGGCGCGGTCATGGGGGCGCAGTCGCGGCTGGCGTGATCGGCGGATTGGCCGTTGGCGCACTGATCGGGGCTGCCGCCTCGAATGCCTACGCCGCGCCGTCCTATAGCTATGGATACGGCTATGCTGCCCCGAGTTACGGCTACGGGTATGCTCCTGCGAGCTATGGTTATAGCTACGCCCCGGCTTACCAGTACGATTATGCACCACGCCGGGTGTACCGCCCTCGCGTCGTTCACTACGGCTATGCCCCTCGGTATCGGACCACGCGGAGCTACGGCTATGCCCCAGTCGGCTACGGCTACCGCGATTCCTACTACGGTTACTAATCGCCGCTGAGGGCAGGCAGCCTCATCCCTGTGGAGAGCGGTCCCACGCATTGGGTCCATTCCTGCGCTGAGGGTCGCCGATCCGCTATCGGGAAGAGTAGTGTACCGGCGATCAGCGTTCTGACGCATTTCGGGTCGAGGGCCTCAACCCGTGTCGATTGTATGAAGCTCCAGCCGGTCGATGATCTCGGTACGCAGCGTCTCCCGCTCGTCGATGCTCGCTCTGAGAGCGTCGAGGGTGCTCTGGCTCGATCCGGACAGAGCTACGCCACCGAGCAGGGCGGTGATGGACGCGACGAGAAGCACGGCGTTCGACCTGAAGAGACCGACCAGCAGGGCCGAAAACAGTAGCCCTCCTGCGACCGTGCTGACCTTGCCGAGCACGATGATCTTGCGGCAGCGCTGAGCCCGTTCGGACAGGAGTTCGATTTCGGCTTCAAGCGAGGCGATCTGGTCTTGTAGGTCGTCGCATGGGCTTCGTCAGAAAGTGTAGCGCACGCGCAGATGCTCACGGGGCCGCTTGGCAACGCCGTTCGGCTGGCAATGCTCGCGAGGAGCACTTGTGGACGGCAGATTGCGTGTCCGTGCCATGGCTGTGCTCCCTGAAGGCGGGTCGTCCCAACAACGCTGACGAGTGTTAGGTCCGGAGAGGGACCTTGCGCGCGTGGCCGCAAACAAGCTAGAACAAAATGAGAACTGCTGTTTGCTGCTGGACAACGTGCCTCCTGGCGTGGACACGCGACGGCTTCCATCCGTACTCTGAAGGGCCGGAGACCTCCCGGCGGGTTCCATGAATCAGATGCTCCGTCCCGCGCAGAGCCACGAGAGTATACCCTTAGAGGCACTCGCGGGCACGGTCGAGCGCGTGACCTACCACAATGCCGAGAACGGCTTTTGCGTGCTGAAGGTGCAGGTCCGGGGCAAACGCGATCTCGTGGTGGTGGTCGGGCACACGCCATCGGTCGGGGCAGGGGAGTGGATCACCGCCAGCGGGGCTTGGGTCAGCGACCGCACGCACGGGCTCCAGTTCAAGGCTGGCGTGCTCAAGACCACCCCGCCGACCGGGGTCGAAGGGATCGAGAAATACCTCGCCAGCGGTCAGATGCGTGGCATCGGACCTGCCATGGCCAAGCGCCTCGTCGGCGGCCTTTGGCGAGGCCACCTTCGATATCATCGAGGCCAGCCCCGAGCGCCTGACGGAGGTCTCCGGCATCGGCCCTTGGCGGGCCTCCAAGATCGTCGCGGGCTGGTCGGAACAGAAAGCGGTCCGGGAGATCATGATCTTCCTGCACGCCCATGGCGTCGGAACGGCCCGAGCCGTCCGCATCTTCAAGACCTATGGTCATGAGGCCATCAAAGTCATGACCGAGGACCCGTACCGGCTGGCCCGTGACGTGCGGGGGATCGGCTTCCGCACGGCCGATGCGATTGCGGCCAAACTCGGAATGGAGAAAACCGCACCCCAGCGGCTCCGGGCCGGTGTGTCGTTCGCCCTTCAGACCGCAACGGATGAGGGCCACTGTGCATTGCCCGTCCGAATGCTCGCCCACCTCGCGCAGAAGCTCCTGGAAGTCGAGGCTCGTCTGATCGAGTCCGCTATCGCCGACGAACTCCAGCGCGGCGAGGAGGTCATCAGCGACAGGATTGGCGAAGAGACCTGTGTCTTTCTCAAGGGCCTGCACGCGGCGGAGCGGGCCATCGCCGAGCGGCTTATCGCGCGCGCCGAAGGCGACCTCCCTTGGAGCGCCATTGACCTCGACAAGGCTATTCCGTGGGTTGAAGCAAAGACCGGCAAGGCTCTGGCTGCTTCACAGCGGGAGGCCCTGAGGCTCGTGATCCGCTCCAAGGTGGCGGTGGTCACAGGCGGACCTGGGGTCGGCAAGACGACGCTCCTGGACAGCTTCCTGCGCATCCTGGTGGCCAAAGGTGTTCGAGTTCTGCTTGCTGCCCCGACCGGCCGGGCCGCGAAGCGCATGACGGAGCAAACGGGGATCGAGGCCAGGACCATTCATCGGCTGCTGGAGATCGATCCGAAGCACGGCGGGTTCTCGCGAACCGAGGACAACCCGCTCGACTGCGATCTGCTCGTCGTGGACGAGACCTCCATGGTGGACGTGCCGCTGATGAACGCGCTGACTAAGGCGGTCCCGGAGCACGCGGCTCTCTTGCTCGTCGGGGACGTTGACCAGTTGCCCTCAGTCGGGCCAGGGCAGGTGCTCGCCGACATTATCGCGTCGGGCAGGATTCCGGTCGCACGGCTCACAGAGGTCTTTCGGCAGGCGGCTGAGAGCCGGATTGTGGTCAATGCCCACCGGATCAACCACGGCCAGATGCCCGAGCCGATCAAGAAAGGCGAGGAGAGCGACTTCTACTTCGTGGAGATTGCCGATCCAGAGGAGGGCGTCTCGAAGCTGATCGACATGGTGCGCGAGCGCATTCCCCGCCGGTTCGGGCTCGATCCGCTCAAAGACATCCAGGTGCTCTGCCCCATGAACCGAGGGGTGCTCGGGGCGCGCAACCTGAACCACGAACTCCAGCGCGTCCTGAACCCGAACCCTCCGGATTTGTCGAGCGCTTCGGCTGGCGTTTCTCCCCGGGTGACCGGGTGATGGAGTCCCAGAATGACTACGACCGGGAGGTGTTTAACGGTGACCTCGGGACCGTCGCTGCGGATCGATGAGGAGGAAGGAGCACTGGTAGTGAACTTCGAGGGCCGGGAGGTGATCTACCCGTTCGGCGAACTCGACACCCTTGTGCCCGCCTTCGCGACCACCATCCACAAGAGCCAGGGATCGGAGTATCCGGCCGTGGTGATCCCGATCACGACCCAGCATTACACCATGCTCGCGCGCAACCTCGTGTACACGGCCGTGACCCGAGGCAAGCGGCTCGTCGTTCTCATCGGCCAGAAGAAGGCGCTCGGGATCGCGGTCCGGGGAGGGCAGATGAAGCCGCGCTGGACGAAGCTCAGGGAGTGGTTGGCGCAAGAATGGTCACGTCCACATGTTGGTTTTCCCACTCCTCAAATGCGCTCCTCTGGAGGTTGACGGAGGCGATCCAACTCGCGCCGGAGGGCGTCCAGACCACGGCCCAACTCCTTCGCCATGTCCTCCAGAATGCCTCGACCGGAAGAGGCTTCTCTGGAGGCGTTCGGGCAATCGATGCTCCCGTCAGCGCGGAACCGGATCGTCATCCCGCCTTGTGGTGTAAGAAAGTAGCCGCAGCCCGTGTCGGGGTCACGCCAGATCACAGGCTGATCGAGGGCAAAGGCGGGTATGAGCCAAACAATCAGCGTGGCTGCGGCAATGATGGGCCGGGTCATGGCTCTCTCCATGGGAGACCGGATCATGAGGGCTTATCTGACGCTATCTTAACCTGCAATAAGGCGTCGTATGAACGGTGGCAGCCCCGCTGGTATGCAACGCTGCTCCCGAAGCGGTGGTGTTTCCATTGGGCTCTCTCGTCCTCAGTCATCTCCCGGATAGAACTCCCCATCGGCCGCGCTCCAGGTGCGGTGGCCCGCATCGCGCTCCAAGCCTTCCACCCGCCTTAGAAGCTGTGTGGCAATTTGCGCTTCACGCCGGTAGCCCTCATCGCCGGGTTCGTTGCCTAAGCGCTGGTACATGTCGCGCACTCTTGCCTCCAAAGCCCGCCGGAGTACCCCCATCTGCTCTCGGTCCACCTCCAGCAACATCGCCCTCCTCCTTGACTGACGCATCTCCGGGACCGGATGACCGACAAACTCACGATCCGGCTCGGGCGGCGCAATCATCGTCACCCGGCTGGGAGCCATGCCTCTGACAATTCATCCTCGCGCAGTTGAACTTCGGACCGGTGGTGTACGATCAACCCTCGTCGAAGTGTTCTCGGTTGGCTTGACCCGAGGCTAGCGGCTCGTCGTCCTCATCGGCCAGAGGAAGGCGCTCGGGATCGCAGTCCGGGGAGGGCAGATAAAATCGCGCTGGACGAAATTGCGGGACTGGTTGGCGAGCGCCGAGCGGCGCAAGGTCCACCCGGTTCTGTTTTCCCGCTCCGGCCGCGAGATCACCAATTCATCTTAGTGCCCGACGGGTCTCTGTAGACCTCGACAACGACATGCTCGGACACGTCGCCTGATGAAGCACCAGGGTCTCGGCCGGATCAGCAGACTTCGGGGCCAGCTTCTGCAAGAGGAGGAGCTTGCCCTCGACCGCCCGGCTGCGGGTCATCACTCGATCCATTTCGGTGACGACGTTCTTGAGATCGTCAGCCGCTGTCGTAACGTCCTCAGGACTGCGGCTGTAGCGCTGGCGATTGATCGCTTTCCTTCTCCTCTGATCGAGTTCGTGCAGACGTGCGTCCAGCGCTGCCAGTTCGGCGCGCAGCCGGGCTCGATCTTCTGGTCGGACGTGCCAATTCGCGCTCAAGCCATCCCCCCATGTGGCCTGAAGGATTCAGCGGTTCGCCCGCTGATTCGTTGCAAAAATCATCGCCCGGAGCGGTGCGGGTTGTCGATTCGTTCAAGGGATTTTTCGGTCAGTAAGATTGAGATGGTGGGCCGGAGTGATCTTTCTGCCAGCAGTCGTCCTTCGAACCGCTGCGAGCCCAGAATCCCTCTGTTGCTGCAAGGGCACATGCAGCAAGTCGTGCCGTTCGGAGCCTTACTCATCCGCACAAATGCCGCAAACTCCCGCTGTTTAGCTCGGGACGACCCTGAATGCAGGGCATCGCTAGCGGGGGTCTACAGCAGCACATGCGTGCTGCCAGCGTGAGTATCCCGATGCGAACCCTGCTGCCGAGCGAAGTCGAACCCATTCGCGTCTCCATTCCGACCGAGAGCGTGACGGACCCGTCACTAGGCTCTCATTGCCTCAAGAAGCTCGGTGAGAGATTGCGCGCGAGCTACGACGTGGTGGATGAGCCGCTTCCCGTGCGACTGACGGAGCTTTTGGACCGGCTGGGGCGACGCGAGCGGAGAGATCGATAGGGCTGAAACTGCAAATGCCGAGGCGACTGGCCGGATCGCGGAACTCTCAATTCGCGCCGATCGGCGAGCCGTTCAACCCGTCCGCAGTCTGGTGCGGCTCCAGCCTCCCGGCCCGCTCGCGAAGTAGAACAGCAGGCCCCCTACGATGGCGAGGCTCTGGAAGAACTGCACGTTCTGCCCAGGACGGAGCACCACACCGACGCCCAGATTGCGGTGCGTCAACCAGATCGTCACGGCTGTGAAGCCGATGAGAACCAGCGCGGTGGATCGCGGCCACAGGCCGATGACGAGGGCCAGGGGGCCAAGGAACTCGGCAGCGATCAGGATGGCAGCTACGGCGGCCGGATACGGCACACCCTTTGCGGCCAGTGATGCCGCGAACGTCGAGAAGGTCACGAGCTTGTTGAAGCCCGATGGCAGGAAGAGTGCCGCTACCAGGATACGGCCGAATAGGAGTGCCCAGTCCTCGCTGCGGTTCAGCACGAACTCTCTCCCGATCTTTAGGCGAACGGACCCTTCCGTCCCGGCAAGCCATGGAATCCGAGTCTGGTTAGGAATGAGTTATCGGGACGGGGCTGACCAAAGTAGGCTTCGGCCGAGATCAACCAAACCGACGTACATACGCCTGCTAGGCTAACCGATGTTTGAGAGCCGGTTGGGCTGCGTGAACCCGCCTGTTGCACTTTCGGTGTAACGACCACCGAATGAGTGTCGTGGGCTCTTGCTGCGGTGCAACAAAACGGCCAATCTAGGAGAGCCGAAGCGACTGAGGCGAGGAGACACGCATGAAGGTGCAAGGGCATGGACCGATTTCACCCCCTGACTCGCACCCACATACCTCGTCCGTCCGGGACGACTCAAACTTCGAAGCGGTCTTCCACATTCCGCCCACCCATTACCTTCTCGTCGTTCGCTCTCGCAGCCGTGGCGGGTTCCTGAGCGGGGTCTACTGGGAGCACGAGGAGTACGACACGAAAGATGCGCTGATCGCGCGCTACCAAAGCTTTTCTGAAAGCGATGACGGCGGGATTTATCGGAGCGGCTGGCGCAAGTACGACCTAGCAGGACGGCTGATCGGGGAGGGCGAATGGCACTGACCGAGGAGAATGGCTCCACCCTCCAGCCTCGGACCGGCGAGATGGACAAGCCGCCGTCTCGCGCTCCCGGCCTACAAGACACGTTCCTCAGCCGCGCTCGGGACACCAAGGTGCCACTCACCGTGTTTCTCGTGAACGGCGTGAAGCTTCAAGGCGTAGTAACGGGGTTCGACAACTTCTCACTCCTGCTGGCGCGAGGAGCGGACGCCCAGCTTGTCTACAAGCACGCGATATCCACCATTGCGCCGCTCCAGCCGCTTCAGTTGTACGAGCCGGAGGAGCAGCCGGGACAAGCGGACCGCACGTCAAGGCGTCCTCAGGTCGTGATCAGACGACGCTAGATCGGCGCTCGCACCTCACCAACCCACCTCGAGGAGACCTCGCTCGCAGCCCTTTCGTGCTGTCGTTCTTTGTCCAATGCAGCGTTTAGGGCTTATGTCCGGAGGCGCTGAGGTCTATGATCTCCTGCAAAAGCTGTGTTCTTGCTGCCGCGCGTCTCCCCGAGCCTTAATGGGCCATCAATCGGTACGGCAGCCTCTCGACCCGCCTTTTAGGGCCATCACGCCTTGCGTGTCGGATCGAGCATGGCACCGTCCTCAGCCAACGATCTGTAGCAGGGGTTTGCTCCAACACACCGGAGGCTGCCTGTGACCCACTTTCTCCTTCTGACCCGCCCCGTGCTGGTGGGTTCTCTCGCCCTCGTCGCGACGGCTCTTCTGGCCGGGACTGTTCAGGGCCAGACCTCCTCAGACATCATGAAGGCGACGCTCGCTCAACCCAACGAGAAAACCGCCGAAGTCTCGACTGACGAGTTGCGCCGAATGCTGGCCGACGGGAGCGCGACGGTTTTTGACGCACGTCCGCATCTGGAGTTCGCGATCAGTCACATCCCCGGTGCCCTTAACGTCGCCCCGAAGGCTGGCGTCCCGATGTCGCTCTATGTGTCCGACACGGCCGAGATCGGGCGCGTCCTGGGTGACAAAAAGGAGGCAGCCATTGTCCTCTACTGCAATGGCCCGTTCTGCGGAAAGAGCAAGCGCCTCGCAGAGGAACTCACCGCAGCAGGCTATACCAATGTGCGTCGGTATCAGCTTGGTGCACCAGTCTGGCGCGCGCTTGTGGGCGTGATGCAGATCGAGCCCGACGGCATTCGCTATGTGCGTGAGAGCGACAAGACAGCCGTGTTCTTTGATGTTCGCTCGGCAGATGAATTCAAAACGGGAACCATCAGCGGCGCACGTCATCTGCCCAAAGACGAGGTGGTCAAAGCGAAGGACGATGGGCGGCTTCCGATGGAGGACCACAACACGCGCATCGTGGTCTTCGGGAAGGATGCGGCGCAGGCCAGGGCAGCGGCGGAGGAGATCGCCAAGAACGCCTTCCACAATGTGAGCTTCTATGCAGGCTCGCTCTCAGACCTGAAACTCGCGAGCAACTGAGTTGCGAGCGCTGGAGCGGCGTGGGCTGGGGCCGTTACCCTGGTCTTCTCTCGCTGCTCCGGTCGTGGGCTGTCTCGTCCTCATGGATGAGCCACGCCCTTGAGTACCCGCATTACGGAGAGGATCATGAAGGATAAGAATACTGGTTGGGACGAGCGCGTCGCGAACATGCGGCCAGAGTTTTTGAGCGGGGCTCTGATGGCTGGAGCGACGACGTGGTGGTCCACGATGGCGGAGTGCCAGCAGGAGGTGGGACGGTTCCTTACAGGTCGGCTGGAGAAGGACGCCGAGGCGATCCGGCAGACGTTGAGTTGTCGTGACTGGACGAGTCGCCCGCGATATCCAAGCCCGATGGATGGAAGAGACCCTTCGTGATTACAATGCTGAGATGAGCAAGCTGACCGGCCTATATGCCAAAACACTGGCTTCGACGGTCAGAGAGGAACGTCGTCGCTCATAGCGCGTGCCGAAAGCATGGTGTTCTAAGCGCGACCAGCGAGCGCGCATTTGATGAATGCCGAGCAGGTTACTCTTCCGGTTGAGGCGGGCTCGCCTCTCGTGATCCTTCAACATCTTCGTTCCAACGTAAGGGAGTTGTAATAGTGCTCTCCTCTTCCTAAAACGATTAAGACCCGATGAAGTCCCAGATGTCATAGACGAGAATCGAGTTCTGTTGGACGAGTTCATTGCCCTTGATCCATCTCGGCAAGATGACGCCGCCGAGAAGCTGGCGGTGCTGTGGCACTGCTTTGTCGAAGTGTTCGGGAGCCCTGGCAAGTTTCACGGGGAGCCGAGAACCGTGCAGGACGCCTACATCGCAAAGTTCGAGCGGGTCGCTGAGCGAAGCCGTCACGTGACCCATACCGAGAAGGGCCACCTTCATTACAGCGTCGCCCTCATGTTGCGGTTCCTTATTGCCGCGCGGGACAATGACCGGCGGCAGAGTGCGCTCGACCTGTCGCAGTTTGTTGCAGACCTGATCAACCGTGTTCGTGAGCGGGAGCTTGAGACCACGAGAAGTCACCTCGTGGACGCTCTGTCGAAATCGCTGGAGAATTCGCTCAGAGAGCCCGAGCACCGACGTGATGGTTGATCACTCAATAGAATTCCACGAGACCGCAGACGATGCTGATCACGAGGATCGGGATCGCATTGTCAAGCTCCGCTAAGACCTCCAAGTCAGAAGGTGATGCGGAACTATCCCGCACCTAATCCCAGGGCAGGTCCAGACGCTATAAGTCTCTCTGATGGATCGATACCGCTTTCTCGTTCCATTCCAAGCCCACGCCATCCCGAGGTCGCCGCTCACATGATGAGAATTACGGAGACCGCGCAATGGCTCGAAGCGCGACTGGCGGTTCAAGGCAAGCTGAGTGCCTATGCTTCATATCTGGCGCGGTATTTCCAAAACGGCAGTGGAGGCGTAGCCTTGGCGAACCGGCTGGCGAGGCTGGACCCACGGGGGCTACCGGATGCACTAGGGAGGCCGAGATGGGACAAGAGAGCTTGCAGGTACCGGAGCGGCCGTCGCTCTATGATCGCCTCGGCGGCGTCTACAACATCGCAACCGTTGTCGATGACTTCATCGACCGGGTCATGACTGACGCGCGTTTGAACGCGAACCCGCGCGTTGACGAGGCCCACCACCGCGTCTCGCCTGCGGGGTTTAAGTATCTCGTCACCGAGATGGTGTGCTGGGCAACCGGCGGCCCGCAGAGCTACTCCGGGCGGCCGATGGGAGACTCGCACCGCCATCTCATGATCACCGCTGGCGAATGGGACTGCTTCCTGGACGATTTCCAACAGACACTGGACAAGTTCGGAGTACCTCAGCCGGAGCAGAACGAGTTGAAGGCTATAGTGGAGAGCACACGCGAGGCCATCGTGGTAGCACCGCTGGAAGCACCAATGAAAGGGGCGGAACCGCAGGCGCAGGCGCTTCATTGAAATTGGATATCGCAGTATAGTCGAGGAGAACGGGTGGCGATGATCTTGGGCCATCGGCCCCCAGCGCCCCGTTTCTCGATGTCGAGCAGAAGGCGTGCGTTCAATGCCCGCGTACCGAACTCGTGCACCGTCGTGCAGGATCGAGTGCCGGTCTGGGTCGAGTACGGCGAGAACGACTACCGTTGCGAGCGCTTTGTGCTAGAGATTAACGGCTGCGGGCGAGGGGTCTTCAGCGAGAAGAATGCGTGGGGCACGCTCATGCCCGGCTCGCGCGGGAGATCGTGCGGGTCGCGCTCGATCATCTCTACGCGATCTGCTCCTCTTCCCCCATCCTTCGGACGCGGGCCAACTGAGCAAACAAGATTCTTCCGCTCGGCCGACGGCAGCGAGGCCCATACGTTTTGCCGAATCCCTTGAGCCAAAACGTGAGTGTGGTGAAGCCGTGGAGGAGACTATAGTAGGACGGACCACTACCGGTGCACCTTGACCGAAGGTCGGTGCAATGTACTCGCGCTAGATCGAGATTGCAGCTTCCTATTGCGAAGGTGAAAACGACATTGGTTCCAATCCATTAAAGAGAAACCCTGCACTTGGCGGACGTGCAGGGTTCTGGACCACCTTTTATGGCCCACCTCTGGCCGACGACAGCGACCCACAGGCGCACTATGCCAGAGTAGCCTAAAGAGCCGGAACTTTCATTCCGCCAATCCCCAACGCCTAAATTGGATTCGAGCGTGCTTTCGCCAGGGCTCTTGATCTTTTGGCCGGAGATGGATCGATTCGGGGCTGGCCTACTGGGGTGCTTGTGGCAGTGGGACAAGAGCGGCTTGAGCGCAAGCTGGCGGCGATCTTCGCGGCCGACGTGGCTGGTTATTCTCGCCTGATGGAGACAGGACGAGGTCGGGACCCTCGTGCCCTGACAGCACAGCGCGAAGTGATGGACCGGTGATCTCCGAATTCGGAGGCCGAATTGCGAACACCGCTGGGGATAGTGTTCTGGCCGAGTTCCTGAGCGCCGTCGATGCCGTTCAGTGCGCGGTGGAAGTCCAGAAGGCCCTTGCCGACCTGAACACACGTGGTGACCCGGAACGCGCCGTGCGCTTTCGGATCGGCGTCCATGTGGGCGATGTAATGGTACGGGGAGGCGACCTCTTGGGGGACGGCGTCAACATAGCGGCTCGGCTGGAGTCCCTCGCCGAGCCGGGAGGGGTTTGCCTCTCAGGGGATGCCCACCGACATGTCCGAAAGGCCCTGCCCCTGACTTCCGCCGATCTTGGGTCCCCAGCAGGTCAAGAATATCGCACGAGCCGGTGCACGCCTATGCGTCGATGCTGGTCCGCTCGGATCAGAGTTGGAGAGGTCGCAACCTGTCACCCGAAGCCTCTCCCTCTTCCCGACAAGCCTTCCATCGCTGTCCTGCCATTCACCAACATGAGCGGCGACCCTGAGCAGGAGTATTTTGCGGACGGAATTGTTGAGGACATCATCACTGCCCTGTCCCGGGTGCGCTGGTTCTTCGTGATCGCGCGGAACTCCTCCTTCATCTACAAAGGCAAAGCGGCAGATGTTCGGCAGGTCGGGCGAGAGCTTAGGAGTCCGCTACGTCCTTGAAGGCTCAATGCGGAAAGCAGGCTACTCGGGTGCGGATCACAAGCCAGCTAATTGAGGCCGCAGACTGGAACCCACATTTGGGCGGAAAAATATGACCGTGATCTCACGGACATCTTCGACCTTCAAGATGAGATCACTGCAGCACACTGTCGCCGCGATTGAGCCAAGTCTTCAAGCGCGGAGATTGCATCGAACCCGCACCAAACCGACTGAAAGCCTCGACGCCTACGATTTGTACCTGCAAGCGTTACCCGAGTTCCATTCGTTCACCGAGGCTGGTTTCCGTCGCGCGGAGAGCCTGCTTGAAGAAGCGCTTCGACGCGATCCACGAGTTCGCCGAGGCATGGGCGGCTCTTGCAGACTGCGTTACCCGACTGGCGGTTTCCGGCTGGATTGCGGACTGGCGGATCGCGTCCGAGAAGGCGTGCAGCGCCGCTCGAAGAGCAGTGGAAGCTGGTCCCGAAAACGGTACGGTCTTGGCCATTGCAGCTTTGACGCTCGCTCATCTCGGCGGGAGTGTCGATGAAGCGCTTGAGCTTGCAGACAACGCCCTTCGCCTTCATCCGAACTCTGCCACGGTTTGCACGAATTGCGGGTGGGTGTTCATCACTTGCATGGACAGTACCAAAGAGCGCTGGAGTCGTTAGAGGCTGCGCGGCGGATGAGTCCGACTCGATCCTCGGGCCTATCTCACCAACAGTGCAATTGCTGCTGCGTACCTGTTTTCTGGACGTGCCGAGCAGGCGGAACTTTGGACGCGACGAACACTGGACAAGTGGCCCGCCCACCCGGTCTCACTTCGGTATCGCGCAGCGGCCCTAGTTATGTTGGGTCGCAGAGATGAGGCGCGGAACGTGGTCTCGCGAGTTGCTGAAGAGTACAGCCAAACTCGCTCGGTAAGTCGCTCGCGGAACTCCCGCTATCGGGACACGTGGCATGCTCGAAACTGTATCTGAGCGCGCTCCGCGAAGGCAGGGCTGCCCGAATGACGACCCGCCGTCTCGCCGCCGTTCTCGCCGCCGATGTGGTGGGCTTCTCAGCATTGATGGAGAAGGATGAGGAAGGGACGCTCGCGCAGATCAAGGCGCTTCGACGGGCGAACATCGAGCCGAACGTCAAGCAGCATCACGGGCGAGTAGTGAAGACCACGGGTGACGGTTTCCTGATCGAATTTGCCAGTCCTGTAGAGGCGGTTCGATGTGCAGTCGCCATTCAGGAGGCGCTTCGTTCGACGCCCTTCAGCTACGAATTGGCATCAACCTTGGCGATATCATCATTGAGGATGATGGTGATGTGTACGGCGATGGCGTGAACATCGCTGCTCGCCTGGAGGGCATTGCTGATCCCGGTGGGATTGCGCTTTCAGGGGCCGTGTTCGATCAGGTCCGCAAGGCTCTGCCGCTCGCCTATGAGGACCTTGGGCTGACAATCCTGAAGAACATCGAGGAACCGGTTCGGGTCTATGCCGTAGGCGGAGCTTCCAGCGAGGGTAGACCTTCATCAAGGGAGGAGCCGAGACCCCTGCCCCTGCCCAACAAGCCCTCCATCGCGGTGTTGCCCTTCACCAACATGAGCCCTGACACCGAGCAGGAGTATTTTGCAGACGGGGTAGTCGAAGACATCATCACGGCCCTGTCGCGTATCCGTTCGTTCTTCGTCATCGCGAGAAATTCGGCATTTACGTACAAAGGGAGGTCAGTGGACATCCGCCAAGTTGGGCGCGACCTCGGCGTGCGCTACGTCGTCGAGGGTTCTGTCCGTCGAGCAGGGGACCGCGTCCGCCTCACCAGCCAATTGATCGAGGCGGCTACCGGAACTCACCTGTGGGCTGACCGCTTCGACGGCTCATTGGCGGACATCTTCGATTTTCAGGATCGGATCACAGAAGGCGTGGTTGCAGCTATCGAGCCGAGCCTGCGTCAAGCGGAGATCGAGCGAGCACGACGAAAACGTCCCAACAGCCTCGACGCTTACGACCTGTATCTTAGAGCTATGCCTCTGGCCTACGCCAACACGCCGGATGCCGGTAATGAGGCATTAGCACTTCTCACTGAAGCCCTAAAACTCGATCCGTCCTATGCAGCCGCACAAGCACACGCGGCATGGTGCTACGAGCAGCGATATCAACGCGGCGGACGAAATCCTGAGGATAAGAGGGAAGCGGTGCGTCATGCTCGCTCGGTGATCGCCTCAACAACAGACGATGCGCTGGCTCTTGCGATTTCGGGCTTCATTGTGGGCATGTTGACGCTTGATTACGCAGCCGCCGTTGGTGCGGCGGACCGGGCACTCGCACTGAATGGCAACTCGGCTCTGGTACTTGGCTTTGCGACCATGACAGAGGCTAATGCCGGGCAGCACGACAAAGCTCTCGAACATGGAATGCGAGCGATCCGGCTGAGTCCCTTAGACCCGATGAACTACCACCCCTATCTCGGAATGGGCTTTGCGTATTTCTTCAGCGGACGGGGCGAGGAGGCCGTGGCTGCTGCACAACGTGCGATTCAGGTGAACCCAACCTTTGTGGTCTCTCACGCGCTGCTGGTGGCGAGCTATGCCCAACTCGACGAGTTGGACGCGGCCAAGCGCGCGGCAAACCGGCTCCTCGACCTTGCGCCGGGCTTCACAGTGACAATGATGGAGCAACATGAGTTTACCGAGCCTGTGAAAGTAGCGCGGTTCGGCGCTGAACTGCGCAAGGCGGGTCTCCCGAATTGAGGGTGCGTGTGTTTCCTATCAGGAGTTTCGCGACGCCCATCCCGGCGACAACTGTCTTCATCGTCTCCAACAAGGTCTCCATGCTCGCCGACACGATGCCTCATGTGACGGCGCGGGGATCGAACGACCTGATCGGCCGGAACGTCCTCCAGACCATGACGTTCATGACGCCGGATGAGTACGAGCGTCTGCAAGCGTTGAACGCCTGGACGGGACGCTCGGACCTGGTCGGCCTGCGCCACATCGACGAGTTCAACCAGACGGCCGGGCGGAACCTGGGTGGAGGAAGCGCGGGGACGTGAAGCACATCCTTCTCGTCAACAAGCGGCTCTTCGGGTTCCTCATGGGTCCTGTGCTGGCGCACAGCCGGTACGACTTCCGGCTCCACCTCGACAAGCACCAGAGGTACGAGATCAAGAGGGCGGCGCTGAGCCGCCCGGACTTCCCCTTCATAAGTCGTGTTCCTTATAAACCTCTCTAAGGAATACGACCTGTGTAGGGGTTTTTGGCCAACACACCCCCGCCCAAATCGGTCTCCGGCGATGACGGGGTGGTCGGGCAGGCCGAGGACCCGCAGGCCGAGCGGAGCGAGGGCGAGGACCCGCAAGGCCGTCGGCCGAGCGCTCCGTCAGAGCGGGTGGGCGCGCAGCGCCTACCCCTCATATTCTTTGTTTAGCGGCTGGCCGCCAGGGCACCCATTCTCGTGCCCGCCAAATAAATCGACTTTCTCACACCACCTTGTCTACGGTGACCGCATACCCTTTTACGGATTTCATCATGAACCCTGTTCCCCAGACTTCCCTCCCCACGCGTGTCCAGCGCCCGGCGACCCCTGACCCCCTGCGCACAGCCGCAAGACGGCTGGCGAGTATCCACGACGGCATTCGTGGTCAGATCATCCCGTCCGAGGTCATGGATTTCTACAAGGCCATCAAAGGCGGCGACAGCTTCCGCCCGCGCATGACACGGGTCGTGGTGCTCGGAATCGAGGAGGCCCATCAACGCCGGGTATGAGGACCGATCCAGCATCGCGGTCATCGTTCGGGCACGGGTCGCGGCGTCCGTGGAAAAGCTCCCGCAGCGCCGTCTGGAAGGGTGGCTCCAGGCGAGGCCCAACCGCGAGCGCTTGCTGCCCTCCAACACGACGAATCGGGCTGACCAACTCAGGGAAGGCTACGTCAGGGAGGCCATGGAGGTGTTCGAATTCGCCTTCATTTACATAGAGGCTCTCGCTTGATCGGCGAGACCTTGAGACCAGTCCGACACCCACCCTGTCATCGACCCATCTCGACCCACTGGAGCCGTCCGGTTGGTTAGGCCCAAAAGGGTCTGTTGCGATCATCTTCCCCGGAATGTTCGCGCCAGACCCTTACCCCTACAGTCGATCCAGTTGGTTATCCCGCAGGGATTTGGACAGCGACCGTGACGGGAACGTCCGAGGGACGTTGGGGAGGACGGTCGGGTCGGGAGATCGGCCGCGACCGTGAAGGACGGCGTCCTCAACCCATTTTCGGAGGTTCGCCTGTCGGCGCAGCCGCGACCGACCATGATCATGACCGTGAAGGGAACGTCGAAGAGGACGTTGGGAGGACGGTTGCGGGTCTGTGCCGACTTTTGTGCCTACGCTCCCAACCCACCTCTCGGCGTCGCGCCCAACTTGGTCCTGCCGAGCGTCCCTCGTGGCACCTCAATAAGGCTGTGCCGACTTGCTCACGAGCAGCCGGCTAGACGGCAATTCTCCTCTGCCGACGCGCAAACCCTTATGTACTCAGGGGAAAAGACGTGCGGCAATCACCGAAGCGGCAGCGCACATTTCCGATTTAGGAAACCGCTGCTCTGTCCTGCTGAGCTACGGGACCGCGAGGGGATCACTAGCATATTGAAGGGCCGCGTAAAACGGCGGGAGCATCGGCAGGGTGACGGCGGCGGGCAGAGCGTGTTTGATGGGGTGTCCTCGTCCGGTGACCCATGCGCCGCCTCGCCGTCAGCCTTGTTTTCGCTCTCTCGGCGCTCCCCGGTCAGGCGCTCGGTTCGACGGTGTGTCCGCCGGCCACCGGCGAGGACCGGATCGAGGGGGTGTCAGCGGACGGAGATCTGCTGCTGCGCTCGCGCGGAGCCGCGCGCCTTGCAGACCTGCGGCTGCCCGAGTCGTCGCCGGCGCGCGAGGCCGCGCTCCGTTGGCTCGGGGACCGTCGCGGGCAGGCGGTCCTCGTGCAGGGCGGACCTGCACGTGACCGCTGGAACCGCATGGTCGTACGTTTGGTCCTCGTCCGGGGCGCGGTACGGCTCGATGTCGCTCATGGACTGCTCGAAAACGGCCTCGCGGTGGTCGATCCGGCCACGGGTGATCGCAGCTGCGTCCTCGCGACACTGGCCGTCGAGGTCACGGCCCGCGACCGGGGCCTTGGTGTGTGGGCCGATGATCGCTATAAGCCGGTTCTCGTTGGAGACATCGCGCGCCTGCGCGACCGGGTCGGCCGGTTCACCCTCGTGGAGGGCCGAATCCGCAGCGTCGGTGAAAGGCGGCAGCAGACCTATTTGAATTTCGGATCGGATTGGGCGAGGGACTTCACCATCATCGTTCCAAAGCGCGTCTGGTCCCTCGTCCAGGAGAGCGGTCTCGGCGCCGCAGCCCTCCGGGGTCGCCACATCAGGGCGCGCGGCGTATTGGAGGATCGTCGCGGGCCATCCATGACGGTGACCGCGAGGGACGCGATCGAGGTGCTCGAGGGTACGGATAAGAAGCATTGAGCCGGGGCGAACACCACACGGACGGATCGATGATCCACCCGAGACCGACGGGCCTCCGGCGGAGGGCGGCCGCGTGTCTCGCGCTGGTGCTCCTATCAGGCTGTTCGTTCATCGGCGGAGACGTTCCGCTGCCTCCTCGCGCCCCCCGCGCCGGCACCGAGTCCCGCGGCGATCGAGACCACGCCCAGCTGGTCGCGGCTTTCGGGGGCGAGGTTCGGGCCCCCGCGGTGCAGCGCCTCCTGACCGACGTCACCAACCGGCTTGTCGCCGCGAGCGACCGACCGGACGAATCCTATCGCGTCACGGTGCTCAACTCGCCGGTCGTGAACGCTTTCGCGCTGCCGACCGGTCGCCTCTACGTGACGCGCGGACTGCTGGCGCTCGCCAACGACATGGCCGAACTCGCGGCCGTGCTGTCGCACGAGATCGCGCACGTGACGCTTCGCCACGCATCCCTGCGCAACGAGCTGGAAGCGCGCTCGGCGCTGATCACTCAGGTGACGCAAAACGTCCTCAACAATCCCACCGAAGCGGCCGTCGTGCGTGACCGCTCGCGGTTCACTCTGGCGAGCTTTTCGCGCTCGCAGGAACTCGACGCCGATCAGGCCGGCGTGAAGGTCCTTGCGCGCGCGGGGTTCGACCCGTTCGGGGCGCCGCGCTTCCTCACCGCTCTCGACAAGGCCGGCGGCGGCACGGACCGGAATAGGCCCACGTTGTCCGATATGCTCTCCACCCATCCGAGCACTGCGGAACGCATTTCGCTCGCGGTCCGCGCCGCGCGCCGCGAGAGCGCCCCTGGAATCGGCGAGGGCGATCGGGGCAGCTATCTTGCGGCACTGGAGGGGCTCGCCTACGGCGACGATCCGAGTGACGGGTTGATCCGCGGCCGCCGATTCGTCCACGGACGTCTCGGCATCGCGTTCGAGGCCCCCGAGGGGATGTCGCTCGAGAACACGGCGGAAGCGGTGCTCGGCAGCTCCCGGGACGGCAGCCGGCGGCTCCTCTTCGATGCGGCCACCACCCCGAGTGGCCAGAGCCTCGAGGAGGTCCTGCGCACGACCTGGAACGACACGATCGAACCCGGAAGCCTCGAGGCAAGCACGGTCAACGGCCTGCCGGTCGCAACCGCACAGTCGCGCGGCAAGGAATGGTGGTTCAGGCTGTCGGCGATCCGGATCGGCGGCACGACGTTCCGGCTCATCGTCGCGACGCGCGCCGGGTCGGGCGATCTCGAAGGGATGTTCCGGCGCACGCTCGAGAGCGTGCGCCAGGTGACGCCCGCGGAGGCGCGGTCCCTGACGCCCTTGCGCCTGCGCATCGTCGCGGCGCAGGCCGGAGACACCGCCGAGGACTTCGCGGCCCGCATGGCCGTGGATCGGGGATTCGAGCGTTTTCTGCTGCTCAACGGGCTCGACCGCGGCGGGCCGCTCGTGGCCGGCGAACGATACAAGCTCGTGGTGGAGTAGGCGGGGGCCTGCCGAACGCGTGCGAAAACGTGTGGCGCCCACCCCGCCTAAACGAAAGCTCCCGAGGCCTGCGGGTAGCGTTCCACGAGGGCTCGCTTGAGCTTCTCCAGCGCCCGGTTCTCGATTTGCCGAACGCGCTCCTTCGAGATGCCGAGCCGGTCGCCGAGGAATTCCAGGGTGACCTGTTCCTCTTCGAGCCGCCGGGCTCTCAAGATGCGCAGCTCGCGCTCGTTGAGCACTTCGAGGGCCTGTTGGAGCCAGAGGACGCGCCGCTCCGTGTCGATCACATCGGTGACGCTCTCGTCAGGCAGGGGTGCATTGTCGACCAGGAACTCCATGCGCTCCGCCGAGCCGCTCGAGTCGGCATCCAGAACCGGGGCGTTGAGCGAGGTATCCGGCGCCGAAAGGCGGGCATCCATCAAGGCGACGTCCGACCGCGAAACGCCGATCGCCTCGGCGATCTTGCCGTGGACCTCGGACGCGATCCGCTCCTCGCCCCCGCGCGTCAGCTTCGCCCGTAGACGGCGCAGGTTGAAGAACAACGCCTTCTGAGCGGAGCTCGTACCTCCCCGCACGATCGACCAGTTCCGAAGGATGTAATCCTGGATCGAGGCCCGGATCCACCAGGTCGCGTAGGTCGAGAAGCGGACCTCCCGCTCGGGTTCGAAGCGCGCAGCCGCCTCCAGAAGTCCCACATGCCCCTCCTGGACGAGGTCGGCCATGGGAAGTCCGTAATGGCGGAAGCGGGCCGCGAGCGCGATCACGAGACGCATGTGGGCGGCTGTCAAGCGGTGCAGCGCGGTCTCGTCCCGTTGCTCCTTCCACCGAACGGCGAGGAGGCGCTCCTCCTCGCGCTCGAGGAAGGGAGCGTCCATGGCGGCACGAACGAAGCGGCGACGAACCCCTGAGATCTCTCCCATCCCGTTCTCCCTGGCGCTGAGGGCCAACTTACAAGGGGCGGAAAAGTTCGGAGGGCTCTGACGGAGTTTGCAAATTTAGAGTCTCGTGCTGCAAAGACAAGGCCGCGCGAACGAAAAAGGCTCCGCCGTCGGCCGCCGATCGCACGTTTCACGGACGCGGGGCCTGGACCGCCGGTCGCTGCCCGGCCCGTTAGCCGGCTCCCGCTTCGGCACGCGCATGGAAAGTTGCAGCCGCGAAAAGAAAAGCCCGGCGCGGAGCCGGGCTTTCAAGCGGGCCGACGGCGAAAAGACTCAGGCGGCCTCTTCCTGCACGTCGTCCTCACCCTCCGCCTCGGCGCCCTTCAAG
Source organism: uncultured Alphaproteobacteria bacterium (assembly GCA_963800985.1). Classification (GTDB taxonomy): domain Bacteria; phylum Pseudomonadota; class Alphaproteobacteria; order Rhizobiales; family Beijerinckiaceae; genus Microvirga. The sequence continues at coordinate 252,537 of CAWDDI010000019.1, read as the reverse complement.
CGGCGAGGCGATTTGGCGAGGCTCTGGTCGATGAGCTTGAGCGCCTCGGTATCCGTGATCTTGTTCACCGCCGCGATCTCGCGCATGATCCGATCGAGAGCCGCCTCGTAGAGCTGGCGCTCGGAATAGGACTGCTCGGGCTGCGCCTCGGAGCGATAGAGGTCGCGCACCACCTCGGTGACCGCGATGAGATCGCCCGAGTTGATCTTCGCTTCGTACTCCTGAGCGCGGCGCGACCACATGGTACGCTTTACGCGCGCGCGACCGGTGAGGACGTCGAGAGCCTTGGCGACCAGGACCGGTTCGGCGAGCTTGCGCATGCCGACCGCGGTGGCCTTTGCGGTCGGCACGCGCAGAACCATTTTGTCCTTTTCAAAGGAGACGACGAACAACTCCAGCTTGAAGCCGGCGATCTCCTGCTCCTCCACGGCCGTAATGCGGCCGACCCCGTGAGCCGGGTACACGATAGCTTCACCCGTCTTGAAACCGAGACGCTGGGCAGTCTTCTTGGCGGTCGTCATGCGCGAATGACTCCTTAAGGCTCACGCTGTGGAGGCGAGAGCTGTCCAGTCCTCCGGGCAGGGCCCCGAAGGCACAAAGCTCTGGTGATGGCGAAACTTGACCGTCTCGCTTTTCTCCCTGGTCGGCCGATGACTTCAACACGCCCGATCGAACCCCTTGACGTTGCGGCAACCCAAGTCGCCTGATGTCACGGAGTATGCACGATCATTTCATGTGTGAGATTGAACAGCTCACCCGTGAAGATCTTAACACGTCGGGCGAAAGCGACGGCATTTACGGATCCTACCACGATCCGGGCGAAAAAGCAAAAATATGTCAACCTTGCTGGACAATCGTGACAATCCCCAGTTGAGCAGGGCCGGCACCTCACCCCTGACGGAGGCGCCCGCTTCGGGCGCCCACGAGCGCAGCGGGCTCGACCGACGGCCCGCAAGAGCTCACCTGCAACCGCTCAGTCGCCCTCGCCTGGATTGGGCGTGAAGTAGGTGTCGTACTTGCCGGGTACGCCGTCGAACTCCTTGGCGTCCCCGGGGGCGTCCTTCTTCTGGGTGATGTTCGGCCAGCTCTTGGCCAGGTCGGCGTTGATCTTCAACCACTGCTCCAGGCCCGGCTCGGTGTCGGGCTTGATGGCCTCGGCCGGGCATTCCGGTTCGCAGACACCACAATCGATGCACTCGTCGGGATGGATGACGAGCATGTTTTCGCCTTCGTAGAAGCAGTCGACCGGGCACACCTCGACGCAGTCCATGTACTTGCATTTGATGCAATTTTCGGTGACGACGTAGGTCATACGGGGTCCTTCGAGGGCCTTACGGACGGGCTGGCGGCGGCTCTAGCCGGTGCCGTCGTCGCTGACAAGCGTGCCCTCGCCGCGACTGAGATGCGAATACAACGCCCGCGCCTCGGGCGCGGGTCCACGCCGCGCGCCGAGATCGTCGATCCGCACCACCGCGGTCGTGCGCGACAGCGCGAGGGTGATCACGTCGCCGACCGCCACCGGCTTGGCGGCGTTGTCCACGCGCCGGCCGTTGACGCGAACGAAGCCGGAGGTCACGAGCTTTGCGGCCAGGGTCCGGGTTTTCGCGAAACGCGCGAACCAGAGCCACTTGTCGAGCCGCTGCCGGTCGTCCCGCATCCCCGCTCAGACCCTCGCCTCCCGGCCCGCCTTTCGCGACATCGGGCACCGGGACGGCATCACGGCTTGTTGCCCTTCGCGTTTTCGAGTTGAGCCTTGAGCGCCATGAGCTTGGCGAACGGCGAATCCGGATCGGGCGGCTTGTCGCGCCGGTCCTCCCGCCGGTTCTGCGCGGCATCGCGACGGTCGTCGAAACGGCGCTCGGGCCGAGGGCCCTTTCGGTCCTCCGGACGCCCGGTCTTGTCGCGGGCCGGCCGGTTCTGCGGGCGCCCGTCGCCGGCCGCGGCGCGATGGTCCGATCGGTCGGGCCGACCCTCACGGTTCGGACGCTCCTGCCGCGGGCCGCGATCGCCGAGGGTGCGGTCGCCCGCCGCGCGGCCGCCGTGCGGACGCTCGCCCTGTGGCCGCTCGCCCGGCGGGCGGTCTCCCGGCGGGCGCTCGCCCTGGCGGGGACGGCCGTCGCGGCGCTCGCCGCGACCGCGCCCGTGCCGCGCATGCCCGCCCTCGTGGTGACGTCGCCCTTGACGCCACACCTCGACGGTCTGCGGCTCGGCAGGCGCGGCCGCCGGTTCCTCGGGACTGGCAGGTTCCACGGCCCCATCCGCCGAAGCCGCAGCGGCGTCCGTCCCGGTCGCGACGAGCGCCGCATCGGACGGCGGCGACCCTTCGGCCGACCCGACCGGCCCCTCCGCCGTCGCGCCAGCCGGTTCGACCGGCGGGTCGTCCGGGCTCGGCTCCGGGTCCCTCGCCGCGACGTCGGCCGATGCACCGGGGTCCGCGGTGGGGGCCGATTCCGATGGCGGGACGTCGACGGAAGCATCGGCGGCTGCCGCCGAACCGGGTTGGGCCGGGACCTCGCCTGCGGGCGGGCCGTCGCCGACCGAAGCGTCAGGCGCGGCTCTAGGGTCATGCACCCCGTCCCCGGGCGCGTCGGCGCCGCTCGCGGCTGAGGCTGGGTCATGCACCCCGTCCCCGGGGGCGCCGGCGCCGCTCGCGGCCGAAGCCGGGTCATGCACCCCGTCTTCGGGCGCGTCGGCGCCGCTGCCGGCCGGAGCCGGGTCCGCGACCGCGACGTCGGCGGAGGGGCCCGAGGCCGTCGCCACCGTCGGGGCGGCAACGAGCGGCACCGTGATGGCCGGACCGACGCGCCGCTCCGAGACGTAGCCGAGGGATTTCAGGATCGAGCCGAAATCCTCGCCGGCACAGCCCACGAGAGACGTCATCGCGACCGTGGCGACGAAGCCGTCGCCATCGGCCGCTCCGGCCGGCGGCTCGCCCGGCGTGATGCCGGGACGGTACCCGATCGCGGGCCGGATCAGGTCCGCGAGGCGCTCGAGGATGTCGACGCGCACGGCGCGGCCGCCGCACACCCGATAGCCGGCCGCGCGATAGAGGCCGTGGGCGATCGTCGGATTCACGGGGATCGACGTGCGCCCGGAGGCCGCGAGATGGGCGATCTCGTCGAGCCCCGGCTGGTCGAGCCCGCCGTTCCGGAGCGCCCAGAGCTGCGCCGCCAGGGTCCGCGGAGCCGGCTTCAGGAGCGCGGGGAGGTAGAGGTGATAGGCGCCGAAGCGCACGCCCGCGCGGCGCAGCGCCCCGCGCCCGTCCTGATCCAGGCTGCGGACGTCGTTCAGCACCTTGGCGCGCTCGAGCACGCCGAGCGACTCGGCGATCTGGAACGCGATCCCGCGCGCGAGGCCCTGCAGCTCGGCGCTGTCCTCGAGCTGAATCGCGGGACCGAGAAGGCGCACGACGTGGGCCTTGAGCCAGGCCCGCAAGCGGCCCTCGACTTTTTCGCGCGCGGGGCCGGTCAGTTGCTCGTCGGCAAGGATGCGGATGCGGGGATCGTAGATCTTGTCGCCCGCCTCCACCTTCGCGACCGGGTCGCCCTGCCAGCGGATCGTGCCGTCGTTGGAGAGAACGAGCGAACTGTCGGCCGCTGCCGAGAATCGGTCGGCCCGCACCTCGATCTCGCCCGCGAGCGCCTTCGAAGCGGCGTTGCGCAGGGTCTTGGCCTCGCCGGTATCGGCGCCGGGATCCGGCACGAAGTGGAATCCGTGCAGGTGACCGACGTGCTGCCCTTCGACGGTGACGTCGCCGGAGGCCGTGATTTCCGCTTCGAGCATCGCGTTCTCTCTCAAGCGCCGCATCAGAACGCTCGTGCGCCGATCGACAAAGCGCTGGGCGAGCCGCTCATGGAGCGCGTCCGATAGCTTGTCCTCTACCTGACGCGCAGCACCCTGCCAATGCTCAGGATCCTTCAACCAGTCCGGTCGATTGGCCACGAAGCTCCAGGTGCGCACCTGTGCGATGCGGTTCGACAGGGTGTCGATGTCGCCGTCGGTGCGGTCGAGCGCGACGATATGACGGGAGAACCAGTCGGCGGGAACCGCGCCGTCGCGCATGAGAAATCGGTAGATTTGGCCGACGAGATCCGCATGGGTCTGCGGCGAGACCTTGCGGTAGTCCGGCACCTGGCAGACCTGCCACAGTCGCTGGACGGCCGCTTTGGTGCGCGCCATGCCCTGGATGTCGGCTTCGCGGGCCAGCACTTCGAGCGAGGCGAGATCCTCGCTCATCGGTCCGCGAACGAGCCCATGCTCGCGCGGCTGATCGAAGAGACTGTCCCTGAGGCGGCCGATCGAGCTGAAATCGAGGTCCGGGTTGCGCCATTGGAGCACCCGCAGCGCGTCGAAGGCATGGTTTTCGAGGGCTTCGACGGTCGGCGCGTCGAAGGGCGGGCATCGTCCGGCGGTCCCGAAGGTGCCGTCGCGCATGTAGCGCCCGGCCCGGCCCGCGATCTGGCCGAGCTCGGCCGGATCGAGCTTGCGGAAACGGAAGCCGTCGAACTTCTTGTCGGATGCGAACGCGACGTGATCGACATCGAGGTTCAATCCCATGCCGATGGCGTCGGTCGCGACGAGATAATCGACGTGACCGGATTGGTAGAGCTCGACCTGCGCGTTGCGGGTTCGCGGCGAGAGCGCCCCGAGCACCACGGCGGCGCCGCCCCGCTGACGCCGGATGAGCTCCGCGATGGCGTAGACCTCCTCCGTGGAGAAGGCCACGATGGCGGATCGATGCGGCAGGCGGGACACCTTCTTTTCGCCGGAGAAGGAAAGTTTGGAGAGCCGCGGCCGGGTGATCACGTGCACGCCCGGAATCAACGACTCGATGATCGGGCGCATGGTCAGCGAGCCGATGAGGAGCGTCTCCTCGCGCCCGCGCTGGTTGAGAAGGCGGTCCGTGAAGACGTGGCCGCGGTCGAGATCGGCCGCGAGCTGAATTTCGTCCACCGCCACGAAGGCGAGGTCGAGGTCGCGCGGCATGGCCTCGACGGTCGAGACCCAATAGCGCGGCCTGTCCGGCTTGATCTTCTCCTCGCCGGTGACGAGCGCGACGTTGTGGGCGCCGGCCTTCTCGACCATCCGCTGGTAGACCTCGCGCGCCAGGAGCCGCAGCGGCAGGCCGATCATGCCGCTCTCGTGCCCGAGCATCCGCTCGATCGCGAGATGCGTCTTGCCCGTGTTGGTCGGCCCCAGCACGGCGGTGACGCCGCGAGCGCGCAGCTGCGGGGGAAGGGAACGACGGAGCATGCTCAAGGACGCCAGGTCGAAGGACTCGGGTTCGCACGCGGCAAGGGCATCGGCGCTCGCCGGAGCCGGTGCGCAGGGCTCGAAAGGGGAAGGATGGGGCTTTTCGCCGACTCCCGGTGATCCGGAGCAATATGGGGAGGAAACCCGCATGCGCTAGCGTGGCCGTGCCGCCGCAAAGCGAACGGACGCTTCGGATCGCGGCCCTTTGGGCGCGGCGACGTGGGGGCGGGCCCTCCGCCGGCCGCCGCGCTCTAGCGGTCCGACCCGACCGTCGCCTGCGCCGGGGCGGGCACCACCTGGGCGTATCCCGGCCGCGCCCATTGCGAGGCTTCGACGACGCTCATCCCGACCATCGTCTGAACCGAGATCCGCAGCGGCACGAGGAGGCGCGCTCCATCGACCGGCGCGAGCCACACCTGCATGTCCCTGTTCTCCTCCATGAACTTCGTCGACGGGCGAAGCGCCCGGTGGCCCGCGATCGGGACATACCGGGCATTGCAGACGAGAACCGGGCCGCTGTAGCCCGGCTTGTCGATCTGCTTCGTCTCCTCATAGGAGAGCACCACGTTGAACCGCGCGGCCCCGTCGAAGATCGGCAGGGTGCGGTTGCAATTGCGCGCATCCATCAGGTTCCCCTGGCCCGCGGCGGGCATCAGCAGAGCGCTGACGGGATCGAGGATGCCGCGCTTGTGGCTCTCGTTTAAGGGAACCCGATCGGGCTTCGGGTCGAGAGGCGGCGTGATCTCGAGCGCAGCCACGCTGCCGCCCGTCAACCCCATGCGGACGGTCCGCTGGTCCTTCGAGGAGTGCGAGGTGACCGCGAAGGACGACGGCAGCGGCTGGGAGCGCGAGAGCGCGCCGGCAGCCGCCGCGGCGCCCTTCGCGCCGGTGAGCAGGCCGGCGAGCCCGGTGAGCTTGGCGCCCACTTTCACGGAGTATCGCGCGCCCTCCACCGTGGTCGTGAGATCGGCCGAGCCGAGCGGCAGCCCCGCGAGGGAGATGGCGTACTCGACCTGCAGGCTCTGCGCACCGGCGGCCTGCGCGCCCAGGCACGAGAGCGCGAGGACGAAAACCACCGGGGGTGTCTTGGGCGGGCGCATGGCGGCGTCTCTTTCGAACGATCGACCGGGCTCCATCGAGCCCGAATCAGGAGAAATCGTGACGGCACAGCGGGCAAAAGGCGAGGTGCGTCGTAATGCTATTCTTGACGTGCACCGCGATTTTGCCTATAGCCTCGCGCCCACCCCCCAGGACTTCTGGCGTCCGACCGACGCGGGATCTGCGATGTGCAAACCCGCGTCCCTCGCGGTTGGGCCCTTTGACGATAGGATCGAACCGATGTCCCGCCGCTGCGAACTGACCGGCAAGGCCGTGTTGAGTGGCCATCTCGTAAGCCACTCGAACCGCAAGACCAAGCGGAAGTTCCTGCCGAACCTCTGCAACGTGACGCTGCAGTCGGACGTGCTGCAGCGCTCCGTGCGCCTGCGCATTTCGGCGAACGCCCTGCGCTCGGTCGAGCATCGGGGCGGCCTCGATGCCTTTCTCGCCAAGGCGAAGGCGGACGATCTGTCGATCGGCGCCCGGGCGCTCAAGCGCGAGATCGAGAAGAAGCAGACCGCTTCGGCCTGATCGCTCTCGACCCCACGCGAGGCGGGCGGCCGAGGGCCGCCGTTCGCGTTGGCCTGACAAGCCCGAGGTGCGTCGATGACCCTCGAACGTCGCGATTTTCTCATCGCCGTCGCCGCCATGAGCGCGGTCGTGCTCGCCTCGAACATCCTGGTGCAGTACCCGGTCGCCTACGGGGCTCTCGCCGACTACCTCACCTGGGGCGCCTTCTCGTACCCGTTCGCGTTCCTGATCACCGATCTGTCGAACCGCCGGTTCGGGGCCCGGGGCGCCCGCCGCGTGGTCTACGTGGGTTTCGTCGTCGCGGTGCTGTTGTCGGCCTATTTCGCGACGCCGCGCATCGCGATCGCGTCCGGCAGCGCCTTCCTGGTCGCGCAACTCCTCGACATCGGCATCTTCGCCCGCCTGCGCGGCCGGGCCTGGTGGCTGCCGCCGTTCGTGTCGTCGGTGATCTCGTCGGCGCTCGACACGGCGATCTTCTTCTCTCTCGCCTTCTTCTGCGGCGCGGTTCCGGGCCTCGGCGCGACCATCAGCGACGCTCTCGGTGCTCTCGGCATTGCCGACGCGTGCGCGCCCTTGCCATGGGTCACGCTCGCGCTCGCGGATTACGGCGTGAAGCTCGCGCTCGCGGCCGTCTCGATCGCACCCTACGGCGCCATGGTTGCCCTCATGCGGCGCGAGCCGGGCATGGCCTAGTCGAGGCGCCTTGCGCTCTCCGAGCGGCAGGGCGCGCCTCGTTCTCGGCGGGTGCCGCCGTCGCGTCTGCGGTCCGGGCTTATCGCTCCCATCGCGACGAGCGTGGAGCGTTAAAGCCCCCTCAGGCGACGGCCTTGCGGCGCGGCGCGGCGGCGCGCGGAGGCTCCGGCCCATTCTCCTCGAAGAGCTCGGCGAGCTTCTCCGTCATGGCGCCGCCGAGTTCCTCCGCGTCGACGATCGTGACGGCGCGGCGGTAATAGCGGGTCACGTCGTGGCCGATGCCGATCGCGATGAGTTCCACGGGCGAGCGGGTTTCGATCTCGTCGATGAGATGGCGCAGGTGCCGCTCGAGGTAGTTGCCCGGGTTCACCGAAAGGGTCGAGTCGTCGACCGGCGCCCCATCGGAGATCACCATCAGGATGCGCCGCTGCTCGGGCCGGCCGAGCAGGCGCTTATGGGCCCAGTCGAGCGCCTCGCCGTCGATGTTCTCCTTGAGCAGGCCCTCGCGCATCATGAGGCCGAGGTTCTTGCGCGCCCGGCGCCAGGGGGCGTCGGCGGATTTGTAGATGATGTGCCGCAGATCGTTCAGGCGGCCGGGATTGGCGGGCTTGCCGGATTGGAGCCACATCTCGCGGGATTGCCCGCCCTTCCACGCGCGCGTCGTGAACCCGAGGATCTCGACCTTCACGCCGCAGCGCTCGAGGGTGCGCGCCAGGATGTCGGCGCAGGTCGCCGCGACGGTGATCGGCCGCCCGCGCATCGAACCGGAGTTGTCGAGCAGAAGCGTGACCACGGTGTCGCGGAAATTCATGTCCTTCTCGCGCTTGAACGAGAGAGGCTGGAACGGGTCCATGATGATCCGCGGAAGCCGGCCTGGGTCGAGCATTCCCTCTTCGAGGTCGAATTCCCACGAGCGGTTCTGCTGCGCGAGCAGGCGGCGCTGCAGGCGGTTCGCGAGCCGCCCGACGACGCCCTGGAGGTGAGCGAGCTGCTTGTCGAGGTAGGCGCGCAGCCGCGTCAGCTCGTCGGCGTCGCAAAGATCCTCCGCGGGGACGACCTCGTCGAACTTCGTGCTGAACGCCTTGTAGTCCGGACCGCGCATCTCGTTGCTGCGCGAGGACGGCGGACGCGAGGATTCCGAAGCCTCCTCGGAATCCGCCGCGTCGGCATCCTCCGGGAGTTCGCCCGTCGGCGCATCCGCGGCTTCCGAGGCGCCCTCCTCGATGTCCTCGCTGGCGTCGTCCGCGATTTCGATCTCGGCGCGGTCGCCCTGCGCGTCCTGCTCGGCGTCGCCTTCGCCCTGCTGCTCCTGATCGGCCTCGTTCTCGTCCTCGCTCTCCTCGTCCTCCGGATCGAGCGCGGCGTCGTCGGCCATGTCGAGGGAGGAGAGCAGCTCGCGGACCGAGCGGGCGAAGTCGCGCTGGTGCTCGATGTTCTTGAGCAGGCGGTCGAGGTCGCGGCCCGCACGGTCCTCGACGAAGTCGCGCCACAGGTCGACGATCTTGGCCGCGGCGGGCGGAGGCTTCAGCCCGGTCAGGCGCTCGCGCACCATGAGCGCCACCGCATCCTCGACCGGAGCGTCGGCGCGGTCGGTGATCTCCTCGTACTTGCCGCCGCGGTGATAGCGGTCCTCCAGCATCGCGGAGAGGTTGGACGCCATGCCCGACATGCGGCGCGAGCCGATCGCCTCGACGCGCGCCTGCTCGACGGCGTCGTAGACGGCTCGGGCCGCCTGGCCCTCCGGGGCGAGTCGCCGATGCACGGCGGCATCGTGGCACGCGAGCCGCAGCGCCATGGAATCGGAGTGCCCGCGCAGCACCGCGACATCCTGCGGGTTGAGCCGCCGCGGCGGCTCGGGCAGGCGCGCCTTGTCGCCCATCAGCGCCGGCCGGTCGGAGGCGAACGTCACCTCGAGGTCGGGCTTCTGCGCCACCGCACGCATGCAGCCCGCGATCGAACGCTTCAGCGGCTCCGCCGGCGCCTCCTTCTTGTCGCTCGGCTTGCGGTTCGAAATCGACATCCTTGTCTCCCGTCGACCGCGGGCCGGCCGACGCCTGCTCTCAACTCAATGCCACGTTGATCGCGCTCTCCGGCAGCTCCTTGCCGAAGCTGCGCTGGTAGAACTCCGCCACGAGCGCGCGCTCGAGCTCGTCGCACTTGTTCAGGAAGGTGAGCCGGAACGCGAAGCCGAGATCGCCGAAGATCTCGGCGTTCTCCGCCCAGGTGATCACCGTGCGGGGGCTCATCACGGTCGAGAGATCGCCGTTCATGAAGGCGCTGCGGGTGAGGTCGGCCACGCGCACCATCTTGTTGACGATGTCGCGGCCCTCCGCGCTGTCCTGATAGTGCTTCGCCTTCGAGAGGACGATGTCGACCTCCTTGTCGTGCGGCAGGTAGTTGAGCGTCGTCACGATCGACCAGCGGTCCATCTGGCCCTGGTTGATCTGCTGCGTGCCGTGATAGAGGCCCGAGGTGTCGCCGAGGCCGACCGTGTTGGCGGTCGCGAACAACCGGAACCCGGGGTGCGGCTTGATCACCCGCCGCTGGTCGAGGAGCGTGAGGCGGCCGGACTGCTCGAGCACCCGCTGGATCACGAACATCACGTCGGGCCGGCCGGCATCGTACTCGTCGAACACCAGCGCGATGTTGTTCTGCAGGGCCCAGGGCAGGATCCCGTCCTGGAACGCCGTGACCTGCATGCCGTCCTTCAGCACGATCGCGTCCTTGCCGACGAGGTCGATCCGCGACACGTGGCTGTCGAGGTTGATGCGCACGCAGGGCCAGTTGAGGCGGGCCGCCACCTGCTCGATATGGGTCGACTTGCCGGTGCCGTGATAGCCCGTGATCAGGACGCGGCGGTTGCGCGCGAAACCCGCCAGGATCGCGAGCGTGGTCTCCCGGTCGAAAAGGTAGTCCGGATCGAGGTCCGGAACGTGTTCCTCGGGTTGCGAGAAGGCCGGGACTTCGAAATCCGAGTCGATGCCGAAAACCTGGCGCACGGACACCTTCATGTCCGGCAGGGTGGTGGGGGTTTCGGTTTCGGCGAGCATGGAAGCCTCTCGTGTCGGATCGGGCGGACGCAAAGCGCCCCGGTCTCATATAGGCGGCCCTCTGCGGGCGCAATTTCCGTCAGGTCAGAACGCCATTGCGTCGGGATCGGTTCAGACGAGCCCGGCAGGATCAAGGGCGTCGCGGGCGGGACGGGACGGTCAGCAAAGCCCGGCGGTCTTGAGGGTGTCGTGGGCCTTGATGATGTCGCGCAAGCGCTCCTCGAAGGAGCGGTCGCCGCCATTGGCGTCGGGGTGGAAGCGTTTCACCAGGGTCTTGTACTGGGCCTTGATGGCCGGGCCGTCCGCCGTCTCGTCGAGGCCGAGCACGTCGAGCGCGCGGCGCACCGGTCCGGTGTGGCGCGGCTTCTTGGGCTCGGCCGGCGCGCGTCGGCGGCCCTTGTTGAGGTTCTCGCCGTTCAGGACGCCGAGGGGATCGGAATACTGCCAGTCTCGCGCGGGTGCCTCGCCGCCGCCGTCCTGAACCCGGCCGGCCGGGTTGACCCCCATGGCCCAGGTCGGGCGATGGCCGACGACCGCGTCCTTCTGGTAGGCCGCGACCGCGTCGTCCGTCATGCCCGCGAAGTAGTTGTAGGAGGCGTTGTAGGCCCGCACATGATCGAGGCAAAACTGGAAATAGCGTCCCTCCTGGCCTCGTCCCTTGGGGGCCCGGTAAGGGCCCCGCACGCCGCAGCCCGGGTGCTCGCAAGCGGGGCCTTCGGCCTCGCGCGACTCGTCGCACGACGCCTTGATGCGGATGCGGTCGAAAAGGGGCGAATTGAGATCCATGACGCAACGATTATGAGGGGTGTCGAGCACACCCCGCAAGGGCTGAACGCATTTGGCCGCAGCTCTTGCGGGCCAAGCCGCCCGATCAGGGCCGAGCGGGCGAGCGAGCGGCTCCGACCGGAGGGGCGACTGCCCGAAGGCCTGAACGGAAACCATACCCCGCGGAGAAGCGCGCCATGAGCCTGAAGGACCTGATCACCCGCACTCTCGAGGAGCGGCTTGCCCCGACCCATCTCGTCGTGACGGACGAATCGCATCAGCATTACGGCCATGCCGGCTGGCGCGAAGGCGGCGAAACCCACTTCCGCCTTGATATCGTGTCGCCGGCCTTCGAAGGCAAGAGCCGCCTGGAGCGCCACCGCCTCGTCAACGAGAGTCTCGCGCCCGCCTTCGAACGCGGCGTTCACGCCCTCGCGATCCGCGCCCGGTCGCCCGGGGAATAGGTCAGCTGCGGCAGGTCCTCTCGAACTCGACTCCGGCCGGCGCGACGGAGGCGATCGGGCGGTTCAGCGCGCGGATCCGAGCCGGGTCGGACAAGCCCTCGGCGGTGAACACCAGATACGGGGTCTCGCGGCCCTGCCGGGATCGGCCGAGCGTGCCGCGATGCCTGTGCGGCGCGCGCGCTTCGACGTGCTCGATATGCCGGAGCATCTCGTCGTGGCTCGTGAAGGTGGTGCGGCCGGGGGTGAGGCCCGGGTGCGTCCATCGCGACCGGAACATCGCCGTAGCGATCGAGCACCGCAGGGCTCTGCCGATCTTCGCCGGGGGCATCGACGCCGGAGAGGTCTGCGCGCCGGACCCGAAGGCCGGAAGGCAAGCGAGGCCGATCGCCGCGCAAGACGGAGCGATGCCGGACGACATGAACGTTCCTTCGACGAGGAAGGGTAGCGCGGGCCCTTGGCGCGGGAAGGCCCCGCGGCGAGCCGGAGCGTTCGTTTGCGGCTCGACGAGACGCCGTCACGGCCGCGCCGGTGCGAAGACGTAGACGAGGGTTGCGAGGAGGAGAGCGAACCCGAACGCGAGGTGCAGCTCGCCGAACGCCTGATCGGCCGCGATGCCCCCCGCCCGTCCGGCCTCGACGAACAGTCCCGAGAGCCACTGCACCAGGCCTGCGCCACCGATGAACAGAAAGTTCATGAACGTCACGCCGCGCCCGAGGAGGGCGGCGGGAAAGAACAGCCGCGCGTGCGCCATGAGAATCCCGTAGGTCATGCCTGCGGCGCCGATGATCCCCAGAAGACCGAGCGCTGCGCCGGCGCTGCGATGGCCCACGAGGCCGAGGGCGACGAACGCCGCGGCGGTCACGAGGCTGCCGATCAACGTCGTGGGCTTCGGTCCCCCGAGAACCCGCTCGATCGGTCCGTAGACGAGCGCGCCGATCGACATGGCCGCCGCCATCACGAGGGCCGCGTGACCGCGCGCGGTCACGCCGAAGCCGTGCACTTCGCCGAAGAAGGGCGCGATCCATAACGAACGGGTGGCGATCACGACGGCGTAGCTCAAGAACGAGAGGGGCAGGAGAAGCCACAGGGCCCGCATCCCGAGGATTTGGCTCAAGCCTCTTCGATCGGTCCCGCCGGGCCCGGCATCGGCGAGGCGGGGCGGATCGCGCAGGGCGAGCAGCGTCAGGGCGGCGCTCGCCGCGGTGATCGCCGCGATCGCGCCCATGCTGGCGCGCCATCCGAACGCCTCCACGGCGAGCGCCAGGGGCGTCGCGCCGAGGAGGTTTCCCGCCGAGCCGAGGCCGATGATCAGGGACGACAGCAGGGCGAAGCGCTCGGGACGGTAGACCCTCCCGAACACGTACAGGCTTCCCATGAGGACGGGCGAGCAGCCGATCCCGATGAGGGCCATGGCTGCAAGGCAATCGAGACGGTCGCGGGCCAGCGCGAGCCAGGCAGCCCCCGCAACCGCGAGGATCATGAAGCCGGCGACGGTCCGGCGCGGTCCGAAACGGTCGAGCGACCACCCGACCGGGAACTGCGCCAGGGCGAACGCCGCGAACCAGATCGCCGAGGCGCTGCCGAGATCGGCCGCGTCGAGGCCGAGATCGCGCGAGAGATCCCCCGCGACGATGGCGAGAAAGGCGCGGAAGAACTGGCTCAACGTGTAAGCGAAGAGGAGGACGAGGAACGTCGTCAAGGAGGAACCTCGTCGCTCGAACGGTGCAATCCCCTGCGATCCTCACGCCGGACAGGATCCGGCCGATCGGGCTGCTCCGCGGCGCCGCGCGCGCAGCGGAGCAAGCCGTGGTCGCCCCGGCTAGGCGCCTTACTTGATCCGCTCGAGCACGCTCACGTAGTTCGCGACCGCGGCCCCGCCCATGTTGAAGATGCCGCCGAGGACCGGGTCGCGCACCTGGATGTCGCCCGCCTCCTCGCAGAGTTGCATCGCCGAAAGCGCGTGCATGGAGACGCCCGTCGCGCCGATCGGGTGGCCCTTGGCCTTGAGGCCGCCGGAGGGGTTGACGGGCAGCCTGCCGTCCTTCTGCGTCCAGCCCTCCTGGATCGCGACGGCGCCGCGCCCCTCCGGAGTGAGGCCCATCGCCTCGTATTCGATGAGCTCGGCGATCGTGAAGCAGTCGTGGGTCTCGACGAACGAGAGGTCGTCGAGGGTGACGCCCGCCTGTGCGAGCGCCTTCTTCCAGGCCTGCGCGCAGCCCTCGAACTGGACGATGTCGCGCTTCGACATCGGCAGGAAGTCCTGCGCGTGGGCCGTCGCGCGGAACGCGACCGCGCGAGGCATGCGCAGAGCGGTCTCGGTGTCGGTGATCACGAGGGCGGCGGCGCCGTCGGAGACGAGCGAGCAGTCCGTGCGCTTCAGCGGTCCCGCCACAAACGGATTCTTTTCGCTCTCGGCGCGGCAGAACTCGAAGCCGAGATCCTTGCGCATCTGGGCATAGGGGTTGCCGACACCGTTCTTGTGATTCTTGGCCGCGATCATCGCGAGCGCGTCCGACTGGTCGCCGTACCGCTGGAAATAGCGCCCGGCGATCTGCCCGAAGACCCCTGCGAAGCCCGCCGGAGTTTCGCCGTCCTCCGGCAGGTAGGACGCTTTGAGGAGATTGGTGCCGATTTCCGCCGCGGGCGTGCGCGTCATCTGCTCGACGCCGACCACGAGCACGATCTTGGCGCGTTTCGCCTCGATCGTCTTGATCGCCTGGTGCACCGCTGCCGAACCCGTGGCGCAGGCATTCTCGACCCGGGTCGCCGGCTTGAAGCGGAAGCGGTCGCTCGCTTGGAACACCAGCGAAGCGGTGAAGTCCTGCGGGCTGAAGCCCGCGTTGAAGTGACCGAGCACGACCTCGTCGACATCCTCGGCCCCGATCCCGGCGTGCTCCAGGGCGTCCCGCGTAACGCGGACGATAAGGCTCTCGACGGTCTCATTGTCGAGCTTGCCGAAGGGCGTATGAGCCCAGCCGACGATGCAGGCGGTCATGGCGGATCCTCGATTGGCTGACGCTCGCCTGAACATGCGCCCGCGCCTGCGGTTCGACAAGGGTCGGCGGCACAGCGGCCGGCGCGGGTCAGCCCAGGGGCGCTCACATATCTCTTGCAACCGCGCCGTGGGTCCGCCGGGCCTCGGATCAAGCCTCGCTTTTGAGGAGGAGCACGACTCCCTCTACGATGAGGACCATCCCGATCGCCTCGGGGCTTGCAACCGCGCGTGGGCGTCAGGGATCGCCGCTGCCGCCGGACCTCCGATCAAGCCTCGCTTGTGAGGAGGAGCGCGACTCCCAGTGCGATGAGGACCATCCCGATCGCCTCGCGTCGGCTCGTCGCCTGCGAGAACACCCGGCGCGAGACGGCCTGCGCCATCAGCACCTCGACGAGCGCGAGCGTGCGCACGTTGGCGGCCGTCGTGAGGGAGAATCCGATGAACCAGAATTGCGAGGCGAGCGCGCCCAGGAACCCGGCCCCGAGCGACGGCCGCCACACCCGCAGGCTGCCGAGGAGCGACGCGCGGTCGAACAGGGACAGCCAGATCAGCAGGAGCAGGGTCTGCGCCCCGAGCCCCCAGACGAGCGTCGTGGTGGCGCGGATGAGAAAGGACCCTTGATCGAGGGCCAGGATCGCGCCGCGGAAGCCGATCGCGGCGAGCGCAAAGAACGAGCCCGCCAGGAGCCCGAAGCAGACCGGCCGCAATCCCGACGAGGCCAGCCCGGCTCCCGGCTTCACCGACATGAGCACGACGCCGAGCGTCGCGGTGCCGATCGCGACCGCAACCCCGGGCGTCAGCGGATCGCCCAGCAGGGCGAGCCCGAACGCCGCGGTCTGCACGGGCTCCATCTTGATGATCGCCGTGACCACGGAGAACGAGCGCTCCCGCATGGCGGTCAGCATGAGCGCGGTGGCCAGGATCTGGGCCGTCGCGCCGAGGACGAGGAATGTAACGAAGGAACCGTTCGGACCGGGAATCGTCTCTTCTAAGATGATCCTCATTAACCCGATGAAAAGGAGAGCGAACGGAAAACCGTAGAGGAACCGCACCTGCGTGGCGCCGACGGTGCCGATCCGTTCCGTCAATTGGCGTTGAGTCGCGTTGCGGGCCGTCTGGGCGGCGGCGGCGGCGAGGGTCGCCGGGATCCAGAGGAGGGTGAAGTCCATGGGGAACTCGATCAGGACGTGAGATTGCCACGGTCTTGCCACGGATTTCCTTAGAACAAGCTCATGCACAAGGGCTCCCTCCGGATAACGGGCCCAGAAACACAGGCGAAACTTCCGAATCGGGGATGAAATCCACCCCGCCCTTTCGGAAGCTGGGCATTATGGCTTATGATGGAACGGACCGACCGTATGGAGCTGACCCGCATGGCTGCGAGCCGAGCCCTTCGCCTGATCGCTTTTCTTTCCGCCGGCCTGGCGGGAGGCTCTGCCCTGGCCGACAGTCCGGCGCTCGTCGTCGAGGTCGAGAGCGGCCGCGTCCTCCACGCCGAACGGGCCACGGACCCGTGGTACCCGGCGTCGATCACCAAGCTCATGACCGCCTATGTGGCCCTCGATGAGGTGCGTAGGGGCCGGGCGTCGATGGAGCAACTCCTGACGGTCACGGACTCCGCGGCGGCGCTGCCGCCCTCGAAAATGGCGTTCAAGCCGGGCACCCAAATCCGCCTCGACAACGCCCTCAAGATCATCATGGTGAAGTCGGCGAACGACGTCGCCGCCACCATCGCGGAGAATCTCGGCGGCTCGGTCGAGGGATTCGCCGGCCTCATGAACGCCGCCGCAGCGCGACTCGGGATGCGGGAGAGCCACTTCGTCAACCCGCACGGACTGCCGGACGAGCGGCAGCAGACCTCCGCCCGCGACATGGCGATCCTCGCCCGGGCGCTCCTGCGCGAGTTTCCGGAGCAGGACGATCTCTTCAACATCGGCGCGATCCAGTTCGGCCGGCGGATCATGCGCAACCACAATGGCCTCGTGGGGCGCTATCCGGGGGCGGATGGCATGAAGACCGGCTTCATCTGCGCCTCCGGCTTCAACGTCGTCGCGAGCGCCGAGCGGTCCGGCCGACGCCTGATCACCGTCGTGCTCGGCTCCTCCTCCGCCAACGAGCGCACCCTCAAAGCGGCCGATCTGTTCGACCGGGGCTTCACCGCGCAGTCGACGTTCTTCAGCCCGTCGCTCACCTCCCTGCAGGCCTCGGTGCTGCCGTCGCCGCCCAACATGCGGGCCATCATCTGCGATCGCCGCGGTCCGATGCCGGGCGAGGAAGACGGCGCCGGCACCGTCAATGCGAGCGTCGACTCGGGCATCCCGAACCTGTTGAGTTCGAACGTGCTCGCGTACGCGGGCGGAAGCCTGCAGCCGACCCGGACGACGCTCGGGCCGCGCGCCCCGGTCCAGCCGGTCCGCGTCTGGATCGGCGCCAACCCGCCGAGCGAGACCGAGCTTGCGGCGCAGGCCGCCGAGGAAGCCGCCGAGGAGCAGGCCCGCCTCGCCAAGCGGGCCAAGAAGACGATCGCCAAGAAATCCGACCCGGCGGCAAAGGCCGGAGCGGAGTCCAGGCTCGCGGTGCCGGCCGCCATCCTCGACGAGGGCAAGAACGGGCGGCAGTCCCTCTCGATCAAGCCGGTGAGCGGCGGCGCGCCGGAGAAGGCCGCAAAGCCGATCCCCGCCAGGAGCGACGCCAGACCCGCCGCTCCCGCCAAGGCGGAGCCCAAGAAGGACATCAAGGCGGACGTGCAGCCGAAGGCGACTTCGAAGCCCAAGGGTGAAGCGAAGACGACCGCCAAGTCGAAGCCCGACGCAAAGGCCGAGGCGAAGGTGCAGTCGGGCACCAAGACCAATTGAGGCACGCCGGCAGGCCTGAGCGGCTGAAACGCACCACCGTGTCTTCGCGCGCATAAGCCGGCCGGTGTCCGCGGCCGGCGCCGGACATCGGCCCTTGCATTCGATCCCGATCGGGCGAACGGTGGGGCTCGGAAAACCTCGCGGCCCCATGCTCTCCCCCTCGTTGTCCGGTCTTTCCCTCGCGCTCGGCTCGGCCACGCTTTTCGGTCTCAACATCGGTTTTGCGAGGCTCGCCTCCTTCGCGGGGGTGAGCGGGGCAAGCCTGGTGGTGTACCGGGTCGCGCTCATGCTCGCGGTCATCGGCGCCGCGGCTTTCCTGCTGCGGCACTCGCTCGCCGTGCCCCGGGACGAGCGGCGCGCGGTCGGCCTGCTCGGGGTCGCGACGACCTTCGTGGGCCTGTGCTATCTCTCGTCCGTGACCTTCATCCCGGTCGCTGTCGCGGTCGTGGTGTTCTACACCTTTCCGGTCCTGATCGTTCTCCTCAGTCCCGTGGTCGAGGGCACGTCGCTGACACCGGCGCTCCTCGGCATCGTCGCCCTGGCGCTCCTCGGCGTGCTTCTCGTCGTGGGCCCCGCCTTCGAGAACATCGACTGGCGCGGGGTCGCGTTGGCGATGGGGGCGAGCGTCGCGACCGCGACCCAGTTCTTCGCCGCCGCCCGCGCGAAGCGTACCGGTCTTATCGCGAAGACCTTTTGGGTTCACCTGCTGGTGCTGCCGGTCGCAGCGCTGATCGGAGCCGCCGTCGGCGCTCTCGCGCCGCCCTCGGCGCTCGCCCTGGCGCCGCTCGCGGTCGCGGCGACCGTCGGGGGTTACGTGGTCGGATTCGTGCTGCAGCTCATGGCGCTCTCCCGCATCACCGCGGTGGTCGCCGGCGTCGCCTATTGCGCCGAACCCGTCATCGCGGCGCTTTCCTCCACGGTCATCCTCGACGAGCCGCTTTCCGCGATCCAACTCCTCGGCGGCGCGCCTGGTGCTCTGCGCCATCCTGCTCAACGTGGTGATCGAGAGCCGGCGCCGAACCCGCGCGTTCGTCCCGGCCGATTGAGAGTTCGTCATGACCGGTCCGCTCCCGCCGCTTCCAATCACCATCCTCACGGGTTTTCTCGGCGCGGGAAAGACGACGCTGCTGAACCGGCTGCTCCGGCACCCGGCTCTCGCCGAGACCGTGGTGATCGTCAACGAGTTCGGCGAGATCGGACTGGACCATCTCCTCGTGGAGCGCGTCGACGACGACCTCGTCCTGCTCTCGGCGGGATGCCTCTGCTGCAGCGTGCGCGGCGATCTCATCGCGACCCTGGAGGATCTGCTGCGTCGCCGCGACAACGGGCGGATCGCGCCGTTCAAGCGGGTCATGATCGAAACCACCGGCCTCGCCGATCCCGCTCCGATCCTTCACGCGGTGCTCTACCATCCCTACCTCTCGATGCGCTACGCGCTCGAAGGCGTGGTGACCGTGGTGGATGCCGTCAACGCGCAGGCGACCCTCGACGCGTACGAAGAGGCCCGCCGGCAGGCCGCCATGGCGGATCGCCTCGTGCTCACGAAAGCGGACCTCGTTCACGACGCCGCGGGCCTGGAGGCGCGGCTCCGGACGCTGAACCCGGGCGCGCCGATCGTGCGGGCCGTTCACGGTGCCGTCGATCCCGAGACCCTCGTGGGCTCCGGGCTCTTCGATCTCGAGGGCAAGATCGCGGACGTCGCCGGTTGGCTCCAGTCCGAAGCCGTCGAGGCCGCGGAGCGCCGTTCGCATGAGGGTCAGCACGGGCACGCCGCTCATCACGGCCCCGGCGATCACGCGCACGACGTGAACCGGCATGAATTCGCCTGCGCGGCAGCACGGGCACGCCGCTCATCACGGCCCCGGCGATCACGCGCACGACGTGAACCGGCATGACATTCGCCTGCGCGGCAGCACGGCACGCCGCTCATCACGGCCCCGGCGATCACGCGCACGACGTGAACCGGCATGACGAGCGGATCCGCGCCTTCTGCCTCACGAGCGACGTGCCGATCCGCCAGGGCGCGCTCGACATGTTTCTCGACCTCCTGCGATCGTCGCAAGGCGCGAAGCTCCTGCGCGTCAAGGGGCTGGTCGCCCTCGCCGAGGATCCGGGGCATCCGGTGGTGATCCACGGGGTGCAGCACGTGATCCACGTTCCCGCGATCCTCGACCGCTGGCCGAGCGAGGACCGACGCAGCCGGCTGGTCTTCATCGTCGACGGTCTCGATCGCGCCTTCGTGGAGAGGCTTTGGGACGCCTTCCTCGGACGACCCTCGATCGACCGGCCCGACGCGGCGGCGCTGAGCGACAACCCGCTCTCGCTGCGCCGTTAGAGCAGGTTAACGTGCGGGGGCCTAGGCCTCGTCGCGCAAAACTCGGCGGATCACCTTTCCGGTGGTCGTGAGCGGGAGGTTCGATCGAAACGCGATTTCCCGCGGGTACTCGTGCGCGGACAGGCGGCTTCTCACGAACGCCTGAATGTCCGACGCGAGCTCGTCCGACGGCCGGTGCCCCTCTTTGAGAACCACGAAGGCCTTGACGATCTCGGTCCGCACCGGGTCGGGCTTGCCGACCGCGGCGGCGAGCGCCACGGCCGGGTGGCGGATCAGGCAGTCCTCGATCTCGCCGGGGCCGATGCGGTATCCCGCGGAGGTGATGACGTCGTCGTCGCGGCCGACGAAATGGATGTAGCCGTCCTCGTCGAGCGAGCCTTGGTCGCCGGTGGTCATCCAATTGCCGATGAATTTGGCCTCCGTGGCCCCCGGCTTGTTCCAGTACGACAGGAACATCACGGGATCGGGGCGCAGCACCGCGATCTGACCGAGCTCGCCGGGTTCCGACACGGTGCCGTCCTCCCGGATGACCGCCACCTGGTGTCCCGGAACCGCGCGCCCGATCGCGCCCGGCTTCGCGACTCCGATCGCCGCACAGGAGGACAGGACCAGATTGCACTCGGTCTGCCCGTAGAACTCGTTGATCGAAAGCCCCAGCGCCTCGCGTCCCCACGCGAACGTCTCGGCCCCGAGGGCCTCGCCGCCGGAGGCGACCGTGCGCAGTCTCAGAGCGAACCGGCCTGCCGGGTTCGCGACGGCGCGCAGCATCCGCAGGGCCGTGGGCGGCACGAAGGTGTTTCGGACGCCATGGTCCGCCATGAGGCGAAAGGCTTCCTCCGGATCGAACTTGTCGAACTTCCGCGCGACGACCGGAACGCCGAAATGCAGGCCCGGCAACAGCACGTTGAGGAGCTCCCCCGCCCAGGCCCAGTCGGCCGGCGTCCAGAGTCGGTCGCCGGGCTGCGGCAGGAACTCGTGCGGCATCTGTACGCCGGGCAAATGGCCGAGCAGCACCCGATGGGCATGCAGCGCGCCCTTCGGCTGGCCCGTCGTGCCCGACGTGTAGATCATCATGGCGGGATCGTCCGCGGACGTCTCGAGGGGCGCGAAGTCCGCGCTGGCGTTGCTGAGCGCGGCCCCGAAGTCCTCCCCTTTGGGATCGGCTCCATCGGTGCTCAGGACGACCTCGAGGGCGGTGAGCGGATCGGTGATCGCCGCGAGCTTTGCGAGCCCCGCCGCGTTGGTCACGAGCGCCTTCGCGCCCGCGTCCCGCAAGCGGTAGCTGAGGGCATCGACGCCGAACAGCGCCGCGAGCGGAAGCGCGATCGCGCCGAGCTTGTAGATCGCGACGTGCACGATGGGCACCGTGGCCCCCTGCGGGAGCAGGATCGCGACCCGGTCGCCTCGCCCGATGCCCCTTGCCCGAAACGCGTTCGCGAGCCGGTTGGAGGCGTCGCGGAGCGCGCCGTAGGTGAGGGGCGTCACGCGCCCGGAGCCCGCCACTTCGAGAATGGCGGGTCGCTCGGGTTCGACGGCCGCCCACCGGTCGCAGACGTCGACGCCGATGTTGTAGCGCGCCGGAATTTCCCAGCTGAACTGCGCGACGAGGGTGTCGTAGTCGGAAGCGGGACGAAGCATCGGAGCGGTTTAGCACCCCGGCCGACGGGACGCTACGGCAGCGCCGGCCCGGGCTCAGGCCGCCATCTGGCTCCGCTGCGCCCACCCCGTCGTCGAGCGCTCGACCATCACGGTCCCCGTGTACATCACGACGCCCATGACGGCGAGCACCACAAGGGCGGCCCACACGAGCGGGACCTCGAACGCCGCGGAGGCGCGGGTCAGGAGGTTCCCGATCCCGACGTTCGAGGCGTTCTGCTCGCCGATCACCGAGCCGACATAGGCGAGCGTGATCGCCACCTTGAGGGAGCCGAAGAAGTACGGCATCGCACGCGGCACGCCCACTTTCATGATGATGTCGGCTTTCGATGCGCCGAGCGCGCGCAGCACGTCCTCGGTCTCGGGCTCGATCGTGGAGATCCCGGTGGCGACGTTCACCACGATCGGGAAGAACGAGATCAAAAAGGCCGTCAGCACCGGCGGCAGCCAGCCGACCCCGAACCAGAACACCAGGATCGGCACCACCGCGACCTTCGGTATCGAATTGAAGCCGACGAGCAGCGGATAGGTGCCGGCATTCACCACGCGCGAAGCCCCGAGCGCCATCCCGAGCAACAGCCCGAATCCAACCGCCAATCCGAACCCGGCCAGCGTCATCCAGAGCGTGTGGAAGCCGTGGAAGGCAAGCTGGCTGCGGTACTCCCAGATCGCGGCGAGCACGACGCTCGGTGCGGGCAGAATGAAGCTCGACACCTTGAACACGCGGCAGATCAGCTCCCATAGGACGAAGAACCCGATCGTGAAGAGCCACGGCGCGGCGGCGAGAGAGTGGGATTTTCGCATGGCCTATGTCGCCCGCCTCGCCTGCGCGACGCCGCGGCGACGCTCGTGCACGATGTCGGGGAAGACTGAAGTGCTGTTAGAGCAGATGCGTGAGGCGGTCATTCCGTTGGGTATTTGGCGAGAGCGGGGAGCGGCATAGCTATATCGGCAATTCGGGAGTCGTGCTACTGCGGCTCCGCGCTGGATCGCAGGGCGAGTTTCGTAACGCCGGTTGGTCGCGGCTGGCGGATTAAGTTGAAAGGGACACGGAGCGGGAGCGCGCGGGCCCGGTGGCGCACAGTTCGATTCTGACGAGCCTGAGCGGGTGCGCCGATCTGCGCCGTTCCATTGATCGAACCAGATGGCGTGCGCGGGACAGGTCTTCGAGAACCAGGTGCTAAGGATTGGAGCGGCAGGCGCCGTCCCGCGCCGAAGGGACCATCGACTCACATCCCGTAAGATCGGGAGGCGGCTCTGTCGTCTTCCATAACGCCGGCTGGGGAAAAAACCGGGGCCGCGGGAGTGTTGGGAGGCTTTCTCGGGCTCCGAGGAGGCGCGGGGGCTCCGT
The DNA here is from genome assembly GCA_963800985.1 of uncultured Alphaproteobacteria bacterium. GTDB lineage: Bacteria > Pseudomonadota > Alphaproteobacteria > Rhizobiales > Beijerinckiaceae > Microvirga. The sequence goes on along the minus strand of CAWDDI010000019.1, from coordinate 229,491 downwards.
GACGTTCTCTAGGCCCGCGTGGCCGACATCAGCAACAATTTGGCACGTTTCGACAAGAGCGATCCCGACCGACGAGGTATAACACCCGCCTCGTGAGGGTGCCACATAGCCCTCCCTAAACTCGGGCCGGCTGCAAAGCTCGGCCCGGTTTTTTTGGACTATCGCGCCATCGCCACCATCCGGTCGGGGCTTGAATGCGGTTCCCGGGATAGGGATGCGACTGTTCTTTCTCTTGGTTTCGAAGCACGAGATTATTCCCGATTGGGAAGGGGTCGAGGTCGCGGATGTGCAGTCCGCTCTCGTCGCGGCGCGGGAGGTGCTGGAAGCCCTTCGGGAGGACCCCGGTCTCGACCTGTCGGGTTGGACGTTGAGAGCTGTTGACTCCTCTTGCTCAATCGTCTTCTCGCTGGATCTGGACGGCTCCGTCCATTGATGGAGGTCTCGCACCCCGCGCCGGCACTGTGACGCGAACCGCCGCGCGATCCCGGCCGTTCTCGCGTGTGCGGGGGGCACGACTCAGACTGATCTGCGAGCAAAGTTGAGGAAGGAGCCAAGGGGCGCCGCGCACGGTGACCCGGCGGCGCGGACGATATCACCCGATCGGACTGCGACCGGGATCAGGTGCGACGACAGGGGACCCTGCCGCCGAGTGGGACCTCAACGGATTCGCCGGTAACGGGATCGAAGTAGCGTGACGCCTCGGGGGTGTGCCGCTGCCGGGCCATGGCGACGAAGCATTCGGTGACGGCCGCGGCCTCGTTGAGATCGCGGCAATCCCTGCCCTCGATGACCCGACCGACTGCGTGGTCGAAGAGCTCGATCGACAGAGAGCATGCCCCCTTGCCTTCGGGCGGCGGCACCTCGAGCAGGCGGAGCTCGCAATCTCCAACTGTCGTGATCCATGTCGCCCTGCTGCTATCCCCCCGCTGCGGCAGCAGCATCAGCCGGGTGTAGGCGATGATCAGCAAGCGCTGAGGGTGATCGGGACCGAAGCCCCGTGACCTGTCGTTGTCTCGCTCAGAAGTGCTCATGCTCGCGCTTCGCCGACCGCGGCGACCTCGCTCCAGTGGCAAATGGCAAAATTTTCAAGGGGCACCTGCCAGCAGAGTGCCCTTGAGGGGCCCGGGGGGCTGACGCGCATACGCGACCGTCCCGTTCGAGTCCCGGGCTCTCGCCAGCGATGCGCGGTCGTACCAACGACACCCCGGAGCTGTCTTGCTATAGTCAGCCAACCCCTTGCTCATCCCTGCCTGCGGCACGGGGATTGCCGGGATCACGACACCAGGAGGGGCGAGACCGTGCCTCACGCGTCGCCAGCCGATGCCGTCAGGGCGACGGGGGGCATTGCCCGGCTGGCCGCGGCTCGGGCTCTTGAGGCCGGCATCGCCCTCGACCCGCTCCTGCGCGAGGTCGGCCTCACCCCCGCGGAGATCGACGACTCCGGCGTTCGCATCAGGTCGTCTGGCTCAACGTGGTCGCAAAAGCGCTCGGCGATGACCTGCTCGGCCTCCACCTCGCCGAAAGCTTCGATCTGCGGCAGGTTGGGCTGCTCTACTTCGTCATGGCCTCCGCGCCGACCTTCGGGGACGCTCTGGCGCGGGCCGAGCGGTACAGCACCATCATCAACGAGGGCATTGTCGTGCGCTGCGTCCGCGGCGACGATCTGCGCGTGCGCTTGGAGTATGTCGGCGTGCCGCGGCACGCCGACCGCCATCAAATCGAATTCTGGGCGATGACGCTGGTCCGGACCGCGCGGCAGCTCACGGGGTCCCATCTCAGGCCGCTTCGCGTCAAGCTGGTCCACGCCCGCCGTGCCGCTTCCGGCGCGCTCGAGGTCGCCTTCGGGTGTCGGGTCAATTTTGGAGAGCCCGGCGATGAGCTCGCGTTCGCGAGCGATTGTGCCGATCTCGCGGCAAGGGGCGCCGACCCCTACCCGCACGAACTCCTGGTCGGGTACTGCGAACAAGCCCTTGCTCACCGGAACCGGCCCGCGGAGGCTCTCAGGACGCGGGTCGAGAACGCGATTTCGTCGTTCCTGCCGCACGGCAGGGCGCGCGTCGACGAGATCGCGCGCACGCTCGGCATGAGTCAGCGCACCCTCGCCCGGCGGCTCGCGGCCGAGGGTCTGACGTTCTCACAGGTCCTCGACGCGATGCGGACCGATCTGGCCGATCACTACCTGCGCGATGCGGCGCATTCCGTGTCGCAGGTCGCCTGGCTCCTCGGCTTCCAGGAGGTGAGCGCGTTCACGTTGGCCTTCAAGCGGTGGACGGGCCAAACGCCATCGCAATTCCGCTCGACCGGTGCCGACGTCCGGCCAAGGGCAGCGCCAGGATGAGTTTCGTTCTTTGGACCGATCAAGCTGACGCTGCGCGCATGGACCGGGAATAGGGTGTGCGGCGAGCGAGCGCTCAACTCTTCCATCCTCGTTCCTCTGTCCGCGGGCGGTCGAGAAACCGCCATGACATCCCCCTTCGCGCCCTCCGGGTACGCGCCTCGTCGCGATTGGCACCGACGTGGGCTGCTCCTGATCACCGGCATTCCGACGCGGTGGCGATGCGGTCGGCTGCGGTGTGGTTGACCTTCTGGGACACCAACCTCACGGGTTAGTGATCCGCTTACGAGAGTACGTTGATGTCCGGATCGTCGAGTTACGGTAACTTGACATTTCGGGACAGCAACCACACGGGTCCCTCGATGAGCCGCAGGGACGCCTACCAATCACGCGCATGGGTTCGAAAAGAGGCCGCGAAGCACACCACCCCGGAAAGCATTCGGCGGCGAATCGCCCATGAAAAAGAACAGATCCGTATCTTAAGCGATACTGGGCTCGGCGGAGGCGTCGACACCGCCCTCGAAGCCCATCACGAGCTGATCCGAGTTCTGTCGGAAAATCTCGAAAAAATGCAGCGGTAAGGCGAGGACCGGAGCCGTTTCAAGACCGGCGAACAAGGCGTGCTTGCGGCCATGGATGTCCTAGGTCGTCGCGAACAGCGGCGCCAGCTTGACGATCGAAGATCTCGGAGAACGACAGCTGGAAAACGATCTCGCCTGATTCATCCTCGACCTCGACGGCATGGTCTCGTGGACCCTGGCCTCGGCTCGCGAAAACACTTTCGAGATCCTCCGCTGCGCGCAATGCTTCTCTGCGGGCAATCTCCACGTTGGGGAAGTCAAGGCCTAACTCGTCACGGCTCCAACCTTGGCCGTTGCTACGAATGTGAAAGAAAAAGCGAGGCATGGCGTGTTGGTTATTAGTTTGCTAAACAATGCCGTTGCGGCGGGAGTGTTCCGACCCTCCTTCCGATAAACACTTTAAATCATCATCCTTTCGCCCGGCTCCAAGGGCCGGACGCGTCATCCATCGCCAAACTGCCCTCTCTCGGATCACCTCTAAGGGAACAAAGCTTTGCAGAACGCGTTTTGGGCGTAGTTCGAGCTGTCGTATCCTATTTCGAGCATCGGCCCGCGTCCCATCGGCCCGACGGCGATGTGGGACTCTGGTTCAGGGGAATGGCATGGCGCGCAACCCGCACCCGAATTCCGCGCAGCCCGAACCAGCGAGAGGCGGTGACGCCTTTGACGACGCGGCGCTCGAACGCGTCATGCGAGAGGTCCCGCGCGGCGCCCTTGCCCTCTCGGGCTTGACGGTCGGACTTCTGCTGCTGGCCTGGTTTCTCATGTACGCTTGGGTGTTCGTGCCGCGCGGGATGGTCGGGTGAGCCATGCGGGCCGACACGGAACAGGACATCCTCAAGACGGAGCTGTGGTGGACCGCTCTCGTCACCGTGATCATCACGGCGATCATGTTGGCGATCATCTATGCGGGCATCGTTCATCACATCAACCCGCCGAGCAACATCGAGACCGTCGACCCGAAGACGCTCCACCTCACGGGAGAGTTCACGGAAGGCAATCTCGGCACGCGGGTCGAGGCGGGCAATCAGGTCACGAGCCGCATCGTCGCGACGCAGTTCGCGTTTCAGCCGCAATGCATCGTGGTTCCCGCAAATCGCACCGTGACGCTGCGATTCGCGACGCCGGACGTGATCCACGGCATTCTTGTCACGGGCACGAACGTCAACACGATGATCGTGCCGGGGTACGTCAGCCAGGTTCATACGGTCTTCACCAGGACCGGCGACCTCCTGATGCCGTGCCACGAGTTCTGCGGTCTCGGCCACAGCCAGATGTGGGCGACGGTGCGCGTGGTGCCCGAGAACGAGTTCAAGCCGGACCCGGACGGGAGGGCGAGCTGTGACGCACGCTAGGGGCTTGACCCTGGCTCACCTGTGGGTCGCCTTCGCGGCGTTCGCGGTCGCATCCGTGCTCGGCGTCTGGCAGATGTGGGCGCGAAGTCCGCTGCCTGCTCCATACCTCACGGCCCAGGCCTATTTCACCTCGGTCACCGCCCATGGCGTCTCCATGGCCTATGTGCTGACCACCTTCATGGTGATGGGCTTCGGCTACTTCGTGGCCGAGACGTCCCTCGGCCGCCCGCTGCCCCTGCCTCGGCTCGCCTGGCTCGGCTTCGGCCTCGGGATTCTGGGCTCCGTGATGGCCGCTGCCACGATCTTTTCGGGAAGCGCCACGGTCCTCTTCACGTTCTACCCGCCGCTCACCGCAAGCCCGTTCTTCTACATCGGCTTGGTGCTCGTGGTCGCCGGATCGTGGATCTGGTGTGGCTTGATGATCCTCGCGATGATCGACTTCAAGCGCGCCAACCCGGGCGTTCCGGTGCCGCTCGCGATGTTCGCGACCGTCGCGAATGCCGTCATGTGGCTCTGGACCACCGTCGGAGTGGCGGCGGAGCTGGTGTTCCAGGTCATCCCGGCCGCTTTCGGCTGGAACGAGGCGATCGACGTCGGTCTCTCGCGCACGCTGTTCTCATGGACGCTGCACGCCATCGTGTATTTCTGGCTGATCCCGGCCTACATCGCCTTCTACACCATGGCCCCGCAAGCTGCCGGCGGACGGCTCTACAGCGATACCATGGGCCGGCTGACCTTTATTCTGTTCCTTATCTACAGCCTCCCCGTCGGCATGCATCACCTGTTCATGGATCCGCAGCAATCGACGGCCTTCAAGTTCCTGCAGATGAGCTTCACCGCGCTCGTCGCAGCGCCGACCTTGCTCACCGTCTTTACGATCACGGCCTCGATGGAGATCGCCGGCCGGCTGCGCGGAGGCAAGGGCTATTTCGGCTGGATCGGCGCTCTGCCCTGGGATCGCCCGATGGTCCTCGCCACCGGCATGGCCTTCTTCATGTTGTGGTTCGGCGGAGGCGGCGGGCTGATCAACATGTCCTATGGGATGAACGCCATGGTCCACAACACGTCATGGGTCACGGCGCACTTCCATCTCATCTTCGGCGGCACCGTGGTGATCATGTATTTCGTGATCGCCTATACGATCTGGCCGATGCTCACCGGCCGGCAACCCGTCTCGTTCGCCGCGCAGCGCCTTCAGCTTTGGCTGTGGTTCATCGGCATGATGGTGATGACCCTGCCGTGGCATTATCTCGGCCTGCAGGGCCAGTGGCGGCGGGTGGCGACGTTCAACTACTCCGACCCGATCATCGCCGGCTGGGGGCCTTGGGTGATCGTCTCGTTCGTGGGCGGCGGGATCCTGCTCGTCAGCGCGCTCCTGTTCATCTGGAACCTTCTCGAGTTCCATCGCGTGCGCGCCGTCGCGGCGACGGGCCTGCGGCCGCTCTATGCGGTCGCCGTCCACCCGCCGGAGCGCGTCCCGGCTGCGCTCAACGGCTTTGCCCTATGGAACGTGCTGGTCCTGGTCTTGATGATTGCAGCCTACGGCTACCCAGTGGCGCAGTTCTTCATCATCAACCCGCCGGAGGCGATCGTGCATCGGGTCGATGGGAGGGGCTGAACATGAGGCCAGCCGAACTCCGGGAGCTCGACAAGCCCTGGCGTCTCTGGGCGAGCGTCATCATCGTCTCGCTCCTGGCGTTCTCGGTGGTGTTCGGTTTCCTCATTCTGCCGATCGTGCAAGGCCGGGCGGCAGGACTCGACGCGTTCACGGCCATCTGCCGGGCGGTCGGCATCCTACCGGGATCTCCGGCGGTGCAACAGCCGGCGAGCGAGGGAAAAGCCCAACCCACGACGCAGGTCGCGTGGAGCACGGAGCTGATCGGCATGCTTGGACAGCCCAGGCCCGCGGGGGCCGAGGTCGCTCAGAGCTGCGCAGCTTGTCATGGCGAACGCGGCATCGCCGCAGACCCGCAGAACCCCAATCTGGCGGGTCAGTCGGGCGTGGCGATCTACAAGCAACTGCACGATTACAAGAGCGGCAGCCGCGTGCACGAGGTCATGACGGGGATTGCGCAGGGCCTCGACGATCAGCAGATCGTCGATGTGGCCGGACACTTCGCGGCGAGCCCGCGGCGCGCTCTCGATCCCACCACGGCCGAGGTGGTCGACGAGGACATCGTGCGCCTAGTCGAACGCGGGGACCCCGCGCGCAGCCTTCCCGCCTGCAACTCGTGCCACGGGTCGAACGCGGGCGGGCCGATGGAGACTCCAACGCTCTCGCATCAGAACCGGGAGTACCTCGCGCGGCAATTGCGCGCCTTCAAGGACGACAGCCGGCGCAACGACATCTACACGCGGATGCGAAGCGTTGCCGACAAGCTGACGGACCGCGAGATCGAGAAGCTTGCGAACTTCTACGCCACGACGCTCAGCTATTAGGGGCGAGAAGACGCGGTTCGATGGGCGGAACGTCCGCGAACCTCGACAAGGCGATCGAGGTCCTCGCCGTGTCCCAGGAAATGCAGTTTCGCTTCGGGGCGCGTTATCGTGTTACGGCCATCGCGGCCGGGGGAAGTTGGAGCCCGTCCCGAATGGCCTTGCTCGCGAGCCGACGCCAAAACCACCCGCGGTTCTGAGGCAACGCAGTTTGAAGCGGGCGCTCTGCACACCCTAGGGACTGCTTCGAGAGCGTAGGCCGCTCCACAAGGCTGTGAGCCCGATCCTCCATGAGGCCTTTGCCGTTTCAAAGCGCAGCGAGGCACCCCGGCCCACGTGAAAAACGTCCACCTTGGGACCTGAAACCGCGATCACAAATCAGCAAGGTGCGGGTGAAGCGGCTCGAGGCAACTTCGTTGATGAAGGAAGGCGATACGACCGCGAGCCTGACTGGTTTAAGGGCATTGTAAAATGGCAAGGCTCCAACCCAACAACGTCTTCTTACCCAACGTAAACAGTTGATTACCGTCCCACCCGTTAGGGAATGTGGGTTTTGCGCCACACTCGTGGCAAACCTGTGCTGTCGACGACCAAAACGACATCCATGCGCTTGCCCCAACGTTAAGCCTGGATATGGTGACAACCGCGACGGGGGCGCCCCGGTCGTGATTTGGCTAATTCTTCAATCGCAGTGCCGGTGAGAGAGCCAAGTGGTCAGGGGTAAGGGACGTGTTGCGGGCTTCGTTGAACGTCGAGGCACAAGGCCCGGCCCCCCAAGGGTCTCGAAACTTTGGAGGTCATAAATGAAGCTCGTTAAGAGCCTTCTCCTCGGATCGGCGGCGGGTCTCGCCGCTGTTGCCGGGGCTCAGGCCGCGGATCTTCCTGAACGGAGAGCCGAGCCTGTTGCTGTCGACTACGTCCGCGTCTGCTCCACGTACGGCGCTGGCTTCTTCTACATCCCGGGCAGCTCCGACACCTGCCTGCGCATCGGCGGCCGTGTTCGTGCCGACGCGCTCTACGTCGAGCCGTTCACCCGGTTCGACGATGCGGTCCAGCTGTTCGCCCGCGGCCGCATCCAGGTCGACGCCCGGACCGCAACGGCCTACGGCCTGCTGCGCACGTTCGTCCGCTTCGAGATGAGCCGGACGGGTGCCGCCGACACGAGCGCGAACCTCGCCCAGGGCTTCATCCAGTTCGGCGGCCTCACCGCCGGTCGCGTGACGTCGTTCTTCTCGAACGCCGACCTGCCGACGCAGCACTTCGGGACGCTGCGCTTCGACGACGCCCCGGACATCAACCTCTTCGCCTACACCTTCCAGTTCGGGGGCGGGGTCTCGGCCACCCTGGCGGTCGAAGAGGGTCAGGCGCGCCGCAACAACGGGGTCGTAATTGCGGGTGGCGGCATCGCCGGCGGCACCGTGTTCGAGGATCCGGTAACGGGTGCATTCCTGTTCCAGCAGCCCTTCGGGCTCGTGTATGGCGGCCAGACGGTTCCGGATATCGTGGCGAACATCCGCTCCGCGGGCACCTGGGGTTCAGTCCAGCTGTCGGGCGCGGTGCACCAGATCCGCGACGTCGGCATTCCGGGTCCTGGACGTATCTCGGCCGTCATCAATCCGGTGACCGGCCTGCCCGTGGTTCTGCCCGCGTTCGCGGACACGGAGTACGGCTGGGCGGTCGGACTGTCGGGACACTTGGCCATGCCGTGGCTCGGTCAGGGTGACGCGATCTGGGCGTTCGGCACCTACTCCTCGGGTGCGGCGAGCTACTCGGGCTTCGCAGGTAGCATCCGCTTCGGCGGTACCGAGGGCGAGCGTGTTCAACGCCGGTGTGGTCGACGCAACGGTCAGCCCGTTCACCGGCGATCTCAACAAGACCGACATCTGGAACATCGCGGCGGGCTTCACGCACTACTGGACGCCGCAGTTCCGCTCGAACATCTTCGGTTCGTTCGCGCGGGTCGAGTACGGCGGCAATGCGTCGTTCGTTTCGCCGTTCACGTTCACCAACGCGGCGGGCGATATCGTGACGCTGGCGGGCGCCAACACGGGCTTCGCCGACTTCAGCGAGTGGCGTATCGGCGCGAACACCATCTGGTCGCCGGTGTCCGGCCTGAACCTCGGCGTCGAAGTGATCTATGCCGAGGCGGACTTCAAGGGACGCGTCGCCCGGCCGAGAGGCAGCGCGATCGAACGAAACTTGGCTCTGACGGGCGACGTCGGCGCGATCGAAGGCCGCATCCGCGTGCAGCGCGACTTCTAATCGGTTCCAACCGATTGGTCAGGAAGCCCCGGTGGAAGCACCGGGGCTTTTCCTTTGGAGGAACTTCAAACACTCAGGTGCGCTTCGGCAGGGCCCGAACCGTACGGACCCTTGGGCCGGCTTCCAAAGCCCCGCCGCGGGCCAGCTGGGCCCTCGCTGCGGCTGCGGTCAGGCCTGACCGGCGTTGCTCCGTCAACGGTCTCGCGCATCGAGAACGGCCGTTTCACGCCGACATTCGAGACGGCGTTCCGATGGGCACAGGTGCTGGGCTCGAAGGCCTTTGTGGCCACGTTCAGGCGTCAGTCCGTCCTAAACTGTCAAAACGATGTCCCAACTCATCAAGCATGTCGGCCCGGCTGATGTAGTGTTGGCCTGATGCGGCGCCTGCGAACCTGCTGCACCGCCGCACACGCTGCGCCCTCAGCGATCGGGGACGAGACTCACTGCGGCACCGGACGCGTTCGCACCGAAGCCGCCGGGCGGCTCCAGCGGAGTCGCTGCAGGCACTTTGATGAACCTCGACGAAATCCACCGGCGCAATTCCTGGAGGCTTCAAATGAGCACGCTGAAGAGAATCGGTCTCGCTGCGCTCGCCCTGTCGACGGGCGGCGCGGTCATGTTCTGGAACGGCGACAGGCTCGTCCCCTCGGGATCGTTCATCGGCCACGCCGAGGCGAGGGTCGGACGTCCCGCAACGCCCATGAGCTATGCCGGCGTAGCCAGGCGGACCACCCGCCGGGCCGTCGCCGTAGGAGCCGCCGGCGCTGCGGCCGCAGGAGCGTACTATTATGCCGCTCCCGGCTGCACGCAGGTCGTGAACGCCTACGGTCAGATCGTCTACCATTGTCCATGACGCGACATACACGGGTGGCATTGGGAACGACCGGCACGAAGAAACCGGGGAGACTCGGCCACGGTGGTCGATCAGCACCCACTCGGGTCTGGTGCGGTTCCTCGATGATCTGTGTCGTGGACCCCGCGGGGCGTCGACGACAGCCTCGAACGGCCCGTCGACGCGATCTGCGGTATGCTGCGCCACGCGATCATCGAGACCCGCTCGGGCTCGGTGGCACGCGGCGCGCGGTCGTGCTCGATGACGGACAAAGCCGCGAAATACTGCGAGGTGTGGTTCATCACTTGCTCGGGACCGGCGTTCTCCGTGAGCGAGGTGAACCCCTCGATGTTTGAGAACATGTCCCCGTAAACTCCCTCCTTCTGCGCAAGCCATGAGGGCGCCGGTCTGTCAAATCGCTTGACAGTCGGGGACAAATTTGACGGCACGGGCGTCGAGGCGGTGGAATTCTGTTGAATTACCCATGGGCATTAGCATAGGTTTACTTATGTGGATCAGAGCCCCGGCGCTGTTCACATTAGCTGTGCAGTTTCGAATTGACCTCTGGAACTCCGCGAGGCGGCCATGTCGACGCCGCACGAGAGCGTTCCCCCGGCCGTAACGGGCAGCCGAGGGGAATTCGTACTGACGCTGCCAACCGTTCTGAAGACGTACGGGCGGACGCTTGCTCCGGGCTACATTCACCTCGGCGTCGCCAAGGAGATCGCTCCCGCCCTGCGTGACTTCGGCATCGATTCCGACGCGCTCATCACGGAGGCGGGCCTCGATCCGCGCCTTTTCGACGATGGCTCCAATGTGATCGCGCATGCGGCGTTGGGCCGGCTGCTCACGCTGTGTGTGGCTCGCACGAACTGTCCTCATTTCGGGCTTCTGGTCGGTCGGCGGGCGACGATCCTGTCCCTCGGGATGGTGGGACGCCTCATGCAACATTCCGAGACGGTTGGGGACGCCTTGCGCAGCCTGGTCTCGAATCTGAGCATACAGAACCGGGGTGCCGTCCCGGCGCTCGCCACCAGCCATGAAACGGCACTGTTCAGCTTCTCGGTCTACCAATCCGAGGTCGAAAGCGCGGAGCAGATCTCGGATGGAGCCCTCGCGGTCACCGTCAACGCCTTGCGCGCCCTGTGCGGATCCGAATGGAACCCGACCGAGGTGCTCTTGCCCCGCGCCGCCGCGGATCCGGAGCCCTACCGGCGCCATTTTCGCGCGCCCGTCAGGTTCAACCAGGAGGTCGCCGCCATTGTGTTTCCGGCCCGTGACCTGGCTATCCCAGTCGCCGGCGCCGATCCGATGCTGCGTGGCGTGCTGGAGGAGCGGATCAAGCAACAGAAGGGCAGCCCGGGTTCCGAGTTCACGGACGATATCCGGCGGCTGCTGCGCACGCGGCTGATGGGGAATAGCTGTTCAGCGGCGGAGCTTGCCGATCTGCTCGCAATGAACCGTCGCACCTTGAGCCGCCGCCTGAAGGGCGGCGGAATGGGATACAGGACCATAGCGAACGAAGTCCGCTTCGAGTTTGCACGCCAACTGCTCGAGGACACCGTGGTGCCGCTCGGCCAGATCGCGGCGGCCCTCGGCTATTCCGAGGCCAGCGCTTTCACGCGGGCCTTCCGGCGCTGGTCGGGCCAGACGCCGACCGCCTGGCGGGCGAAGGCCGCAATAAGTGACGCGGAGTCACTGCCCTCGGCCCAAACTGTCAAGAGATTGTCCCCTCCTATCAAGCGCGAAGCCGCGGCCCGCCTACTCTGATCCTGCGGCGGGCGATGATCCCGCGCGGTGACGCCGCGGCGACCGCGCCGATCCGCCGCCGCCAGCATTCAGGGAAGAAGCAAGGAGGATGGGATCATGAAGCGAGTGAACTGTTCGTGTTCGGGAGCCGCGCTCACGCGATCCGCGCTTTGCCTTCTCGCCGCCATGACGATCACGTCCGTCCCGGCGCATGCAGCATCGCCCGCGGAGGACGCTCGGAGCATCCTGAAGGCCATGGCGGACTACGTCAGCCGCCAGGAGAACCTGTCCCTGAAGTATGATGCGGATGTCGAGGTGGTGACTCCGACCGTCGAGAAGATTCAGTTCAGCGCCTCGGGCAACGTCACCTTAAGCCGCCCGAACAAGTTCCGCGTCAGCCGAACGGGCGGCTATGCGGATGTCGAGCTCGTGTCGGACGGAAACACCGTGACGGTGCACGACCGGGACGGCAACAGGTTCGCTCAGGTTCCTGGGGCCGGCACCTTCGACGAGGTCGTCGACAGGCTCCGGACCGAGGCCCCGGTCGAGTTGCCCGGTGCGGACCTCCTGCTGTCGAAGCCATATGAGGAACTGATCGCGGGGGTGCTGGAGGCCAAGCATATTGGCCGCGGCGTCATCGAAGGTGTCGAGTGCGAGCATCTCGCCTTCCGCAACCTCGACACGGACTGGCAGATTTGGGTCGAGGTCGGCGAGCGGCCGGTGCCGCGCAAATACGTCATCACGAGCAAAGCGACCGGAGCCGCCCCCCAGTACACGCTCCGGCTCAGGGAATGGACGACCGGGGTCAGTCCGGCACCGGACGCGTTCACGTTCAAGCCCCCGGCCGGCTCCAGCGGGGTCGCGATCAGTGTCCTAAGGGATATCGATGAAATTCCGGCAGGTAGCGTTCCCCAAGCTGTGAAATGAGCACGTCGGGCCTCGAGTTGCCGGCTCGTGCCGCATCTCGGGCTCGCCGCCGGCGGCGCGGCCCAGCTCTGGAGCGGCGTCGCGCCCCGTTTCGTCCGGCTCGTAGGTCAGCCGGGCGGAGACCGGGCTCGGACGCCCTGCACGATGAGCTAACGCCGGCGTGGCCCGCCGGGCTGTTGTGCCCCGGGCTGCGCTCAGACCGCGAATTCCGATGCCCGGATCCTTTACGTCCGTGGGTAGGCGACCAGATCCGGACCGGACGCCCGGGCCGTCAACGGACCACGATCCCGATCCGCCCGGATGAACTGTCGATGCCATGCCGGCGCGGAAGGGAAAGGCCCACCCTCGGTCACAACTGTCAAGCGAAAGTCTCAAGTGATCAAGCGGGGCCGATCAGGAAAGGCTACGATGGGTGCCGGGCCGCACGCATGCCCGAAAAACCGAGGAGCGACCGATGCCGTCCAGCAGCAAGGTAGACGGGCCGCGGTCGGATTGTGCCCCTGGGACAAGCCCGCTCACCGAACACTTGCGTCGAGTGCTTCGGACCCAACTGCTCAGGGACACCTGTTCCGCAGCCGACATCGCCCGCCTGTTCTCGATGCACCGCCGCACCATGAGCCGGCACCTGCACACGGAAGGCCTTGCATTCCGACAGGTCGCGGATGACGTGCGCTTCGAGATCGCCTGCGAGTTGCTGGCAAAGACAGACATGGCGCTCGGCCAGGTCGCGGCGGCGTTGAGGTACTCGGAGTTGAGCGCCTTCACGCGCGCCTTCCGGCGCTGGTCCGGGAAGACTCCGTCGGCCTGGCGCATCAGCCAACCCGGTCCTCGCGTCCCTCCGAAACGGTCGAGCGAACTCACCCGATCCGGCGATCCCGCGGACACCAGGAACTGGGTGCGGAAAGATCGCGATCTCGTGCGAAAGCCCGCCGGGGAAGCCGTCTCCGTGCGCCGATCGCCCGGTGATTCGGGATAGCTTCGGAGCGTGCTGCCAGGACGATCCGATCCGTCCAGGACGCGACGATGATGGCACGCGACTCCTGCCTGTTCGTCCTAAACTGTCAAAGCGATGGCCCAAACGATCAAGCAGCGGATTCGCGAAGGGTCATACTCGCACCATAGCGAACCGGGTAATTGCGGACTTTGGCCTAAGCCTCGTTCCATGCAAGCCCTTCGGAAAGCCGGCGGCATCCCTGCAGTCGATTTCGACCGCCCGTCGGGAACAGCGATTGGAGGCAGCGATAATGATTGCGGTTCCAGTCCGCGGCGCGTCTCAGCACGGCCCGCGACAGCACGACAAGTACGACCGGCTCGTGGCCGCCGCTCAGTCTCTTCCGAGGTTGAAGGTTGCCGTGGCGCACCCATGCGATCCGGCCTCCCTCGAGGCCGTCCTGGAGGCCGTCGAGCTCGGCCTCGTCGAGCCCATTCTGGTGGGGCCGCAGGACAAGATCGCAAGCGCTGCCGCGGCGCTCGGCAAGGATACCTCCAACCTGCAGATCGTCGATGCCCCGCACAGTGATGCGGCCGCGCAGGCGGCCGTCGATCTCGTGAAAGCCGGGCGAGCCGAGGCGCTGATGAAGGGCAGCCTGCACACGGACGAGCTCATGGGCGCCGTGGTCCGACGCGAGGGCGGGCTGCGCACCGCCCGCCGGATCAGCCACTGTTTCGTCATGGACGTTCCCGGACACGACACTCCGCTCATCATCACCGACGCCGCCGTCAACATTGCGCCGACGCTGGAGGACAAGGTCCACATCGTCCAGAACGCCATCGACCTCGCCCGGGCGCTGCACGTCGACCCGATCCGGGTCGCGATCCTGTCGGCGATGGAGACCGTCAACCCGAAGGTGCCTTCGACGATCGAGGCCGCGGCGCTCTGCAAGATGGCCGACCGCGGCCAGATCACCGGCGGCATCCTCGACGGTCCCCTTGCGCTCGACAACGCGATCGATCTCGGTGCGGCGGCGATCAAGAAGATCCAGTCGCCGGTGGCCGGACAGGCCAACGTGCTCGTCGTCCCGGACCTCGAAGCGGGCAACATGCTCGCCAAGAGCCTCACCTTCCTGGCGGACGCGGATGCTGCCGGCATCGTCCTCGGCGCGCGCGTCCCGATCATCCTCACGAGCCGGGCCGACTCGACGATTACCCGGCTGGCCTCCTGCGCTGTGGCTTCGCTCGTCGCCGAGGCCCAACGCACCCGGCTTGCCATCGCGGAGGTGTGAGCCATGACGCCCGTCCTCATCGTCCTCAACGCAGGATCGTCGAGCCTCAAGTTCCAAGCGTTCGACGTGCAGGACGGCGCGGAGCCCCGGCTCGTCTGGAAGGGCCTCTATGAAGGCCTGGGCGGTTCCGCGCATTTCATCGTCAGGCACGCCGGCGGAGGCGATCTGGACGAGGTTTCGTGGTCCGGCGAAGCGTTCGGCCACGAGGAGGCTCTGATGCACCTCGTGTCGTGGTTGCGCCAGCATCAGGAGGGGCGCAAGCTCGTGGCCATCGGACATCGGGTCGTGCATGGCGGCGAAGCCTTCTCGGGCCCGGTCCTCGTGGATGAAGCGGTGATCCAGACCCTTGGGGCGCTGGTGCCGCTCGCACCTCTGCATCAACCCCACAACCTGGAGCCGATCCGGATCGTTCGCCGACGCCTGCCGGGCATGCCCCAGGTCGCCAGCTTCGACACCGCCTTCCATCAAACCCAGCCCGAGATTGCGAGGATGTTCGCCCTGCCTCGCGAGATGCGCGAGCGTGGCGTCAAGCGCTATGGCTTTCACGGACTGTCCTATGACTACATCGCCTCGGTTCTGAAAGACTACGATCCACGCCTCGCCGAGGGGCGGGTGATCGTCGCCCACCTCGGGAATGGCGCCAGCCTGTGTGCCCTCAGGGGAGGGACCAGCGTGGCGACGACCATGGGCTTCTCCGCCCTCGACGGGCTTCCCATGGGAACGCGGTGTGGCGCCGTCGACGCCGGCGTCGTCTTCTTCATGCTCCGCGAGATGCAGCTCAGTCCCGAGGAGGCTGAACGCATCCTCTACACCAAGTCCGGCCTTCTCGGAGTGTCCGGCGTTTCGAACGACATGCGGGTGCTGCGCGCGAACGCGGCGGCGAATGCGGATGCCAAGCGCGCCATTGACCTCTTCGTCTACCGTATCACCCGCGAGATCGGATCGCTCGTGGCGGCGCTCGGAGGGCTCGACGGGCTGGTCTTCACGGGCGGCATCGGCGAGAACGATATCGCGACCCGCGCTGAGGTGATCGCCGGCCTCGGATGGACCGGCCTCGCGCTCGATCCGGACGCCAACCGCGCCGGCGGACCGCTGATCGCTTCCGGATCCGGACCTACGGCGTGGGTCATACCCACCAACGAGGAACTCGTGATCGCACGGCAGACGCGCAGCGTGCTCGGCGCCACGCAGGCGAAACTCGCATCCTGAACGGGGAGATTGATGCCATGGGGACTCTGAAGACTGAGCCGAAACAGACGACGGCGGGCGACAAGGCGCACCAGGAGCTCGGGGACGAGACCTTCATGTCGGCGACCGACCTGCGTAACTACATGGCCGAAATGCAGATGGCGAAAGCCAGCAAATCGTTCGACGGCATGGATCGTGCCGAAAAGGCCCGGCACGACCTGATCAAGCGGTTGGCCGAGCCGCTCGACCTCACTCCTGCCCGATTGAAGGAGATCCTGCAGCCGTTGCGCGCCAAGCTGCGGTCGGCGGCGGAGGGCGGCCAGACCGAGCTGATGGTCATGCGGTTTCCCAACGTGCTGTGCACCGACAAGGGCCGTGCGATCAACAACTCGGATCCAGACTGGCCGGAAACCCTCACCGGACGCCCGCGTCAGGCCTACGAGCTGTGGCGCGATCAGCTCAGGCCGGCGGGGTTCAGGCTCAGCGCGATGATCATCGAGTGGCCGGGCGGGCTGCCCGGCGATGTCGGCTTCTTCCTCAAGTGGGGCGACAGCACGCGGTAACCTCCACCTCCTCCGGACGGATGACAGTCATGCCAAGGATCGAACCGACGACCGAAACCAAACAGGACGACGGGCTGCAGACCCGGCTGACCGAATTCGCCGGCGTGCAGTCGAAGGTCGCTCAGGTCTATCAAGAACGATGCTTAGGCGCGCTCCAGCGCTACGTGGCTGCCGTCAAGGCCGCAAGCGACCCAGGGCTGGATGCCTCGGCCCGCCCGGCGGCGCCCCTCGACCTATGGCGCGATGCCAGCGCCTACTGGCTCGACTTCACGCAGCGCTCGATCCTGTTTTGGGACACGCTGCGCCAGCGCGGCAACAACTGGATCGAGCATGAGAAAGCCGGCAAGCCGCCGCTCTTGGACTTCGAATGGGAAATGATCGCGGATGCTCGCACGTACGAGCGGCCGGCGAACTACGCCTTGGTGCGCATAATCCCACCCACCGGCGTCAAAACCGACCCGGAGCGCCGGCCCTTCGTGATCATCGACCCACGGGCCGGCCATGGGCCCGGGATCGGCGGCTTCAAGCAGGACTCGCAGGTCGGGGTAGCGCTCAAGGCGGGGCATCCGGTCTACTTCGTGATCTTCTTCCCGGAGCCGGTGCCGGGGCAAACCCTCGCGGACGTCTCACGCGCCGAGGCCGAGTTCCTGCGCATCGTCGGCGAGCGTCATCCGAAGACCCGAAAGCCCGTGGTGATCGGCAACTGCCAGGGCGGGTGGGCCTCCATGCTCGTCGGTGCCGTCGAGCCGGACCTCGTCGGGCCCATCGTGATCAATGGGGCGCCCATGTCGTACTGGGCCGGCAATGACGGCGAGAACCCGATGCGCTATGCGGGCGGCATTCTCGGCGGCACCTGGCCGGCGCTCCTGGCCAGTGATCTTGGCGCGGGCACGTTCGACGGAGCCCACCTGGTAGAGAACTTCGAGTATCTCAACCCCGGCAACACCTACTTCAACAAGTACTACACTCTCTTTTCCAAGATCGACACCGAGCCGGAGCGCTTCCTCGAGTTCGAGCGCTGGTGGGGCGGCTTCTTTCTGATGGATCGGCAGGAGATCAAGTGGATCGTCGAGAACCTGTTCGTCGGGAACAACCTCTCGCAGGGCGATGCCGAGTGGTCCGAGGGACGCGCCTTCGACCTGAGAGCCATCAAGTCGCCGATCATCCTGTTCGCGTCGCTCGGCGACAACATCACGCCGCCGCAGCAGGCGTTCAACTGGGTTGCCGACATCTATCCGACCACGGACGCCCTCAAGGCGAATGGGCAGGTGATCGTTGGCCTGATGCACAAGAGCGTCGGCCATTTGGGAATCTTCGTTTCCGGTCAGGT
Source organism: uncultured Alphaproteobacteria bacterium (assembly GCA_963800985.1). Lineage (GTDB taxonomy): Bacteria > Pseudomonadota > Alphaproteobacteria > Rhizobiales > Beijerinckiaceae > Microvirga. Next base: position 211,711 of record CAWDDI010000019.1, on the reverse strand, counting down.
TGCCAAACGTGAGCACACCCAGATCGTCGACCTGATCGAGTACATCGAGCACCTGCCCCCCGGACTCTACGGCATGCAGGTCGACGAGCAGAAGACGGACGGGATCGTGCGCTACGATGTCCTGCTGACCGAGAGGCGGGTCGAGGACCTCCAAGTCCTCCAGAAATACGGCCGCAAGGATGAGACGGCTTTCGAGACGGTCGAGAAGACGTCCGAGGCGCTCGCCTCCGCTTACGAAACCTTCGTCCACCCTCTCGTTTCGGCGATGGTGACGCCCGCCGGCGCGACCGTCAGGCGAGCCATGCATCCCCAGCGCGCACAGCGCTGGGCGGTGTCGGATCTCAATCCGTTCCTGTGGCCGCTCAAGAGCATGGCCGACATCACGAGGGCGAACCGGGCGGCGCGCGACAATGACGGCCCGATGGCCATGATGGAGCGCTGCACGGCCGCCGTGACCGCCGCCTCGTGGGACCTCTATCGTGACCTGCGCGACGCGGCCGTCGAGAACAGCTTCTTCCGCACCTACGGTGCGGCCGGAATTGGCATGGCCGCGGAGGGGAAGGAGGCCGTCGCGGACGAGGCCATCGAGGTGCGCAATGCCCCGCTCGTGAAGGCGGCGCTGGCGCATATCGAGGAGGGCGACCGGACGAGGGCCATTGTCCGAGCGGCTCTCTTGCTCATGAAGGCCGGCACCGGCCGCCGGCGTCTCTCCGCCATGAAGCGGACGCGCGAGCTCGTCGGCAAGGACGTCGGTCTCCTCGACATGTCCGCGGAGGCGGCCCGGGAGATCATCCGCGAGCAATCCTACATCGTCGACTTCGAGCCCGAGAAGGCGCTCGCGGCGCTCCCAAAACTCCTTCCGACATCGGAGGACCGACGCATCCTGCTCGATCTGCTCGACCGCGTGGAGGGCAGGATGGAGGCCAATGCCAAGCAGAACAAGCTGCTTGGCGACATCCGGCGCCTCCTCTCCGACGGCGCTGAACGCCATGCGAAAGGCAAGATGATCACGGTGACCCGGGCTCAGAACCAGGTCGATGTCCACGTCGATGGGGTGGCGAGGAAGGAATCCGAGCGCCCTTCCAGTGACAATCGACGCACGAGGGCAAGCTCATGAACGATCAGCCGACCGAATCCTCCAAAGCCGCACTCCAATCGAAGATCCTGCAGGGCAAACGTGCCCTCGTCATCGGCATTGCCAACGAGCGTTCGATTGCCTACGGCTGCGCCCGAGTCTTCCGCCAGCTCGGGGCGGATCTCGCGGTCACGTACCTCAACGAAAAGGCCCGGCCGTACGTCGAGCCCCTCGCCAAGGAACTTGGGGCGTCGATCTTCGCGCCCTGCGACGTGGGGCGGGAGGGTCAGCTCGAGGCCGTGTTCCAGCAGATCCGCGAAACCTGGGGCAGCCTCGACATCGCGCTCCATTCCATCGCGTTCGCACCGAAGGAGGACCTCCAGGGGCGGCTGCTCGACAGCTCCGACGAGGGATTCAAGGTCGCGATGGACATCTCCTGCCACTCCTTCGTTCGCATGGCGCGTTTCGCGGAACCCTTGATGACCAGCGGCGGAACGCTCCTTGCCATGAGCTATCACGGCGCCAACAAGGTGGTGCCAAGCTACAACCTGATGGGGCCCGTGAAGGCGGCCCTGGAGAGCGCCGTGCGCTATCTCGCGTACGAGCTCGGCGACAAGCACATCCGGGTGCATGCCGTCTCGCCCGGCCCGCTGAAGACCCGGGCGGCCTCAGGCCTGAAGGACTTCGACGTCCTGCTCTCGGAAGCCATCGAGCGGGCGCCCATCGGCGAGCTGGTCGATATCGACGACGTGGGTCTCACGGCCGCCTACCTGACGACGCCGTTCGCGCGGCGGCTCACCGGCACGACCACCTACGTCGACGGCGGGCTCAGCATCATGGCCTGAAAGGTCCGTTGACGCGTTTGCGAAGTACGGCAGCCGTTCCAGGAGGGACCGTGCGTTCTGTGGCTCCACGCGACACCATGAAAGCCCGGGAGCAATCGGCTTCCGAGGAGGCGTCGGCCGTCGAGAAGGCACTCGGCCTCGTGCTGCTTCTGACTCCTGGTTCTCGGCTGCGTCTACATCCTGACACCGTTCCTGAAGGCGATATCCCTTGTTCCAGGATTGGGGTCAGCCGGACGAGGCGCGGTCATGACGGGTGGGAGATTGGCTGGTCGCGACGTCGAACGGGGGACTGGCGTCTGCTGCCGGCCCGAAAGAGGTGAGGAATGGATGCTCTCATGACGGGTAAGCCGGAACCGCTGCCATTCGCCTCCGGGATGCTCAAGGGCCGGGCGGCCGTGGTGACCGGGTCGACCAGTGGCATCGGCCTCGGGATCGCTCAGGTTCTCGCCGCGCACGGCGCCGATGTGATGTTGAACGGGTTCGGCAATGCGGACGAGATCGAACGGGTGTGTTCGTCGCTCGCCGAAACCCATGGGGTGCGGGTGTCCTACAGCGCCGCCGACATGGCGAAGCCGGACGAGATCGACGAGATGATCGCGCGGGCAACACGCGAGCTCGGCGGCGTCGACATCCTGGTCAGCAACGCCGGCATCCAATACACGGCGGCGGTTCGAGAGTTCCCGATCGATCGCTGGAACGCAATCATCGCCATCAATCTCACGGCCGCCTTCTGGGCCACGCGCGCGGTGCTCCCGCAGATGGAGAGCCGCGGATGGGGCCGGATCATCAACATCGCGTCGGCGCACGGGCTCGTCGCATCGACCCACAAGTCCGCCTACGTCGCAGCGAAGCATGGCCTGATCGGGCTGACCAAGGTCGTGGCGCTCGAGACCGCGACAACGGGGGTGACCTGCAACGCCATCTGTCCGGGCTGGGTGCTCACGCCCCTGGTGCAGAAGCAGATCGACGACTTGGCCGCGAGGGAGAGCCTTCGCCCCGAGCAAGCACGAGCAAAGCTGCTCGGCGAAAAGCAACCCTCGCTCGAATTCGCCACCCCGGAACAGATCGGCGCGCTCGCCACCTTCCTGTGCTCCGACGCGGCCGCGCAGATCCGCGGTACGGCTCTTCCCGTCGACGGCGGCTGGACTGCGCAGTGAGGAGACCGCAATGAAGACGATTACCCTCCAGGACGCCGCCGCGATGATCCCGGCCGGGGCCACCCTGATGATCGGCGGCTTCATGGGCGTTGGAACCCCTGAGCCGCTGGTGGACGAGATCGTGCGACAGGGGACGCGAGACCTGACGGTCATCGCCAACGACACCGCGGCGCCGGGCATCGGCATCGGCAAGCTGGTCGACGCCGGGCTGCTCCGCCGCGTGATCGTGAGCCACATCGGCCTCAATCCGGAGACGCAGCGGCAGATGCTCGCGGGCACCCTGCAGGTGGACCTCGTGCCGCAGGGCACGCTCGCGGAGCGCATCCGCGCCGGCGGCTATGGACTGGGCGGCATCCTGACCGCGACCGGCATTGGCACGGTCGTGCAGGAGGGCAAGCAGACGGTCGCGGTGGATGGCCGCGATTACCTCCTGGAGCCCGCCCTGCGGGCCGACTTCGCGCTCGTGCATGCCTTCATCGCGGACTACCTGGGCAATCTCTCCTACGCCCTCACGGCGCGCAACTTCAACCCGCTGATGGCGATGGCCGCGGACATCGTCGTCGTTCAGGCGGAGAACGTCGTGCCGGTGGGCGTCGTCGCGCCGGACCACGTCGTGACGCCTGCCCCGGTGGTCGACTACCTCGTTTCGAAAGGGTAAGGCCATGGACGCGCAATCCCTCATCGCCAGACGCATCGCGCAAGAGCTGCGGGACGGCATGCTGGTCAATCTCGGCATCGGCATCCCGACCCTCGTGGCGAACTTCGTCCCTGCCGGGATGCATGTCTTCTTCCAGTCCGAAAACGGCCTGATCGGCACCGGTCCGGTGCCGGAGCCCGGCATGGCCCTGCCATGGCTCACCGATGCCGGAGGACGCCCGGTCACGGCGCTTCCAGGCGCCTCCACGTTCGACAGCGCGATTTCGTTCGGGCTGATCCGGGGCGGGCACCTCGACCTCACCGTTCTCGGCGGGCTGCAGGTCGATCAGCACGGACGTCTTGCGAACTGGATGGTTCCAGGCAAGATGGTGCCCGGCATGGGCGGCGCCATGGACCTGGTGGCTGGTGCAAGACGAGTCGTCGTCGCCATGCAGCACACCGCCAAGGGCCGCTCGAAAATCGTCCGGGAGTGTTCGCTGCCGCTCACGTCGGACCGGCCCGTCGACCTCGTCGTCACCGAGCTCGCCGTGATCGGCTTCCCCGGAGGGCAAGCGACGCTCCTCGAGACCGCGGAGGGCGTGACGGTCGAGCAGGTGGTTGCCGCCACGGAGGCCGAACTCGCGATCCCCCGCGAACAGGTCGGGTCCAGCGGTGCGAGCACCCGGGCCGAACGCGCCTCGGCGTCTTCATAGGAGAGCGGCATGTCTGCATCGCTTCACCCGGCCGCCCCGCATCATCTGCCGCCGTTCGTCACGGCGCCCGGGGAATCCGACGTCCTCATGGTCGTCATGGCCGTGTTCCTGGTGGTCGCCGTTCTGGCGGTCGGTCTGCTGTTCCTGCGTCTGCACACCCTGCCCGAGCGGATCGCCCACAAGTCGCACAAGCTTCAGTTCGAGATCGTCGCGGTGCTGGGGCTGCTGGCCCTGTTCACCCATCAGCACATCTTCTGGGTCGCCGGGCTGCTGCTTGCGTTGATCGACTTCCCTGAATTCGGACGGCCGCTCGGCAGGATCGCGAATTCCCTCGAGACCATCGCGGGCGGCCGACCGCAGGAGGGCACAGGCGAAATGCCCGACGGCATGACGAAAGCGCCCGACGTGAGCGTCGCCGACATCGCGCGGCGCGAGGTGGATGAGGGGCCGGACGGCACTCGGGCGCCCTCCCGCAAGCCGAAGGAGCGAATCCATGCTTGAGCTTCTTCTCTGCTCGCTTCTGACGATCCTCCCGGACTATCTCTATCGGCGCTATGCCCAGGGCAAGCGGCTCGGCAAGGAGATCACGCTCTACTCGGTGTGGTTCGAGCTGAGGTGGGGCATTACGGCCTGCTTGATGCTCACCGTCGGGCTGATCACGGTGATCTTCTACAATCACCCGTCGACGAGCAACGCCACGTTGTTCTTCCGGACCGTGCCGATCCTTCCGGAGACGAACGGGCGCGTTGCCGAGACCTTCGTCGACGTAAGCGGGCTGGTCAAGAAAGGCGCGCCGATCTTCAGGCTCGACAGCTCGCGGCAGGAGGCGGCCGCGGAGACCGCCCGCCGCAAGATCAAGGAAACCGAGGCCGCGCTGGTGGTTGCGCGCTCGGACATCTTGGAGGCGGAAGGCAAGATCCAGGAGGCCCGGAGCGCCCACCAGCAAGCCATCGACGAATTGGAGACGAAACGGGAGCTGTATCGGCGCAACCCGGGCAATGTCGCGTTCCGGGAAATCGAGAGGCTGGAGAACGCCGTGGTGGGACGCCAGGGGTCGATCGATGCCGCCTCGGCGGCGAAGGAGGCCGCGGAGGCTCGGATCTCCACGCTGCTGCCGGCCGAAAAAGCCAGCGCCGAGGCGGCGCTCGCGCAGGCCGAGGTGGATCTCCAGAAGACCGTGGTGCGGGCCGGCGTCGACGGGCGCGTGGAACAATTCGCCCTCCGGGTCGGCGACATCGTCAATCCGCTCATGCGTCCGGCCGGTGTCCTGATCCCCGAGGGGGCCGGGCGGAAAGCGCTGCAGGCCGGCTTCGGACAGATCGAGGCGCAGGTCATGAAGGTCGGCATGGCGGCCGAGGTCACGTGCATCTCGAAGCCCTGGATGGTGATACCGATGGTGGTCACGGCGGTCCAGGACTACATTGCCGCCGGCCAGTTCCGCGGGGGCGAGCAGCTTATCGACCCGCAGCAGGTGGCGCGTCCCGGGACCATCCTGGTCTTTCTCGAGCCGCTCTACGAGGGCGGGCTCGAAGGCGTTACGCCCGGCAGCAGCTGCATCGCCAACGCCTATAGCAGCAATCACGAGCTGATCGAATCGGGCGACATCGGCACCGTGCGGCGCTTCGCGCTCCACGGGGTCGATGCCGTCGCGCTCGTGCACGCCATGATCCTGCGGATCCAGGCACTCCTTCTGCCGATCCAAACCCTCGTGTTCGGCGGACACTGAAACACACCAGGGAGGAGCGTGCGTGGCGAACATCCACTTCGACCGGATCGAGGCGCCTTTTCGTCTTGATGGACCAAGGTGAAGCGCTGATTCCACGCAACAGAAATTGGCTCTAATCTCCTCGGGGCGGGTCCTGTTCTCCGGCTAGGTACGGACACGAGCGCCGAACCGACCAGAGAGCGCCGCAACCTGGCCCGGCGGGCGGGTTCTCCGGGACCCGGTCAATGCGCCTGCTCGCCTGGAGGGGCGTCCCGCCGTCTGGGCCGGGCGGCGAACCTCGCGTGATCAGCCTCCGGCACGATCAGCGCGAAGCCCGCAAGCGCTCCCACAATCACGACGGTCCCCGCGACGGCGAAGGCCGTGCGGAACCCATCCGCGGGGTCGGCGCCGAGGTCGACGATGACTCCCATGACGGCCGGCGCGAGAGGGCCGGCCAGCGTCGTGATGGCGTTGCTGATTCCAAGGACCGCTCCGCGCTGCCCGATCGGCGTGACCTCCGCGATCAGGACAGGTCCGAGCACGAAGATCACGTTACCGAGCGAAAATGCGAGGACCGTGCAAGCGATCGTCGCGAACGATCCCGCGGTTTGTGCCAGCAGAATCGTCAGCAAGCCTGCGGCGAGGCTGCATCCGGACGCGATCCATCCATATGCCAGCCGGCTCGCCGTGCCGCGCCGCCGCAGGCGTTCGGAAAACGTACAGATGATCGGTAGGAGCAGGATCTGGCACAGGGCCACCAGCATGACGATCCAACCAGCGTCGATCGATGTATAGCCGAGCCCTTCGTTCAAGAACGCCGGCAGCCAGATGACGGCCAGGGTCAGAAGCCAATAGGCCGCGAAGCCGACGATCTGCACGCCAATGACTGTCCGACAGCCGAGCAGCCGTCGATACGACGCTCGGGTCTTATGTTCGCCCGAGATCGTGGCATCGGCTCCGAGCGGTCCCTCGCGGAAAACAGCCAGCCATGCCGCGCACCAGACGAGGCCGACTGCACCGAGAACGGCAAAAGCCGCACGCCACGACCAGGAGGTAATGATCCAGACGATCGCGGGCGCCACGATTCCGTTGCCTGCCAGCGCGCCGATGGCGATGACGCTCGTCGGCACGGCCCGATGCTCCGGCGCGAACCACTTGTAGGCCGCATGCAGCGCAACCGGGTAGGCTGGACCCTCGCTGAAGCCAAGGACGACCCTACTGACGATCAACGCGGCAGCCGAGAGCGGCAGCAGCATGGGGAGTTGGCACAGGGACCAGATCAGCACCAGGGTGGCCAACACCCACTTGGTATCGACGCGGTTCACCAGGAACCCGACGACCACCGCACCGAGCGAAAAGAACGTGAAGAAGCTCGCCCCGATCAGGCCGAACTCGGTATGACTTAGCTCCAGCTCTTGCATGATCGGAACGGCGGCGAGGCCGAGCACCGCCTTGTCGGCGAAATTGATGAGCATGAACAAGAACAGCAAACCGACCGCCATCCAAGCGCGGGTACCACCAGCGCTTGGTCCGACAAGCGTCGTCCGCGTGCTCACCTCGTTCATGGGCGCACGCTGCCATTCCCTTCCCGGCGGCTCACCTGACATCGGAGTGACATCAATGTCCCCTAGGCATGATCCTGCGCTGCCCGTTCCTGCCAAACGCGGCCGCCGCGTCAGCGCCCGTCAATGCCGAATTGCCCGGTTCTATCTTGATCGATGACGGGACTTTGCTGCCAGCGCGTTAGCTCGCGGTCTTCAGGGCCGGCCCGCTGGAAGAAAGCGCCCGGCAGGCCAGAGACATTCCTGAGTACGCACGACGACATCGATGTCGCAAACTATCAAGCGATCGTCCCCGCCGGTCAAGCACCGGTGCTCCGACCGCGTTAGACTGAACGCGACAGCGGGGGATCACCGCGCGCTCATTCGCGGCGCATTCGCAAAGATCACCGGCCGAAGCGCGACGGTCCTGAACGAGCGCACGCCGGCGGATCTGACGCGGGAGCGCTTCGACGAGGAGGTGCGTCAAAGACCATTCGCGACGCAGCGGCTGGTCGACAATACGCGGCGGGAAGCCGGCTTCGCGTCGAACCGTCTGGGACTCGTGAAGGCGACGCGCGTTCTGAAGGGAGGGATGGGGCACGCCCATCGGGAGTCCGCGAGGAAGCGGTGATGAACGCAGCAAGCTACTCGGCCAGCGAATCGCTGCGCGATGGACGCAGCGTCGAGATCCGCGCCCTCAGGCCCGAGGACCGAACCGGCATGCTCGCCGCAATCGGACGTGCAGGCAAGCAATCCATCTTTCAGCGCTTCTTCGCCTTCAAGCACGGCTTCACGGAGAAGGAGATCGACTTCTACGTGAACGTGGATTTCGTCAATCACGTCGCTCTCGTGGCACTGGTGGAGGAAGATGGACGGTCGGCGATCGTCGGTGGAGCGCGGTACATCGTCTTGGAGCCGGGTCGGGCCGAGATCGCATTCGCCGTGGACGATCCTCACCAGGGACTCGGCATCGGCCCGCTTCTCATGCGTCATCTCGCGGTCATCGCGCGGCAAGCCGGGCTCGAGGAGCTGATCGCCTATATCCTGCCGGACAACGTCGCGATGCTGAAGGTTTTCGAGAGAAGTGGGCTTCAGACCAGCGTCGGACGCGAGCCTGACGCGACGCATGTGGCACTTCGGCTGTGATGAGGGATCACGCGAATCGCGGCCCTCGCCGCGATGACGGGTCGATGTAGCCGAGAACCCGCCGGGGGAGGACGATGATGCCGAACGTGCCTTCCGCGAGCCGGGTCCCGCACGCGGCGCGAACGCTGCTCCGACCTTCTCTCTTGTGGCTCTTGATCTTCGCGCCCCTCGCCGCTCTTCTCGATGGAGGCGGCAATGTTCCCGCCGGCGTCGTCTTCTTCTGTGCCGCGATCGCCATCGTGCCTTTCGCGAAGCTCATCGTTCAAGGAACGGAGCAGGTCGCCGTCCATACCGGAGCCACCGTCGGCGGCCTTCTCAATGCGACCTTCGGCAACCTCCCGGAGCTGATCATCGCGGTGACCGCCCTGCGTGCCGGCCTGCTGGAGATGGTGCGCGCGTCGATCGTCGGCGCGCTGCTCGGGAACCTTCTGCTGGCGCTCGGTCTGTCTTTCCTGCTCGGCGGCGTCCGTCACCATAGCCAGGACTACAACCCCGGTGCGATCCGAACCTTCTCGTCGATGATGCTGTTGGCCTGGATCAGCCTCGCGATACCAAGTGCCTTCCACCGCGCGTTCGGACCGGACCTGGTTGAGGTCCGGCACGCCACCCTGGACTTCGTTGTCGCGATCGTTCTCCTCTGTCTCTACGGCTTGTTTCTGATCTTCTCTCTGAAAACCCATCCGGAGACGTTCGCCGAACTGAACGCGCCTGCGCCGGACCGCGAGGCCAGCGAGCATCCCGGAATCGCGTGGGGCATTGCGACGCTGCTGTTTGCGTCGCTCGGCGCTGCCTGGATGAGCGAGATCCTCGTCGGCGCTGCCGAACAGGCGGGGACATCGCTCGGCATGTCGCAGATGTTCATGGGCGTGATCGTGCTCGCCGTCGTCGGCGGCGCCGCAGAATCCGGATCGGCCATCGCGATGGCCCGTTCCAACAGAGTTGACCTCAGCATCGGCATCGCCTTGGGGAGCTGCGTGCAGATCGCTCTCTTCGTCGCGCCGCTACTCGTGCTGGTCGCGCCGGCCGTGGGGCAGGCGCAGTTTCAGCTGATATTCTCTCAGGCCGAGTTGTGGCTGCTGTTCGCCGCGGTCCTGCTCGGAGCCACCGTTGCGGCGGCGGGGCAGTCCAATTGGTTCAAGGGCGCTCAACTGCTCGCCCTTTACTTCATCATCGCCGTCGTGCTCTATCTGACTCCCGCCGCGTCGCCGTAGGAACGAGGCGATGTTGCGACAACTCCTCTTGGGCGGAATCGTCAGTCTCGGGAACATCGCGATACATGCCGTCGTCATGACGACGGTCGTGGATGCCGCGCGCAAGGCTTGGATGTGGGAGCGGCGACGCCCGCAGCTGTGGCTCAGCGCCGTGATGGTCGCCGCCGTCGCCGTTCTCCTCGGGGCCCACGTCGTCGAGGTGACGACATGGGCGCTCACCTATTGGATGCTCGGCGTCGCTCCTCCCGATACCGACGTCCTCTACTTTGCGTTCGTCAACTACACGACGCTCGGCTATGGCGACGTGGTGCCAGTCGAGCGCTGGCATCTGCTTGGTCCGATTACGGCGATGAACGGCGTGCTGCTGTTCGGATGGTCGACGGCGGTCATCTTCGAGGTGATGAGACGCACGGTGCGCCTCCCCGACGGCAGAGCCTAGAATGGATCCAGTCGAGGCGCGGAGTCCAAAGCGCTGAAACGCTCGGCCGATTCCACGCCACTGAACTCTGCTTTAGCCGTGACGCGGGCGGGTCACCGTTCGCCTGGAGGGAGGTGCCGCTGCCGCGGCTCGATCGGCGGGTCGCGCCTCCGTCATGTCGCCGACGTGGCCTTCGCCCCATCGACACGGCGGAGAACTCGATGGGCTACGGGTGCGCGCGAGCCGCATGGCTATCGTGTTCTCCGCATCCGCGTTCAGCCCTGCCGTACCTGCCAGGCGAGAAGTGCGATCGCCGCGCCGACGCTGATCAGATTGATCCCGAGGAGGACCCCGATCAACCAGACGGCGGTCACCGGCAGGCTGGCCCAGAGGATCAGAGACAACAGGATCCCGACCATCCCGCTTCCCAGCACCCAGCCCCAGTTCGGGAACGGTCGGATCGTCAGCGCGAAGACGACCTTCGAAATGCCTTCCATCATGAAGAAGACGATGAGGAGCAGCGTGATCGTCACCAGCCCCTGCGCTGGGTCGCGGAGGAACAGGAAGCCGACGAGCACGGCCAGGACGACGGAGATGAGCTGCATCCAGAAATGCGGCACGTGACGGGCGCCGATCAGGCTCAGGCCCTGCAGCAGGCCGCTTATGATGAGAAGCCAGCCGAGGAGCACGATGACCGCCGCCGACGAGATGACGGGATAGATGATCGCGAGAAGCCCCGCGACGATCAGGAGCACCCCTTGAATCAAGTACCAGCGCGAATACCGCTTGACGGCCTCGCGCATCGCCTCGCGGAACACTTCCGCCGCGTCGTCCAACGACAGTGCCATGGCCTCCTCCCGTCTCGACCTGTCCGCGTCTCGCGCGGGCCGGGCCCATGGAGCGGAGAAGCGTTCGAGGAGCTCCGCGCCCCTTGTGCTCACCAGGTTCTGCTGACTGCAACCTCGCGAACCCCGCGAGTGGGGCGCAACGTTGATCCCACAAGGATCTCCGACGCGATCATGATACCCGACGAGGGCGCTTCGCGCGCCATCCAAAAAGTGTCGCCTCGGCGTATCCGCATTCTCCGGGGCCGTTTCCTTGATGATCCCATCGTTTGACCGAGGGGGTCCTCGACGTTGGCGGCGCCTGATGCGGGCTCATATAGCCAAGGCGGATTGGCGGCGCCTTGCGAACCCCGGCTTGTCAGCGGGACCGCCATGGGCAGGCGCCGCGGTCAGACCTCCGGAAGCGACCGTTGCGAGCGTCTTGCCTCAGCCCCCTGAAGCCACGACACAGGACGCCGGCTGCGTGATGTGCGAGTCGAACTCGTAAGGACGACCGGAACCCGCGCGCCCAGCACGATCAAGGCCGCATCGGCGTCAGCTAGGACGGTCACGCTCCTGCCAGCCGCGTGCCTGTGGGCGTCGGCACACTATCGCGCGGAGCCGAACGTCGGCTCCGCACGAACGACCACGGCCGCGCACCTCCATGTTCGGTTGACCCGCGGGGACACCCGGTGAACCGCCTTCGGTCGGGAGCGCCGCAGTCGTTCGCGCTGCTCCGCGGCCTCGCGCAACTCAGCAAAGGACCAGGTTCTGAGCCAGTCCTGCCTCGCTCGTCTCCTTGTACTTTGCGTTCATGTCCCGCCCGGTATCGGCCAGAGTCTTGATCGTCGTGTCGAGATCGACGCGGTGCCTGCTCGCGATCTCGTTGGTCGCGATCATAAAGGCGACCCAAGCCTTCACGGCGCCGAAGGCGCACCGCTCGATGCAGGGCACCTGCACATATCCGGCGACCGGGTCGCAAGTCATGCCGAGGTGATGCTCGAGCGCCGACTCCGCCGCGTTCTCGATCACTTGCGGCGAGCTGTCCATGGCTTGCGCGATGAGCGCAGCCGACATTGCCGACGCCACACCGATTTCAGACTGGCAGCCGCCTTCCGCCGCCGCGAGGGTCGCGTGGTGCTTGCACAAGTACCCGACGGCGGCCCCGGTGAGCAGGCCCTGACGGATCTTCTCCATCGGCACCTTGCGTTTGCTCTCCACGAGAGCGTAGACGATCGATGGCATCACGCCCGCAGAGCCGCCCGTTGGTGCGGTGATGACCAGGTGACCGCGGGCATTTTCCTCGGACGCCGCGAGCGCGCACGCCGCGACCAGCGCGATCGCTCGGTCGCTCTCGTACTTTTCGTCCATCGCGCGCTCCCAGACCGTCGCCGCCTTGGAGTGCAGCTTGATCGGGCCGGGCAAGACATCGTCCTTCACGGACAAACCGGACTTCACGGTCGCCAGCATCGCCCCGGCGATCTTGTCCAAAAAGGCGTTGACCTGCTCCTCGCTCTTGCCGGACACCGCCACCTCGTTCGCCATGACGACGTCGGCCACGGAAAGGTTGTTCTTTTCTGCGTGCTGACGGAGCTCCTTCATGGTCGCATAGGGATATTTCGGCTGGCCCTTCTTGGGCGGTTCGTAGCCCTTCCACTCGATGAACCCGCCGCCAACGGAATAATACTCCTGCTCGTAGAGGACCTTGTCGCCGGCCATGAGCTTGCAAGTCATCGTGTTCGGGTGCTTGAAATCACCTTTCGGCGCATCATAGATGACGTCGGCTAGTGATAGCTCGAGCGTCTTACCGCCGAGCGTCACCGGATAGGTTTGCTGAGGCTTGGTGATCATGGCGTCGAGGAACAGCGGGTCCACGGTCGCGGGCTCCTTGCCGACCAGGCCCGCGAGCGAGGCCCGTTCGGTGCCGTGGCCCTTGCCGGTGGCACTCAGGCTGCCGAACAGATGCACCTTGAGACCGGTGGCCTGCGCGAGTTGGTCGGCCGGCAGTTTCGTGCAGCGCTGGTAAAAGTCGTACGTGATGCGCATCGGCCCGATCGTGTGCGAGCTCGAGGGGCCGGGGCCCACCTTGTAGAATTCGTCCGCCACGGTCATCACCGGCCCCTTGGACGTCTTTACAACGGCCAGGTCGGGGGACAGGGCGCCGCTCATCTTGAGCCCTGCATCGTCCTTTGCGGCCGCTCTCGCGGCTTGCTGCGCCGCCGCCTCGGTGGCGGCCTGCTGCGCGCGCGCCTCGGGCGTCCAGGTCGTTCCGGTCATCACCGCCGCGGCTCCGATGGCGGCGTGGCGCATGAGGAACGAGCGGCGGTCCATGCCCGACGGAACGTCAGCTGTTTCCGGCGGGGGCGGCAACGGCTCGTCATTCCTGTTAGAGCTACTCATGACACATCCTCCCGATCGTGATGATTGGTTTGCGGTTCAACGTACGAGGTCGAAGCGGCTGTGCTTGATCGATTGAGACTTGCGCTTAACAGTTTGGGACAGAGACGTTTTCAACTATGGAACTATTATCGTGCCCTCTGGTCAGATACTCGGCCTTTCGGTACCATACCTCGCTGGTTTGCTGCGCGGTCCAGGTGTCGTTGCGTCAAGCAATAGAACGGCGGACTGCACTGGACCTTCCGGCGATCAAATAGCAAATTCTGCAATCGACATGCCTGGGAGATTGCCATGCCGATGGAAGCCGTCGCTGCTCAGGAAGTCGCGCCCTCCACGAAACACGAGATCGACCCGCGTCGAACGGCGGCCGCCACGACCGGGGATTCACCGCTGCCAGCGAACGCCGCGACGACCGCAGACGAATGGTCCGGCTTTGCGCCCGGACGATGGCAGCGCACGATCGATGTCCGCGATTTCATCCAGCGCAATGTGACGCCCTACGATGGCGATGAGGCGTTTCTCGCACCCCCGAGCGAACGCACGAAGGCCGTCTGGGCGAAACTGCAGCCGTTTTTCCAGGAGGAACGCCGCAAGGGCGTGCTGGACGTGGATGTCAAGACGCCGTCCTCGATGACGTCTCATCAGCCCGGGTTCATCGATCGGGACAACGAGCTGATCGTCGGACTGCAGACCGATGCGCCGTTCCGGCGCGCGATCATGCCGTACGGGGGCCTGCGCATGGTCGAAAGCGGGTTGAAGGCGGCCGGCTTCGAGCCCGATCCCATCGTGCACGACATCTTCACAAAATATCGCAAGACCCACAACGACGGCGTCTTCGACGTTTATACGCCGGAGATCATGGCGTGCCGTCGGAGCCACATCATCACCGGTTTGCCCGACGCCTACGGTCGCGGACGCATCATTGGCGACTATCGCCGCGTGGCACTGTACGGGACGGACCGGTTGATCGAGGCGAAGCGCGGCGAGCGCGCGTTGCTGGATGCCAGATGGCCGAGCGATGAGGTCATCCGGGAGCGCGAGGAGATTTCCGAGCAGATGCGGGCTTTGGCCGATCTGGCCATCATGGCTGCGGGTTACGGGTGCGACATCAGACGCCCAGCGGCGAATGCCCGCGAAGCGGTGCAATGGACCTACTTCGGCTATCTCGGCGCCATCAAGGAAGCGAACGGCGCGGCGATGTCGATCGGTCGCATCTCCTCTTTTCTCGACATCTACATGGAGCGCGATCTGAAGAGCGGCGCTCTTGACGAAGAGGGCGCCCAGGAACTCATCGATCAGCTTGTCCAGAAGTTTCGTATCGTGCGATTCCTGCGCACGCCGGACTACGATGCGCTGTTCTCGGGCGATCCCTATTGGGCCACCGAGTGCGTCGGCGGCATGGATCTCAACGGCCGGCCGTTGGTCACACGCACCAGTTTCCGCATGCTGCATACGCTGAGGAACCTTGGTCCGGCGCCGGAGCCCAATATGACGGTGCTTTGGTCGAAGCAGCTTCCCGATGCCTTCAAACGCTACTGCATCAGGATATCGACCGAAACATCGTCCCTTCAATACGAGAACGATGATCTCATGCGCCCCTACTGGGGCGACGACTACGGCATCGCGTGCTGCGTCTCGGCCATGCGCATCGGCAACCAGATGCAGTTCTTCGGCGCGCGGGTGAACCTCGCGAAGTGCCTGCTGTACGCCATCAACGGCGGCCGCGACGAAGTGAGCGGTGAACAGGTCGGTCCGGCGGCGGCGGCGGCGGACGGCGAGGTCCTCGACTACGACGACGTCATGGCGAAGTTCGACGCGATGATGGAGTGGCTCGCGCGTACCTACGTCCATTCCATGAACTGCATCCACTACATGCACGACAAGTACTACTACGAGCGCCTGGAGATGGCGCTTCACGATCAGCAGATCCTTCGCACGATGGCGTTCGGCATCGCCGGTCTGTCGGTGGTGGCGGACAGCCTCTCCGCCATCAAGCACGCGAAGGTCAAGCCGCGGCGGCGTGACGATGGACTGGTCGTCGGTTACGAGATCACAGGGGATTTCCCGAAGTACGGCAACAACGACGATCGCGTCGACAGCATTGCGGCCGACCTCGTGTCGGCCTTCATGAAGAAGCTTCGCAAGCATCCGACCTACCGCAATGCGGTGCACACGCAGTCGGTTCTGACCATCACGAGCAATGTCGTCTACGGCAGGAACACCGGCGACACCCCGGATGGCCGCAAGGCCGGCGAGCCGTTTGCGCCGGGCGCCAATCCGATGCATGGCCGCGACAGCCACGGATGGCTTGCCTCGTGCCTCTCGGTCGCCAAGCTACCCTACGCGGACGCGCAGGACGGCATCAGCTACACCGTGTCGGTGGCGCCAAGCCCCAGCCGCGTGGATCCGGAGGAAAAAATCGGACAGGCCGTGAAAGTGCTCGACACGTATTGCGGACAGGGCGGATTCCACATGAACCTCAATGTCCTCAACCGCGAGACGCTGCTCGACGCGATGGAGAATCCCGACAAGTACCCGCAGTTGACGGTGCGCGTCTCGGGATATGCGGTAAACTTCATCCGCCTCACCCGAGAGCAGCAGATGGACGTCATCAGCCGTACTTTCCACGCCGAGGTGTGATGTCATGGCGGACGCGCCTTGGGCGAGCGACCGGCACGCTTTGCGTCATGCGCAATCGCCTGACGCGCCGGAGACGGCGCAGTTTCGCGACCCCAAGGGCGACTTCGGGTGGATCCACTCCTATGAGACCGGGTCGACGGTAGACGGGCCGGGCATACGCGTCACGATCTTCGTGAGCGGCTGTTTGTTGCGATGTCTGTATTGCCACAATCCCGATACGTGGCATCTCAAGGACGGCACACGCGTGTCCTTCGAACGCGCCGAACGTGGGCTTGCTTCCTACGCCCCAGCGCTACGGGCCATGGGCGGCGGGTTGACGATTTCGGGCGGCGAGCCGCTGACGCAGGTCCATTTCACCAAGCGGCTTTTCGCATCCGCGAAGCGGATGGGACTGCACACCGCGCTGGACACGTCCGGATTCCTCGGCGCGCGAGCCGACGACGACTACCTGGGCTCCGTCGACCTCGTGCTGCTCGACATCAAGTCCTGGGACCCCGCGACATACCGCAGGGCGACAGGTCAGGACGTGGGTCCAACGCTTCAGTTCGCGGAACGGCTGGCGGCCCTCGGCAAGCCGGTCTGGGTTCGCTTCGTGTTGGTGCCCGATCTCACGGACGACCCCGCCAACGTCGACGGCATCGCGCGGTTCGTGGCGCCGATGCGGAACGTCGAATGGATCGAGGTCCTTCCGTTCCATCAGATGGGTGCCTTCAAATGGAAGTCCCTCGGCCTCGATTACGAACTCTCCGACACCGCGCCGGCGTCGCCCGAACTGGTCGCACGGGTGATCGGTCAGTTTCGTGAGGCCGGCTGTCGAGCGAGATGAGCGGACCTATGATGGACGTCCTTCGTGCATTGCTTGAAGCGTCGCCGCTGCTGGCGCTGTTTCTCGCGATCGCCACGGGTTACGCGATTGGGCAGGTTTCGATCGCTGGAGTTTCATTCGGGGCCGGGGCCGTGTTGTTCACCGGGCTGATCATTGGTGCCATTGCTCCGAAGGCAGCGCCGCCGGGGCTCGTCGGAACCCTCGGCCTCCTGATGTTCGTGTACGGGGTGGGGATTCAGTACGGACCGCAGTTCTTCACGAGCCTCCGCGGGCCGGGCCTCAAGTACATCCTTCTGGCGAACGTCGCCGTAATCGCCTCCCTCGTGGTCGCTTTGTTGCTCGCCAAGCCGCTCGGCGTTTCGCCGGGAATCGCGGCCGGACTGTTCGCAGGCTCGGGCACCAGCACGCCGACCTTGCAGGCGGCCCTCGCCGCGGCGGGCAACCAGGATCCTGCGGTCGGTTACTCGGTCTCCTATCCGTTCGGCGTGGTGGGTCCGATCGTGCTGATGACCATCATGGCCGCGCTGGTCAAACCGAAGTTCGATCCCCCGTCGCAGAACGTCCGGGTTGCTGAACTAACCCTCGAGTCCGAGTCCCGGGGTCGGACCGTGGCAGAGCTGTCCGCGACGTTGCCGTCCGACGTCAAGATTATTGCGGTTCGACATCAACACGTGAATGCGCCGGCAGCCGCCGAGACAAACCTGCAGGAGGGCGACGGGCTGCTCTTGGTCGGCAGTCCAGCGAGCCTCGAGCAAGCCAAAGCCGTCATAGGCCGCGAGGAGCCGGGGCGTCTGAGCCGCGATCGCGCGAACCTCGATGTGGTACGCGTGTACGTTTCAAAAGCGGCGTTCGTCGGCAAGCCGCTTCGGGAGATCGCACTGCCTGATTTCCCGATTACGATTTCGCACGTCCGCCGAGGTGATTTGGAACTGGTTGCGTCCCCCGACTTGACGATCGAGTTCGGCGATCGCCTCGTGGTCGCAATTCCTGTCGGCCGGCAGGCCGAAGTCCGACGCTTCTTCGGCGACAGCATCAAGGGCAACGCCGAACTGTCCTTCGTGTCGATCGGTGTCGGGATGGCGCTCGGGCTGGTGCTCGGCATGATTCCGCTCCCATTGCCGGGAGGCGGAACCTTCAGCCTGGGCGTGGCCGGCGGGCCGCTCGTCATGGCGCTTGTCCTCGGCTGGCTCGGCCGCACGGGACCGATCGGCTGGCGAATGCCGGTGGTTGCAAACCTGGTCCTGCGGAACTTGGGTTTGTCGGTGTTCATCGGATCCGTGGCCATCGGCGCAGGGGCGCCCTTCGTGCAGACCGTGGCGGCGATCGGAATACAGATTCTCCTCGGCGGGGCCGCCGTCCTGCTCACACTTGTCCTGATCGTGCTGGCCGGTGGGTATCTGCTGCGTATTCCGTTCGACGATCTGCTCGGCGTGTGTGCCGGCTCGACCGGCAATCCCGCGATCCTCGCCGCGGCTGGGCGCTTGGCCCCAACCGATCGGCCGGATATTGGATACGCGATCTGTTTCCCGAGCACGACCATCGTGAAGATTATCGCCGTTCAGCTTCTGCTGAGCTGAATCGCCGCCATGGCTTCCCGCCTCGCGCAGGTGCGTCGCGCGAGCCACACCAAGCAAGAATCAATGACGTTGGGTAAGCGATCGTCGAAGCGAGCTTGACGGTTTCCGGCCTGTCCCGTCAAACCTTCACAGTCTTAAACATGAGAGTCTTGCGGAGCTTACTCGATGACGCGAGTCCGAAGCCTTCTGCTTGGGTCCGCACTGGCCCTGAGCGGAGCGGCCCATGCGGCCGACCTGCCGGCGATCGGCGCTGCGCCTGTCGAGTACGTCCGGGTTTGCTCCGCCTATGGGGCGGGCTTCTTCTACGTCCCTGGCAGCACCGACACCTGCCTGCGTGTCGGCGGCCGCGTCCGCGCCGAACTCAGCTCCATCGAGCCGGTCAGCCGCAACGATAACGCGGTCCGCTTCCGGGCCCGCGGCCGTCTGAACATCGATTCCCGCACGGCAACGGCGTACGGCCTCCTGCGCGCCTATATCCGCTACGAGATCACGCAAGACACGTCGAGCACGGGCAGCTCCGACGGAATCCTCAACCAGCCCGTCGTCAACTCAAACCTCGCGCAGGCCTTCGTGCAGTTCGGCGGCCTGACCGCCGGTAAGGTCGTGACGTTCTTCACCGACCCCGACCTGCCGGCGCCGCACTTCGGCGACCTGCGCTACAACGACCCGTCGATCGTGAACGTCACGACCTTCGCGTATACCTTCGCGTTCGCCGATGGGCTCTCGGCCACGATCGGGATCGAGGACGGCTTGACTCGCCGCGCCGGCGATGTCGGCCCGGTGACCGCCTTTGCGCCGGGCACCGACGCCCTCGTCTATGGCGGCCAGACCGTGCCGGACCTGGTCGGCAATATCCGCTGGAAGGGAACCTGGGGCTCGACGCAGCTCGCCGGTGCCGTGCACCAGATCCGCGACGTCGGCGTGCCGCCGACCTTGGATGCGGGCGGCGGCGTGATACCGGGCACGGGGCGTCTTTTCGCGGACACGGAGTATGGCTGGGCGGTCGGCTTCCACGGCGTCGTCAACCTTCCGGTGTTGGGCACCGGCGACAGCGCTTGGTGGTCCACCGCCTATACGCAGGGCGCCCTCTCGTATATCGGCTTCAACAACCTCGTCGCAGGCCCGAGCGCCACGGCCGGCCTGATCAGCGTCGGCACGCCAGATGCCGTCGTGAACGTCTTCACGAACGAGCTCGAGAAGGCGAAGGGCTTCTCGATTGCCGCCGGCTTCACCCATTACTGGACGCCAACGGTTCAGACCAACCTGTTCGGCTCGTACGCGCGCATCGATTATGCGCGCATCGCTTCGGCGGTCGACCCAGTGCTGGGCAACGTGATCGGCTTCCCGGACGTCGATGAGTGGCGCCTCGGCACCAACACCATCTGGACCCCGGTGCAGGGCTTGGACCTTGGCCTCGAGCTTTTGTACATCCATGTCGATCCGAAGGGCCGCATTCTGACCGTCGGCACCCCGGCTGCTCCCGTCCGGCTCACGAGCGAGGACTCGGCCCTCGAAGGCCGCCTCCGGGTCCAGCGCGACTTCTGAGCCAGGGCTTAGCGACACAGCCGCCCTTGCCCAGATCACGCACCGCAGCGACACCGTCAAGGCGGGCCGATGTCCGACGGGCCTCGGCCTGAGGATCACGTACACGCGCCAGAGTCGCGCTCCGACGCACGGCGGCGGCCTGGCCGCTGCCCGTTGCGCATTTCGAAACGGCTCTCTGCAGGTTCCGTGCGTCTCAGGTCTCACGCTATGCGATCACGAGCGAGGGGAATAAACCTGCAGCGCTGAAAAATCGTCCCCTCCGAGCGTCCCTTCTCGAGCTGTGGTATATTCCGGAATGCGATCCTCGCGGTCGGCACCCGGAGGAGGGTGGTATGAGAAAGCTCGTGATTGCGACCTGCGCAGCTCTCTTCCTGATGGGGAGCGGTGGAACCGCCAACGCATGGCATAGGGGATGTTGCTATGGCGGGGGCGGGGCTGTCGCCGCCGGACTGATCGGCGGTGCCCTGATCGGCGGTCTCATCGCCGCCGCCGCGACCTCACCCTATTACGGCTATGGATATCGGCCCTATTATGGCTACCCGGCTTACGGCTACGGGTACTATGGGCCGCGCTATTACCCACGCCGAGCCTACTACGGCGGGTACTATCCAGGCTATTACGGGCCACGCTACGTGAGGCCCCGTTACTTTGGCCCACGCGCCGTCGCCTATCGTCGCGGATACTACGGCTATCGTCGTTACTGGTGAACGGGACGGTTCCGAACCGCGGCTCGGCCCCGTCATGGGAAAGTCGGCCAGCGTGCCGGGTTTCCCAGCGAACCCGTCGCGCGCTCACCGCATCTCTGACCGGGGGATCGGCGTTCGGTCGAGGGCGTGTCGGGCCCGCATGACGGAGCCCGAGGGACGTTCGCTGCGGCGCCTCGCGGCCGGGAGGCCCTCGGAGGACGTGTGATGCGAAAACGCGCACCCGAGATCGTTCGTGTCGCTCGCATGCCATCTGAACCCCAGAGATCGGGAGGCTCTCCCATGCCACGTGTTCCTACGCTCCTGGTCCTTTCTCTTGCTTGGGCTCTGAACGCCGATAGTGCCTTTGCGCAGCGGCAGTTTGATGGACCCTGGAGCATCGAGGCAATCCCCGAAAGCGGCACCTGCAAGAGGTCTTATCGTTATCCTGTCGTCATCGAGAACGGTACCATTCGCAGCGGCGGCTCGAGGAGGCTTAACATGGCCGGGGCCGGCCTACAGGCGGATGGGCGCATTCGGGGCAGCATCCAGAGGAGCAACACACGGGTCGAGGTCGCGGGCAGTCTGTCGGGGCGTTCGGGCACGGGCACATGGAGCGCTGTGGGGCGGGTGACCTGCGCGGGACGGTGGAACGCCGAGAAACGAGGCTAAACAGGGATCGTCGGGATTCCGCGGCGCATGCCGATCATGGCCACCTCCAGGAGCGGGTCACTGAAATCGATCCCCGAAGCGCGCGAGTTTTGTACCCCCGCGGGCGACTTGTTTCAGACCACCACGGCCAGGGCCGTTTCCACGCTCGCCAATGCGCTTCTGCCAGTGACCGCCAATGGGCTCCACACGTCCCTTGACCATCACGGATACTCGATCGACATCGATGACGAACACCCGACGGCTGGAAACCCTGCCGCGAGAAACGCCGTAGCCGCGCCGAGGGCGGCACTAAAAAATCGTGTCGACGACCTGCGTTCGGCACATCGAGCGGCGCGCGCTCGTCGATATTCCTGCTGAAGACCGCAGCCCGCATCCGCACCACCCGGCCTGCATCCGCTCTCATGCGCCGTTGAAGAGCGGTTTGCGCTTCTCCTTGAACGCGCGGATGCCCTCGCGATAGTCCTCGCTGTCGTACACCACGCGGCGGAGGCCCTGGACGCGCTCGAATCCTTGCGGCGTCATCGGATGGGCTCCGGCAAGAATGCGCAGTTGCTCCTTCATCACGGCGATGCTCAAGGGAGCGTTCGCCTTGATTTGTCCCGCGAGACGCAGGGTGAACGGTTCCAGCTCGGAGGCGGACACGGCGTAGTTGATGATCCCGTGCCGTTCAGCGCGAGCAGCATCGATGGGCTGGGCCGTGAAGGTCATCTCCTTGGCGATGCGAAGGCCTGTGGCGTTCAAGAATGTGAGCATGCCGCCGACATTGTACGGCACGCCGAGTTTGGCCGGCGTGACCGCGAACGTCGCCGTATCGGCGGCAACGATGATATCGCACGCAAAGACGGTTTCGGTGGCTCCGCCCCAAACCCCGCCTTCGACCATGGCGATCACCGGTCCCGGGAAGGTCTCGATCTCGCGCACGAGCTGGCGCAATGGATCGTCCCAGCCGAGCGGATCGCGACGGCTCTCGGGGAGTTCGTCGATATCGTGACCGGCCGAAAACACCTTCGCGCCCGGCTTGGCACGGAGGATCGCGACCCTCACTTTTTCCGTCTGGAACGATCGCAGCGCAGCGATGACCTCGTCGACCAGAGGACGGCTCAGCGCGTTGCGCCGACGCTCGTTGTCGAGCGTGATCGTGCCGACGGACTCGGTCACCTCCGATAGCGTATAGGCCATTGAAACCTCCCGAGATGAGAAGAAGCACGGGTCAGCGTCTTAGGACGAAAACACGGGTGGCGGTCTCCCGAAGGGATGCATCCGAAGGATCGCGGATTCGGGTCCCGGCCGCGGGACTGATTATCGCCGGTTCTCGCCGCGGCGGCCATCCCGTCAGCATCAGGGCCGTCGCGAGCATCGAGGGCCGCCGAGAACCCTACGTTCCTGTTCATGTCGGAAGCGTGCTCCGAGGACAGCGCGATAAAGCGCTAATGGGCCCGCCTGGCCGGTTTACGGGTCGCTGCCGCTCGGGGCAACATCTCGTCGTCGCCTTCGGTAGAGCCAACCGCAAGAGTCGTGCAGGAGTCCAACCGCGTCGCGCCGATTTGGGGTCGAGCACTCGCACCGCCACTCTCCGGTTGAACTTGGACCGTCCTCGCGGCACATTACCCATGCTGCGCGCCGCGCGGCCGGTTCGGGGTCTCGACGCAGGTCGGAGCGCCCCGGGGTATGGCCTGCTGCCTACCTCCTGTTATGCGCCGACTTCGGGAGATTTGCCCATGATAAGGCTTACAAGCGCCATCGGAGCTCTGCTCTTCCTTTGCTCCAGCTCGCAGGCGCAAACCTCGATCGACGTCTCGAAGATTACCTGCGAACAGTACAATCTCTTCAAGGTCGCGGATCCCCAAAAGATCGCCATCTGGCTGAGCGGATACTACCATGGGCTGCAGAAAAACACTCTCCTTGAGACGCAACGCCTCGAAGAGAATGCAGAAAAGCTGGCGAGGTTTTGCTATGTAAATCGGAAACTCACGGTCATTGAGGCGGTCGAGAAAGTGATTGGCGAAAGTAATGCGGTACGACGGTAACCAGCCATTGAATTTCGGTCCGCCGCGGGCAAGCTATCGATTGATTGTAAAAGAATTTCAACACAACAGCCGACGGGGCGGCTGACGCCGAATGTCCTGCTTTCGTTTGCCGCATGCGAGGTGATCCACGAGGGCTCGTGCCGGCGGCCTGAAATGGTCGCCGACCGGTAGCGACAGACACTGGCGCGCGATCGCGACGGCGATGCTCGAGCGCCTCGGTCGATGGTTGAGGCCCGCCGCATTCTCCGGCGACACAGCCCATCGAAGGACGGGCGCCGCGGAACCACCTAAGCGATGTCGATGGCCCAAACTGTCAACGCGGTGTCCCATGCGAACAAGCACACCTTTCGAACCGGGCTATTCTGATCGGACGTTGGTTTCGAAGGGCGGGCACGGCAGGCGAGCCGATCGCTACGGTGCCGTCGATCTCGTTGCTCGATTGGCAATGCCCTGCGAGGACAAGGCGGAGGCTATGGCGATGCGCAGACTTCTCTTGGCTTTTGGCGTTCTTGCAGCGGGCGCCCTTGTCCTCCCGGACGATGCTGAGGCCCAACGCGGCCGCGGCGGGGGCTTCGGCGGCGGCGGCCGCATCGGCGGCGGCTTTGGTGGGGGCGGCGGCTTCGGCGGCGGCTTCGGGGGTCCTCGGGTCGGGATGGGCGTTGGCGCAGGAGCCATCGCGGCACGGCCGGGCGGATTCTACCGCGGTGCCGGCTTCACCCGTCCGGGCTGGGGCGGCTACGGGTACCGTACCGGAGCGATTGCCCGTCCGGGCTACGGCGTTCGTGCTCCGTATTATGGCCGTGTCGCCGGCGCCTATCGGCCCTATTATGGCGGGTACTATGGCCGACGCTATCCGTACTATCGCACGGCGGCCGCAGTCGGCGCCGCCCTGAGCTACCCGTACTATGGCGCCTCGTACGGCTACCCGTACTATGGCGCCGCCTATGGCAGCGACTGCTACTGGGTCCGCCAACGCGTCGTGGGTGCGTATGGCAGGGTTGGCATCCGCCGTGTCCAGGTTTGCGGCTACTGAAGCTTCGCCGCAGGGCGCCCGACCTAACTGGCGTCGAGAAGGGGTGAACCTCGATGCGCAGGTTCAGAGCGCTTGCATTCGCCCTCGCCCTCGCGGCTCATCGTCCTTGGGTCCGATCGACTGAACGTTGAGTATGTCGATTGACTTTTTGAGAACCTGCGAAACGGGACATAACGATGACAATAGCCATCGTGCCGACGTTTAGGAGGATCTCTCGCTTTTTGTGCAGCGCGTTTCCGGCGCTCCTGATCGAGTATCGATGCCACCGCTGCGACGAGCGCCCGCCGCTTCGCGGGCTCTCGCACGTGCGCACCTGATCTGATGATGATCCGGTTCCCGACGGCGGCTGTTCTGTTCGTGCTGTGCGCCTTGGGCCGCTCCCCCGAGGCGAGAGGTCAAGACCTGGATTCGTTCACGGGCTCGTTCTCCGGCACTGGAACGGTGGTCGAGGGGCCAAATGCGACCGAGCATGAGGTGCGCTGCAGATTCAACTCATCGCGACAAGGCGGCTCGGGTCTCGCCCTCCGCGGCACCTGCTGGGCTTACGCGATCATGTCGCGATCGATCAGCGCCGATCTCGTCTTCGACAGCAAGACGGGTCGAGTGGTCGGCACGTATGCCGGCGCCCGCGTCGGGCCGGCGCGTCTCTCCGGCAGGCGGCGGGGATCCGCCCTCGATCTCGTCGTCAATTGGCCGAAGCCGGTCCATGGTAGCATGACGGCACGAATGCGAATCGAGCGCTCCGGTCCGGAGAGGCTGCGCATCCTCGTCCTCAGTCGCGTCGGTGAAGACAGCCCTGTCCGGCCGACGACCGATCTTGTCCTGCACCGCCCGTAATCTTCCGGCTCTGCCCACCAGGGCGGCTTGCCTCCGAGCGCATCCGGGCGCCTGTAAGCGCGATCGACCTGCATCGCGAGGCCGTGAGCCGCGATCGGGAAGCGATTGAGAACCCGCACGCGCACGGTCCGGCCGGACGGCGAGCGTCGGAGGCCGGGAGGCTTTCCGGACAGGTGTTGAACGGTCGTGGTGCGTTCCAAGCCGCCGCGGGCCCTATGAGCTCGAGGTCCAGGGGCGACTCGCCGCGCGGCTCGGCCTTGATACGGACCCGCCCGCGCGGCCGTCGCTCAGGTCGCGGCCGCAGGTCTTATGTGCTCTCGTATCGATAAGACCACGTCGGAGAAGGCGGGCGTATAGCAGACCTCGAGATCGCGCGGACGGGGGAGATCGACCTCACGCTCGGCGATGATGCGTCCCGGCCGCGCGCTCATGCAGAACACCCGGTCGGCGAGAAAGACGGCCTCGCGCAGGTCGTGCGTCACGAGGATGACCGTGAACCTCTGCGCCGCGTGCAAATCGCGGATCACGCACCACAGTTCCTCTCGGGTGAACGCGTCGAGCGCCCCGAACGGCTCGTCGAGCATCAGGAGCTTGGGCTCGTGGATCAGCGCCCGGCACAGCGACGCGCGCTGCTGCATGCCGCCCGACAGCTGCCAGGGATACTTCTCGCCCTGACCCCTGAGGCCGACCTGGGCGAGCAGACGTTCGGCCCGCGCTACGTACTCGGCCTTGTGCCGTCGGATGCGGGAGCGGTGCGGCGCGACGATTTCGAGCGGCAGCAGCAGGTTCTCGAGCGTCGTGCGCCACGGCAGCATGACGGGGTTCTGGAACGCCATTCCCGCCAGCTTCACCGGCGCACCGACCTTGCTGCCGTTGACCGTCACCGTCCCGCGTCTCGGAAACTGCAGGCCGGTCGCGAGCTTCATGAGCGTGGACTTTCCGCAACCCGAGGGTCCCACCACGGCAGCGAATTCGCCCTCCTCGACCTTGACGCTCAAGCCCTCGACGGCAGGCGCGCCGTCCTCCGACCCGGAATAGACATGGGTGACGTCGTGGATGTCGACGAAGGCGGGCATCGGAAGCGGGGAGGAGGGGGAACGAAGGTCGGGAGGCGAGGCGTGAAGACGTTCGGCATCGGGACGTCAGGCGACCCGAGCGCGGAGCCCGCGAGGCACGCCTACGTCCCGCCCGCGTCCCACGCTCTCAATTCACCTTCCT
The DNA here is from genome assembly GCA_963800985.1 of uncultured Alphaproteobacteria bacterium. Taxonomy (GTDB): domain Bacteria; phylum Pseudomonadota; class Alphaproteobacteria; order Rhizobiales; family Beijerinckiaceae; genus Microvirga. Next base: position 184,985 of record CAWDDI010000019.1, on the reverse strand, counting down.
GAGTTCTGCCGACGGCAGGATACAGGTCGGAGAAGATCTCGTCGACGTTCGGTTTATTCTTGTACTGGAAGGTGAGCCCGATCTGGTCGAGAGCCTTCTGGAAGCGCGACTTGTCGATGCCGCCGAAACCGTTCTGCTTGACGGCGGGAGTCAGCATGTTCTGGTCCAGCACCATCTTGAGGCGTTCCAGTTCGACGTCCTTCTTGGCGACGTCGTTGCGCTTGATCACGGAGTCCACGGCGCTTGCGGGGTCCTTGATGGTGTCCTGCACCCCCTTCATGAGGGCGCGCAGAAAGCCCTTCACGGCCTCGGGCTTCTCGGCGGCGAATTTGGGCGATGCCAAGATCACGTTGCCGTAGAGGTCGACCCCGTAATCGCTCATGAGCAGCACGACGATGTCGTCCGCGGGCACGCCGCGGCTCTTGAGGTTGATGTAGGACGACATCGCGAATCCGAAGACCGCATCGACCTCGCCCTGGGCGAGCATCGGCTCGCGGACCGGAAAGCCCACATTCTCATTCATGCTCGCTGTCGTCGATCTTGTTCACGGTCTTGAAGATCGGCCATTGCGCGAAAGCGCCGTCGGCCGCCGGCGCTCCGAACTTCTTGCCTTGAAGGCTCGACACGTCCTTGGCGATGCCGCGGCTCTTCCGGCCGATGATCGCGAAGGGTGGACGGTCGTAGATCACCATGACGGCCTTGATGTCGGTCTCCGGGTTTTCGTCGCGAAAGCGCACCAGCGAGTTCACGTCGCCGAACCCCATGTCGTAGGTGCCCGATGCAACCCGGGAGATGGGCTCGCGCGAGCCAGCCGCGGGATCGATCGTGACGTCGAGCCCTTCCGCCTTGAAGTATCCCTTGTCGAGGGCGACCGCGAAGGGAGCGGCGGGTCCCTCCCAGCGCCAGTCGAGGCTGAAGCGGACCGGGGTCTGGGCCGTGGACGCGGTCGCGGCAAGAAGGCCGGCGACGGCACGCGACGAAGCTGCGGATGGACGGGCGCGACATGAGCTCACTCCCTCGAGGCCTTGCAATTCGGCATTGGGCTGCCTTCGCGAGTCTTCCTGGCAAGGCCCGTGCCGGCTTTTCTGACGCCCGCATTGCAGGCGCAAACGGCGGTGAGGTCAAGCGAAGCGGCGCGCAATTCGGCACATGCGCCTTTGGGCAGGCGGACTCGGGCGGCTTTCACACCGGCAGCACACCGTCGCTCTTCACCTCTTCCATAACGGCATAGGTGCGCGTCTCCTTCACGCCGGGAAGCGCGAGCAGGATCTCGCCGAGGAAGCGCCGGTACGCGCCCATGTCGGCGACGCGAGTCTTGACGAGGTAATCGAAGCCGCCGGCCACCATGTGGCACTCGAGCACCTCCGGCGCGCGGCGGACCGCCGCGGCGAACTTCTGGAACACGTCGGGCGTCGTCTTGTCGAGGGAGACCTCGACGAACACGAGAAGCCCGAGCCCGAGCCGGCGCGGATCCAGGATGCGCCCGAAACCCTTTGATGAATCCCTCCCGCTGCAGGCGCTTGAAGCGCTCGCTCGTCGAGGTCGGCGAGAGGCCGATGCGTTCGGAGAGTTCGACCGTGCTGATGCGGCCCTCGGCCTGGAGCAGGGCGAGGATGCGCCGGTCGGTCCGATCGAGATCCGTCATGATCACGCCCCTTCAGCCGTTCAGCCGTGTTTTATAAGGCACGGCCCACAAAATGCTATCGAAACGCGGCCCACGGCGCGCTATCCTGCGGAAATCCCGTGAGGACGCCCATGCCCGACCGACCCACCGTCCCCGTCTTCGATGCTCCCTTCGCGGAGGACGACGCGGCGATCGCGCGCCGCCTCCTCGCCGCGGGCCGCCTCCCGTCCGAGCGCGAGCGCCGGGTCGACGCGCACGCGCGACGCGCCTCATCGAGGCGATCCGCGCCAGCGGCGGCGGCTTCGGGGGCGTCGAGGAGATGCTGCGGGAGTACGCGCTCTCGACCAAGGAGGGCCTCGGCGCTGATGGTGCTCGCCGAGGCGCTGCTGCGGGTGCCCGACGCCGCCACCGCGGACCGGCTCATCGAGGACAAGCTCGGCCAGGGCGATTTCGCGGCGCACGAGGCGAAGTCCGACGCCTTCCTGGTCTCGGCCTCCGCCTGGGCGCTCGGCATCACGGCCCGCATCATCCAGCCGGGCGAGACCCCGGAGGGCATTCTCGGCCAGCTTGCGAAGCGGCTGGGCCTGCCGGCCGTGCGCGCCGCGACCCGTCAGGCCATGCGCGTCATGGCGAACCATTTCGTCCTCGGCCAGACGATCGAGGATGCCCTGAAGCGCGCCGGCTCGGGCCATGGCCGCCTCTACCGCTATTCCTTCGACATGCTGGGCGAGGGCGCCCGCACCGCGGCGGATGCGCGCCGCTATTTCGAATCCTACGCCGCCGCGATCGATGCGATCGGCCGCTCGGCCGGCAACGAGCCGCTGCCGAACCGGCCCGGCATTTCGGTCAAGCTCTCGGCCCTGCATCCGCGCTTCGAGGCGCTGAGCCGCGAGCGGGTGATGCGGGAGCTGGTGCCGCTCGTGATCAGCTCGCCGCAACGGCGCGAGGTCCTACGACCTCAACTTCACCGATCGATGCCGAGGAGGCGGACCGCCTGGAGCTGTCCCTCGAGGTGGTCGCGGCCGTCCTCGCGGACCCCTCGCTCGCGGGCTGGACGGGTTCGGCCTCGCGATCCAGGCCTATCAGAAGCGCGCCGGCGCGGTGATCGACTATGTCGCGGCCCTCGCGGCGCGCTACGACCGGCGCATGATGGTGCGCCTCGTCAAGGGCGCGTACTGGGACACCGAAGTCAAGCGCGCGCAGGAGCGCGGCCTCGACGACTACCCGGTCTTCACCCGCAAGGCGATGACGGACCTGAACTACATGGCCTGCGCGGAGAAGCTCCTCGCCCTGCGCCCGCGCCTCTATCCTCAGTTCGCCACCCACAACGCGCTCACCGTCGCCTCGATCATCGAGCGCGCCGGCGGCGTCGAGGGCTACGAGTTCCAACGCCTGCACGGCATGGGCGAGATCGCTCTACGGTCGCCTGATCGAGGATCATCCGGGCGCCGCCTGCCGGACCTATGCGCCGGTCGGCGGCCACCGGGATCTCCTCGCCTATCTCGTTCGGCGCCTGCTCGAGAACGGCGCCAACTCGTCCTTCGTCTCCGTGGCGGCGGACCCGGCCGTCCCGGTGGAGACGCTCCTCGAGCGGCCCGCCGACATCATCGTCTCGCCGGATCGCGCGCGGCACCCGAAGCTCCCCCTGCCGCGGGATCTCTACGGGCCCGGCCGCGCCAATTCCCGCGGCGTCGAGTTCGGCCACCTTGCCTCGCTTGACGCGCTGCTGGCGGAGATCCGCGACGGCGCGCGCCGGTCCTTCGTCGCCGAGCCGCCGATCGTGAGCGGTCGCGAACGCGCGCGGCGCGGAGCGGCCGGTCCTGAGCCCGGCCGACGGCCGCACGGTCGTCGGGCGTGTCGTCGAGGCGACGCCCGAGGAGCGCCGGGAGCGCGCCATCGACGCCGCCCGGGCAGGATTCCGCGCCTGGGCCGAGACTCCCGTCGAGCAGCGCTCCGCGGCCCTGCAGAAGGCCGCCGACCTTCTCGAGGCGCGCCGGGGCGCGCTGATCCACCTCCTGCAGGCGGAGGCCGGCAAAACCGTCGACGACGCGCTCGCGGAGGTGCGCGAGGCGGTCGACTTCTGCCGCTACTATGCCGCTCGAGGCCCGCCGCCTCTTCGGCGCGGGGACGGCGATGCCGGGACCCGACCGGCGAGTCGAACGTCCTGCGCCTGCGCGGTCGCGGCGTCTTCGTCGCGATCTCGCCGTGGAACTTCCCTCTCGCGATCTTCATCGGCCAGATCGCCGCGGCGCTCGTGGCCGGCAACACCGTCGTCGCCAAGCCCGCCGAGCAGACGCCGCTCATCGCCGCGCAGGCGGTGCGGCATTCTGCACGACGCCGGAGTGCCGCGCTCCGCGCTCCATCTCATGCCCGGCGACGGGCGCGTCGGCGCCCGCCTGGTGGAGCATCGCGACGTGGCCGGCGTCGTCTTCACGGGCTCGACCGAGGTGGCCCGCCGCATCAACCGCGCGCTCGCCGCGAAGGACGGTCCGATCGTGCCCCTGATCGCCGAGACCGGCGGCATCAACGCCATGATCGTCGATGCGACGGCGCTGCCCGAGCAGGTCGCCGACGACGTGGTGACCTCGGCGTTCCGCTCCGCGGGCCAGCGCTGCTCGGCGCTGCGGCTCCTATGCGTGCAGGAGGACGTGGCCGACAAGATGATCGAGATGATCGTCGGCGCGGCCCGGGAGCTGAAGCTCGGCGATCCTCGGGATGTCTCGACCCATGTCGGACCGGTGATCGACGCCGAGGCGAAGGAGCGCCTCGACGCGCACATCTCCGCCATGAAGCGCACCGCCGGGTGCCGCTACGCGGGCGAGGCTCCGAGGGTCGGGCACCCATGTCGCCCCGCATGTCTTCGAGATCGCCGAGCCGCGGTCCCTCGCGGAAGAGGTGTTCGGACCGATCCTCCACGTCGCGCGCTATCGCGCGGACCGGCTCGATGAGGTGCTGGAGAGCATCCATGGCACCGGCTACGGACTGACGCTCGGGGTTCATTCCCGCATCGATGCGACCGTGGAGCGGATCGTCGAGCGGCTCTCGGTCGGCAACGTCTACGTCAACCGCAACATGATCGGCGCCGTGGTCGGCGTGCAGCCTTTCGGCGGGCATGGCCTGTCGGGCACCGGCCCGAAGGCCGGCGGGCCGTACTATCTCCCGCGCTTCGCGACCGAACAGACCGTCACGATCAACACCGCTGCTGCCGGCGGCAACGCGAACCTGATCGCGATGGGGGAGTAGCGCGGAGCGAGGCCGGCCGGCGGCGTGCCGGCCCGGCCTCGGTCAGAAGTTCAGCGCCGCCTTGGCCTCACGCAGCTGCACGATCGCGGCCTCCGCGGCATGAGGCGGGGAGCACGACCGCGTCGACGTCGCCCGAGAACAGGACGCGCTCGGGGGAGACGAGTTCGAACGAGAGAGTGGCCATCGCAATGCCTCCGGCATCAGCCTCTTACGCGGCCTCGGCGGCGAGACGCTGTGCCTTTTCGACCGCCTCCTCGATCGTGCCGACCATATAGAAGGCGGCCTCGGGCAGATGATCGTACTCGCCCTCGACGAGGCCCCTGAAGCCCTTGATGGTGTCCTCGAGCGCCACCAGCTTGCCGGGCGAGCCCGTGAAGACCTCGGCGACGAAGAAGGGCTGCGACAGGAATCGCTCGATCTTGCGGGCGCGGGTCACCGTGAGCTTGTCCTCCTCCGAGAGCTCGTCCATTCCGAGGATCGCGATGATGTCCTGCAGCGCCTTGTAGCGCTGCAGAACCTGCTGGACGCGGCGGGCCACCGAATAGTGCTCCTCGCCGACGACGGCGGCGGAGAGCATGCGCGAGGTCGAATCGAGCGGGTCGACGGCCGGGTAGATGCCCTTCTCGGCAATCGAGCGCGACAGCACCGTCGTGGCGTCGAGGTGGGCGAAGGAGGTTGCCGGAGCGGGGTCGGTCAGGTCGTCGGCGGGCACGTAGATGGCCTGGACCGAGGTGATCGAACCCTTGTTGGTCGTCGTGATGCGCTCCTGCAGGTTGCCCATGTCGGTCGCGAGCGTCGGCTGGTACCCCACCGCCGATGGGATGCGGCCGAGAAGGGCCGACACCTCGGAACCTGCCTGCGTGAAGCGGAAGATGTTGTCGACGAAGAACAGCACGTCCTGACCCTGGTCGCGGAAGTGCTCGGCGACCGTGAGCCCCGTGAGCCCGACGCGCGCGCGCGCGCCCGGCGACTCGTTCATCTGGCCATAGACGAGCGAGCACTTGGAGCCCTCGCCGCCGCCATGCTTGTTGACGCCGGACTCGATCATCTCGTGATAGAGATCGTTGCCCTCGCGCGTGCGCTCGCCGACGCCGGCGAACACGGAATATCCGCCATGCGCCTTCGCGACGTTGTTGATGAGCTCCATGATGAGCACCGTCTTGCCGACGCCGGCGCCGCCGAACAGACCGATCTTGCCGCCGCGGGCGTAGGGGGCGAGGAGGTCGACCACCTTGATGCCGGTGACCAGGATCTGCGCTTCGGTGGACTGCTCGGAATAGGACGGGGCCGGCTGGTGGATGGCGCGGTACGCCTCCGCCGGGACCGGGCCCGCCTCGTCGACGGGCTCGCCGATGACGTTCATGATGCGGCCGAGCGTGCCCGCGCCGACTGGCACCGAGATCGGCGCCCCGGTGTCGGTGACGGCCTGACCGCGCACGAGACCCTCCGACGTGTCCATGGCGATGCAGCGCACCGTGCTCTCGCCGAGCTGCTGGGCGACCTCGAGCACGAGGCGGCTGCCGTTGTTCGTCGTTTCGAGCGCGTTGAGGATCTCCGGCAGATGGCCGTCGAACTGGACGTCGACGACGGCGCTGATGACCTGGGTGATGCGGCCCGTCGGGGCGGCGGCTGAGGCGGCGGTACTGGCCATGGGATGATCCCTTCCTTCGGTCGGGGGCGCCGGGCGCCCTGGTCTGGTGTGGATCGAGCGCGACTAGAGCGCCTCTGCGCCCGAGATGATCTCGATGAGTTCCTTGGTGATCTGGGCCTGGCGGGTCCGGTTGTAGGTCAGCGTCTGCTTCCGGATCATCTCGCCCGCATTGCGCGTGGCGTTGTCCATGGCGCTCATGCGGGCGCCCTGCTCGGAGGCGGCGTTCTCCAAGAGCGCCCGGAAAACCTGGACGGTCAGGTTGCGCGGGAGCAGCGACGCCAGGATCTCCTCCTCCTCGGGCTCGTAGTCGTAGACCGCATCCGAGGCCAGACTGCCCGTGCCGATTTGGGCCGGGACGATCTGCTGCGCCGTCGGAAACTGGGCGATCACCGACTTGAAACGGGAATACAGGAGCGTGGCGACATCGAACTCGCCGGCCTCGAAGCGGGCGAGGAGATTCTGGGCGATGCCGTCCGCGTTGTCGTAACCGAGCGTGCGGACGGAGCGCAGGTCCACGACCTCGATGATCTGCCCGCCGAATTGGCGGCGCAGGATATCGCGACCCTTCCTGCCGACGCAGATGATCTTGACGGTCTTGCCTTCCGCCATGAGGCGGGTCGCGTGGTCACGCGCAAGCCGCGCGATCGACGAGTTGAACGCGCCGCAAAGGCCGCGCTCCGCCGTGCACACCACGAGAAGGTGGGTCTGCTCCGAGCCCGTGCCCGCCAGGAGACGCGGCGTTTCCGGGCCGACGACGATGCCGGACGCGAGGTTGCCGAGCACCTGCTCCATGCGTTCCGCGTACGGGCGTGCGGCCTCCGCGGCGCTCTGGGCGCGGCGGAGCTTCGCCGCGGCCACCATTTGCATCGCCTTCGTGATCTTTTGCGTCGCCTTCACGGAGGCGATGCGGTTGCGCAGGTCCTTCAGGCTCGCCATCGAACGTCCCTACCTTCTCAGCGGTCGGCGTTCAGGAGAACGACTTCGTGTACGACGTGACCACGTCCTTGAGCTTCGCCTCGGTCTCCGCGGGCAGGTCGCGGGTGGAGCGGATCGAATCCAGGATGTCGGAATGCTTGCCGCGCATGAGCGAAAGCAGCCCGTCCTCGAAGGCCCGCACGCGGTTCACCGGCTGCGGGTCGAGATAGCCGTTCACGCCGGCGTAGATCACGACGACCTGCTCCTCCATCTTGAGTGGCGAGAACTGCGGCTGCTTGAGGAGCTCGGTCAGGCGCGAGCCGCGGTTGAGCAGGCGCTGCGTCGTGGCATCGAGGTCCGAGCCGAACTGCGCGAAAGCCGCCATCTCGCGGTACTGCGCGAGCTCGCCCTTGATCTTGCCCGCGACCTTCTTCATCGCCTTGGTCTGAGCCGCCGAGCCCACGCGCGAAACCGACAGGCCGACGTTCACGGCCGGACGGATGCCCTGGTAGAACAGATCGGTCTCGAGGAAGATCTGGCCGTCGGTGATCGAGATCACGTTCGTGGGGATATAGGCCGAGACGTCGTTCGCCTGCGTCTCGATGACCGGGAGGGCGGTGAGCGAACCGGCGCCGTTGTCCTCGTTGAGCTTCGCGGCGCGCTCGAGAAGGCGCGAGTGCAGGTAGAACACGTCGCCCGGATAGGCTTCGCGGCCCGGAGGGCGGCGCAGCAGCAGCGACATCTGGCGGTAGGCGACCGCTTGCTTCGAGAGGTCGTCGTAGATGATCACGGCGTGCATGCCGTTGTCGCGGAAGAACTCGCCCATGGCGCAGCCGGAGAACGGCGCCAGGAACTGCATCGGCGCCGGATCCGACGCCGTCGCGGCCACGACGATCGAGTATTCGAGCGCGCCGTTCTCCTCGAGCGTGCGCACGAATTGCGCCACCGTCGAACGCTTCTGTCCCACCGCCACATACACGCAGTAGAGCTTGATGCTCTCGTCCGGCTGCTGGTTGAGCGGCTTCTGGTTGAGGATCGTGTCGAGCGCGATGGCCGACTTGCCGGTCTGGCGGTCGCCGATGATGAGCTCGCGCTGGCCGCGCCCGATCGGGATCAGGGCGTCGATCGCCTTGAGGCCGGTCGCCATGGGTTCGTGCACGGACTTGCGCGGAATGATGCCCGGCGCCTTGACGTCGACGCGCCGCCGCTCCGCGGCCTCGATGGGACCCTTGCCGTCGATCGGGTTGCCGAGCGCGTCGACGACGCGGCCGAGCAGGCCCTTGCCGACCGGCACGTCGACGATGGCGCCGGTGCGCTTCACGGTCTGGCCCTCGGCGATCTCGCGGTCCGAACCGAAGATCACGACGCCGACGTTGTCGGTCTCGAGATTGAGGGCCATGCCCTGCACGCCCGATTCGAACTGCACCATCTCGCCGGCCTGGACGTTGTCGAGGCCGTAGCAGCGCGCGATGCCGTCGCCGACGGAAAGGACCTGTCCGACTTCGGTAACCTCGGCCTCGGTGCCGAAGTTCTTGATCTGCTCCTTGAGGATTGCGGAGATCTCGGCGGCTCGGATGTCCATTTTAACGGGCCTCGTTCAGGCTAAGACGGATGGAATTGAGTTTGGTGCGCACCGAAGCGTCCACCATGCGGGATCCTATCTTCACGATCAGCCCGCCGATGAGGTTCGGGTCGATCTTGACGTCGAGAGCGACGTCGGCCTTGGCGACCTCGCGCAGAGCCGCCGCGATGTCGTCCATGACGGCACCCGAGGGACGCTCGGCGAGGACCACCTGGGCCTGCACGATGCCCTTGGAGTCGGAGACGAGACGCCGGTACGAGCGGATCATGTCGGGAAGCGCGAAAAGGCGGCGCTTGGAGGCGACGAGTCGGATGAAGTTGCCCGTGAGGCCGCTCACTCCGATCCGCGACAGGATCGCGCCGATCGCTCGCTCCTGCTCCTCCGCCGTGAAGATGGGGTTGCGGATGAGCCTTGCCAAGTCGGGGCTTGCCTGGATGAGCTCATCGAAGCGGTCGAGGTCGCCCGCGACGGTGTCGATGGTGCCCGCCTCCTGCGCGACCTCGAACAGGGCCGAAGCGTAGCGTGCCGCCACGCCGGACAGGAGAGGTCCTTGTTGGGAGCCGTTTTGAGCCACGAACGTCTCTCTCACTGTCACGGGCTCTCGGAACAGCGCCGACACCGCGGCGGTCAAAACCCGTCAGGTCTGGGTGGGGCACTCACGCGGGACTGCGTGAGCGCCCGCCGGGAAGCGGGGGTGCACTAGCATGGGTTTTTCGGAGGTGCAAGGCGAGCGGCGCGGCGTGCCTCGCGGGAGTCCGCGACGGCGTTCGAGCGGAAGCCCGCAAACGTTCCTGGACGGACGCTCCGGGACCACGCCCCGAGAGCCGGCGGGCCCGTCACAGCTCGAGACTGACGATTTCGCAGTTGCGCAGCACGCGGCCGGTCAAATGGTAGAAGAAGGTCCCGTGGCCGACGACCGCGATGAGCCGCTCGGGACGGGCCCCGATCCAGGTGCGGAACGCCCGGACCCGCTCCTCCAGGACGTCGTGGGGCTCCAGCACGATCCCCCGCGCGTCGGGCTCGCCCGCCCGGTGCCACCAGACGTCCTCGAGATGATCGAACGAAAGATGCGGGAAATCCCGGATCAGCTCGGCGGGCGCGCGGCCCACGTCGCAGCTGCTCGCCAGATGCTCGCGGTGGAGGCATTCGACCCGGATGCGGTCGGCGGACGGATGCTCCCGGAAGATCTCGACCGTGGTCTGGAGGGCGCGGGTCAGCGGCGTCGTGAGGATGAGCTCGTAGGGGACGTCGCGCACGGCGGCGGCCGCTTCGGCAGCCTGCCGGCGTCCGAGCTCGGTCAGCGGAGCGTCGAAGTGGAGCGGGTCGCTCTGGGTGAGCTCGTAGGCCGCGTTGAAGGTGGATTGGCCGTGCCGGATGCAATGAACGGTTTTCCTCATGCGTCCTCTCTCGCCGGGCGGCCGATCTCCATATCGGGCGGACGCCCGAAGGGCCAGGCCGCCGGTCTCATGCCACTCACAGGAAACTCTGCGGGTCCACGTCGATCGAGACCCTGACGTTGCCCCTGACCTTCGGGCACCGGGCGAGCCAGTCCCGCAGGTACGCCTGGAGGTCGACGTCGCGCTCGGTCTTGACGAGGAGCCGGAAGCGGTAGCGGCCGCGGATCAGGGCGAGGGGCGCCTCGGCGGGGCCGAGCACCATCGCGCCGGGCGGCGGAGCGGCGACCTGAGCCATGACCCGCGCGTGCGCCTCCGCGGCCTCGCGCTCGTTCGCCGACACGATGAGCGCCGCGAGCCGGCCGAACGGCGGCAGGCCCGCGAGCTCCCGGACGCGGGTCTCCTCCCGGTAGAACCGCTCCGCGTCGCCGGAGATCAGGGCGGCGATGACGGGATGGTCGGGCTGCCAGGTCTGGACCAGGGCCCGGCCGGGCTTCTCGCCGCGACCGGCCCGCCCGGTGACCTGCTGCAGGAGCTGGAAGGTGCGCTCGGCGGCGCGGGGATCGCCCGAGGTGAGGCCGATGTCGGCGTCGAGAACCCCGACCAGGGTCAAATGCGGAAAGTTGTGGCCCTTGGCGACGAGCTGCGTGCCGACCACGATGTCGAACTCGCCCGCCGCGATGGCCGCGAGTTCCGCGCGCAAACGCTCCGTGCCGCCCGGGAAATCGCTCGAGAGCACGATGCAGCGCCTGTCCGGAAAGGTCTCCGTCACCTCCTCGGCGATCCGCTCCACGCCCGGACCGCACGGGACGAGGGAATCGAGAGTGCCGCACGCCAGGCAGGCATGAGGGGTTCGCTCAACGTGCCCGCAATGGTGGCACACGAGCGCGCGCCGGAAGCGATGCTCGACGAGCCAGGCGGAGCAGTTGGGGCATTCGTAGCGGTGGGCGCAGGACCGGCACAGCGTCAGCGGCGCATAGCCCCGGCGGTTGAGGAAGAGGAGCACCTGCTCGCCGCGATCGAGCGTGTCTTCCATCGCGAAGGCCAGGGTCGGCGAGAGCCAGCGGCCCTTGGGGATCTCCTCGCGCTTCAGATCGATGGCGCGGATCTGCGGCATGGGCCGACCGCCGAAGCGTTCCGGCAGGCGCAGGTCGCGGTAGCGGCCGCGCTCCACGTTGACCCGCGTTTCGATCGACGGTGTCGCCGAAGCGAGGACGACGGTGGCCCCTTCGATCCGGCCGCGCACCACGGCCATGTCGCGCGCATGGTAATGGACGCCGTCCTCCTGCTTGTAGGCGGCCTCGTGCTCCTCGTCGACGACGATGAGGCCGAGGTCCCGAAACGGAAGAAAGAGCGCCGAGCGGGCGCCCGCCACCACCTTGACGTCGCCGGCGGCGACCCCGGCGTGGAGCCGGTCCCGCCGCCGGCCCGTGATGCCGGAGTGCCAGGTCGCGGGCCGCACCCCGAACCTCGCCGCGAAGCGGTCGAGGAACTGCGCGGTCAGCGCGATCTCCGGCATCAGGATCAGGGCCTGCCGATCCATGCCCACGGCCTCGGCCACGGCTTCGAAATAGACCTCCGTCTTGCCCGACCCGGTGACGCCCTCGAGCAGCACCACCGGGGCGCTCCCGTCCCGCATCCAGGTCCGGAGCGCGTCGGCGGCCTGGCGCTGCCCGTCCGACAGGAGGGCGGGCGCGAAATCGGGGCTCGGGCGCTCGGCCATCGGCTCCGCGGCGAGGGTCACGGTCTCGAGCGTGCCTTCGTCGATGAGGCCGTCGACGACGCTCGCGCTGACCTGAGCGGCCTTCGCGAGGTCGCGCTTGGGCATCACCCGTCCGCCCGCCGCCGCGTCGAGCACGCGGCGGCGCGCATCGGTCATGCGCCGCGGCGGCGGCCCGATGAGCCGCACGCCGATGCGCACGGCCTCGGAGCGGTCGGGATCCGGAACCTTCAGGCCCATCGCGAGGGCCGATCCCCTCGGCGACAGCGTGTACCAGGCGATCCAGTCGAGGAACTTGCGCATCTCGGGCGACAGCGGCGGCGCTTCGATGCGGCCCGAGACGGGCTTGAAGTTGGCGCCCGACCCCTCGCGCAGGCTCCACACCACGCCCACCGTCTCCCGCGAGACGAGCGGCACCTGCACGACGTCGCCCTCCTTCAACGTCAGGCCGTCCGGGACCGCGTAGGAATACGCCGTGTCCAGGGCCAGCGGGATGAGGACGTCGGCGACGGGAGCCATTGGCTTTTCGGTAACCGAAACTTGCGAAGCTGTCTGCCGTGGCACAGAACGGCGCCCTGTCAAGGTCGGGCGCTCCCTCTGGCGCCGGAACCGTCGAGTCCGACCCCCGTCCCGAGAGCCCATGGCGCGCCGCGACACCCGATCCGCCCTCGATCTCGTCGTCCCCGGCGCGGCCGACACCCGCCAGGAGGCGGTGCAGTGGCTCGCGTCCCTCGCCAAGGAGCGGCGCCTCTCGTCCAAGACCGTCGAGGCCTATGGGCGGGACCTGCGCCAGTTCCTCGCCTTTCTCACGGGGCACTTGGGGGAGCCCCCGAGCGTCGCGGCGATCCTGGCCCTCAAGCCGCTCGATATCCGCGCTTTCCTCGCCGCCCGTCGGATCGACAAAATCCAGAGCCGTTCCCTGATGCGCCAGCTTGCGGCGTTGCGCTCCTTCGCGCGGCATCTCGAGCGCGAGGGTCACGGCACCGCCTCGGCCTTCGCGGCGATCCGAACCCCGAAAGTCGACAGGACCCTGCCGCGTCCCCTCTCGGCAACCTCCGCGGTTGCCGTGACGGACTGCGAAACCCGGGCGGGCGGGGCCCGAAAGCCCTGGATCGTGGCGCGGGACGCGGCCGTGCTCTCCCTCCTCTACGGATCGGGCCTGCGCATCTCCGAGGCGCTCGGGCTGCAGCGCCGGGACGCTCCTGTCGACGGTACCGATGCGATCACCGTGACCGGCAAGGGCGGCAAGATGCGCTCCGTTCCCGTAATCCCGCCGGTCCAGCGCGCGGTGGAGGAGTACCTGCGCCTATGCCCCTACGTTCCGAAGCCCGAGGAGCCCCTGTTCGTGGGGGCCCGCGGCGGCCCGCTGTCGCCCCGGATCATCCAGCTTGCGGTCGAGGAACTGCGGGGCGCGCTCGGGCTGCCCGACAGCGCCACCCCGCATGCGCTCCGTCACTCGTTCGCGACCCACCTCCTCGCCCGCGGGGGCGACCTGCGCGGGATCCAGGAATTGCTCGGCCACGCCTCGCTCTCGACGACCCAGCTCTACACCAAGGTCGATGCCACCCGGCTCATGGACGCTTTCGAGGCGGCGCACCCCCGGGCAAGGGTAAGGACGACCTGAGGCCTGCGGCCGCACGGCGCGGAATTCGACCCGATTTCTTTTCGTCGCGTTAACCAAGTTGCATTAAGGAGTGGTCCCATGATTCGACCTCTCACTCTCCTGTGCCTCGCGGTTGCCGGAACGGCAGCCGGTCCCGTGCTGGCCCAAGGCGACTTCCGGTCCTGCCTTGCCGGCCTGCGCGGCCACGCGGCCGCCAGGGGCATTTCGCCCGCGACCTTCGAGGCCGCGACCCGCAGCGTCGAGCCGGATTTCAAGATCCTCGAGCTCATGGACAACCAGCCCGAGTTCAAGACCCCGATCTGGGACTACCTCGGCGCGCTCGTCGACGAGGAGCGGGTCCAGGACGGACGGAGCGCCATGCGCCAGTGGGGCCAGGCGCTCGCCGCCGCCGAGGCGCGCTACGGCGTCGACCGGCACGTGATCGCGGGCGTCTGGGGCGTCGAGTCGAACTTCGGCAAGGACATCGGCGGGCGTCCGCTGGTGCAGTCGCTCGCGACGCTGTCGTGCTACGGCTCGCGCCGGCGGGATTATTTCACCGGAGAGCTCTTCGCGACCCTGAAGATCATCGAGAACGGCGACATCCCGAACGCCCGCCTGACCGGATCCTGGGCCGGCGCCTTCGGCCACACGCAATTCATGCCCTCGACGTTCCAGCGGCTCGCGGTCGATCTCGACGGGGACGGGCGGCGCGACGTCGTCGAACTCGGTGCCCGACGCCGTCGGCTCGACGGCCAATTTCCTGAGGAAGGCCGGCTGGCACCCGGGGCTCCCATGGGGCTATGAGGTCCGCCTGCCGCAAGGATTTGGCGCCGCATCGCTCGGCCGCAAGAACAAGCGCCCGGTCTCGGCGTGGGCCGCGATGGGCGTGACGCGGGTCGACGGGCGGGCGCTCTCGGGCGATTACCCGGCCGGCATCATTGCGCCCGCGGGCCTGAACGGCCCCGCCTTCCTGGTCACGCGAAACTTCGACGCGGTGTATTCCTACAACGCCGCCGAGTCGTATGGCCTCGCGATCGCTCTCCTGGGGGACCGCCTCAAAGGGCTGCCCGGGATCCAGACCCGCCTGGCCGACCGACGACCCGCCGCTCTCGCGCGTCGAACGGCGCGAACTCCAGCGCCTGCTCGCCGCCCGCGGATACGACGTCGGCGAGGCCGACGGGCGCGTCGGATCGAAGACCCGCGATGCCATCAAGGACGTGGAACGCCGGATCGGCCTCGCGCCGACCGGGCGGCCCGGCGGCAAGGTTCTGCAGGCCCTCAAGGGCGGTTAGCACGGCGCCCTGCGATGAACCGCCGCCTGATCACCACCGGCTCGCCCTTCGAGCGGGACTACGGCTATTCCCGGGCGGTGGTGCAGGGGCCTTGGGTGTTCGTGTCCGGCACGACCGGCTATGACTACACCCGCATGACCATGCCCGCGGACGCGGTCGAACAGGCCCGCAACTGCTGGTCGACGATCGACGGGGTGTTGCGCGAGGCCGGTGCGTCCCTCTCGGATATCGTGCGCTGCCGCTACTACGTCGCGGACCCGTCCGATGCGGATGCCGTACTGCGGGTCTGCGGGGAGGTGTTGCGGGAGGTCCGGCCTGCGGCCACCCAGATCGTGGCCCAGCTCCTGCGGCCGGAGATGAAGGTCGAGATCGAAGTGACGGCGCTGAGGACCTCGGACTGAACGAAGCGCTTGCGGAGCCTGGCCTATCCCGCCTAAACCGCCCGTCGAAACAGCGTCGTGCCCGCCTCGGCTGAGATCGACCAGCCGGATCGCGCGAGGTTCGAGGTCGTGGACGGCCGGCCCAAGTCCGGCCATGCCGCGACAACCGCAGAGAGGGCCCCATGCCGACCTACAAGCTTCTTCTCCTGCCCGGCGACGGCATCGGTCCGGAGGTCATGCGCGAGGTCGAGAAGCTCGTCGGATGGTTCCGCGGCAACGGCATCGGCTTCGAGACCGAGACCGATCTCGTGGGCGGCTCGGCCTACGACGCCCACAAGGTGGCGATCACCGACGCCGCGATGGCGCGCGCGCAAGCGGCCGATGCGGTGCTGTTCGGCGCCGTCGGCGGGCCGAAGTGGGCCGACGTGCCCTACGGCGCCCGGCCCGAGGCGGGGCTCCTGCGCCTGCGCAAGGACCTCGGCCTGTTCGCCAACCTGCGGCCGGCGATCTGCTATCCCGCGCTCGCCGACGCCTCGTCGCTCAAGCGCGAGGTCGTGGAGGGACTGGACCTCCTGATCGTGCGCGAGCTCACCGGCGGGGTCTACTTCGGCGAGCCGAAGGAGATCGTGACCCTCGAGAACGGATCCCAGCGCGGCGTCGACACGCAGCTCTACACCACGGGCGAGATCGAGCGCATCGCGCGGGTCGCCTTCGATCTCGCGAGGAAGCGGCGCGGCAAGGTTTCGTCGGCCGAGAAGCACAACGTGATGAAGACCGGCGTGCTGTGGAAGCGGGTGGTGTCCCGCGTCCACGCGGCGGAGTTCCCGGACGTCGAGCTCGAACACGTCCTCGCGGACAACTGCGCCATGCAGCTCGTGCGCTGGCCGAAGCAATACGACGTGATCGTGACCGACAACCTGTTCGGCGACGTCCTCTCCGACGTCGCCGCGATGCTCACCGGGTCGCTCGGGATGCTGCCCTCCGCATCGCTCGGCGCGGAGGATCCCGCGACGGGCAAGCGCAAGGCGCTCTACGAGCCGGTGCACGGCTCGGCGCCCGACATCGCGGGGAGGGGCCTCGCCAATCCGGTCGCCATGCTGGGCTCCGTCGGCATGGCGCTGCGCTATTCGTTCGGGCTCGTCGAAGCCGCGGACCTGCTCGAACGGGCGATCACCAACGTGCTCGCCTCCGGCACGCGCACCAAGGATATCGCCGGACCCGGCGCCAACGCGGTCTCCACCTCGGAGATGGGAGACGCGGTCGTGCGCGAGCTGACGGCCCTGAGCTGACAACTCGTTCCAGCACCCGCCGCGGCGGCCGGGCTTCTAGCGCAGACCGGCCGGCGCGGCGTAGTCGATCGGTCCGAACGGATTGCGCGCACCGACGAACGGGCCGTGGATCGGATCCGGCAGCGTGCCCTCGCCGAAACGATCGCGCATGTTGTGCCACGGCGGCATGACGAGATAGGACTGCGTCTGCCAATACCCGCTGCGCTGCCGCTCGAGCGAACCGACCGGCGCCACCGTGCCCGCGTCGAGGAAGCTGCGCGGGCGCACGCGCAGAAGCGCCGGCGCGCGCTCCTCGACGACGACGGTCGCGCGGCGGCGGTTCTGCGCCTCCGCGCCGGCGGTGGCGGCGGTGAGCGCCGCGACCGAGATGAGGCCGAGAAGGGCGAGATGGCGCATGGTCTTGGATCCTCTTCGGTCTTGCGGAACGATGGCGGGTGCGGCCGCCGGGAGCACAGGGTCAAAGGCTGAGCTTGGGGAAAGTTCCGCGGGCAGCGCTTGTCGGTCGGCGCAAACCGCCTACCATTCGACCTCTTCATCGGAACCACCCCTTGAGAAGCAGGCAGCCATGACAAGAAAAATCGAACGCTCGCTCGAGGAGCTCTACCGGGACGATCCGGACCGAGCCGACGCCGAGATCTTCGGCCGCCGCAGCGGCATGAACCGGCGGGGCTTCCTGAATGGGGCCGGCCTCACGGCCGTCGGCGTGGCCGTCGGAGCCTCGATCCCGTACTCGGAGAGCATGCCGGCCGGCCTCGTCCCGGCGGCGCTCGCTCAGGGAGCCGCGGCGCCGCCCGCCGGCGCCTCCGGGGGCGCGCGCGAACCGGCCCGCAACCCCTGAACTTTCCCGGCAAGAACCCGAACCTGTCGGTGCTCGGCGAGCGCCCGCTGGTCGCCGAAACCCCGGAGCATCTCCTCGACGACGAGACCACGCCGATCGAGAAATTCTTCATCCGCAACAACGGGCAGATTCCCGAAGCAGCCGCCAATCCCGACTCGTGGAAGCTCGTGATCGACGGCGAGGTGAACAATCGCGTCGAGCTGACGCTCGGCGAGTTGAAGAGCCGCTTCCAGCCCCGGACCTACCGCATGGTGCTCGAATGCGGCGGAAACGGGCGCTCCTTCTTCCAGCCCGAGGCGCGCGGCAACCCGTGGACGAACGGCGGCGCCGGCTGCGCGGACTGGACCGGCGTGCCGCTCGGTGACGTGCTCAGAGCGGCCGGGCTCAAGCCGTCGGGGGTCTACACCGCGCATTACGGCACCGATCCGCATCTCTCCGGCGATCCCACGAAGGAATCGCTGTCCCGCGGCGTGCCGGTCGCCAAGGCCATGGACGAGATGAACCTGGTCGCCTTCGCGATGAACGGCGAACCGCTGCCGAACATCCACGGCGGGCCGGTGCGGCTCGTCATCCCGGGGTGGCCGGGATCGGTGAGCCACAAATGGCTGAGCCGGATCACGATCCGCGACCGGGAGCACGACGGCCAAGGCATGACGGGCACCTCCTACCGGGTGCCCATCAAGCCGATGGTTCCGGGCGGCAAGGTCGACGAGAAGAACTTCCGGATCCTGGAGTCGATGCCCGTCCGCTCGATCATCTCGAGCCCCGCGAACGGCACGACGCTTCCGGCCGGGACCCGTACGATCGCCCTGCGGGGTGCGGCGTGGGCGGGCGATCTCACGGTCTCCCGCGTCGACGTCTCGATCGATTTCGGCCAGACCTGGAATCCGGCCAACCTGGCGCCCACCCGCAACCGCTACGACTGGAACCGCTGGACCGCGAACGTCGCCTTGCCCTCCGACGGTTATTTCGAGATCTGGGCGCGCGCGACGGACTCGAATGGCCGGATGCAGCCTCCCGTGGCGGGACACTGGAATCCGCAAGGCTATGGCGGCAATGCCATGCACCGGGTCGCGGTGCTGGTCGGGTGAAAATGAAGGGCGTGTTTCTGGTGCTCGGCCTCACGATGCTGGCCGGCACCGGCGCGCTTGCGCAGAGCCCGGCGTTCACCCCGCGGGACGAGCGCATGGAGGATCTGCCCGCCGGCGCCGGCCGGGAGGAGACCTTCGGGCTCTGCACCGCCTGCCACGGCTTCAAGCTCGTCTCCAACCAGGGTCTCACCCGCGAGAAGTGGGACGAGACCCTCACCTGGATGACGACCCGGCACAATATGCCGGACATCGAGGGCGCCGACCGCGACGTCATTCTCGACTATCTGGCACGGCACTACCCGCCCAAGCCGGCCCGCGGCGGCGGCTTCCGGAACCCGTTCGCGCCGCAATAGAACGCTGACGCGCTAACGAATCCAAGGCGCCGCGGGCTGAGCGGCCGGCCTCCGGCCGAAAGGCCCGTCAGGGCTTTCGCGCCGAGGCCACCCGCGGCCCGGGTGGCCGACAGGCCTCGATGCGGCGCCGTTCCGCTTGCGCGAAGAGCACGTTGAGGCCCGCATCCTCTCCGTCCGCGAGCGTGAGCCGGTCGATGAGGCAGGCGATCTGCGCAGCGCCGGCAGGCTGGTCCGCCGAGCCGCAGACCCAGCCGCTCACGGAGAACTGATCGTCCGGGACCGAGACCCTCCAAGCGAGGCAGGTCGCATCCGAGGGCCCCGCCGCGGCTTCCCCAGAAATCCCGGCCATTTTGACCTCCGCGATCTCCGCCGGACCGAACTTGGTCGCAAGCGGCGCGGCCTGGGTGCTGCGGACCACCGAGAGGCCGGCCTGCGCGGCCTGGCGAACCAGAACGACGTAGAAGCTCGTCGCCTCCGGCTCGCTCGCGCCGCGCGTCATCCGCAACAGCCCGAAACCCGTATCCCCGAAGCTCCCGAAGGTCATGGTGTCCTCGCGCCCGCCGTCGACGTGCCGCCGGACCTCCAGGTCGTATGTCGATCTCGAGATCCCCTCGAGCGCGTACAGCGGTTCCGGCTGCGCGACCGGCTGCCAAGCCGCGGGCGGCGCGATCAGCGGCGCGAGCGGCACCGACACCGGGCCCTCGGCGGGCTCCGGTTGCTGCTGCTGCGCCAGATGGGCCAGTCCCGCCACCATTCCGGCGCAGACGACGGCCATGCGAAACCACGGAAGAGGGCTCGCCCGCCGGTGGCGCGGCAGGCGGCTCCGCGCTGGGGGAGCGAGACCGTCCAGATCGTCTGCGAGCTGTCGCATGGATCCCGATCGAGGGTTGAGGGTTCGATCGGACGAGTTCGCGGCATCCGGTTTAGCCGCCGGTTACCAGGCCGCGGGTTTCGTTCGGTAACCTGAATCAACCCTTGCCGGCGAACTCGAACGCGCTTCGCGGATTAACCCTTGCAGAAGATCGGCTTGACGGACCGGGTCCTTTGGTGTTGCTGGCCACGCTGGCGCATCCTGTTTTTCGGACTCGCGCAGCTTGGACGATGACATGACGGCGCTCACCCGCACGACGAGCAAAACGAAAACCTCGACGGCCGTCGATACGGCCGCCTAGCGCGTCTCGTCGTCCCCGGTCGTCTCTCCCACGGGGCGAGAGGCGACACCCGATCAGGGGTCCTGTATCCTCCGGGAGAGCGCTGACAAGGAGAAGATCCATGGGTTACAAGGTGGCCGTCGTCGGTGCGACCGGCAATGTGGGCCGCGAGATGCTGGACATCCTGGCCGAGCGGGCGTTCCCGGCCGACGAGGTGGTGGCCCTCGCGTCCCGCCGCAGCCAGGGCGTCGAGATCTCCTTCGGGGACAAGACGTTGAAGGCCAAGACCCTCGACACCTACGATTTTTCCGACGTGGACCTGTGCCTGATGTCCGCCGGCGGCGAGGTCTCCAAGGAATGGTCGCCGCGCATCGCCGCGAAGGGCGCGATCGTGATCGACAACTCCTCGGCCTGGCGCTACGACGCCGACGTGCCCCTCGTGGTCCCCGAGGTGAACGCCGAGGCGGTGCGCGGCGTCAAGAAGAAGGGCATCATCGCGAACCCGAACTGCTCGACGGCGCAGCTCGTCGTCGCCCTCAAGCCCCTGCATGACCACGCGAAGATCAAGCGGGTCGTGGTCGCGACCTATCAGTCGGTCTCGGGCGCCGGCAAGGACGGCATGGACGAACTCGATCGCCAGACCAAGGCGCTCTACTCGCTCCAGGAGGTCGAGGAGAAGAAGTTTCCGAAGCGCATCGCCTTCAATCTCATCCCCCACATCGACGTCTTCATGGAGGACGGCTTCACGAAGGAAGAGTGGAAGATGATGGTCGAGACGAAGAAGATCCTGGATCCGAAGATCAAGCTGACGGCCACCTGCGTGCGCGTCCCGGTCTTCATCGGCCATTCCGAAGCCGTCAACGTCGAGTTCGAGAACCCCATCTCGGCCGAGGAGGCTCAGGCGATCCTGCGCTCGGCTCCCGGTGTCGTGGTGATCGACAAGCGCGAACCCGGCGGCTACATCACCCCGCACGAGGCCGCGGGCGAGGACGCGACCTACGTCTCCCGCATCCGCGAGGACATCACGGTCGAGAACGGCCTCGCGTTCTGGTGCGTCTCCGACAACCTGCGCAAAGGCGCGGCCCTCAACGCCGTGCAGATCGCGGAGGCCCTGGTGAACCGCGGGCTGCTGCAGGCGAAGAGGCGGGCGGCGTAGTCCGACCGGATCGAGAGGCCGAAAGGGGACGGCTCTTCCGGTTCAGCCGCGCACGTCGGTCGCGCGGACCATCGACACGCGGGCCGGCACGTCCTCCACGACGGGCGCGAAGGCGCCCGTTTTCGGGTCGCGCACCATCAGGACCCCGGTGCCGATCCCGAAATAGGCGCCGTGGAGGTGGAGCTTCCCGCGTTCCACGAGCATGCGCACGCACGGAAAGGTCATGAGGTTGGCGAGGCTGTTGTCGATCGCGGCGAGTTCGAGCTTCGCGAGATAGTCGGCGAGGTCTCCGCGTCTGGGTCCGAGCCGGTCGGCGGCGGGCCCGATCAGCGTCATCCAGCGGCCGATGAAGTCGCCCGGCGACAGCGGCGCGGATTCGTCCGCGAACGCCCGGATGCCGCCGCAGCGGGCGTGGCCCAGCACCACGATGTGCTTCACGCGCAGAGCCTGCACGGCGAATTCGAGGGCCGCCGAGGTGCCGTGGTATTGTCCGCCCGTCTCGTAGGGCGGCACGAGGTTCGCGACGTTGCGGACCACGAAGAGTTCGCCCGGACTCGCATCGAAGATCACCTCCGGCGAAACGCGCGAATCGCAGCAGCTGATCACCATCACGTCGGGCGCCTGCCCGTCGGCGAGGTCGCGATAACGGCTCTGCTCGCGCTGGAAGCGGTCGCCGAGAAAGGCTCGGTAGCCTTGGGTGAGCCGGTCGGGAAGCATGGACGATCCTCACCTTTGCGGCGCGCGGCTGCCGCCGAGCAATACTCCACGCGCCCGATGCCTCCCGGGGGAACCGGCAGCGATCGTGCGCTGGGCGGAACCTCGGGCCGATCGCCGCTCGAGCCGTTTCTCCCTGGGGCGAACCGGCTCGCGATGTCCCTGGACCCGGCGTTTCGGACCCGGTCCTTTCCCCGCCCCGCTCCCTATCCTTAAAGGAGAGCGGGTCCCTGGCAACCTCCGCGACAGCCCGCGGCCTCGTCCCGATCCTACGCGGGCGCCCGCGAGAGCGTCGCGAGGTCCACGTTCGCGCCGCAGAGCAGCACGCCGACACGCTCCCCTGGGCGGGGGCGATAGGCGCCTGACGTCAGCGCCGCCAGCGCCGCGGCTCCGCCGGGCTCCGCCGCCATCCGAAAATCGCGCCACAGCGTCGCCTGGGCGGCCAGGATGGCGTCGTCCTGCACGAGGGTCACGTGATCGACGGTGTCGCGGCAAATCCGGTAGACGAGGTCGCCGACGTTGCGGGCGCCGAGCGAATCCGCCGCGACGGAGTTCACCTCCACGTCCACGGGACCACCCGCGTCGAGGGCCGCGTGGAGCGCCCGCGAGCCCTCTGGCTCGACGCCGACGACCTTCACGCGCCCCGCCCACCAGCTCGCCACACCGCTGATGAGCCCGCCGCCGCCCACGGCCACGAGGACCGTGTCGAGGTCGGGCGCATCCTCGCCCCATTCGAGCGCGACGGTGCCCTGGCCCGCAATCGTGCTCTCGGCGGCGAACGGGTGCACGCGAAGGGCGCCCGTTTCGGCGATATAGCGGTCGCAGGCCTCCTGGGCCTCGGCGTAGCGCGCACCGCCGATGATCACGTCGGCGCCGTGCGAGCGGATCACAGCGATCTTGGCCGGGCTGGAGATCTCCGGGACGAAGATGTGCGCCCTGACGCCGAGCTGCCTCGCGGCATAGGCGACCGCGGCCCCGTGATTGCCGCCCGATGCCGCCGCGACGCCCGCTGAGCCGATCTCGTGGGACAGCAGCGTGTTGAAGGCGCCGCGCGCCTTGAACGAGCCGGCATGTTGCAGGAATTCGAGCTTGAGGCTGAGAGGCCCGTCGTGGCCGAACGCCGCCGGGAGGGTTAGGGCGGGCGTGCGGCGGATACGGTGCGCGATGCGGGCGTGGGCCGCTTCGATGCGGGAACGGTCGAGCGGGATCGCCATGGGTCCGTCCGAAATGGTCGAGCCTCGAACGGCAAGGCCGGAAGCGGCTATGGTCGCGCGAGACGGATCGCCACCTCTTCACGATCCGTCGCGCCTCGGCAAGCCCCTCGGAATTGCGCCGCCGCGGCGAGCGGCGGATGATCGCGGCCCATGGTCACGATGAAAGCGAACCCGTCGGACGATTTACCGGGCGCGACCGGTTGGCGATTCTCGAGCGAGCGTTATGAACGATGTGGACGCGAGGAACAGCATGATCGCCATCCGCCCCCGCCGCAGCGTGCTCTACATGCCGGGCTCCAACGCCCGCGCGCTCGAGAAGGCCAAGGCCCTCCCGGCCGACGCGCTGATCCTTGACCTCGAGGACGCGGTCGCACCCGATGCCAAGGCCGCCGCGCGGGAGCAGGTCTGCGCCGCGGTGACGGGCGGCGGCTACGGCCCGCGCGAACTCGTGATTCGCATCAACGCCCTCGACACGCCCTGGGGCGAGGGCGATCTCGCGGCCGCCGCGGCGGCCGCTCCGGACGCGATCCTGGTCCCGAAGGTGTCGACTCCGGAAACGCTGACCGCGATCGGGATGCGCCTGCGCCGCCTCGGCGCTCCCGAGCGCACGCAGGTCTGGGCGATGATCGAGACGCCGCTCGCGATCCTGAGGGCCGAGGAAATCGCGAGCGCCGCACGGGACGTCGACACGCGGCTCGCGTGCTTCGTGATGGGCACCAACGATCTCGCCAAGGAGACCCGCGCGCGCCTGGTGCCGGGTCGGATGCCGATGTTGCCCTGGCTCATGGCCGCGCTCGCGGCCGCCCGCGCTCACGACATCGACATCGTCGACGGGGTCTACAACGCACTCTCCGACGCGGCCGGCTTTCGCGCCGAGTGCGAGCAGGCCCGCGACCTCGGCTTCGACGGCAAGACGCTGATCCATCCGAGCCAGATCGCGGTTGCAAACGAGATCTTCGCGCCGCCGCCCGAGGAGGTGGAACGCGCCCGCGCCATCATCGCGGCGTTCGAACAGCCGGAGAACCAGGCCAAGGGCGCGATCTCCCTCGACGGGCGCATGGTCGAACGCCTCCATGCCGAAATCGCGAAGCGCACCCTGGCCCTCGCGGAGGCGATCGGCGCCCGGGAGTGATTGGACTGAGGGGGCGTGGGTTGTAGGGATTGGGTGGCGGATGGCCCCACTCCCCACAGCCCACCGCCCCCGCTGATAACCCCTTACTCCGCGAGCACCCGGGCCTCCTCGGGCAGCATGATCGGGATGCCGTCCCGGATCGGGTAGGCCAGCTTCGCCTGACGGCTGATCAGTTCCTGGGCCGCGGCGTCGTAGTCGAGCGGTCCCTTGGTGAGCGGACACACCAGGAGCTCGAGCAGCTTCGGGTCGATCCGGGTGGCTTCCACCGGGGCAGGCGAGGAAGGCGTATCGTGGTTCATGACGTCCTACTGCAGGGTGGTTTCCGACCCGCCGCCGGTGCGGGCCAGCTCGATCTCGGTGATGGCGATGAGGACCTCGGCGCGACGCTTGAGATCAGACGCCTCGAGCAGGGCCTGTTTTTCCCTCGGCCCGAACGGACTCATCATGCAAAGCGCGTTGACGAGGGCCTCGTTCGGGGCCTCGTCGATCCCCTCCCAATCCACCCGCACGTCGGCCGCCTTGACGAAGGCGCGCAGGGCGCTCAGCACGCCGGCGCGGTCGACCTCGTCCTCCCCGGCCCGCGCGACGAAGTCGTCCGCGAAGGGCTCGAAATTCGCCCGGCACTGGCGGTAGAGCGTGGTGGTCGAGAGCTCCTCCTCGACGCGGAACCGGCCGATCCCCACGAGCGTGACGAGATAGCGGCCGTCGCCCGTTTCGGCGAACTGCGTCACGCGTCCGGCGCAGCCCACCCGATAGAGCCGCGGCGTCAGCGGAGAGCCGCCGGCCTCGAGGTCCGGTTGGATCATGCCGATCACGCGGTCGCCTCTCAGGGCGTCATCCACCATCGCGAGGTAGCGGGGTTCGAAGATGTTGAGCGGCATCTGCCCGCGCGGAAGGAGAAGCGCTCCGGGCAAGGGAAAAACCGGGAGGACCGTCGGGCAGTCCTGTGGCCCCCGATAAACCGCATTCATGCCCATGCCGCACTCCACCCCTCGGCCGGCGCTGACGCATGCTGATGATCCATGCGGCACCCGCGCGTGGTGGGCGCTCATGCAAACAGGACCGAGGAGAGCTTCCGCCGTCCCGCGATCGTGTTCTCGTCCGTCGGACCCCAGGCCTCGAAGAACTGAACGAGCTGCTTGCGCGCGCCGTCCTCGTTCCAACTGCGGTCGCGGCGTACAATTTCAAGAAGCTGGTCCACGGCTTCCTGGCGCTTGCCGCGGGCGTTGAGACCGAGCGCCAGATCGAATCGGGCCTGATGATCGATCGGATTCGCCTCGAGGCGGCGCTGGAATTCCGCCAGGTCGCCGAGGGATGCGGCCTGCTCGGCGAGTTCGATCGCGGCGCGCGCGCCGGCGAGCGCCGGATCGTTGGCCTTGGCCTGCGGCGCCATGGCGATGAAGCGCCGGGCCGATTCGACGTCGCCGAGGTCCACATGGAGCTTCGCGAGGGCGGCGAGCGCCGCGACATTCTCGGGGTCTTGAGCCAGCACGGCGGCGTAGAGCTCGGCGGCCCCCGTTGCGTCGCCCTGCGCGGCGAGCGACGCGGCCTCGGCGAGGAGGTCGTCGGCCGCGCTCGCGACCGGCCCGACGAGCCGTTCGATGAAGCCCTTGACCTGGCTCTCGGGCAGAGCCCCCATGAAGCCGTCGACGGGCTGGCCGCGCTGGAACGCGATCACCGCCGGAATCGACTGGATCCCGAGCTGGCCCGCGATCTGCGGATGCTCGTCGATGTTCATCTTGACGAGCTTCACCTTGCCCCCGGCCGCCTTGACGGCCTTTTCGATGACGGGGGTCAGCTGCTTGCACGGGCCGCACCAGGGCGCCCAGAAGTCGACGAGCACGGGCTGCTTCATCGACTCGGTCATCACGTCCTGGCGGAAGGTCGCGGTGGTGGTGTCCTTGATGAGATCGCCGGGCGGCGAGGCGGGAGTTTCAGCGAGCATGCGTTCCTCGGGTCGAGCGAAGCCGGTCATTCAAGGTCTCAGATGGGATCGATGGGGCGATCTGGCAATTCTCCGTCCCCGGGCGGCGCGAACGGGCGGCCGGCTAGGCCCCGCCGAGGCGATCAGCCTCCGGGACGGCCGGTGCGGCTTCGCCGCCCGATTCCGTCCGGGGCTCGGGCAGGCGGACGATGGCGGGCTCGTGGCCCGTGGCCCGCGCGAATCGGATCAGCTCGTCGGGGCTGACGCCGGTCGTCATCGAGTTGACCAGCGGGTGAAAATTGACCCGCTCGTGGGGCATGAGGTTGGCGTCGAGGATCAGCGTGACCCGCGCGGTCCGATCGTTGACCACGGCAAAGGGCGTGACGGAGCCCGGCTCGACCCCCAGCACGTCCCGAAGCTGGTCGGCGGAGCCGAACGACAGCCGTCCCGAGGCGCCGATGGACTCGTGAGCCCGCTTGAGGTCGATCGGGGTCTCGTCCTTTGCCGTGATGAGAAAAAATCGCCCCTTCTTGTCCTTCACGAAAAGGTTCTTCGAGTGCGCGCCGGGGATGCGCGCCTTCACGGGCCGCGATTCGGCAACCGTGAAGACGGGCTCATGCTCGACGGTGTCGGCCCGGATGCCGAGCGCGGCGAGACGGTCGAGAAGTTCCTGCGGGGTCAAGGGCGACAACGGGTTTGGCTCCGAGCGACTTCAAGGGCGGCGTCGGCAAGCTCTATCGGGACGGACCGGCTGGCTCAAGGCCGCTCGCGGCCGAATGCGACGCCAGGGAGCCGGCGGGCCTCTTGCCAACAGAGTCGTTTTCAGGCAAATGACCCGCCTCGCACGGCGCTGATGCGCCACGGAGCGCGGGTGTAGCTCAGGGGTAGAGCACAACCTTGCCAAGGTTGGGGTCGAGGGTTCGAATCCCTTCGCCCGCTCCATTCTAAGTCTGTCCGGCCCGGCGACATGGGTGACGGCTTGGACCTAAGACACCGCTAACAAGCTCGGGCCGGCGGGATGATCGAGCGGCAGCTGACGGCGTTCTCTCACCTCGAAGTCCGCGCGCCAGCGCGGGATCGACGCAGCCGCTCGCGTGTCGGGCTACGAGGCCTTCTTTTCCTTCGATTTCGGGCCGGGGCCGCGCATGTAGTGGAGCTCGGGTCGATAGGGGTCGGTGAGCTCTCGGACGAACTCACGCCAGCCCCTCTTGAGCGCGACGAGAAAAGAGCGGCGCATCTGCTCCCCCAAAACTAGGCGCCGCCCGGCGGTGGCTTACCCTGCCACGCTGCCGAGCAACACCATGGCTGTGGTCAGAACGACGTTCGAGATGAAAAAACCCAGGATCGCCGTCTTGAAGGAGGGTTCCTGCGGGCTGGCGGCCGGAGCGCGAGAAGCGGGGGTCATGGCTGTGCACCTTCTGGTCGGATCTCAATATCGGGCGGGCGAAGAGGATGGTGTGTGCTCGAACACGCGGCGACGCGAGGGCGTGTGGCGCCCTAGTGGTAGAGGATGAGCCAGGTCGTAACGCTGATGGGGCCCACGGCGCCGAGCAGGAAGCAGGTGAGGGTGTGGACCATCGTGATCGCTCGAGCTCTCGTCAGTGTTGCGCGACGCGCACCTGCGGCGCGCTCGTCAGAACCCGGGTGTGGTCGGGGGATTTCGCCGACAGGGCAGCCTCCAGCCGTCGGACCGGCTGGTTGTAGGCGATCACGGCGCTGTACGAGAAAACCGCGCCGAGAGCCGCCATCTTGATGAGTTCCATCATTCCGTCCTCCCACCGCAGGTCTTCCGCGCCGTGCATGACGATGTTTAGGGCGGCTGTGTTGCGCACGTTTTTCGTCTCGCTTGGCGGCAGCCGCGTTTTTGTTTCGTCGGCGCTTGGAATGTTGCGTCGCGGCCGCTTCCGCGGTCAGGGGAACTCGGTCTCGATCTCGGCGCGAATAGCCTTCTGCCGGTCAGGGTCGAGAAGCGGACTGTCGAGATCGGTCACGCGCTGGAAGAAGGACGGACGCGCGGTGAGAACCGAGCCACAGCCACCGCAACGAAGAGCCTCTTCCGGGGCATAAGGACCCCGAATTTCAAGAAGAGATGGGCTGCAGGATCGGCAACGGATACTGGCTTCTAGACTGATCTTCATAGAAAGAAGGCTCCCCAGAAGCTTACTGCAATTCAACAGGGCCCGATCGTCAATCGTAAGTGTTCGTTCACCTTACCAGGTGGTTCAATGGATTGAATATTTACTACAACGGTGTTTCAGCAACGTGACATGAACTTGTCGAGGAGAGAAGGCCCGATTCGACTCGCTCGCTGACGTTGCGGACACTTCGAGATCGCTGCGGCCGGAATCGCGGAGGCATAAAATCGATCGTCACGGCTCCGCGGATTCCCCTCCCCTGTCCCGCCAGGGAGCGCTGGCGGTGTCGGAAGGTGCAACGGGCGAAAAACCGACGTGGCGTGCCGTTTCCGGAACATGGGTCCGTCGCCCGTGAACTCGTCTCGGGAGAGGAACCCGGGTCCCTCATGGCCCGTTCTTCCGCAGGGCTGTCGATGAGACGGCCTCTCTGTGCTGGACGAAAAGGAGACCCCAGCTATGGCAGACGACGATCGCCGGATGAGTGACCGAGAGCGGTATGGATATCGTGGTGATGATCGGGACCGCTGGCGCAACGAGGGTCGCCGGGAGGACTTTGGCCGCGGAGGACGAGGGTGGGGCGACGACCGCGGAAGCCGAGGCGACTATCGTGCGGGTCGAGAAGGCGGCCCCGAGTACCGTGGCTCCCGCGGCGCGTATGATCGCGGCTTTGGCGAAGAACGCGGTCGCGGCTATGTCCGGGACGATCGCGACCGCGGTTTCGGCGATGAGGGCGGATTCGGCGGCTATCGCAGCGATGAGCCTCGAGGGCCGTCAGGCCGCGGTCGGTACGGATCCGATTACAGCCGGAATGACGACGACCGCGGCTTCTATGGTGCGCGGGGCTATGGCGGCAGGGGCCAGGACGGCGATCTCGACGCGGCCTATCGTGAGCTTCAAGACAGAGGCAGCGGCTACATCGGCCGGGATCGAAACTACGGGTTTTCGGGTGGTGAAGGCCGCGGGTTCTGGCGTGCTGCGGCCGACGAGGTGAAGTCCTGGTTTGGCGACCAGGACTCGGAGCGCCGCGACTGGGGCCGAAGGAGGGACGAGTCCGATGAGCGGCATCACCGAGGGCGCGGACCTCGCAACTACGCCCGATCCGACGAGCGTATCCGCGAAGACGTGAATGACCGGTTGACCGACGATCCGTACGTCGACGCTTCTGAAATCGACGTCTCGGTGCAGAACCGGGAGGTGACGCTCACGGGAACGGTAGGATCCCGCCACGAGAAGCGCCACGCGGAAGACGTCGCCGAAAGCGTCTCCGGCGTCACCCATGTTCAAAACAACCTGAGGGTCCAGAGCCAAACGTCGGCGCTCATGGCCGGCGGCGCTGGCGAAACGAGCGGCGCGGGGGCCATGGGCGCTGGTCCAACGGGCTCCGGAAAGGCGGCGAGCGCCGGCGGCCAGGGCACCTCGACGGTCGAGGTGAACCGCACGGGCGAAACGAGCCGCAAGACCGGGAGTCGGTCATAGGAGCGGCAGGGAGGGCGCCCCGCAGGGGGCGCCGCTCCGACCTGCCGAACGGCCCGGGGGTCCGCTCGGAGTCCGTTCGTGGTGCAGGCGTTTTCCGGACCGCGCGCAGACGCAGCGGTCTTGCAGGCCCACTCGCTTGCGAGCCGAGGGACCGCTGCCCGCCGGTGGAATAGGGACGCCCGCGCGGGCGTGGCCGCGCTCGATACCCCGACGAGCCCGCGAGGCCTGCGCCGTCGTTCACGCTGCTCGACATTCCTGCTACCTATTGCCCTCGGGCGGCAAGCGCGACTCGAACGCATAGGGCGCTCCTCCATGATGAAGACCAAGATGTTCTCGATCGCGAGCATCTATGTACCCGTGAAGCGGCGAGCGACGCTCGATCCCGAGAAGGTGCAGGTGATCGCGGAAAGCATCATGGAAACCGGGCAGAAGGCGCCGATTCTCGTGCGGCAGGACGGCGAGCGCTACGTCCTCGTGGAGGGACTGCACCGGCTCGAGGCGTGTCGATCCCTGGGCGAGGAGAGCATCGTGGGCTATCTCGTCGAGGCTCGCCGGCACTGAATCCTCGGCGCGCTTTCGGGTCCAGGGAGCTGCAGCAGGATCTCGGGGCGCGCCGTGCCGTCCGTATCGCCACGTACGCCGACCCTTGCCGAGAGCGGGTCTGGAGAGGCGCTGCGCGGCGCGAGAAGCGCCGAGGGATGTTGCATTTCAAGCACATGCGCCTATGACGAGCCGCCGCGATGGGCTAGGCTTGATATTTCAAGACGTCCGCCGTCACGCGACATCGATTTCGTTCGAGGGGCCGTGCTCTCATTCAGGCGACCACAGCGTCAGCTCTCGACGCGGAGCTTCCTCCTCTGCCTGGTAGCGGCCGTGGTCGTTCCTCTCCTCGTCTTCGCGGCTTTCCTGTTGCACCGGTTTGCGGCGTCCGAGCGAACGCGATTCGAAGACGAGGCGACCCGGCTGGCGCGACACGTCAGCCTGGTGATCGATGGAGAGCTCGGGTCCCTGCGGGCCCGGCTCGAAGGGCTTGCGAGTTCTTCAGCCCTTGCCGAAGGCGATCTCGAGCGGTTCTACGGGGAGGCCAAACGACTGGTCGGCGAGCGCGACATGATCGTGCTGCTCCGGGATCCCGGTTCGCAGCAGTTCCTCAACACGCAACGACCTTTCGGCGTTTCCCTGCCGCCGGCCGTCCCGATCCCGGCGGGCGATCGAGCGACGCTCGAGGCCGGTCGCAGCGTCATCGGCGAGGTCTACGCGAGCCCGATCTCCGGCGAACCGCGGGTCCCGGTCGCGTTCCCGATTCGAACCGGCGAGGGTCTTGCCTACGTCCTTGCGATTACGGTGCCGACGTCCCTCTTCCGCGATGCGCTCGTGGCAGCCACTCCTCCGGGTTGGATCATCACGATCGGCGATCGCGATGGAACGATCGTGACGCGATCGGCGCGTCACGAGGACGTCACCGGCAAACCGGGCATCGCTGAATACCTCGAGAAGGCCGCGGGGCGGTCAGGAACGTTCCGATCGAAGAGCTTCGACGGGACGACGATCCTCGCCGGTTACTATCGGTCGGACTACTCGGGCTGGCTCTATGCCGCGAACGTCGCGGAGTCCGTCGTCGAAGCCCCGCTTTTGCGCTCGATGGCAGCTCTCGGGATGCTGGGTCTTCTCGCGCTGACGCTCTCGGCGCTGTTCGCCTATCGGTTCAGCGCGAGTTTCACGGCGGCGACGACAGCCCTCGCCCAAGGCGCGCGGGCGCTCGGGGAAGGGCGCGCGATTCCGACGATGTCGCCGCGTCTCACCGAGTTTTCGATCGTCAGGGACGCGTTGGCCACGGCAGCCCTCGCGATCGAGAAGCGTACCCGCGAGCTCGAGACCGTGCTGTCCACGGTTCCGGCCGGGGTGTGGTTCACCTATGATCCGGAGGCTCGGCGCGTCGTCCGCAACCGTTTTGCCGCCGAGCTCATTCGCGTTCCGCCGGGCGAGTCGGAGGCTCTCGACGCGTCCGGAAAGGCCTTTGGCCATATCATCTTGCTTCGAGACGGCACGCCGGTATCGGCCGACAAGTCGCCTCTTCGGCGCGCGATGATGGGCGAACGGCTGGAGGATGAGGAGTACACGTTCGTCTTCACACGACGGCACTTCGCGAACCTTGCTGACGAGCGCCTCCGCGCTCCGCGACGAGAAAGGCGCCGTGCTCGGCGCCGTCCTGGTGGGGCTGGACATCACCGAGCGCAAGCAGGGCGAGGATCAGCGCCGCCTGCTGGTTCATGAACTGAATCATCGCGTGAAGAACACCCTCGCCATCGTGCAGTCGATCGCACTCCAGACCATGCGTGGAGCGACATCCCTCGTCGAGGTGCGTCACGCGCTGACGGATCGGCTGGTCGCGCTCGCAAAGGCGCATGATGCATTGACCGGGGAGAACTGGGAGGGCGCAGAGCTCAACGACATCGTGGCGGGAGCCATCGCTCCGCTCGCGGACGCGGATCGCTTTCAGGTCGAAGGTCCGCGGGTTTCGGCTCAGTCCAGCGCTGTCGCTGTCCCTGGCGCTCGCGCTCCATGAACTTGCCACCAACGCATCGAAGTACGGGGCGCTCTCGACCGAGCAGGGGTGGGTGAACATCTCGTGGGCCGTCGACGGCGCGCTCGACGCTCAGCGCCTGACGCTCCGCTGGCGCGAGCGAGGCGGCGTGCCGGTACAGCCACCCACGCGGCAGGGCTTCGGCACGCGTTTGATCGAGCGCAGCTTCTCGGCCGATCTCGGCGGGTCGGCGACGATCGACTTCGCCCCGGACGGCGTCACGTGCGTGATCGAGGCGCTGCTCGTGCATGGGCGGTCGGCCCCTCCCGCGGAGCGCGCCTTGCGGTCAGCGGGTCGAGGTTAGACCCTTTTTCGTTCTTGATGGATCCAGTCGAGGCGCGGAATTCAACGCGCTGAAACGCTCGGCTGATTCCGCCGAACTGGACTCTGCTCCAGCTGCGGGGTTCGGCCCGCGAGGACCTCGGCGGCCCAGCTCCGGTCGATGTTGCCGCCGCTGAGGACGACGCCGGCTTTGCGCCCTCGGAGCTCGTCGCGCTCTTTCGCAAGGGCGGCAAGCGCTAGAGCGCCGGCCCCTTCGGCGATGTTGTGGGTGTCCTCGTGGTAGATCCGGATCGCCTGAGCGATCTCGTCCTCAGCCACCTCGACGATACGTGCCGCGCCGGCCTTGATCCGAGCGAACGCGGCTTCGTCGGGCACCCGCACGGCCGCACCGTCCGCGAAGGTCGTGACCTGGTTCACGGGCACGACCCGGCCGGCATCGAGCGACAGTCGGTAGGCGTTTGCGTTCCGCGGAACGACGCCTACGATCTCCGTTTTCAGCCCGAGAAGGTCGCGGGTGCCGATGAGCCCGCAGATGCCGGAGCCGAGACCGATCGGCGAATAGACGACGTCGAGATCGGGAAACGCCTCGAACAGCTCGCGGGCGTACGTCGCGACGCCTGTCACGAGGTCCGAATGGAAGGACGGGACGAACTCGAAGCCGCGCTCCTCGGCCAGCTTCGTCGCATCTGCTTCGCGTCATCGAAATCGCTGCCGTGCTCGATCGAGTTCGGCACCGAAGGCCCGCATCGCGGCATTCTTCTCAACCGAGTTGCCGCGCGGCACGACGATCGCGGCAGGCACGCCGAAATGGCCTGCCGCGAGCGCGAGACTCTGGCCGTGGTTCCCTCGGGTCGCGCTGAGGATGCCGCGGACGTGAGGACGCTCTCGTGCAGGCGGTCGAGATAGACGAGACCGCCTCGCACCTTGAAGGCGCCGATCGGCGTGTGGTTCTCGTGCTTCACGACGACCGTGCACCCGAACCGCCGGGCGAGAAGCGGCCAAGCATATTGGGGCGTGGCGGGCATGGCCGCGTGCACGATGGCTCGTGGCGTGTTCGAGGTCGTCGAGAGTGAACATCATGCTTGACGACCTCGTTCACGGGCTTCGGTCAGGAAGCGGCAAGGCCGCCGCGGGGACGGCCGAGGGTCGGAGGTCGAACTCCTACTCGAGCCAGGCCTTCACCTTGTCGGGATTCTCCTTGACCCAGCGCGCCGCCGTCTCGGCGGGCTTGGCGCCCTTCTCCTCGTTCCACACCATCACCTTCTGCTCGTCCTCGAGAGACAGCTTGAACTTCGAGAGGATGGCGTGGAGCTCCGGGTTGTCCTTCTTGAGGTCCTTGCGGGCGACGGTGTTCACCGTCTCCTCGCCACCGAACACGTTCTTCGGGTCGGCGAGGTACTTCAGGTCCCAGCGGGCGAACATCCAGTGCGGCGTCCAGGTGGTGACGACGATGGGCTGCTTGCGGTCGTAGGCGTCCTTCGAGCGCCGCCGTCATGGTGGCGTCGACTGCCGTCGACGAGCTTCACCGGCAGTCCGTACTCCTTGATCGCCTTGTCGGAGGCCTTCATCAGGCCGGCGCCGGGGTCGATGCCGATCACCTTGCCCTCGACGAGCGACGCCTTCGTCTTGAGGTCCTCGATCGAGGAGATGTCGCGTGTACTTCGGAACCGCCCAGCCGATCTTGGCGCCGGTGACGTTCGGGCCGATGAGGTCGACCTTGTCCTTGAGCTGCCCGTAATAGGAGGCGTGGGTCGCCGGGAGCCAAGCCGCGACCATGGCGTCGGCCTCGCCGGTCGCCACCGCCTGCCACATGGCGGCGGCCGGCGAGCGGCGTGATCGTGACGTCGTAGCCCTTGGACTCGAGCGCCGTCTTGAGGATGTTCGTCGCGACGACCGCGTCGGACCACTCCACGTAGGCGATCTTCACCTTCTTGCCCTGCGCCTCGGCGGCGCCGAGGGCGAGGCCCGTCGCCAGCGACGGCCGCCGCGGCCGCCATCAACATTGTCTCGGATCATCGACTCCTCTCCTGTTTGTCCTGGTGTTTCACGGCCCCCGCGGGCGATGCGATCCTCAGGCCGCCTCCACTAGCGGGCGGCGCCGCCCGACGGACGCATGCGCTTGCGCCATCTGCTGCGTGATCCGGTCGAGGATCACGGCCACGATCACGATGGCAATTCCCGTCTCGAAGCCGACGCCGGCCTCGAGCCTCTGGATCGACCGCCAGACCTCGCGCCCGAGCCCGCCGGCCCCGATCATGGCGGCGATCACCACCATCGAGAGCGCCAGCATGATGGTCTGGTTGATCCCGGCCATGATGGTCGGCAGCGCCAGCGGCAGCTGCACCTTGAACAGCTTCTGCGCCGGCGTCGAGCCGAAGGCGTCGGCGGCCTCGATCAGCTCGTGCCGGCACCCGCATGATGCCGAGCGCGGTCAGGCGGATCACCGGCGGCATCGCGAAGATGATCGTCGCGAAGCAGGCCGAGACGGGGCCGAGGCCGAAGAACGGGATCGCCGGGATGAGGTACACGAAGCTCGGCATGGTCTGCATCATGTCGAGGCCCGGCCAGACCGTGCGCCAGGCGCGGTGGCTCAGCGCGCACAGGATGCCGATGGGCATCCCGATCGCCAGGGCCGCGAGCGGTCGAGAGGTCACCAGGACGAAGCGTCTCCATCGTGGGCTGCCACAGGCGCAGGTTCCACAGGAAGGCGAAGCCGAGCGCCCGCGAGGAGCCGATGCGTGCGCCGCCGAGCCGCCAGGCGCCGAGCGCCAGCGACGGCCGATCAGTCAGCCAGGGCGGCACCGCGACGAGGGCGCCGGTCGAGACCTCGATCCAGTCCGCGACGACGCGGCTGAGCCGCGCGGGTCAGCGCCGAGCCGTGCGTCGTAAGCCAGGTGAGGGCCTGGTCGCAGAGTTCGTCGAGGGGGAATTTGGGGATGTCCCAGTCCATGCGGCGTCTCCTCTCCGGCCGCGGCCGCCGGACGCGACCGCTCCGGCAGAGAGCCGCCAGCGCATCCTCGGCTCGTCGAGCGCAGCCCCGGCATATCGCCGCGTGGCGCTCGGCTGGTGACCGCGACAGCCGCCGCGCTCGCCGGGCGATCACCAGCGGCAGCGCGCGCCTTGAGGGTGGCGCTCGCCGCGAGGCGCGGGAAGCTCGTCCGCATCACGCTCGGCGACCGCGCTGCCCCCGGTCCGCGCCACGCCGCGAGCGCGTCGCGCGTCGACGCGCCCGACCAGCACGGCCGTTCGGGATCGACGACGAACCAGCCGCCATGGCTCGCAGCCGCGCGACTGCCACGCCTCGCCCAGGACGATCATGCCGGCGCGAGCGTCGGCCGAGTCCGCGTCGGCGATCCGTCCGACCGTGAGCACGGAGGAGACGTCGATATGCTCGACGAAGCGGCTGCACGTAATCGGTCGCCGGCTTGCAGCAGGATCTCCTCCGGCTGGCCGATCTGGACGATCTCGCCGTCCTTCATGAGCACGATGCGCCCGCCGAGGCTGATCGCCTCGTCGAGGTCGTGCGAGACGAACACCACCGTCTTGCGCAGATTCCGTCTGCAGCTGCCGCAGCTCCTGCCTGCATGCCGCGGCGGATCAGAGGATCGAGCGCGCTGAAGGCCTCGTCCATCAGGAGGATGTCGGCGTCGACGGCGAGCGCCCGCGCGAGCCCCGCCCGCTGCTGCATCCCGCCCGAGAGCTGGCCCGGGATAGCTCTGCTCCCAGCCCTTGCAGGCCGACGACCTCGATCGCCCGCAAGGCCTTCTCGGCGCGAAGCCGCGGCTCGATCCTCTGGATTTCGAGGCCGTACTCGACGTTATCCAAGATGGTGCGGTTCGGGAACAGGGCGAAGTGCTGGAACACCATGCCGAACTTCGCCCGGCGGAACCGCAGCAGGTCCTTCGTCGGAGAGCGACGTCACCTCGACGCCGTCGACGACGATGCTGCCCTCGGTCGGCTCGATCAGGCGGTTGATGCAGCGCAGCATGGTCGACTTGCCGCTAGCCCGGACAGTCCCATCACGACGAGGACCTCGCCCTCGTCCACATCGAAAGAGACGTCGCGCAGGCCGACGACGGCCCGGGTCCGCGCGAGGATCTCGGTCTTGTCGGCTCCGGAGCGTCAGAAGCGAAAGCGCGGCTCGCGGTGTCGGGCCCGAATACCTTGCTGACGCCGCGAACGATGATCCGTTTGGCCGACATGGACTATCCTCGCGGACTTGATCGCCCGCGGATCCGGCAAGGCCCACACGTTGTTCGTATGTCTTCGGCCCGACCTTATCGAGGTGCCCGGCGATTAGACGAACAACGATGCCACCAAGTCAAGGGCGAGCGCGCAGCAGGAGCCTCGCGCTCGGCGACCATCCACATCGCTCGAACGGCGGGTCGGTCGCGGCGGTGCGGCCCGCCCCTCGGCGGGTTGGGGCGCCCACGGGACCCCCGGCCCGCGAGCGGTCGATCGACGGCCCTGTTCCCTCGGCCGCGAACGCCGGCCGACGACAGCCCTGGTCCTCACCTCCGGCCCCAGGCGCGGAGAGCCGACTGCGGCGAACCTCGACCGTGACCCTCAGGCGCCCAAGCAGGCCGCGCAGATCGCCCCGACGTGACGGTGGTCGGTGCCACAACAGCCCCCGAACACGGTCAGGTGCCGCAGCCGCGAGCGCAGATCCCGGTACTGCCGCCCGAGCTCCTCAGGATCGCCGCTGTCGAGTTCGGGCGAGGCGTCGAGTTCGGCATGGCTCTTGCGCGACGCATTGGCCCGAAGTCCGCGAATGCGGTCGAGCCAGGGTCCGTCCTCGGCGAGCGCACCCTCGAAATGCTCCGGGTGAGCGCAATTGATCATATAGTAGGCAGGATGTCCGCCGGTCGCCGCGTCGGTCTCCTCCACGGCGTCGCGCAGCGGCTGCCCGGAGGGCAGGCGGCCGTCGGTTTCGACCGTGAAGGAGACCGCGACCGGGAGCCCGCAATCGCGCGCCGCGAGAGCGATCCCGATCGCCTCGTTCGCATAGGTCATCGTGATGGCGCTCGCCATGTCGGCGGCGCCGTCGCGAAAGGCCCCCATCTGGAGCCCGTGATAGTCCGCGGCATCGGCGGCCGTCATGGCTTCCCCTACCGCGTACCCGTCGCCTCGCGGACCAAGCACCCCGTTGATCACGATGGGCACCGCCGGGGAGGCATAGGCTTCCCGGAGCTCGGCCGCGAACGCGACGGCGCGCAGATTTGCCTCCCGCAACCGTTCGCGCGAGTAGCCGAGTTTGGCGGCCCAATCGGGACTGGCCCGCCAGGTCGGCGTGTCGAGCACGAAGCCGATCTCTCGCGCACGCGCCTCGTCGAGGTAGGGTGCGAAGTAGCGCGCCAACGTGGCCCGCCCCGCGTCGGTGAGGGCAAGCGGGAAGGCCGCGAGATACGGCAGGTCTATGCCCTCGATGAACATCAGCGTGGTCTCGAGGCCGCCGTCGGTGATGAACGGGCGGCCGGCGTGGTGGGGGAGCGTTTGTCGATGCATCGCCGCCGAGCCTCCTTGTGTTTCA
This sequence comes from uncultured Alphaproteobacteria bacterium, assembly GCA_963800985.1. GTDB lineage: Bacteria > Pseudomonadota > Alphaproteobacteria > Rhizobiales > Beijerinckiaceae > Microvirga. The sequence goes on along the minus strand of CAWDDI010000019.1, from coordinate 146,712 downwards.
GATCTCCGGTCATGCCGCCGACTGAGCGGCGAAGTCGCGGCCGGACGCGGCCGCAAGCGCGAATTCGGCGACCAGGGCCGCGAAGCGGGCCGGCTCCTCCCAATGGAGCGCGTGCCCTGCGCCCGCGAAGGTGACGATCCGCGAACCCGGGATCGAGCCGACCAGCGTATCCTGGTCGGCCTTGGTCGCGATGGTGTCCCGATCGCCCCAGATCATCAAGGTCGGGGCGGCGACGTAGGGGAGCTCTGCGGTCAGGTCGCCGGCCATCAGTCCGGCCCACGCCTCCTTCCACACCCGTGCCGGGACTTTCAGGCTCTCGCTCACGAACAGGTCGAGCATCGGCTCGGCGATCGGTCGCGCGAGGGTGCTCTCCTGAAAGCCGCGCGCCACGGTCGGATCCACGGGATCCGTCAGCGACATGACCACCGTCTCGCCGAAGGCGACGAGGTCCGGGTTCCGGCCGAACGCCGGGGATCCCCCGACGAGAACAAGGCCGAGCACCCGCTCGGGGTGGTCGATCGCGAAACGCTGTGCGACCGCAGCGCCCATGGAGTGGCCGACGATCACCGCCTCGTCGAGGGCGAGAACGTCCATGAAGGACGCGAGATCGGCCGCAAAATCCTCGAGTCGATAGCCCTGCGCCGCGCCGGCGTCGCCGTGCCCGCGCTGCGAGAGCGCGAGCGCGTGCAGGGACTCGGGCAGGTCGGGCAATGCCGGCTCGAAGGCCCGGCAGGAGTCCGTGATGCCGTGGAGGAGCAGGACGGGAACGCCATTGCGGCGGCCGTGCTCGAGGTAGGGCAGGGCCAGACCGCCGGGCAGACGGGCGGAGCGTTCATAGACTTGAGAAGGCATGGCTGGCTTCTCTCCATGGAGGTATCGGGTTCCCCGGTGTCTCGACCGGGGAACCGGTGCATCGGCTCAGAGCTTCGCCAGCGAGAGGCGGCTGCGGTCCCCGGCCCAGCTCTGGTCGAACCGGCGTGCCGCGTCCGCGCTCCCGGTCGCGTCGCCGCGGCGGGAGAGGGCCTCGCGGAGGCCGAACAAGGTCCAGCCGTTGTGAGGGGTGACCCTGAGGCTCGCCCGGAAGTGCTCCTCCGCCCGGGCGGCGTCGCCGGCCTGAAGGAGAGCGGCTCCGAGGGACTGCCGCACCGGGTAGTACCAGAACGGCGGTTCCATGTAGGCGAGCTTGTCCTCGATGGCGGCCGCCGCCTCGAACGCGGCCACGGCCCCGGACCAATTGGACCGCGCCTGCTCGATGCGGCCGAGGACCACGAGGCGCGCGAGGCCCAGCACGTCCGCTGCCGGAATTCCCGCAGCCGTCAGGCTGCCGATATCCGCCTCGGCCGCCAGGGTCGCGATCGCATCCGCTTCCCGGCGCGCGCCCGCGAGGTCTCCCTGCGCGGCGTGCGCGACCCCGCGGGCGTAGTGCCACATCGCATCCACGTAGGGCAGGTCGCCGGTCGGCCGCGGCAGGGCGAGGATCCGATCCGGATCGCTGAACTGCGCGTGCGCGAAGAACGGGGCGGCCTTCATGGGCTGAACCCATGGAATCGCTCGCGCCGCATCGTCGGAGACGGTTTTCTGCAGCTTTTCGGCCGCGTCGATCGCGGTTGCGCCGTCCCCCGCCATCTGGGCCGAAACCAGGAGAAAGTGGACGTTGTGCGGATAGTAGCCGCCCGCGTAAACGCCTTCGGGCCTGACCTGACTGAAGAAAGCCTCGTCCGCCTTTGCGGCTTTGCGGTTGGTTTCCAGCGAATCGGCATAGCGCCCGACCCGGTAGTAGATGTGCGAGGGCATATGCGCGAGGTGCCCGGCTCCGAGGTTCTGTCCGGCCAGCCGATCCGCGAATGCTTCCGCGCGTTCCGGCCTGTCGGAGGCTTCGACCGCGTGAATGTAGAAATGGATCGCACCCGGGTGATCCGGATTGGCCGCGAGCACCCGCTCGAGGAGCCCGACGATCTCGGCGGTTCTGCCTTTCGGCCTGGCGCCGCCGGCTTCCCAGTAGTCCCAGGGCGTGAGGTCCATCAGGGCTTCCGCCGCGAGCACGGCGATCGTCTGGTCGGTCGGGAAACGTTCCGCGACCTGGACCATCGCGGCCGCATAGGCCTGGTCGAGCGCGGCGCGTTCCGGTTTCGCATCGGCGGAGTAGCGCGCCTCCAGCGCGTCGACGAGGGCCTTTTCGCGCTCGGTGGCGCCGGACTTCAGGTGCGTGGCGTGCGCCAGCGCGGCGAGCGCCGCGCCGTTCAGCGCCGGGTCCATGGGGACGTTGATGTTGGGCCCGAGGACCAACGCCTCCCCCCAGAAGCACATCGCGCAGAACGGGTCGAGCCGCTGTGCCGCCTGGAAGCTCCGTCGCGCCTCCGCGTGGTTGAACCCGAAGGCGAACATCAGGCCCTGATCGAAGTAGCGTTGAGCCATCGTGCTTTTCGTCGTGATCGGATAGGTCAGCGCGCCGAGGGTCGACCAGAGGGGAACTTCGGAGTCGACGCGCGGACGCGGCGTCGCGTGGTGCATGATGCCGAACTGTTTCAGCTCGTTTTGCGCCGACTTCCTGGGCTGGTGCTTCTCGCAGGCCAGTGCCGGGTGGGCGAGCAGCAGGGCGATGGTGGATGCCGACAGAAGCCTCGATATGGCCATGGGTTTGGACCTCCAGCAGGACGGCCTGTCGCCGTTCGCGACCGAATTACTCCCTTCGACCAGGACACGCTTGGAGAAGTCCTTGCGGAAAGCTTGAGATGTTCTGCGGGCGCCTCGATCGACCGCGGGGCCGCTCCCGGCACTCGGCCCAGACGTACGGTCGGCCTCGCGGGCATCCCCGGGTCGCCGCTCCGGGCGCGTCCGGCGCATGTGCGATCGTTTGAAACACGGCCGCGCTCGTCGGCGCCGAGGACGGCGGCCGGCCTGTCGCGTCGTAAAGGGCGTCTCGGCAGGCGCCTGAAAAGGCCGCGAGGGAAGGGTCGCTAGCTCCGCCCGCGGTCCAGCACGACGACACTCTTCAACAGCAGTCGGATCAACTCCGACTGCCGATGGGTGTTCGTCTTGACGAACACCTGACCCAGATGGGTGCGCACGGTCGTCAAGGAGACCCCCATTTCCTCGCTTGCCTCGCGCAGGTCCAGACCTCGGACCAGCAAGCCCGCGAGGGCGGCTTCACGTCCCGTCAGATCGAAAAGACGCCGTAGCAAGACGCTCGACGGCGTATCCTCGGCGTCGGGATCGCTGACGAAAACCACCGCCACGGGACGGTGTGCTTCGCTCAGGCCGAGCGTCCCGCTCGGCGCCTCGCGGAGGGGCGACACCGTCAGGGACAGCGGTCGCGCCGGCGGGCAACGCGGCACGCTGAGCACGCCGCCGTCGGCGAGGCTCGGGCTTGTTCCAGCGCTCGTGGCCTGGCCGACGAGTGCTTGAAGCTTTCCGTTGATGCCCTTGATGCTCGCGTAGAGAGCGCCGGCCCGGGCGCCGAGCCCATCGTTTCGCGAAAGCACGCGCTCACCTGCCTGATTGCTCCACAGGATGCGACCCTTCGGGCCGAGCAGGATCACGCCATACGCGAGCCGGTTCCAGCTCTGCTCGAGCGCGCCCGTAAGGGCGTCGAGCACGTTGAGGCGCAACATTGTCCTGGCGGCACTCTGCAGATGGGGGATGAGGAGCGCCAAGGCCGCAAGGTCCCACCGATCGTAACTTCCCCGCGCGCGGTCCCGCATCACTCCAAGCGGCACCAGGTAGCCTTCGGACCGAAGGAGCGGAACGCCGAGCGAGGCATGGACGCCGGCAGGCCGATAGACCTCGTTGTAGATCTTCGTGCGCTCCCACTGTTTTGGGGTGAAGTGCTCCTCCTGCAGGGTAATGCGGCCCACAGGTGAGGTGAGCAGCACGGGAATGGCCGGATTGTTCTCTGGGGTCGTGAACCGGCGGCTGAAAAGGGCGAGCTGCGCCGGGTCGCCCTCTTCGTTCTGGACGGTCGTTCCCGGAGAAATCGGATTGATCGGGATGGCGGAGAGGATCGTCCACTTGGCGCCGCAGAGGTCCGCGATTCGCGAGAGGGCGGCTGGCCACAGGTCCGGTGAAAGGGCGGCCGCATAGATCGCCTCGATTGCGACCAGCAGATCCTGGTCGGTCCGGGCGGGACCCGCTTTCGTCGGGGAGCGTACCATGACGGTCTCCGCATGGCGCTGTCAGGCACCCCAAAGTTCGGGCGCGGCGGCAGGTTGCAGCCTCCCGGGCGAAGTGTCCTTTGCGTCAAGAGCCAAGAACATCTGGGACAATACCTCCTTCATTTGCCGGAGGCGACCATTTCGTGGTTCCGGCATGGTGTCGGGGGCTGATTGACCGAGTCTTATCCCATTCCGGGATTTTCGCGGGCACGCCGGGCCCTGCGATCTCCTCGTAGGCCCGCTGGCGCCGCGCCGGGCGTGATCAGCGTCACATTCGCAGGCGCCGGCTTCCGGCAAGCTCCGGTCGGCTGTCGGGGAGGTCGACGATGCGCATCGGTACCGGCCGCAGAGGTCCGGACGCGTCGGTGGCCGTTCGAGCCCAGGAAGGCTGGCGCCTCGCGGATGTGCGCACGTTCACGCGCGACGCGCAGAGCCGCCGGATAGGATCGAGCTTCGGGAGCACGTTGTGATCTGGCGAGGAGCAGGTTTCGCAATGACTTGGGTCGCAAGGCACTTGAGATGTCGCGAAATCCTCACGATCGCGATTGCGCTTGCAGCAACTTCGCCCGCGGCATCGATCGCCAGCCCGGATCCGTTGCCGCTCGAGACCGCGTGCGCTGCCTACGATCTGCACCTCGTCACCTTGATCGAAGACCACGGATCGGCCGGAGCGACCGAGCCAGACGTGCTCCGGGAAGCCGTCGCGAGGATGCTGGAGGCGAGGATCGCCTGCAGGAACGGCGAGGGGCGGCGGGCTCTCCGGATCTACGACAGCATCGAACTCGCCCCGGTTCGCATCATGCCCTTCCACCGCGTTCTGCTGCCGTGACGACTGTCGCGATCCGACCCCAACGGAGATTGAAATGAGCCCGGCCGACATCGCACTGACGATCTTTGCGCTTTGCAACAGCATCCGGGTGTTTGCATACGTTCCGCAGATCGTCACGGTCGCTCGTGACCCGAATGGAGCGACCGCCATCTCCTACACGACCTGGAGCCTTTTCGCCGCGTCGCACCTGTCGACCGTGGCCTACGCGGTTCTCAGCCTGGAGGACTGGCGCATGGCTGCGGTGTTCGGGGCGAACACCGCCTGCTGCGGTGTGATCCTCGGGCTGACGGCGATCAAGCGCGCCAGGTTCGCAGCGACGGCGGGTTCGAGCAGGAGCTGCAGACAGGAAGCGCTTACGGCAGCGCCGGACCATCGATGCCCCAAACCCTTCGTGAGCGGGTTCGAGCAGCTATCCCGGCATGTGGTCGCTTCGCCGCCGGTTCGATAGCGGACGCGGGGAGCGGCCAGGCCCCTGAGGCATCCACGGGGCTCCCTCCGCGCGTCTCGTCGCGCAACGCGATCACAACTCCGCGTGGTATGGCGAAACAGGAAAGTCAATCGCCTCGCGACACTCGCAACGGTCGGCGACGGCGACATCGGCGGGCTTCCGGAGCCGAACCGAACCCACTCAACAGATTGCTGCCTTCGCCGCGCTCCAGTCTCTTGATTTCCTGAGGAACAGCATCCGCGAGCGGGAAAACTCCCGTCATCCCTCGGGAATTGCGCCCGAGACGAACGGCCTCGGTTCATGGGGAAGCCCTATCGGGACCAGGCGTGCGCGTCTCGTAACGTCCACCTCCGCGGGTTGATCGGTCCGGGCGAGGACGAAGCCGAGCGTCGCGTCCTGCAGGCCTGCCGCTCCGGCGCCCACCCTATCGCACACGCGCGCGTTGGCGCGGGTCCGCAGGACCGCTCAAGCGTGCCCCGGTCCGTGACCGGTCGAAGGCGGTCGGCAGCCTTCCGGACGGGGACGCAGCCGGACCTCCTCGCCCGAGATTGCGGCCGCCCATTCAACAGGTTGTGGGCGCAGCACAGTATCGCATGGCCAGCGCAACCATAAGGGCGCAGGATTGTTGGATCATTGTGGTCTCTATCGGAGGCACCATGCCGAACTCTGGTGATCTGTTCGCAACCTTCCTGCGCTCTTACGAGACGCACCGCGAAACAGAGATGTCGCTCGGAGAATACCTCGAGGGTTGCCGCGACGATCCCATGATGTACGCGAGCGCCCCCGAGCGGCTCCTCGCGGCGATCGGCGACCCGGAGCTCGTCGATACCGCGAAGGACGCCCGTCTCGGCCGGATCTTCATGAACCGCACGATCCGCGTCTATCCGGCCTTTTCCGAGTTCTACGGGATGGAGGATACGGTCGAGCGAATCGTCAGCTTCTTCCGCCATGCCGCGCAAGGGTTGGAGGAGCGCAAGCAGATCCTTTATCTCCTCGGCCCGGTCGGCGGTGGCAAGTCCTCGCTCGCCGAACGCCTGAAGGCGCTCATGGAGGTCCATCCGATCTACGTGCTGAAGGCCGGCGACGACATCAGCCCGGTGTTCGAAACCCCTCTCGGGCTCTTCGACCCGGAGCAGATGGGCCCGGTCCTCGAGGAGCGCTATCGGATCCCGCGCCGGCGGCTGACCGGCCTGATGAGTCCGTGGTGCCTGAAGCGCCTCGACGAGTTCCGTGGCGACATCTCGCGGTTCCGCGTGGCGAGGATGAACCCTTCCCGGGTGCGGCAGATCGCCATCGCGAAGACCGAGCCCGGCGACGAGAACAACCAGGACATCTCGTCGCTGGTCGGCAAGGTGGACATCCGTAAGCTGGAAGCGCTCTCGCAGGTCGATCCCGACGCCTACAGCTACTCCGGCGGCCTCAACCGGGCGAACCAGGGCATCCTCGAGTTCGTCGAGATGTTCAAGGCTCCGATCAAGATGCTGCACCCCCTTCTCACGGCGACCCAGGAGGGGAACTATGTCGGCACCGAGAACATCGGAGCTTTGCCGTTCTCAGGGATCATCCTGGCGCACTCGAACGAGGCGGAGTGGCAGAGCTTCAGGGCGAACAAGAACAACGAGGCGTTCATCGATCGCATCTACGTTATCAAGGTGCCCTATTGCCTTCGGGCCACCGAGGAGCAGAAAATCTACGAGAAGTTGATCCGAACCTCGGAGCTCGCGGAGGCGCCGTGCGCCCCTGCCACGCTCGAGATGCTGGCGCGCTTCTCGGTCCTGTCGCGCTTGCGGCCGCACGAGAACTCCAACGTTTTCTCCAAGATGCGCGTCTACGACGGCGAGAGCATACGGGAAGTGGACCCGCGGGCCCGCAGCCTCCAGGAGTACAAGGATGCCGCGGGCGTGAACGAGGGCATGGACGGGGTCTCGACCCGCTTCGCGTTCAAGGTCCTCGCGGCGACCTTCAATCACGACACGGTCGAGGTCGCCGCCGACCCGGTGCATCTCATGTACGTGCTCGAGCAGGCGCTCAGGCGGGAGCAGCTCCCGGCCGATACCGAGCGGCGGTGGATCGAGTTCATCAAGACGGAGCTCGCCCCCCGCTACGCCGACTTCATCGGCCACGAGATCCAGAAGGCGTACCTCGAGTCCTATCACGACTACGGGCAGAACCTCTTCGACCGCTACGTCGCCTACGCGGACGCCTGGATCGAGGACCAGGACTTCAAGGATCCGGACACGGGTCAGCTTCTCAACCGAGAGCTCCTCAACCAGGAACTCACGAAGATCGAGAAGCCGGCCGGTCTCGCGAACCCGAAGGATTTCCGCAACGAGGTGGTCAAGTTCGCCTTGAGGTCACGGGCGGCCAACAACGGTCGAAACCCCTCCTGGACCAGCTATGAGAAGATTCGCGACGTGATCGAGCGCCGAATGTTCTCTCAGGTCGAGGAACTCCTGCCCGTCATCAGCTTCGGGTCGAAGAAGGACAGCGAATCCGAGAAGAAGCACGGCGAATTCGTGAAGCGGATGATGGCGCGCGGCTATACCGAGCGCCAGGTCCGCCGCCTTGTCGAGTGGTACATGAGAGTGAAGCAAGCAGGCTGAGCCTCGATGATTGCAGAATTCGGGTTCCGATGAACATCGTCGACCGCCGCTTGAATCCGGGAGGCAAGAGCCTTTCGAACCGCCAGCGGTTTCTCCGAAGGGCCAAGGCTCTTGTGCAACGAGCCGTTCGAGAGGGTTCGGGCGAGCGGAGCATAAGCGACCTCGAGCGCAGCGGAGAGGTCTCGATCCCCGCGGACGGCGTGCGTGAGCCCCGCTTTCGCCGATCCTCCCGGGACGGCATGCAGGACCACATCCTGCCGGGAAACAAGCGGTTCGTCGAAGGCGATACGGTCGAGCGCGAATCCGAGGGCGCGGGCGGCGGACGCTCGCCCGGCGGCGACGAGGAGGGCCAGGACGACTTTCGGTTCATTCTCAGCCGCGAGGAGTTCCTGGACCTGTTTCTGGAAGACCTCGAGCTTCCCGATCTCGCCAAGCGCCGTCTCGCGACGTTGGAGACCCAGGGTTTCAGGCGGGCGGGCTACTCGGCGACCGGTTCGCCCGTGAACCTTGCCGTGCTTCGGACCATGCGAAACGCGCTCTCGCGCCGAATCGCCATGCGGCGGCCGAAGGCGAGCGACCTGCTGCCGCTCGAGCAGGAGATCAGATCGCTCGAACAGCAGGGCGGGCCCGCCGAGCGGCTCACCTGGGTGCGGGAGGAACTCGCCCGGCTGCAGCTGCGCAGCCGCCGCGTGCCGTATATCGACCCGGTGGACCTGCGTTACCGCCGTCTCGTGCCGGTCTCGAGACCGATCGCACAGGCCGTCATGTTCTGCCTCATGGACGTGTCCGGCTCCATGACCGAGCACATGAAGGACCTCGCGAAGCGGTTCTTCATGCTGCTCTACGTTTTCCTGACGCGCCGGTACAAGCACGTCGAGATCGTGTTCATCCGCCACACCCATCACGCGAAGGAGGTGGACGAAGAGACTTTCTTTCACAGTCCGGAAACAGGGGGGACCGTCGTTTCCTCCGCCTTCCGCGAGATGCAGCGGATCGTCGGCGAGCGGTATCCCGCGGAGGACTGGAACATCTACGCGGCGCAAGCCTCCGACGGCGACAACGCCCCGAACGACAATGCCGCCTGCGCGGGGCTCCTGCAGGAGTCGATCCTGCCGGTCTGCCAGTATTTCGCCTACCTGGAGGTCGGCGCCGAAGAGGGGAGGGTGCCTGCGGGCTTCACGGCGAGCAAGAGCACCCTCTGGCAGACCTACGAGCCCCTACGGGATCAAGGTGCCATCGCGATGCGACGGGTGACGCATCGCCGCGAAATCTACCCCGTGTTTCGCGAATTGTTCCGGCGCGGCGGCCTCGAGAGCGAGGCGAACGCACGATGAGCCGACCCGAAGGCGACGGCCTGCTCTTCGAGGGAACCGACTGGAACTTCGAGACGCTCCAGCGGATCTACGACGCCATCGAAGCGGTGGCGATCGGGGAACTCGGGCTCGACGTCTATCCCAACCAGATCGAGGTCATCACGACGGAACAGATGCTCGACGCGTATGCGTCGACCGGGATGCCGCTTTTCTACAAGCATTGGTCCTTCGGCAAACATTTCGCGTTCCACGAAGCCGTGTACCGCCGCGGTCTCATGGGGCTCGCCTACGAGATCGTCATCAACTCGAACCCGTGCATCTCCTATGTCATGGAGGAGAACACGGCGGCCATGCAGACCCTGGTGATGGCGCACGCGGCGTTCGGGCATAACCACTTCTTCAAGAACAACTATCTGTTCCGGGAGTGGACGGACGCCGACGGCATCCTAAATTACCTTGAGTTCGCAAAGGGTTACATCACGCGGTGCGAGGAACGCTACGGCGAGGCCGCCGTCGAGCGGCTGCTCGATGCCGCGCATGCGCTCATGTCGCATGGCGTTCATCGCTATCCGCGCAAGAAAAAGCCGGACCTGCGCTCGGAGGAGCGCCGCGAGGAGGAGCGGCACCTCCACCGCGAGCAGACCTACAACGATCTGTGGCGAACCGTGCCGTCGAAGGGCGCAGCGGGCGCCGCAAAGCTCAGCGACGAGAGGCGTCGCGCTCTTCTGGAGCTGCCGCAGGAAAACATCCTCTACTTTCTCGAGAAGTCGGCTCCGCGTCTGCAGCCCTGGCAGCGCGAGATCCTGCGCATCGTGCGTCACATCGCGCAGTACTTCTATCCCCAGCGCCAGACCAAGGTGATGAACGAGGGCTGCGCGACCTACTGCCACTACCGAATCCTGACCAGCTTGCACGAGCGCGGGCAGATCGGGGACGGCGCGTTCTTCGAGTTCCTGCAGTCGCACACGAACGTGATCCGGCAGCCGGAGTTCGACGACCCGAGCTATGGCGGGCTCAATCCCTACGCGCTCGGCTTCGGCATGATGCGGGATATCGAACGCCTGTGCACGGAGCCGACAGCCGGAGGACCGCGAGTGGTTCCCGGACATCGCCGGGCGGGGGGAGGCCGCGGCGGTGCTGCGTGACATCTGGGCCAACTATCGCGACGAGAGCTTCATCGCGCAGTTCCTCAGCCCGCACCTCATCCGGAAATGGCGCATGTTCCACCTAGTCGACGATCCGGAAGCGCCCGACCTGCGCGTCGACGCCATTCACGACGAGCGGGGGTATCGCCGCATCCGGCGCATGCTCGCACGTCAGCACGACATCGCGTGGAACGATCCCGACATTCAGGTGATCGACGTCGACCTCGGCGGCGACCGCCGGCTCATCGTGAACCACCAGGTTCTGAACGGCGCACTCCTCGAAGACGAGGACGTGACCCGGGTCCTCCAGCATCTCGCCGATTTGTGGGGATACGATGTGGCTCTCCAGGAGGTCGACGCCTCGACGGGCGCCCTCCTCAAGGAGCACGCCGCGCACTCACGCCCGCTCTTTGCGCCCTGAGGGCAGGCGATTTCGAGGCGCACGCCGAACCGCTCCCGGCAGGCCGGGACGGAACGCTTGGTCGGGCATCGCGTCCGCTACGCCATCCGACGCGCCGCCGCTTCAGCGACGGCCCTGAAAACTACAGCGTCGAAGACGAGCGGCGGCCCGCGATGAAGCTCCAAATCAGGAGCACGACGACCGCGCCGACGATCGCTCCGATGAAGCCGGCGCCCTCGTCGGCGCGATACCAGCCGACCGCCTGGCCGAGATAGGTCGCCACGACCGCCCCGACGATGCCGAGGATTGTGGTGAGGATGAAGCCAGACGGCTCGTTTCGCCCGGGCGTAATCAATTTGGCGATGACGCCGGCGACAAACCCGATGATGATCGTCCAGATGATACTCATGGCTGCTCGGCCCTTCAACTAAGGAGGCAACGCGCAGCCTACGGATAAGTTCGCCCGCCCGACCGACACGGCCGCAGCCAACGGACGGCCCTGCGGCCCGACGGCCGTGCGCGCCTCTCTTCGCCGAGGATTTGCGGACAGGCCGGCGGCATCCCGACGGCCGTGCACTCCTCCGCGCCGAGGATTTGCGGGCAGGGCCTGCGGCATCCCGACGGCTGTGCACTCATTGCATTGACAGGTGCGGGTCCGCGGGATCACCATTCCGGAGTGGGGGTGTGCCGCGAGGATGGCCACCATGGAGCGTTTCGATCATATCCTGAACTGGAAGCTGAAGCAGGGCTCACATCCATTCCCCGGAAAGGACGGGGGAACCTGCATTAACGAGGCGGCCGTGGTCGCGGCTGGCTACGAGTATCGCCCGATCCGAGCAGCCGAAGACATGCCGGAGTGCTTCTCACGACCGATCTGCCGATTTGCCATGCGCCTCAACGACGAGGCGAGCGACCCCGATCGCCAGCAACTCCTGGCCTTCGTGACTCGGCTGGCGTGCGCGGATACGCCCGAGGTCGAGCGCGAGCGCGAGATGTACATCGCGTTCCATAGCAAGCGCCGTCTGACGTTCCAGCAGAGCCTGAAGGTCTTGGAGGGCGCGTTGGCGATCGGACGTCAGGCGGATCCGCTCGGGCCCGACTCGGTGAGGACCCGGATGGACGACGTGAGAGGCCGAGCCACCACCGCCACGTCGATCCCGGACACGCCTTTGTTTGCGAAGATCAAGAGCTGGTTCGGGGCCTCGAAGGAGGTCGAGCCCACGAGCTGACCGGCGGGGCTCGCCGCGGCGGCCCCGTCCTCGGTCGAGGCGGAGCACTCCTGCGAGGAGTGGCCTGCCTCGGCCTGCGCGCGCCTGAGAGGAGGGGAGGTTCCGAGAACGGGAGTCGCGCCTCCGCGTCGCGCTTCGGCTGACGCTGGGTTCAGCGAGACTATTGTCTAGACATTTGACAGGCAGGCTCTCGCATGGTGCCATGATCACGGGAAAACGGTCTCACGCCGGCGGCCGCCGCCTTCAAGAAGCCGGCGCGGCATGGGCGGAGCCGCTCGAATTCCGGCAAGGGAGCGTTCGATGAGAGAGTGGTTCGCGGGTTTGGCCTTAGCGGCGCTGATCGCGGGCGGGGCGGCCGCTCAAGACACGAAGGTCGCGATTGGGATTTCAGGCTGGACAGGCTTCGCGCCACTCACCCTCGCCAAGGAAGCCGGCATCTTCAAAAAGAACGGCCTCGACGTGACGATCAAGAAGATCCCGCAGGCGAGCCGCCACCTGGCGATTCAGTCGGGGGACATCCAATGTGCGGCCACGACGGTCGAGACCTGGGTGGTGTGGAACGCCAACGGCGTCGCCACGAAGCAGATCTTCCAGCTCGACAAGAGCTACGGCGCCGACGGCCTGGTGGTGAGGAGCAATATCGCCTCCATCAAGGATCTGAAGGGCAAGACCGTGGCGGCCTCGGCTCCGGGAACGGCGCCGTATTTCACCCTCGCGTGGTTCCTGAAGAAGAACGGCCTGTCCGTGAAGGACGTGACGGTCGTCAACCTGGAGCCGGGGCCTGCGGCGCAAGCCTTCATCGCCGGCCAGAACGATGCCGCGGTGACCTATGAGCCCTACCTCTCGTCCGTGCGCGCCGCCCCGCAAGCCGGCAAGATCATCGCGACGACGCTCGACTACCCGATGATCATGGACACGTTCGGGTGCACGCCCGATTTCCTCGACAAGAATCCGAAGGCCGCGAAGGCGCTTGCCGACAGTTATTTCGAGGCGGTCGAGATGATCGGCCGGGAGCCTGCCAAGTCCTACGAGATCATGGGCGCCGACGTGAGGCAGACCGGGGAGCAGTTCGGCAACTCGGCCAAGTTCCTGCGCTGGCAGGACCGCGAGGCGAACAGGAAGTTCTTCGCGAGCGAGTTCGAGAGCTTCTCCAACGAGGCCGCGGACCTGCTGCTCGAGGTCGGCATCATCAAGCAGAAGCCGGACATCAAGACGATCGTCGACACCCGATTCATTCAGTGAGCCCTGCCAGGCGTTTCGCGGACCGCCGTAGCGAACCCAACCCCCGGCGGTGCCCGGCCGGAGGAACGGCTCCGCGGCCCCCCGCCTGCCGGAGGGGCGCAGCCGCGGTCGGCCTGCCTGTCCCCGGCGCGGCAATGGTAAGGGGGCGTCGCCGGAAGAGCTCGATCGTGACTCGCCCCGGCGCGCTCGGCCCGCCCGCTTCAGGGAACGGCGGCGCGAGGTGGGGCGCATCGGGCCCTCGCCCGCTCCTCGAAGAAGTCGCCTGACCGATGCCCCGTCCCCTCGAACCGGTCAGCCCGAGCGCGCGCACGCTCCTCGGCATCTCGTTTTTCGTGCTCTTCGCTGGCGCCTGGGCCTTCGCGACGCTCGGCGGCTACGTGTCGAGGACCTTCCTCGCCGACCCGATCACCATGCTGCGGGACGGGTGGCTGCTCCTCACCCAATTCGGCTTTCTTGGCGACATCGGCGTCACGGTCTGGCGGGTCGTCGGAGGATGGGTGTTGGCGGCCGCTGTGGCGGTGCCCGTCGGGATCCTCATGGGGGCCTACAAGCCCGTCGAGGCGTTCCTGGAGCCGTTCGTGTCCTTCGCGCGCTACCTGCCGGCCTCCGCCTTCGTGCCCCTCCTGATCCTGTGGGCCGGGATCGGCGAGACCCAGAAGCTTCTCGTGATCTTCATCGGCTCGGTGTTCCAGATCATCCTCATGGTCGCGATCGCCGTGGGCAACACCCGGCGCGATCTCGTCGAGGCGGCCTACACCCTCGGCTCAGGCGACAGGGGCGTGGTGCGGCGCGTGCTCATCCCCGCCAACGCGCCCGAGATCGCCGAGATCCTGCGCCTCGTCCTCGGATGGGCATGGACCTACGTGATCGTCGCCGAGCTCATCGGCTCGTCCTCGGGCATCGGCCATATGATCATCGACAGCCAGGCGCTGCTCGCGACCGGCCAGATGATCTTCGGGATCCTCGTGATCGGCCTGATCGGCCTCGTGTCCGACTTCCTGTTCAAGGCCGTGAACCGGCGGCTGTTCGCGTGGAGACTGGCGTGACCCCGGTGCTTTCGATCGAAGGGGTCTCCAGGGTCTTTCCGGGCGTGCGCGGCGCCGCGCCCGTGCGGGCGCTCGAACCCATCACCCTCGCGGTCGCCGAGAACGACTTCATCACCATCCTCGGGCCCTCCGGGTGCGGGAAGTCGACCCTCCTGCGCATCGTCGCAGGCCTCGACCGCCCGACCTCGGGCCGCGTGCTTCTCGACCGGCGCGAGATCCGCGGGCCCGGCGCGGACCGGGGCATGGTGTTCCAGTCCTATACGCTGTTTCCCTGGCTCACGGTCGCCGAGAACATCGCCTACGGGCTGCGCGAGAAGGGCGTGCCCGGGGAGACGCGCGCCGCAGTCGTCTCGGCCTATGTCGAAAAGGTAGGCCTGAAAGGGTTCGAGAACCACTATCCGAAGCAGCTGTCCGGCGGCATGCAGCAGCGGACCGCGATCGCGCGGGCCCTCGCGAACGACCCGGCGATCCTCCTCCTCGACGAGCCCTTCGGCGCCCTCGACAACCAGACCCGCGGGCTGATGCAAGAGCTCTTGCTTGGGATCTGGGAGCGCGAACGCAAGACGGTTCTCTTCGTCACCCACGACATCGAGGAGGCGATCTTCCTCGCCTCCCGGGTCACGGTGATGACCGCACGGCCGGGCCGTATCAAGGCGGAGTTCCCCGTCGACCTGCCCCATCCGCGGCACTACACCATGAAGACCAGCCCCGAGTTCTCGGCGCTCAAGGCGAGGCTCACGGAGGAGATCCGGGCCGAGGCGGTGCTCGCCCTCGAAGCGCACTGACGGGCCGGCGCGGACGACCCGTCAGGCCAGGCTCGGCAGGTTGAGGCCGTTTTCGCGCGCGCAGTCGATCGCGAGCTCGTAGCCCGCATCGGCATGGCGCATGACGCCGGTGGCGGGGTCGTTCCACAACACCCGCTCGATCCGGCGCGCCGCCTCCGGCGTGCCGTCGCAGACGATCACCATGCCGGAGTGCTGCGAATATCCCATGCCGACGCCGCCGCCGTGGTGGATCGACACCCAGGTCGCGCCCGAGGCGCAGTTGAGGAGCGCGTTGAGAAGCGGCCAGTCCGAGACCGCATCCGAGCCGTCCCGCATCGCTTCGGTTTCGCGGTTCGGACTCGCCACGGAGCCGGAATCGAGGTGATCGCGCCCGATGACCACAGGCGCCTTGAGCTCGCCGCGGGCGACCATCTCGTTGAACGCCAGCCCGAGGCGGTGGCGCTGGCCGAGGCCTACCCAGCAGATCCGGGCCGGCAGGCCCTGGAAGGCGATCCGTTGGGCCGCCATGTCGAGCCAGTTGTGCAGGTGGGGATCGTTCGGGATCAGCTCCTTCACCTTTGCATCCGTGCGGGCGATGTCCGCCGGGTCCCCGGACAGCGCCGCCCAGCGGAACGGCCCGATCCCGCGACAGAACAGGGGGCGGATATAGGCCGGCACGAAGCCCGGAAACGCGAAGGCGTCCTTGACGCCCATGTCCTGCGCCATCTGGCGGATGTTGTTCCCGTAGTCGAGCGTCGGCACGCCTTGGCGCCAGAAGTCGAGCATGGCCTCGACCTGCACCGCCATGGAACGCTTGGCGGCTTCCACGGTGCCCTTGGGATCGCGCAGGCGGCGTTCCTCCCATTCCGCCAGCGTCCAGCCGGCCGGGAGGTAGCCGTTCAAGGGATCGTGGGCGGAGGTCTGGTCCGTGACCGCGTCCGGTCGCACGCCGCGGCGCACCAGCTCGGGGAAGACCTCCGCGGCGTTGCCGAGCAGCCCGACCGAAACCGGCTTGCGCTCCCGGCAGGAGCGCTCGATCGCCTCCAGGGCCTCGCCGAGGCTCGTCGCCCTGGTGTCGAGATAGCGGGTGCGCAGGCGCATCTCGATCCGCTCGGCCGAGCACTCGACCGCGAGCATCGAGGCCCCCGCCATCGTGGCGGCGAGCGGCTGCGCGCCGCCCATTCCGCCCAAGCCTCCGGTGAGGATCCAGCGGCCGGAAAGGTCGCCGCCGTAATGGCGCCGGCCGACCTCGGCGAAGGTTTCGTAAGTTCCCTGAACGATGCCCTGCGTGCCGATGTAGATCCAGGACCCCGCCGTCATCTGGCCGTACATCATGAGCCCCTTGCGATCGAGCTCGTTGAAGTGGTCCCAGTTGGCCCAGCCCGGCACCAGGTTCGAATTGGCGATGAGCACCCGGGGCGCATCGGCGTGGGTGCGGAAAACGCCGACCGGCTTGCCGGATTGCACGAGCAGGGTCTCGTCGTCCGCGAGCGACTTGAGCGCCGCAACGATCCGGTCGAAGCTCTCCCAGTCGCGGGCGGCGCGGCCGATGCCGCCGTAGACCACGAGCTCGTGCGGCTTCTCGGCGACGTCCGGGTCGAGATTGTTCATGAGCATCCGCAGCGGCGCTTCGGTCGACCAGCTCCTGGCGCTGAGCTCAGGGCCCCGCGGGGCGCGGACGATACGGGCATTGTCGATGCGGGTGCGGACCGTCATGGCGTATCCTCATAGTCCTCGCCGTGCCCAGAGGATCACGGCTTCGAGAAGGCGGGTGAGGGCCGCGCGCATGGGCGCGGCGCGGTCCGGGTCGTAAGGCGTCGGCCAGGACTCGGGCGTGGGGACGGCGGGCTCGTCCATGTAGCCGCGGCAGGCGAGTTCCATCTGCACCGCGTGGACGCCGCGCCCGGGCTGCCCGTAGTGCCGGGTGATCCAGCCGCCCTTGAAGCGGCCGTTCACCACGAAACTGAAAGGAGTCGCTGCGCAGGCCTCGACCACGGCGCTCTGCAAGGCGGGGTCGCAGCTCGCGCCGCCGTTCGTCCCGATGTTGAAGTGGGGCAGTTCGCCGTCGAACAGGCGCGGGATCACCGAGCGGATCGAATGGCAGTCGTAGAGCACGATCCGCGGATGGCGGGCGCGCAGGCGCTCGATCTCCTCCGAGAGGACCCGATGATACGGATCGAAGGCTTGCGCCCGCCTGCGCGCGATCTCCTCGGCGTCGGGCGGCTCGCCCCGATAGAGCGGCTCGCCGTCGAAGGTCGTGGCGGGACAGAGTCCCGTGGTGGCCTGACCGGGATAGAGCGAGGCGCCGGACGGATCGCGGTTGACGTCGATCACCGTGCGCGAGAGCGCGGTGCGCACGACGGTGGCGCCGAGGTCGCCCGCGAAACCGTAGAGGCGGTCGACCCACCAGTCCGTGTCCTTGCGCGCGAGCCACGGCGAGACGAGGCGGGATGCGAGCGGGTCCGGAATCTCGGTTCCGGTATGGGGCAGGCTCAGGATGAGCGGCACCTCGCCTCGCGCCACGGTGATGACGGGCGCGGTCATCGCGGCGGGCTCCGCGGCCGGCAGATCGAGTCCGACCGCCGCGACGAGCGCCCCGCCGCGCAGGAGGTCCGCTGCGGCGGCCATGTCCGGGGCGAACGCGCGGTCCCCGTCGAGGTGCGGCACGCGGGAGCGCAGAAGCGTTCGGGCGGCTTCCAGGGGCTTGCTCGACCGCAGCGGCTCGTGGAAGTCGCAGCCCTGAGCGGCGGCGAGCCACTCGATCGCGATCACCTGCAGCGCGTTCTCCGCCATGGCGACGAGGCGCCTTGCGCCGTGGGTCGCCATCGAGACGTGGTCTTCCTGGTTCGCTGACGTCGGAATGGAATCGACGCTCGCCGGCATCGCGCGCTGCTTGTTCTCCGCGACGAGGGCGGCGGCGGTCACCTGCGGGATCATGAAGCCGGAGTTCAGGCCGGGACGCGCGGTCAGGAAGGCCGGCAGGCCTGAGAGCGTCGGGTCGACCAGCATGGCGATGCGCCGTTCCGCGAGCGAGCCGATCTCGCACAGAGCGATGGCGATCATGTCGGCCGCGAACGCGACGGGTTCCGCGTGGAAATTGCCGCCGGACAGCACTTCGCCGGATCTCGGAGAAGACGAGGGGGTTGTCCGTGACGCCGTTCGCCTCGGTCGCGAGGGTGTCGGCGGCCTGGCGCAGCAGGGTCAGGCAGGCGCCCATGACCTGCGGCTGGCAGCGCAGGCAGTACGGGTCCTGGATGCGGTCGTCGTCCGTGAGGTGGGACGCGCGGATGCGGCTGCCCGCCATGAGCGCGCGCAGCGCGGCCGCAGCCTCGATCTGTCCGCGGTGGCGGCGCACCTCCTGGATGCGCGGGTCGAAGGGTGCATCGGATCCCTTGGCGGCATCGGTCGCAAGCGCCCCGGTCACGAGGGCGCAGCGATACACCTGCTCGGCTTCGAAGAGGCCCGCGAGCGCGAGCGCGGTCGAGACCTGCGTGCCGTTGAGAAGCGCGAGGCCCTCTTTCGGCGCGAGCGCGAGCGGCTCGAGCCCGGCGCGCGCCAGAGCGTCGTGTGCGCTCATGCGCTCGCCGCGCATGACGATCTCGCCCTCTCCGATGAGGGCGCCGCTCAGGTGGGCCAGCGGCGCCAGGTCCCCGGAGGCGCCGACCGATCCTTGGCCCGGGATCACCGGCGTCAAGCCGTGACGCAGGAAGGCGACGAGCTGCTGCACCGTCGTCCAGCGGACGCCCGACGCACCCTGCGCGAGGCTCGCCACCTTGAGCGCCATGACGAGCCGGACGACGCTTTCCGGCAGCGGCGTCGCCGACGCCCGCCATGTGCGAAAGGACGAGGTTGCGCTGGAGAAGGGCCAAGTCCGAATCGTCGATGCGCACCGAGGCGAGCCGTCCGAAACCGGTGTTGATGCCGTAAACCGGTTCATGGCGCTCGAGGATCGCCTCGATCGCCGCCGCGCCGGCCTGCACGGCGCCGCCGGCAGTCCTCGTCGAGATCGACGGCAGCGCCGCGGTAGATCCGCACGCCAATCCGACAGGCGCATGCTCCCGGGGCGTATCACGCTTGCAGTCATTCCCCCCTCCAAACGCGCCGGTGCAGGGGCGCGGGGCCGATCCAGGCGATGATCTCGGCCGGGTGTTCCACGTCCCAGATCGCGAGGTCGCACGACTTCCCGGTCTCGAGCGTGCCGATCTCGTCGAGGCGTCCCAGCGCCTGCGCGGCGTGCCGCGTCATGCCGAGCAGGGCCTCCGGAACCGTGAGGCCGAAGAACGTACACGCCATGTGGGCGCAAAGGCGCAGGGACGCGATCGGCGAGGTGCCCGGATTGAGATCGGTCGCGACCGCCATCGGCACGCCATGACGGCGGAACGCCTCGATGGGAGGCTTGCGGGTCTCCTTCAGGACATAGAAGGCCCCGGGAAGGATGACCGCTACGGTGTCCGCGCGCGCCATCGCCGCAGCGCCGGTCTCGCTCGTATATTCGAGGTGATCGGCGGAGAGGGCATGGAACCGGGCCGCCAGTTCGGCGCCGCCGTTGTCGGCGAGCTGATCGGCGTGGAGCTTCACCCGCAGGCCATGGCGTCTGCGCCGCCTCGAACACGGCGGCGGTCTCCTCGGCCGTGAACGCGATGGTCTCGTGGAAGGCGTCGACGGCGTCCGCCAGGCCCTCGGCGGCGACGCGCGGGATGGCGTCCTCGCAGACGGTGCGCAGATATGACCTGCGGTCGCCGCCCGGCGGAACCGCGTGGGCGCCGAGATAGGTCGGAGAAACCGAGACCGGGCGCTCGCGTTCCAAGCGCTTCGCGGCCCGCAGCATCCTGAGTTCCGCGTCCGTATCGAGGCCGTAGCCCGACTTCACCTCGATGGTGGTGACGCCCTCGGCGAGCAGCGCATCGAGGCGCGGCAGGGCACGGGCGACGAGCTCCGCCTCGTCGGCGGCCCGCGTGGCGCGCACCGTCGACGCGATGCCGCCGCCCGCGCGGGCGATGTCGGCATAGCTTTCGCCCGCCAGGCGACGCTCGAACTCGCCTGATCGGTCGCCGGCGAACACGAGATGGGTGTGGCAGTCGATCAGGCCGGGCGTGATCCAGCGTCCCTCGCAGTCGACGCGCTCGCGGGCGCGCAGATCCGCGGGCAGGGCAGCCGCCTCGCCGACCCACGCGATCCGTCCGTCGCGGGCCGCAAGCGCGCCACGCTCGACGATGCCAAGGCCCCGAGGGGACGAAGCCGTGGCGAGTCGGGCGTTCAACCAGATTTTGTCGACATCCACGTTGCCAACCCCGGCCCGGTCTCGTTATGATTTGTCTATACATAATGGAAGCGAGGCCGCTCTGTCCAGAGAGCGGATTTTGGCCCGGTGCCCCCGATGAAACTGTTCTTCCCGCATGCCCTTCTCGCGGACGGCTGGGCTCGCGACGTCGGTCTCGACGTCGAGGATGGCCGCGTCAGCGCCGTCCACCGCGGGTGCGACGGAGCCGGGCGCGAGCGCGTCTCGGGCATCGCACTTCCGGGGCTGCCGAATCTTCACTCCCATGCCTTCCAGCGCGGCATGGCCGGGCTCACGGAGGTGCGAGGCCCGGAAGGCGACAATTTCTGGAGCTGGCGCCAGCTCATGTACCGCTTCTTGAGCGAGATCACGCCGGACGACGTCGAGTCGCTTGCCGCTCAGGCCTACATGGAAATGCTGGAATCGGGTTTCACGGCCGTGGGCGAGTTCCACTACCTCCACCACGGTCCCGACGGGCAGCCATACGCCAACCTCGCCGAAATGGCCGAGCGCATAGCCGCTGCCGCGGCCGAGACCGGCATCGGCCTGACGCTGCTCCCGACGCTCTATGCCCACAGCTCCTTCGGAGGTGCTCCGCCGACCGAGGGGCAGCGCCGATTCCTCAACGATGCCCCGCGGTTCGCGCGGCTGCTCGACGCCTCGCAGGCGGCGGTGAACAACGTCCCGGATGCGGCCTGCGGAGTCGCGCCGCATTCGCTTCGCGCGGTTTCGCCGGAGCTGCTGCGCGAGGTTCTCGCGGCCGCGCGGGGCCCGGTCCACATGCACGTCGCGGAGCAAATCAAAGAAGTCGAGGACTGCATCGCGTGGTCCGGCGCGCGTCCCGTGGAATGGCTGATGGCCCACGCGGACGTGAACCCGCGCTGGTGCCTCATCCACGCGACCCACATGACGGACCGCGAGACCGACGGCGCTCGCTGCGACCGGCGCGGTCGTCAGCCTGTGCCCGCATCACGGAGGCGAACCTCGGCGACGGCATCTTCAACGGGGTGACCTACCACGGCGCCGGCGGCCGCTTCGGCGTCGGCACCGACTCGAACGTCGAGATCACGGCTCCGGGCGAGCTCAAGCAGCTGGAGTACGGCCAGCGCCTCGGGCAGCGAGTCCGCAACGCGCTCGGAAGGCGAAAAGGCGAATCGTCCGGCCGGCTCCTTTACGACGCGGCGACGTCCGCCGGCACGCAGGCCGCTGGCGCGGGCGATCGGCGCCCTCGCGCCGGGTCTGCGGGCCGACATCGTCGTCCTGCGGAGCGATCTGCCCGAGATGGCGGCGCGTGAGCGGCGACCGCTGGCTCGACCAGTTCGTCTTCGCGCAAGGCGCGCGCGCCATCGACCGAGTCTATGCCGGCGGCCGGCTCGTCGTCGCGGAGGGCCGTCACGTGCATCGAAGCGCCATCGTCGGGCGTTTCGCACGCACGTTCGCGCGGCTCGCCTCGGCCTGAGCGATGCGTGCGGTCCTTCCCCGCTACGCCGAGATCCGCAGCGACTTCGAGACGCGTATCCGCTCCGGGCAGTGGGCGCCCGGTCGCCGGATCGCCTCCGAGCACGACCTCATGGAGCAATACGGCTGCTCTCGCATGACGGTGCACAAGGCTCTCACCGCCCTTGCCGCAGCGGGCCTGATCACGCGCAAGCGCCGGTCCGGCTCCTTCGTAGCGGCGCCGAGGACGGAGGAAACCGTCCTCGCGATCCACGACATCGAAGCCGAGATCACCGGCAGCGGACGAGCCTACGCGTACGAGCTCCTCGAGCGCATCGAGCGGGGGGCCGGCGCGCAGGATGCGGAACGGCTCGCGGTGCAGGAAGGCGAGGCCGTGCTCGCGCTCGTCGCCCGGCACTGGGCGGACGGCCGCCCGCATGTCGTGGAAGACCGACTGATCAACCTCGCGGCGGTGCCGGAAGCGCGGGCGGCCGACTTCTCGGGCCTCGCGAGCGGAAGCTGGCTCCTCAAGCAGGTCCCCTGGACGGATGCGGAGCATACCATCGGCGCCGTCTCGGCGGGTGCGCGGCTGGCGTCTCGCCTCGAGATCGCGAAGGGAGCCGCCTGCCTCGTGGTGCAGCGTCGGACGTGGCAATCGGGCGCACCCGTTACGCAGGTGTGCCTGACGTACCCTGGGGAACGTCACCGACTCGTCGGACGCTTCAGCCCCGAAGCGGCTCTTCGGGTCGCACGCCCGGCCGTCCCTTAAAACCGCCGCTTTGTTCGCGCTTGTTTTGCGCATGAACTCTGGGTGGGTCGATGGGGGTCGGCGGCTGGACGTGGCGGCGTTCACGAGCGGGTCAGCTGCCCGGCCTATCCTTTGCGCTCACCCCATCCCCGCCCGGACATGAGCACGATTCTCGTCAAGATCTTCGCGACCGCTCTCACCCTCAGTCAGGTCACCGTCCATCCGGACGCGGTGAAGACGTCCTTCGATCCTGAGCGCGACCAGCCGGCCGTGGAGCAGCTCCTCAAGGACGGCTGCACCCACATGCGGCGCGCCTTCGACATCGAGGACATCAACCTCGACGATCTCATCGCGACCGCCATGGAGGATCCGCAGGCCGTCACGGGGGACGTCAAGATCCTGCAAGGTTTAAGCTTCGGGGATCTGCACGTCGCCTATCGCCGCTTCTGCAAGAACGAGCCCGTCGAGGCATCGCGGGTCGATCTCACCGAGGTCATCAAGTACTACAACGCCGCGCTCGCGGATCTCCCGGACCACACCAAGCTCAAGGGCCTGAAGCTGCCGGGCATGAGCGTGGTGCTCGACGGCAAGGGCGCGCGGTTCGCGGAGGTCTACGAGCCGGATCACCGCCGCGTCTGGGTGCCGCTCTCGGCCGTTCCGGAACCGGTGCAGAAGGCCTTCGTGGCCGCCGAGGACAAGCGCTTTCACGAGCACAAGGGAATCGACGAGCGCGGCGTCATCCGCGCCTTCGTGGGCAACCTCGCCCAGCCGGGCCGGCCGCAGGGCGGGTCGACGATCACCCAGCAGGTCGCCAAGAACCTGCTCGTCGGCGACGACGTGACGTACGAGCGCAAGATGCGGGAGATGGTTGTCGCCTCCCGCATCGAGCATGCCCTCTCGAAGGCCGAGATCCTCGAGATCTACCTCAATTCGATCTATCTCGGGCGAATGTCGTGGGGCATCGAGATGGCGGCGCGCAGCTATTTCGGCAAGCCCGCGAGCGCCCTCTCGGCCGCGGAGGGCGCGCTTCTCGCCGGTCTCGCCAAGGGGCCGAACTATTACGATCCCGATCGCCATCCCGACCGCTCGCGCGAACGGCTCGCCTATGTCCTCAGCCGCATGCAGGAGGACGGCGCCATCACGGGCGACGCCATGAAGGAGGCCTTGGAGGCTCCTCCGACTCTGGCCGCGGTCGATCGGGTTCGGCGCACCAGCGGCTTCCACTTCGTGGACCATCTCGCCCGCGACGCCAAGCGGCTCGCAGGCCTCGAGGGCTTGACCGCCGCCTCCTATACCGTGCGCTCGACCGTGAACCCGGCCCTGCAGCAGGCCACGGAGGCGGCCCTCCAGGAAGGTCTCGCACGCTATGAGCTCGGCGCCGGTCGGCACCAGTTTCCCGGACCGGAGACCAACCTTTCGGAGGCCGTCAAGACCATCGAAGCGGCGGCCAAGACAGGGTCTCCCGCCGCGGAGCCGGCGTGGCAGCAGGCGCTGGCAGCGGCGCGCCTGGCGGCCTATGACCTGCAGTGGCCGGCGGCGGTCGTGATCGCGAACGGGCGCGACCGCAAGACCGGGACCGACATCACCCGCGTCGGCCTGCGCGACGGACGGATCTTGCGTCTCACGGCCTGGAACGCGGCCGTGCGGCGAGGCCTGCGGCCCTACGACGTGGTGCGCGTCCGGGTCGTCGAGGGGTCCGGCAAGACCGCCGCCCGCGCCGAGCTGCGCGGGCAGGCGAGCGTGCAGGGCGCGGCGCTGGTGCTCGAGAACCGGACGGGCCGGATCCTCGCGATGGCGGGCGGGTTCTCGTACCCGTTGAGCCAGCTCAACCGCACCACGCAGGCGCACCGGCAGCCCGGTTCCGCCCTCAAGCCGCTGACCTATCTCGCCGCGCTCGGACGCGGGCTCCAGCCCAACACCCTCGTCTGGGATACGCCCGTGACCCTGCCGCCGATCGGCGTGGGAGCGAGCGCCCAAGGCGGCGACTACTGGTCGCCCAAGAACTACGACGGCGGCTCGTCGGGGCCGATCACGCTGCGCCGCGCCCTCGAAAACTCGAAGAATCTCGTCACGGCGCGGCTGCTCGAGGGCGGTATCGACCAAGATCCGGAGAGGAGCCTCTCGCGCGTCTGCGAACTCAGCCTCGAAGCGCAGCTCTATGTCGAATGCGTTCGACACTATCCGTTCGTGCTCGGTGCCCAGCCGGTGCGGCCGATCGATCTCGCGGCCTTCTACGCCGCGATCGCGAACGAGGGCGCCTTGCCTTCCCCGCACGCCATCGAGACCATCGAACAGGACGGGCGGACGGTATACCAGCGCAAGCCCGCGCCGCTGGTGCAGCTCGGCTCGGCCGACCGCGCCGCCTTCTACCAGGTGAAGACCCTTCTCCAGGGCGTCCTGGAGCGCGGCACCGCGCGCTCCTTGAAGCGCCATGCTCCGTATGTCGCGGGCAAGACGGGAACGACCGACAGCGAGAACGACGCCTGGTTCGTGGGTTTCACCAACGACGTCACGATCGCGGTTTGGGTGGGCTACGACAACGCGGACGGGAAGCGGCGGACGCTCGGGCGCGGCCAGACGGGCTCCAAGATCGCGATTCCGATCTTCGAACCGATCCTCCAGGCCGCGTGGGTCCATCACGCGCCCAAGTCCGCCTTGGCGCCGCCCTCGCGCGAGGCCGCGCGCCAGCTCATCGCTCTCCCGATCGACATCAATAGCGGCGATCGGATCACCGCCGGAATGGGCCGGGAATTCGTGGAGTATTTCCGTCTCAACCGCTTCGGGCAGCTCGACGAGACTCAGTACAGCCTGGTGCCGCAAGCGGAAGTCTATGCCTACCGCGAGCCGGAGTGGGTGGACGGCGAATCCTCGGGAGGCTGGTACAGCGAGAGCCCGTACGGCACGGTCCCCGGGTGGAGCGAACCGCCGCGGGCGCAGGAGCGTTTCCAATACCCCTACGCGCAGTCGCCGTGGTGGGAGAACGACCGCCCGCGCCGACGGCCGCAACGGGTGGATCCGGACTACTTCTGGGGCCGGGGACCGATCTATTGAGGGAGTCCGCGGTGATCCCGCTTCGTGCCATGGCCCTTGCGGCCGCCCTGACGGTCTCGCCGGCCGGCGCCCAGGAGTTCCGCCTCGAAGAGGTTCCCTCCGTCACGGCCGTCGATCCCGCGAGCCTGAAGACGGGAACGATCGCTTTCAGCGATCACCGAACCGACGAGCTCGCCGATTCCGCCACCGGGCTTATGCCCTTTGCGGAATGGTCGAGGGCGCGGCCTGTGCAGAAGCAGTTCCTCAGCCTTTACCCGAACTACAGCGAGCCGACCATCAACGTTGTCGTCAACGGCATCACGAAGCGCCACACCGAAAAGCTCCACATGTACGTCGCCGAAGCGCGCTTCCTGATCGGGAAGCCGCCCCGAGCGGTGGATCTGTCGCGCTACACGCGGGTGGAATTTCTCGCGACCATCGATGCCGCGATCAAGCATCGGCCCCTCACTGCGGACGAGGTCGTGCCCCATAGGGATCCCGACTACGCGCACAACCGCCATCCGAGCCGACGTTGGTGCGAGGACGCAGGGAGCCTGTGCATCGCATCGCGCTATCAGCTCGAAGGCCGGCTCCCGGTCGGGATCCGGCTCGCGAACAAGCTGGAGGACGGCGGTAAGACGATTGCCGATTTCATCGAGTTCCAGAGCGAGCTCAGGCCGGTGCCGCCGCAGGAGCTCGATCAGGATGGGCTGAAGCGGCTGACCGGGCTCGACACGCCCGTGGTCGGCGCGCTGGAACAGAACCTGTTCCACGTCAACCAGATGATGCAGTTCGGCAAGTTTCTCGCTGTGCTCCAGGCCGATCCGGGCAATGACGGCCGTACCGTCGTCACGGCTTTCGTCGCGCTCGCCATCGAGACGGACGTGCTCGAGAAGAAAAAGGAGTTCGAGCGGGTCCCGGTGCTGCGCAACCTCGTCCCTGCCCAGGTGCTCATGGGCAACTCCTCGTTCAACACCGGTACGTCCATCAGCGCCGGTCTTCCGGGCTACAGCCGCAACCGCCTCAAGGCGGTCGCCGAGATCCTGCAGCGCGACTAGCGCCGCCGCTCCTTCGCGAGCGTCGGTTCACGCGAGTTCGCAGCCGGGTGGCGTTTAGGGCTTTCCCCTGCCGGCGGAGCGGGGCCGGTTCCGCAGCGGGCTCAAGAAACCGGATTCCGACCCTTGCCCATCACGGTGCTGCGACCAACATGTCAGCGCATGGACCCGCCATACGTCACCGGCCTCGGCGCGCCTCGGCGGTCGCTGCCCACGGTGGCAGACGCCGACGAGCCCGCCTCGGACGCCGCCGGTCGGGATGGTGCTCCGAGTGCTGATCCGCGTCGCCCGCATCTCCTTCGAAGACGCCGCGAAAGCGTGCGCGCCGCCGCTCCTCGTCCTCGTGCTCATCACCGTCGTGCCCGATACCGTGCTCTGGATGCCCCGCACCTTGAAGGAACTCGGCCGCCCCTGAACGCCGCCCGACCAGGACGCCCCTCATTGAAAGACGCAGTGCCATGAACGCCTCCGTGAAGAACCCGCCCCGCACCATCCGTCTCGCGGAACGCGACAACGTCGTCATCGCGGTCGACCTCGTGAACCAGGGCGACTCCGCCGCCGGGCTCACGGCCCGCGAGCGGATCCTGCGCGGCCACAAGATGGCGGTCGAGCCGATCCGCGAGGGCGAGCCGATCCTGAAATTCGGGCAAATCATCGGTTTCGCGAAAGCGCACATCGCCCCGGGCGAATGGGTCCACGAGCACAACGTGGGCCTGCACGACTTCGCCCGCGACTATCGTTTCTGCGAGGATGCGAGGGAAGACGAACTGCTGCCGCCGGACATGCGCGCCACCTTCCAGGGGTTCCGCCGCGAGAACGGCCGGACCGGAACGCGCAACTACATCGGCATCCTGACCTCGGTGAACTGCTCGGCCTCCGTGGCTCGCTTCGCGGCCGAGCAGGTCACGCGATCCGGCGTCCTCGAGGCATATCCGGGAATCGACGGCGTCGTCTCGATCGTTCACGGCACCGGCTGCGGTCACGCGGCCTACGGCGAAGGCTTCGAGGTCCTGCGCCGGACCCAGTGGGGCTATGCGAGCCACCCGAACTTCGCCGGCGTCGTCATGGTGGGCCTTGGCTGCGAGGTGTTCCAGATCGGCCGCATGAAGCAGGAATACGGACTTCAGGAGACCGACACCTTCCGCACCCTGACGATCCAGGAGACCGGAGGCACCCGCAAGACCGTGGAGGCCATCGCGTCCGCGATCGGCGACATGCTGCCGATCGCGGCGCGCGCGCAGCGGGAGACGCGGCCCGCCTCCGAGCTCGTCCTGGCGCTCCAGTGCGGCGGCTCGGACGGCTATTCGGGACTCACCGCCAACCCGGCGCTCGGGGCCGCATCCGATCTCCTCGTCCGTCACGGCGGCACGTCGATCCTGTCCGAGACGCCCGAGATCTACGGCGCCGAGCACCTCCTTACCCGCCGCGCCGCGACGCCGGAGATCGGCGAGAAGCTCGTCTCCCGGATTCGCTGGTGGGAGGCCTATACCGAACGCAACGGCGGCGAAATGAACAACAATCCGTCTCCCGGCAACAAGGCAGGCGGGCTCACGACCATTCTCGAGAAATCTCTCGGCGCCATCGCCAAGGGCGGCCGCTCGACCCTGCGCGCCGTCTATGAATACGCGGAGCCCGTGCGGGATCGCGGCTTCGTCTACATGGACACGCCGGGCTACGATCCTGTGGCCGCGACGGGTCAGGTCGCCGGCGGTGCGAACCTGATCTGCTTCACGACGGGCCGCGGCTCCGCGTTCGGCGCCAAGCCGGCGCCGTCCATCAAACTTGCAACGAACTCCGACATCTTCCGCCGCATGATCGACGATATGGACATCAACTGCGGCGACGTCCTCGACGGCGTGTCGATCGAGGACAAGGGCCGCGAGATCCTCGACACGGTCCTGCGCGTCGCCTCGGGCGAGCGCACGAAGTCCGAGGTGCTGGGCTACGGCGACAACGAGTTCGTGCCCTGGCAGATCGGGGCCGTGATGTAGGCGGGCCCGAGCGGACTCCCTTCAGGTCGGCAGATCGGGGCCGTGATGTAGGCGGGTCCGAGCGGCCTCCCTTCAGGTCTGCAGATCGGGGCCGTGATGTAGGCGGGCCGAGCGGCCTCCCTTCAGGACTCCGGCAGGACCCGCGAAGGCGCGTCGGCGCGCCGCGATCGCACCGCATCGCGCTCGAACAGGAGCAGCGCGAGTCCGGCGGCGCAGATCACGGCCGCTCCGATGACCGTCCGGATGTGCACCACGTCGCCGAACACCAGATAGCCCAGCACCACGGCCCAGATGATCAGCGTGTACTGATAGGGCGCGACCACGGAGGCCGGAGCGAGCTTCAGGGAGCGGTTCACGCAGACATGCGCCAGCATGGAGATCACTCCGAGAAGGGACAGCAGGATGAAATCGCCGATCGGCGGCCGCACCCATGCGAAGGGCGAGGCCACGAGGCCGAAGACGAGGGCGCCAATGATCTGTCCGAGGACCAGCGCGGTGCCGCTCGTGCTGCGCAGTTTGCGCGTGGTGATCATGAGGAGCGCGAAGAGCAGGCTGCCGGCGAGCGCGATCACAGCCGGCGCCGTCATCGTGGCGCCGGACGGCCGCAAGGCGATCAGCACCCCCGCGAAGCCAACCCCGACGGCGAGCATGCGGCGGCGGTCGAGCGTTTCTCCGAGCCAGAACGCCGCGATCGCCGCCACGTAGATCGGCCCTGCGAGGTAGTAGGTCATCACGTCCGCGAGGGGCAGGTAGGCCACCGCCCAGTAGAAGCATGCGACCTCGAGGGTCGAGCAGGTGATGCGGAGGGCGTGCAGGCCGGGCTGCCGGGGGAGCGTCCACGCGATCCGTCGCCTCAGCAGCATCGGAGAAAGGACCACGAGCGCCGCCGCCGAGCGCAGGAGCAGGACCTGCCCGACGGAATAGGTCGCGACGAGCCACTTCCCCATCGCGTCGTTGACGGAGAACAGAAGCATGCCGGCCAGCATCAGACCGATGCCGGCGGCAATACCGGATCTGTCCGGTGCGGAGGATGCCGGCGAAAGGGCCATGGTCCGGATCGGCCGGGCGCGCGTTCAGATCAAGCCGCGCCGGGCGAGATTTCGCATCAGCGCGCCCGAGCCGAAGGTCCAGGGCTCGCATTGGTCCGTGAGACGCATGCGGTTGACGAGGCGGCCGAGCTTCGGCGCCGCGACGGTGACGACGTCGCCGATCCTGTGGGTAAAGCCCTTGCCCGGTGCATCGCGGTCCTCGACCGGAGCGAACATGGTCCCAAGGAACAGGACCGCGCCGTCCGGATACTGATGATGCGGCCCGATCATCTGCGAAACCAAATCCTCCGGGTCGCGGCTGATCTCGGCGATGGACGAGCTCCCCTCGAGGCGGAAGCCGTCCGGGCCCTCCACGCTGAGCGTCACCGTGGTCCGGCGCACGTCGTCGAGGGAGAAGGTGTCATCGAAGAGGCGTAGGAAAGGACCGAGCGCGCAGGAGGCGTTGTTGTCCTTCGCCTTGCCGAGGAGAAGCGCCGAGCGGCCCTCCACGTCGCGCAAGTTCACGTCGTTCCCGAGCAAGGCCCCGACGATACGGCCCGAGGAGGCAACGGCGAGCACGACTTCCGGCTCCGGGTTGTTCCAGGTCGATTTCGGGTGAAGACCCGCATCCATTCCGGTGCCGACGGCCGCCATCGGGGGTGCCTTGGTGAAGATCTCGGCGTCCGGCCCGATGCCGACCTCGAGGTACTGGCTCCAGGCCCCTTGCGCGATCAGCACCTCCTTGAGGGCGTCCGCCTCCGGCGATCCGGGCTTGAGATGACCGAGATCGTCGCCCACCAGCCGGTTGACCTCCGAGCGGATCGTCGCGGCCGCGTCGGGATGGCCCCGGGCGCGCTCCTCGATGACGCGCTCCAGCATCGAGACCGCAAAGGTCACGCCGGCCGCCTTGATGGCCTGCAGGTCGATCGGAGCGAGAAGCCACGGCTTCGAGGGATCGCGCCGGTCCGCCGGCGTGTTGGCGAGGATCGCGTCGAGTCGACCGACCGATTCGCCATCCGCGGCCTTGAGGGCACCGGCCGGATCCGAGGTTTCGCAAAGGTCGCGAACGGTCGGATAGCGTCGTGAGATGTCGACCGCCTCCTCGCGGCGGACCGCTACGACGGCGGGGCCCTCCACCTCCGGGCGCCAAACGCGGCCCACGAGGGCGCCGGCAGCGCCGTCGAAGGGGAGCGTGGCGGTGGCGAGTTCGTCGAGGGCTGACATGCGGTCCTGCGGTGAGCTTCGGGAGGGTCTTGGAGCGGTGCGCCGCCCGATGGGCCGAACCTGCTCCCCGGTGCCGCCGTTTCAAGGTCGCCGGAGCCGCTCCGCCGCAAAAAGCTTTGGCAAGATGCCTTTAGAACGTCCGCGCGCCGTTCGTCTGCACGAGGATGGCGTAAAGGGAGGTGGTGCCGCAAATGAAAAGGCGGTTTCGCTTCGCGCCGCCGAAGACCAGGTTGGCGACGGTCTCGGGGACCAGGATCTTGCCGATGAGCGTGCCGTCGGGGTCGTAGCAATGGACCCCGTCCCCGGCGCTGGTCCAGAGCCGGCCGGCCTCGTCGAAGCGGAAGCCGTCGAACAGGCCAGACGTGGAGGTCGCGAACACCGCCCCGCCGGAGAGGCCCCCATCCTCGGCCGCATCGAAGACGCGGATGTGGCGCGGTCCGTCCGGCACGTGCGTCGCGCCGGTGTCGGCGACGTAGAGGCGGCGCTCGTCGGGCGAGAACGCGATGCCGTTCGGACGCACGAAATCGTCCGCCGCGATGCGGACCTGTCCGGTCGCGGGATCGACCCGGTAGACGTGGCAAGCCCCGATCTCGCTCTCGGCCTTGTGACCTTCATAGTCCGAGTCGATCCCGTAGGACGGGTCGGTGAACCAGACCGAGCCGTCGGAGCGCACCACGAGGTCGTTCGGCGAGTTGAACCGCCGGCCCTCGAAGCGGTCGGCGACCACGGTGATCGAGCCGTCGTGCTCGGTGCGGGTCACGCGCCGGTTGCCGTGCTCGCAGGTGACGAGGCGGCCCTGCCGGTCGACGGCGTTGCCGTTCGAATACCCGGCCGGGTGGCGGAAGGTGCTCACCGTCCCGGAGGTCTCGTCGTATCGCAGCATGCGGTCGTTCGGGACGTCGCTCCAGATCAGGAAGCGACCGGCCGGGAAATAGGCCGGCCCCTCGGCCCAGCGGCAGCCTTGATGGAGGATCTCCAACCGCGCGTTCGGGTTCACGAGCCGCCGGAAGCGCTCGTCGAGGGTGATCGCCGCATCCCTGATCATGTCGCGAGACGTCCTTGTGCGAGGGAAGACCGAGCATCGGCGCAGAGCCGCGAGAAGGCAAGGCTGCCGGAGCGAAATCCCGCACCGTCGAGCGCAGAACGCCAACAACCGTCTTGCGCACGGCACCCGCACGGTGAAGATGAGCGCTCCTTCTGCGACCGGCAAAACGGAGAAACGGGATGGCGGCGACCTACAGCGACCTTGCGGGCAAGACGGTCCTGGTGACTGGCGGAGGCTCGGGCATCGGCGAGGCCATCGTGCGGCGGTTCGCGCAGCAGAAGGCGAAGGTCGCCTTCATCGACATCGCGCGCGAACTCTCGGAGAAACTCGCGGACGAACTCACACGAGAGGGTCACGCGGTCCGGTTCGAGCACGCGGACCTTGCCGACATCGCCGCCCTACGCGCGGCGGTCGACCGGATCCGGGAGGCCTACGGCCCGATCCAGGTTCTCGTCAACAACGCGGCCCACGACGAGCGCCACCCGACGCCGGAGGTCACGCCCGAGTACTGGGACGAGCGCATCGCGGTCAACCTGAAGCACCAGTTCTTCGCCGCCCAGGCGGTGCTCCCCGACATGCAGGCCGCCCAGTCAGGCGTGATCCTCAACTTCGGTTCGGTGTCGTGGATGGTGGGACAGGGCGGCATGGCGGCCTATACGGCTGCGAAATCGGCGGTCCTCGGCCTCACCCGTTCGCTCGCGCGCGACTACGGCCCTGACAACATCCGCGTCAACGCCATCGCGCCGGGCTGGATCATGACGAAGCGCCAGCTCGAGAAATGGCTGACGCCCGAGGGCGAGAAGGAGCTCATGCAGCGCCAGTGCCTCAAGCGCAAGCTCGTCCCCGACGAGATCGCCAAGTTCACCGTGTTCATGGCCTCCGAGGAGGCCTCCGCCTGCACGAATCAGCAATACGTGGTTGACGGCGGCTGGGTGTAGGATCCGGATTGCAGGGACGGCTCAGCGCCGCCCGCGGCGGCCGAGATAGACGCGGGCCGCGTTGTCGCCGAGGATCGCGGCTCGCTCGCTCCCGGTGAGCGGAGCGAGGAGCGTCGTCGTGGCCTCCCGCCAGCGATCGTAGCCGCCCGCAAGGTTCACGACCGGCCAGTCGCTGCCCCAGAGCAGCCGCTCCGGACCGAAGATGGCGAGCAGGTGGTCGACCCAGCGCCGCAGATCCTCGGTCCGCCAGTCCGGCGCCGCCTCGGTGACGAGACCCGAGAGCTTGCACCAGGTGTTCGGCCGGGCGGCGAGCGCGGCCATGTCGGCGCGCCAGGGGTCGAGGCGGTGCTCCCGGATGGCGGGCTTCGCGCCATGATCGACGACGATCGCGAGGTCCGGGTGCCGATCGGCGACCACGAGCAGGCGCGAGAGGTGCCGCGGGAAGACAAGGGCGTCGAAGACAAGGCCGTTTTCCACGACGGCGCGAAAGGCGGGCGCGAGGTCGGCGCGCACGAGCCACTCGTCGTCGGGAATGTCCTGCACCATCGGGCGCAGGCCGACGAGGAGCGGGTGCCCGGCGAGGCGCGCGATGGTCTCGGGCGCATCGCGATCCGTGAACTCCGCCCAGCCCACGACCCCCGCGACGAACGGCGTCTCGTCGGCGATGCCCAGCATGAACTCCGTCTCGGAGAGGGTTTGCGCGGCCTGAACCAGGATGGTGCGCTCGATGCCATGCCGGGCGATGACCGGCGCGAGGTCGTCGGGTCCGTGGTCCCGGTACAGAGGAACGAGGTCCGGCGACATCCAATGGTAGTCGCCGCGCGCGATCTGCCAGAAATGCTGGTGCGAATCGATCCGCATGGGGTCCTCACGGTGCAACCGCGGCTCTCGCGGCGTCCGGGCCTTACATCGAAGCCAGGAGGCCGCCGTCGACGTAGATCACCTGACCGTTGACGAAGTCGGAGGCCGGCGAGGCGAGGAACACGGCCGTGCCGACGAGTTCTTCGGGCTTGCCCCATCGGCCCGCCGGGGTGCGGGCGGTCAGCCAGGTGTTGAACGACGGATCGTCCTGCAGGGCGGTGTTGAGAGGCGTCGCGAAATAGCCGGGCCCGATCGCATTCACCTGGACGTTCGCGCCCGCCCACTCGACGCACATGGCGCGGGTGAGCTGCTTCACGGCACCCTTTGCGGCGACGTACGGCCCGATGGTCGCGCGCGCGAGCTCGCTCGCCAGCGACGCGATGTTGACGATCTTGCCGCGACGGCGCGCCACCATTCCGCGCGCCACCGCCTGGCCGACGAGGAAAACACCCGTGAGATTGGTGCGGATCACCTCGTCCCAGACGGCCAGGTCGACGTCGAGGAGAGGTCCTCGCCGTTGAATCCCGGCATTGTTGATCAAGACGTCGATGGGTCCGATCTCGGCCTCGATGCGCCTCACGTCCCGCTCGATCTCGTCCCGGACCGTGACGTCGAAGACGGCGCCGTGGCTCGTGAACCCGTCCCCGCGCAGGGCCGCGACCGTGCTCGCCACCCGGGCCCCGTCGCGCCCGTTCACCACCACCGAGGCACCGGCCTCGGCGAGGCCCCGCGCCAGCGCAAGGCCGATGCCCGAGGTGGCGCCCGTCACGAGGGCGGTCCGGCCGGCGAGATCGAACAGGGCGTCGGACATCGTGCTCTCCCGGGTGTGCAGCCACCAAGTCCATGCTAGCGCCGCGCCCGGCCACATCCAATCGCCTTGGCGCTCAGGAAAGGGACTTGTCCAATGTCCCGCGACCTGTAATCCTCCCGCAAAACGAAAGCGTACCGGCATTCCGGGCGCTCGCCGGGAGGGACCATGGTGCTCTTGGAGCTGTCGGGGATCGCCAAGCATTTCGGCGCCATCGAGGCGCTGAAGGGGATCGATCTGTCGATGGACGCTGGCGAGGTCGTAGGCCTCATGGGCGACAACGGCGCCGGCAAATCCACCCTGGTGCGTATCGTCGCCGGCAACTTCCGTCCATCCGAAGGCGAGATCCGCCTCAACGGGGAGACGAAACATTTCCACAAGCCTGTGGACGCCCGGGAACAGGGGATCGAGGTCGTGTACCAGGACCTTGCGCTGTGCGACAATCTCACGGCGGCCGCGAACGTGTTCCTCGGGCGCGAGCTCAAGCGCTCCTTCGGTCCGCTCAAGATCCTCGATTACCCGGCGATGTATGTTCGGGTCGCCGAGCTCTTCAAGGAGCTGAAATCCGAGACCCGCCCGCGCGATCTCGTCAAGCAGATGTCGGGCGGCCAGCGCCAGGCGGTGGCCATCGCCCGCACCAGGCTGTCGGATGCGCGCATCGTGCTCATGGACGAGCCGACCGCGGCGATCAGCGTGCGCCAGGTCGCGGAGGTGCTCGATCTGATCCGACGCCTCCGCGACCGCGGGATCGCGGTCATGCTGATCAGCCACCGCATGCCCGACGTGTTCGCCGTCTGCGATCGGGTCGTGGTCATGCGCCGGGGCACCAAGGTCGCCGACAAGCGCGTCGGGGAGACCTCGCCCGAGGAAGTCACCGGCCTCATCACCGGAGCCATCCACGCCGCTTGACGCACCGCCCGAGTACCGAGGATCCATGACCACCGTCCCGACCCGTTCGATCCAAAGCAGCGTCGCCATCGAGGACATCACCGGCCTCAAGGAGCGCAATCTCGGGCAACGGTTGTTCGCGAGCCAGCCGTTCTGGGTGACGATCGCGCTGATCCTGATGTGCGCGGTGATGAGCGTCTACCAGCCGCAAGCCTTCGCGTCGGCCGACAATTTCTACAACATCACCCGCAATTTCGCCTTCATCGGCATCATGGCGGTCGGCATGACGGCGGTGATCCTCACCGGCGGGATCGATCTCTCCGTCGGGTCGATCATGGGCGTCGTCGGCGTCGTCTGCGGCCTCGTCCTTCAGGCGGAGCAACACTGGGCCCTCGCGATCCTCGCCGGACTCGCGACGGGGGCCCTGGCGGGCGCGGTCAACGGGGTGCTCATCGCCTACGTCGGCCTCCCCAGCTTCGTCGTGACCCTCGGGATGCTCTCGATCGCCCGTTCGCTGGCGGTGGTGCTGTCGCAGAACCGCATGATCTACGAGTTCGGCCCTTACGGCGACACCTTCATCACGATCGGCGGCGGCGAGATCGCCGGGATCGCGAACCCCGTCTGGGTGCTGATCGTGCTCGCGCTGGTCTTCGGCTTCGTCTTCAACTTCACGAGCTGGGGCAATTATCTCTACGCCATCGGCAGCAACGAGAACGCGGCTCGCCTCACCGGCGTCCCGGTGCGGCGCATCAAGCTCCAGGCCTATATCGTCTCCGCGCTCACGGCGGCCCTGGCCTCGGTGATGATCGTGGGTTGGCAAGGCTCGGCGATCAACGCGCTCGGCCAGGGCTACGAGCTCCGCGTGATCGCGTCGACCGTGATCGGCGGCGCCGACCTCATGGGCGGCATGGGCGGGGCCTACGGAGCCGTGGTGGGGGCGGCCCTGATCGAAGTCATCCGAAATTCCCTTTTGATGGCCGGCGTCGATGCCAACTGGCAGGGCGCCTTCGTCGGCCTCTTCATCGTGTTGGCGGTTCTGCTCCAGCGGATCCGCGGCAGACGTTCGGCTTGAAGGAACATGCCGGGCGGAAATAAACCAGCAGGAGGAGCACCAATGAAAGCGTTGACACTCGGCGTCGCCGCGGCAGCCTTGCTCGCGATGGGCGCCGGCGCCCAGGCCCAGGGGAAGAAATACACCTTCGCCCTCGTTCCCAAGAACATGAACAACCCGT
This sequence comes from uncultured Alphaproteobacteria bacterium, assembly GCA_963800985.1. Lineage (GTDB taxonomy): Bacteria > Pseudomonadota > Alphaproteobacteria > Rhizobiales > Beijerinckiaceae > Microvirga. Next base: position 109,979 of record CAWDDI010000019.1, on the reverse strand, counting down.
TCTTCGACCAGGCCCGGGAGGGCTGCAAAAAGGCCGAGAAGGAGTCGAACGGCACGATCGAGTGCATGTACATCGGCCCCGGCGAGCACGGCGGCGGTGACGAGCAGGTTCAGGTCGTCAACGACCTCATCACCAAGAAAGTGGACGGCATCGCGGTGTCGCCCTCCAATGCCGCCGCCATGGGACGGACGCTCGAGGCGGCGAAGCGGGCGAACATCCCGGTGCTCACCTGGGACTCGGACCTGCTCGAGAAGGACAAGGGGCTGCGCCTCGCCTATGTCGGCACGTACAATTACGACATCGGCGTGAACCTCGCGAAGCTCGCGCAGCAGCTCAAGCCGAAGGGCGGGACGATCTGCATCCAGTCGGGCGGCGCCGCCGCGGCGAACCATAACGAACGCATGCAGGGCATCCGCGACACGCTGGCGGGCAAGAAGTCGGCCTCGGCCCCGGGCGATCGGCTCACCAACGTCAACGGCTGGACCGAGATCGAAGGCTGCCCGCTCTACACCGACGACGACTTCCCACGCTCCGTGCAGCAGATGGAAGACATCCTCGGCAAGAACCCGCAGCTCGACGCCTTCATTCCGACCGGCGGGTTCCCGCAGTTCGTCCCGCAGGCCTACCGCCGAGTGGCGGAGAAGCACAAGGCCCGCATCGACAGCGGATCGCTCGCCCTCGTCGTCGCCGACACCCTCCCGGCTCAGATGGAACTCCTGAAAGCGGGCCTCTCCAAGGGCCAGGTCGGGCAGCGTCCCTTCGAGATGGGCTACAAGACCATGCTGTTCCTGAAGGACATCAAGGACGGCAAGGCGCCCCCGAAGGATCCGACCTATACGGGTCTCGACGTGTGCACCCCGCAGACCGCCGCGACCTGCATCGGCGGCTCGGGGACCTAGTTCCGCCGGTCAAGCGAACCTCGAGCCCCCGGACGCATCGTTCCGGGGGCTCTTTCGTTGGGCCAGGACGACCGCGCCGACGATCGTCCCCCGGGCCGGCCTACTCGCAGATCCGCCTGTGCGTGATCACGAGACGACCCCACGCGTCCACCGCACGCCGTCTCACGGTGTGGCAGACGGGTCCGCCGTAGTAGGAGGCGCCGTAATAGCCCCCGTAGGGCGCGGCGTAGGAGTAGCGATAGGGTGCCGTGGCAAGGGCGCCGAGCGCAAGCCCGCCGACGAGGCCGGCCGCCAGCGCGGCGCCGGAATCGCGGCGCCGGTGTCGGTAACCATAGCCGTATGCGGGCCGATAGCCGCCGTAGAAAGCCGGCCGCCGGTAGCCGCCGTGGAAACCCCCATAGGCGGGACGAGGGTAAGGCCGATAGGCGACGCCGATCGGGGCGCCGCGGTAGCCGTGATACGCGGGCCGGAAGCCGCCGAAGGCCGGGCGGTAACCGCCGTAATATCCGACACCCATCGGGCCGGCCACCATACCATTGCGCCAAGTGCCCGTCCTGGCGCCTGCGTCCGCCGGCGCCGTCCACGCCAGCAGCGCTCCGCCGAGAACCAGTGCACCGAGTGACGCACTTGAAGTTCGACAAAGAAACATCGCACTCTCCAATGGGCAACGCTTTCAGAAACCGACCTCCGCAAGACGCCGACTGCGTTCTGCAGATCAGTTTAGTGAGAAGAGCCTATCCCCTCGAAGATGTACTTGCGATGAACCTGCCGATACCTGTGCGCTTGAATCGAAAGCTTCGCGGTAAAGAAACCGATCGTTGGCCTGGGGTCGTCCATCGCCGCCGAACGAGTTTCGCATCATCCCGCAAATGATCCGCCCGGTTCTCTAGGCCGGCCTCACCACTCCCTTCTTGAGGATGATATTGCCGTAAAGACGCACCTCGCCCGTAGCGACGATCGCGTAGGCCGTTCGCGCCCGCTCGTAGAACGCGAAGCGCTCCAAGCCGGCAAGCTGCATGGAGCTCTCGTGCCGGGCGATGATCGTGCGGAACTCGCCATAGATCGGCTGCTCGGCCGTCGGGTCCCCCACGACCTCCATGCGCCAGGCCGCCTCGGGGACGAAATCGTCGAGGGGCATGACCGAAAGCACCGCGTCGAGCACCGCTGTCGCCGAGAGGCCGTCCAGGCGCACGAGGCGCTGGGCCATCGAATCCGCCGGGAAGTTGGCATCGACGATTGCGATTTCGTCGCCGTGGCCCATGGCGCGGAGCGTCAGGAGAAGATCGGGGGAGAGGAGCGGGTCGAGACCTTTGAGCATCGCGCGGTCCATCGTGAGGCAGGATCGATATCGGGTGGAGGAGGCCCTCATCCATCGGCGGACCACAGGGCGGCCGGGATGCGGGCCGGCAGGTCCTGCCCGCCGGCATCAAGCTGTAACAGGCCGATCGCCGGTGCACCAAGAGCCGACGACAGATCTCGCGTGGGCTCCGTGACTTCCTCAGAGGCGCGGTTTGACGTTCGACGCGCGCTGCTCGCCGGGCGCTATCCGCAGTCCGTCGACGATCTCGACGCTGCCGATGAAGCTCGCCAGGGAGCTGCCGCCGACGAAGACCTGGATTTCCCCGGGCTCCACGATATAGGTGCCGTCATCGAGGTGGAATCCGAGACGCTCGATCGGGATCGTCAGGGTCACGCGCCGGCTCTCGCCGGGCTGAAGGTCGACCTTCTCGAACGCCTTCAGTTCGCGCAGCGGACGGCTGCGGCTCGCGACCGGATCGCGGGTGTAGAGCTGCACGACCTCCTGTCCCGAGCGCGGGCCGGCGTTGGTGAGGGTGAGGCTCACCTGCAGGGCGTCGCCCGGAGCGATCGTCGGCTTCGCGATCGTGGTGTCGGAATAGGCGAACCGGGTATAGCTCAAGCCCCAGCCGAACGGGAACTGGGGCGTGATCGCCTCGTCCATGTAGCCGAGGGTGAACCGGTTGTCGCTGCGGGTCGGGCGTCCGGTGGGAAGCCGGTTGTAATAGAGCGGCAGCTGGCCGGCGGTGCGCGGGTAGGTGACGGGGAGCTTGCCGCTCGGGCTCACGTCGCCGAAGAGCACGTCCGCGAGGGCGGGGCCGGCTTCGGTCCCGGGAAACCAGGCCATCATGATCGCCGGGATCGACTCCGCGAAGCGCCCGAGTTCGACCGGGCGGCCGCCGACGATCAGGAGCACGATCGGCTTGCCCGTCGCGACGAGCGCGTCGAGAAGCTCCGGCTGACGGTTCAGGAACCTGAGATGCGCGCGGGAAGCGGCCTCGCCCGAGGCCTCGTGAGGCTCGCCGAGCACCGCGATGACGAGGTCGGACCTCTTCGCCGCGTCGACGGCGGCCTCGATCTGTTCGGTGTTCGTGCAGAAGAGATCGCAGCCGGCAGCGAAGTTGACGGCAACCTTCGCGGGCGCGGCGCGGCGGCGGATTCCCTCGACGACCGAGACCGCGTCCTCGGCGTGCGCGCGGGCACCGTGCGGACCTTGCTGGTCGCGCGGCGCATCGGCCAGCGGTCCGATCACCGCGAGCGAGCGGACCTCCGGCCGGATCGGCAGGAGATCGCCCCGGTTCTGCAGGAGCACGAAGGTCTCGCGGGCGACGGCCCGGGCGGCCTTTCGAGCCTCGGGCGACGGGAAGACCGCATCGACGCGGGTGGAGTCGATGTCCGGCCGCTCGAACAGACCGAGCCGGAACTTCACGCGCAGCACGCGTCGCACCGCCTCGTCGACGACGCTCGTCGGGACACGGCCCGCGCGCACCTCGTCGGCCAGGTGCTTGATGTAGAAGCCGCCCATCATGTCCATGTCGACCCCGGCGAGGATCGCCTTGCGGGCGGCCTCCGCGGAGTCCTTGGCGACGCCGTGGGCGAGCAGTTCGTGAATGCCGGCCCAGTCGGAGGTCACGAACCCGTCGAAGCCCCACTCGCCGCGGAGCACGTCCGTGAGAAGCCAGGGATTGGCGGTGTTGGGGACGCCGTTCAGCGCATTGAAGCCCGCCATGATGCTCATCGCTCCGGCGTCGATCGCGGCTCTGAACGGCGGCAGGTACACGTCGCGCAGCTCGGCCGGGGGGATCAAGGTCGAGTCGTAGTCGCGCCCGCCCTCGCCCGCGCCGTAGCCCGCGAAGTGCTTCGCCGCCGTGGTGAGGCCGCCGGCCCGAAAGCCCTCGACCCGGGCCGCGGAGGCGACGGAGCCGAGATAGGGATCCTCCCCGAAACCCTCGACCATGCGGCCCCAACGGATGTCCCGCGAGAGGTCCGCCATCGGCGCGTAGGTCCATTGCACGCCCACATAGGCCGCCTCCTTGGCGGACCACTCCGCCGACAGCCGCCACAGGCGCGGATTGAAAGCCGCTGCCTCGGCGATGGGGACCGGGAACTGGGTGCGGAAGCCGTGGAGAACGTCGAGCCCGAAAAGCGGTGGGATGCCGAGGCGGGATTGCCGCGCCGCCTTCTGGGCGCGCGCGATGTCCTGGGCGTTGTTGAAGTTGATCAGCGCCCCTGCCTTCCCTTCGGGGATATCCTCCCAGCGCAGCGACTCGCCGTGCGAGACGAGGTTGAGCTGGCCGACCTTCTCGTCCAACGTCATCCGGGCGAGGAGCTCGTCCACCCGGCGCTCCACGTCGTCGGCACGGGCCGGCGCGAGCGCGGCTGTAAGCCACAGGGCCGCACAGCCGGCCTTCATCATCCCCATGAACGCACTCACCAACACCTCCATGTAGCATGCTGCGCGACGACGGCGCCGGTCCATCTTATCGGGGGTGCACTGCGACCCGCCGCAGGCACCGCCCGGGGTGCGGGCACCCGGCAGTCCTCGGCTTAGGAGATAAAGAGACTGCGGCAAACGGGCCTCGCCGAACCTCGTCCGGGTCATGATTTGACAGGACGCCCCCTCTTGATGTGATGGTGTCCATGACCCGGAGCTGAATAGGGTCGAGCCAAGGTCGAGCCAAGGTCGAGACGCGATGACGCGGCCACTCTCTCTTCGAGCCTCTGTCGCAACGGTAACCGGCGCTCTCCTGATCGCGGCTGCGGTGCTGGCGACCGCCGTTCTCGCCGGGGCGCCGTTTGGCGTCACGGTCGGGAGTGCGCTCCTTCTGCTTCTCGCGGCGGTTCTTGCGCCGCTTTGGCTCGCCTCCCGCTTGACGCGAAGCCTGCGCAGCGCGACCCGGACCGCCGTCGCCCTCTCCGAGGGCGCCGAGGCCCCGGTTCCATCGACCGGCCTCGTCGAGGTCGACGAACTGGGTCGGGCCCTGGCGGCATCCGCGCAGGAGCTGCGCAAGCGACGGGACGAGGCGCAGAAGAGCGAGCATCTCTACATCGGCCTCGCAGAAAGCCTGCCCGCCATGGTGTGGGTGATCGCGAAAGACGGGCAGACGATGTTCCAGAACCGTCGCGCCACCGAATACACGGGGCGCACGCTCCTCGAGGATCGAGACGCTCGCGCGTCGATCGTTCACCCGGACGACCAGGAATACCTTTTGGGCAAGCGGCGCACCGCCCTGCGGGATTGGCGCGAGTACCACATGGAAGTGCGCATGCGCCGCCATGATGGCGCCTATCGATGGCACAAGGTCACGTCGGCGCCGATTTCGGACCTCGTCGGAGTCCAGGGGCAGGAGAACTGGGTTTCGACAGCCACCGACATCGAAGGTCTCAAGGAAGCCGAGGAACTCCAAAACCACCTCAACACCGAGCTCGAGCGCCGCGTCGTGGAGGCCACCCAGAAGCTGCGCGAGGAGACCCTGGTTCGCCAGAAGGCGGAGCGCCAGCTCAGGCAAACGCAGAAGATGGAAGCGATCAGCCGGCTGACCGGCGGCATCGCCCACGATCTCAACAACAAGCTCATGGTGATCAGCGCCAACATCGATGCCGTGACGAAGCACGTGCGGGACCAGCCGCAGCTGCGACGCAAGCTCATCGCGGCCCTCGTGGCCGCGGACCAGGCCTCGGCCTTGATGTCCAAGCTCCTCGCGTTCGCGCGCCAGCGTGATCTCCAGGCGCAGTACATCGACATCGCCGAGCACCTCGATTCGATCACGTCGCTTCTCGACCGGTCGTTCCTGAGCTCGTCGGTCGAGGTGCGGCTCTCGATCCCGGAGGACCTGTGGTCCGTCGAGGTCGATCCGCACGAACTCGAGACGGCGGTCGTCAACTTGGCCGTGAATTCGCGCGACGCCATGCCCGAAGGCGGCACCATCAGCATCGAAGCCCGCAACGTTCACGTGCGGAAGGGATCCCTCAACGACCCGGACCTGGGGGGTGATTTCGTCCAGATCCTCATCAGCGACACCGGCCACGGAATCGCGCCCGACAACCTCGAACACGTGTTCGAGCCTTTCTTCACGACCAAGGAGGCGACCCAGGCGTCCGGCTTGGGACTGAGTCAGGTTCACGGCTTCGCGCGCCAGCTCGGCGGGACGGTCGAAATCACAAGCTCGGTCGGCGAGGGGACGTCGGTCGCGCTGTACCTGCCGCGCGCCGCCTTGCCGGCCCGCATCGGGGCCAAGCAGGAGCTGGACGACGTCATGGAGGACGAGGAGGATCAGGCCGGAGCCGCCGAGATCCTCGTCGTCGACGACGAGGTCGAGGTGGCGCTCGCCCTGCAGGGTATGCTGCAGGAGCGCGGCTACGCGGTGCGCACCGCGATCGGTGCCGACGAGGCCCTGGAGGCCATGCGCGCGCGCCGTCCCCATCTCGTGCTGACCGATGTGACGATGCCGGGCGCGGTCGACGGCGTGGCGCTCGCCCGGCGGATCCGGCAAGCGGATTCCGGCCTCCCGATCGTCCTGATCACGGGCAACCCCATGGTCGTGGCCGACTCGATCGAGTTCCCGCTCCTTCAGAAACCGATCGTCAGCCGGGATCTGCATACGGCGATCCAGCGCTATCTCGCACCCGCGGAGGACGGCAAGGTGGTGTCCCTCTTCGCCGATCGCGGCCGGCGCGGGGCATAGCTCGCGGGGAGCGATCCAGCGCTCTCTCGCACCCGCGCGGACCGTCCCGTCCTGTCCCTCTTCGCCGTGATCCGGAGCTGTCGCGCGTCAGGCCGGTACCGGACCCGCCAGGGTGGGCTGGGCGCTTCGTGCGGCAGCCGCGAGGGCTGCGAAAAGCCGCTGTTGCGGGCGCTTCCAGACGAGCAGTTCCGGATGCCATTGCACCCCGATGAGGAACGGCGCCGTCGCGCTCTCGATCGCCTGCACGATCCCGTTTTGATCCTGCGCGACGACGCGCAGGTCCCGGCCAAGCTTGTCCACGGACTGGTGATGAAGGGCGTTCACGCGGCAGGGATTGCAGCGCAGGATTCGGTCGAGCCGGCTGTCGGGAACGATCGCGACGACCTTTTTCGGCAGGACCGTGCGCATCTTCGGGGCTTGCAGGTACACCTCGTAGATATCCGTGTGCAGGGTGCCGCCGAGCGCGACGTTGATCATCTGCGAGCCGCGGCAGATCCCGAGCACCGGCAGGCCTCGGGGAAGGGCCGTGTCGAGGAGTTTCAGTTCGAGCTTGTCGCGTTCCGGATCGATGCGGACATCCGGCAGGACTTGGCCGCCGTAGATCTCCGCGCCGATGTCGTCGCCGCCGCCGATGATGAGCCCGTGCAGCGGATCCGCGTCGACCGGCTGGCCTGGGACGAGGCGCACCGACCGGGCCCCGGCGCGGGCCAGCGCAAGCCGATGCATCAGGTAGCTCCGCCACCCGCCCCGTCGCGAGGTGGTCACGCCGATGAGAGGGGCCGTCATTGCAGCGCGATCCGTTCCACCACGTCCGCCCAGCTCTTTTCCTCGCCCGTGTAGGCCAGGAAGGAAAGTCCGACCGAATCGAGCCGTTCCCGATCCGCGGCGAGGCGCTCCACGGCAACCCAGCGGTTCCAGTCCGGTGCGATGCTCCAGCCCGGATCGCTGACGCGGGCGTCCGGCAGGCGGTAATGGAAGGTCGGTCGCCCGTTGATCTTCTCGAGCGGGAGTGCCGCGCGCACCCGCTCGGGATCGAAATGGAGCAGGAGCGGCAAGCAGTCGAGGTCGCGGTTCCGGGTCGGATTCGCGGCGAGGTAATCATCGATGAAGGTGGCGATGTCCGGCCAGTAATCCGGCGACACGATCCGCCGCACGTAGGCCGGCGGGAAGGGGTCCGCAAACCCGAGGAAATGGCGGGTCGCGTCCGGGGCCACCTGCTTGCGCAGCCAGGCGTTCAGGAGAACGAAGCTCTTGAGGAAGGCGGCGGTCGTCTCGGCGTCCTGCCGCGGGATCTCGGGGTTGAAATGGAGACCGAACGCGAAGACCGCAGCGTCCTGGGTCCCCCTCGCGCCCATCGCGCGCAACACGGCGATCACCTGATCGACTTCGTGCAGGCGGTCGATCGGAACCGGACCGGTCACGAGCTCGCACGGGATCACGTAGCTCGCCGCCGAGCCGAACCAGGCCGCGATCCGCGGAACGACGCCGCCGAGGAGACCCTTTTTCTTCTGCGGATGGAGAATGCGGCTGTCGAGCTCGACCGCGAAGTCCCCGAGCGACGAGCCGACGACGCGGTAGGCGTGCGGGTCCTCCTCCACGAGAACGCCCCCGAGGCGGCCCATCAAGGCCCGCGCGGTCTCCTCGGCGCGCGGACCCGAGAACTCCATCTCGACTCCGACCGTGCGCACACGTCCCTCCTCGTTGCGGAGCACCGGAGGCAGGGCGAAATCGATCTGTGACGGTTCAAGCGGCGCAGCCTGCGCCATGAAGTTCTCCGAAACCTTCCGTTCCCTGGGTCTCCGAGTGAACGGCGGCCGTGTGGTCCAGTTCCGGTCGACACGAACCCGGGCCGCCGCGAGGCCGAGCCCGTCGCCCGCGCGATCGCCCCGGGTCGGAGCCGCAACCCCATCCCTCTATGCGGGCGTCGGCTCCGGGCGGGATGGGGTGGCGTGGGGGCAGCGCTCTCGTTACAAGCGCCGGCATGGACATGTCCCATCACAGGAACGCCGCACGCACCGCCTGGAGAGCGGAACTGCGGGCCACGCTCGCGCTGAGCTGGCCGCTCGTCCTGACGAATATGGCCCAGACCGCGCTGACAACCTCCGACGTCATTCTCATGGGCTGGCTCGGACCCCACGCGCTGGCGGCCGGCGCGCTCGGAACGAATCTCTACTTTGCGCTTCTGATCTTCGGCATCGGACTCGTCTCGGCCACATCGCCCGTCGCGGCCGAGGAACTCGGGCGCAACCGACACTCCGTCCGGGAGGTGCGTCGCACCGTGCGCCAGGGCCTCTGGGCGGCGGCCACGATCGCGGTGCCGATCTGGCTCGTCGCGTGGAACGGAGAGCGGCTCCTCCTCGCCATGGGGCAGGACCCGGTCCTCTCGAAAGAGGCAGGGGACTACATTCGGGTCCTGCAATGGAGCCTCCTGCCGTTCCTGTTCTACCTCGTGCTGCGTTCGTTTCTCGCCGCGCTCGAGCGGCCGGGCTGGGCCATGGTGATCGGCATCTGCGCTCTGCCCGTCAATGTCGGAGCGGCGTGGGTCCTGATGTTCGGAAAGCTCGGCTTTCCGGCGCTCGGGCTCGTGGGAGCCGGCATCGCCACCACGGCGTCGAGCGCGGTGATGTTCCTCGGTCTCGTGCTCGTGATTTGGCTCGATCGCCAGCTTCGGCGCTATCACCTGTTCGGCCGCTTCTGGCGGGCGGACTGGCCGCGCTACCGCACCCTCTGGCGGATCGGTTTGCCGATCGGGCTGACCCTGGCCTTCGAGGTGACGATCTTCAACGCGGCAGCTCTCTTCATGGGATTGATCGGCGCGAACGAACTCGCGGCGCACGCCATCGCGCTCCAGATCGCGTCGCTGTGTTTCATGGTGCCGCTCGGCGTCGCGCAAGCCGTGACGGTCCGGGTCGGACGCGCCTACGGAGCGGGCGACCCGCGGGGCGTCGGCCGGGCGGGATGGACGGCCTTCGCGCTCGGGGTCGGCTTCATGATCTTCACCGCACTCCTGATGCTGATCGCGCCGCGCCCCCTCGTCGGGATCTTCCTCGACCTCAACGAGCCGACGAACGCACCCGTGATCGCCTTCGCGGTGACCTTCCTGATGCTCGCGGCGATCTTTCAACTCGCGGACGGCGCGCAGGCCGTCGGGGCCGGGATGTTGCGCGGATTGCAGGACACCGGCGTGCCGATGCTCTACGCCGCGCTCGGCTATTGGGGCATCGGACTGCCCCTCGGCGTGATCCTGGCGTTCGGCACCTCCCTGCGCGCCGTCGGGATCTGGATCGGCCTCGCGACCGGTCTCGCCGTCGTCGCGGCGCTGATGCTGTGGCGCTGGCTTCGGCGAGAGCGGCTGAAGCTCGTGCCGCCATGGCCCTGAAGGCGCGGCCGCGGGTGCCGTAGCGCTAATCCCACACTCGCGACGAAAAGGCGGACGCTTGCCCGACGCGCCGTGCTGCGCGCGCGCATGCCTCATTGTCGCCGCCTTTTCGGCCAGCTTGGCCGCTCGTCCGGGAGCACGGGGGAACTTGTCGTTGCGGAACATCTGCGTGCGGGCTGCTCTCCTGGTGCCGCTGAGCTTCGGCGGCGGCTGCAATGCCGTGTCCACCGCCAGCGATTCCTCGCCCACCCATGCCGACGGTCGGCAGTTCCAGCGCGGTTTGGCCTCCTGGTACGGCCCCGGTTTTCAAGGCCGGCGTACCGCGAGCGGAGAGAGTTTTCACGCCGGTGCGATGACGGCCGCTCACCGCGACTTGCCCTTCGGAACGCGCGTACGCGTCGTGAACGAGGGGACCGGCCGGTCCGTTGTGGTCCGCATCAACGATCGCGGCCCTTTCCACGGCCGACGGATCATCGACCTCGCTCAGGCGCCGGCGCAGTCGCTCGGCCTCACGGCGGCGGGCTTCGCGCACGTATCGCTCCACCGGCTCGATTGATTCGGCGAGCCCGCGCGACTTCGGCCCCAAGGGTTAGGCGCTTCTTAAAAAATTCGCGTGATTCTTGGCCCCGATTCGGGACCAGGGGTTGCGTTGATGGAATCGAAGCGAGCGTCTGCGGCCAACGTCATCCGCTTTCCGGGGCCGCGTTCGGCGTGTCCCCGGCGCGACCAGCGGAGTCTCATGGACGCGGTCTACACCGCGGGCTCGCTGCCGATCGCGGCGGAAGACCGCTCCACCAAGGCCATGGCGACGCGCCTCACGATCTTCGGCTTCGTGGTGATCGACGAGGTGCAGGCGGACGGGACCGTGCGCCGGCTGCGCCCGTCGGAAGCGATCCACACCTCGACGGCCCATCCCTGGCGCGTGTCGCGGCCCTCGAGCCGCTACGCCCTCGATGACTGGCCGGCTTCCGACGCCGATCTCCTCTCGGCTCAACCGGCCTAGCGCGAACGTCGGTTGCGTGAAATCAGCCAGGCGTCCGGGCCCTGGGGACTCAGCGCCTCAACGGGGTCCATCAAAACAAAAAAGGGCCTAGCGCGCGACATCGGCGGGAGACGCCGGGCTCTGGTCGTGCGCGGGCCGCGCGCTAGTCTTGGCCGGCATGCATCTCATTCAAATTCTGCTGCCGCTCACCGACAATGCGGGACGCCGCTTCGACAGCGCCGCCTATGGACGGGTGCGAAGCGAGCTCTCCGATCGCTTCGGCGGGATCACGAGCTTCACGCGCGCGCCCGCCGAGGGGGTCTGGACCGAAGGGGGGCACCTCAGCCGCGACGACATCGTCGTGTTCGAGGTGATGGCGCGGGACCTCGACCGACCCTGGTGGGAGCGCTACCGGGCGGGCCTCGAGCAGCGGTTCGACCAGGAGACGATCGTCGTGCGCGCGATTCGGGTCGAAATGCTTTGAGCGTTGCTTCGCGTGCGCTCGGGGACGGGCTTCCCGCAGGGGACCGATTGCACCGGCGCGAACCCTATCGGGCCCCCGCGGCGAGGGAACTCGCGGCGCTCCGCTCCGCTTGTCGGTTCGACAGCGGAGCGTACGCCATGACGAAGCCTCTCATCGTTTCGATTCCTCACGCTTTGGGCAAAGCTGAGGCCAAGCGGCGCCTGCAGGGCGGGGTCTCGCAGCTGAAGACGCAGTTCGGCGCGCACATCGCATCTTTCGATGAAGAATGGGCGAGCGACCGCATGAGCTTTCGCGTCGGTCTCATGGGGCAGCAGGTGTCGGGGCAGCTCGAAGTTCTCGACGACGCGGTGCGGGTCGAAGTGCAACTCCCGTGGATTCTCGCGATGGTGGCCGAGAAGGCCAAGAGCTTCATCCAGAAGCAAGGGACGCTGATGCTGGAGAAGAAGTGAGCTGCGCTCGACGACGTCGCCCAGTCGCGGCATCGAAACGTCGGGTTCGCACGTGGGCCGGCGATCGCCGGTTCAGCGGTCTTCGCGTATCCCAGTCACACCTCCCAACCTGCCTCCGCCGAAGCGAGAACATGAACCGCTGTTCATCAACATGAACAGCACGGGAACCAGAAGGCATCGAAAGCGTTGATTGATGGATCGCGCCGGCGACCGACTTTTCTCACGGCTGATCCAACACGAACGAAATCATACCCCCCACGGACGCTTTCGTCCGATCGTGACAACGTGTTTTGAATTGTGAGGATCGCGCTATGCATGAGCGTTCGACAACGCAGTCGCATGTCTCCCGCTCACCCGTCTCGTCGGACACCCGTATTCCCCTGCTGGTCTGTTTTTCTCATCTGCGCTGGGACTTCGTTTGGCAGCGGCCGCAGCATCTCCTGAGCCGCGCCGCCAAGCAGTACCGCGTGCTCATGATCGAAGAGCCGATCTTCAAGCCCGACATCGCGCCCCACATCGATCTCAGCGTGCGCGCGCAGGGCGTCACGATCGCCGTGCCGATGCTCCCGGAGGGGCTCGATCCGCAGGACGCCATTCTCGAGCAACGCGACCTCGTCGAGGCGTTGATCGAACGCGAGTCCTCCGGACTCCGAATCTTTTGGTACTACACCCCGATGGCGATGGCGTTCACGAGTCATCTCGACTGCGATCTGTGCGTCTACGACAACATGGACGAGCTCTCGCTCTTTCGCGGCGCGTCGCGCGAACTGCTCGACCTCGAGAATGCGCTTTTCGCGCGCGCCGATCTCGTCTTCACAGGTGGCATGAGCCTCTACGAGGCCAAACGCAACCGTCATCGCAGCGTTCACGGCTTTCCGTCGTCGATCGAATTCGACCACTTCGTGAAGGCGCGCTCGATCAGGGCCGATCCCGCCGACCAGGCCTCGATACCGGGTCCGCGCCTCGGCTTCTTCGGCGTCGTCGACGAGCGCATGGACCTCGAACTTCTCGAGCAGGTCGCGGAGCTCCGCCCGCAATGGCAGTTCGTGATGATCGGCCCGGTGGTGAAGATCGATCCCGCCACCCTGCCGCGCCGCAACAACATCCATTGGCTCGGGTCGAAAGACTACAAGGCGCTGCCCAGTTACCTGTCGGGCTGGGACATCGGTTTCATGAACTTCGCGCTCAACGAGGCGACGAGGTTCATTTCACCGACCAAGACTCCCGAGTTCCTGGCGGCGGGCGTGCCCGTGGTCTCGACCCCGATCACCGACGTGGTGCGGCCCTACGGCGAGAAGGGACTCGTCGAGATCGCCAAGACGCCGCTCGAGGTCGTGCGCAAGGCGGAAACCCTCCTGTCCCGCCCGAAGGAACCCTGGCTCCAGCGGGTGGACCGGCACCTGGCGGCAGGCTCCTGGGACAGGACCTGGGCGTCCATGAGCAGGCTGATCGCCGAGACCCTGGACGGCCCCGCGGCGGAGCGTCCCGTCACCCTTCCCGTTTATGCCACCACGCCTGCGGAGTAAGCGTTCATGTACGATTGGCTGATTGTCGGCGCCGGCTTTGCGGGCAGCGTCCTGGCGGAGCGTCTTGCGAGCGAGAGGAACGACAAGGTACTCATCATCGACCGGCGCAGCCATATCGGCGGCAATGCCTACGACCGGTACGACGACGCCGGTCTCCTGATCCATCAGTACGGGCCCCACATCTTCCACACCAACGCCAAGCAGATCTTCGATTATCTTTCCCGGTTCACGGAATGGCGCTTCTACGAGCACCGCGTGCTCGCCAATGTGGACGGGATGCTCGTGCCGATCCCGATCAACCTCGACACGGTGAACAAGCTCTACGGACTCGATCTCTCCTCGGAGGAGTTGACGGCGTGGTTTGCGGCCCGCGCCGAGAAGGTCGAGGTCGTCAAGACCTCGGAGGATGTCGTGGTCTCGGCCGTCGGGCGGGAGCTCTACGAGAAATTCTTTCGCGGCTACACCCGCAAGCAGTGGGGCCTCGATCCGTCCGAGCTCGACAAGTCGGTCACCTCGCGCGTGCCCACGCGAACGAACCGGGACGACCGGTATTTCGGCGACGAGTACCAGTTCATGCCGAAGTACGGATATACCCGGATGTTCGAGGCGATGTTGAGCCATCCCAACATCCATGTGATGACGCAAACCGACTTCGCGGACGTAAGGAGCGTCGTGCCGCACCGCCGCGTCATCTACACCGGTCCGATCGACGAATATTTCGGGTTCCGCTTCGGAAAGCTGCCCTACCGGTCGCTCCGGTTCGAGCACAAGACGCTCGACAAGGCATGGCATCAGCCGGTGGCGGTCGTGAACTATCCCCAGACGGAGGCCTATACCCGCGTGACGGAGTACAAGCACCTCACGGGCCAGGAGCACGCCCGGACGGCTCTCACCTACGAATACCCGTCTGCCGAGGGAGACCCCTACTACCCGATCCCGCGGCCCGAGAATCAAGAGCTCTTCAAGCGCTACGAGCGCCTCGCCCTTGCGACACCGGACGTGTGGTTCGTCGGGCGCCTCGCCACCTACCGCTACTACAACATGGATCAGATCGTCGGACAGGCGCTCGCCACGTTCCGCCGAATCAACGAGGCATTGCCCGTTGAAGCCGACACGACGACCGTCAAAGTGATGAACTCTTCGGCGGCCTTCGCATCATAGGTTAGTATCTTTAGGGATTCGGCAGATTAAGGCTTTAACAAAGCCGAATACCGCCGAACCTTTTCGCACCGCGGTAGTTGGGAGACTACTTGTAAAAAGCTCGGAGCTGGCTGATGAGGCAACCGCTTGAGCTTTGGGGCGGAATCGAGTGTACGGTCGCGCGTATCGGCGACGACTTCCGCGACCAGAGTAGGGAAACGGGTCACGGGGATCGGATCGAGGACCTCGATCGAATCGCCTCCCTGGGAATCAAGACGCTGCGCTACCCCGTGCTATGGGAAACCATCTCTCCGGACACGCCCGGCGAGGCGGATTTCTCATGGCACGACGAGCGCCTGCGTCGGCTGCAGGACCTCGGCATCCGAGCGATTGCGGGCCTGTGCCATCACGGCTCCGGGCCGCGCTACACGGACATGTTGGACTCCGCCTGGCCGGACCTGCTCGCCCGCCACGCCGCAAACGTCGCCGCGCGGTACCCTCACCTCGACCTCTACACGCCCGTCAACGAGCCGCTGACGACCGCGCGCTTCTCGGGACTCTACGGGCACTGGTATCCGCACGGAACGAGCTACCGTTCGTTCCTGACCTGCCTCGTCAACGAGTGCAAGGCCACCGTCCTCGCGATGCGGGCGATCCGGAAGATCCGGCCCGACGCCCAGCTCGTCCAGACGGACGACATGGGCAAGACCTTCTCGACGCTCATGCTCGCCTACCAGGCCGAGCACGAGAACCAACGGCGATGGCTGACCTTCGATCTCCTGTGCGGCATGGTGGATCGCGACCACCCGTGGTGGCGAATCCTCAAGGACCACGGCATCGGCGAGGCGGATCTCGAGCTGTTCCTCGAGGCGGATGCGGCGCCGGACATCATCGGCATCAATCACTACCTCACGAGCGAGCGCTATCTCGACCAGCGCCTCAATCGCTACCCCGAGCGCCATTGGGGCGGCAACGGCCGTCACCGGTATGCGGATGCGGAGGCGGTCCGGATGCCGCTCCCGGCGGAGGACCTTGGTCCAGCGGCGCGCCTGCGCGAGACATGGGAGCGCTACAAGCGCCCCGTCGCCGTGACCGAAGCCCACCATGGGTGCACGCGGGACGAACAGTTGCGCTGGCTCATGGAGGTCTGGAAGGCCGCTGAACAGGTTCGGGCCGAGGGCGCCGACATCCGGGCGGTGACCGTCTGGACCCTGTTCGGAACCGTCGACTGGAACACGCTGCTCACCCGGCAGACCGGCTGCTACGAGCCGGGACCCTACGACGTCCGTGGCCCCGAGCCGCGTCCCACGGCTTTGGCTCGAGCGGCCGAAGCGCTCGCGAAGTCCGGCACTTTCGATCATCCGGTTCTCGACCGCGCCGGTTGGTGGAAGCGCGACATCAGGTTCTACCGGCCGCCTGTGCTGGGCTCGAGCGCCTGCCGGCTGGTGGGGTCACCGCGCCGGCTCCTGATCACGGGGGCCACCGGGACCCTCGGGCGCGCCTTCGCACGGGTGTGCGACATGCGCGGTCTCGACCATGTCCTGATCTCGCGGGGCGGAATGGACATCGCGGACGAGGACAGCGTCGCCGCCGCGCTGCGGTGCCACAGACCCTGGGCGGTGATCAACACGGCGGGCTACGTGCGCGTCGCGGAAGCCGAGCGCGAGCCGGAGGCGTGCTTCCGCGAGAATGCCGTCGGGGCCGAGGTCCTTGCGCGTGTGTGCGGCGACCTCGGGATTCCCCTGGTGACCTTCTCTTCGGATCTCGTTTTCGACGGCCGGAAGGGGAGCGCCTACACGGAAAGCGACTTTGTGAACCCGACCTGTGTCTACGGCGCGAGCAAGGCGGAAGCCGAGCGTCGCGTGCTCGCCTCGCACGAGCGGGCGCTCGTCGTTCGGACGAGTGCGTTCTTCGGGCCCTGGGATCGGTACAACTTCGTATGGTCGGTGCTGAACACGCTGGCCGGCGAGAACAGCGTCGAGGCGGGGGTCGATATCGTGTCGCCCACCTATGTGCCGGATCTCGTGCACGAGGTCCTGAACCTCGTGATCGACGGCGGGACGGGCCTGTGGCACATGACCAACCCGGGCGAGATGTCCTGGCGCGACCTCGCGGCGAGGGCCGCACGGCTCGGCGGCTTCGAGGAGGGCCTTGTGAGCGGAGCCGCGGACGGGCCGGCGCTGAATACGGCGCTGACGAGCGAGCGAGGCCTGCTGCTGCCCCCGCTCGAGGGTGCGATCGACCGCTTCTTCCGCGACAGCGAGGTGGATTGGACCACGGATCCGATGAAGCTCGCGGCCGAGTAGGACGCAGCGAGTCGCTTGAATGGGTCGCGAGCGATCGCTCTCGCGGCCTTTTCGTTTCGTGTGCGCCGAGCCTCAGGCCGCCGCTTCGGCGGCCCGCACGGCCTCTTCGAGGCGCGGCGCACGCGCTTCGATGGCGAGTTCCACCAAGGTGTCGAGCAGCACCGTCGCGGTCGGATCCGCCATGGGAGCGTCCCGGAACAGACGTAACGTGGAGGCCACGAGGCGGCCGCGGCCGTAGGAGCGTTCGACTCCGAGCGCTACGGGCTTGTGGATCCAGCCGACGACCAGGCCCGCGAAGACCCGAGCCTGGAAATCGAGGAGATTGCAGCCCGAAATCACGTAATCCGGCAGCACCCGATCCATGGTCTCGTCCAAAAGCGGCCCCGACGGGAAGCGGGCGAAATGGCCCGAGCGACGCATCCACGCGAAGGACGACGCCCAGTCGCCCGCCCACAGCGTGCCCTTGCGGGCCTGAACCTTTACGGCCTGCCAGTGCGGGAAGAACGGATAGAGGCTCATCTCGTCCTCCGGCACGAGCAGGAGGCTCGCGCCCTGGCGCACGTGGTCCGCGATAGCCTTGTTGTGCGTGCGCGAGACCACAAGCGTCGACTCCTCGAGGGACCGCGCGGGCGCGTAGCCCAGCGCCTGCATGTGCTCGCGGATGTCCTCGTCCGCCGACCAGACGAGCTGGCGGGCGTGAACGGGGCGCTGCCGCCTCGGGTGCACGACGAGATCGATGTGATTCTGCGCCAGGAGCTGGCCGTCCGGGCTCCGCAGCTCGAGGGCGGCCCGCCGCAAGGACGGCTCATCGAACTCCGGCATCCCGAGCTCGATGGTGCCGAGATCGAGCACGGAGGGGGCCTTGAGGCGCTCGATGGGGATCTGCCGGCTCTGATCACAGAAGGAGATTTCGAGACGGCAGCCCTCGAGGTCCGCGCCCGCCCCATGCGCCAGGACGAGACTGAATCGCGCCGTCTCGCCGCCCCAGTACGACAGCCGCTCCCATTTCGGAACGATGACGGTATCCGAGTTGATGATGTGGAAGAGTTCGTGGAACACGCGCGGATTCCGACGCATGTCGAGAAGGCCGTTCGACTCCCAGTGGCAGTCGTGCAGCTCCGTGATCACATAGCCTGCAAGGTTCGGCTTGCGCCGCATCGACTCGATTTCATACTTGAGGGCGCGGAACTGCTGCCACTGCGCGGCGGTCACGAATTGGCGCAGGTCCCCGAAAACCCGGTCGAGGCTCCAGTCCGAGAAGCGGTTCTCGACCCCGTGGGCGTACATGACGCCCTCGCCCCAATCGTGGCCCGTCTCGAACCACCAGGGCTCCTGCCCCGACGCGTCGCGCAGGTCCTTCGGGTAGGGCAGGCCCCAGTTGCCAAACTCCGAGCACATGAGCGGCTCGCGACCGGTGATCACCGCGTCGCCATAGGGGGAGTAGAGCCAGGCGGCCCGATTGGAGAGCTCGTCCACGAACTCGTCCCAGTCGGCCCGGTGGTCCGGGAAGGCGGCGTAGAAGTGATAGTCGGCGATGTCCGACTCGACGTGGAAGCTCGGCGCCAAGGGCGAGTTGTCGACCACGAGTCGCAGGGGGTCGTAGGCCTTCAGCCACGCAAAGGTGCGCTTCAGCCAGTCGCGATGGTCCGCGTCGTTGACGAGGTCCACCCCCCAGTTCTCGTTGATGATCGTCCAGATGATGATGGACGGATGGTTGACGTCGCGGTCGACGATGCCCTTGAGGAGCTTCTCCTTGCGGCCGCGGGAGCGGTCCGTCGCCATGCCGCCGTTCGGAAGCTCGGTCCAGATCAGCATGCCCATCCGGTCGGCGACCTCATAGTAGCGCGGGTCGGCCGCCTTGATGTGGCACCGCAGGCAATTGAGCCCGAGCTCCTTCGCCTTACGGAACTGGTCCTCGAGAAACTCCACCGACGGCACGGTGCAGATCGTATCCGGGTAGTAGTCCTGGTCGAGGGCGGCGCGGAGATAGAGCGGTTCGCCGTTGAGATAGAACTTGCCGCCGCGGGTCTCGATGGTGCGGAACCCGAAGGTGTCCTCGATGTCGTCCTTGAGCGTGTCGCGGAGCAGTTCCAGGCGGACTTGGTAGAGATTCGGGTGGTCGGGCGACCACGACTGCACGTCCTCGACGCTGAACTCGAACGGCATCGAGGTGACGCCCACCTGGGTCTCGTGGATCTCGTCGATCACCACCTGCCCCGCGGGGTCCCGCACCTCGATCCGGATCCGTGTCGCGTCCGTGAGCGGGCGGGCGAAGAAAACGCCGGCCGTCACGCGGCCCGTATCCCGGTGCGGCACGAGCCGAAGGCGGGTCATATGGTCCACGATTCGGCGCTCCAAATGGACGGACTGCCAGATGCCCGACAGGGGTCCGTACCAGCTCTGTTTCCCGAAGGGGATCTCCGCGAACGGGCTGTCCGGGAACTCGGCCGGGTTGTCGGTCGGCGAGTCGACGCGGACTTTGATCTCGTTGCGGCCGGGCTTCAGGTAAGGGGTCACGTCGAAGGAGAAGGGCAGGAACCCGCCCTCGTTCGTCCCGACCTGCTCGCCGTTGATGAAGACGCGCGCGTTGTGGAAAACCGCCCCGAACCGCAGCCAGACGCTGTCGCGAAGCCAGTCCTCCTCGATTTCGATCGTCTTGCGATAGATTCCGATGCCCGCCCGCATCCGCAGATCGGAGAACTGGGCCTGCCAAGGGCTCGGCACCGTGATCTCGCGAATCTCCGCCGGCCCCGACAACCGATCATCGGCGACGTGGAGGAACTCCCAGGTCCCGTCCAGGCTGATGCGGGAATCGTCCATAAAGTCTCCTCGAGTCGACGATCCGCCCCGCGACGGCCACAGCGGCGAATCCATGGTTGGAGAGGTGGCGCAAGCCCCGGGCCGACGCAACGCGTCCGGCCGACGCAACAGCGGTCCTGTCAACGCATCCGATTGTTGTGCAATCAGCCCCCGATCGCAGTCCCCAGAACATGATCGTATAACGCTTCTCCGACAACGAGGAAACGGGAACTTGGATCCGCCGTCGTGCGTGGAAGCGGAAATCCGTCCCGCCGCCGCCTTCGTGAAGTCCGAGGACCCCCGAGCCTGTCGCGACCTCCCCGTGATCGGCCGCGTGCAGCCCGGAAGCTTCCCATGGGGAAGCTCCGGATCAGGAGCCGCCAGGCCAGTCCAGCCCCTCGGAGGAACCCCGGTTCCGATCCCGCGTTGGCTCAACGCCCGAGCAGCAATACGAAAATCAGATGAGGCAGACATGAACAAGATCGTTCCCGACGACCGCGCCCGACAGGGTGTGAGCGGCCGTCCCGTGCTCGCGGTGCTGATCGGCGCATTCCTGCTGATCGCTCTTTCGCTGACGGGCTACCTGCTCTGGGTCGGAGCCGAGTTCCCCGACCACCCGAGCCAGGAGGCTTCCCGCCAAGCCACGACGGGAAGCCCGTCGGGATCGAGCAACGCGAATCCCACGGACCGGATCTCGCCCGCCAACCCGGCCTACCCCGTCCCGACCGACCGTTCGGCGACGGGCTCGACCAACCGCTAGTCCGGCACCCCACGGCCCTATTGGAAGCGGGCGCGGTTCGGCCGCTCCCGCTTTTGCTTGCGCCCGCGGCCCGGGACGGCAAGTTTCGGCCGCAATGATTCGCGACAGGGCTCTCGACGAGGCGCGAGAGGGTGGGGGCATGGTGTATTCGAGAGCGCGGCGGCTGCTTCTGGCCGCCATGATGGGATGGGCGGTCCTTGATGCGGGCGTTGCCCTGGCCCAAAGCGCGAGGCCCGCCGATCAGACCGCGATCTCCTCCGAGACCAGGGCGGTGCGCTCGCGGCTCGAAGCCTTCAAGTCCGATCTCGACCGAACCGAGCTTGCCCTCGAGGGGCGCGACCTCCCGGATGCGGAACTGCAGGGCGTCCGGCATCGCACCGAGCCTGTCGCGGAAACGATCCGCACGCTGATCGACGAACTCAATCCGAAACTCGACGCGTCGCGCGCCCGCCTGGCGGAACTCGGGCCCAAGCCGAAGGCCGGAGAGCCGGAAGAGAGCACCGACGTCGCTCGGGACCGCGCGGATCGGGAAAGTGCCGTAGCGGAACTCGATGAGACGCAACGCCTCGCCCGGGCGCTCCTCGTGCAGGCGAACCAGATCACCGCCCAGATCGGCGACCGCCGCCGCGCGGTCTTCGCCCGTGCGCTCTTCCAGCAAAGTTCGGGCATCCTCAGTCCCGAGCTCTGGATCGCCGTGGTGCAGGCGGTCCCGCGTGAGGTCCAGGCGCTCGGGACGGTCTTCGGCGATGCGCTGGAGCGCCTCAGACGTTCCTCGACGCCCGCCGCGCTGATGCTGATGGGTCTCGCCCTCGGGGCAGCGATCGCGCTCTATTGGGGCCGGGGCCATGTGGCGCCGCGCCTCATCATGCGCGATCCCGGCATCGCGGTGCCGTCCCGTCGTTCGCGGCTCCTCGCCGCCGCCGCGGTGCTCCTGCTCGGGGCCGTGCCGGCGGTGGCCGGCAGCTGGCTCGTGTGGGTGACCTTCGATGCCCTCGATTTGGTGCCCCCGCGGATCGAGCCTGTCGTGAGTGCCATCCTGCGTAGTCTCGCCTTCGTGGCCTTCATGCGCGCCCTCGCGGACGCCGTTCTGGCCCCGGGCCACGCGCCTTGGCGGCTCCTTCCTTTGAGCGAAGCGGCGGCGTCTCGGATCGTCGTCTTCGTGGTGGGCCTCACGACGATCATCGTGATCGGCAAGACCGTGGAGACCTTCAATCAGGCCGTCGCGGCGGCGCTCCCGATCACGGTGGCGACTCGAGCGGTTTTCGCCTTCAGCGCCGCCCTGACCCTCGCCGAGCTCCTTCGCCGGGTCGCAACCCACGCCGGCCGGGACGAAGCCGGCCCTGCTTCGACGGAGACGGAGGTCGGCGGCGGGCCGGTGCGAATCGTGGGCTGGGCCGCTGTCGCGGCCGTGATCGCAAGCGTGCTCTCGGGCTATGTCGCCCTCGCCTCCTTCCTGGTCGACCAGGTGATGTGGATTTCGGTCCTGCTGGCTCTCCTCCTTCTCGGGGTCAGCCTTGCGGACGAGTTCATCGGCGAGACCCTTCGGGGCCAGACCCGGATCGCGAGCGCGCTTCAGGCCAATACCGGCCTGCGCCGCAAGTCCCTCGAGCAGATCGGGGTGTTGGCGAACGGCGCTGCCCGGGTGGTGCTCATCCTCGTCGCGATCATGCTGGCGCTCGCACCGTGGGGCATCGAGTCGGCCGACATCATGGCATCGGTACGGGCCGCCTTCTTCGGATTTAAGGTCGGCGACGTCACGATCTCGCTCTCGGCGATCGTCATCGCCGTGCTCCTGTTCGGAATTGGCTTTGGCGCCACCCGGGTGGTGCAGCGCTGGCTCGATACGACGTTCCTGCCCGCAACCGAACTCGACGCGGGTCTGCGCAATTCGATTCGCACCGCCTTCGGGTACTGCGGCGTATTCGTCGCGGCGGCGCTCGCCTTTTCTTATCTCGGCCTGAGCCTCGACCGTATCGCCATCGTGGCCGGCGCGCTTTCGGTCGGTATCGGTTTCGGCCTGCAGTCGATCGTGAACAACTTCGTATCCGGCCTGATCCTCCTGTGGGAGCGCCCGATCCGCGTGGGCGATCTCGTGGTGGTCGGCGACGGGGAGGGCTACGTTCGGCGCATCAACGTGCGCGCGACCGAGATCGAGACCTTCGACCGCTCGACGGTGGTGGTGCCGAACTCGAACCTCATTTCGGGGGTCGTGCGCAACCGCGTGCGCAGCGACCGCACCGGGCGGGTGATCGTCACGGTTCCGGTCCCGCGGGCCTGCGATCCCGATCAGGTCGCCCAGATCGTACGGACCTGTGCGCTTGCCCACCGGGAGGTCATGAGCGAGCCCGCGCCGCGAGTGCTGTTCAAGAAGATCGGGGAAAACACCATCGACTTCGACCTCGTCTGCTTCGTGGACGAGATCGAGTCGTGCGCTCGCGTCTCGAGCGACCTGACGTTCGCGATCTATCGCGCGCTGCGCGAGGCCGGCATCGGACAGCCGGGGCCGGAGGCGAAGGCCATCATGGCGGGGCTCTCGAGTATCGAGCAGTCCCTGGAGCATCTCGCCGAGGCGGTCGACGGCAAACGGGCCCCCGCGCCGACTTCGCCGGTCCTGCCGATCCCGCAATCGGCCGGCCAGCCGATCCGGACGCGAAAGCAACGAATCATCACGCCGTGAGCAGGGCGGGCCGGGCGCCGGGACCTCGGCTCGCTCTCGGCGATGCGTTCACGCGATCGGCAGGTCCGGTTGCCTTGCTGGCTCGACGGAAAACCGCTCGCCTTCGGCCAGGGTCCCGCCCGACAACACCTGCGCGTAGAGACCGCAGTCGAAATGGCCGAAGGCGCGCATCAGCGCCCTCGGGAGGTCCAGATCGCGCCGCCCGTCCGTGGGGTTGACGTTCGTTGCTGCACACCGCTCGATCCGCTTGGTGACCAGGAGGCGGACGCCCGACGGCGTGGCGAGGACCTGCCCGACCAGGTCGAACTCGGCCCACGGACCGATCCCCTCCACATGGATATTTCCGCGAAAGCGCAACGGATCGACCGCGGCCTCGACGATCCGCTCGAGGGCAGCGACGCTCGCGAGATTGATCAGCGAGACGAAGCCGCGGCGCGAATCGGTGAAGCGGTGGCCTTCCGGGGCGACGAGCACCTTGGGAGGCCCGCGCAGTTCGGACGGCATGAACCGGCGCAGGTACGCCTCGATCGCGAGCCGCCCCTCCGCAGTCGAAAGGTCGCCCCGGGCGACCTCGCGCCCGCCCTCGCCGATCGCGAGGCTCGTGGTCGCGTCGTCGTAGCGGGTGGAGAGCCGGGCGAGGCTCTCGTTGCGCATCAGCATGAGGTACTTGATCTTCGGCTGATGCTCCGGATTCGAGCGATCGAACCCGGAGGGCCCGTTCTCGACGGCAAACAGCCGATCACCGGGGAAATACCCGTCCCTCACGAGCAGCGCGCCGGCGACTTGCTCCGGCGACAGGCCTTTGACGGGGTAACGGTAGAGGGAAGAAATCCGCATGGCCCGACGGATAGCCCCGTCGCGCCAGGCGGGGCAAGACGTCTCAGGAACTCGCGCCGAGATCAGGACGCGTCGCCGGACCGCGCCACCTTGGTGCGCTTCAGTTCCGGGGTGAAGGATCCCTCCCGCGCGGAGTGGTCACTGGTGCCGAGATCAGGACGCGTCGCCGGACCGCGCCACCTTGGTGCGCTTCAGTTCCGGGGTGAAGTACCCCTCGCGCGCGGGCACGTGGTCCTCGTTGCTGCTGTGGTCCCGCATGCCCTCGTGAGCGGTCTGATGCGGCGGGATGCGGCTTCCCGTATCGCCTTCCTGCTTCATGCGCAGCGCCTTTTCGGCATTGGCCTTGAGCTCGGAACGGGCCTGCTCCGCCCGTGATTTCTTCGGCGTAAGCCACGAAATGAAGTTCGAAAGCGCCATGTCCTGCTCCTTGTCCTACTCCTTGGCTCGTGAGAGCACGTCCTCGTCGCCGTCGGCTTTGCGGCGCGGGACGGTGCGATTGCGCCCGCTCTCCTCATGGCCCTCGGGTTCGCGGGGCGGGGCCGTGTGATTGCGGCTCGTCGAGACCTGCTCGGCCTCAGCGAGCGATTCGGACGCGGTCGAGTCGCCGCCGGCGGGTATCACTCCTCCGGCCTCGATCCCTTGGTCGACTCCCGAGCGCGCCTCGGCGGTCTCGGTCGTGTCGCCGAAGGTCTCCGGCGTGACGGAGGGCTGCTGCTCGATCGGGCTCTCGGGCACGCCGAGGCCCATCGCATCGTTGCGCATGAGCGCGGCCCGAGCCTTCTCGGCTTCGGATCGCGGGTCGCGCCGATCACCGGTCATGCGGCTCTCCTCAGGGGTTGCGGTCATCTCCGTCAGGGTCAATGCAAGGGCTTCGGAGCGGTTCCGACCCCTTGTTGTGGCCGATCGGCAACACCACTTCAGCCGAGCGGGCGCTTCTCGAGGAGGCCCGACACACGCAAATCGTCTGCCCGGGCCTCGCATGGGGACGGGCAGGGAAGGGGTGCCACATGAATTTCGAGAAATACACCGAACGCGCCCGCGGCTTCGTGCAATCCGCGCAATCCCTCGCCATGCGCGAGGGCCATCCGCAGCTCGCGCCCGGGCATGTTCTCAAGGTCCTGCTCGACGATCCCGAGGGCCTGTGCGCCGGGCTGATCGACCGGGCCGGCGGCCGCTCGCGCGAGGCTCTGGCGCAGGTCGAGCAATGGCTCGCCAAGCAGCCGAAGGTCTCGGGCGCCGCGTCGCAGCCGCAGGCCACGCGCGAACTGATGCGCTTCTTCGACACGGCCGAAAAGGCGGCCGAGAAGGCGGGCGACTCCTACGTCACGGTCGAGCGCATGCTGCTCGCCCTGGCGGTCGAGAAGGATACGGAGGCCGGGCGCATCCTCGCCCAGGCCGGCGTGACCGCCCAGGGGCTCAACGCCGCCATCAATGCGATTCGCAAGGGCCGGACCGCCGACAACGCGACGGCGGAGAACGCCTACGACGCGCTGAAGAAGTACGCCCGCGACCTGACGGAAGCCGCGCGCGAGGGCAAGCTCGACCCGGTGATCGGCCGCGACGAGGAGATCCGCCGCACCATCCAGGTGCTGTCGCGGCGCACCAAGAACAATCCCGTCCTGATCGGCGAGCCCGGCGTCGGCAAGACCGCCATCGTGGAGGGCCTGGCGCTGCGCATCGTCAACGGCGACGTGCCCGAATCCTTGAAGGACAAGCAGCTGCTCGCCCTCGACATGGGCGCGCTGATCGCCGGGGCCAAGTACCGCGGCGAGTTCGAGGAGCGCCTCAAGGGCGTGCTGTCCGAGGTCACGTCGGCGGAAGGCGCCATCATCCTGTTCATCGACGAGATGCACACCCTGGTGGGCGCCGGGAAGGCCGAAGGCGCGATGGACGCCTCGAACCTCCTCAAGCCGGCGCTCGCCCGCGGCGAACTGCACTGCGTCGGCGCGACGACGCTCGACGAGTACCGCAAGCACGTCGAGAAGGACGCGGCGCTGGCCCGGCGTTTCCAGCCGGTCTTCGTCGACGAGCCGTCCGTGGAGGACACGGTCTCGATCCTGCGCGGCCTGAAGGAGAAGTACGAGCAGCATCACGGGGTGCGAATCACGGACTCGGCGCTCGTCGCCGCCGCGACGCTCTCGAACCGGTACATCACCGACCGGTTCCTTCCCGACAAGGCGATCGACCTCGTCGACGAGGCGTCCTCGCGCCTGCGCATGCAGGTCGACTCGAAGCCCGAGGAGCTCGACAACGTCGACCGCGAGATCGTCCGCCTCAAGATCGAGGCGGAGGCGCTCAAGAAGGAGACGGATGCCGCCTCCAAGGATCGGCTCCAGCGCCTCGAGAAGGAGCTCGCCGACCTCGAGGAGCAGTCGGCGGCGATCACCGCGCGCTGGAAGGCCGAGAAGGACAAGCTCGGCCATGCGGCCGAACTCAAGAAGAGGCTCGACGAGGCCCGCACCCAGCTCGCCAACGCACAGCGCGCCGGGGACTGGGCGAAGGCCGGAGAGCTCTCCTACGGGGTGATCCCCGGGCTCGAGAAGGAGCTCGCGGAAACCGAGGCCAAGGGCGACGGGGTCGGGATGATGGAGGAGGCGGTGACGCCCGACCACGTCGCCGGCGTGGTCTCGCGCTGGACCGGCGTGCCGGTCGAGAAGATGCTCGAGGGCGAGCGCGACAAGCTTCTCAAGATGGAGGAGGAGCTGGCGAAGCGCGTCGTCGGCCAGCGCGAGGCGGTGGTATCGGTCTCGACCGCGGTTCGGCGCGCCCGGGCGGGTCTGCAGGATCCGAACCGGCCGATCGGATCGTTCATGTTCCTCGGGCCCACGGGCGTGGGCAAGACCGAGCTCACCAAGGCGCTCGCCGCCTACCTGTTCGACGACGAGACCGCGCTGATCCGCATCGACATGTCGGAGTACATGGAGAAGCACTCGGTCGCCCGGCTCATCGGCGCGCCGCCGGGCTACGTCGGCTACGAGGAGGGCGGCGCGCTGACCGAGGCGGTGCGCCGGCGTCCCTATCAGGTCATCCTGTTCGACGAGATCGAGAAGGCGCACCACGACGTGTTCAACGTG
The DNA here is from genome assembly GCA_963800985.1 of uncultured Alphaproteobacteria bacterium. GTDB lineage: Bacteria > Pseudomonadota > Alphaproteobacteria > Rhizobiales > Beijerinckiaceae > Microvirga. The sequence continues at coordinate 82,686 of CAWDDI010000019.1, read as the reverse complement.
CTCCTTCAGGTGCTCGACGACGGACGCCTGACGGACGGGCAGGGCCGCACGGTGGACTTCCGCAACACGCTGATCGTCATGACCTCGAACCTCGGGTCGGAATACCTCGTCGCCCAGAAGGAGGGCGAGGACACCGAGGCCGTCCGCGACGAGGTGATGGGCGTCGTGCGCGCCCACTTCCGGCCCGAGTTCCTCAACCGCGTGGACGAGATCATCCTGTTCCACCGCCTGAAGCGGTCGGAAATGGGCGCCATCGTGGACATCCAGCTCGGCCGCCTGCAGAAGCTCCTGGACGAGCGCAAGATCGTGCTGCGGCTCGATCCGGAAGCCCGCGGCTGGCTCGCCGAGAAGGGCTACGATCCGGCCTACGGCGCGCGCCCCTTGAAGCGCGTGATCCAGAAGCACGTGCAGGATCCGCTCGCCGAGCTCATCCTCTCAGGCGAGGTCAAGGACGGCGAAACCGTCCCGATCCGGCTCGGGCCGATGGGCCTGATGATCGGCGATGTCACGGTGGGCGCCGAGAAGCGGCCGGCGGGAGTGTCGCTGAACTGAGCACCGAAGGCTCCCGCGTGGCGCGGGAGCCTTTTCGCGCCGGCCGCCGTCCCAAGTCGGGGCCGCCGTGTCCGACCCAGCGGAACGCGGGCGCCGCCACCTGGCTCGAGCGGATCGCGCTCGTGGCCACCGGAGCGCACAGCGAAATGGCCTCGATGGGTCGGATCGGACCCACGAAGTCCGCTCAGGTGACGATCCGGACCTTTCGTAAGATCCTCGTTCGAGGCAGCTTGAACACCTTCGCCGCGCCTGCATTATAACGGCTGCGCTGGAGCCGTGACGTTCGAGCTATGCAAAAGAAGCCTTCAGAATCCGAGGACAAGCTCGTCCGCCTGCTCACGTACCAGGGGGCGCTCGCGTCGTTCAGCCGGGTTGCCGGCGAGGCGCTACCGCTTGAACGGCTGCTCCACCACGCCGCAGCCCAGGTCTGCCGGGTCACCCACATCAAGCGTTCGAAGGTACTAAGCTACCGCTCCGACCGGGCCGATCTCCTCATCATGGCAGGCGTGGGCTGGAAGCCCGGCGTCGTGGGTGCCACGGCCCTGCCGATCGACCAGGCCTCTCCGCCCGGGCGCTGCCTGCAGACGGCCGCCCCGGTCATCGTCGAGGATCTTTCCAACACCACGGAATATCGCCTGTCTCCCCTCTTGCGCGAGCACGGGATCGTCTCTCTGCTCAACGTGCCGATCCGGGTGGACGGCCGCGTGTGGGGGGTCTTGGAGGTCGACGCCGAGACACCGCGCCATTTCGACGAGGGCGACGTGGGCTTCCTCACGACCGTCGCGAACATGCTCGGAATGGCGCTCCAGCGCATGCAAGCCGAGCAGAGCCTGCTCGACTCGCTCGCCCAGAGCGCCCAGGCCGAGGCGCGGGCGGAGGTGCTGCTGAAGGAATTGCAGCACCGCGTGAAGAACAACTTCCAGGTCATCATCTCCTTCCTTTCCCTGCAACGACGGCATGTGAATCCGGACATCCGGGGCCGGTTCACGAGCGTCATGGACCGGGTCCATGCGATTGCGCTCGCGCACGACCAGCTCACGTTCCAGAACGATGCCGGCCAAGTGGAATTCGGCGATTACCTGCGGGCGCTCTGCGCCAACATCGATCCGCACCTCGACGGCATCGCCATCGAGGTCGAGGCGGGACGCGTCACCTTGCCGATCGATCGCGCCGTGCCCGCCGGTCTGATCGTCAACGAACTCGTCACGAACTCGATCAAGTACGCCTTCGACGAGAAGGGCGGCCTGATCCGCGTTTCGTTCCGGGTCGATTCGAACCTCGGGGAGGCCTGCCTCGCTGTGGAGGACAACGGCCGCGGGATCGGGAAATCGCCAGGCAAGGAGAACGGAACGATGGAACGGGGCCTCGGCATGACCTTGATCGATGCCTTCGTGGTCCAGCTCGACGGGCGTACGGAAGCCGTCGACGTCGAGCGCGGGACCTGCACCCGGGTCCATTTCCCGCTGCCCTATTGAGTGGCGCAACCGGCGCCGGGAGACTTCGCTCCGGCGAGCGGGATGGGACCTGAACCAAACCCCTCCCGCGGGCGTTCGGCGTGACACATCGCAGGAGCTCCCCATGGATCGCCGCATCGTCATGGCCGGCCTCGTCGCCGCATCGGCCCTCCCGGCCGTTGCCCAGCAATCGACGCCGGCGTCGCCCATTCCCGTCGCGCCGCGGCCCGCCGAGACGCAGCCCATGAGCCCCGCCGGCACGCCCGGCGCCGGCAGCAGCGAGGAGCGGATGCGCCGCACCCAGCAGGGCGGCTCGCCCGTCGACACCTCCACTCAGCGGCGACAGGGCCAAGCCTCGGACGGAAGCGCCGGACCACAACAGCAGGCGCCGGGGCAAGCCCGGATGGAGCCCCAGCGCAGCCAGGCCGACAGCCTGCACATCCAGCACACCATGGCGATCGGCACCGTGACGTTGCAGGCTGCCAATTTCGCCGTCGAGAGATCGCAGCATCCGCGCGTCAAGCTCTTCGCGGAATCCGAGCGAGACGAGCAAAATACGACCGTCGAGATCCTTCGTTCGCTGGCCGATCCGGCGGCGACCTCGTCGACGAACCAGCAGGCCATTCAGGCCACGACGCAGAATGCGCCGCAAAGTCCCGGACAGGCCGCCGCCACGGCGCCCGTCATCGCGCCGCAAGGCGCGGACCTCATGGAGCGCCTGGCGCGGGCGCAGCCCGGTCCCCACTTCGACCGCGACTTCGTGCAGCTTCAGCTCGACCGCCACAAGGAGCTCCTGCAGGTCCACGAGCGTTATCTGGCCGCCAATCCACCGCTCGGCGTCCAGCGCGCGGTCGCCATGATGGCCCGCTCGCAGATTCGCGCGCACATCGCCGAGTTGGAGGCGATCCGAAAAGAGCTTGGGCCGTAGCGACCGGGTCGTCGTCCGTCGGCTCGCGGCACCGGAACTCCCCGTTGCAAGCCGACGTTGCCCGTGAGGACCGCAGGCCCCGCGAGGGCCTGCCTCAAGCAGAGAGAGGATGGGATCCATGGCGCGAGACAAGCGGGGCCAATTGCCTGAGCCCGATGTCGAGGAAGTCCTGGACGAACTGGCCGCTGAGGAAGGAAGCACCGCCGGAGAGTTCATCGCCGGGCCGACGAGCCGAAACGACGCGGGAGACATCAAGCGAGCGGCCGCGAAAGCGACCGGGACCATGGGGGCATCGAAAAAGCTCGATCCGGACCTCGCGATCGACCCCGAGGGCGACCGGCCGAAAAGCGGCTCGAAGGCGGGCCTGCGCAGCTTTCAGGATGTGCCACCCGAAAAGGGCGCGACGGAGCTGCGCCGCACGCGTGCGAACGCGGACATCGCCGAGGAAGCCAATACGACGGCCCGAAAGGCGCCAGCCGGTCGCGGCTCACGCACGCAGGCGAGTGTGCAGGCCGAGTCCGGCGATCGCGAGAACGCCCGCACCGGCGCCCCCCGTCAGCGGGTGCCTGCTCCCGGCAACGTCGTGAACGTGCCCAAGGGCACCCTCGTTCGTGGCCATCCGACGGCGTCGCAATCCGGCGGCCGCTCGCAATCCTCCACGGGCGACGAGAAGCCGCCGAAACGGGCAGCTCGCGCCGGGTCGACCAACCGCCGGCCCCTCTCGCGGGGTGGATCCGAGGAACGCGACTGAGGGTTCGCGAGGCCGAGCGCGGCGAGCCGGCCATCTCGGCGCGCACGCGTTCGCCCCGCCAGGAACCGCTTAGCTTGCGCGGGATCGGCTCTCGTTTCTCTTGCGCCGCAAATTTTGACGACGAACCTGATCCACTTCGCCGAAAATGGCTCTGATCGGAGGGCGACGATGAAAGACAAGCCTCACAACCGGGAATCGTCACAAAACAAGCGCAGTCGTCCTGAGAAAGGCGCCGACCGGAAGAACGCGAATCTGCCGGAAAACGAGAAGGAGCGCACGGACGAGCGTCTGGACGAGGGCGTCGAAGAAACCTTCCCGGCGAGCGACCCGGTCTCCGTGAGGATCACCAAATAGGGGCACGTCGCGTGCCGGGAACGGCGATCAATCCTCGAGGAGCCGGCGCGCGATGACCTGCGCCTGGATCTCGGCCGCACCTTCGAAGATCGACAGGATTCGAGCATCGCACAAGACTCGCGAGATCGGATACTCGAGCGCGAAGCCGTTGCCGCCGTGGATTTGCAGCGCATTGTCGGCCGCCGCCCAGGCGACGCGGGCGGCGAGGAGCTTCGCCATCCCGGCCTCAAGGTCGCAGCGGCGTCCTTCGTCCTTGGCGCGACCCGCGAAATAGGTGAGCTGGCGGGCCAAGTGGATCTCCGCCGCCATGAGCGCGAGCTTGTCGGCGACGCGCGGATAGGCGATCAGCGGCTTGCCGAACTGCACCCGTTCCTCGGCATAGCGCAGACCGAGGTCGAGAGCCGACTGCGCGACGCCGAGCGCCCGGGCCGCGGTCTGGATGCGCGCCGCCTCGAAGGTCTGCATGAGCTGCTTGAAACCCTGACCCTCGACGCCGCCGAGAAGATTGCGGGCCGGCACCTCGAATCCGTCGAACGCGAGCTCGTATTCCTTCATGCCGCGATAGCCGAGGACCTCGATCTCGCCGCCCGTCAGGCCTCGGACCGGGAAAGGATCCTCGTCCGTGCCGCGCGGCTTCTCCGCGAGCAGGATCGACAGGCCGCGATGGCCGGGCTCGTCCGGGTTCGTGCGCACCAGCATGGTCATGACGTCGGCGCGCACCGGATGGGTGATCCACGTCTTGTTGCCGTAGACCCGCCAGGTCTCGCCGTCTCCGACCGCCCGCGTCTTCAGCGATGCGAGGTCCGAACCGGTGTTCGGCTCCGTGAACACCGCAGTCGGCAGGATCTCGCCGGCGGCGATGCCGGGAAGGAAGCGCCGCTTCTGCTCCTCGGTGCCGCCGCCGAGAATCAGCTCCGCGGCGATCTCGGATCGGGTGCCCAGGGAGCCGACGCCGATATAGGCGCGGGAGAGTTCCTCGGAGACCACGCACATCGCGACCTTCGACAGGCCCATGCCGCCGTACTCCTCGGGGATCGTGAGTCCGAAGACGCCGAGCTCGGCCATCTTCCCGATCACCTCGATGGGGATGTAGGCGTTGGCGAGATGCCATGCGTGGGCGTGCGGCGCGACCTCCGCCTCGCCGAAGCGGCGCATCTCGGCGCGAATCGCCTCCAAGGTGTCGTCGAGGCCGGCATCCCCCACGGTCGCTGCGCCTTGCGCGGCGCGAATCAGCGCGACGAGGCGGGCGCGGTTCTCCGCCGTGTTGCCCTCGCGGATGAGCGCGTCGACCGCGTCGGTGCGGAAGCGCGCCACGTCGCGCGTCGAAAGGCCGAGGGCGTGGAGCCGGACGATCTCACCCTGGCTCATCGGAATCCCGGAGAAGATCTGGTCGAGACATTCTCCAAGCCCCACGCGAACGAGAAGCTCTTCGGTTTCGCCGAACCGTCCCTCGGCCGAGAGGCGCTCGCCGTACGCCGCAAGCTCGCGGACCGCTTCCGCATAGGTGGCGAGCCAGGCCAGCCCGTGCGCCGCATGCTGGTGCCGCTCGAGCCGCTCTGCGGAAATGCGACCGTCCGTGGTGACCTCGGACCGGATTCGCCGAGCCGCCTCGGCGACGAGATCGGCAACGGTCCGAGATGCCAGACCGCTCGAGGCGATGAGATCGGAGGGGAGGGCAGAGCTCGCGGGCAGGATGTTCACGGGGCACTCCGGTTATATGCACCGCAGCATAAACGCGCGGCGCCCCGCTGTTGATCCTCCCATTGGCCTAGAGCCGTTTTCGGCGATGTGGGATCCGGTTCGCCGTCAGGAATCGCGGCACAGGAAAGAAGAGAGCCGATTCGCCGTCAGTGGAAACGGCGCTAGCCGCGGCTCGTGAGAGCGATTCCGGCCACGGCCACCGCCATTCCCGCGATCTGGACGGGCGCGAGCGTCTCGCCGAACAGAACATAGGCGATCAATGCGGAGACCGGCGGGACGAGGTAGAACAGGCTTGCGACGCCGGCCACGGCACCGCGGCGGATCAGGAAGAGCAGGAACCCGATGCCGCCGATCGAGAGGCCGAAGACCGCCCACAGCAGGCCGATCCCGAACGACAAGTTGGCATCGAAGCGGCCGTGCTCGACGACGAACGCCACCGGAAGCGTGACGAGCGCCGCGCCGACGTACTGCACGATGGTACTCGTCCTGAGGTCCTCGTTGCCGCCGGTCCGCTTCTGCCAGATCGTCCCCACCGTCATCGAGATCATGGCCACCACGCAGACCAGCAGGGGAAACGGCTGAAGGCCGTCGACGACGCCCAGTTTCGGCGTGATGACGAGCAGAGCACCGAAGAGCCCGACGATGATGCCGGTCCACCGCTGCGACGAAACGTGTTCGCCGAGCAGGGGACCGACCAGAAGTCCCGTGGCGAGCGGCTGGAGACCGGCGATCAGGGCCGCGATCCCGGCCGGGATCCCGGAGCTCACGGCCCAGAACATGCCGCCGAGATAAAGACCGTGCAGCAGGATGCCGCTCAACATGGCGTCGCGCCAGGTCCGCGGCGTCGTCGGCCACGGAGCGCGCGCCGCAAGCGCGATACCGGCGAGAACCGCGATCGTCAGCGCGTAGCGAAGGAGAAGAAAGGTCAGCGGCTCGGAATAGGGTGCGACGAGGCGCGCGACGATAGCCCCCGTGGCCCAAATCAAGACAAACAGCAGCGGCGCGGAACGCGTCAAAAGATAAGCGGAATCCATTGTGTCCCCCGGCAACTTCTAAGAAGCTTAGGGGTGTCACTTTGTAACAGAACTGTGCAGAATTCCAGATTAGATGGGAACGTTATTGCAGTTGGTCGTCACGGTGCGGTCATTGACCGCATCGTTGCTGTTGGGAAGCTATTATTCCTGAGTAGGAACTCATATGGATGTGACGCTGCGACAGGTTTCGAACCTTTCGGAAAGTGATCCTAAGGTAGAGACACCTTCCTGTTCGTGGGACCGGCGCACGAGCGGACCAGCGGCCGAGGCGGACGTGCGCGCCTTCGCGGCCTTAACCGCGACTCGCGATCGCCACGCCGCCGGCCGCAACGACCATTCCGACCACCTGCAGCGGCGAAAGCGTCTCTCCGAAGAGCCCATAGGCCATCAGCGCGGAAACGGGCGGCACCAGATAGAGCAGGGATGCCACGCCGGCGACGGCGCCGCGGCGGATCAGAACGAGCAGGAGTCCGATGCCGCCGATCGACAGCCCGAGGACCGCCCACAGCAGGCCGAACCAGAGCGCCGGGACGAAATCGAGCCGCAGGTCCTCCGTCGCGAGCGCCACGGGAAGCGTCACGAGGGCGGCGCCGATGTACTGCACGACCGTGCCGGTGCGCAGGTCGGCGGCGCCGCCGGTGCGCTTTTGCCAAACCGTGCCGAAGGTGATCGAGATCGTCGCGAGCAGGCAGACCGAGAGGGGCAGAACCGAGAAGCCGCCGGTTGTCCCGAGCTTCGGCGCGATCACCAGCGCGGCGCCGAGAAACCCGACGCCGATGCCGAACCAGCGTCGGGTCGTCACGGTCTCACCGAGCAGCGGGCCGACGATCAGTCCGGTCGCAAGGGGCTGCAGACCCGCGATAAGCGCGGCGATCCCGGCCGGCAGGCCGTGTTTCACGGCCCAGAACACGCCGCCGAGATAGCATCCGTGCAGCAGGACGCCGGCCACGAGCCCGTCCTGCCAGCCGCGGCGAGTCGCCGGCCAGGGCGCGCGAACCGCAACCGCCACGGCGACGAGGACGAGGATCGCCAGCCCATAGCGGAGCAGAAGGAACGTCAGCGGCTCGGCGTGCGGTGCCACCAGGCGCGCCACCACGAACCCCGTCGCCCAGATGAGCACGAAGAGCGGCGGCGCAAGGCGAGAGAGCAGGGACGAGGTCGTCATGCGGGCCGCAGCCATGACGCATTCTGCGCGTCGGCGCTACGCTCGTTAGCGCAACCCAGGGACGCTCGGCTCGACGGCGGGGAACCCGCGGGAGCCGGTTTCGCTTGCTCCGGGTCGGATCATGCGCCATCTCACCGGCACGGAGATCCCGGTGCGTTCCCTTCGGCTTGCCTTCGAGGTTCTGGTCATCGCCTACAACCGCTTCGTCCTGCACGATGCGTGGGCCATCGCGAGCCATATCGCGCTGTCGATCCTGATGTCGATGTTCCCCTTCCTGATCCTCGTGACGGGCGTCGCGAGCTTCTTCGGGACGGGGTCGCTCGCCGACGAGGCGGCGGACATCATCCTCGAGGCCTGGCCATCGGAGGTCGCGAAGCCCATCGCCGACGAAGTGCATACGATCCTGACCGTCCGGCGCGAGGGGATCCTCACGGTCGGCCTCCTTCTCGCCCTGTACTTCGCGTCGAGCGGCGTCGAAGCCCTCAGGGTCGGACTCAATCGGGCCTATGGGCTGCGTGAGACCCGCGCGTGGTGGTTCACGCGCCTTGAGTCCATCGCCTTCGTGATCGGCGGGGCTTTCGTGATGCTGGCCTTCGCGCTCCTGGTCGTGCTGGGTCCGCTCGTGTGGCGCGGCGCGCTCTACTGGCTGCCCGGCCTGCAGCCGTTCGACGGGCTTATCGCGTTCCTGCGGATCGGGGTCGCGACCCTGCTGATCATCGTGGCTCTCGTCCTCGCGCATAAGCTCGTGCCGGCCGGACGCCGCGACTTCCGCTCCGTCATGCCGGGCGTCGGCGTCACGCTGGTGCTTTGGCTTCTCGGCGGATTGGGCTTCGGGTGGTATCTCGAGAGCTATCCGGGCGCGTACGCCTCCACGTACGGCGGACTCGCCACCGCGATGGCGGCCTTGGTTTTTCTCTATACCCTGGCGGCCATCTTCCTCTTCGGGGGCGAACTCAACGGCACCGTCATAGCCGCCAAGCGCCGGAGGCTGCACAGGATTTCGGATGCCCGCCACTACGACAACATCGTGAAGGCGCCCTAACGCTCCGGGCTGCGCCGGCGCGGCGCGCCGCGATTTATCGGCGCTACGGCTGTGCCGCCTCCAACACGTCGTCGAAGCTCCTCAGGCCGGCCCGCGGCGCGTTGACGAGGACCGCCATGTTGCCCGGCGCGTGCTGGTTCTTCCACATCTTGGTGTGGGCCAGGGGGATGCGCTCCCAGGGAAAGACCTCGCTCATGCAAGGATCGATGCGCCGGTCGACCACGAACTGGTTCGCGGACGCGGCCTGCTTGAGGTGTGCGAAGTGAGAGCCCTGGATCCGCTTCTGGCGCATCCACACGTAGCGGGCGTCGAACGTGAGATTGAAGCCCGAGGTGCCGGCGCAGAACACCACCATGCCACCGCGCTTCACCACCAGCGTCGACACCGGGAACGTCTGCTCCCCCGGGTGCTCGAAGACGATGTCGACGTCCTTCTTGCCCGTGATGTCCCAGATCGCCTTGCCGAACTTGCGCGCCTCCTTGGTCCAGTCGAGATATTCGGGCGAGTTGACCTTGGGGAGCTGGCCCCAGCAGTTGAAGTCCTTGCGATTGATGACGCCCTTTGCGCCGAGCCCGAGCACGTAATCGCGCTTCGACTCGTCGGAGATGATGCCGATCGCGTTCGCCCCGGATGCCGCGCAGAGCTGTACGCCGAACACGCCGAGCCCGCCCGAGGCGCCCCAGATGAGCACGTTGTCGCCCGGCCTCAAGGTGTGCGGCGCGTGCCCGAACAGCATCCGGTAGGCGGTCGCGAGGGTGAGCGTGTAGCAGGCCGCCTCCTCCCAGGTGAGATGGCGCGGGCGCACCATGAGCTGGCGGGACTGCACGCGGCAGAACTGAGCGAAGGAGCCGTCCGGCGTCTCGTAGCCCCAGATCCGCTGCGAGGGCGAGAACATCGGATCGCCGCCGTTGCACTCCTCGTCGTCGCCGTCGTCCTGGTTGCAGTGGATGACGACTTCGTCGCCGACCTTCCAGCGCTTCACCTTCGAGCCGACCGCCCAGACGATTCCCGACGCATCGGAGCCCGCGACGTGGAACGGCTGCTTGTGTCCGTCGAGAGGCGAGATGGGCTGGCCGAGCGCCGCCCAGACGCCGTTGTAGTTAACCCCCGCGGCCATGACGAGGACCAGCACCTCGTCGTCGCCGATGCGCCATGTCGGCACCACCTCGATCTGCATGGCGTCCTCGGGAGGGCCGTGCCGCTCCTTGCGGATCGCCCAGGCATACATCTTCTCGGGAACGTGGCCGAGGGGCGGAATCTCGCCGAGTTCGTACAGATCTTTCGGCCCGCTGGCCTTTCTAAGCGCCTGAACCGCCATGGCACGCCTCTTTGGTGAGATCGCAATACGTTAAGACTACCGGCGCGTATATTGCGCCGCAACATGAGTTTGCAAAACCCCGACCTTATGGCAACGCTCGACCGCGGCTTTCGGTTGCCTTTGACAATACGGGAGTTTTGCCGGCCCGGTCGCCCTATTGCCAATCAGCTGGGCGGGAACGAAGATGGTCTATTCCGCATTGCGAGATGGGGCGGCATGATTTCTCCAGCCCGCAAAGGCGTGACCAGATTGGGATCGGCGTAGATGAGTGATCAACCGGCGGGCGAGGAGCGCAAGCGCGACAAGCCGTGGATTTTCCGCACCTATGCCGGCCACTCCACGGCGTCGGAGTCGAACGCCCTCTACCGGCGCAATCTCGCCCGGGGACAGACGGGGCTCTCGGTCGCCTTCGACCTCCCGACGCAGACCGGCTACGACCCGGACCACGAACTCGCACGGGGCGAGGTCGGCAAGGTCGGGGTCTCGATCGCCCACCTCGGCGACATGCGCACGCTGTTCGAGGGCATTCCCCTTAAGACCATGAACACGTCGATGACGATCAATGCGACGGCGCCCTGGCTGCTCGCGCTCTACGTCGCGGCCGCGGAGGAACAGGGAGCGCCGCGCCATGCGCTCCAGGGCACGACCCAGAACGACATCATCAAGGAGTACCTGTCGCGCGGGACCTACGTCTTCCCGCCGGCTCCCTCGCTGCAGCTCACACGCGACGTGATCCTCTTCACGACGTCCGAGCTGCCGAAGTGGAACCCGATGAACGTCTGCTCCTACCATCTCCAGGAGGCAGGGGCGACGCCGGTGCAGGAGCTCTCCTTCGCGCTCGCGACGGCGATCGCGGTGCTGGATACGGTCCGCGCGACGGGAGTGGACGACGACACCTTCGCGGAGGTCGTGGGCCGCATCTCGTTCTTCGTCAACGCGGGCATGCGCTTCATCACCGAGCTCTGCAAGATGCGCGCCTTCGCGGAGCTCTGGGACGAGATCGCGCGCGAGCGCTATCGCGTCGCCGACCCGAAGAAGCGTGTGTTCCGCTACGGCGTGCAAGTGAACTCGCTCGGCCTCACGGAGCAGCAGCCGGAGAACAACGTCCACCGCATCATGATCGAGATGCTCGCCGTGACGCTCTCGAAGAAGGCCCGCGCCCGCGCGGTGCAGCTGCCGGCGTGGAACGAGGCGCTCGGCCTGCCCCGCTCTTGGGACCAGCAATGGTCCTTGCGCATGCAGCAGATCCTCGCCTTCGAGACGGATCTCCTCGAGAACGAAGACATCTTCGACGGGAGCCGCGTGATCGAGAGCAAGGTCGCGGCCCTGAAGGAGGAGGTGAGGAGCGAACTCCGGCGGCTGGAGGGTCTCGGCGGCGCCGTCGCCGGGGTCGAGTCGGGCTATCTCAAGCGCGCTCTGGTGGAGTCGAATGCAAGGCGCCTCGCAGCGATTGAAAGCGGCGAGCAGATCGTGGTCGGCGTCAACCGCTACACCGAGGGCGAGCCGTCCCCGCTCACGGCGGGCGACGGCGCGATCCTGACGGTTCCCGAGACCGTGGAGATGGAGAGCGTCCATCGCATCCGTGCCTGGCGCTCGGGCCGGGACGCCGGCGCCGCGCAGGCGGCCCTCGACGCGCTCGAGGCCGCAGCCCGCGAGGGACGCTCGATCATGCCGGCCTCGATCGCCTGCGCGAAAGCCGGCGTGACCACGGGCGAATGGGGCGAAACCCTGCGGCGGGTCTTCGGGGAATATCGCGCCCCGACCGGGGTGACCCCGAGACCGCGAGTCCGGGGCCACGGAGGGGATCCGGCTCATGGTCACGGAACTCTCCGGGACGCTCGGCGAGACGCCGCGCCTCGTCGTCGGCAAGCCCGGCCTCGACGGCCACTCGAACGGAGCCGAGCAGATCGCGCTCCGGGCTCGGGACGTCGGCATGGAGGTCGTCTACGACGGAATTCGCCAGACGCCGGCGGAGATCGTCGCCAAGGCGCGCGAGGCGAAAGCGCACGTGGTCGGCTTGTCGATCCTCTCCGGCTCGCACGTGCCCCTGGTGCGCGAGGTGAAGGCGCGCCTGCGGCTCGAAGGGCTGGACCACGTGCCGCTGGTCGTCGGCGGCATCATCTCCCCAGAGGACGAGCTCGTCCTCAAGAACATGGGCGTCGCGGCCGTCTACACCCCGAAGGACTATGCCCTCGACGGCGTCATGGCCGACATGGTGCGCGTCGTCGGCCGGGCGTGGCCGCGCGAGCCCGACGAGCACGCCCTGCCGCCGCGAAGCGACGCGCGCCGATCCCGCCGCGCCCCGGCGGTCTGAAGGCGTTCACGAGTTCCGGGGCAGCCCTTTCGTAAGAGCGAAGCGCGGGAGCGAGACCGGCCCGAATCGCACGCCAGCCGGGGCACGAACCGGACGGCGCCCCGTGACGAGTTCTCGCAAACGGCGGGGCGGCCTGGAGCAATTTTCGGCGAAGTGGTTCCGGTTTGCCGTCAACAATCGCGGCAAAGGAGAGAGCCGAGTCCACGTCAGTGGAAACGGCGCTAGGCCACGATCCTGTACTTCACGAAGCCGTCCGCCGCGTCGCCCACCTTCTCGGCCTTGATTCCCGCGGGCTGGTAGGCCGCCGCGTTCGGGCCGGTGACGAAGACCGCCGTGACGTTCGACGGCAGCGCGAGCGACCACGAGCCGTCGGCCTTCGGCGCCACCTCCTTGCGCTCGACGATGAAGCGCATGATGGCGTCGCGGGTCAGATCCGGCGCGTCGAGGATCGTGGTCTTGCCGTCGGCGCCCGGGAAATTGCCGCCGCCCGAGGCGCGGTAGTTGTTGGTGGCGACGACGAAGACCTGATCATCCGCGACGGGCTTGCCTTGATAGGCGAGGTCCTTGATGCGACGGGCGTTCGGCTCGACGAGCTTGCCGTCCACGTCGTACCGCGAGGGCTGCGTCGGATCGATCCTGTAGGTGACGCCCGCGATCACATCGAAGTTGAAGGCCGGGAATTTCGAGTTGACGAGGTCCTGCTCGCCGCCCTTTGCGGGATCGATCTGGTTGTAGATGCCGGCCGAGCGCTCGAGCCACTCGCGCACCTGCGCGCCGGTGACCTTCACGGCTCGAACGGTGTTCGGGTAGATGTAGATGTCCGCCATGTCCTTGATGGCGAGCGGGCCCGGCTTGATCTCCGTGTAGTAGCTCGGACCGCCGCGTCCGCCGGCCTTGAAGGGCGCCGCCGCTGAAAGCAGCGGCAGGTCCTTGTGCGGCGTGGTCTTGAGGAGATCGGCCACGTACCAGGCCTGCGCCTCGGCGACGAGCTTGACGGAGGCGTCGTCCGAAACGAGCGAGAAATAGGAGTGGATCGGAACCGCCGTCTTGCCGACGGGCTCGCGCACGTACTTGAGCGTGGCGTCATGCTCGGCCTGCGACGCCGCGAGCACCGCAGCCTCGGCGTCGACCTTCGGGACGACCTTTCGTTCGACCCGCTCGTAGATCGGACGCGCTTCGGTGCGGAAGTTCGCGATTCTCCAGGTGTTGCCCTGTTTCGTGAGCTCGAGGTCCACGATCCCGAGATGACTGCCCCAGAACCCGGCCATCACGGCGGGTTTGCCGTGGAGCGTGCCCTTCTGCACGTCGACTCCGGGGATATTGGCGAATTCCTTGCCGCCCGGGAACACGAGATGCTGGTGGCCGGTGAGGATCACGTCGATCCCGTCGACCTTGGCGAGATGCAGCGCCGCGTTCTCCTCCCCGCCCGCGCGCTCGCCGCCCGCGATGCCGGAATGGCACAGCGCGACGACGATCTCGGCGCCGGCCCGCTTGAGCTCGGGCACGTGCTTTTGCGCCGCCTCGACGATGTCCGTCGCGGTGGCCTTGCCCTCGAGGTTCGCCTTGTCCCACTGGACGATCTGCGGCGGCACGAATCCGATCACGCCCACCTTGACGGCGTGCTTCGCGCCGCTCTCGTCCGTGAACTCCCGGTCGAGCACGAGCCAGGGCTTGTAGAGGTGCTTGCCGTCCATGCTCGTGACGTTGGCGCAGACCACCGGGAATTTGGCCGAGCCCATGGCGTTCATCATGAACTCGAGTCCGTAATTGAACTCGTGGTTGCCCAGGGTCCCACAGTCGTAGTGCAGCACGTTCATGGCCGCGACCATGGGGTGCACGTCGCCCTTCTTCATGCCGCGGCGATAGGCGATGTAGTCCCCCATGGGCGACCCCTGGATGAGGTCGCCGTTGTCGAACAGAAGCGAGTTCCTGGCCTCCGCGCGCGCCGCTTTGACGAGGGTCGCGGTCCGGCCGTGCCCGACGGTGTCGTCGGGAGAATCGCGGTAGTAGTCGTAAGGGAAGACGTTCACGTGAAGGTCGGTGGTCTCCAGGATGCGGAGCTTGACAACGGGCGCCCCCTGGCCGAGGGCGAAGCGCGGCGCGACGGTGAGCGCGGTGGCGGCGGCGCCGGTCTGCAGGGCACGGCGGCGTGTGATGGTCGACATGAGTGTGCTTCCCCAGGGTCAGTCTGACGTTGGTCATTGCGCCGCCGGGCGAACGTAATGACGTAGTCGGAACCATAGCCGCCACGGCGCCCACTGTCAGCGTTTCTTTGCGCGGCCTCGCCGCCTACGCGGGATGGGAGGCCCTGAGCGCGGCATCGAGGTCGGCCCAGAGATCCTCCGGGTCCTCGATCCCGGTCGACAGGCGCAGCAGATCGGGGGGACACGGCGTCCCGGGACCCTCGACCGAGGCGCGATGTTCGATCAGGCTCTCGACTCCGCCGAGCGATGTCGCGCGCCTCCACAACCTCACCCGAGCGGCGGTCGCGATCGCGGCGGGCTCTCCACCGGACACCTGGATCGACAGCATGTACCCGAATCCGCCCTGCATCTGTCGGCCGGCGACGTCATGGCCGGGATGCTGCGGCAGGCCGGGATAAAGGACGCGCGCGACGCACGGGTGGTTCGAAAAGCGTTCGGCGAGCTTCATGGCGCCGTGCGCCTGCGTGCCGGCTCGCAGGTGCAGGGTGCGCATCCCGCGGGTGAGAAGGTAGGCCTCGAACGGCCCGAGGATGGCGCCGTGCATGCTGCGGATGCTCGCGACCTTGTCCCAGTAGGCGTCGGCGCGGCGAGCCGCGACGACGCCCGCGACAACGTCCGAATGTCCGTTCAGGATCTTCGTCGCCGCATGCATCACGAGGTCGGCGCCGAGCGCGAGCGGGCGCGTGTGGACGGGCGAAGCCGCCGTGGAGTCGACCGCCAGTCGCGCACCCGCGGCATGGGCGATCTCCGCCGCGGCGGCGATGTCGGTGATCGTCCAGAGCGGGTTCGAGGGCGTTTCGATCCACACGAGCTTGGTTCGGCCGGGGGTGACCGCCGCCCGCAGGGCGTCGAGGTTGTCGGTCTCGACAAAGCTCACGGCGAGTCCCCAGCGGGTCGCCTCCGCGCCGAGCCAGCTGCGCAGGGCCCAGTACATGACCTTGGAGGCCACCACGTGGTCGCCCGGATCGAGCGCCTGGAACAGGGCCGTGGCCGCGGCCATGCCCGAGGAAAACAGAAGCGCGCCCGCCTCCGCGTCCTCGAGCATCGCGACGACGCTCTCGGCCTCGCGGACCGTCGCGTTGTCGGGTCGGCCGTAGACGTAGCCCGAGCGGTAGGCGTTGTCCTCGTCGCGGAGAAAGGTCGTGGCGACGTGGATCGGCGGCACGATCGCCCGGGTGATCGGATCCACATGCCCGAGGGCCTGGGCGGCGAGGCTTCGCTTGGACCACGGGTGAGGGGAGGCGGTCATCGGATCTCCTTCGGGTAGCAGGGTCGCCCCACCGCGACTAGATGAGGTGCGAGACAGGGCAACCGCATGTTACACGCAGACGGGTCGGTTCAACCGACGAGGTCATGCCGCCCCTCCTGCGGGCCATGACGGCAATTCTTCCGGTGGTTCTCGCGGGGGTCCTCGGCAATCTCGCGACGAGTCCGAACATTTCCGGCTGGTATGCGGGTCTGACCAAACCAGGGTTCACGCCGCCGAACTTTGTGTTCGGACCGGTCTGGAGCGTTCTTTATGCCCTGATGGCCGCGGCGCTGTGGCGGATCCTCTCCGTGCCGAGAACCCGCCCCGGCCGCGGAGCGGCGCTGACGGCGTTCTTCGTTCAGCTCGCTCTCAACGCAGCCTGGTCCTTCGCCTTCTTCGCCGCCCACAGCCCGCTCGCGGGGCTCGTCGTGATCGGGGCCCTCGTCGCGGCGATCCTCGCGACCATCCGCCTCTTCTGGCCCCTCGACCGCCTCGCGGCCGTGCTGCTCGTGCCGTACGCCGCCTGGGTCGGCTATGCCGCGATGCTCAATCTTGCGATCTGGCGGCTCAACGCGTGAGGGCGTCGAGCACCGTCCGGCGCAGGTCGGCGAGCGAGAACGGCTTCGTGAGCACGTCCGTCACGATGGCGTCGAGGCTTTTCGCGCGCTCGCGCTGATCCGCGAAGCCGGTCATGAGCAGGATGCTGAGCGCCGGATAGTCGCGCTTTGCCGCAAGCGAGAGGGCGATGCCGTCCATGATCGGCATGCGGATGTCGGTGAGCAGGAGGTCGAACGCCCCGCCGCTTTCGACGAGGCGGTCGAGGCCGTCGCCGCCGTCGATCGCCGTCGTGACCTCGTGGCCGTCGAGCTCCAGCCCACGCTTGAGAAACCCGCGGACCGGCTCTTCGTCATCGACGAGCAGGATGCGCGCCATCGCTTTTACGCCTCTCTGAACAGACTTGGTTCTTGAAAGCCGGATCCCCGCGCGAAGCAAGCGGGACGCCCCGAGGATTCACCATGGATCAGGTCCCGCCGAAGAGGTCGGGCTCCCGGTCGAGGTGATCGACCACCCCCACGAAGGGAAGCTGACGATAGGAGTGGGCGACGTCCATGCCGTAGCCCACCACGAAGACGTCGGGGCAGGTGAATCCCGACGAAGTCCGCGTCGATGCTGACGGCCCGCTTGCCGGGCTTTTCCAGGAGGACCGCGGTGAGCACGCGCCGCGCGCCGCGCGCCATCAGAAGGTCCTTCGCGAAGACGACGGTCCGGCCCGATTCCAGGATGTCGTCCACGAGCAGCACGTCCCGGCCGCGCACCTCGCTCTCGACGTCGCGCAGGATCGTGACCTGGCCCGATGACACCGTCCCGGCGCGATAGCTTGAGAGGTGGATGAACTCCACCTGGGGCGTGAGGCCGGCCCGATGCAACGCCCGGATCAGGTCGGCCGCGAACATGAAGCTGCCCTTGAGCACGGCGACGACGAGGAGGTTCTCGGGCTCGGCAGCCCGCACGGCCTGTGCGAGCTCCTCGTTGCGGCGGGCGATGGTGGCTTCGTCGAACAGGACCCGCACGCGGAGGGAAGAGGTCATCGTGAATCCGTCAGAGCCGCGAAGGCAAGACCGCCCGCCTTGGTGAATCGCACCCGGACCTCGCGGCCCTCGGCGGGCGGTACGGGCAGGCGCCCCTCGAAGCGAGCCGCCTCCCCGGGCTTGAGCTTCGCGACGGGCGGGGCGCTCGTCCAAGTGGCGAGCACCTGTTCATCCCCGCTGCGGACGAGAAATTCAAGAGGCGAGAGCTCGACGGCCGAACGGGTGTCGTTCACGATCTCGCCGCTGACCACGAGGGCCCGGCCGCCGGACGGCCCGACAACGTCGGAGGTGACGTAACGGAAGGACGGACGGTCCGGTCCGAGCAGGGCGGCCCGCAGGAGCGCCGGACCGATCACGGGCATGCCGCCCTGGAGCGCCGGCCAGGCGAGCGCCAGAAGGCAGGCGGCAGCCGCGGCCAGGATGGCGCGCCGACGCGCCGTTCGAGGCCGGGCGTGAGGTTTGGTCGCGGCGCGCAGGAGCACGGCTCCCTCGGCCGGTTGCGCCGCGGGAGCGCCGCCGTCCGGCGTCGCGGCCCAGGTATCGCGGCAAAGGGCGCAACGGACGGTGCGACCATCCGCGCCTAATTTCGTCGGATCGATCGTATATTCGCTTGCGCAGGACGGGCAGACGATGAGCATGGCGAATCACGCTGTGGCGAGATCGGAACCGGCTCGCCTTCCCTCAGGTTCGCGGGGCTTGGTTAAGAACGCGTGAAAGCGGCACGGGACAATGACTTCGATGGGGTTCCCCCTGCCGTTCAGCTCGAGAACGTGGGCGTCCGCTACGGCATGGGGCCGGAGATCCTTCGCGACCTCACCTTCTCGATCGAGCCGCGCTCGTTCCAGTTCCTCACCGGGCCCTCCGGCGCCGGGAAGACGACGCTGCTTCGCCTCATCCTTTTGTCGGTGAAGCCGACGCGCGGCTTGGTCTCGCTTTTCGGCGAGGGTGTGTTGGGGATCTCGAAGGACCGGCTCACCAGCCTGCGGCGTCGCATGGGGGTGGTGTTCCAGGACTTCCGGCTGCTCGATCACCTCACGACCTATGAGAACGTGGCCCTTCCCCTGCGCGTTCAGGGCAAGTACGAGGCCAGCTATCGCGGCGAGGTCGTCGAGCTTCTGCGCTGGGTCGGCCTCGGCGACCGCATGCACGTGTTGCCGCCGGTCCTCTCCGGGGGCGAGAAGCAGCGCGCCGCCATCGCGAGGGCGCTGATCGTCCGCCCGGAACTCCTCCTGGCCGACGAGCCCACGGGCAATGTCGATCCGTCCCTCGCGAGGCGGCTCCTGCGCCTGTTCATCGAGCTCAATCGGCTCGGCACCTCGGTCGTGATCGCCACCCACGACCTCGCCCTCATGGACCAGCTCGACGTCCGGCGCCTGGTGCTGGGCGACGGGCGGCTGCACATCGACGAGTAGGGCGATGAACGACCGCACCCGATCGCTCTCGTCCGAGTTGGGCCAGGACCCGGAGCACCGCCCCCTCCCGGCCTCGCTTCGGCGCAACGCGCCGCTCGTCCCCGTGGATTCGGCCGGGGGACGGGCCCTTGCGGCGGTCATCGGGATCCTCACCTTCCTTGCGGCTCTCTGTGCCAGCGGCGCGGAGCTCGTCTCGGCGAGTTCGGTCCAGTGGCGCTCCGCGGTCGCCCGGGAGGTCACGATCCAGGTTCGACCGCAGGTCCAGCGCGACCCGGACGCGGATGTGGCCCGCGCTGCGGACCTCGCGCGGCGCACGCGCGGCGTGGAGGCGACGCAGCCCTTCACCAAGGCGGAATCGGAACGGCTGCTCGAACCCTGGCTCGGAACGGGGCTCAGCTTCAGCGACCTGCCGGTGCCGAGGCTCATCGTGGTCAAGCTGGCGGCCGGCGAGACGCCGGATCTCGAGGGCCTGCGCCAAGCGCTTCGCGAGCAGGTTCCCGGAGCCACCCTCGACGACCACGCCCTGTGGCTCTCGCGGCTGTCCACGATGGCGAACACCGTCGTCGGGGTCGGGCTGGCTCTCGTGGTCCTCGTCCTCGTTGCCGCCGGCCTCGCCGTGACGTTCGCGACGCGCGGCGCGATGGCGGGGAACCACGAGGTCGTGGAGGTTCTGCATTTCGTTGGGGCGGACGACGATTACATCGCGCGCGAGTTCCAACGGCGCTTCTTCAAGCTCGGCCTGCGCGGCAGCGCCGTGGGAGCCGCCGCGGCGATCGCCGTTACCGCCGTCCTGGGGTGGATCACGTCGTCCTTGAAGGCGAGCCCCGCAGGCGACCAGATCGAGGCGTTGTTCGGGTCCTTCGGGATGTCGTGGCGCGGCTACACGACCGTCATCGTCATCGCGCTGATCGTCTCCGCCCTGACGGGAATCGTTTCCCGCCTGACGGTGAGACGGTTTCTTAACTCTACCGGGTGACCCTGCGCGCAAGATGTATCCCTGCCTCTTCACTGCCGCATTCTGCATTATTCTCGGCATGGATGATCGTGAGAACGCGGAATTCGGCGGGGTTGGGCGCCCTTGATGCGGTAGACGCGGTGGGCTGGCGCTGGTCCCACGACGTGAGGCATTCCCGCCTGCGACGGTCCTGGCTCAGGGTCGCGCTCGTGGCCGGGCTGGCCTTTGTCGCGACCATCGCGCTGGCCGTGTGTCTCGGATTTCTGGCCTTCATCTATTCCCTGGAGCGCAAGGAGAGTTCGCCGGCCGCTCGCGCCGACGGGATCGTCGCGCTCACCGGCGGATCGCAGCGGATCGGAGACGCCATCGACCTGCTCGCGCAGGGCTATGCCAGCCGGCTCCTGATTTCCGGGGTCAACGAGCGCACGAGCCGGGACGAGATCGAACGGCTCAACCCTGGGCAGCGCCGGCTCTTCGACTGCTGCGTGGATCTCGACTACCGCGCCCGCAACACCATCGGCAACGCGATCGAGACCCGGCGGTGGGCCGAGCGAAATCGCTTCCGCTCGCTGATCATCGTGACCTCGGCCTACCACATGCCGCGCACCATGGTCGAGTTGAACCATGCGCTCCCCGAACTGCGCAAGGTTCCCTATGCCGTCGTGACGCCAGCGATCGATCCGGATTCCTGGTGGTACAGTCCTTCGACGGCGCGGGTGCTCGCGTCGGAGTACGTGAAACTCCTCGTCGTCTGGCTGCGCACGCGCTTCGAGGCGGACCCGGAGCGCTCGACGGTGGCCAACCTCATGAGCGGCGGCAAGCCCGTGAAGGTCTTCATCGATCCGTTCCCGGGCGAGCGCATCCTGCGGGCGCATCTCCCCACGGCCGTCGCGGAGCCGCTCTCCCGCTGAGACCGTCGGGTCCTGCGCCGACGAGGTCGGCGCCCGTCCGTCGACCCGGACCTTGCGGCCGCCGACGATCCCCCTAGCTTCGATGACCACACGCGGCGCGGGCCACGCGAGCCAGTCTCGGGCCGCGGACGCGTGCAGCCCGGGAGGACCGATCTTGAAGCCGAACATCATGCGTATCCTCGCGCTCGCGGCGCTGACCGTCGCCGCGTCGGGCGCCGAAGCCCAGAACTGGCCGCAGCGCCACATCTCGCTCATCGTGCCGTTCGCGGCCGGCGGTGGGACGGACGCCTTCGCGCGGCCCCTGGCGGCGCAGCTCGACGCCCAGCTCGGAACGCGCGTCATCATCGACAACCGCGCCGGGGCCGGCGGGAATACGGGAGCCGCGGCGGCCGCGAAGGCCGCTCCGGACGGGTACACGTTCTTCGTCGGCGCGACCCACCACGCCATCGCGCCGTCGATGTATGTCAATCTTTCATACGACCTCGAGAAGGACTTCGTGCCGATCGGCATCGTGTCCCAGGTGCCGCACGTCGTCGTGGTGCATCCCGGGAAGGTGAAGGCGAAAACCCTCGCGGAACTCGTTGCCGACGCCAAGGCCAACCCGGGCAAGCTGAACTACGCCTCGGCCGGAGCCGGCACGGCGCATCACCTGGCGGGGGAGCTGTTCAAGCTGCTGACCGCGACCAACATCGTCCATGTGCCGTACCGCGGCGCCGGCCCCGCGATGCAGGACCTGGTCGCCGGGCAGGTCGACATGGCCTTCGACGGTCTCGGGAGTTCCGCCGCGCAGATCGCCGGCGGACAGATCCGGGCGCTGGCCCTCGCCGCGCCGCAGCGCGTCAAAGCCTTCCCCGATGTGCCGACGGCCGCGGAGGCGGGTGTTCCGGGATACGAGGTCTCGACCTGGTATGCGCTCTGGGCGCCGAAAGACACGCCGCCGGAGATCGTCGATCGCATGACGAAAGAGCTTCGAACCGCTCTGCAGACGCCCGGCATCAAGGAAGCCTGGGAGCGCCAGGGCTCGGACATCCCGACACTGACGGGAGCGGAGTTCGGCGCGTTCGTGAAGGCGGAGATCGCCCGCTGGGCCAAGGTCGTGAAGGAGGCGGGCGTGAAGCTCGAATAGGGGTTGCCCGACCGGGCGCGGTTTCGTTCCGGCGCGCTGAAACAAGCCGCATCCCCTTCGCCTCAAAATGCTCTAAAGGGTTCGTGCGGGCGCTTCGCCCCGGTCGGCCCACCCACGATGCTCGTCCTTCGCTCGCTCCTCTTCAACATCGCCTTCTTTCTCAACACCCTCCTGTGGATGCTGCTGCTCATCCCGATGTTCGCGGCACCGCGCAGGGTCTTCATGCGCGGCCCCAAGCTGTGGGCGCGGTGCAACCTCTGGCTGCTGCGCGTGATCGCGGGCACCAAGGCGGAGTACGTCGGTCTCGACCGCATTCCGGCCGGAGGGCTTCTCGTCGCGGCGAAGCACCAATCGGCGTGGGAAACCTTCGCGCTCGTGCCGCTGTTCGACGACCCGACCTTCATCCTCAAGCGGGAGCTCATGTGGATCCCGCTCTTCGGCTGGTACCTCGCCAAGGCGCGGCTGCGTGCCGATCGACCGCCGGGCTGGCTCGCAGGCCCTGGCGCAGATGAACGAGCGTGCCCGGGAGGAGGTTCGCGCCGGACGCCAGATCCTGATCTTCCCGGAGGGTACGCGCAAACCCGCAGGGGCACGGCCGTCCTACAAGTACGGCGTTGCCCATCTCTACGACAATCTCGGCGTCCCCTGCCTGCCGATCGCCCTCAATTCGGGCCTCTACTGGCCGCGGCGCGCGTTCATCCGCCGACCCGGCACGATCCGGGCCGATATCCTGGAACCGATCCCGCCCGGAATGCCGCGGGACACCTTCTTTCCGCTCCTCCAGGCGCAGATCGAGGACTCGTCGAATCGCCTCCTCGCGCAAGGCAAGGCCGAACTCGGGTTGATCGACTCGGGTCCCCTGGGAGCAGCTTCCCGCTAGGGAAATGGCCGACGCCACCCCCTTGACGGCTCGTGCCCGACGATCTAACTTAGAACAAATGAAGAACAGACGCACCATCGCGTGGTCGACTGCAATGCGTGACTTGCGCGGCGAGAGGGCACGGAGAGCGGGCGTGCGGGAAGAGCGGCTGAGAGCGACGGCAGGTCTGCGACAGGCGCCGCTGCAGTTGAGCTCCTGGCGCGGCCGGTCGGGGCGCCGCTACGTCGTCGGCGTGCACGCCTTCGACGAGGTCGAGGCTCTGCACGTCACGGAAGCGGTGGTCCTGGCCGTCCGGCGCGACGAGGATGGCACCGCCCACGTGATCGACGTCGCGACGGCCGGATCTCGCCCCGTCGAGCAGGCGCGGAGCCGCTGGATGACGATCATGCGCGAGCAGGGCGCGACCGAGGTGCATGTCCATCGCCTGGCCGAGGACGAGAACGAACGTCGTGCCATCGTCGCGGATCTCCGGGAGGACGAAACGCGGGCGAGCTGATCTCGACCCAGCGGGCCGCGGAGGTCGCGGGTCACCGAGGGTCGTCTCCGCAAAGCGCGACCCCGAGCGGAGAGTCGCGCGTCGACGACCCGGGATCGTTGAGGGCATCGGCAAGACGCTTCAGAACCGGGTCTGTGACGCCCATCTGCAGGAGGTGCTCGTGGGTGGAGCGGACGTAGTCTGGATTTGGGCCCGAAACGCCCGCGCCCTGGCGCACGTGGCGCAGGAGGTCGGAATCCGGGAGCCGACCGGCATATTGCGGGTGATGGCGATCCACCACGTAGGCCACGGCGACGACGACCCGACCCCCCTCGAGATGAACCGCGAGGCGCCGTTCGCGGTAGACCGCGGTCACCTGCTCGCGCTCGCGCAGGTAATGAAGCGTCGCGGCCGCCTCGGCCGCCGAAACGCGAAAAGCCACCCCGTGACAGCTTCCGCCACGGTCGAGGCCGAGCACGAGTCCCGGCCTCTCCGGAGTGCCGCGGTGGACGTGCGAATAGACGCAAAGGGAGCGGTGATAACCATTGAGGCGGGCGTGACGACGCTCGGCATGCGGAAATCCCGGTCGCCACATGAGCGAGCCGTACCCGAACACCCATAGATCCGTCCGTTCGTCGGTCATCGCAACGGGATTGCCCTCAACTTGCCCGGTCCGGCGGCTAGCAGCTACCAAGGCGCAACTCAAGCCGAGGGGCTCGACCGGGAGACCGCGAGCCGGATGGGAGACCACGATGGCTGAAGCCGCAGCCCCTGCCGACGCACGCCGGAGCCGGTTCTGGCTCTACACGCCTTTCGTCCTCCTCGCGCTCGTCGCGATCGCCTGGAGCGTCGCGTGGATGGTGATCCGGGACCGGACGAGCGAGGGTCTGGACGCCTGGATCGCCGCGGAGGCAAGGAACGGTCGGCGCTGGACCTGTGCGGACCGAACCGTCGCGGGCTATCCTTTCCGCATCGAAGTGACCTGCGCCACGGTGGCGCTCCGGCAGAGCGACGCCACCGCATCGCTCGGGCGCGTGCACGCCGTGGCTCAGGTCTATCAGCCCCGGCACGTGATCTCGCGAATCGAAGGGCCGCTGCGTCTGACCCGCGGCGCCGTCGCCGTGGAGGGTGGCTGGCGTCTCCTCGAGACCAGCATCCGCGGATCGGCCGGGGGACTGCAGCGCGCCTCGCTCGTGGCCGAAGCACCGGCGTTTCAGGTCACGGGACCGGGCAACGCCGCCATGGCGGTCTCGAGCCGGCGCTTCGAGGCCCATCTTCGTCCCAGCCCTACGGCCCGGGAGGAGGGCGCCTGGGACGCCGCGATCAGCGCGTCGCAGGCCAGGGTGCCGCTCCTCGATGCGCTCCTCGGCGGGGCGGAGCCGGCCGACGTCCAGGTCGATCTGACCGCGACCAGGGTGCAGGGCCTCGGCGGCCGGCCGATGGTCGAGGAAATCGAGCGCTGGCGCCAAGCCGACGGCCGCCTCGGGGTCATGCTCCTCTCGGTCTCGAAGGGACCGCGGCGCATGGAAGCGAAGGGAGAACTGCGCCTCGACGAGGCTCACCGCCCGGCCGGCGAGTTGACCGTCTCGGCCGCCGGACTCGAGGAGCTGATCGGCCATCTCTCCGGCCATCGTCTCGGCGGGAACCTGCTCGGGTCGCTGCTCGGGGAGGGCCCGCGCGCGCCCTCGGCGGCCGCACCGAAGCTGATGCCCCTGCCGCCGCTGAGGCTCGACGGCGGCCGCCTCGCGGTCGGCCCTTTTGCGGTTCCGAACGTGCGCCTGCCCGCGCTGTATTGAGCGGCCGCTGATCCCGACGCCTATTGGTCCGGGCGGCGGCGCCCGAAATCGGGCTCCGGGGTTTCCTGGCCGCTGGAGATGATGCTCCGGCGGATCGCTCGGGTTCGGGTGAACAGCTCGAAAAGCTTATCCCCTTCGCCCCACCGGATCGCCCGTGCCAGATACGCGATATCCTCGTTGAGGCGCGCGAGCATTTCGAGCACGGCCTCGCGATTGTGCAGGAACACGTCGCGCCACATGGTCGGGTCCGACGCGGCAATCCGCGTGAAGTCGCGAAACCCGCCCGCCGAGAACTTGATCACCTCGGACTGCGTCACGGTCTCGAGATCCGCGGCCGTGCCGACGATGTTGTAGGCGATGAGATGCGGCACGTGGCTCGTGATCGCGAGCACGAGGTCGTGGTGCTGCGGCGTCATGATCTCGACGTCCGAACCCATCGCGGACCAGAGGGCCTGGACGCGTTCCACCGCTTCGGAATCGGCGTCGTCGGGCGGCGTCAGGATGCACCACCGGTTGAGGAACAGGGTCGCGAAGCCGGCGTCCGGCCCCGAATACTCGGTTCCGGCCACCGGATGGGCGGGCACGAAATGCACGCCTTCCGGGAGATGTGGCGCCACCTGCGCGACGACGGATTTCTTCACCGATCCGACATCCGAGACGATCGTGCCGGGCGCGAGCACGCCGCGCATCGCCTCGGCGACGGTGCCGTAGGCGCCGACCGGGACGCAGAGGATCACGAGGTCCGCGCCCGCGACGGCGTCGGCGACATTCCTCGTCGCCACGTCCGCGAGGCCGAGCTCCCTGACGCGCTGGAGCACGGACTCGTCCAGGTCCGTCGCGGCAATGGTGCGGGCGAGGTTGAGGTGGCGCGCGGCTCGCGCGATCGACGAGCCGATCAGGCCGAGACCCACCAGCGCGAGCCGCTCGAAAAGAGGCGCCTCCCGAGGAGGCCCGAGCCGGTCAGGCATGAGCCTTGGCACCTTCGACAAAGTCCCGCAGGGCCTCGACGACGCGGTGGTTCGCCTCCTCGTCGCCGATCGTGAGCCGCAGCGCGCCCGGAAGCCCATAGGCGTCGACCCGGCGCAGGATGAGACCTCGCTCGGTCAGGAACGCGTCCGCCTCCTTGGCGGTCCGGCCCGTCTCGGACGGAAAGTGGATCAGAAGGAAGTTGCCGACGCTCGGCGTCACCGCGAGGCCGAGCGCCTCGATCCGACTGGTGAGCCATTCCAGCCATCGTTCGTTGTGGGCGACCGCCTTCGCGAGGTGGGCCTCGTCCTCGATCGCCGCGATGCCGGCCGCCATGGCGGGGCCGTTCACGTTGAAGGGCCCGCGGATGCGGTTGATGGCGTCGACCACGTGCGCCGGGCCGACCAGCCAGCCAAGGCGCAGGCTGGCCAACCCGTAGATCTTCGAGAAGGTCCGGGTCATGACCACGTTCTCGGCGGTCGCGACGAGCTCCAGTCCGGAAGCATAGTCGTTGCGGCGGACGTATTCCGCATAGGCCGCGTCGAGCACGAGCAGCACCCGCGGAGGCAGGCCCGCGTGCAGGCGCTTCACCTCGTCGAAAGGGAGATAGGTGCCCGTCGGGTTGTTGGGATTGGCGAGAAAGACGACCTTCGTGCGCGGCGTCACCTTGGCGAGAATTGCGTCCACGTCCGCGGTGTGGTTTCGCTCCTCCGCGACGATCGGCGTGCCCCCGGCGGCGAGGATCGCGATGCGGTAGACGAGGAAGCCATGCGCCGTGAAGAGGCCTTCGTCCCCCGGACCGACATAGGCGTTGGCGACGAGCGAGAGGAGTTCGTCCGATCCGGAGCCGCAGACGATCCGCCCGGGGTCGAGTCCGTATTTCGCGCCGATCGCCTGACGCAGCTTCGTCGCCGATCCGTCCGGGTAGAGCTCGAAACGGGCGCCGGCCCGGATCGCCTCGACGGCCTTGGGGGACGGGCCAAGGGGAGTCTCGTTCGAGGAGAGCTTGTGGACCTTCGCGACGCCGCTCGCGGCGCTCTTGCCGGGCACATAGGCCTCGATCTGCATCACGCCGGGGCGAGGCTCGGGACGGGCGGCCATGGGGCTTTCCTGAAGGGGCATGCTGGTCCGTGGAGGATGGTTCGAGGGATCGATCCGCCTCGAAGCCCCGGCGTCCGAGAGCGGCAGCCGATCCCGCGCCGGCGAAAGCAGGTCTTAGCGCAGCCTCGCCGCTATTTCACGCGGAAACGTTCGGCATGGCTGCCGATCTCGACGAGCGAGCTGAGAGCCGAACCCTCGCGCGCCAGCGCCAGCTTGAGCGACTCGGCGTCGAGCGTGCCGGGCACTGCGAAAAGCACCGAGAGACCGTTCGCGTCGCCGGCGCTCGCGACCACCTCGCCGTCGAGCCGCTCCAAGGCGGTGCGAGCCGTCGCGCGCCAGCGTTCGAACTGAGCGGCGTAGAGCACGACGTCGCGCATCGCCGCGTCGGCGAGCGGCTTCGAGATCACGAACACCGGAGTGCTCGCCGGATGATCCGCGCGCTCGATGAACGGCAGCCGGGCGATGACCTTCGGTCGACCCGCGCCCGCGAGCGCCCGCCACCAGGCTCCGGCCGAGGCGCCCTGATCGAGGCGGAAGATCCCAAGGTCCCCCCGCGAGGCCGCCACCGCCTCGATGACCGCTGCGGCCCCCTCCTGCGCGAGGTAGGGTACGGTGAAGCCGAAGTGGAAGCGAGCGGAGTCGCGCATCGGCGCGTCGCCGCCCGAGACGTCGGCATGCACCGCGTAGGGCGCCTGAACGTAGGTGAAGGTCGCGATGATCACGCGCCAGATGCTTTCGACGGTGTCGAGCGGCAGCAGGCCCTCGTGGCGCTCCGCCAGCGCCCGCATCATCGCGGCCTCGCGGCCGGGTCGGAAGGCGGAGCCCGACTCGGACGTCTTCTTGACCGCGATGAGCCGGTCGATGATCCGGCCTCGCTCCATGAGAAGGCGATGCATGGTCTCGTCGATGCGGTCGATCTCGCGGCGCAGCTCGACGAGATCGGGGACGGGTTGGCTCATGGGCACTCCTGCGGGCCGCCCTCCTTTCGCAGCCGCCGCCATTTCTGCCAAGGGCGATGCCGCAGGCTTTCGTTGACTCAGCCGGTTTGTGCGCCGATATGTTCGGAAAACCGAACGGACCGATGTCTTACGCTGCTCTCATCGCTCAACCCCGGAGTCAGGCCGACGAGCCCTCGAGCCCGGTCGCCCGGTTCGGCCCCGGCGAGCCGCTCGTCATGGATGCGGGTGTGTCCCTCGCGCCCTGGCAGATCGCCTATCAAACCTATGGCGAGCTCGACGGCGCCAAATCGAACGCGATCTTGATCTGCCACGCTCTTACCGGGGACCAGCACGTCGCGAACGAGCACCCCGTCACGGGCAAGCCCGGGTGGTGGGAGACCATGGTGGGGCCGGGCCGACCGATCGATACGGAGCGCTTCTTCGTGATCTGCGCCAACGTGATCGGCGGCTGCATGGGCACGACGGGACCGGCGTCGACCAACCCCGCCACCAGGCGGCCCTACGCCATCGATTTCCCGGTCCTGACGATCCGCGACATGGTGCGTGCCCAGGCGGCGCTCCTCGATCGGCTCGGGATCGAGAGCCTGTTCTGCGTCGTCGGCGGCTCGATGGGCGGCATGCAGGTGCTGCAGTGGGCGGCGAGCTACCCGGACCGGGTCTTCGCGGCGATGCCGATCGCGGCGGCCGCCCGGCATTCGGCCCAGAACATCGCCTTCCACGAGGTCGGCCGCCAGGCCGTGATGGCGGATCCCGAATGGCGCCGGGGCCGCTACATCGAGGAGAATACCCGACCCTCGAAGGGCCTCGCGGTCGCCCGCATGGGGGCGCACATCACCTATCTCTCGGAGCTCGCACTGCACCGCAAGTTCGGCCGCAACTTCCAGGACCGTGCGGCGCCGACGTTCTCGTTCGATGCGGATTTCCAGATCGAGAGCTATCTGCGCCACCAGGGCATGTCGTTCGTGGAGCGCTTCGACGCCAATTCCTACCTCTACGTCACCCGCGCCATGGACTATTTCGACCTCGCGGCCGAGCACGGCGGCGTGCTCGCCAACGCGTTCCGCGGGACCGGGACCCGCTTCGCCGTGATCTCGTTCACCTCCGACTGGCTCTTTCCGACGGCGGATTCCCGCGCCATCGTGCATGCGCTCAACGCGGCCGCGGCGTCCGTCGGCTTCGTCGAGATCGAGAGCGACAACGGCCATGACGCCTTCCTGCTCGAGGAACCCGAGCTGTTTGCGGCGGCCCGCGGCTTCATCGACGCGGCCGCGCGGGCGCGGGGCATCGCGTGACGGGCGACCGACCGGACCCGGGGTTCCGCGCCCCGCCGGCTCGGGAGGGCGTCAGCCACAGGGGAACGCATAGAGCGAATTCCCCAAGGGATAGGGCAGAGCGCAAGCCGGAGCTCGGTGCCGTCCCCGCGGATCCCGCTCTCGCGCGCGATGGGGGAGCGAGCCTGACGAACTCCTCGGAGTCCCGCCTCGACTTCCTCCTCGTCGCCAACATGGTTGAACCCGGCTCGCGCGTGCTCGACGTGGGTTCCGGCGACGGCGAACTGCTCGCGCTCCTGAGGGACCGGCGCGGCGTCGACGGACGCGGAATCGAGTTGTCGCGGGAGGGGGTGAGCCAATGCCTCGCCAAAGGTCTGCCCGTGATCCAGGGGGACGCCGACACCGACCTCGCCGATTACCCCGACGACGCGTTCGATTACGTGATCCTCTCCCAGACCATCCAAGCGACACGCCGGCCGCGCGTGGTCCTCGAGCACCTCCTGCGCATCGGCCGCCGCGCCATCGTGTCGTTCCCGAACTTCGGCCACTGGCGCGTGCGGCTGGACCTCGCGATCTACGGGCGCATGCCCGTGAACGAGAACATGCCCTATTCGTGGTACGACACCCCGAACATCCACTTCTGCACCATCCGTGACTTCGTCGAGCTGTGCCGCGTCGTCGGAGCGCGGATGGAGCGGGCGGTCGCGCTGGATGCGAGCGG
Source organism: uncultured Alphaproteobacteria bacterium (assembly GCA_963800985.1). Classification (GTDB taxonomy): domain Bacteria; phylum Pseudomonadota; class Alphaproteobacteria; order Rhizobiales; family Beijerinckiaceae; genus Microvirga. The sequence continues at coordinate 52,458 of CAWDDI010000019.1, read as the reverse complement.
CCGGCCCATCCGTGTCGTATTGCCCTGGTGGGCGTGGAACCTGTTCGGCGAGCAAGGGGTGTTCCTGCTGCGCCGGGGGTGACCTCTCGCGCCGAGGCTCTCAGGGCTCGGAGAGCGGATGAAGATCCCGCACCATGCTCTTCAGGCGTTCGTCGAGCACGTGGGTGTAGATCTGGGTCGTCGAGATGTCGGAATGGCCGAGAAGCTCCTGGACGACCCGAAGGTCGGCGCCGTTCTGGAGCAGGTGGCTCGCGAAGGCATGGCGGAGCACGTGCGGGCTGACCTTGTCGGAGCGCAGCCCGGCCGCGCCGGCGACGCCCTTGAGATCCCGGGCGAACGCCTGTCGGGAGAGATGCCCGCTGGCGCTCTCGGCCGGGAACAGCCATGAGCCGGGTGCCGTTTCGAATGTCTCGAGCAGCGCGAGATAGCCGCGCGCCGAATCCCGGGCCGCCTCGGTGAGCGGGACGAGACGCTCCTTCGCTCCCTTTCCTCGGACGATAAGGAACCGCTCTTGCGTTCGCGCGGCGCTTCGCGGCAGCGCGATCAACTCCGAGACGCGCAGGCCGGTCGCATAAAGAAGCTCCAGGAGACACGCCATCCGGGCGGCGCGCAGGCGCTCGCCCGCGCCCGCGTCCGGGTGGGCCGCCCTCTCGTGCGCGACGCGCAGCAGGCGGTCCACTTCCTCAACGGAAAGCACCTTGGGGAGCACGCGCCCGCGCTTCGGCGTCGTGACGGCGGCCGTGGGGTCCGCGGAGGCATAGCCCTCGGCATAGAGGAATTTGTGGAACTGTCGCACCGCCGAGAGCCGCCGCGCCGCCGAGGCTGCCTTGAGTCCCCGCTCCTCCAGGCTGCGCATGAACCCCCGCACCGTGGCGGCCTCGGCCGAGCCGGGACTGCTGCCGTTCTGCGTCAGGTACGCGAGATAATCCTCGAGGTCGCGCCGGTAGGCCTCCAAGGTGTTGCGGGAGGCGCCGCGCTCCGCCGCCAGCATGTCGAGAAAGAGGCTTGCGAACCGGCCTCCGGTCATTTCGGCTGCAGACGCGTGAACGGAATCGTCACCGACATGTCCCGGGACTCGGGCTCCACGAAGGTCGCCAGGACGAACATGGCCGCGAAACCAAGGCCGGCGAGAACGGCAATGACGGCAAGAAATCGAAACAGAGTGGGCACAGGCGCCTCTTAAACATCGGCCTTGTTCAACATGCGCCGCGAGGAAAAGGCAAGTGCCGCGGGCCGCGACCGCCGCAGCACGCGCGTTTCTGCCGATCCGGCGCGACCGCCGAACCAAGGCGGGCTCGGGCAGGCCTCGGATCCGGCACGGGTCGCCTGTGACATCGACCCCCGACCCGTGTTACGGAAAAGCCATGAACGAGTGGAGCCGCTTGGACCAGAGCCCTGGAGGCGCGCGCGCGAAAGACCGCCTGTCGCCCGGAGAGCACCCGATCCGAAGCAGGCTCGGCGGGCGCTCGATCGTGCTCGTCGGCCTGATGGGCGCGGGCAAAAGCACCGTGGGACGGCGCCTCGCCTCGAAGCTCGGCCTGCCCTTCATGGATGCCGACCACGAGATCGAGGCCGCGGCCGGCATGTCGATCCCGGACATCTTCTCGATCTATGGAGAGGATTATTTCCGGGACGGCGAACGGCGCGTCATCGCTCGCCTGCTCCAGGAAGGCCCGCTCGTCCTCGCCACGGGCGGCGGCGCGTTCATGAGCGAGGAGACGCGCACGAGGGTCGCACAGTCCGGCATTTCGGTCTGGCTCAAGGCCGACGTCGACGTGCTCATGCGGCGCGTCCGCAAGCGGACGAACCGCCCTCTGCTGCAGAACGCCGATCCCGAGGGCACCATGCGGCGCCTCATCGAAATCCGGCACCCCTTCTACGCGACCGCGGACCTCACGGTGGAATCCCACGAAGCGCCGCACGAGCGGATCGTGAATGAGATCATGAGGTCCTTGAGCGCCTTTCTCGAGGCCCGCGAGGGAGCCTCCCCGTGACCCGCGACGACGCGGCCGCCCCCGGCTCGTGCTTCGGAGCGCCGGCGTGAGCGCAGCCGTCGATCTCACCGGGGCGGGAAGCCCGATCGTGGTTCCGGTGCCGCTCGAGGGGCGACGCTACGACATCCTGGTCGGGCGCGGACTCCTCGCGCAGGCCGGCGCCCGCATCGCCGCGCTCGGACCCAGCGCCGTCGCGATCGTCACGGACACGCGGGTCGGATCGCTCTACGCGCGGCGCTCTCGCCGATGCCCTCGGCGCTCAGGGCCTTCGCACCGCCACGGTTTCGGTTCCTCCGGGCGAGACGTCGAAGTCGTTCGGGGCGCTGGAGCGGACCTGCGAGGCGCTGCTGTCGGCGCGGGTCGAGCGGGGCGATATCGTGGCGGCCCTCGGAGGCGGGGTCGTCGGCGATCTCGCCGGATTCGCCGCCGCTGTGCTTCGCCGGGGGGTGCGGTTCATCCAAATCCCGACGACGCTCCTCGCCCAGGTCGACTCGTCGGTCGGGGGCAAGACCGGGATCAATGCGCCGCAAGGAAAGAACCTGATCGGCGCCTTTCACCAGCCGAGCCTCGTCCTGGCCGATACCGCGCTCCTCGACAGCCTGGCGTCCCGCGAAATGCGGGCGGGCTACGCCGAGGTGGCGAAATACGGGTTGATCGACGATCCCGCGTTCTTCGCGTGGTGCGAGGCGAGCTGGCAGGGGATCTTCGCGGGCGGCCCGGAGCGCGACGAGGCGGTGGCCCGGAGCTGCCGTGCCAAGGCCGCGGTGGTTCTCCGGGACGAGCGCGAGGAGGGCGAGCGCGCGCTCCTCAATCTCGGTCACACCTTCGGCCATGCCCTCGAGCGGATCACGGGCTACGACCCGGCACGTCTCGTTCATGGAGAGGGCGTCGCCATCGGGATCGCCCAGGCCTTCCGGTTTTCCGCCCGCCTCGGACTGTGCCCGCCCACGGATGCGCAGCGCGTCGAACGCCATTTCAGGACCGTCGGACTGCCGACCCGTCTCCACCACGTCCCGGGAGGTCCCGGAAGCGTCGACGCTCTTCTCGACGCGATGGCGCAGGACAAGAAGGTGAAGGCCGGTGCCCTGACCTTCGTCCTCGCCCGCGGGATCGGCCAGAGCTTCATCGCTCCGGGCATACCCGTCGAGGAGGTTCGAGCCTTTCTGGACCAGGAGAGCGGCACCGCTGATCATCCTTGAGGTCTTGCGAAATCAGCATCGAAACCTCCACCTTTCCCCGATGGCCAAGAGCCGAGCTCTCTAGCGACATGACCCAAGAACCCTCCGTCAACCTGTGGCTCGCCGCCCTGATCGTGATCGCCTGCCTCATTCTCTCTGCCTTCTTCTCGGCCAGCGAGACGGCGTTCACGGGCTCCTCCCGCGCCCGCATGCTCACGCTGGAGAAGAGCGGAGACGCGCGCGCCTTCCTCGTCAACCGTCTGCTCGCCATCCGCGAGCGCTTCATCGGCGCGGTGCTGATCGGCAACAACATCGTCAACATCGGCGTTTCGGCTTTCACGACGAGCGTGCTCGTCGCGCTGTTCGGGGACGAGGGTGTCATCTACGCCACGCTCGTGATGTCGCTTCTCGTGATCGTGTTCTCCGAGGTGCTCCCGAAGACCGTCGCGATCTCCTCCCCGGATACGGTGTCGCTGACCCTCGCCCGACCGATCTCGTGGGTGGTCGCCGTGCTCGGGCCGCTGGCGATCGCGATCGAGCGGCTCGTCAAGGCGATGGTGCGGCCCTTCGGGATCCGCATCGGCGAGCACGACGCGATCCTTTCCGCGTCCGAGGAAATCCGCGGCCAAGTCGACCTGCTCCACAAGGAAGGCGGTGTCGTGAAGGACGAGCGCGACATGCTCGGCGGCTTGCTGGACCTTGCGGATCTCACGGTCTCGGAGGTGATGGTCCATCGCACCAAGATGCGCACCATCAACGCCGATCTGTCGTCCGAGGAGATCGTCCGCGAAGTGCTCGCGTCCCCCTATACCCGCCTGCCGCTATGGCGCGGCAGCCAGGAGAACATCGTCGGCGTCCTGCACGCCAAGGACCTGCTGCGGGCTCTCGACGCCGTCGGCGGCGACGCCTCGAAGCTGCGCGTCGAAGCGATCGCCCTCGAGACCTGGTTCGTGCCCGACACGACGTCGCTCCGCGATCAGCTCAAGGCCTTTCTCGCCAAGAAGACCCACTTCGCCCTCGTGGTCGACGAGTACGGCGAGGTGATGGGGCTCGTGACCCTCGAGGACATCCTCGAGGAGATCGTCGGCGACATCCGGGACGAGCACGACGTCACGGTTCAGGGCGTGCGTCCGCAGCCCGACGGCTCCGTGAACGTCGACGGCTCGGTCCCGATCCGCGACCTCAACCGCGCCATGGACTGGGATCTCCCCGACGAGGAGGCGACCACGATCGCCGGCCTGGTCATCCACGAGGCTCGCGCCATTCCCGATGCGGGCCAGGCGTTCACGTTCCACGGCTTCCGCTTCCAGGTCCTGCGCAAGAGCCGGAACCGCATCACGGCCTTGAGGATCACGCCGGTCACGGCGCGCGGCCGGCGGGCGGCGGAATAGACCGGGCGCACCCGGGACAAGAGCGCAACGAAAAAGGGAGGGCAACGCCCTCCCTTCCGACACGATCGCACTGTGATGCGGCTTACTCTGCCGCCGGGGTATCGACCACCTCGGGGGCGAATTCGGCCCCACCCTCGTCGGATGGGAACCGGGTCCGACGCCGCCGTCTGCGGGTGCGGTAGTCGCCGTTCGCTTCGTCGGCGGCGCCGTTCTCGGCCGGCGGAGCGGGTTCGCCCTCATCGCTCGTGATGGCGATCGGCTGACGGACCGGGGTCGTGAGAAAAGCCGGCAGGTTGGCGGCCTCGCCCTCGTTCTCGTCCCGGCGACGGTCGCGGCGAAACTCACCCCGCTCCGGCCGTTCGGGGCGCTCCTGCCGCTCGGGCCGGTCCGACCGGAACTCGCCCTCGCCGCGCTGAAAATCCTGCCGCTGGGTGTCCTGCCGCTGCGTGTCCTGCCGCTGCGTGTCCTGCCGCTGCGTATCCTGCCGCTGGAAGTCCTGGCGCGGACCACGATCGCGCTGGAAGCGCTCACGACGGTCGCCTCGCTCCTGACGTTCCGGCCGTCCGGCCGATCGCCGCGGTCGAACCGCGGCTGGCGTTCAGCGTCCTGGCGCTCCGGCCTCTCCTGGCGGGTCTCGAACGGCTGGGGCTGCGAGCTCGGATCGGAATCCTCGCCGAAACGGTCGTTCGGAAGAAATCCCCCCTCCTCGTCGCCCTCTTCGTCGAAGCGCTGCTGATAACCGAACTGTTCCCGCAGCTGCTCCTGGGCGGCCGCGATGATCCGGTAATAGTGCTCGGCGTGCTGAAAATAGTTCTCTGCCGCCACCGGGTCGCCGCGACGCCTGCGAATCGCGGGCGAGCTGGGCGTACTTTTCGGCGATATGCTGCGCGGTGCCCCGGATCTTCACGTCCGGCCCGTTCGATTCATAAGACCGCGTCAGGGGATTGGGCCCTTTGTTGTTGCGGTTACGGCCGCGCATACGCCTGTTCTGTCCTGGTCTCATTCTGGTCTACGACCCTCGCTGGTTCTTCCCACGCGCTTGCAAGCCAACTGCGCTGAACGGGCGTTCGCTCACCGTTCGCCTGGCCATCCGTCTGTCGTTCGATCCCGGCCCTGCGGGCCGCCATCGTTCTTCAGTGTCGGGTTCGAAAGCGACCGCGCTGGAATGCTCGAAGGCCCCCACCGGCGCGGCTGATATCGTTTGGTCCTCTCGGCGGGCTCTTGGCCCCAACCTCCGCCGATGTCCGGATCGATCGACGATCTCTGGCCCGAATCTAGCCGGTTACGTCCGGTCCAACAAGCGGTTTTTCAGGTGCCCACGCCGAGGGAGCTTTCCCCTTCTCGCGCCGGATCATGTCCGTTTCAGGGCGGCCTTCCCGACCGCGCTCACCCCTTGCGGCCCCCAAAGGAACCTAGGCGCTTCAGGGTCACGCATCGCGCGTTGCCCGTCAGATCGGACGCCGTGCCGAGAAAATCAAGGGGGCTCAGGGCGGAAAGAGCCTGCAAGGCTTCGGCCTGATCGAAGCCGATCTCGAGGACCAGGACGCCCGTATCCGCCAGGAGGCGGGGTGCCTCGGACAGGATGATCCGGTAGGCATCGAGGCCGTCTTTGCCGCCGTCGAGAGCGAGGGCCGGATCGTGGTCGCGGACATCGGGCTCGAGGGACGGGATGACGCCGGACGCGATGTAGGGCGGGTTCGCGACGATGAGGTCGAACGGCCCCCGGACGGCACGAGCCCAATCCGATGCGGCAAAGAGGGCGCGCGCGTGAACTCCATTGCGCCGCGCGTTGGCTCTCGCGGTCGCGAGCGCCCCGGGAGAGCGGTCGACGCCGAGGCCGATCGCCAGGGGCCGCTCAGTGAGCATCGCGATCAAAAGGCAACCCGTTCCGGTGCCGAGATCGAGGATCCGCAGCGGCGCGGCGGCATCGGGGAGCCGCGCCAGGGCGGTCTTCACAAGGATCTCGGTTTCCGGCCGCGGCACCAGCGTCTCCGCGGAAAGAACGAACGGCAGCCCCCAGAACTCCCATTCGCCGAGGATCCGCGCCACGGGCTCGCGGGCGAGCCGGCGGTCGGCGTAGTCGGCGAGCGTCGTCTCCTGCTCCGACGTGATCGCTTCGTCGGGGCGGGCGACCAGGTCGATCGGAGCGATGCCGAGCGCCGCCAGGACCAACAGGCGGGCGTCGAGGGCGGGCGTCTCCAGCCCGCCCTGCGCGAAGGCGCGTCGGAGCTGGGCCAAAGCTTCGGCTCGGGTCAAGGGACCGCACCTCTCACCGTAAAGAGCATGGAACCGCGACTCGAGCGCAGCGTCCGTCTCTGGGGTTTTGTCCCCTCCGGGAAGGGACGGGCATGCCCGGCCCGAGATGCGCAGCAGTTCCAGACCAAGAAGCCCCGCGCGGCGGGTTTCTCACGCAGCGCGCTCCTGGTCCCCGAGCAGGGCCGCCTGGTGCTCGGTGATCAGCGCGTCGATGAGCTCGTCGAGCGCCGGGCCGGCCATCACTTCGTCGAGCTTGTAGAGGGTCAGGTTGATGCGGTGGTCGGTCACGCGGCCCTGCGGGAAGTTGTAGGTACGAATCCGCTCCGAGCGGTCGCCCGAGCCGACCTGGCTTTTCCGGTCGGCGGCGCGGGCCGCATCCTTGGCGGTGCGTTCGGCGTCGAAAAGCCTGGCGCGGAGCAGCTGCCATCGCGCGGGCGCGGTTCTTGTGCTGCGACCGCTCCTCCTGGACGAACACCACCGTGCCGGTCGGAAGATGGGTGATGCGGATAGCCGACTCGGTCTTGTTGACGTGCTGCCCGCCTGCTCCCTGCGCACGCATCGTGTCGATCTTGAGATCCGCCTCGTTGATCGCGATGTCCACCTCCTCGGCCTCCGGGCAGGACCGCTACGGTGGCGGCCGAGGTGTGGATGCGGCCCTGCGTTTCCGTGTCGGGAACGCGCTGTACCCGGTGCACGCCGCTCTCGAACTTGAGCCTCGCGAAGACCCCGCGGCCCTTGATCTCCGGCCACGATCTCCTTGTACCCGCCGGCGGTGCCCTCGCTTTCGGACAGGACCTCGACCCGCCATCCCTTGAGTTCGGCGTAGCGGGCATACATGCGGAACAGATCCCCGGCGAAAAGCGCCGCCTCGTCGCCACCGGTCCCCGCACGGACCTCGAGGATCGCGCTCTTCTCGTCCGCGGCATCCTTCGGCAGCAGAAGGAGGCGCAGCGCCTGGGCGCGGCGTTCGACGTCCTCCGCGCCTGCGGGCGCTCGTCCTCGGCGAGGGCGCGCATCTCGGCGTCCGTTGCTGGGATCGCGCGATCAAGGCCTCGAGGCCCTCGAGGTTCTCGAGCGCGCCCTGATAGGCCCGGATCGCCCCCACCACGGGATCGAGTTCGGCAAGTTCGCGCGAGAGGGCGACGAAGGTTTCCGGGTCGGGGCCGGCATTCAGCGTCGCCATGACGATGTCGTGGCGCGCCAGGATGGCGCCGAGCCGCTCGGGAGGCGGGGCGATGGACATGATCAGACCGGGATACCATGGCTCTCCGCGAAGGCGGAGAGCTGCGGCCGCAGCGATTCGCGGCCGCCGGAGCGCTGCAGCTCGTGAAAGGACCAGCTTGCGGGCCTCGCTCGCATCGAGGCTCGAGCAGCATGGCCTTGACGGGGCCGACGGCGGTGGGCGACATCGACAGCGAGCGGAATCCGAGCGCGATGAGCGCCATGGCCTCGAGCGGCCGCCCGCCGATCTCGCCGCAGACCGTGACGGCGCAGTTCGCGACCGGGCCGCGTCCGACGATGAGCTTCAACGCCCGCAGCGAAGGCGCGCTCAACGGGTCGAAGCGGTTCGCCACCATCCGGTTCTCCCGGTCGATCGCAAAAAGGAACTGCATCAGGTCGTTCGATCCGACCGAGATGAAATCGGCCATGGCGGCAGATCTCCTCGATCTGGAAGAGGAGCGAGGGCACCTCGAGCATGACGCCGAGCTTGAGATCGGTCGGCAGCGGGTGGCCGTGCCGCGAGAGGTAGGCGTTCTCTCGCTCCACGATGGCCTTGGCGCGGGCGAATTCGTCGCACGTCGCCACCATGGGAACATGATCCGCAGGGCGCGGCCGGACGCGGCCTTCAGGAGTGCACGGATTTGCGCGCGCAGCAGCCCCGGCCGATCGAGGCCGATGCGGATGGCGCGCCAGCCGAGCGCCGGATTCTCCTCCTCGATCGACTGCATGTAGGGCAGGATCTTGTCGCCGCCGATGTCGAGCGTGCGGAAGGTCACCGGCAGGTCGCCCGCGGCGGCGAACACGGCCTTGTAGAGCGCCTGCTGCTCGCCTGCCGAGGGCATCCGCTCGGCGATCATGAACTGGAGTTCGGTGCGGAAGAGACCGACCCCCGATGCACCGGTCTCTTCCAGATGCGGCAGATCGACGAGAAGGCCGGCATTCAGCTGGAGGTTGATTTCCGACCCCGTCCTTCGTGACCGGGCGGGACGTCGCGCAGCCGGCGATACTGCTCCTGCCGCCGGGCGCGCAGGCGCGCCTTCTCGGCATAGGCGGCCTCGACGTCGGGCCGCGGCCGGATCTGCACGTCGCCGGCGCCGCCGTCGACGATGATGGCGTCGCCCGGCTCCACGAGGGAGGTCGCGTTCGCCGACCTCGCCGACCGCGGGGATGCCGAGCGCGCGGGCGACGATGGCGATGTGGCTCGTCGGGCCGCCTTCCTCGAGCACGAGGCCGCGCAGTCGCGAGCGATCGTAGTCGAGGAGCGCGGCCGGACCCATCGAGCGGGCGACGATGATCGCGTTGTCGGGCAGCGAGCCGCGCTCGGCCACGAGATTGCGCCCGACGAGCCGGTGCAGCAGCCGGTTCGCGAGGTCGTCGAGGTCGTGCAGCCGGTCGCGAAGGTAGGGGTCCGTCTGGCGCAGCATCCGGGCGCGGTTGTCGGACTGGACGCGCTCCACGGCCGCCTCCGCGGTGAGGCCCGAGAGCACCGCCTCCCGCATCCGGCGAAGCCAGCCCTGGTCGTGCGCGAACATGCGAAACGTCTCGAGGACCTCCCGGTGCTCGCCGTGATGGGCGACGTCGCCACGCTCAATCAGTTCGTCGATGGACGTCCGCACCTCGCTGATCGCCTCCTCGAGGCGCTTGAGCTCCGCATCGACGTTCTCGGCGATGAGATTCTTCACGACGACGCGGGGCTCGTGCAGAACCACGTAACCGAGGCCGACGCCCGTCGGCGAGCGAGACGCCCCGCTGGTGCAGCGGGCCGATGCAATGCGGTATCGGCATCGGCCGGGGCGAGCGCCTGGAGTTCGCCCGAGGCGATCATCTCGGCGAGCACCATGGCGGTCGTCTGGAGCGCCTCGATCTCTTCTTCCGCGTACACCCGATAGGTGCGGTTCTGGACGACGAGGACGCCCAGCGTGTTGCCGGCACGCAGCAGCGGCACGCCGAGGAACGCGTGATAGACCTCCTCGCCGGTCTCCGGCTTGTACGAGAAGGCCGGATGCGACTGAGCGTCGGAAAGGGAGAGCGGCTCGGCGGTCGACGCGATCAGGCCGACGAGGCCCTCGCCGGCGCGCATGGTGGTGAGGTGGACGGCCTCGCGGTTCAGGCCTTCGGTCGCGAACAGCTCGAGCGTGCCGTCGCCGCGCATGACGTAAAGGGAGCAGACCTCCGCCACCATGTTGGCGGCGATGAGGATCACGATCCTGTCGAGGCGGGCCTGGGCGCTGACCGGCTCCGCCATGATCTCGCGGAGGCGGCGCAGGAGGACGCGCGGACCGCCGAGAGCGGCTGGCATGAGCTCTTGTTCCCGTCCCGGACCGGCAAAAAAGCCGCCGCTTACATTGTAGCGTGCCAAGAGGCAATGTCGCGCCTGAAGGCCCTTTCATGGCGTATAGCGAGCCCGTCCCCGGCCCGGCAAGCGCCAAATCGGCGGATCATATGCGGCAGGCGACGCCCCGCTGGGCGGTCGCGTTTCCGTCGCGACGACGGTTTTTGACCGCCCTGGCCGGGCGAGCGAACCCGAGCCGGCCCAGGATCAGGCCCCGTCGAGACCGTAGAGCGAGTGGAGCGTGCGCACCGCGAGCTCGGTGTAGGCCGAGTCGATCAGGACGGAGAACTTGATCTCCGAGGTCGTGATGGCGCGAATGTTGATGCCCTTATCCGCCAGGGCCCTGAACGCCTTCGCGGCCACGCCGGCATGGCTCCGCATGCCGACCCCGATGGCCGAGACCTTCACGACGTCGGTCGCGCCCTGGAGGTCGTCGAACTGGATCTCGCCGCGGTGCTCCTGCAGGACCGCGCAGGCGCGCTCGTAGTCGGCGGCCGGCACCGTGAAGGTGATGTCCGTGGTGGTGTTGTTGTCCGACACCACCTGGATGATCATGTCGACGTTGATGTTGGCATCGGCCAACGGCACGAAGATCGAGGCCGCAACGCCGGGCTTGTCCGCGACGTTGCGCAGCGTGATCTGGGCCTCGTCCTTGGAATAGGCGATGCCGGTGACGATCTGCTGTTCCATGATGTCGTCCTCGTCGCAGATGAGGGTGCCGCGTTTCGGGTCGTCCGGATCGTCGAAGGAGGAGCGCACGTAGGTCGGCACCCCGTGCACCATGGCGAGCTCGACGGAGCGGACCTGGAGAACCTTGGCGCCGAGCGAGGCCATTTCCAGCATCTCCTCGTAGGACACCCGGTCGAGCCGGCGGGCCTTCGGGACGATGCGCGGGTCGGTGGTGTAGACCCCGTCGACATCCGTGTAGATGTCGCAGCGCTCGGCCTTGATGGCGGCCGCGAGGGCCACGGCGCTCGTGTCCGAGCCGCCGCGGCCGAGCGTGGTGATCCGGCGGGTCGCGTGGTGGATGCCCTGGAAGCCGGAGACGACCGCCACCTCCCGCCTCTCGGTGAAGCTCTCGAGGATCGCGGTGCCGTCGATCGCCGCGATGCGCGCCGCGCCATGAGCGTCCGAGGTCATGATCGGGATCTGCCACCCCTGCCAGGACCGCGCCGGCAGGGCCATCTCGTGGAGCGCGATGGCGAGGAGGCCCGAGGTCACCTGCTCGCCGGAGGCCACGACCGTGTCGTACTCACGCGCGTCGTAGTGGGCGGACGCGTCCTTCACCCACCCGACGAGCTCGTTGGTCTTGCCCGCCATGGCGGAGACCACGACGGCCACCTCGTAGCCGGCCTCGACCTCGCGTTTGACGTGCCGCGCCACGTTGCGGATGCGTTCCACCGTGGCGACGGACGTACCGCCGAACTTCATGACGAGACGGGGCATGGATCAGGATCGGGGCCGACAGGAGGGCTTCGCGCGGCGGGAAGGCGCGTATACATGACGGGGAGGGTCGGGGCTGTCAACGCGGGCCCAAGTCCACACCGACCTCGAGGAGTTCGCGCATGGCCGAGGACGCATCCACCATCGATCCCGCAGAGGTCGCCCGGTTCGAGCGCGTCGCGGAGACCTGGTGGGATTCGAGGGGACCGATGCGGGCCCTGCACAAGTTCAATCCGGTGCGCCTCGCCTACATTCGCGACGAGGCGTGCCGCCGATTCGATCGCGATCCCAAGGGGGTCCGGCCTCTGGAGGGCCTCTCCATCCTCGACGTGGGCTGCGGCGGAGGACTCCTCTGCGAGCCGCTGGCTCGGCTCGGCGCCGTCGTGACGGGGCTCGATCCGGCCGCCGCCAACATCGCCGTCGCAAAGCGGCATGCGGCGCATTCGGGCATACCCGTCGGCTACCGGAGCGAGACGGTCGAGTCGGTCGTCGCGAGAGGCGAGCGTTTCGACGTCGTCCTCGCCATGGAGGTCGTGGAGCACGTCACCGACGTGCCGGCCTTCGTGAGGGCCTGCGGCGCCGCCGTGAAACCCGGCGGCATCCTCGTCATGGCGACGTTGAACCGGACCCTGCGGGCCTTCGCGCTCGCGATCGTCGGGGCGGAGTACGTGCTGGGTGGCTCCCCCGAGGGACCCACCAGTGGGAGAAATTCGTCACCCCGGACGAGCTCGGAATGGCCGTCGACGCAGCCGGCCTCTCGGTCGTGGAGGTCCGGGGCGTGGTCTACAACCCGCTGCGCGACCAGTGGACGCTCGCCCGCGACACCAGCGTCAACTACATGGCGCTTGCCCTTCGGTCCAGTGACGCCGATCCATGACGTTGCGCGAGCGCGCGGCATGCCGGGCTAGGTCCGGTGCGCCGCGCTGCACGCCGCCGCGGCCGCGAAAGCCGCAGCACGAGGTACCCCATCACCGCGGAGGCGACGAGCCGGCGAGCACCCCGATCTTGGTCGCGTCGACGAGTTGCGGCGTGTGCGGAAAGGCGAGATTGCCGATGAACAGGCTCATCGTGAAGCCGATGCCGCACAGGAGCGCCACGCCGTAGCACTGCGGCCGGCTCGCATCGGCGGGCACGTCCGCGAGACCGAGGCGGATCGCGAGATCCGCAAACGCGAAGACGCCGATCTGCTTGCCGACGAACAGCCCGAGCGCGATGCCGAGCGGAACCGGTGCGAGCAGCACCTCGGCGGAGAGACCCGTGAGGGCGACGCCGGCGTTGGCGAAGCCGAAGACCGGCACGATCAGGAAGGCCACCCAGGGCTGGATCGCGTGCTCCAGGCGGTGGAGCGGGGAATCCGCAGCCTCGGGCCGCCCGGGCGTCGGGCGCAGCGGAACCGTCAACGCGAGCGCGACGCCCGGCCAGGGTCGCATGGACGCCGGACCTGAGCACGAAGAACCAGAGCGCGGCGCCGAGGACGAGATAGGGCGCAAGTCGCGTCACGCCGGCGACGTTCAGGACGGTCAGCATCGCGAGCGTGAACGCGGTCAGGCCGAGCATCGGCAGCGACAGGTCGCTCGTGTAGAACAGTGCGATGATCACCACGGCGCCGAGGTCGTCGAGGATCGCCAGCGCGGTCAGGAAGACCTTGAGCGAGGCCGGAACCCGCGAGCCGAGGAGCGCGAGCACGCCGAGCGCGAAGGCGATGTCCGTGGCCGACGGAATCGCCCAGCCGCGCAGGGTTTCCGGCGCGAACTCCAGTTGATCGCGACGTAAATCAGCGCCGGAACGACCATGCCGCCGACCGCGGCGATCCCCGGCAGCGCCCGGCGCGACCAGGTCGAGAGCTGTCCGTCGAGCATCTCGCGCTTGATCTCGAGCCCGACCAGCAGGAAGAACACGGCCATCAGGGCGTCGTTGATCCAGTGCAGGACGCTCAGTCCGAGGACATGCGTCTCAAGGACCTCGAAATAGACCGGCGCGAGCGGCGAGTTCGCGACGACAGCGCCAGGACCGCGACCCCCATGAGGATCAAGCCGCCGGCCGCTTCGTTCTCGAGAAGCCCGCGCAGGGCGGACAGGGGCTTGAAGCGCTTCGAGCGCAGTTCGGCTGGGACCTGATCCACGATTGCCTCCGAGCCCTGGTCGTAGGGCGCGGGTAAGCTGGATCAAACGGCGGACGCCGCTTTTGTCCGTCGCCGGGATCCCAGGATGGTCTGGAGCGTCACCGGCCGGTAGTCCCAGACGTCGACGCCGACGTCGTATTGCCGCGTCTGCGGCTTCAGTCGACCGTGCGAATGGCCGTGCAGGTCGATCCAGCCGCGGCCCATGTTCTTCCACGTGCGGAAAGCGTAGTGGCACATCACCACGGCGGTCCCGTCGCTGGTGAGCTCGGCATAGGCCTGAACGCTCGCCCATCCCGCGGCCGAGAGGGTCGCGGGGCCGTCGTTGTTGCCGGTGACGAGGTGCTTGCGGCCGTTGAGACGGCCGAGTAACGCCGCGATGCGCTCCTCTCCGAGCTGGAGAGCGAAATCACCGAGGTGCCAGACCTCGTCGTCGGGGGCGACGGTCTCGTTCCAGAGGGCGATCAGCGCCGCGTCGTGTTCCGGAACGGTCTTGAAGGGGCGCTTGTCGATACGCAGCACCCGCGGGTCGCCGAAGTGGGTGTCGCTCGTGAAGTAGACCGCCACGACAATTCGGCGCGCTCAGTTGCGGTCGTCGGGTACGACGGGCAGGGGGTGAACCTCGATTCCCTCCTCGAGGAGAGCCCGCGCATCGGAGGGGCTGGCCTCGCCGTAGATCGAGCGATTCTCGATCTCTCCGTAATGCATCTTGCGCGCCTCCTCGGGGAAGCGCTCGCCGACGTTCTCGGCGTTCTTGGTGACGTGCTCGCGGACGGCGCGCAGCATGGCGCGGATCTCGCGCTCCTTGTCGGAGAGCACCGCCATGGGCTGGCTCTCGGGCTCGGCCACGGTCGCGGGGGCCTGGCCGGAGCGTCCGATGCGGGGTGCCATGATCTGCTTCTCGACCTTCGGAGAGGCGCACACCGGGCAGGTCACGAAGCCGCGCCGACGCTGCTCGTCATAAGCCTCGCTCGACGGGAACCAGCTCTCGAACTCATGGCCCTCCGGGCAGGCCAGCGCGTACTTGATCATGGCGGTGAGATGGCATCACGGCCGTGGCTTGCCAAGAGCACCACGGGGGCGCACAGGGCGGGCCCCTGCCGTGAACCGGGGGCGCAGCCACCTCTTTGCCGCATTCACGCTCGATTAACCCTGGCCGCAGGTTTATGCCTTTCATTGCTTTTCGGCACCGACTTCGACCGTTCGTCAAGGTTGACGGAACCCTCCCTTAACCATCCCGCCCTACGAATTGGCGGACGCTCGGCAGACGGAGTGTAAGGAGTTTTGCCATGATCACGTTGCGCGCCGTAAGGTTCGCCGCCGCCCTCGTCATCGCGCTCGGGGCCGCGGCGTGCTCGTCCAACAAGGACGTGACGGCCTCGACCGCAGCCGGCCTCGGCGCCCGCGGAGCCGCAACTCCCGGCACGGCCCAGGATTTCGTGGTGAACGTGGGGGACCGGGTCTTCTTCGAGAGCGACTCGACCGATCTCACGCCTACGTCGATCGCGACCCTCGACCAGCAAGCGCAGTGGCTTCAGCGCTACCCGCGCTACACGTTCCTGATCGAGGGCCACGCGGACGAGCGCGGCACGCGCGAGTACAATTTCTCCCTTTCGGCGCGGCGGGCCCAGACGGTCCGCGACTACCTGGCTTCGCGCGGCATCAGCCCGTCGCGGTTCCGCACCGTATCCTACGGCAAGGAGCGCCCCGTGGCGGTGTGCAACGACATCTCGTGCTGGTCGCAGAACCGCCGCGCGGTCACGGTGCTCGACGCAGGAGCAGGCGCGTAGGCGGGGGCGCTCGACGCCCAGGGATGCGAGTCGGCCAGGGCGGTCTCGCGGTCTCACGCCGGAAAGGGGGATCCGCGCCGGGGCGACACTTGGAAGCGCCGGGTCGCCCCTCGGGGTCCTGGTCGCACTTTCGCTCTCGCGGAACTTTTGTGTTAACGGCCTGTCTCCCCGACTCGGAATGACCTTGGTGCCCGAATGCTCCGCCGCCTCGCCCTTCTCGTTCTCCTGACCGTCGGCGCGCCCGCCTCCGCGCAGGATGCCGCCGACGCGGTCGTTCGGCTCAGCCGGGTCGAGAACCAGATCCGCCAGCTGTCCGGGCAGATCGAGCAGCTCCAGTTCGAGAACCGCCAGCTCAAGGAGCAGCTGCGCAAGTTCCAGGAGGATGTCGAGTTCCGGTTCCAGGACGGGCGGGGCGCCGCCGCGCGCCCGTCGCCGCCCTCGGCGACGTCCGGACAAAACCCGAGTGCGGCCGCCCCCGCGCGCCCCGTGCAGCAGCCCTCGCCGCTCCCGCAGCGTCGCGGCGATGCGTTCGATCCCCGAGAGTCTCCCGACGCCCCGGGCGCGCCGAGGCCGCTCGGGGCGACCGCACCCTCTGCGCCCCTCGCGTCGGCGGGCGCCGGAGGGCCGATGCCCCTGCCCGGGGCCGCGCTCTCGGGCATCGGCGACCTGATCGAGGATGAGGAGGAAGCCCCCGCGGCCGCGCCGCTCGATCTTGGACGAACCAGCCGCAGCCCCGCGTCCCCGGCGCCCGCCGCCGTGCCGCGGGCCGGGCCGAGCATCGCCGCGACCGGCAGTCCGGACCCGCGCGCGGACTACGACGCCGCCTATGCGCTGCTGGTCCAGAGGCAGTACGAGCAGGCCGAGATGGGCTTCCGCCGGTTCATCCAATCACATCCGCGCGACCGCATGGTCCCGGAAGCCATGTATTGGTTGGGCGAGAGCTACCTCCAGCGCAACCGCGCCCGCGAAGCCGCCGAGCAATTCCTCAACCTCTCGACCGAGCATCCCAACGCCGGCAAGGCGCCGGACGCTCTCCTGAAGCTCGGGGTCTCGCTGAATGCGCTCGGCGCGCGCGACCGGGCCTGCGCGGTCTATGGCGAGTTCGACCGCAAGTACCCGCAGGCCGCACCGGCGCTGAGGCAAGGCTTGGAGCGCGAGCAGAAACGCGCCAAGTGTGTTTGACGCCGCCGTGATCCGGCCGGGAGACACCCTCTCCGCCGCCGGCGAGGCCCTGGATGGCCTTTTCGCACCCCTCCGCCATGCCTCGACCGTCCTCGTCGCGGTCTCGGGCGGCCCGGATTCCGTCGCGCTGCTGCATCTCCTCAATCGCTGGCGCGCCCCGGGCTCGCGCCCGGATCTGATCGCAGCGACGGTGGACCACGCGTTGCGCGCGGAATCCGCCGCCGAGGCCGCCATCGTGGCGGGGTGGTCGGCGCAGATCGGCATCCCGCACCGGATTCTCGAGTGGCAGGGACCAAAGCCGAACGCCGGGCTCCAGGAGGCCGCGCGAAAAAAGCGCTACGAGCTCTTGTTCTCCGAAGCCCTGCGCTGCGGCGCGAGCCACGTGGCCGTCGCCCACACCCTGGACGATCAGGCCGAAACGATCCTCATGCGCGTGGCGCGGGGCTCGGGGGTGGCAGGGCTCGTGGGCATGCGCCCCGAGGTGGACCGGGACGGCATCCGCCTGGTCCGGCCGCTCCTTGGAGTCCCGAAGGCGAGCCTGGTGGACCTGTGTCGGCGCGAAGGCTGGGATTTCGTCCAGGATCCCTCCAACCTCGACGAACGCTTCGCGCGCGCCCGCTGGCGCAAGCTCCTCCCGACCCTCGCCGCGGAAGGCCTCACCCCCGAGCGCCTCGGGCAGCTCGCCGAGCGGGCGCGGCGGGTCGAGGACGCGCTCGACGCCAAGGCACGGGAGGCCGTGGCCCGGGCCGGGAGAGGCGAGCGGGGTGTCCGCCTCGGAGGCGGTCTCCTCGACGAGCCGTTCGAGATCGCCGCGCGCATGCTCGCCCTGATGCTCCGCGAGGGCGGCGAGGAACTCGATCCCCTTCGCCTGCAGCGTCTCGAACGGGCGCTCGAACGCCTGCGCGCCGCGGTGAGCGAGGGCCGGCCGCTGCGTCTCACCTTGGCGGGGCGGGTGATCGAGCTTCGCCGGGATGGGTCTCTCGCGATCCGCCCTGAACCTGTCCGCCGCCGAGGTCGTTATCCTTATGGCAGTGAAGATGACGCAGGACGTCCCGCTTCCCTTGGCAAGGGAATGCGACGTGCCTAAATTGCCTTGAACACGTGTATCGCGAAGACCCGAGGCTTTCGCGTTCACCTCCCCTGGGGGCAGATCTGGTCCGATGAATCCCAATTTCCGCAATTTCGCCCTGTGGGTGGTCATTTTTCTCCTCGTTCTGGCCCTCGTGACCCTGTTCCAGAACCCGGGCCAGCGGCCGGGCGGCAGCGACATCGCCTACAGCCAGCTCCTCAACGAGGCGGATGCCGGGCGGATTTCGAACGTGATCATCTCGGGACCCGAGATCAGCGGCACCTTCACGGACGGCCGGACCTTCACGACCTATGCGCCGAACGACCCGATGCTGGTCACGAAGCTGCAGCAGAAGGGCGTGCAGATCACCGCACGGCCGCAGTCCGACAACACGCCGTGGTTCATCGCCATCCTCATGAACCTGCTGCCGGTGTTCATCTTCATCGGCGCCTGGGTCTTCCTCTCGCGGCAGATGCAGAGCGGCGCCGGGCGCGCCATGGGGTTCGGCAAGTCGAAGGCGAAGCTCCTCACGGAGGCGCACGGCCGCGTCACGTTCGAGGACGTGGCCGGCATCGACGAGGCCAAGGAGGACCTGCAGGAGATCGTCGAGTTCCTGCGCGACCCGCAGAAATTCCAGCGGCTGGGCGGACGGATCCCGCGCGGCGTTCTGCTCGTCGGCCCGCCCGGCACCGGTAAGACCCTGACGGCCCGCGCGGTCGCGGGCGAGGCGAACGTGCCGTTCTTCACGATTTCGGGTTCGGACTTCGTCGAGATGTTCGTGGGTGTCGGCGCTTCCCGGGTGCGCGACATGTTCGACCAGGCGAAGAAGAATGCGCCGTGCATCATCTTCATCGACGAGATCGATGCGGTCGGCCGCCACCGCGGCGCCGGTCTCGGCGGCGGCAACGACGAGCGCGAGCAAACCCTCAACCAGCTCCTTGTCGAAATGGACGGCTTCGAGGCCAACGAGGGCGTCATCATCATCGCGGCGACGAACCGTCCCGACGTTCTCGACCCGGCGCTCCTGCGCCCCGGGCGCTTCGATCGCCAGATCGTCGTGCCGAATCCGGACGTGGTCGGCCGCGAGAAGATCCTGAAGGTTCACGTTCGCAAGGTGCCGCTGGCGCCGGACGTGGATCTCAGGGTTCTGGCCCGCGGAACCCCGGGCTTCTCGGGCGCCGACCTCATGAACCTCGTCAACGAGGCGGCGCTGCTCGCGGCCCGCCGCGGCAAGCGCATCGTGACGATGCACGAGTTCGAGGACGCCAAGGACAAGGTCATGATGGGCGCCGAGCGCCGCTCCCTCGTGATGACCGACGACGAGAAGCGTCTGACGGCGTACCACGAGGCCGGCCACGCCGTGGTCGCCCTGCACGTCCCCGCCACCGATCCGGTCCACAAGGCGACCATCATCCCGCGCGGCCGGGCGCTCGGCATGGTCATGCAGCTGCCCGAGCGCGACAAGCTCTCCATGAGCTTCGAGCAGATGACCTCGCGGCTCGCCATCATGATGGGCGGCCGCATCGCCGAGGAGATGATCTTCGGCCAGGACAAGGTCACCTCCGGGGCGCAGAGCGACATCGAGCAGGCGACGCGGCTCGCGCGCATGATGGTGACCCGCTGGGGGTTCTCGCCCGAGCTCGGGACCGT
Source organism: uncultured Alphaproteobacteria bacterium (assembly GCA_963800985.1). GTDB lineage: Bacteria > Pseudomonadota > Alphaproteobacteria > Rhizobiales > Beijerinckiaceae > Microvirga. The sequence continues at coordinate 32,833 of CAWDDI010000019.1, read as the reverse complement.
GGCCTACGGCGAAAACCAGGAGGAAGTGTTCCTCGGGATGTCCATGGGCCGTCAGCAGAACATCTCGGAGGCGACAGCGCAGACCATCGACAAGGAGGTTCGCCGCCTCGTCGAGACCGGGCTCAACGATGCGCGTCGGATCCTCACGGAAAACCGCGAGGAATTGGAGACGCTCGCCAAGGGCCTCCTCGAGTACGAGACGCTCACGGGCGACGAGATCCGCAACCTCCTCGACGGGCAGCCCCCGGTGCGCGACATCGGCGAGCCGGTCACGCCCGCCCGCGGTTCCCCGGTGCCGTCCGCCGGCCGGGGCCGCCCGCGGGAGACCGACGGCGGCCTCGAGCCACAGCCTCAGGCCTGACGTCCGTTAACCGTGTCGACAGAAAGCGCCCGCCCGCCGCGGCGGGCGCTTCCGTTTGGGCCATCCCAGACCTGAATCCGGGCGACGGCCAAGCTTTTCTGTTGTAATATTCGCCCATCACTTGTGATGGGCTGCGTCGTTGCGCGCGCCTTGACCGTCGAGGTGGAGGTTGCTTTGAAGAAGGGCAAGAGCGCTCCGGCAGCGTTCCGGGAGGTGGAGAGCAGGAACGTGCGGAAATACTTCGGGACCGACGGCATTCGCGGCCGTGCGAACGGCGTCATCACACCGGAACTCGCCCTCAAGGTCGGGCAGGCCGCCGGTCTCTTATTCCAACGGGGCGATTACCGTCACCGCGTCGTCATCGGCAAGGACACCCGCTTGTCGGGATACATGATCGAGTCGGCGCTCCAGGCCGGGTTCACCTCGGTCGGTATGGACGTGCTGCTGCTCGGCCCGATGCCGACGCCGGCCGTGGCCATGCTGACCCGCTCCATGCGCGCCGACCTCGGGGTGATGATCTCCGCCTCCCACAACCCCTACGAGGACAACGGCATCAAGCTGTTCGGACCCGACGGCTTCAAGCTCAACGACGGAGTGGAGCGCAGCATCGAGGCGCTGCTCGACTCCGATCTCGGGAAACGGCTCGCCCCCTCGGCCGATCTCGGCCGGGCCAAGCGCATCGAGAGCGTGCATGCCCGCTATATCGAGTTCGCCAAGCGCACCCTGCCGCGGCAGGTGAGCCTCGACGGCATGCGCGTCGTCGTCGACTGCGCGAACGGCGCCGCCTACAAGGTGGCGCCCGAAACGCTGTGGGAGCTCGGCGCCGAGGTGATCCCGATCGGCGTGGAGCCGGACGGCTTCAACATCAATCACGAGGTCGGCTCCACGGCCCCCCACGCACTCACCCGCAAGGTGCGGGAGCTGCGCGCCGATGTGGGCATCGCTCTCGACGGCGATGCGGACCGCGTGCTGATCATCGACGAGAAGGGACAGATCGTCGATGGCGACCAGGTGATGGCGGTGGTCGCACGATCGTGGCAGGAGGACGGCCGTCTCGCGCAGCCCGGCATCGTCGCGACGGTAATGTCCAATCTCGGCTTGGAGCGTTATCTCGACGGGTTGGGGCTCGGTCTCGTGCGAACCGCCGTCGGCGACCGGTACGTGCTCGAGCACATGCGCGAGCACGGCTACAACCTCGGCGGCGAGCAGTCCGGTCACATCATCATGTCGGATTACACCACGACCGGCGACGGGCTCATCGCGGCGCTGCAACTTCTTGCGGTCGTGAAGCGTCTCGACCGGCCGGTGTCGGACGTCTGCCATTGCTTCCAGCCGCTGCCGCAGATCCTCAAGAACGTGCGCTACAAGTCGGGGCAGCCGCTGCAGCACACCACGGTGGTTACGGCCATCGAATCGGCCCGTCAGCGCCTCGGCAACGGCGGCCGCCTGGTGATCCGGCCGTCCGGCACGGAACCCGTCATCCGCGTCATGGGCGAGGGCGACGACCGCGAACTCGTGCTCCAGGTCGTCGACGACGTCGTGGATGCGCTCTCCTCCGCGGCGGCGTAGCGGGCGGTCGCGGCGCGTTCGCTCCTTGCGAGAGGGGACCTGCTGGCTGCACGGGCTGCAACGCGGATATCCGGGACGCCGCGCTGCGCGCCCGGCGGGCTTCGATCCACTTGCGGACGTCGTTCGAGGATGAAGTTCTGAACGCATATCCCTCCGCGCGCCGCGAAAGGTGGCGCCACCGTCCTCAATTGGATCCAAACGGGGACTCGAATTCCTCAAATCGGCCGGCACCGCGGCTCCGCGCCAAAAAGCCGTTAACCTTAATCGCCGCTTAACCAGACTCACGTAGCGTCATCTTCCATGAAGCGCTCCGCACCACGGGGCGTGATGATCCTGGAGTGGATGATGAGTGCCCTGGCCCGCTCGACCGTATCGACCCTCGTGAGCTTGATGATTGCCGGACTTGCGGCTGCGGGGCAGGCACGCGCCGCGGATCTGCTTTCGCCGGCACCCGCGCTCATGGGCACCGACACCGAACAGGTCGTCGAGCTCGGGACCGGCTGGTACCTGCGCGGCGATGTCGGCTACGTCGGGTACACCAATCCGAAGGACTTCGGCTTCGGGCTGCCGAACTCGCAGCCGCTCGACAGCGTCCGCCTCGACGAGACCTTCTCGCTCGGCGGCGGCATCGGTTATGCGTTCACGAATTTCCTGCGCGCCGACGTGACGGTCGATCACCGCTTCGGGGCCGAGTTCAGCGGCACTCGCCCGCTCATCACCTACGCGAACGGCTACGTGCGCGACCAGGCGGACCTCGAGTCGACGACGATCCTCTTCAACGGCTACGTGGATTTCGGCTCGTTCGGCGGCATAACTCCCTATATCGGCGCGGGCATCGGCCTTGCGGGCAACCGCCTCACCAATATCTCCCGCGAGGCGTACGCGGCGGGCGTGCTGGTCGGCAGCGGCTTCCTTCAGCCGCACACCACGAACAATTTCGCCTGGGCGCTCATGGCGGGTGCGGCCGTGAATCTCGGGTTCGGGTTCCAACTCGATCTGGGCTATCGCTATATGCATCTCGGCGACGCGAGGACCAAGATCGACGGACCGGGCGACGGGATCCGCACCGACTCCCTCGAAGCGCACGAACTCCGGCTCGGCGCGCGATACACGATCGACTGAGGCGCGAAGGGCGCTTCGAAGAACCGCCGAACCTGGTGAATCGTTACTCCGCTGGCTGCTGCGCGGGCGGCTTGCGTTCCCCATGCGGACGCAGGCCCGTCTGTGCCCGGAGCTTCTCGAGCATGTCGCCGACGTAGGTGGACGGCTTCGTGAATCCGCCGATGAGGAGATACAGCGAGGGCACGACGAGCATCGTCAGGGCGGTCGAGAGCGTGACGCCTCCGACGATCACGGAGCCGATCGCGTTGCGCGCCTCCGCGCCCGCTCCGGTCGACCACGCGAGCGGGATGGCGCCCCCGATCATCGCGATCGAGGTCATGAGGATCGGGCGCAGGCGGAGGACCGACGATTGGATCACCGCGTCGCGCACGCTTGCGCCCCGCTCGCGCAACTGATTCGCGAACTCGACGATCAGGATGCCGTTCTTGGTCATGAGACCGATGAGCAAGATCATGCCGATCTGACTGTAGATGTTGAGCGACTGCCCGGTCAGCCAGAGCGCCGCGAGACCGCCCGTCACCGCGAGCGGCACGGTCAGCATGATGATGAGCGGATTGATCCAGCTCTCGAACTGCGCCGCGAGCACCAGGAAGACGACGAGCAGCGCCATCGCGAAGGTGATGTAGATCGCGTTCGAGGACTCGCGGAAATCCTTCGACTGGCCGGTATAGCCGATGCGGGCCTCGGCGGGCAGGTTCTCGCGCACGATCTGCTCGAGGATCGCGAGGCCCTCGCCGATCGAGACGCCCGGAGCGAGCGCCGACTGAATCGTGATCGAGCGCAGGCGGTCGAAGCGGTTGAGGGACTGCGGCGCCGCCGACTCCGAGATCGACACGAACGACGAGAGCGGGACCAGCTCGCCGTTCGCGGCGCGCACGAAGGTGTTGGTGAGGTCGCTCGGCGTCGCGCGGTCCCGGGCGCGGGCGCGCATGATCACCGGGTACTCGTCGCCGCGATTGACGAAGGTCGAGACTTCGCGCTCGCCGAACATCAGCTCGAGCGTACGGCCGATTTCCTCGACGGAGACGCCGAGGTCCGCGGCGCGGGAGCGGTCGATCTGCACCCGGACGTCGGGCTGCGACTCGCGGTAGTTCGAATCGATGTTGACGAGCTTGCCGGTCTCCTGCGCCTTCTGGATGACGATGTCGCGCCAGCCGCGAAGGGTGTCGTAGTCGGGGCCGCCGAGCACGAACTGGATCGGCTGGCCGAAGCCTCCGGCGCCGCCGAAGGACGGAGGGTTGAGCGGGAACGCGCGGGCGCCCGGGAAGCTCGAGATCTGCGGCGTCAGTCGCTGGACAAGGTCCTGTTGCTTGACGTCGCGCTGCTCCCAAGGGACGAGGCGCACGATCACCATGCCCTCGTTGACCGGGGAAGGACGGGCGAATCCCGGCGCCACCTGGCTCAGCATGGACGAGACGACGCCGCGCTCCTGGTAGGGCATGAGCGCTCGCTCGACCTCCCTCACGCGCTCGCGCGTATAGTCGAGGCTCGCGCCTTCGGGCGCCTGGATGCGGACGATGATCGCGCCCCGGTCCTCCGTCGGAGAGAACTCCTTGGGGATCACGGCGAAGAGATTGTAGGCGAGGAGCGACACCAGCCCGCCGATCGCCAGGAACACCAGCGGCACCTTGAGCGCGCGGGTGAGCAGCCAGCGATAGCCCCGGTTCATGCCTTCGAACAGCGGCTCCGTGAGGCGCTGGATGCGGCCGTGGGCCGGCACCATCAGCTTGGAGCACATCATCGGCGTGAGCGTGCGCGCCACGACCCCGGAGAAGAAGATGCAGGCGGCGAGCGTGATCGCGAATTCGCGGAACAGCTTGCCCGTGTTGCCGGTCATGAAGGCGAGGGGCACGAACACGGCCATGAGCGTGGCGGTGGTCGCGATCACCGCGAAGCCGATCTCGCGGGCGCCGTCGAAGGCCGCGAGCAGCGGCGGCTGTCCCTCCTCGATGCGGCGATGGATGTTCTCGATCTCGACGATCGCATCGTCGACCACGATGCCGATTGCGAGCACGATCGCGAGCAGCGTGAGCACGTTGATGGAGGCGCCGAGGAACGACATCACCATGAAGGCGGAGATCACCGAGACCGGGATCGCCACCATGGCGACGATGGTCGAGCGCCAGTCGCGCAGGAAGAGCAGGATCACCAGGATCACGAGGCCGATGCCCTCGGCGAGCGTCTTGAGCACGCCGCTGATCGACGCGCGGATAAATTGGCTCTCGTCGTAGAGGACCTCGCTCAGGGTGCCGGGCGGCAGCGATTCCTGCAGTTCCCCCACCTCCTCGCGGACCGCGTCCGCGACGGCGAGCGTGTTGGCGGTCGATTGCCGCACGACCCCTAAGCCGATCGCGGTCCGGCCGGACTGGTAGAACTCGAAACGGTCGTCCTCGGCGCCGACCTCGACCCGGGCGACCTCGCCGAGGCGCACCAGATAGCCGTTCCTGTTCGTAAGGATCACCTGCTCGAACTGTTCCGGCGTGGCGAGGCGCGAATCGGTTTTCACCGTCAGCTCGCGCTGGCTGGACTCGACCCGTCCGCCCGGCAGCTCGACGTTCTGGCGACGGATCGCGGTTTCGAGGTCTTGCACGGTGAGGCCGCGGGCCGCCAGCGCCGAACGGTCGACCCAGATCCGCATCGCGAAGCGCCGTTCTCCCGCGATGTAAACGTTGGCGACGCCCGGAAGCGTGGAGAGCCGGTCCACGTAGACCCGGTTCAGGAAATCGCTCAGCTCCATGGGATCGAGCGTGTCCGACGTGAACCCGACCCAGATGATGGGCGAGGCGTTGGCGTCGGCCTTCCGCACCACCGGAGTTTCGGCGCCGTCGGGCAGGCGGCCGATCACGCGGGAGACGGCGTCGCGCACGTCCGACGTGGCGGCCTCCGGATTGCGGCTGACGTCGAACTCGATCGAAACCGACGAGCGATCGTTCTGGCTGCTCGAGGTGATCTGGCGGATGCCCTCGATTCCCGCGACGGCGCCTTCGACGACCTCGGTGACCCGGCTTTCGATGACCTCGTTCGACGCACCGCGATAGATGGTCGACACGAACACGACCGGCCGGTCCACCGCCGGATATTCGCGCACCGGAAGGTTCATGAGGCTGGCGAGCCCGCCGACGATCAGCAGAAGGCTGACCACGACGGAGAACACGGGACGACGGATGAAGAGGTCGGAGACCTGCATGGCTTTTTGCTCTCGAACCGGGCCATTATGCCTCTTCCCGCATGCGGGACGAGGGCTCTCGAAGCTCCAAGAACGGGCGGAAGATCCGGGGCCGAACCCGCTGCCGTTCGCTATCGCGCCAGTCGCGCGGAACGTTCTACGGCCGTTCCGTCGCGCTGGCGGTGTTGACCGGATTCAGCGCGCTGCGGGTGGGCTGCGCGCCGGGTGCGGCGCTCGGCTCGCGCCGGGCGGCCGGGGGCGGAGCGGGCGGGGTGCCGACCGGCCGCGGCGTCACCGCGGCGCCGGGACGGACCCGCTGCACGCCGAGCACCACGATGGTCTCGCCGGGCTGCAGGCCCTCGAGCACCTCGACCTTGCCGCCCTGGCGCTGACCGATGCGGATGACGCGGCGCTCGACCTTGTCGTCCTTCACGGGATAGACGACGTGGCGCAGGCCCTCGCTCACCACCGCCTCCTCGGCCACAACGACCGCGTTGTCGTTGGACGTCACCTCGAGGCCCACCGACAGGAACATGCCGGGTCTCAGAGCCTCGTCCGGGTTCGGGAACTCGGCGGTCAAGCGCACCGTGCGCGTCACCGGATCGATCCGCGGATCGATGACCGACACCTTTCCCTCGAAGCTGCGGTCGCGGTAGGCCGCCGCCGTGGCTTTGACGACCTGCCCCTCCTTCAGGCGGCCGAGGAGGTTCTCGGGCACGAAGAAGTCGAGGCGCACCTTCGAGAGATCGTCAAGCGTCGTGATGCGCGTGCCGGGTGCGAGATAGGCGCCGAGCGAAACCGAGCGGGTGCCGACGCGGCCCGCGAACGGGGCGCGGATCACGAGGTCTTCGAGCCTCGCCTCGGCGGCTCTGCGGCGCGCATCGGCCGACGCGATGGCGCTCTCGAGCGTGCGGACCTGCGCGGTCAGGTCGTCCACCTGCGCCTCGGTCCCGGCACCGGATCGGCGCAGGGCCAGCGCGCGCTCCAGGCGAGTCGCGATCTCGTTGCGCTGGGCGGTCGCGCGACGGCTCTCGGCCACGGCGGCCTCGATGTCGGCGCGGCGCTCCTCGGCGTCGAGGGCGACCAGCATGTCCCCGGCGTTGACCTTCTGGCCCTCCTGAAACTCGATCTTCGCGATGAATCCCATCACCTTGGCGGTGACCGTAATGGACTCGAAGGCCCGCACGGTCCCGACCGCCTCGCGGGTCTCGACGATCCGGCCGGTCTTCACGGTGTCGACCTCGACCACCGGGGCACCGCCGGGACCGCCCGGCGCGCCGCGGCCGCCAGGGGTGCGAGCGGTGCCGGCAGCAGGCTGCGGGATCAGCTTGGCGATGTAGGGACCGACCACCGGTGCCTGCACCAGATGACCTTCCCGGTAGGCGTACCAGCCGCCGTAGCCCGCTGCACCCAGCACGGCAATGACGGCGAGCTGACCGATCACACGCATGCTCGCTCCTTGAGACCCCTCGCTCTTTGGGAGTGGCTCCTAGCACAATATAGGCCCGGGCAACCCAGAGATCCTAACGCACACGGATTAGTGTAGGGCATGACGGTTTGATGAACGATATTTAATCTTCGCCGATGGTCCTGCGCGCTGCGCCTTGACCGCGGAACCGGGCTCCGCCATACGGGTCGGCGGGACACCTCTCCCCAACGAGAGGCGCCCATCTGCAAGGATGGATCACATGGCCAGCAAGCCCGCGGCGCGACCCCGCGCGCCTTTCTTCTCGTCCGGCCCCTGCGCGAAGCGCCCCGGCTGGAGCCTCCACAATCTCGGCACCGACGCGTTGGGCCGCTCGCACCGCGCGAAGCTCGGCAAGGCGCGCCTGAAGCTCGCGATCGACCTCACCCGCGAGGTGCTGGAGGTCCCGGCCGACTACCGTATCGGCATCGTGCCGGCCTCCGATACCGGCGCCGTCGAGATGGCGCTGTGGTCGATGCTCGGCGCCCGTCCCGTGGACGTCCTGGCCTGGGAGAGTTTCGGCGAGGGCTGGGTCACGGATATCGTCAAGGAGCTCCAGCTCGAGGACGTGCGGGTCGTCAAAGCCGACTACGGCGAGCTCCCGGATCTGGGGCAGGTCGACACCCGGACCCGCGACGTGGTCTTCGCCTGGAACGGCACCACCTCGGGCGTGCGCGTGCCGAACGCCGGCTGGATCGCCGCGGACCGCGAGGGGCTCGCGATCTGCGACGCGACCTCGGCGGCGTTCGCCCAGGACCTCGATTTCGGCAAACTCGATGTGGTGACGTTCTCGTGGCAGAAGGTCCTGGGCGGCGAAGCCGCGCACGGGATGCTGATCCTGTCGCCGCGCGCCGTCGCAAGGCTCGAGAGCTATGCGCCGCCGTGGCCGCTGCCCAAGATCTTTCGCCTGACGAAAGGCGGCAAGCTCATCGAAGGCATCTTCGAGGGCGAGACCATCAACACGCCCTCCATGCTGGCGGTCGAGGACTACATCGACGCCCTCGACGTGGGCGAAGGGGATCGGCGGATTGAAGGCGCTGATCGCCAGGGCCGACGCCAACGCCGGGGTTCTCGCGGCGTTCGTCGCCCGCACGCCCTGGCTCGCGAACCTCGCCAAGGACCCAGCGACGGCCTCGAACACCAGCGTCTGCCTCTCGATCGCCGACCCCGACGTGGTCGCGCAAGGGCCGGAGGCCGTCGCGTCGGTCGCGAAGGGCATCACCGCGGCGCTCGAGAAGGAGGGGGTCGCTTTCGACATCGGCGCCTACCGCGACGCCCCTCCGGGCCTCCGGATCTGGTGCGGCGCCACCGTCGAGGCCTCGGACCTCGAGGCGCTCACGCCCTGGCTCGACTGGGCCTTTGCGCACGAGAAGGCAAAGCTCGCGAAAGCCGCGTGACGCCGGCTCCGCCCATCCCGCAGCGGAGAGGGGGCGGGGGAGGGGATGGTTCCGATGGGTGACGTGAGCCGGACATGACCCTCGGTATCACCCTTCCAGCATGACATCTCCCCTCGGCGCTGCGACCCCGTCATTCCATCCCTAAAACCCCGCCCCGCAAAGGGGCAGGGACCTCAGGTGCCCCATGCCCCAGCCCCGCGTTCTGATCTCCGATGCCCTCTCGCCGGCCGCCGTCCAGATCTTCCACGACCGCGGCATCACGGCCGATTTCGAGCCGGATCTCGGCAAGGACCGGGATCGGCTCGCCGCCGTCATCGGCGGGTACGAGGGTCTCGCGATCCGCTCCGCCACGAAGGTGACGGCCAAGGTCCTCGACCACGCCGCGAACCTCAAGGTGATCGGTCGCGCCGGCATCGGCGTCGACAACGTCGAGATCCCGGCCGCCACGGCGCGCGGCGTGATCGTCATGAACACGCCGTTCGGGAACTCGATCACCACCGCGGAGCACGCGATCGCGATGATGTTCGCGCTGGCGCGCCAGATCCCGCAGGCCGATGCCTCGACTCAGGCCGGCAAGTGGGAGAAGAACCGCTTCATGGGCGTCGAGCTCACGGGAAAGACGCTCGGCGTCATCGGCTGCGGCAACATCGGCTCCATCGTGGCCGGGCGGGCGATCGGGCTGCACATGCGGGTGATCGCCTACGATCCGTTCCTGTCGCCCGAGCGGGCGCTCGAACTCGGCGTCGAGAAGGTGGAGCTCGAGGACCTGCTGCGCCGCGCCGACATCATCACCCTTCACGTTCCGATGACCGAGAAGACGCGAAACGTTCTTTCGGCCGAGAACATCGCGCGGACCAAGAAGGGCGTGCGGATCGTCAACTGCGCCCGCGGCGGGCTCGTCGACGAGGCGGCTCTGCGTGCCGCGCTCGAGGCCGGTCACGTGGCCGGCGCCGCCTTCGACGTCTTCTCGGAGGAGCCCGCGACCGCCAATCCGCTCTTCGGCCATCCCAACGTGGTGTGCACGCCTCATCTCGGCGCGGCCACGACCGAGGCCCAGGAGAACGTGGCGCTGCAGATCGCCGAGCAGATGTCGGACTACCTGCTTCAGGGCGCGATTCAGAATGCGGTGAATTTCCCCTCGATCACCGCGGAGGAAGCGCCGCGCCTGAAACCGTTCGTCGCGCTCGCCGAAAAGCTCGGCTCCTTCCTCGGCCAGCTCACCGAGGCGCCGATCAAAGGCATCCGAATCGAGTACGAGGGGGCGGTCGCCGAGATGAACACCCGTGCCCTGACCTCGGCGGCGGTGACCGGCGTGCTGCGACCGTTTCTCCAGGACATCAACATGGTCTCCGCTCCGGTGGTCGCGCGCGAACGCGGCATCATGGTCGAGGAGGTCAAGCGTGAGAACGCGGCGCGGGACTACGAGAGCTTCGTGCGGATCGTCGTCGACGCCGAAGACATGCCGCGCCACGCGGGCGGCACCGTGTTCCAGGACGGCAAGCCCCGCGTGATCGAGATCCGCCACATCGCGGTCGATGCCGAATTCGCGCCGCACATGATCTACGTCAGGAACGACGACAAGCCGGGCTTCATCGGACGCTTCGGCACCCTCCTCGGCGACGCGGGCGTCAACGTCGCGACCTTCGCGCTCGGCCGCGACCGACCCGGGGGCGACGCCATCTGCTTCGTTTCGGTGGACCAGCCCGTGTCGGCCGAACTTCTGCGACAGATCGAGGCCATCCCGCAGGTGAAGCGCGCGCGGGCCGTGCGGTTTTGAGGACAGGCGAACTGATTTCCGGACCCCGACCACGCGTCTCGATCGACAGCCGACGAGATCGGCCTCGCGACCGAACGGCCACAAGAGCCGCGACGTGGGCCTTGCCGCCGCTCGTCGAACCGGTAAACCGAACCTGGGGAACGGCCGTCGAGGGGCCCATGGGATTGCGCTTTCTAGTCGTCGAGGGCAATGCGCGCGAAGCGCGCCTGGCTCACAAGGCCTGGTACGGCCTGATGCCGAGCGAGTCCTATGCCGCGGTCCTGCAGCGCATCGAGCCCGCAAGCGTGTGCGATCTCGCCTTCCCGGCCGACGAGGGCGCGAACCTGCCGGACTCCGCGGGCCTTCAGTCCTACGATGGCGTGGTGCTCACCGGCTCGGCTCTCAACGTCTACGACGCGACGCCCGCGGTGACGCGGCAGGTCGAGCTCATGCGGGCGGTCTACGCCTCCGGGACCCCGGCCTTCGGTTCCTGCTGGGGCATCCAGATCGGTGCGGTGGCCGCGGGCGGTGATGTGCGGAGAAACCCGAAGGGCCGCGAAATCGGCTTCGCCCGCCGGCTCGTGCCGACGGACGCAGGACGCAGCCACCCGATGCTCGCCGGCCGTCCCGCGGCCTACGATGCGCCGGCGATCCACCTCGACACGGTGGCCGTACCGCCGCAGGGTTGCACGGTGCTTGCCGCCAACGCGATGTCCGAGATCCAGGCGGCCGAGATCACATCCGACGGCGGCAGCCTTTGGGGTGTCCAGTACCATCCCGAGTTCGGTCTCGACGAACTCGCCGTCATTCTGGAACGACGTGCCGAGATCCTCGTGGCCGAGGGGTTCTGCGACAGCCTCGAGGATGCGGCGTCCTACGTGGCCGACCTCGTCGCGCTCCATGCCGAGCCGCACCGCAGCGACCTGGCGTGGCGGCACGGGCTCGATGCCGAGGTGCTCGATCCGGACCGCCGTACGCGGGAGATCCGCAACTTCGTCGAGGAGCGGGTCAAGCGAAGCAAGAGCGCCCGCGGCCGGGCCTGACGAGCGGGTGAACCCGCGAGAGCGCCCGCGCCGGCCGTGAGTGCCGCTGCCTTCGGTACGGCGTCCGGGCTTGAGGGCGGCACAAACCGCGCCATAGTTATCCTCCACGCGGAGCTGTCCGCGAGCACGGGCCTGCCGCGACGGGCCCGCGCGGGATGGCCCGCCGGCTTGCGTTTCGTCCGACCAGAGCCAGGGAGTTTTCCATGCGCCGCGCTCTCCTTCTCCTCGGTACAACGGCCCTGATTGCGGGAAGTGCTCTCGCCCAGACCGCGACCGAGGCGCCGCCCGCCGTTCCCGCGCCAGCGCAGACGCCATCGGCGGCACCGCCCGAGGCGCCCGGCCCGGCTTCGGCGGGACCCGGCGCCGCTGCGCCCGCTCCCGCAAGCCCGACTGCGCCGCCGCCCGTCGAGCAGGCATCGCCGACCCCGCCCGTCGCCCCGGCGCCGTCGCAGCAGGCCGCAACCCCGCCCGGCCCGGAAGCGCCCCCGCCCTCGCAGCAGACGGCCGCCCCGCAACCGACGCCGGCGCCGCCCGCCGCGGCCGCCCCCGTCCCCGCCGCTCCGCCCCCGGCGCAGCAGGCGACCGGCGGGCCGGCCAATATCTGCCAGGAGCTCGTGGCCTACCTGCGTCAGCCGCCGCCGGCGCCTGCCCCGGCGCCCGGGGCGGCGCCACCCGCCCAGCCCGCAGGGCAGGCTGCGCCTCAGCCGACCGGAGCCGGGGCGCAAGCCCCGCCCGCGAGCCAGCCGACCCCCATGCCCCAGGGTGCCGGCGCGCCGGCGGTCGAAGCGTCGCGAGGCACGCCGCCTCCGACGCAGGGCTCGACGGCACCGCAGGCGTCCGGCCTGCCCGGCCCAATCCCGCAAGGCGACACCGCCAGCCGTCCCGCCGCGGTCTCCCTGCAGCAGGCGGAAAGCCTCGCGCAGGCGAACGATATCCGCCGTTGCCGGGACGCCGCGCAGCAGATGCGTCGGGCCGGCGTCGCCCTCCCGCCGGCCCTCATCGCCCTGGCAGGCCTGAGGCTCGAGCTGCTGGAGCGAAAAGGGCCCTGACCCTTCGCTCCGGCGACCCCGGGGCGAACGCTACGCCGAGTGTCTCGTCAGGGCCGCGAGCGCCCCGTTTAGGCACCTTGACCTCATCTTCCCGATCCACCATGACTGCGAGCAAGGTTCCCAACCCCGACCCCGGCCTTGCGCCGGGGTTTTTCATAGGAGGTCGGCGATGGCGAATGTGGTCGTCGTGGGCGCCCAATGGGGCGACGAGGGCAAAGGCAAGATCGTCGATTGGCTCTCCGAGCAGGCGGACGTGGTCGTGCGATTTCAAGGCGGCCACAATGCCGGTCACACGCTGGTCATCGGGGGAACCGTCTACAAGCTCTCGCTGCTGCCCTCCGGGGTGGTGCGACCCGGCAAGCTTTCGGTGATCGGCAACGGGGTCGTCCTCGATCCGCACGCGCTCGTCGATGAGGTCGCCCGCCTTGCGGAGCAGGGGGTGACGATCACCCGCGACAATCTCCGGGTCGCCGAGAACGTGAGCCTGATCCTTTCGCTCCACCGGGAGCTCGACGCTCTGCGCGAGAGCGGCCGCTCGGGCACCAAGATCGGCACCACCAAGCGCGGCATCGGCCCGGCCTATGAGGATAAGGCGGGTCGCCGCGCCATCCGCCTCATGGACCTCGCCGATCTCAAGGCGCTGCCCGCCAAGATCGACCGGCTCCTCGTTCACCACAATGCCCTGCGCCGAGGCCTCGACCTCGAAGAGTTCGACCCCCGGGCGATCTACGAGGAACTCGCCTCGGTCGCCGCGAAAGTGCTGCCCTACATGGACGCCGTGTGGCGTCTCCTCGACGGCGAGCGGCGGGCCGGCCGGCGGATCCTGTTCGAGGGCGCCCAGGGAGCGCTTCTCGACGTGGATCACGGCACCTATCCGTTCGTGACCTCCTCGAATACCGTGGCAGGTCAGGCGGCGACGGGGTCCGGGCTCGGGCCGGGGGCGGTCGGATATGTGCTCGGCATCGCCAAGGCGTACACGACCCGGGTCGGGGAGGGGCCCTTTCCGACCGAGCTTCACGACACCACCGGGGAGCTGATCGGCCAGCGCGGCCGCGAGTTCGGCACCGTGACGGGACGCAAGCGCCGCTGCGGTTGGTTCGATGCCACGCTTGTGCGCCAATCCGTGCGAACGTCCGGCATCGACGGGATCGCCCTTACCAAGCTCGACGTGCTCGACGGTTTCGGGACGCTGCGCATCGGGGTCGGCTACCGTCTCGACGACGCGACCCTCGACTACTTCCCCGCCAGCCAGGGCGCGCAGGCGGGCGTGGAGCCGATTTATGAAGAGATGGAGGGCTGGAGCCAGTCGACGGCCGGCGCCCGGTCCTGGGCGGAGCTGCCCGCGCAGGCGATCAAGTACGTGCGGCGGGTGGAGGAACTCATCGGCTGCCCGGTCGCGGTGCTCTCCACTTCGCCCGAGCGAGACGATACGATCCTCATGAAGAATCCATTTGAGGGTTGACGACAGGGGCGCTGCAGGACATCCCACTCCGGGACTGAGTTTCATGGCCGATTACTATCCCCTGATCGCCCGCGCGATCGAAGGCCTTTCCAACCGGTCGCCAGACGCCCGGCGATCGGTCTATGAACGCGCGCGGAGCGCGCTGACGGACCAGCTCCGCTCGCTGGATCCGCCCCTGTCCGAGGCGGAGATCGAGCGCGAACGGCTGTCGCTCGACGACGCGATCACCCGCGTCGAGGCGGCCTTCGAACCGCCGCCGCCTCCGTCGCACGTGGCCGAGGCGAGCCAGCCCCCGATGCCGGCCGCGGAACCGCTTCCCGACCCTGCGGATCTCCCGCCCCCCGAGGAAAGCCACTCCGGCTACGAGGATTACCCGCCGGAGCGCGACGAGCCGCATTTCGCGGAGCCGGCCGGTCCGTCCCGTCCGCGGGTCGACAGCCGCGCTCCCGTGGTTCGGTCGGGCAACCGGGGCCGGGCGATCGCGCTTGGCGCCATCCTGGCTCTGGTGGTCGGCGCGATCGCGGTGGCGGCCTGGCTTCTGCGCGACCGGCCCGCGAATCTGCCGGCGCAAACCCCCGTCGCGGAAGCCCCGTCACCGCGCGCCCCTGACGGCGAGAAATTCAACGAACGGGTCGGCGGCGGCGCACCCGTCGCCGTTCCGCCGGCCGCCCCGGCGCCGGCACCGGCCCCCGCACCGGCTCCCGCCCCAGCGCCCAGTGCCCCGGCCCGCGCGGACGTCGGCGTCGCCCAACGTGCGATCTTCTACGAGGAGGACCCCAGCAATCCGCAAATCCCGAAGGCGAGCCCGGGTCGGGTGGTCTGGCGCCTCGAGACCGTGAACGCCGGCCAGGGACAGCCGCTCGAGACGGCCGTGCGCGCGGTCGTCGAGATCCCCGATGCGGGTCTGACGCTCAACCTCCTGATCCGCCGCAACGCGGATCAGAGCCTGCCGGCGTCGCACACCGTCGAGCTCAATTTCTCGACCCGCCCGGGCGATCCGGGCCGGGCCATCCGCGACGTAGGCCTGCTCCAGTTCAAGAACGAGGAAGCCTCCCGCGGCACGCCGGTCGCGGGCCTGCCCGTGCCGGTGCGCGAAAACCTGTTCCTGATCGGCCTCTCCAACCTGCGCAACGATGTCGACCGCAACATGGAGCTCATCCTGCGCCGCAACTGGATCGACCTGCCGATCCGCACGGCCGCCGGCCAGCGTGCGATCCTGAGCATCGAAAAGGGCGCCGCCGGCGAACAGGTGCTCAACGACGCCTTCCGGCAGTGGCAATGAAACGCCGCGGACTTGTGCCGCGGCTCCGACCCTTCGGCCGTCGGCACGCGCGGCGCGCCCTCAGGCGGTTGCGTCGGCCCTCTCGATCTGAGCCAGGTTGCGCTTGACGGCCTCCTGAACCTTTTCGAAGGCGCGCACCTCGATCTGGCGGACGCGCTCGCGAGAGACGCCGAACTCGGTTGAAAGGTCCTCCAGCGTCATCGGCTCGTCCGAAAGCCGGCGCGCCTCGAAGATCCGGCGCTCCCGCGGGTTGAGCACCGTGAGCGCGTTGCGCAGGGCCTGCAGCCGGTTCTGCCCCTCCTCCTCGGCGGCAAGCACGGACTCCTGGCTCGCGCTGTCGTCGACGAGCCAGTCCTGCCACTCGCCCTCGCCTTCCTCGCGCAGCGGCGCATTGAGCGAAGCGTCGCCGCCGAGGCGGCGGTTCATGTCGACCACGTCCTGTTCGGTGACGCCGAGCTGCGTCGCGATCTGCTTGACCTGCTCCGGCCGAAGATCCCCTTCCTCGAGGGCGGAGATGCGGCCCTTGGCCTTGCGCAGGTTGAAGAACAGCTTCTTCTGATTGGCCGTCGTGCCCATCTTCACGAGCGACCAGGAGCGCAGGATGTACTCTTGAATGGCGGCCTTGATCCACCACATCGCATAGGTGGCCAGGCGGAAGCCTTTGTCCGGCTCGAAGCGCTTCACGGCCTGCATCAGGCCGACATTGCCCTCGGAGACGACCTCGCTGATCGGAAGACCGTAGCCGCGGTATCCCATGGCGATCTTCGCGACGAGGCGCAGATGCGACGTGACGAGCTTGTGGGCGGCCTCGCGATCGCCATGCTCCCGCCAGCGCTTGGCGAGCATGTATTCCTCGGTCGGCTCCAGCATCGGGAATTTGCGGATCTCGTCGAGGTAGCGCGATAAGCCCCCTTCGTTGGCGAGCACCGGAAGCGCCGTAGCCATGTTTCGTCCTCCTATGGCTCCCTCGCGCCGAGGCAAGCCGCAAGCGGCCCCCGGACGGCCGGCCGCGAACCGTCCAATATAAACGGTTCGAGCATAGCCGAACAGAGGCGCCGAGGCTCCAGAATGAGAGGTCAACGCCGGGATCGCGGTGCGGTGCCGCACAACCCTCCTTCTGCGTCGGATTGACGCCGCTAGAACCCGCAGGGGCGAGCGATTGCGGCGCTCAGGCCGTTCCGCTTGCGATCACACGGCCGATTGAAGCGCGGTCAGAAGGACCCGCATATCCTCCGGAAGTGGGCTCTCGAAGCGCAGCGCCCGTCCGGTTCGCGGATGCTCGAAACCGAGAAGCGCGGCGTGGAGGGCCTGACGTCCCAAGGCCGCGAGAGCGGCGCGTGGCGGCTCGGCGAGGCGGTTGGCCTTGGTCTTGAAGCCGGACCCATAGAGCCGGTCGCCGAGGAGGGGGTGTCCGATATGGGCCATGTGGACGCGGATCTGGTGCGTCCGCCCGGTCTCGAGCTCGCATCGCACGAGGCTCGCGACAGGCTGCGGGCCTGGCGGCAGCGCGGCTTCGACCTCGTAATGGGTGATCGCCTCCCGGCCGCGTTCGTCGGGCACCACGGCCATCTTCTCGCGGTTGTGGCTGCTGCGCGCCAGCGCCGCCCGAACGGTGCCGCGCCGACGATCCGGCACGCCCCAGACGAGCGCGACATAGGTCCGCTCGAGGGGACCGGTCCGGCCGTGATCGGCGAACTGCGCCGCCAATCCTTGATGCGCCCGGTCGTTCTTGGCGATCACCAGCAGGCCCGAGGTGTCCTTGTCGAGCCGGTGCACGATGCCGGGCCGCCGCACGCCGCCGATCCCCGACAGGCTGTCGCCGCAATGGGCGATCAGGGCGTTCACCAGCGTGCCCGAGTCATGCCCCGCCGCGGGATGGACGACGAGGCCCGCGGGCTTGTCGATGACGATCACGTCCTCGTCCTCGTGGACGACGCTGAGCGCGATCGCCTCCGCCTCCGGCGCGGCCCGCGCGGGCGGGGGCACGTCGATCGAAACGAGCGCGCCGGTGCCGATCTTCAGACTCGGGTCGAGCACCGGGGTGCCGTCGACGGTCACCCGTCCCTCGCGGATGAGCGCTTGCAGCCGGCTGCGCGACAGGTCGGTCCAGGCGTCCGCGAGCAGCCGGTCGAGCCGCCCCGGCCCGCCCTCGTGACGCCAATCCCGCGGTCCCGTCTCGCTCACGCCGATCCTTCGTATGGATGGAGGTTGCAGCGCCGTGAGCGCACCCGTTCGCGACGCCGTCCTGGTCTCGTCAGGCCAAGAGCAGAGACCGAGGCGACCTGCGCTCGCGCCCGTCGCTCCCGCCGTCCTTTTTCGCTCGCGGGGGTTGATGGCGTCAGGCAGGATCGATATACGAGCCACCTTCGCCTTGCTAGCTCCCTTCGTCTAGCGGTCTAGGACGTCGCCCTCTCACGGCGAAAACAGGGGTTCGAGTCCCCTAGGGAGCGCCATATTCCTCAATCACTTAGCCGTGATTTTCCGACCGAGAAGCGGGCGGTGGGAAGAAGTTGGGAAGTAAGTGGCTCCAGCGGGCCCTGTTGATCGGCCCGGAGCAGGTCTCATCGAGTTGTCCTTGGGCCGACGCATTCGTTTGCAGCGGTAATGCTCTGAGGCCGGTGAGCGATCAGCAGAGTTGGTCGAGCACAACCTGGACTACGTCGCAGGCCTGAATGGACGAAGAAAGGCTGGCTGCAGTCATGGCGATTGGCTTCAGTGCTCCATGGTGGACACTCGATCAGATCGCGGTCTGGATCGCACTCCGCCATCCACCACTCGTTGATTCCGCCGGTGCCGAGGACGTCTGTCTCGTAGATTTGGTGCCGCAGTCTCCGCCGCTCGACGAGGAGGCGGAGATCTTTGCCGCCGCAGCGAGTCCCCCCGGACTAAACGTCCGGCTCGCAGATTCGCCGCTTCTGGAAGAGATCCGAAACGAAAAAGGCGACGCTTATGAGGAGGCGCTCAGTCGTGATCTTCGTCAGCGGCTCGACGACTACAGCGGACCGATCACGCTGCAACACGTCGTGAATATACTCTCGGCCGAACTCCTATCGGGCCAGCTTCCCAGCTTTGGTCGGGTCGGTGATGACCCCACGCATCGTGAGATCAGACCAGAAGAGTGGCTGTCTTTGAGGATTCGGAGTGTACCCGGTCTCCCTCTGATCGTTCAGTCCGTCGACGGATTGGCCGTAACCGACGTCCGATGTCGCCGCGTAGATGTGCTGGGACGGTTTCCTGAATTGCCGCATTCAAACGAACGTCCTTCAGCGACGCCACGCCGTCGCGCCAAGGGTTCGAGCCCGTATCGAGAGAACGACCTGCGACTTGTCGCAGAAATGCGGGAACTCATGAGGACAGGTAGGGCCATGAGCGTCCACGCCGCTGCCGTGGCCGTGGCTCACAGAGCAGGGGGCAATTCTCAACCCGAGTCGAAGGTGAGGCGCCTTACGAAGCTGTTTGAGGAGACGTCACATCGGACGTGAAGTCAGCCACTCGGATCACCTCCGATGTGACTGTCCAATAATGTCCAACGTGTCTGTCCATTAATCTCCAATGCGGGCTCCGAGATTGTTCGGCAACCTTCTCGCGCATTCACTCGAATACGCGAGGCGAAGATGGTTCAGAGATCTAAGGACGAAGCGAGCGACTTGCCCCTCCCCGGATGCCTGTTGGGAAGGCCGCCTACACCATAGATCAGTTTTGCGCGTCAACCGGCGTTGGTCGGACGAAAGCCTACGAGGCGATGGCCGAGGGCCGCCTGGACTTCGTCATCTTTGATGGACGGCGACTGATCCTCGCCGAACAGGCCCGAGACTTTCTCGCGAGACTGCCACGCGGAGGCCGCATCGTCGCCGCCCCGCCGGAAGTCCGCTTCGCGGCACGCGCCGACTGCCTCACGAGTCCATCAGCCGAATGAAACCAGCCGCGCCGAGGGTGCCGCGTGGAAGATCGGGCTTGATCTGAATCCGAGCACGACTGTGGCTACGCATGCACCGGCCCGGCAGCCTCCCGAGGAGGTTCCCCATGCCAACAAGCCCTCCCAGCCGTGAACGGCGGCCTGCGCGCGCGTCACCGCACCGGCCGGTGACGCGCGGCTCCCCCCTGCCCGGTTCACCACGGAGGCCCAGCCCACACCTTCACACACCCAACGCACCACCCGGCGCGTGGACTCACTCGCATTCGCATGCCTGGCGACGGAGATTCGCACCCGGCGAGAGGAGATTAGATATGGTAGAACAGAAGAACGCCATTCCGACCGCGCAGCCGGAAACCGAGCCGCTGCCGCAAGCCATCCAGGCGAATGTATTCACGCCCGAGCTCGTGACGTCGAGCCCGCTTGAAGCCTGGCCGCCCGCACCGCCGATCGCCAAGCCGGGGGTCGATTTCATGAACCAATTTCGGTCGACCAAATCGGCCGAAATGCCCGGCGTGGTAACCCCACTGCCGCCCTGAAAATCGTGAAGCCCAGCGAGACCGAGGACTTCTTCATGGTCCACCCAGACGAAGAGAACTATTGGACCTGCGAACTCTGCTTCGTGAGCGTCCCGGTCAAGGGCACTGCCCGCCCGATGCTGCACTTGATCACGGAGGAGATCGCGATGGAGCACCTGTCTCCGAAGCTGATCAAGCGGCATCGTCTGGCGTTGGCAACCAAGCCCTATGATGTGTTCTTCTTCTGCATCGTACCTTCACAAAACTTGGATAATGACGTGGAACTCAACCGCGCTCACAGCTGCTGGAACTGGCCAAATCCAGGTGGGTGCAGGTGTTCTCGCGTCGCGACGAAGGTCTGGAGGAGTACGGGCACAAGTTCGCGCAGAATGAGGACGCATTCCCGGCTCCGAAATGGTCGCCGCGCACGGTGCACGAATATCTTGAGGTCACGTTTCGCGGCGCCAGCATTACGACCGATGACCATCCTGGCTTGCTCCGCCTGATTGGCGCCAAACAGGATCTGACGTAATGCGGCGCTGCCACTTCAGGACGATCGTCGTTCTCGATTTCGAGTACGAAACCGAGCGGCGGCGATTTCGGACTTCGGGACGGCGATCTCCCGAACGTGCTTTGCATGGTGGCCTACGTGCTGGATGCGCATCTCCGGCACGTCGGCACCATCAGAGTGTGGCGCGGCGAGTTCGGTCCGAAGCCACCCTTCGACATCGGCCCCAATACCCTGGTCGTCGGCTACAGCCTGCAAGCCGAGATGACATGCTTCTTGACGCTCGGCTGGAAACTCCCGGCTTTCGTGTTCGATCTCCACACCGCCTATCTGGCGATAAGCAATCTCTTGCTGCCGTACGACCCGGATGAGACCCACGCGAAACCGCGCAAGCGTCTGGCCGACGCCTGTGCCGCCTACGGCATCGCCGGCTGGGAAGCCATCGACAAGCCGAGGTTGGCCAAGGCGATCGGCGAAGGACGCTGGCGCGAATACGGCCGCGAAACCGTGCTGCAATATTGTGAAGAAGATGTTTGCGCATCGGCGGAGCTATTACGCCGGCAGCTCGCCGGTTACGGCCGCCACGCCCCCATCGATTCCGAAGCCGTCATTCGCTGGAGCCACTATTCCGGCAAGACGGTCGCCCGCATCCAGGCGCGCGGGATGCCGATCGACACCTGGCTGTGGGAGCTTGTGCAGGAACACAAACACCAGGTCATCGCCGCCCTGATCCAGCAACTCGACCCCAGCCAGGGCGGGCCGGCCCGATCTACTCCCCGACGGGGAGTGGAGCACCGAGCGATTCCGGTCCTGGCTTGCGAGCGTCGGCATCACCGACTGGCCGCGCCTGGACACGGGCGCGCTCGAGTTGAAACGCGATGCCTTTCGCCTGATGTCTACCGCCCACCCGGGTCTCGAACGGGCTCTCGGCCCTGCGTGAGTGCCTGGGCGTCATCATGCGCGCCCGCATCCCGATCGGACGCGATGGCCGCAACCGACCGAGCTTGTTTCCGTTCGGCACCGCGACCGGGCGCAATGCGCAAGCCAAGAGCCTGTTCAACACCCATGCCGGCCTGCGCTCGTTCATGACATTCTCACCGCGCAAGATCGGGCTCTATCTCGACTGGCGAACGCAGGAGGTTGGCGTTGCGGCGGCACGGAGCGGCGATCAGGCTCTGGCGAGAGCCTACCTGTCGGGCGACGTCTATCATGCGCTCGCGGTGATGTGCGGACTGACCAATCTCGACCCGAAAAGCTGGAAGGACGCTAACCCAAACAACGTCAGCAGATGAAGGCGCTGCAGCTCGGCATCAATTACGGCATGGGCGTGCGCTCACTCGCACGCGGCCTCGATCGACACCCGCTGGTCGCCAGCGAGGTGATCATCCGGCATCAGCTCGCGTATCCCGATGTTCTGGGAATGGCGCGCCAATATGGTTCAGCGTGCCATGCTGGAGCGCGTGATCGTGTCCGAGTTCGACGGCTGGCCACTCCAGATCAGCCACTCACCCAACCAAAGAACACTCTACAATTTTCCCATGCAGGCTGGCGGCGCCGAAATGTTGAGGCTCGCGGCCAACCGCCTGTGCGACGCCGATCTCGTGCCGAGCATGCTGGTTCATGACGGCATCCTGTTCGAACTCGAGACCGACGAGCAGGTCCGGCACGCGATCGAGATCATGCAGACCGCCGGCACCGAGGTCTGCCGTGGCCTCGAGATCGGCGTCGACAAGGACCAGGAGCTGCGCGGCGGCGCGCGCTATCGGGATAAACGGGAAGTGGCCAAGAAGATCTGGGCAATCATCATGAACACGCTGGTCGAGATCGGCGCTCTGCCGGAAGCTGGGCGCTCCCTCGCGGGAGGCAAAAGATGAGCGAAGAGCGCAAGACCGTCACCGAAACCTGGGACGGCCGCCAGCTCGAGGTGGTGGTGGTCCGCCCTAACGTGACGACCGCGAAGGCCTCTGCGGATCAGTTCAAATCCACCAGACGCCCGGCGGTGTCCAGGCAACGGAAGCTCCACAACGAGCCCTTCGCGCCGGTCCCTCTCGCCCGAGTCGCGAAGGCTGCCCAGGCCACGCGATCGCCCGAGCTTCTGGTCTGGGTCGAGATCGAATATCTCGCGTGGAAAGCCAACGACGCGCCCTTTCCCCTGCCCAGCGCCCGGCTCCGGCGCCTCGGCGTCAGCCGGAAAGTCAAGGTGCGCATCCTGCGCGACCTGGAACGCGCCGGCCTGATCACCGTCGAATGGCTGCAACGACAGGCTCCAATTGTGACCCGGCATCCCTGAGCCCGAGCGGGCCTGTTTCCCAGCTTGGGCCTAGGGCTGTTTCCCAGCTTGGGCCTACACCCCCTTTCTTTCTTTTCTATCTTGTTGTTCTTGATGAGAATTCAACATGATGGATGTAATGACATAATGGCGACTTGTTGCCCCGGCGAGCCGTTGAGCGGATTGCCGAGCCGTACCGGCTTGCCGATCCTGGTCACGCCGCGGGGCTTGAGGGCGTTGAGGTCCTCGCGGATGTGTGTCGCGATCATCTTGCTCGCGTTGCGCTAAGGCCTGTGGACATTCAGATGGCTTTGGGATTTCCGCTCGTTGGCCTCGCGCAAGGCGCGCCGGAAGCTGCGTCGAGCATGCTAACGGAGCTCGTGGTCGGAAAGCCGAGGGTGCGCAGTCTGGTGCTGCCAAGCGTACGGCGTGTTGGAGACGCACTCAGAACCACTGCAGCCGAATTTGCGTTAAGTGACCTCTCCCTCCTCGTCTTCGAGCGGTCCTGCAGCCCCAAGGCGCGCGAGTTCGGCCTCCACCTCCCCGAGCGACATCTGGCTGACCGGCTTGAGGTCCGCCTCGACCTCGACGGTCTGGCGCGGCATGCCCCAGCCCCTGTTCAGCAGGGCGTTGGCGGCGGCGCCTCGAACCGCATCCGGATAGCCGTTGCGCATGAGCTCGACGAGCGTCCGGACCGCCTCCTCGGTGTGCTCGCGTGCCAGGACCTCGACCGGCCCCTTGATCGAGGGCCGGCCCTTCGGATTGCCGCTCTGGCCGGGTTGCCAAACACCCCTTCGCGTCAGCATTTGATGGACGCCTCCTAGCAGGCTATCCAGCCTTAATATATCACTCGGCGAGCAGGCACGCCTATGCCGCTCACGCGTCTCCAGGATTTCGACACGAAGCCACCTCTCCTCTGGTCTGCGCAGAGCCGCGCCAGGACTGACATCTCGTCCGAACCCTCGACTGGAATGCCGCAGCACGGGGCGAGCGCTTCGACCTCGGCGTTTGTCTTCCCACCCGTTCAAAGAGGCCGAGTTCCGCGAGCGCCTGGGGCGCGAGCTCGAGGCCTTGGGTCCGGCAATGAAGCCGCCGAGCCGCGCCATCCGGCACGCGGGCGGATCCTGGCGGACCGGCAAGGAGCACCCGATGTCGCGCGCCGTCCGGACCCCGGCCGGCATGTTCGACAGCGTGAGGCAGGCCAGCGAGGCTTTCGGGCTCTGCCGGTCGTATGCCTCGCGGCTGGCCCGCGAGCGACGCAGGGGCTGGAGCTATGTGGACGTCGGCTCGTGATCTCCGAAACAGCGCACAGGTGTTTGGCGACCCCAATTGACGACCTCCAACAGCGAGACGAACAGCTCGCCCAGGCGGATCAGTACCTGACCGCAGGCGAACGGCTCTTAGACAACCTGGTCGCTCACATTGACGAGATGACCGCGCGCGGCAAGGACACCGCCGCGCTCGACAGCAAGCTCGGGCTGTATCGGGACACCCTGGAGTAGTGGCAGGCGCATCAGCAGGTGATCCTCGCGTCCTCGACACCATCGTGCGCCTCACGGGCTCATGGCGCGGGGCGGATCGCCTCCATGGACGGCCGGGAGGACCATCCCCGCGCAAGATTTGGTTTCAGGTCCGCCGCCTCATCGCTCCCGCACCGGCACGTTCGCCTGGCGGAGGCGGCTCGCTAGGTCTTGAGGCGGGCCCGAGGAGCGGCGCAAGGTGCTGCCAGGGTCCCCTTCCCTCACTCGGGAATGGCTGCCTGATCGAGCGCCTGAAGCAACAGGCCGTGCGCGACGGCGCCGGGATCCGGGACGCTCTCGGCAGCCAGCGCCTCGGTGAGCAAGCCGTGCAGCGCCTCGAAGGTCGCGAGGCTGCGCTCGGGGCAGGCCAGATGCGGCCGGTACTGCGCGACTGTGCCGTGCACCTTGGCCCGCAGGCACGTCGCGCTGCGCCAGTCGGCCGCCGTGAAGGCGAAGGGATTTCCGTCGGTCATCGCCTCTCCCCATGCTTCTCGGCATGCGCGAGCAGCCGCTCGTACGCCTCGACGACGCGCCGGCCGGCATCGCCGCGGCGGGCCTCCGTGCCGCTCCTCGGGAACGGGACCGCGGGCCGGGCCGGACGACGGTCATCGTCCAGAACCAAAGCCCGCCTCTGGCCCGGTCGGGATCTGATAGACCCGCCCGACGATCTCGTCGCCATCGAGCGCCTGGAAATCCTCGGGCACCCCGTCCGGGATCCGCTCCCACTCCACCGGCATTCAGAACCTCACTGTCCCCTGTGGCGGTGGCGTCGTTCCCTACTTGTTTGGCGATCTCCAGCAAGTTGCCGGCTGGGTCTGGTGGCATCTGTCGAGAGCGTAAGCCCTCGCCTTGAGAGGACCAGACCATGCACATCGCAGTTCCCGGCGTGGATGACCCTTCGATGATCACGGTCGCCACCACCATCCTGCTCGGCGCTGCCACGGTGGCGCCGGCGGCGACCCATCACGAGCGCATCGACCCGTCAGTGCGTCACCTCTGCCAGCAGGTTCCGGGCGACTGCCGGACCGGCTGGGTCTGGTCCTGCCAGCTCCCCCGCGACGGCCACGCGGACGCGGGCCGCGTCGGCGCCGGCGCGGCCCATGGAGGCCCGGTGGCGGCTGGCCCGGCCAATCCCGGCCCGGCCACGCCCGGCGCAGGCGCTGTTGCGGGCGCCCAGGACAGCAAGGCCCCGGCTAGATCGGCGGCCAGGCGGCCGGCCCTACGGGCTCTAAGGCCGCCGCAGGCCCGCCATGGGCTGACCGGCCCGGTGGCCCACCGGCGGCAAGCCGGGCGGCGAGGCCGCACGGTGGCACCACAGCCGGGCGGTGAGACCGGAGCGGCCGGCACCGGGCGGTGACACGACCCCCGGCGGCGACAGCGGCAACCACGGCGGGAACGGCGGCCCGCAGGGCAACAACGGCTTCGGCAACGGCGACCAGAGTGCGCCGGGCGGCTCGAGCGACCACAACACGCCGAGAACGGAGGCCGCGATCCCCGGGCGGGTCTGGCCACACCGGCGGCTCGGGCACCAACGGCGGCGGTGGTGGCGGCGGCGGCCACGGCGGCAAGGCAAGAATAAGTAACCGCCACGCCTAAGCCGACACGAGCCGTGGCAGGGCGACCCGCCGCGGCTCGTGTCGGATCCCGGACAAGTCGCGCTCGACCAGGAGCGAATATGACGTTCCGTTAATTCGACCACCCGCATTCTAGCGGTGGCCGCGTTGCGTATCTGGCCAATGCGCCTTGTGCGGCGAAGATCCGCTCAGCTCAGCGTGCGATGACGCTCCGCCGCCAAGCCGGCATCGATTATCTATTCTGGAGTTCCAGCATTATGAGCCGTAGCATTGCCCGACGCACCTATATTATTCGCCCCACCCTCAAAGGCTGGACCGTCGTCCGCTGCGTGATCGGGGTCGCTCCGAGCGGTTCAAAAGAGTAGTCGTACGCACCACGAGAGCGACTTGAGCAGCCCGACGCCGCCAGCAACGACCGGAGCACAGTACGAGTGTCCCGTATGCGCGGGCTTGCTCAGGAACAGGGCTCGCTCGGGCAGTCGGTCGGGGCCCAGCATAGCACGCTGTAAAATGACAACGACACCGATCTGTGGGTGCTTACACCTGACGCGTCATCGGAGTGGCAACTTCGATTACCCGGCAAACACCCGATGCGGTTTAACAGGACAGTCCTTTGCCGCCAATGCGGATCTAGCTGCATGTTGCTGCGACTGGAACTGCGATCCTAATCGCAGCACGGGGCGTCGCTAGCGCGTCTCGGCCGTCGGGATGCGTTGAGGAGGCTCTTATCTTTTCGAAGGAACGGGCAACGGTTCGCTCTTCGAGGGCTTCATAGGCCTGTGTCGTCGTCCGGGACCGCACACCGCCATCTCTCGCAAGCGTCTTGTATCCGCCGAGCAGACCTTGGATCATCACCTCGACCGATGCGCCGGACCGATTCACATCGAGGGCCGCCTCCATAGCGGCCTCTTCCGCGAGGATTCGGCTCCAGGATCGACTGCGTTCCTGCCCATCCAGTGAGACAGTCCACCCCCGCAGGGTAGCGCGGATAAGAAAGGTGTGCGGGACCATCGATCGCGCCCCGCCATCATGCCCTGACGCCGGTGCGTCGCAGTTAAGATCAAAACGATGAAGCAAGCGAATGCGTGAACGTTAGGCCATCCGCTCCGGAAATGGTAGCTTCCGAGTTTGCTGCGTCACCCTTCGAACCCGAATATGCAGGCGATGGCAATACCACGCAGTATTGACATCCGGTTTACCGGCTATAATATCGTGTAATTCAATCTTCATGCGAGTATAATGAGTTAAAGATTAAGAATTTTTACGCTTGACAGGGCGCATTTTACATGACCAAAACTCGGGTTTGCATCAGCCACGACGGGTGGCTCGGATCGGCGGACAAGCATGACGTCCAGAGCCTCATCCTTGAGCTGATGTTCCAGGACCGGATCGACATCCAGGGCATCGCGTCGACGTCGTCGCGCTGGGGTGACACGCAGCGGACCTCCAACACGCACAAGATCCTCGACGTGTACGTGAAGGACTGGGCCAAGCTCGACGCCAAGACGGACGCTTCAAGACGGCATCCGAGCTCAAGACGATCAGCTGTCAGGGCGCCACCAAGGTCGCTCCCTCGGCCGGCTTCCGGGTCCTCACCTGCGGCGGCGAGCCCCTTGGCGCAGTGCATGACGAGGCGGAGGAAACAGAACCATGCTGTGGGTCGGGATTGCATATCTTGTTTGCGCCGCGATGTTCTTGGAGCTTGCGTCACGCGCGCCGAGCGTTCCGGACAGAGAAGATTGAGCTCCCTCAGATGCGCCGGCGGAACGAGCCACCGGCAGTTCGCAGGTACCGCTGGGCCTGTAGCGAGACTAGAGAGAAAGACGGGGACATCGGTACCAGCTTCCGCTGCGCCGGCCCTCCGGTCTCCCCCTCACGGCGGCCGAGACGGTCGGCCATTGGCGCCGGACGACGGCTCTAGGTGTGAAAGCGCCGGCCTGAGCCAGCATCGCCGCCGTTCAACGCGGGCAGGCGTCGAGCGGGGGCGGATCGCAGCGGCGCGGAACGTAGGCACCGCCGGTGCGGACGATGAAGCTCATGGCGACCGACCCTGAACCCAATGCGCCTGCACAACAGCGCAGCCAGCCCGAGCACGCGCCGTCTCGCACGCACGAGGCGGGCGTAGAGCTTGGGCTACGTTCAGCAGAGGGTGGGGAAGTGTTTTGTGGGTCTTAAACGTCATCATGCCACGCAATCGCCAGGGATCTAAGTGCCGCTTCGAGCTGGCGCAAGATCCACGTGTTGACCGATTGATTCTCCGCGCGAGCCGCCTCCTCCACCTGGCGTTTCAGGCTCGGCCAAATCCGGAGCGGGATCACCTCGCCAGCCGGATTGGCCGAAGGACGAAGCGGCACCCTAACCGCAAAGGGATCGCAACGGACGGTCACGTCGTCTCTTTGAAGCCATGCGAGCGCCACGTCCGGCTCGATCGGCTCGATATATTTGTTATACTTTGTTTCGATATCACTGCTCGCGGTCTGTCGCTGAACGCTGACTTTCGAGGTAAGGAAGTAACGACCTCGATTGGTCTCGAAGAGCGCCGAGTCGCCCCGTGCGCTGCGGGCGAGAAGACGCGCCTTGCCGGTGTCGTAGGTCGTGCCGTTGATGACGCGTTTCATCGGGTCTCTGCATGCTTCCCCGCTGAAGCTCACTCCGGTCCTGAGTCGAACTTCGCGATTCCAGGCAGCGGCAAACCGTGACGAGCATCGAAGCGATCACATGGCGCTCAGCACAAACCCCGCTCGGATCACGCGACGGCCAGGTCGGTGGACCTCAACTCGCGGGGCGACTTCCCTGTCCAGCGGCGGCACGCATGACTGAACGAACTCGGTTCCTCGAAGCCGAGAAGCCACGCGATCTTCGAGATCGGCATGGCCTCCTCCTCGAGATAGCGGACGGCGAGGCTCGTCTTCAGTTGCTTGAGGACCTCGTTGAATGTCGTGCCCTCCTCGGCGAGCCGCCGCGCCAGTGTTCGCTCGCTCATTCCAAGCTTTCTTGCGACGACCTCCGCGCGGGCGGTGCCGTGCGGAAGGAGCGGCGTGAGCGCGTTCTCCACCCGCACCCGCAGCGCGCTGACATTACTCCTTCGCGGGCTGAGAGTGTCCTCGCACACCCTGATCAGAATCTTGTTGAGGCGATGGTCGGCCTCGACGAAGGGCAGCTCCGCCGAGCCCTCCGGGAATACGATCTCGTCGACGTCGCTGCCAAACTCGATTTCCGTCCCAAGGAACCGGGTATACTCGGCGGTACCCCTCGACCGGACATGGACCATGGAGACCCGCGTCGGGACGAAGGTCCGTCCCGTGAGCAGGCGACACATGCGCACCATCCCGAGAATGCAGAACTCGATCTGATGCCGATCGGTGTGCCGGGCAACGCCCGAGTAACGCAGGCGCTGAACCGGTTCGCGTGCCTCCCGATATTCGAAGACGATCGCCTCGTTGACGATGCGGCTGTACCGCTCGAGGCGCTTCAGAGCGTCCCCCAGGGTCTCGGACGGATGCCGAGACGTAGTACAGCAGGCCAAGATCCCTGAAGTCGACCTCCCGCGCGAGCGTGAGGCCGAGACAGTCATCGTCGAGCTCCTCGGATGCGGCCTCGAGGAAGGCGACCTGCGACGGGGCGCTGATCCGCTGCTCCACATCCTCGATCTGCGTGCGCGTCAGCCCCGTCCGCGACAGGAGCGGCTCCAGTTCGACCCCAGCCTTGCGAAGCCGCGCGACGGCAAGCCTTGTCAACCCGGCCTGAACGGTCGGCAGCCGGCGAGCTGTTTGATCGAGGTTCGCTTCATGTCACGGCGCGCCAACGAATCTGGCTTAGGATAACAAAAACCCACTCCGATCGCAATAAATCTATTAGCATTATTAGCGACAGTGGTATGGATTGCGAGCATTGGCCCTGAAGGGTCCGGTTTAGCCCTAGCGCGACAGTCCGATGCATTGCACTGGCTGTTCGAACGAACCGTCTCTTTTCGTATAATGCTGCGGGAATAACAGTTAAATACTAACCTGTAAGTTTACAACGAAAACCTATACGCTTGACAGGGAGATTTTTCCATGGCCAAGCCGAGACTTTTCATCTCCACCGATGCGCAGATGGCCACGGGGATCAACAACATTGATGGCGACAAGGACGACATCCAGAGCCTCGTCCACGCCCTTCTCTATCAGGACAAGCTCGACATCCGGGGCTTCGTGTCGACCACCTCCCGGTGGCAGCCGGGCAAGAACGACACGAAATTCATCCATCACGTGATCGACGCCTACGCCAAGGACGAGGCGAAACTGAAGGCGCACGCCGACGGCTTCAAAAGCGCGTCCGACCTGCACGACATCGTCTATCAGGGCACGAAGTCGCTTGCGGGGTACTCGGGCATCGTCGGCCAGACGGCGGGCTCCAACGCGATCGTCAAGGAGGCGCGCGCAGCGGAGGCCGCCGGCGAGAAGCTCTACGTCGTCGCCTGGGGCGGCACGGGCGACGTGGCCCGCGCGCTCTACGACGCGCCCGACGTCAAGGACACGGTGCGGCTCATCTCGATCTACGACCAGGAGCCTAACGCGAACAAGTGGCTCGACGGCAACTTCGTCGGCAAGGGCGGCTGGTGGGTCGACGTGATGTCGAGCTTCAAGGGCACCTATGCCAGCCCGACTTCCAACAACCCGATTCCACAGGCCTGGGCCACCGAGAACGCCAAGGGGCACGGCGCGCTGGGCGAGCTGTTCTACCAGAACACGTTCGACGTCCGCGGCACGAGCGGCACCCACAACGGCGTCAAGATGGGCGATTCCAACTCCATCTTCTATTTGATCGACGGCGCGAACAACAACGATCCGACGCTCAACGGCTGGGGCGGCAAGTATCGCCAGGTCAAGGACGGCTACTGGACCGATCCCACCGACGGCAGCTTCAACATCTCCGGCTCCAACGGCGCGAAGTACATCTACGAGGACCGCGCTGCCTGGATGGGCGACTTCGCCAAGCGGCTCGACTGGCTCAAGGGCACGGCGCCGCAGCAACCCGGGAGCGTGGCCGGTGATGACACGGTCACGATTACGCTCGGCGGCTCCGAGTATCTCGGCGAGCCGATGGCAGCATTCGTGTTCGACGGCAGGGAAATCGGCCGCGCCACCGTCACGGCGGACTATGAGGAGGGCGAGGCGCAGACCTTCACCTTCAGGGGTGCATTCGATCCCGATGGGCTCCAGACACATCGCGTCTCAGTGAAGCTCCTCAGCGACAAATGGGACGGCAATAAGCTCGCGACAACGGACAGCGGGCATGACCGCAACCTCTTCATTGAGAGCGTGACGGTCAATGGCATCACCAGGGAACCGAACAAGCTGATCACCTATGGGTCGGCCGGATGGGAGTTTCAGGTTTGACCTCGAAGATCGTTGTCGAGCGCGACCAAGCAAGTGCTGAGTCCCTCGACAGCGTGAGTCTCAACGGTGACACGGACGGCGCTGACGCCTCGTTGTTCGCGCCGGGTACCAAACTCTACTTGGTCGGTGACGACGCTCTATGACGCAATCAGGTCCAGAGCGAGGTTCAAGCGCTAAGCGGAGGGTGCGATGACAGGCGAGAGGATGGCCCGGGCCCACGGATTGACCGGCGCCATGATCGGCTACGGTGCCTTGTGTGTCACCGGCACGTTGATCGCAGCCCTCTTCGTGACGGCCTTCGCTTTAGGGTAGCAACATGAACCTCGCCCACCGCTTCGACTGCCCCGTCATCATTGAGTTCGGCCATGCAGGGCTCCTGCAGCCGGTCAGGAGCGTGCGCGATGCGAGAGACTGCTTGGCCAGCGGCTGGCCAACAGGAGGACGGGGGCGTGCCTACATCGCGGCCCTCGAAGCCTGCCAGGATGCGCTGGCCAATGAACTCGGCACCGAAGCGGCGCGTCAGGCCTTCATCGCCGCGGCGGCGGAGGTTGGGATTTCTGTGCGTGATACGCCTGCAAGATCGTGAGCCTGCAGCCCAGACCTATGCTCGTGACAGGTCGCGTCGCATCTTGTCGCCTCGCGCCGACACGCTTCCCGATTACCACGTCACGCGCACGCCCAGATTGCCCTCGATCGTCTCGCGGTGCGGCCCGTTGAGGTTGGTCGTGTAGTCGGCCGTGGCAAAGAGGCTGACGTTCTGCGAGACCGTCGCGACGACGCCGCCGCCAACCTCGAGCGAGGTCGCGCCGAACGAGGCCGGCAGCACGACGGAGCCGAACGACGTCCGGTCGGTGGCCCCGAAATTCCGCCACAGGTTGGCCTTCAGGTAGGGCCTGAGGGTCGTCTCGCCGAAAACGTAGGTGCCCATCAGGCGGGCTCCGATCCGGCCGCTGAACGCGTCGTCGGCATCGAAGCCGATCGGCGAGAACAGGTCCCGGGTCGCGATCGAAGTCGACGGTCTGCCAGATGATCTGCGCCTGCGGCTCGAGCGCGAGGCCTGGTGCCAGAACGACGGGGTAGCCGCCCTCGAGGGAGGCGATCGTGCTGCTGCCGTCAAGCTCGATCCCGACGCCGCGGTTTGAACGCGGCGAGCCGTCGAGCCACGAATGCATCAGGACAGCTGTCGAGATACCACCCTGACGGGCCGATGTGGGTCCAGTAGAGGCCGAGGCTGGTCGCATCGAGATCGACCGAGCCGCTCGCTGCGCGGCGCTGTCCGAGAGAAAAGCCGCGCACGTCGCCGTTGGCCTCGGTATGGCCGACGAACGTGCCGAAATGGTCGCGTCCCGCCCAGGTCTCGATGGCGGCGAGATCGAAGCCGGCCTGAAAGCCCCAGAGATGGCCGTCGAACTCGGGCGACAGGGCTCCGTCGCGACGATACTCGGTCCGTTCCCCGAAGGCGCGGCCCCAGATCACCA
>CAWDDI010000018.1:0-59993 GCA_963800985.1 uncultured Alphaproteobacteria bacterium | reverse complement strand
CCGGATGTGGCTTGCCTGAATCAGGCCCTGGCGCTTACAGGTCTGGAGCTGGCGCTTGACGCTCTCCCTGGGGCGCACCGACAAAAACCGCGAGCTCACGTCAGACTTGGAAGGATATACACCTCGGCAGGAGGGAAGCCAGCAATACTGGCCGTAATAGATGCAACAGACTACGCGATGTTGCCGTAACATGACCCAGGTAGAACGCCCGCATCCTGTTTCTAGCAGTGGCATTTCCCGCCGTTGGGCAACGGGGCCTGACTAGATCTCAGATGATGGCCAACAATATCGCAGTATACCTCCCGTGGGCCAGTGGGATGGCATGGTCCCTGCTGGGCTGCCTGTCTCGCATGGTGGCTAAAGGCTGTAGGTGGTGAGCGGCCGAAATGGTCGCAAAAAGACCTCATCGTCAACTTCTATGGCTTTACGGACAACAGCGGCGGGATCCAGGCTCCACCAATTGATCGCCGCTTTGAACAACAATCCCAATCTCAAAATTCAAGCTGGGCTCTTCCAGAGTTCAAGGTATCGCTATAAGCCCCTCCCTTTGGGGGACACGCCGGTCATCATCATGTTCCGCGAGCCGTAGGCGGCATTCATATGAATGTGGTCTTCGGTCAGACGGGTCGGGACGTGACCTGCATGGAGCCTAGACTTCCCGTTCCCGGGGCAGGACTACAAGCGCACGGGGACCTTTTGTCGAGCGCAGGGCCGACTACTTTCTCGACGCAAAAGACTTTGGCCTCGGTTGGGCTAAGACAACCTGAGACTGGTGCAGGGATGGTTGTCGCGAGCTTTTCGGTGCCCCAGCGGGCCTTCCCGAGGGCGTGAACCCAGGCGCTTCTCGTCCGCGAAGAGTTCACGAGTTCCCCGGAGCCGCACGTGTGCCCAGGTCGTCGCGCACGATCGCCCGCTCACCGAGCAGCCAGAGTGAGGTCACCACCGGCCCGGCAGGCATCCATCAGGCTACTCCGAGTCCTCTCGAGAATTGAGCTGGCATCCCTCGACGGGTGATGGGTTTCGGACGGGGCGCATGACCGCATACGACATTCCAAAACGGGCGCTAGACACATCGGCATCTTACTCGGAAAGAAGAGCAAGACCGAAAATGTGCCTGCCCGCAGTTGTCCAGAATTTCAGAAAAACGGAGCAGTTGCTTTGTCTTTGATGCGCCACACGAACTCAGGCATCAGATCGATCCGGGGATACTGTTGCGGGTACAAGTACCGGAGGGCGGCATTGAGATAGAAAATCGTGTACGTGTGTCTTGCCCCGTGATGTTGATAGGTGGCGGCCCGTGCCGGGCTCACTCTCCCGTCCACCACGCCCCCACGAGCGTACTCCGAGCTCTGCAACGCTCGTATGATCGTGACGAGCTTGTCGCCTTCTCGTCCACTGCACTCGCCATTGATCGGGATGCTTCGAAAGATCTCGCGCAGGCGGGAGTTTATCTGATTCCACTCTGCGGACTTATAGAAGCACCATTGAACAAATAAAACGTCCTCGGATTTGTTGGCGCCGTGAAGCCCCACAGGGGCATCGACGTCCCAGTAAAAGACCGGCCCCCGGCTAGATTGCACGATTGCGGCATGCATGGAAAAACCTCCTCGGCGCCGGGGAACGAAATTATAGCTTTCGGAAGGTCCTCCACAAGAGCGCTCAACCGCATCCGCGATGGGGCGCGGCGCAAGCAGCGTATTTGACCGACCAATCAAGCCGCGCGTGGTATCGCCCGGATAGCATGAGAACCTGATCGTGGGCGCCCGCCGTTCCGGGCCCTCCATTCGTGTGAGGTTCCGGCTCCCTCGAGCGAGCTGACTGCCGCATGCCGACCCTCGACCGGCACGATTGTCGGTCTTTCGTGATCAATCGGCTTCCGAACCTTTGGCGAGCGTGCGGCGAAGCGTGTCCCATGAAGAACGGCCCGTTGTGCCGCACGTCGTCTCAGCTTGCATCAAACTCACGCCGAGGGACACGTGAGCGCCGGTTGTGCCGCGCCTCCCCGAGCAGGTGCATGCGGCGGCGAGAAGGTTGCCAGAAGCTGCGCCCGACGGTGACCGTACCGGAACATTCCATCGCGCCATCGACTGCGCACGATCCCCGGAGGCTCACCTTCAGGCGCTTTGACTGCTTCACGTCTACGCCGATCCCCATGCGGGAGAAGGCGAGGGGGAACTCGCGATATGGAAGTTGATGCGGTCGAGCGCCCAGAACGGCAACTTGCCCTGGAGATTGGTCTTCCAGAGGAGCTCGACCAGTATGTGCCGGAGCGCATCCGGGTCGACGATGGCGTTGCCTTTCTTGTCGGCCAGCACGAAGCCCATTTCGTCGATGTGAATATTACAAAGCGTCGGCGAGATCGCGCAGTGGATCGAGGAGAGGTCGGGTAGGTTTCTGGAATCGCCAAAGTGCGCTGAGAACCTCGCGTCCATATCGGCTGCCGGTTGACCGACAGGCTGGTCGGGCCGGGGTGCGTACCAGATCTGACGGAATCCGGTCCCTTCCGTGGCCTTGTAGGAAAGCTGGAGCGGGAGGTGGCCCGCCATGAGTTTCGAGCCGGGCGCAAACACCTTTGCGCCGCCCGGGTATGTCAGTGCGGTGAGGCCGTCCATCCGGGGGAGTAAGGTGGCCCTGGCTGCCGCAAGTGGCGGCCATAGAGAAAGACGCTGGAGGTCTGCCGTGGCTTATTCGAACAAGGTTCCCGAGGCGCGCGCGCTGAACCATCCGACCTATTGGCTGATCCATCGCCGCCTCAAGGATCTCGGGATCGACTACACGAAGTTCTACGAGCGCGACCTGACGGTTTACGAGAGCAAGCTCGACGGCATTTCCTTCATCACCAAGAAGGTCACCAACCCGCTGGAGGGCAACGACTTCCTGACCGCGATCCGCATCGCGACGCGCGGCGGCCGGCCCGCCTTCCGCGAGGGCAAGAAGTTCGAGAACGAGCACTGGGCGGTCGACGCCTCGATGGGCGCGACCACCGGCATCGGTTTCCGCGAGATCATGTACCTCGATCCGCCCAAGAAATTGACGCGCGCGAGCGATCCGACCAGCCTGCAGATGAACCCGCAGGCCGATCCGATGTTCACAGCCAGTTCGACAGCAACAAGATCGAGGTCGAAATTTCTTCGCTCCACGCCGCCGTATGGGGCAACCTCGTCAAGGTTCACGTCGACGAGACCGGATTCATCCTGCAGCCGATCCCGGGGATGAGCGGCGACGTATCGATGACCCCCGATTTCCTCCAGCACACGCTGCTCGAGCTGATCTGGAAGGACACGCTGAAAGTGCCCGGTGCAATCGAGATTTTCGTGCCCAACTCGGCCAACCAGTTCATCGCGTTCGGCGCCGTCGCGAAAGTCGCGCTTGGCAAGAGCGTGAAACTTCAGGCGACCGCCCAGTACAACATTCGCGGCCAGAACAGCTTTTCGGCGACCGCGATGCTGACGGTCAATTTCTGAGCGGCCGGGGACGGTCAGAATGCGTTCCGCCACCAGCGGCAGACGAGGCCGCGAAAGACCTTCATCGATGCAGCGCTCACGAGCCTGCGTCAGAATGTAGATGCGGCAGAGCCCCGGCCGATTCACCGCGATATCGAGATGAATGAACGGCGGCTTGCCGATTTGAGTGAAGCCGACGCTTTGGATTCCGGCCCGGAGCCACGGATCGGTGCCCGGCATATCGATGATGTCGAAGCCGAGCCGCGAGCTCTTAGCGGCAGCATCGTGCAGGCGCTGCCAGTCGTCGCACATGAAATCGAAACCGACCGGGTTCCAGTACGGCTCACCGGTCATGCGCCATTTGAACTGACCCTGGAGCTGAACTCCCGCCTCGCGCAGCTTCAAAATCACCTTGTTGAGTTCCGCCATCATCGCGGCCTTGTCTGCCGCCGTGTTCCTCGCGACCGGGGCGTTCATAGGATCGAATGGCTTGACGGCCATGGCGTGCTCCTTTTCCACGAACCGCATCAAGCGCTCCGTGGCTTGACGAATCTTTTATACACTCCGCTGCGCGGGAGGACAGTCCCTCGAATGGATTTAGATCGAATGGTCGAGCCGCGCTCACTCGTCCGAGGAGTGGCCCGACAACGAAAGTCCGCCATCGGTCAACTCGCGGATCACGGTCTCCGGGCACGTTGCTCACGAGTGGCAGGTGACTGCTTCTGACCGCTGGCTAATCGGACATTGGACTTCGAGCCGCTGAAGAACGGGTTCCGACAAGCTTGGAACCGAGTTTACCGGGCCAGCTCTCGTCACGAACGCCCGCGACCACTCCGGTACACAGCGAGTGCGCGTTCCACCTCAGTCATGAAACCACGGACGTAACAAAGCCGCCTTAGGACGAAATCGACCGGCAATGCGTTGCAGTGTCATCTAACACCTCGGACTACGGAGTACGCCTATGACCGCCAGCGCAGATCTGTCGCGTACAGCGGAGTCTCCCGACCATACCCGCGGCTCGCGGGCCTGCAGCCGCCCTCTTCGAAAGGACGCCTGCTTGCAAGTCTTTGTCCGGAGGTAGGCATGAGCAAAAGTTGGAAAAGCGTGGCTTTCGGTGCTCTCGCACTGGTTTCACTCGGGGTCGGCGCACAGGCCGGTGAAGGCATAAGGATCCGCGCCGGCGATCCCTCTTTCGAGCATGCAGGGTTCTACGACGATTGCAGCCGCCGACGCTCATCCGCGCCCCGGATCGGGACGACTGCCGCCCAATCCGGTACGGGCGGCGCTGGCGCCATGATTATAGCTGGGACCCCTTCCGCTGGAACCACCCGATTTTCGCCCGGCTTTACGGTAGCGCTACTACGACTGCCGAATCGTCGTCACCCGCCGTGTCAATGCGTGGGGTGCCCTCGTCGTGCGGCGCGAGAGGATATGCGACTGACGAACCGTCGCGTGACCCAGCTGGAGACCTCCAAAAACCTCATCGCTCTGGGCTCGATTTCATGATTCCCTGTTTGTGGTGGTCGCGAACGGGGTCGTGGGATGCGGGGTCAGGCTGGGTTTTTCGATCTCGATGAGCGCCTGAGGGAGCTCTCGGCCAAGGGCGATACGCTGGAGCGGCTGAATGGGCTGGTGGACTTCGAGCTGTTCCGGCCTGACCTGGAGAGGGCCGCGCCGCGAGCCGATCGCTCGCGTGGTGGTCGCCCGCCCTTCGATCACGTCTTCATGTTCAAGGTCCTGATCCTGCAGGCGAGCCACAGCCTCTCGGACGAGCGCACCGAGTTCCTGATCAAGGATCGGCTCTCCTTCATGCGCTTTCTGGGCTTGGGTCTGGCCGACCCGGTACCGGATGCGAACACGATCTGGAGCTTTCGCGAGACGCTCACGCGGGCGACTCTGAACGACCGCGCCGCGATCGAGATGCTTTTCTTGAGTTACGAGGCGGTCCTGACCAGGGCAGGCTTTCTCGCCATGGGCGGCCAGATCATCGATGCATCGATCGTCGCGGCTCCGAAGCAGCGCACCACCGACGCCGAGAAGCGGGAGATTAAGGACGGACGCATCCCGTCCGAATGGAAGGCCAAGCCCGCCAAGTTGGCGCAGAAAGACCGGGAGGCGCGCTGGACCGTGAAGTGGTCGAAGGCCAAACCCGCCGATGATGACTCACCCCGGATGGACCTTGCAGTGCCCGCCTTCGGGTACAAGAACCACCTTGGCATCGACCGCCGCCACGGCCTGATCCGCACGTGGGGGGTGACCGATGCAGCCCGCCACGACGGGGCACAGTTGCGTGCTCTGATCTCGAAGGCGAATACGGGGAGTGACGTATGGGCCGACACGGCCTACCGCTCGCGCGCCAACGAGAGGCACCTGGCCGACAACGGATTTCGCTCGCAGATCCACCGCAAGAAGCCGAAGGGCAAGCCGATGCCGAAGCCCATCGCACGGGCGAATGGGATCAAGTCGAGGGTGCGGGCTGCCGTCGAGCATGTGTTCGCGCACGAGAAGGGGGCCATGGGCCTGGTCGTGCGCACGATCGGTCTGGCCCGAGCCCGGGTGAAGATCGGGCTCGCCAACCTGGTCTACAACATGAAGCGGGCGCTCTGGCTCACCGAGCGCCGCGCCATCGCATAGCCGAATACCGAACGGCCGGGCGTCCCAGTGTGCCCAAGCGGCTCACTGATTTCCACCTCGGCAAAACACCACCCCTGATCGCTCTCCACAGCCTTCTCAGGACGGCAGCTGAAGAATTCGACCGGCGGCGTTCGGCGCGCTCGCTTTTCGTTGCGGGGAGACGAACGGCAGCCACTCGGGACCGTGAATGTGGACGAGTTCCCGATGACTTTCCGGTCCCCAACCGTGCCGATTATTGTACCTCCTCCAGGCTCGCGCACAGGATCCGGTGCGCGCCGGAAAGAGCAGGCTGTAGCTCAACTGCTTTGCGCGCGGATGTTCCGGCGGCTCGGCCGCGACGCCTGCGCTGATGCGCTTGGATAGGCCTGTCTGATGCGCGCGCATGCTCAGCGGCTCAGGCAAAATCA
The DNA here is from genome assembly GCA_963800985.1 of uncultured Alphaproteobacteria bacterium. GTDB lineage: Bacteria > Pseudomonadota > Alphaproteobacteria > Rhizobiales > Beijerinckiaceae > Microvirga. The sequence continues at coordinate 53,509 of CAWDDI010000018.1, read as the reverse complement.
CCTCGGGTCGAAAACGGATTTCTCCCAGGTCGAGTTTGGCAAGGCGCGTTCCGCCTCGGCCCGGTCCTTTCAGCTTTGTCCAACCGAACGAAAAGAGCGCCATAGGCGGCGCGCAACACTGAACGAAACAGACCGCCGGCAGACGAAATTCGCGTGCAATGCCAAGTAGCTATTGATGAATGCTGTCCTTATTCGTGCCGTGTTCGACGGCACGGGGATAGGACGGAGATCTACGTTCGGAAGAGGAAAACATACCATGAGACCTGGTACCAAGTCTGACCCGAATTGCTGTCGGGCTCTCAACCTGTCTGGCATTTGTTGCCGTGCACGAAGGAGCGATGGCTCGTGACCGCGACGGCGGTGGTGGCTGTTACGTCGTCCGCGATCATCGCACAGTACCTGTCGTGCGCGATCATCGCGCGCCCGTGATCGTACGGGATCATCGGGAGCAAGTCGTCGTTCGCGACCACCGTACAGCGCCGGTCGTGCGCGATCATCGCTCGCCTGTGGTCGTACGGGATCATCGGGAGCAAGTCATCGTGCGCGATCATCGAACACAACCCGTCATCAGAGATCATCGCGCTACTCCGACCGTCCGGAATTACCGAGTGCCAGGAGGGCCTCAGGGGGGTGTAAGCGTGACATCCTCTGGGAGCAGGCGTGGTGGATCGCCGTGCATTCGCTCGGTGTTCGGAGGTCCCTGCATCAATTTGTAATTTCGCGAGGCGAACTGACCCGCAGTGTTGTGATGTTATCTGCGCGCGACATTGCTTTCCCCGCGGGTCGACTTCATACTCCTCCGCCGTTGAACGATGTTGAACGGGAGGAGGGGGCACGCGCGCAAAGCCGCCCTTCCGAAAGGCCTGCGAGGCCGCTCGTCCGATGCCTGGACGATGAAATCGGATAACTGGCGGCAATCGTTCTCGGCGGTGGACACGCCTTCACCGGACGGGAAGTCAGACGGTGGAGTTCTGTAGGGCGGACACAGCGCTTTTGATGGGAGTTGCTCTCCGCAGGAGTCAGAACGTATGGATGAAACCCGCACGTCTTCGCTCAACCCCGGTCAGGGCCGTGCGACGCTCGGCATCCTGTTCGTAGACGTGGCGGGCAGCACCGGGCTCTACGACCTGCTGGGAGATGCGGCCGCCTCGGCTGCCGTGCTCTCCTGTCTCAGTGCGACGACGGAGATGGTGTCCGAGCACGGAGGTGCCGTAATCGAGACAATCGGCGACGAAGTGATGGCAGCCTTTGAGGATCCAACGGCCATTTTCGACGGTGCCGTTGCTGTTCAGTGGAAAGTCGATGCGATGCCGCCTATCGCCAGCCCCTCCGGGGAAGTAAAGCTGCGGGTGAGGGTCGGCTTCCACATCGGTCCTGTTCTTATCGAGAATGGTAACTACTTTGGGCAAACCATCAACATTGCGGCGCGACTGGTTGGGTTGGCAACGGGCGGCCAAATCTTCACCGCCGTTTCCAATACGCCCCTTTTCAGGGAGACGCAGCGTCTCAAGACTCGCGAGCTCGGCTCCCTGCTGATCAAAGGCAGACCCGATGGGATCGAAGTTCTCGAAATCGAGTGGCGTGAATCCCCCGACCGGACCGTCGTGTCGGCCTTGACGGCGCGCCCGCTGACGGACGCATGCAAGAAACTTCGACTGAGTTACGCCGGGCGCGATTGGCTGTTCGACGGGCGCGACACTGTCGTGCTCGGCCGAGACTCTAAGAGCGACGTGGTCATCCTCGACGCAAGAGCTTCAAGGGCTCACGCTAGGATAGAGCGTCGTCGAGACAAATGGGTCTTTGTCGATCAGAGCACCAACGGGAACCTTTGTGGGATTTTCCGGCCAGGCGCAGATCTGGCTCCATCACCAAGAGGTGGCACTAGACCGTCCCGGCATCCTCAGCGTGGGTGCGGCGGATGAAGGCGGGGAATGCGTACAGTTCGCGCTCGAATAGTCCAGCGAAATGCCGTCGCCGGCACCTGCGATGGGTCTGCCGCTTGGGCGACAGCGGCTGAGTGAGGCCAACCCCGGCCCTCATCTTCCCGTTTGCCGCGAAGGGCATCGTTGCGCCAGTCGATGATCTCATCCAGGCGGTGACGAGCGAATGGAAGCCGATCGTGGAGGCGGCTGGCGGAATTCAGCCGAAAGACTTCCCAAAGCTGCGCGAAATCCTCTCAATCACTGGCAATGCCGGGACCGGGAAATGGACGGTCCGGTTCCAGGACACATTTTGGCATCATATGGAGGACATGATCGTTTGGTCCGATAACAAGTCCGCCTCGTACTGCGTCCAGGCCCTCGGTTACTGCTTTATCGCCGGGACTATGAAGACAGAGGGGCTGTACGAGGAAGGGCCGAGGTGGGCTCTGGCTCTCCACCGATTACGGCAAGGGAAAGGAAGGCCGTCGGGAGCCGAAGAGCGGCATCCACCACGCAGCCAGCGCCGCCGCGCTCGCGAGGCTGCTCGTCCTAATTGACAGGGATGCGCTCATCACGCCTTCCAGCAGCAAGACGATGCGCTACCTTATGCAGAACAGCTGGATGAACGAGGAGTTCAAGAGGAGCGATGGGAAGCGGAGGAGCGATCGGAAACCGACTCGCTATACCGTCGACCACTTCGGCAAGCTGGGTGTCTATGAGGGCTATCAGGACGCGGCCGTGTTCGCCCGAACCGATGGATCGAAAACGGTTCGCTACGCGCTCGCCATGATCGGAGAGGTCGCACAAAAACCTCGTCGAGCTCGGACGGGGCATCGACGACCTCATCTTTGCAATGCATTGATACCGTTTCGGCATCGGGTGGGCAAACGCTCTCGCGGGATCTGGTCACGACACTCGACCATGACTGCTATCCGGATGCTCCCTGCATACCCTCAAGGGGCCTTGCCCAAGACACCACAGATGATCCGGTCGCCCGAGTCACCGGCCGGATCGGACTTGTAGTCGTCGACCTTCGCGTGGATCACCAACGACGTGCCATCCTGATCCAGAAGACCTCTAGGTCCACCTGAAAGGGTGAGACCAGCCGCGAAGGTGTCTACTACCGCCTTCCCATCTGCGGACGCATGAACGTTCGCGAGATCTCCGGCATGTGGGCCAGCCGAATCGTGGAAACCATGCTTCCGGTTGTTGGGATTGAAGTGTCCGCCGGCAGACGTGAAAGGCGGTTCGCATCTGCCGACGGCGTGAACGTGGAACCCATGCGGGCCCGGGGGAAGCTGGATCAGATCACCCGTCAGGAGGATGCCAAGTGGCGTTTCAATCAGGGCGATGGTGCCGACTGTCTTGCCTCCTTGATCCTTCATTTGAGCCGTGGCTTTGTCGCCCGGCGCCGCCCCGCAGGGAGTAGCCGCAAGCAAGCCGAATACGGTGCTTACAACAAGCATGTGCTTCATAGGATTATCTCACGATTTGTGCCGCGCGAGGATAGACTACCATTGCGATCGCAACGGCGAAACCGACTATCGTGTTCATTCTTATAGAGGTGTTCCTCTCGGAGAGCCTTCTTTTCGATAGCGGATCCAACCCGAAATTCAATGCTCCTTTCCGGATTGTTTCTTCGGCTTTGGCCGCCTCGACCCGACCTCCGAGCCATCGAACACCTCGTTCTCGGGATCGGTGCACTCGCACCTCCCTGGAAGCGAGACTCAATGGTACCCGGAAGATATCAGCAGGATACCGCACAGTCCATCGCGGTCATAGGTGTTCACCTCTTGTGGACCCTGACATTGCCTGATCCCGTTATCTTAGAGCTCCGCCGACTGCGTGCCGAGTATGTCGCCTGATACTCGCCATGTCGGCTGATGCGAAACCCGAAAATCCACGGAGGCGCACACATGGCCCTCCCATTGAGACATATGCTTCTTGTCGATGCCCATGAGGGGGTTGAGTGCAAGCGCTTTCGCCGTCTTGCCCCTGATCGGGTGATTGCCGTAATTCAATGCGCGAGACATACGCGCGGCGCACGTATTTCCATTCGGGCCGAACCCGGGCTCGTTTATGTTCCTCGCAAGGCCTCCACCAAGCCAAGCGAACAGATCCCGTAGAGTAGGATATTTGTCGTGGTCAGGGAAAGCCGCCCACATCATCTCAAAGCTGGGCTTCGCCATTCTCCTCCCCCGTCTTCCACGTAGGACACTGGACCGGTTTGGGAGCTCTACCGATGCTAAATCCTAGCGGGCGCCAAACGTCGGTCATGGGCTTGGTTCTTGTCCTGCTGTCGCGCGGCCGCGAGAATGCCAGTGGCCGATCACCGGATCAGTGGCCGGCGAGGCGCGCGCCGCTGTCGACGCAAAGACGAAGTCGCGCCGTCCGTTCCTTCGCGCTTATGCGGGCGAGCGCGGTGAGCACAGCGATGCGGGCGGATTTTGCAGTCAGCTCCGGCGGAGCCAACACGACCACCCCCTGACCACTTTCGATCATGCTGCCTCCGGACCAGCCCGCAGCGAGGGCAGCCCAAGTCGCCGCCGAGCTGCGGTCGCCCCGCAGACCGGTCTGCAAAGCGGCCCGACGGTGGTGTTCTTCCGGGTCGCGCACCCATGTCTCGGCCGCCGAGAGGCACGCCGTCTCTTCGGCTCCGGGGCTCGGGATGAGTGCGCGGACGCATTGGCAAGCCCACCACACGGCCTCGCGGCGCGGGAGCACGTAGGCGCAGAAGGCGACCGCATCCTCGGGCGTCGTCGTCTCGACGAGTGACTTCAAATAGGTGAGGGGAGGGTCGTCGCTGGGGTCCGACTGAATCTCCTCCTGGGCAGTCGGAAACGCCTCGAAGACCTCTCGAGCAGTAGCGAATCGAACGCGCGACATGGGGCGCCCTCAGTTGATTTTCACCAGACCGCCCTGCAGCGTGATGGTCGCAGATCCTTTCACCTCCGTCTCCATGCTGTTTACCTTCACCCTAGGCGATTTCACCTCGACCTGCGTTTCGGTTACGGTAATCGTGCTCTGGCCAACTCTAAGGACGATTCTCTTGCCGGCGGTCACGGAAATCGTTTCTCCGACGTCGATCGTCTGGTCCTCTCCGATTTTGCGCGTTTCATTGTTCTCGACGACAGTGTCGAGATCCTTCTGGGCGTGTACCTCGATTTTTTCGGAACCCTTCTTGTCCTCGTATTTGATCTCATTGTAACCGCCGCCGCCCTTCGTTGAATCCGACTTCAAGCCGGACTGCGTCTTGTTGTCGGGTAGCTTGTAGGGGAATCTGTATTCGTCGTTATAGACGGTTCCGACGACGAGCGGCCTGTCAGGGTCGCCTTCGATGAAGGCAACCACCACCTCCTGACCGATCCGCGGGATATGCTGACTACCCCAAGTCTTGCCAGACCAGACCTGTGCGACGCGCACGCGTCGCGACGGCTTCTTGTCGCGATCCCAATGGAATTGGACCGTGATGCGGCCGTGCTCGTCGACGTCGATCTCCTCACCTTGTTGTCCGACGACTTTGGCGGTCTGCGGGCCGTGGATGATGGGCTTGGGAGTGATCAGCGGAGCCCGGAACGGTCGGTCGCTGCCCAGAAACTCATAGCGACCGGTATAGACCTCGTTGCTGCCGAAGCCCGAGCGGTAGGCTTCCGTGCCGAAGGAATGCGACGCGCGAATGACCAGATATTGCACGTTCTCCGAGGCGGCGGGATGCTTGTCCAACTTGATAAGCCCTCCCGGGTAAAGGCTGATCGCATCGCCGGTCGCATATCGGCGGTGGTCGCGCGCCTGGGCGGCTTCGAGGCGGATCTTGGCGAATTTGTCGCCGTCACTGGTCTTCTTTCGCTCCGTCGGACCGCCCCGCGGGTATTTCCCCGGGTAGTCGTAAACCTCCAGGTTAGCCTTGTTGTATCCTTCCGACGCTTGCGCTTCTGACGTCATCTCGGCACTGGGCCGAAGCTGGTCGTAATCCTTGAGGGTGACTTTGCCCGCCTGAAACGTTCGCTCCCTGGTCCAGTGGTAGAGATGCTCGCAGTCCCGTCGATCGCGCCCTTCTAGATCGATGTACGGCACGGTCGTGCCACCGGGAATGGCCTTGTGCGATGATTTCGAATCCGCGAGGACCAGCGTATGCTTGTCGCTCGTATGCTCGAAATAATAATATATCCCGAATTCCTCCATCAGGCGGCAGACGAAATCGAGGTCGCTTTCGCGATATTGGACGCAGTATTCGATGGTAGGGTAACTCGCCGTGAGACTCTCTCGGAAATCCCTGAATTCCGCGTCGGAGAACACCTGCTTGATGATGTCCGGCGCGGTTTTCTTGACATGGATTTTGCTGTCGCTGGTATGCGATAACAACCAAAGCCAGGGTTTGAACACCAGCCGATAGGCGTAATGGACGTCCTTGACTCCGGTCCACTGCGCGGCCACGAGAATGCCGTTGAAAATCCTCTCCGCGCCCTTGTACGACTTGAACTTCACGGAACAATTGCGCCCGATGACCTTGTTGAAATCGATGTTCTCGTCCTTGCTGAGGGCGTCGACGCGGAACTCGAACAACTCGCTTACGCCTTCGGTTCCTTCGAAGCTCGTGAGGGCGAGCACGTCCTTCCCAAGCGGGGTGTCGAGCGAGGCAATCCGATGATCTTGGACGAGACCCCCGCTCATACGGACCCTCTTGATGTTCGGTCGATATTGCGCGCTTCTTGACGATACATTGCCGCTACGGCATAGTCGAGTGACCTCCGGGAAGGTACTCACGCGCAATCGTTTTCCGGAAGCCTCTGGCCTCGTCTGCGTAGCGGTCCGGGGGTTCGCCTGGGCTGAACCACCCTGAACAGCCCGCAACATCGTCAAGCAGAACGGTGTATGGCGACGATCGATTTCATAGCCCTGGCGGGTCCGGTCTCGGAGGCGGAGCCATGCGGCCCCGATCTCGACTTGGCCGGCGATCCCACGTACATGCATTTCGTTGCCCGGGCGGAGGGGCTTCTTCCAGCGTCTTTTTTCACGCGCGACAACGAGGATCGGGTTTCCGCTTTCGATCGGACTTCGATCGACTTCGACTTCCAATTCGACGCAATCAACAAACTGCTGGCGAGCACACGCGACCTCCGTCTCCTGGTAATTCTCGCGAAATTCCTGATCCTCAATCGGGATCTGCCGGGATTCTGCGGCTGCATGGAGCTGATCGCGAGGCTGCTTGAGCATCGCTGGGACGACGTGCACCCGCGCGGAGAGGAGGGGACTTTCGTGTTGCGCACCGTCGCGCTCGAGTCCCTCGACGATCTTGCAACCACGGTCTTGCCGTTGCAGTACGTACCGCTTGCGACGAGTCGCCGGTTCGGCGGCATCAGCTACCGCAGCTACCAGATTGCCAGCGGCGACAGCAAACCGCGCGAGGGCGAGGAGGCGCCGGACCTTACGTCTGTCCAGAACGCTTTCGCGGATGCCGACCTGACGGGGCTCGTCGCCACCCGTGACGACCTCGTCACCTTGCAAAGCGCGCTCGCGCGCATCACGGCGGTCAGCATCGAACAGGCCGGTTTCGAGCAGGGGGTGCGGCTCGTAAAGCTGCCGCCCGTCGTCGACAAGATCCTGGCCGTCGTGGAAGAGGCGGTCAAGAAGCGCGATCCCACCGCGGCGCTCCCCGGTCCTGCAAAAGCGGCCGCAGCGTTGTCGAGCCCCGAGGGCGCCGAGTCCGTTGCCTCGACCGCCGTGATGGCGACAGTCGCCGGGTCCGTGGCGTCCGTGACCGATGCGGCTCGTGCGCTCGACGCCGTGGCAGGCTACTTCATCCGGTCGGAGCCTTCAAATCCGGCGGTTCTCCTGGTGCGACAGGCGCGTCAGCTGATTGGTAAGTCCTTCTTCGAGGTTATGCAGATCCTCGTGCCTGCACACGCGACCCAGGCGAGCATTCATGTCGGGGGGGATCAAGCCTTCGAACTGTCCGTCGAACAGCTATCCAATCTCGAAACCCGCGATCAGACCGACGCGCTCGGCGGCTCGTTGGAGGCGGGCGACCTGCGTGAGCAGCCGAACGGTCATGATTCGGCTGTCCCGGGAGGAATCGAGGCGCACACTCGTCCGGATGCACTCGCGCTTCTTGAGCAGGTCGGGATATTCTATCGAGCCATGGAGCCATCCAGCCCGATTCCCCTCCTGACCTCCCGGGCACGTGATCTCGCCCAACGCGATTTCTTGAGTTTACTAAAGGACCTACTGCCCGAGGCGGCTCTCACGCAAAGCAATGGCGAGCAGTGATGCTGAATTGACGAAACATGCAAATTCGTCTTCAATGTCGAACAGGCCGCTTTGGAGCAACATGTGACAGAGGAGGGCCTGCCATGGCGGCCGATACCGGTCCAAAGTTCATCCGTCGTAATCGCCCGCCGCGGGTGCATATCTCATACGAGGATCCGTACGACGCGGAACGGCAGATCGAACTCCCCTTCGTGATGGGGGTCTTGTCCGACCTGTCCGGGAACGATCCAGGCGCCGCAAAGCCCGAGGTGGCCGATCGGGCCTTCCTTGAATTCGACATGGATAACTTCGATCAGCGCATGGCGGCGATCGAGCCCGGCGTGTCGCTAAAGGTGGATAACAAACTCGGCGAGGGGACCGACGAGAAGCTGTCGGTCAATCTTCGGTTCAAGAAGATCGAGGATTTCGGCCCGGCGGCAGTCGCGCGACAGGTGCCGGCGCTTGCAAAGCTTCTCGAAGCCCGCCAGCAGCTCTCGAACCTCTTGCGCTACATGGACGGCAAAGTGGCGGCTGGCGACCAGCTGAAGGCACTCCTGAACGATCCGCAACTCATGGCGGCGCTCCGGGACCGTATGGCGGAACGTGGTCCCGAGCAGAGCGAGGCCGACCAATAAGGGGATGAGGCGCCCATGGCAGAAGCAGCAGAGGTCAAACGGGGCGTAGGCGAGGCTGCGGTCGAGACCCGCGACGTCGACGAGTTTGCCACGGTTCTGAAACAGAGCTTCAAGCCGCGCACTGAGCGCGCGGCAACCGAAGTCGAGAACGCGGTTGGGACCCTCGTGCAGCAGGCGCTTGCGGACTCGACGCTCGTCAAGGACGATGTCCTCGACACGATCGAGGAGATGATCGCGCGCATCGACCGGAAGCTCACCGAGCAGATGAACGAGATTCTGCACGCGCCGGAGTTTCAGCAAATCGAGAGTGCCTGGCGCGGTCTCCACTACCTCGTCTTCAATTCCGAGACCGACTCGACCCTCAAGATTCGGGTCATGAATATCTCGAAGAACGAGATCTACCGCACCTTGAAGCTGTATCCCGGTGCGCGCTGGGACCAGAGCCCGCTCTTCAAGAAAGTCTATGAGTACGAGTTCGGCCAGCTCGGTGGCGAGCCTTACGGTTGCCTGATCGGTGACTATCACTTCAGCCATTTACCGACCGACGTTCAGCTCTTGCGTGACCTGAGCAAGGTCGCTGGCGCCGCCCATGCCCCGTTCTTTGCCGGTGCCGATCCAACGCTGGTGGGGATGGACGCCTGGACCGAACTCTCGAACCCGCGCGACCTCGGGAAGATCTTCGACACGCCGGAATATGCCGCCTGGAAATCGCTGCGGGATGGACCGGACTCCCGGTATGTCGGTTTGTGCCTGCCGCGCGTCCTTGCCCGAGTGCCTTATGGCGCGAAGTCGGAGCCCGTCGAGGAGTTCGCATTCGAGGAGGAGACCGATGGTCACAAGGGGGAGAAGTACGCCTGGATGAACGCGGCTTATGCCATGGCGGTCAACATCAACCGGGCCTACAAGGAATATGGTTGGTGCACACGCATCCGCGGGGTGCAGTCGGGCGGTGAGGTGATCAATCTGCCGACGCACACCTTCCCGACCGACGACGGCGGCGTCGATCTTAAATGCCCAACCGAGATCGCCATCAGCGATCGCCGCGAAGCGGAACTTGCCAAATCGGGTCTGATCCCGCTGATCCACCGCAAGAACACCGACAAGGCGGCCTTCATCGGCGCGCAGTCGATCTATAAACCGAAAACGTACTTCGGCCCGAATGGGGTCGAGGCAACTGCGTCCGACAATCTCTCGTCCCGTCTTCCGTACATGTTCGCGGTGTCGCGCTTCGCTCACTATCTGAAGTGCATGGTACGCGACAAGGTCGGCTCGACGTATGAGAAGGACAAGCTCACCAGGTGGCTGCAGGAATGGATCAATCAGTACGTCGATGGTGATCCGATCAACTCCTCGGAGCAGACCAAGGCACGCAAGCCTCTTGCCGACGCACGTGTCGACGTCTTCGAGAACGAAGAAAATCCTGGGTATTATTCGGCGAAGTTCTACCTCCGACCGCACTACCAGCTGGAGGGAATGGACATCGGCCTGAGCCTCGTATCCCGACTTCCCGCACCGGTTAAGTAGCGGGACGAACGAGATTCGCGGCAGAACGCGACGACTTCCGCGAAGGGTAACCTGCCGCGCGGCAGCAAGCCGCGTGAAGCGGGCTTGCTTCTGAGACCATGGTCAACGCGGCGAGCAATGGTCAGAGGGTTGGAGGGTCATCATGGCAGTCGATATGTTTCTCGAGCTCGAGGGAATAAAGGGTGAGGCTCAGGACAAGACACACGTCGATAAAATCGACGTTCTTGCGTGGTCGTGGGGGCTGTCGCAGGCTGGCACAACCCACATGGGAAGTGGGTCAGGAGCCGGGAAGGTGAGTGTCCAGGACATCAGCTTTACGAAGTTCATCGACAAATCGAGTCCGACCTTGCTCTTGCGATGTGCAGACGGGAAGCACATCAAGAAAGGCAAACTCATCGTTCGAAAGGCCGGCGAGAACCCCCTCGAGTATATCGTCATCGACTTCGAAGACCTCATCGTCACGGCGGTTTCGAATGGGGGATCCGGCAGCGAGGACCGATTGACGGAAAACGTCACGCTGAACTTCGGCAAATTCCACTACAAGTACACGCTGCAAAACCCGAATGGGTCCAAGGGTACCGAAACCGAGGCAAAGTGGGACATCCCCAAGAACGTGCCTGCGTGAAGCCGTTGACCCCTATGCCTCCGCGGCTGTGGTCCGCTCCTGCTCGCGCCGCGCGGGGCTGGGTAGAGTGCATCGCAATCGAAGCCGGTCGGGTGACCTCGACTGGCTCTGTCTCTCGATCCGCCCGCATGTCGGCGCGGCGGCGCCCTCCTCGTCCGACGATCGACGTGATCGCGCCTGATCTCCCGACAGCGCGTATACGGAGGAGCACGTGGTCGGCCCGGGCAAGAACAACCGCCTGAGCGCGCCGCTCATGTATGCGTTTCGTGAAGCGCATGTAGAGCGCGACGCGAAGAAGAAGCTCGATCTGCGCGATGCAAGCGGCGAGCGGGTCATCGCCGGAAGGCGTGTCACGGCCCGGGCCGCCATCACCGAGCCGAAACTCCGGCGCGAGGTGGCCCGCGACTTGGAGATCCTTCTCAACACGATCAATCTCGCTTCGTGCGTCGATCTCGACGCGTTCCAGCAGGTGCGGCGATCCGTGCTGAATTTTGGCCTGCCGGACCTCACTCACCGGTCCATCGACGAAATTGCGGTCGGTGAAGTCACGAGCGAAATTGCACAAGCGCTATCGAATTTCGAGCCGCGCCTCGTTCAGGATACCGTCCACGTAACGCGAGACACGAGTGTCGCCGCGGAGGAGCTCAAGATCAGGTTCGTGGTTCGCGCTGAGCTGTGGTGTGAGCCACTCAACGTGCCGGTGGAATTCGTGGCCGACATCGAGCTCGACACCGGCAAGATCCTGATCAATCGCAGCAGCCGCCTATGAACCGGGAATTTTTGGATCTCTACAACCGCGAGCTGCAGTTGCTGCGAGAGCACGCGGCCGAATTCGCCGAGGAATATCCAGGGATCGCCGAGCGTCTCGGCGGCCTCATCGGCGAGCGGATGGACCCCATGATCGGGGGACTCCTCGAAGGCGCCGCATTCCTGGCTGCCCGCGTGCAGCTGAAGCTCAAGCACGAGTTTCCCGAGTTCACCAACAACCTGCTGGAACAATTAGTCCCGAACTATCTGGCGCCAACGCCGTCGGCCCTGCTCGCCAAGATCGTGCCGCCTTACGGCGATCCGGGGTTGCGTGACGGCAGCCGGATTGCCCGCGGCGCTTACCTTGACGCCACCTATAGCGAACGCGATCGCCGGATCGCCTGCCGCTACCGACTGAGCTCAGACGTGACGCTGTGGCCATTGGACGTGGTGACGGCCGAGTATCTCGCGAGCCCCGGTCCAATCCAGGCCCTGGGAGTGCCCGCGGGCCTCGACGTGGCAGCCGGCCTGCGGCTCTCTCTTACGCATCGCACGGCGGCAAGTCTGGAAGAGGAATTGCCGAACGCCGAAGCGGCAAAGCAACCGAGCTTCTGGTTTGCCGGGTGTCGAATCAAGGAGCTCCCCATCTTCATTCTCGGGGCGGAGAACGACGCGGTCGCCCTCTATGAGCAGATCTTCGCCGACCGAGTCGGGGTGTTCCTCCGGTTCCTCAACGAGTTCGGCGACCCGGTCGTCGTGCCCGCACCTCCCGACGGCGTGGCGCAACTCGGGTTCGACGAGGCCGAGTCCCTGTTTCCCAACGACAAACGAATTTTCCGCGGTTTCGATCTGGTCCGCGAATATTTCATGTTTCCTCGAAAATTTCTGGGTTTCAATCTGACGCGCCTGGGCGAGATAATGCCTCGTCTTATGGCGAAATCGGTGGACGTGCTCTTCTTGTTCAACGAGGTGAATACCCGGCTGTCCGCTGCTGTCCATCCGGGCATGTTCTCACTCTACACGGCGCCGGCAATCAACCTGTTCGAGAAGACGACCGATCGAATCCCGATAAAGTCATCACAGTACGAATACCATGTCGTGCCGGACCGCAGCCGGTATCTGGATTACGAGCCGCATCAGATCATCGACGTCTTCGCTCATTACGCAGGCGGACAGGAAAAGGTGCCGGTCCATCCGTTGTATTCGGCTCCTGAGGGCGGCTCCCCGTCCGACCTCTTCTATACCGTTCGGCGCCTGCCGCGGCGGCGCTCCGCCGAGGAACGCAAATATGGGACGGAGTCGGATTATACCGGCACCGACACCTTCATTTCGATCGTCGAGCCAGCCCGGATCGCGGAGGAGCCGGAGGTGGCCGAGCTCAGCGTCCGCGCGCTGTGCTCTAACCGGCATCTCACCGAGCATCTTCCGGTCGGCGAGGGCGGGGCGGACTTCCGCCTGCTTGACAACGTGTCGCTCGAGATCCGGTGCGTTGCTGGGCCAACGCCTCCACGCGAGCCCGTGGTCACCCAGCTGCGCAGTCGAAGCGAGGTCGCGTCCACAGGGACGGTGGCTTGGCGTCTCGTCAATATGCTGAGCCTGAATCATCTCGGTCTCGTCGAGCGCGGCGCAGGGCGTAGCGGGCAGTCGCTGAAGGAGGCCTTGTCGCTCTTCGCCGATTTCTCCGACAGCGCGACCGAACGCAAGATCCGCGGCATCCGCAGCGCCGATAGTCGACCTATCGTGCGGCGCCTTCGCCAGCGTACCGGAATTGGTGCGGCACGCGGGATCGAAGTGACGGTGACCATCGACGAGAAGGCGTTTGAAGGAAGTGGCGCCTTTCTGCTCGGGGCCATTCTGGATCGGTTCTTCGCCGAATATGCGGCGCTCAATCATTTCACGCAAACCGTCCTGCGAACCGTCGAACGGGGAGAGATCATGCGCTGGCCGCCGCGCGTAGGATTGCGGAGAGCATTATGACCTACACGGCCGATCTCGAGCGCGAGCCTTGGCGTTTCGACTTTTATGCCGTGTTGCGCCGGATCGAGCGCAGTTTTCCCGATCGTCCCCGAATCGGCGACAGCGCCTCCCGTCGAGACGAGTACGTGGTCCTCGGCGAAGACCCCTATCTCGACTTCCCGGCCTCTAATCTAAGCAAGGCGGAGCGCGATGCACACGGACGCCTGCGAATCCTGGCGAAGTTCCTGGGCCTTCTCGGGCCCCAGGGCGCGCTGCCGCTCGCCACGACGGAAGAGGCTTATGCCTGGCATCTTACGCGCGACGAAGCCTTTCCGCGCTTTCTCGATATTCTCAACCACCGCTTTCTTCAGCTGTTTTTTCGCTCCTGGGCGGACGCGCGACCGATCGCGCAACACGACCGGCCCGATGCGGACCGCTTCGAAGCCTATGTGGGTTCCATGGTCGGGATTGGCTCGCCTCATTACCGCGACCTCGACTCCGTGGCCGACATCCGGAAGCTCGCCTACGCCGGATTGATGGGGCCGCAAGCCAAGTCTGCTTCCCGCCTGAAAAACCTGATTTCCGGACTTTTCAACGTTGAGACGGAGGTCGAAGAGTTCGTGGGTTCATGGCTAGCCTTCGAGCAAAGCGACCGGACGCGACTTGGCTCCTCTCACAGTGTCCTCGGCGTCGATGCGCTTGTGGGCGGGAGCGTGTTCAGCGTGCAGGACAAGATCCGGGTCCGGATCTTTGCGCGCGATCTGCCTCAATATCAGCGCTTTCTGCCGTCCGGCGACTTGTCCGAGCCGCTTGCGGACAGCGTCTTTCTTTACATCGGCGATCAAGTGGATTGGGATGTCGAGCTGGTGCTCCCGGCGAGTGCCGTGAAACCAGTTGAACTCTCGCGCTTCGGGCAGCTCGGGTGGACGAGCTGGGTGGCGCCGAAATGGACGCTCGACGACAGGGCCATGCGATCCGACGCCCGCTTCCATGTGGCGGAACGCGTGGGTCGCAAACGCAAGCCGGTATCCTGACGAATCCTCATTGGAGGACGAACCATGGCGGACATCAGCCTTGAAGCCGTGACCGGCAAACTCAACAGGATCGGTTATGAGGCTTTCATCCAGGCGCTTCGGCACGCCAAGCGCGCCGGCAACCGCAACGTGGAACTCGCCCATTGGCTCACTCACATTCTGCAGAAGGATGCGAGCGATCTCGCGCTGACGGCGGACCACTTCAAGCTCGACCGCGCCAAGCTCCTGTTGGACATCGCAAGGGTGGTAGACGGCTTCCGCAAGAACGAGACTGAAATGCCGGGCGTCTCCAACACCGTGGTCGACCTTCTCGACCGTGGCTGGCACTACGCGACGCTGTTCTTTGGTGAAACCCAGATCAGGACTGGGCACGTCCTGGTCGGCGCCCTGAAATCGCTAGAGCTGCGGCGGGCACTCACCAATCTCTCCGGCGAATTCGCGAAAATTCCGGTCGACGTGCTCAGCTCGGAACACCGCACCATCTGGGCCCGCTCCGAGGAGGAAAACCTTCGGCCCATGGACGGCTCCGGCCTTGTGGCCACGAGCGCGCCAGGGGCCGAGACGGCGCTCGGGCCCAAGGGCACGACCGCTCTCGACCGGTTCTCGTCCGACCTCACGGCGAAAGCAAAGGCTGGCGACCTCGATCCGGTTCTCGGTCGGGATGAGGAGATCCGTCAGGTCATCGATGTGCTGATGCGGCGCCGTCAGAATAATCCGATTCTCACTGGGGAGGCGGGAGTCGGCAAGACCGCGATCGTCGAAGGCTTCGCCCAGCGGATCGCGTCGGACGAGGTGCCACCCCCCCTACTCGGAGTCCGGCTCTGCGCACTGGACGTTGGCCTCATGCAAGCGGGCGCCTCGATGAAGGGCGAGTTTGAGCAGCGGCTCCGCTCCGTGATCGACGAAGTGCAGAATTCGCCGGCGCCGATCATCCTGTTCATCGACGAAGCCCACACGCTGATCGGGGCGGGCGGCCCGGCCGGCACGGGCGATGCCGCCAACCTCCTCAAGCCGGCTCTCGCCCGCGGGACCTTGCGAACCATCGCCGCGACCACCTGGTCGGAGTACCGGCAGCATATCGAGAAGGATCCCGCGCTGACCCGACGCTTCCAGCCGATCCTGGTCGGGGAGCCGGATGTGCAGCGCTGCTGCGACATGCTGCGTGGCGTTCTCGGGCCCATGGAGAAGCACCACCGCGTGCGCATCTCCGACGCGGCCATCACAGCGGCCGTAAACTTATCGCACCGCTACATTCCGGCCCGGCAGTTACCCGACAAGGCGGTCAGCTTGCTCGACACGGCTGCCGCGCGGGTCGCCATCAGCCAGAGCGCGACGCCGGCGGCGATCGAAGACAAGCGCGCGGCCATCGCGGCGCGGGAGCAGGAAAAAGCCAGCCTGATCGGTGAGCGCGACCTCGGCATTGCCGACGACGAGCGGATCGCGGAGATCGAGGAAGAACTATCGAAGCTCAGGGACGATTTGGCGCGTCTCGAGGCCGCGTGGGAGATGGAAAGGACGCTCGTCGACGAAATCCGCAGCATTCGGGAGATCCTCGCCGAGCCTCCGGCGGACGCCGACGAGAAGCGTGCGAGTCTCAGGCAGAAGGCGGAAGTGCTCGAAGACATCGATCCGGAGAAACGGATGATCTACGCGCATGTCGACGAGCAGGCGGTCGCGTCCGTGGTGTCCGACTGGACCGGCATCCCGGTGGGACGAATGGTGAGAAACGAGGTCGAGACCGTGCTCAGCCTGCCGGACATCCTCAACCGGCGCGTCATCGGCCAGTCGCACGGGCTGCGAATGGTCGCCAAGCGCATCGAGACCAACCGCGCCAAGCTCGACAACCCGAACAAGCCGATCGGCGTGTTCATGTTGTGCGGGCCCTCCGGCGTCGGCAAGACCGAGACGGCCCTCGCGCTTGCGGAGGCGCTCTACGGCGGTGAGCAGAACGTGATCACCATCAACATGTCCGAGTTCCAGGAGGCGCATACGGTCTCGACTCTGAAAGGCGCTCCCCCGGGCTATGTGGGCTATGGGGAAGGGGGCCGGCTGACCGAGGCCGTGCGACGCAAGCCCTACAGCGTCATTCTTCTCGACGAGGTCGAGAAGGCACACCCGGACGTGCACGAGATCTTCTTTCAGGTGTTCGACAAGGGCATGATGGAGGACGGGACGGGACGGCGGATCGATTTCAAGAACACCCTGATCATCTTGACCTCGAACGTCGGCACCGATCTCATCATGAAGCTTTCACGCGATCCGCTCTATGCAGGCGATTCAGAGGCGCTCGCTGCGGCGCTGCGGCCCGAGCTGCTGCGGGTATTCCCAGCGGCCTTGCTCGGACGCATCGTGACCATTCCCTATTACCCTCTTTCAAACGATGTCCTCGCCGGCATCGTGCGGCTGCAACTTGACCGCATCGCCAAGCGCATCCGCGAGAACCACGAAGCCACCTTCGTGTATGACGATGCAGTGGTGGAACATATCGTGTCGCGCTGCAACGACCCAGAATCCGGCGGCCGGATGATCGACAACATCATCACGAACACGCTTTTGCCGGCGTTGTCGCACGAATTCCTGAACCGCTCGCTCGCCAAGGAGGAGCTTCGAGAGGCACGCGTGAGCATCGTCGATGGTGATTTCACCTATGCCTGGGACGCAGGCCGTCCAACCCGCGGGACAGGCACGGCCGCCGCCGAGACCGGCGCCGACTCCGAAGAGGGCTCTGCACGCGGCGCAGAACCGGACGGCGAACCCATACCGAAGGAGGAGGTCGTGGAGGCGTGAGGGCAGGGTGGCCCGTCTGCCGTGCGTCCGGGCGCCATTCTGTGCGGACCACGCGTTACGGGGTCACCGGGTCCTTCGCACGACGGCGAGGGTGAGGCACGAAAGCCCTCAGCACGGATGGCCCGAATGGATCACGCTCCAACGACCGCCTACGACGAGGTCTTCTATCCGGGGCACCCCTTCGACGAGACACATCCCGATCACCTCGCTACGCTCGCCACCCTCTACGGGATGAAACCCGCCCCGGTGCCGTGCTGCCGCGTCCTAGAACTCGGTTGTGGAGTCGGCGGCAACCTGGTTCCAATGGCGTACCAGTGGCCGGACAGCACGTTCGTCGGGATCGATCTCAGCGGCTGCATCGATCGCGGAAGGATCGCGAACGGTCGCCGCCATCGGCCTGAAGAATGTTCGGCTCCGCCAGCTGGACATCATGGACGTCGGGGCCGAGTTCGGCAAGTTCGACTACATCATCGCGCACGGCGTCTATTCCTGGGTGCCCGAGGTCGTGCGCGAAAAAATCCTTTCGATCTTCAAGACGAACCTCGCGCCGCAGGGGGTCGCGTACGTGAGTTACAACGCGTACCCCGGTTCCTACCAACGCGAGATTGCCCGAGCGGCGATGCTCTATCGCGCGGGGCAGACCGCTAACCCGGCCGAAAAGGTCAGACAGAGTCGCGCCGTGATGCAGTTCCTCGTCGAGGCGACGCCTGAGGACGAACTCTATGGCCTGATCCTCCGTGGCCAGAATGCCAGGGTCAAGCAAATGACCGACGAACTCCTGTATCACGACGACCTCAACGAGATCAGCACGCCGTCATGGCTTTACGAGGTGGCCGAATCGGCCGCCGATCACGGTCTGCAGTACCTTTGCGACGCGACCTTTTCACGCTCTCATTTGCACAATTATTCGCAGAAGGTCGTTGAACAACTCGGACGCATTCCCGAAGCCGAGGTGGTGATGCGCGAGCAGTACCTCGACTTCGTCGAAGGGCACGGGTTTCGTAAGACGCTCCTGTGCCATGACGACGTGGATTTGTGCAGAAGAATAGAGCCCCGATGCGTGGAAGGCTATTATCTCGCTGGATCCCCGAGACCTGTTTCACTTGATACTGACCCGCTCGCCGTCGGCGAGACCCTGTTCAAGACCGCGACGGGCCACGCGCTCGCGACGGATCACCGGCTCGGGAAGGCCGCGCTCATGTGCCTTGGCGAACGATGGCCGCAGGCCCTGAGGTTCGCCGACCTGTTGCAACAGGCGCTGGGCCGTCTGGGTCCCGAGGCCGACCAAGTCATGCGCAACTTCGACGAGGAATCGGAAGCTTTGGCAGCGGGCCTGTTCCGCGCGTTTGCGGCAGGTCACGTGCAACTGCACCTCCACCCGCCGCCGCTGACGACGGCGATTAGCGAACGACCGCGAGCCAGTCTCCTGGCCCGCCACGAGGCCGTAACGGCCTCATTCCTAACGAGCCTCCGGCACATTGCGGTTGTTATCGAAGACCCCGAGATCCGCGCGTTGCTGCCGCTCCTCGACGGAAGCCGCACGCTGGCCGAAATCGTGCCGGACCTCAACGATGCGCTCTCAAGGGCGAGTCCCGGCTCGGGCGACGACCGGGCCGAACCGCGGTCGGACTCGCCGCGTGTCACATCCGAAACGGTGGAGAACCACCTGAAGACGTTAGCCGTTCTCGGCTTTCTTATGGCCTGATTCCGAGGGTCGCGTGCCCCTCGCGTTGACGGTGTGACGCGGACCGCCCCATACTCCCGGCACGGCACCGGTCGCGGCCTTCGTGCCGCATGGACGAAGGCGCAGGGGAAATGGGTTTCGCCATGAAGCCACTCTTCTCGCCTCGCTGCGACCTCCTTGGATGGATCGATCCCGGCGCCGCGATCTTCGATACCGAGATGAACTACGTCGCTTTTGTCGCCGATGGGCACGCCTGGTCGCCGCTTGACTGCGACTGGCTGGGATTCGTCGATGTTCTCACCGTCTTCGACCGCAGCGGCAGAGCCGTGGCGTGGAGCCCGGAGCGTCCCTTGTCCGGCTTGGCCCTACAGGCGCCGGTCGGACGGCCGATGCGTCCCAAGACGCCGATGCGACCCAAACGGCCCTTGCAGCCGGTGCGCCCGTTGTTCCCGAAAACACCCCTGACCGGATGGTCGCCTCTGAGCTTCGAGGAGTGGCTTGGGCGCAGCCCCGCTGGCGCGGAACAGAATGCCGGCGAGACTCGGTCCACATGATGGATGCCGGGAATGAGAAAAGCCGCAACCGCTTACGACGAAGTCTTCTATGCGGGTCACCCGTACGACTATACGCATCCGGATCGTCTCGCCACCCTGGCGACGCTGTACGGGATGAACCCGGCCCCGGTTCCACACTGCCGCGTGCTCGAACTCGGATGCGGTGTCGGCGACAATCTCATCCCCATGGCCTTCCAACTTCCGGACAGCACATTCGTGGGGGTCGACCTCAGCCGTCGGACGATCGATAAGGGCCTGAAGACCATCGTCGCGCTGGAGTTGACCAACATCCAGCTGCTGCACTTCGATATCATGGACATCACCAGCGACTTCGGCGAGTTCGACTACATCATTGCACATGGTGTCTATTCTTGGGTACCTCACTTCGTGCGCGAAAAAATGCTGTCGGTGTTCAAGAACAATCTCGCACCGCATGGGGTCGCATACGTCAGCTAC
Source organism: uncultured Alphaproteobacteria bacterium (assembly GCA_963800985.1). Taxonomy (GTDB): domain Bacteria; phylum Pseudomonadota; class Alphaproteobacteria; order Rhizobiales; family Beijerinckiaceae; genus Microvirga. The sequence continues at coordinate 33,339 of CAWDDI010000018.1, read as the reverse complement.
AACGCCCATCCCGGCTCTCATCTGCGCGATCTGGCGCGTAGCATGATGCTCTACCACGTGCGTTCGATCGATGCGCCGGAGGAGAAGGTTCGGCAAGCCCGGGCTCTGATGGAGTTCCTGGCGGCGGCGACTCCGGGCAACAATCTCTATGGCTCATCCTGCGCTCTCAGCACGACCGCATCGGAAAAATGGCGGACGAATACCTCTATCACGATGATCTGGAAGAGATCGGCACGGCCTTTCTTCTGCACGAGGTTGTCGAAGCGGCGGGGCGCCAGGGTCTACAGTACCTATGCGACGCAACCTTCTCGCGCTCTGAACTGCGCAATCATTCGAAACGGGTGCAAGAAGAACTCAGGAATATTCCGGAAAGCGACCCTGTGGCGCGGGACCAGTATCTCGATTTCATCGCCGGAGACAGCTTTCGAAACACGCTGCTGTGTCATAAGGATGTGGAACTGCGCAGAAGCATCGATCCGCGATCCATTCGGGACTATCATCTCGCCAGCTCCCTCAGGCCGACTTCGCTCGATCCTGAGGGGTTGCGGGACGGTCCGATGGAGTTCAAGAGTGAGTCCGGGCAGATGCTCGCGACCGACCACCACTTGACCAAAGCGGCTCTCGTGATCCTCGGCGAGAGCTGGCCGCAGGCCGTCGCGTTCCCCGAAGTTCTGCAAAAGGCGCTAAGCCGTCTCGGCGCGGACGGCGACAAGATCAAGAATAACATCGATGAGGAGATGGCAGCTGCTGCAAACGCATTCTTTCGCATGTTCTCAGCGGGACATATCGAGCTGCACCTCTACCCGCCCCGACTGACCACGAACATCAGCGAAAGACCGCGGGCGAGCCTTCTGGCCCGCAAACAAGCAGAGACCGGCTCTCTTCTCACGAGCTTGCGGCACGGCGGCGTCCTGATCGACGACGAGATGACCCGCAAATTCCTGGCCTTGCTGGACGGCACGCGCACGGTCGACGAAATCGCGTCAGACCTCAATGCGGTTCTGACCGCGGCCGAGCTTGGAGCCGCGGGCGAACAGGGCCGCCAAGGCCAGCCGGCGCCGCGCGTCGGGCGGGAGAACGTGGAGCAGAATCTCAAGCGGCTCGCGGTGCTGGGTCTTCTCGACGCCTGAGGCTTCGCCTCGACACTGGACCTTGGCCGCGGCGGTCGGGTCGTTTCACCGGCGGTACCTTCATCGAAGGGGCACAAAGTGCGAACACGGCGGCAATGTGCGCTCCATCGCGAGCTGTCACGGCGTCCCGGTGTGGCACGGCGGGCTTTCGGTGTCGTGCGCGGCGGCTGACTGGTGCAGCGAGACCGGTTCGTCTCCGCCTTTCTCCTTATGAGGTCTTCCGTCGTGAGCAGCGCCGGTCAGCACATCCTCCCCGTCGTCGTGCGCTGGCGGTCTGCTCCCAGAGTACCTTCAGAAAGTCACTCGGTGCGTAACCGTGTCTCGACGCGGCGGTTGGCGGCGTCGAAGGGATCGTCGGTCCGAGGCTTCGTCTTGCCGAATCCGCGCGGCTCAAGCTTCGTCGGGTTTACCCCTTTGTCGGCCAGATATCGCACGACCGCATTGGCCCGACGCTGCGACAGGGTCAGGTTATACTTGTCGGACCCCTTCGCGTCCGTGTGGCCCTCGACCAGGAAGGAATGCCGTCCGAAATCGGGATCCGCTAGCGCCTTGTAGAACTCATTGAGGTTTTCGCGCGCCTGGCTCGTTAACGCATCCGAGTTGAAGTCGAAGGTGACGACAAGGTCGAAGGCCTCAGCCGCACCGCCGGGCCTCGCGCCGGTCGCGCCGGCGTTGCATTCGACCTCGGTCCCGATGCACAGCCCGCGAGTTGAGCCGAGGTCCGGTGCAAAATGCTTGATAATATCTGAAGCGCTGTAAGCCGGTTCTGCCCATGCGGCAGTACCGGAAAGCGGAAGGAGCGCGGTCAGAAGGAAAGCTAAAGCGTTCTTGCCCATGCTGTGACCGTTCTTCTATATTGGCTCGACTATGCCCAACCGAACATATACCGTCAAGATGAACATATGAGCTCGGCGCATTATACAGGGCCGTTGCATGGCGATCAGCCAAGATCGGAAGAAAACGATCGCGTCGTTCACGACACCTCTCGACGAGGACTTCATCATGATTGCTCGGTTCGTTGTTACGGAAGGTTGGGCGATCTTTTCGTGCCATTAGTCGAAGCTCGGACGGAGAACTGACCATGCCGGCTTTCCCCGGCCTAGAGCGAGGGATCCAGGGCGATTTCGAAGGTCCGCGGCTCAGTCGTGCATCGTCGAGACCCATTGCTGTAGGGTGGTCAGTGTCATGCGTGGGTCGCACCGCAGGCGCGGTCCGCCCCTCTGTGGAGACCGCCCCGACCCGGCGGCGCCGCTGGGTCCTGACGATCAGGGTCGGATCCCGCCTGGAAGGAGATGGCTTGGATGCCGCTTAGATTCTCGATCGAGAACCAGACAAACTTGCCAGACGGAGGTCCCCTGAGCGTAACGGTGTCGGGTAAGCGTGGACTCGACATCGGGCGGGATCAGCACCTCGACTGGACCTTGCCTGACCCGACCCGCACGATTTCAGGAAAGCACTGCGAGATCCGTTTCCATGATGGGGCCTATTGGCTCCACGACGTCTCGACCAACGGAACCTTCATCAACGGCAGCGAGCATCGGGTCCAGGGACCGCACCGCCTACGCAACGGCGACCGGATCGAGATCGGACATTACATCATCTCGGCGACGATCGAGGGCGAGGAGGGCATCACGCCCCCGAGCACGCGGGAGGCGCAACACTTCGCGACGCGCGACAGTCCCGCACTGTGGAACGGGCGTGACGACGCCGCACCGCCGGCGCCTCGCCGAGACTTTCAACCGAGGCGCGAGGCGCGGCCTGTGCATCCTGACCCTCTGGATTGGCTCGTCGACGCGCCGGGGCCGTCGTCCACTCCGAGGCCAATGCCCCCGATGGAGCCGCCGCGGTTCGATCCCCGTCCGGACGAGTTCGCCTGGGCGAGCCGTCCGGTGCCTCGGTCGGACCAAGTCGTTCCGGAGATGCCGGTGCCGACCCCGCGGCGCCCCATGGCGCAACCGCCTCCGAGGGCGACTCCCTGGGACGACACGTCCCCATTCGAGACTGTCCCGCCGCGTCCCTACGATCCCGAGACGACGACCGGCACGCCTGGCGAGGGTCACGCCGCTCCCCACGAATGGCCCGCGATCCCCGCGGCGCAGGCGCCGGCGCAGCAAACCGGGTCCGGCGGCGATGCGGAGATGCTGGTTCGATTCGCGCGCGGTGCCGGCATTCCTGAAGACGTCATCGCGTGGCGGGATGCCGGGGATCTTGCGGAGCTTCTGGGCGCGCTCATGCGCCTAGTTGCAACGGACCTGAAGCAACTCCTCGCCGCGAGGGCTGCGTCCAAGCGGCTCGCTCGCAGTACCGACCAAACAATGGTGCAGGCTCTCGACAACAACCCGCTGAAGTTCTCGCCGACGGCAGAAGATGCGCTTCGGCTGATGTTCGGCCGGTCCACGACCGGTTACCTTGACGCCCGGCACGCCCTCGAGCAGACCCTCAAAGATCTCAAGGTCCACCAGGTCAAGACCTATGCAGCGATGCAGCATGCGCTGCGCCTCCTGGTCGAAGACCTCGATCCGCAGGCGATCGACGAGGCCACTGCGCCGGATACCGGGCTCGGCGCTCTCCTCACCTCGCGCAAGGCAAGGCTTTGGGACAGCTATGTGGCGCGCTGGAACGCCAAGACGGCGCCGCACGAGGACGGGCTCGTGGATGCGTTCATGCTGTACTTCGCCGAGTGCTACGACAAGGACGGCCAAAAAGGCCGCTGACCGGAAGCCTCCGTCTGGCCGGTCCGTTCGTGCAGTGCTTGGATCGCGACCGAGTTTGGCCGTCGGCCAAACCCCGAGCCTCCGGTGGGGCCGAAGGCTGGCGGTGTCACCTCATCTTGCCAAAGCGTTTTGGCCTGGTGGCGAATCAAACGCTGTTTTCTATGAAAGAACTCGGAAATGGATTTCGAATACTATCGAGATATAACGTCATGACGTGGCCCCTTTACCTAGAGGTTCGCTTCTGGTGAAGTTGCGCCTGTTGGGTGACCTTACCCGCGAGCAGTGAGCTGCAGGCCTCGTCGATGTCATGGCACAGTAAGCTTGTCTGGTCGGAAGGCCTTTTCCTGCGGCCTCATCACCTGCAGCAGAGCGACCGCTATCACGAGCATCTCGTGGAAAGCCGGGTTCGCCACGTTACGCCATATCCCTGGGGCTTCTCGACGCTCGAGATCGATCGGGACCTCGCGCAACAGTGCAAGTTCGGATTACGGCGGGCCACAGGCGTCATGCCGGACGGGACACCCTTCGATCTGCCGGCACACAGCCCGCTTCCGCCGCCGATCGACGTTCCCGAGAGCACGTCCAAGCACCTGGCGTGGATCATGCTCCCGGTTTCGGCCGCGAATACCCGCGAGGTCGAGGACGGCGCCGCCGAGAGCGGCAGCCGTTACGTGCCCGGCACCGAGATGCTGATCGACTCGACCTCCGCCCTTCGGGTCGAGGAAGAAATCGACGTCGCCTATCCCCGCCTGTCGCTCGAACTGCGCAGGACCCCGAAGCCCGGCTTCGTGGGACTCTCGATCGCCAGGATCGTCGAGGTGCGTGATCGCGCAATCGTCTTCGACGAAAAGTTCGCCCCGCCGGTTCTGGTCTGCGCGGCCCACGCGGTCGTCGAAGGCTGGATCGACCGGGTGATCGGGTGGTTCGAGAACAAGGTCGAGGAACTGGCTCGTTACGCCGCCGACCCGACTGCGGGCGGGGGCCTGCAAAGCGCCGACTACCTCATTCTCCAACTCCTCAACCGATACAGCCCGGTGCTCAAGCATATGCGCGAGTCGCGCTATGTTCATCCCGAGAGACTATACCAGGAGCTCCTAAGGATCGTCGGAGAACTCGCCACCTTCAGCACGCCCGAGCGACGTGCGCGCAACTATCCCCCCTACAACCACGACGAGCTCGAGGAAGTCTTCAATCCGGTCGTGCGGGACATTCAGGATTTCCTGAGCCTCCGTCATCGAACCGAGCCATTCGAACTCGAGATCGTGGAGCTCGCAACCAACGCCTTCATGTCGCCGATCCGGGACCGCACCCTTTTCCGGAACGCGACCCTGGTGCTCGAGGTCGCGGCCCGGCGTCCGCTCACGGAAATTCAGACCCAGTTCCCCAACCTCTTCAAGGTCGGCCCGAACACCAAGATGAGCGAGATCGTTCACGCCCATTTGCCGGGCGTGAAGCTCGAGCATGTTCCGTCTCCGCCGCGCCAGATTCGCTATCTCACCGATCACGTCTACTTCTATCTCGATCGGACCTCGCCGCTCTGGCCCGAGTTCAGCACGGCGAGCTCGCTCGGCATGCACTTCGCAGGCGATTGGCCGGAACTGCAACTTGAGCTCTGGGCCGTTCAGGAGGGTAGGCGATGACCGGCGGCGGTTCGCCTTCGGATCCCTTCGGGCGCAGCGAGCGGACGATCATCCGCCCAAACCCGGCGGGGCGGCGAGTCGAACCGCCAGCGGTGCCCGCGACGCCCGCTCCCGCACCGCCCGTTCCCCCGGCCCCGGGAGCCGACGAGTGGGCGGCCAGGTCCGAAGGAGCCCACACGGGTCCGGAGCGTCCCGCCCGCGGCCGCGCGGTCATCTTGCAGCGCGAGGAGCTGATCACTCCCCATCCGAGCCCCGTCATGCGAGCCGCGGCGCCGCTGCTTTTGCTGTTGGGGAGGCTCCGCGTGGCGCTCCTGCGCGCCCCGGCCGCCCAGCTGATGGAACAGGTGGCGGACTCTATCAAAGATTTCGAGCGCGAGGTGCGTGCCGCCGGGCTGACGCCCGAACAGTCTCAGATCGCAACCTACGTCCTGTGTGCGACGGCTGACGACATCGTGCAGAACATTCCGGGAGAGGACCGGCATGTCTGGACGCAATACAGTATGCTCAGCCGCTTCTTTGGCGAGCTCCTTGGCGGTGTCAAGTTCTTCGAGGCCGTCGATCGCGCCAAGGCCGATCCCACGATCAACTATCCGCTGCTCGAGCTGCAGCATGCCTGCCTTGCGCTCGGTTTTCAGGGGATCCACCGCACTTCGGCGGGCGGCTCAGCTCACCTGCAGCAGATCCAGCGCAGTCTCTATGAGACCCTGCGCCGTGTGAAGAAAGCAAATCCCGAGCTGTCCCCCGGCTGGCAGGGAAAGCTCGTCGCAGCCGCGCCAATTCGGATGCAAGTGCCGGTTTGGGCGGTCGGCTCCGTGGTCGGTCTGCTCCTGCTCGCTCTGTACCTCGTGTTCCGCTTGCTCCTCACGGGCGAGAGCGAAGCCTCCGCGACGGCGCTGGTGAACGTGCATCCGACACACGAGGTCGGGATCGAACGACGACTTCCGTCGCCTCCTCAGCCTCGCCCGCCTCAGCCAGCCACGGGCCTGCGCGCGGCGCTTGGGCCGCCTCTCGAAGTGCAGGAACAGGGCAGCCTCGCGATCATCCGGATGTCGAACCTCGCACTCTTTGCCCCCGCGAGCGCGACGGTCCGGGATGAATTCGAACCTTTGATCGCCAAGATCGCCGCAGTGCTCGACAAGGAGCCCGGGAGCGTGAAGGTCGTTGGACACACGGACGCCATTCCGATCCGCGGCAACCTGCGCTTTCCTTCGAATTTCCATCTCTCCCTCGAGCGCGCCAAAGCCGTAGCCGCGATCATCAAAGGGCAAATCTCGAAACCGGACCGCGTCGGGGTCGAAGGGAAGGGATCGGACGTCCCGATCGCGCCCAACGATACCGTCGACGGCCGGGCCAGGAACCGCCGCGTCGAGATCCTGCTCCAGCGCGGCAACTAGACGACGATCGCGTCGGGTCGAATGGATCCCGGATTCGAAGGGCGTATAAGTCGGAGTCATGCTCCAGGAGGAAATAGGCGGGTTCCGGCATGAGGAAGGGAGCATCACTCTGATGAACACGTGGATCCGGCTCGGCGCCGTGGTCGTCGGCGCCGTCGCGCTGTCGGCACTCGTCTGGATCGGTGGTCCAATCCTCGCGGTCGGCGACATCCATCCCCTCGAAGGTGTGTGGCCTCGGATTGCCGTGGTCGCGCTCATCCTGTTGCTGGCCGCCGCCGACGTGGCGATCCAGTTGCGCAAAAGGCGCAGGGCAAGCGCGGCGCTAGAGCAAGCCCTATCGGCCCCTGACGAGCCGGAGGGCGACGCCCCCGTCCTTCACCAGACGATGCGGGACGCTTTGGCCACGTTGCGCCAAGCGAAGAAAGGAGGCGGCGATTTTCTTTACGACCTGCCATGGTACGTCATCATCGGGCCCCCGGGCTCCGGCAAGACGACGGCGCTGGTGAACTCGGGGCTCAAGTTCCCGCTCGCCCGCGGAGGAGTCCCCGAGGCAGTCGCCGGCGTTGGCGGCACGCGATACTGCGACTGGTGGTTCACCGAGGAGGCCGTCTTCATCGATACTGCCGGCCGCTACACCACTCAGGATTCCGATCCTAAGGGCGACCGAAAGAGTTGGCTCGCGTTTCTCGATCTTCTTCGAGCGAATCGACCGCGTCAGCCCATCAACGGCGTCCTGGTCGCGATCAGCGTCGCGGACATTCTTACGGCATCACCCGAAGAGGTCAGGGCTCATGCGAGCGCGGTTCGAAAGCGCCTCGCGGAGCTCCACGAGCACCTCAAGGTGGACTTTCCGGTCTATGCACTGCTCACGAAATCCGACCTGGTCGCCGGCTTCATGGAATCGTTCGCTGGCCTCAGCGAGACCGCCCGCCGCATGGTATGGGGGCACACCTTTGAGACCGAGGACCGCACTCGCAACATGATAGGGGAAGCGGCCGCCGAGTACGACCTTCTCGTAGAGCGACTGAACGAGCAGTTGCCCGACCGCCTGCAGGAGGAGCCAACGCCAGCTGCCCGGGTGCTCGTGTTCGGCTTCCCAAGCCAGATCGCCACGCTCAAGAGACCGGTGCTCGATTTCCTCAATCAGGTTTTCGAGCCTACGCGCTATCACTCGAACGCAACGCTGCGCGGGTTCTACTTCACTTCCGGCACCCAGCAGGGAACCCCGATCGATCAACTGCTCGGATCTCTCGCGAAGAACTTCGGTGCCGAAGAGGTCCCGAACCTGGCGTATTCCGGTAAGGGAAAGAGCTTCTTCCTCACCGACCTTCTGCGCAAGGTGGTGATCGGCGAGTCGGGATGGGTTTCCCACAATCAGACGGCAGTACGGCGGTCCCTGGCCGCTAAGGCCGCCGCATTCGCGGCCCTTGGGGCCGTGAGTGCTCTGGCAGTCGCGCTGTGGTGGATCAGTTTCGAACGGAATCGCGAGCTCATCGGCGCCGTCAACAACGACGTGGCCGATTATCGAGCGATCGGAGCCCCTGTTCTGCGCGAGACTACGGTCTCCGATCGCAATTTCAACAAAGTGCTCCCACTGCTGCAGAAGCTCCGCCACATGCCGGTCGGATATGCGTCGCGAGGCGAGGCCGAACCCATGTTGGCCACTTTCGGCCTGAGCCAGCGCGACCGTTTGAGCTCGGCCTCGGACACCGCTTATGGAACCGCGCTCGAGCGCCTATTCCGGTCGCGCCTTATCTACCGACTCGAGGAGCAACTCGAAAGCAACATCAACAATCCGGCGTTCGTTTACGAGGCGCTGAAGGTATATCTTATGCTGGGTGCCCAGGCGCCGGTCGATCGCGAATTCGTGGTCGCCTGGATGCGCAACGACTGGGCGGAGAATCTGTTTCCTGGCGCAGCCAACACCCGCGGTCGCCAAGTACTTGAAGAACACCTCCACGCGATGCTCGACCTCAACGTCGCGCGTGAAGCAACCTTTTCCCTCAACTCCTCGCTCGTCGAGGACAGTCAGCGCACCCTGGCTCGGATGAGCGTCGCCGAGCGCGCCTATGAACTTCTGAAGACACAGGCGAGGGGACCGAGCCAACGTGGACTGGGTCGTCGCACTCAGGGGCGGCTCGGATGTGAACCTCGTCTTCGAGGGCGCATCCGGCGAGGATCTCGAGAGCATTCGGGTGCCGTTCTTCTACACCTACGACGGCTTCCATACCGCTTTCATGGACCGCCTTGCCGGTATCGGCGAACACGTCGAGCGCGAACGCTGGGTGCTGGGCGCAGCCGGACAACAGGCTGCAGTGGCGGCGCAATACGGAGCGCTCTACCAGGATCTCCTGAGGCTCTACAGCCGGGACTTCGTCGCTTCCTGGAACCAGGCGCTCAAGCGTCTCAAGTTGCGGCCGCTGACGGCCGACAAGCCCCGGTACGTGGCCGTCAGCGCTGCGGGAGCCGCCACCTCGCCGATCAAGCAAATCATCGAATCGATCCGCGTCGAGACGCAGTTGACCCGCGAGCGACCGGCCCCCAAGCAGAGCGCCGCCGAACAGGCCCAGACGGCGGCCGCCCAGGCCCTGGAGGACGCCGCGCTTCGGAGAGCCCAATCCGCAGCGAGCCGGCTGGGCGGCACGGTCCCAGCGCCGGGCGCTGCCCCGCAGGGTGGCTTTTTCGGTGCCGGCGAAGCGCCCGGCGCCAACATCGAGGCGCAATTCAAGGCGTTTCACGTCCTCCTCGAGGGAGGAGCGGGACGCGGGCCCGTCGATGCGCTCCTGCAGACCTTCACGGATATCAGCCAGAACCTGGCGATCGCCGCGACAAATCCCGCGCAGGCGGCCGCCGCGAACAGCGCCCTCGTCCAGCTAGTGGCGACATTGCGGGCCACCGCTTCGCGCTTCCCGCCGCCGTTCGATCAAATGATCCGGGTCGCAGCGAACGATTTCGAAGGTGACGCTACCGGCGCCACGGTAGCGACCTTGCAGCAGAGCCCTCGCGGATCAGGTCACCCGCGTCTGCCAGCAGATCGTCGCGAACCGCTACCCCTTCGTGAAGGCCAGCGAACGCGAAGTAGCGCTCGCCGACTTCGCACGACTGTTTGCGCCAAACGGCATCATGGACAGGTTCTTCACCCAGCATCTGGCGCCCTTGGTCGACCAGTCCAGAACTCCTTGGACCTGGCGGCCGGACAGCAGAGTGGCGCGTGATCTCTCCCCCGTGACCCTGCGCCAGTTCCAGCAGGCCCATGAGATCCGGGATGCCTTCTTCCCGAACGGCGGCAACCTGCCCTCATTCAACATGGTCGTTACGCCGCTGACCCAGAGCGGCGACATTGCGAGCGCGCGATTTGAGATCAACGGCACGTCGGTCGTCAGCCAGCAGGGCATCAACGCTCCCACAAACGTAAACTGGCCGGGTGGTGGGGTCGGAGCAACGGCGGTCACGCTCGGCGGCGGCGGAGGCGGCTTCTTCAGCGGCGGCTTCTTCAGCCAGCCGAGCGTCGTCCGCCGGGAGGGGACCTGGTCATTCTTCAAGATGATCGATTCTGCGAGTTCGCGCTACAAGCAGGGCGATGCGTACGTGGTCGGCTTCGTGGTTGGAGGACGCGAGGTTTCCTACCAAATCAACGTTGGTTCGATCGTTAACCCGCTGACTTCCGAGACGTGGCGGGAGTTCCGCTGCCCAACCGGTATCTAGGGTCATGTCGTGCGGCCTTTACGGGAAGCTTCCCGCCAAGCGGGATTTCGTTGCCATTTCAGCTCCCAGGGCATTTCTCGGCGTGTTCGAGCCTTGGCTGCAGGGGGGCCTGTCGGCCAGCCGACTCGATCTCGGGGAAGCTTGGCAGCAAGTCTTCCTTCGTGCGCCGATCTGGCGCTTCTGGATCGGCGCTGATGTCTGCGGCGGGCTGACTGTTGCGGGAGCGTTCATGCCGTCCGTCGACGGCGTCGGCCGCTACTTCCCGCTGACGGTCTTCGCGACCCGCGAAAAGCCTGACGCGATCCCGCATCCCGAACTAGACCCGCACGAAACCTGGTTCGTGGAAGTGGAGGAATTCCTGCTCGCAGCTTTGGAGACCGGCACCGCCTTCGAGGCGGTGGCGGAGAGATTGGGCCGCCTGAGGCCGCCGTTCAACCCGCGATCCGAAAGGCAAACAGAAGGTTGCGTCCGCTTGCGAGACGGGACACTCCTGGCGGCTTTTTCGCCCACGACGCTGCCCGACCGTCTCGCGGCGCTTCGGGTCGAGGACCAGGCCAGGGTCTATGCGACGACGACCGTTTGGTGGACGATCGGAGGTGAGGACTATCCGCCACTGACCCTCGTCGGACAGCGCATGCCGAGTCCCTATCTCTTCACGGCTTTGCTCACCGGGCGTTTCGAGAGTGCGGAGTAATTCGACGAGGCCAGCCTGCTCCAACGCTCACCAATTGCCTTCAGGAGGGGTGTCGCATGAGTTCTGTAAGCCCACTGTCGCAGGCGAAGAACGGCTACGAGACGGGGGCCACAACCCACGCGGGGCGCGTGCGAGGCCACAACGAGGACGATTTCGTCGGGCTACCCGAGATCGGGGTCTGGGCCGTTGCCGACGGCATGGGAGGCCACGAGGCCGGTGCGCTCGCTAGCCACACCGTCACCGAGGCCCTGAGGTCCATCGGGACGCCGGCCTCCGCCCCGGACCTGCTCGCCCGGCTCGAGGACCGGATCTTGCGCGCGAACAGGCGGCTCAGGGAGATCGCGCGCGAGAGAGGGGCCGGCGTGGTTGTCGGCTCGACGATCGCGGCCCTGCTCGTGTTCGAGCGACACTATGCGGCGGTTTGGTCCGGCGATAGCCGTGTCTACCTTGTCCAAAACGGTTCGATCCTGCAGCTTTCGCGAGATCACAACGAGGCACAGGAGCTTGTCGACCAGGGCATCCTGCGCGCCGACGAGGCGGGAACCTGGCCGAGGCGGAACATCATCACGCGCGCCCTCGGAGTTTTCGAAACACCCGAAATCGACATCCACCACGGCCCGCTGGTCGCAGGCGATATATTCGTGATCTGCAGCGACGGGCTCACCGCTCACGTGCGGGACGACGAGATCCTGGCCGAGGTTACGGGGACCGGCGCGCAGGCTGCCTGCGACAGCCTCGTCGGCCTAGCCCTTGAGCGAGGCGGCACCGACAACGTGACTGTGATGGTGGTTCATTATAGTCCCGCGCCGCCCACGGGATTCGAGGAGGGCGCATGGCGAGGCCGGTCTGATGATGGGTGACGATCGGCGGAGCGGTGGTGGGCGCGTGGGGCTAAGCCCGGGGCGGCAGCTGAACGGGGTCTACGAGATCGAGGACCTCATCGCGGTCGGCGGCATGGGCGAGGTCTACAAGGGGCGCGCGATCCAGACCGGGGATGCAGTCGCGATCAAGACCATTCGGCCGGATCTGGCGCAGAACCAGGCAGCGATGTCGCTGTTCCGCAAGGAGGCCGCTGCCCTGCACAACCTCTATCACGAAGCCCTCGTGCGTTATTACGTCTTCTCTGTGGATCCGCAGGTCGGCTCGCCTTACCTCGCCATGGAGTACGTCGACGGGGAGCCGCTCTCGGACGTGCTGAAGCGGGGAGCGCTGGGCTACGAAGCGGTCAGGGTGCTGCAGCGGCGGCTCGCCGACGGCTTGCAGGCCGCGCACGAGCTCGGGATCGTCCATCGGGATATCTCGCCGGACAACGTGATCCTGCCTACCGGCCAGGTGGGCCGCGCCAAAATCATCGATTTCGGCATCGCACGCTCGACTCTTCTCGGCGAGGTTACCGTGATCGGGGGCGGCGTCGCGGGAAAGTTCGGGTACATGTCGCCCGAGCAGCTGGGGCTCTACGGCGGGACCGTCACGCCGAAATCGGACATCTATAGCCTCGGGCTCGTTCTCGCTGAGGCCCTGGGCGGGCGGGCGCTCGACATGCAGGGCACGCAGGCGGAAGTGATCGAGAAGCGGCGGCGAGTGCCGGACCTGTCCGGGCTCGACAGCCGGATGCGTCCCTTGCTCGAGAGCATGCTGCAGCCGAACCCGGCGGACCGGATGGCGAGCATGGCAGACGTGGCCGCCTGGCAGCCCCGAAACGTGGCAGTAGGCCCCTCTCGCCTGAGGTGGCCGATGATCGCGGCAGGACTCGTGGGCTCCGCCATTGCGGCCGTCGTGTTCGTCGCTCCACGCCTCACGACCGAGACCCGCCCCGCCCGAGTGGACGAAATCGGAACGGGACCAGCGATCGACCCGCCGACCGGAGTCGCGGGCGGCTCGGTCACCGGCGCAAAGACCGAGGCCGACTCGAGAACCGGTTCCGAAACCATTCCCGGCCCAGGGCCGGGGACCGGCGCTGGGACGGGGGCGCGGGTGGAGGCGCCTCCGCGGCAGCCACCCCAGCCTACAGACCCGAGACGCTACGTGCGCGATTACGAAGGAGGTGACTGCTTCTTCATCCACCCGCTGAACATTTCGTCCGCGAGTGCTATCATCGAAGGCTTTGGCTCGTCGCCATCGGCTTTCGAAGCATTCGAGACGGCGTTCAAAACCACGTTCGGTTTCGAGCCTCAGATCAACCTGAGGCCGATCACCGACGCGCAATGCCCCGCGGTCAATTTTATGAAAACGATCGGCGTCGACCTTGGTCGAGGACCGAAACTGCAGATCGACGCCTTCAATCTCAAGCTCGGGGAGACTCAGAGCGGATCCGTCGAGAGCTTCGGGGGGCGGCACGTGGAAGTTCTGCTCGTCGCCGACGATGGCTATGTTCACAATCTCTCCGAGTACCTGAAGCGGGAGGGTGACTCGGCGAGGTTCCGCCTCCGGCCTGAGCGTCCGGCGGGCGCGCGCCGATCGAGGCCTCAACTGGTATTCGCCCTCGCGAGCGCGCAGCGTCTCGCTTTGATCTCGACAGGCAAGCCGCTCGCCGGGGACGCTCTTTTCCCCCTCCTGCTCGACGAGGTGCGAACGGGTGGGGCGGGCGTGGACCTCGCCGTAAAGTACTTCCGCATCGAGTGAAGCCCGCGTCCTCAGTTCTGGTCGTCCCGGTACAGGTCACCCCAGTCCGGCTTCCACATCCCCTGGGGATCCATCACCACGATCGGCGCCTTGATCTCGTTGGCGAGACGGATGGCCGAGCGAAACGCTTGCACGTCATCCATTTCGTCGCTGGTGACGTCCTGCTGAAGCCGCCCGCCGCTCACTCCGGACGGACAGGTGATTGTCCCGAACGCCTTTCCGTCCCGCGAGGTCAGCGACAGGGTAATCGCGTCCGGTTGTGGCGTGTCGACCTGCTCGAAGCGATTCTGTGCCATCAGGTTCTCCAGGTGCTGAACTGATCGTCCGTGCGCGCCGCGAGTTGCCGATCAGAACGGTTTCGGCGCAACACCGGCCGACCTTGCTAGTAGGTGAACGGGACTCCGGCCCGCGTGCTCGTTCGCACCCGGGTCGAGCAGCCTGCAAGAGGCGCCTCGGACGCTACCGTGCAGGCGATCACGTCGTTCACGACGAGTCTCCCGACGTTGCCGCACTCCACCTCCGGAAGGTCGAACAGGACGACTTTCGACCGCTCAGCGCGTATGTCGAGAAAGGTGAGCCCGAAGCGTCGCAAGATGATCCCAGCCCTGTCGAAAAGAAAAACGTCAAGCCGCAGCTCCTTGATCGGCTCGGATAAGCCGTTGCTGACGACAAAGTAACCGCGGCAGGCGATGCCAGCCGGTTCGAGTTTGTTCAGCTCGACCTGGATCTCTGGTTGCATCGGCTGATGCGGCGTGCCGGCCGGTGTCTGGGCCAGGCCGCTGCCGATCGCGACGCCGAGAAAGCAATGAACGATGCTGTACCGGAGCAGAGTGCGCATGAACCGGGCCTTGCGGGTGCTTTCGCGCAGCGGTGCGCTCCCCTAATGATGAAGTTATGACCGAGAAAACGCCAGTCCTCATCGCCGACGCCCGGTCACTGGATGTTGGCGAAGCGACCCCCGGGCGGATTGCGCCTGCGGCGTGGATCGCGTCCTTTGCCGTGCATGCCGCGGCTGTCCTCGGTTTTCTCGATCGCACGGACCGGCTCGAACCCCACAACCCGCCCGAAATCGTGGTGGAGCTTGTGATCGACCTTCCTCTCAGGGAGGTATCAGCCGTCCCGCGCCAGGCGCTGACGTCTCTTCCCGTGCCGCTCGATCCCGAAGAGGCGACTCCGGTTGCCGCTATGAACCTGCTTGCTCCGAGGGAGGCCGGCTCCCCGCTGGCGGCCGTCCCGGCGGACGCCGCGGCTCCCGTCGCGTCGGCCGTCACCCTGCCCGCAGTCACGGAAACCGACGCCGCACCGGCAATCGCTGATCCCGACATCCGATCGGGTTTGGCGAGTGCTCACACTCTTCTTCCACAATCGGACGGTGGGGTCCTGTCCCCCGTCGAATCGCCGGCTGCTCGGCCAGTCGCTGCCGCCGCCCCGCCCGGCGCTATCGCGGCTTCCGATGAAGCCGCGACTTCGCTGCCTCCCGCTGCGCTTCCATCTTCGCCCATGACAGCTGTTTACGCCTCGGTGCCAGCGACGCCGCTTGCCGCGTTCCCCGAGCCCCTCACCGCGACGCACGCGACGAAATCGCCCGAGCCGATACCGCCGTTCGCTGCTTCGGCTGGCGAGCAGCTTCGACCCGCAGCGGCGCCTCCTCCCGCTTTGATGCAAGCAGGCGGAGGGATCGAAAGCCAAGCTGGCAGCCCTGCGGCGGAGGGGGCCGCTCCAGCTGTTCCACCTAATGCTCCTGCCGCCGTGGTGACTCGGCCCGTGCAGTCGAACCTGGTTGAAGCGGCGCTTCCGGCGCCGGCTCCGACCTCCGCCGTCGCCTTAAAGGAAGCGACAAAACCGGCGCAAAGTCGTTCTCCGGTGCAGCCGGTTCCGGCGGCGGCCGCTCCCTCGCCGGAACTGCTTCCGCCGGCCCGCGATGCTCCCCCTCACGCACCGCCGATCGTACGCGAGCCAAACCCGGTTGAGGCGGCTCTTTTGCCGCGCCCGATGCACGCTCGTGATCCTCGGCGGGCTTTGTCGGAGGCGGTTCTCATGATCGAATGCGGCCGGGTCGAAGCCGACTTCGACGCCGAATCGGGCGTCGTCCGACTGTCTGGGCACGTCCGCTCCCTGGAGGAGCGCGAGATGCTCTCCAAACGGCTGATCGAGGTGACCGGGGCGCGACAGGTCATCCGCACGGACCTTCATCTTGTCGGCGAACCCTATTGTCGAATGCTCGAACTTCTGAACCGTCCCGAACTCCGGCGTTCAGACGATCAAAGTCAGAATATCGCTGCCATCGCCCAACCAACCCAGTCGGGCGTCCTGACCCTGAAGGCCGGCATGCCGCTCGCTCTGCAGCTCACGGGACCCGAATATCCGAGCTACGTTTACGTCGACTACTTCACCGCAGATGGTCGCGTATACCACCTTTTGCCGACTGCGAGCCTGTCCGATCACCGCCTGCGACCAGGCGAACGTCTGACCATCGGCGGGCGAAACGGGCGGGGCGTCAAGGCGACGATCGGTCCGCCCTTCGGACTTGACATCGTCGTGGCGTTCGCGAGCGATGCGCCTCTCTGGGCGCGAGCGCGCCCAGTTGCAGAATCCGCCGATGCCTACCTCGAGGACCTCGCGGAGGTGGTCGCGGAGGAACATCGGCGGCATCCGACCCGTCGGATCGAATACTCCTACTTCCTGATACAAACGTCGGAAAAATGACCGCCCCTCCGGCCTCATGAGCCCCAGAGGTCGGCAATCAGCGTGCGGTTCTCCCCCCTACGCCCAGATTTCTTGCTTCTCGATAGCGGTCCAGGCGTTTCCCCATCATCTCCTCGAACGCCCTGTGCACCTGCGCGATCGTCTTCCGGCCACCCGGGCCCTGAAAGATCGACGGGTTAGCGCTTGCTGGTCGGGGAAGGAGCGCGCTCGCGTCGGCATCCGGATTGTCCTCGACCCCGTCAATGAAGTCCTGAGCGTCGCTAGGGCCGAGGAAGTGAAGCAAATAGATTTCGCCGCCGGTTAGATGACGGCCGAGCTTTTGCTCGAGCCGAAGCGTGTCGCGACGCAGCATCTCGCCCGCGAAGACGGCCGACAAGTATGGGTCTCGGCGTAGCTCGAGGATCCGCGTCCGCTCTGTAGGAGTCTTGAACAGTCCACTGCCTGCCGAACCGGACGATTGCCTGCGCCTCTTTGTCGAGGCCGTGTTTCCTCCCGAATTCGGCCATCACGCCCAGCCACGTGCCGTCGATGAACTGAAACAGGCCCGTTGCCGAAGACGTCTTGGCCTTCACCTCCGTCGCGAAGCTCGACTCCTTGTCGGCAATAGCCATTAGGAGAGTCGGGTCGGCTCCCACGACTTGGCTCGCACGCACGATCGTCTCGGCGAGGTGGCGGCGAACCCGAATCGGCCCGAAGGTCAGCACGTCGTTGGGGTCTCCGGTGCTGGCAATGATCGAGTCCGCTGGGCGGGGCGCCGGCATCGGGAGGGGTGTCGGTGCCGTGACGGCCTGCGGGGTCTTCGTGATTTCCTCCACGGCTGCCTTTGCGGCAGCCAGGTCTTCCTCGACGGCTGCGAGCGTCAGCGAGGGCCGGGGAGGGGTGTACGAAAGAGTCGCTGGGTCGATCTCACGGGCCTGCTTGGCCGGTTCGCCGATCCGGTAGAGCGCGACGACAAGCCCCAGGCCGAGGATGACTCCTCCGAAAAGGCCGGCCGCTAGAAGCGGCCAGGGGCGCCAGGGATCTCGGGCCGGCTTCGAAGGAGGAGCGGGGTCGGGCGCGGGGGGCGGCGACTTCGCGGTTTCCCGCGTGGATCGGGTGGAGAAAGCTGCGTCTTGCTGGCCGTTCCGTTGATCGACGAAGGCGGAGATTGCGTCGAGCCAGCCCTCAAACGCGCCGCCGGGCTTCGTTCGCTGATCGAATGTGCGCAGCTCGCGCTCGACCCGTTCGCCAACGGCCCGGGGCATCTTCCACCGACGCTCAAGCTCCTTGGCGACCGGTTGGGAGTGTCGCATGAGATGGACAGCCCGGAACCAGTCGCCTAGCGACGTGCGAAGCTTCTCGAAGGGGGTTCCCAGCGCTGGATAAAGCGCATGCCCGCATCCCTCGCAAACACAGGCTCGGCGCTTCGCAACCGGTGAGAACCGTTGGCGGCGTCCACAAGCGGGGCAGACGAGCTCGCTGCTGCCGAAACGCAGGATCATGAGCTGCTCGATGCAGGCTTCCTCGGGTATCGCCGATCTCGATGCCGTGCTGGGATGTGGCATCCTGAGAAACCCTTCTCACGCGAACCGACGGTTCGGCGTTCTGGCCGGGCTGCCGGCGACAGCGAGTTGACCGGATCCGAGTGCTCTTGGTCAAGCCGGCTCACCTGACGGAGGCTCGGCTCCTTCCTTCGTTCGAGGTCCGTCGCGATCTCGTCACCTGCGAGCAGTGGGACAGATAGGTCGGCACCTGACTTGAGGGCGCGCCTCTCCGACCCGGCTTTCACGGCCGCTCGTGAGCGGCGTCACATTGACATCGCGGGCAGCGAGGCGTCTCCTACATGGCAATAGCAACCCGATCCCACGAGAATCCAGATGCCCCCGGCCGCTCGCGTAACGGACATGCACGCCTGTCCGCTGGCCACGATGCTCGTTCCCCATGTCGGCGGCCCGATTATTCCGCCTTGCTGCCCGTCCGTCATTGTGGGGGGGATGCCTCAGGCGCGTGTCGGCGATACTGCGCTTTGCACAGGTCCGACGGACGTGATCGTCAAAGGCTCCGCGACAGTGCTTGTCGGCGGAATGCCGGCCGCTCGGATAGGTGACCAGACAGCGCATGGCGGCGTCATCGTGACAGGCTACCCGACGGTGTTGATCGGCGGCTAGCGTGTTTCCCAGCGACGGGTGGACAGCGCAAAAGCCGCGGCTCGGGAAGGGGTACGACAAGCCTTCAACTCCCGCTCTCAGGAGCTGAGCGGGCGGTTCGTTACGACCTCGGTGCGGCTTGCGATCTGGTCGGAGGACGCCAGCGGTAACCGGTGCTCTGGCGCGGCCGTTCTACAAACCAAGTTTGAAAGCCACCCAAGGCGCAGGGTGCAGATCCAGGCTGACGCTCGCCAGAAAACAAAGGACTTACCTGCTTGATGATCACCATCACTCCGCCTGAAGCTGCCCAGCGAGGGCCGGACAGCGGTGGCGCGGGTTGAACTCAGAATTGCCGCAGCCCGCGCGGTCCTCCCGGCCGGACGAGGACTTTGATCTTCTCGGACATGACCGGAGGATCATGGGGGACGTGGTGTTCGTCGCCGAGTACCAGCTGTAATGTATGTTCACCCGGCGGTAACGTCAGTTTCACCTCCGTCTGACCGGCACCGAAATGGAGGTGTTGCGGGTCGTTGGGGAGAGGGCGGTTAAGTTGTGGCGTGTCGACGTCGACCAGAAGGTGGTGGTGCCCCGTGCCGGCCTTCTCGACACCCGCCGGCGCCACGCCCATCTTGTTGAGGCCGAACCGGATGGTCGATGTCGGGTGAATCACCGCGCCGTCCGCCGGGTACACGAAGTAGACGGCCGCTTCCGGGTCCGCCGGCTTGCGGGACGATCCTGCCTCCTGGGCGCGGGGAGCGCTGGCAACCTGGCCCGAGGGCGCTGGCGCCTCTGCCTCGACCACGACCAGAATGCGTTCGGACATGAGCGGGGGATCGTGCGGAACATGATCGTGATCCGCGAAAAGCAGCTGAAGGGCATGTTCCCCGGGGGGCAACGAGACCTCCGCCTCGGTCTGCCCTGCACCGAAATGAAGGTGCTGTGGGTCGTTTGGAATCGGCCTGTCCAGGGGAGGGGGGCCGACATCGACCAGCAGGTGGTGATGGCCGGTACCCACCTTCAGCACTCCTGCGGGCGCCAGTCCCATGTTGCGCAGTCCAAACCGGATGACTGCTTTCGAGGGCAGTTTTGCGCCGTTCTTGATGTCGATGAAATAAACGGCAGCGCCCGAGGTCGACGCGCTTCGGGCGCTAGGGCTAGTTTGAGCGAGACCATCATGGGGTATCGTGAACAGTCCGAGCAAAGCGGCCAGAGATGTCAACTGAAGCACGCGTTCCAGGCGTTCGGGACGAGTTCCTAGGCTCGACATCTGTTGCATATCGCCTCCTGTTTCCTGAACTGTCGCAGTCCAGTTTAGCAACAGCTACTGCGTTTCCTAGTGACGAATAGTGACAAAAGGTGCAGGAAGCGTACGATCAAGCTTCCAGCCAGAGTGGCTCGATTGGGCCCTCGGGTGTCTGACCAGAAGGCGGGCTACGAGAGGGCCGACGATGACCCAAGCTGTTCCTACGCGGTACGAAGAAAAGCGCGGCAGCTACCGTCGGGGAATCTGCCGAATCCTTTCTGCGCTGATCGCCGCTCTCGTCGGCATCGGGGGGGTTGCCCTTAGTGCAAGTGCTCAGAATGCCGTGAAGCGCTCGTCCTCTCCTTCAGGAGTGGTCGTTTACTTTCACTACCCGCGCGATGGAGTGACGGTCCCGTCGCGATTTAAGGTTCGCATTGGCCTTCGCGGAATGGGTGTGGCTCCGGCGGGCGTTCAGAAGGCGGGAACGGGTCATCACCACCTGTTGATCGATACGCAGCTGGCGCGAATGGACCGGCCGATTCCGAACGATCCGCAACATCTCCACCTTGGAAACGGGCAGACGGAGATCGAGGTTGTTCTTCCGCCGGGAAGACACGTGCTGCAACTCGTGTTGGCTGATCACGAGCATATTCCGCATGATCCTCCTGTTATGTCGCAGAGGATTTCGGTCATGGTTCGAGACAGTGAGGCAGTTCAGACACAATGAGGCGCGGACGTTCACGTTTTACCCTTCGACTCATGCAAGAAGCCCATTCTGATCGATGCCGTCAGGGGTAAAATCAGGGCCCTCATCTTTCTGATAGCTGCGCTCTGTGGGACCATGCCCGTGTCCCTTGGCCAGGCTCAGGGTCAGGGGGCGAGGAACTCCTCAGCAGAAGGTCGCCCTCGTAATCGGCAATGCCAACTACAAGGAGGGCCGCTTGGCGGTCGCGGCCAGCGACGCTCGGGCGATGGCGAGTGCTTTGCGTCAGATTGGATTCGATGTGAGTTCTATCGAGAACGTTTCGCAGAAGGATCTGCAGACGGCACTTTCTTCGTTCCGCCAGAAGGTGACCGCTGCAAATCTGGTGATGATCTACTTTTCAGGATACGGTATTCAGGTCGCGAGGCGAAATTACATCCTGCCTGTCGATGCGGAGCTGAGCTCGGCTTTCGATGTCCGCACGAAGGGGGTCAGCGTTCAGGACCTCTTGGACAAACTCCCGGTCGGGCCTGCGGGCACCCGCGTCCTGATCCTCGAAGCGTCGCGGAACAATCCGGCCGAGCAACGGTTCCGCGGCTTCTCGGCAGGGCTTGCCGCAACCGAGGCGCCGCCGAGCACGGTGCTCGTGCATGCGGCCGGTCCGAACAAGACCGTCCCAGAGAGCACCGGACCCTCGAGCGTGTTCACCAGGCACCTGACTGAAGCGCTCCGCACCCCGGGCGCTACGTTCGAGACGATCTGGGAGCAGGTCCGCGAGCAGGTCGAACGTGCGACCCGAGGCGAGCAGGTGCCCTGGCAAGCCTCTGCTGCCCCGCTCGGCTTTGTTCCCGGAACGGCTCCGGCGCCGCCGTCCGCGAATGTCGCTCGCGAGCCGCCGTCCGCGAATGTCACCTCGCGAGCCGCCCCCCGCGAACGTCGCTCGCGAGCCGCCAGCCGGGACATCGCCGGACGCCTTCGAGCTCGCGTTCTGGGAATCGGTCCGGGAGAGTAAAAATCCGGCGGATTACAGAGCCTATCTCCAGGCGTTTCCCAACGGACGATTTGCACCTCTGGCTCGGCTTCGGGCCGGGGGAGAACCTGCCACGAGCCCCCCGGCCGGGGTCGATACGCGGGGTCCCGAAAAGTCGACGACGGCCGAAATGCGTCCTCCGGCACCAGCGGGAGCGGGCGTGACCGTCAATCGGTTCCGTGACTGCTCGGATTGCCCGGAGATGATCCAAATCCCGCCCGGAAGCTTTCAGATGGGCTCCAATGAGCATCTGATGTTCGAGCGGCCCCGCCATGCTGTTACGATCGCCCGGCCCTTCGCGATTGGGCGTCGTGAAGTGACGTTCGAAGAGTGGGACGCCTGCGTCGCGGCCGGCGCGTGCAGCTATCGCCCGCAGGATCGGGGTTGGGGCCGGGGCACCCGTCCAGTCATCAATGTTTCCTGGGACGACGCCCAGCAGTTCATTGCATGGCTGACCGCACGGACCGGACAGAAGTACCGGCTGCCCACCGAGGCCGAGTGGGAGTACGCCGCCCGCGCTGGAACATCGACGCCGTTTTGGTGGGGCAAGGACGCGGGGACGAACCGGGCGAACTGCACCGGGTGCGGAGGAACCTTCAACGGCGAGTCGGCACCGGCCGGCAGCTTCCCGGAGAGCCCGTTCGGCATCGTCGATATGGCGGGCAATGCCGCGGAGTGGGTCGAGGACTGCTGGCATGACAGCTACCGGGGCGCCCCCGCGGATGGAACCGCGTGGACTTCGTCACAATGTCGCGAGCGCGTCCTCCGCGGAGGTTCGTTCGCCAACGATGCAAACTCCGCCCGTACGACCGCGAGGTTCAAATACGATGCGGATGTCCGGTACTATGCAAATGGATTCCGGGTTGCCCGTGATCTGCCGTGAGGAGTAGGTTTGAAACGCATACGGCCCGGCTGTTCTGAAAAATGGTTGTCCGACGACGTGGCGGCGGCCACTGACAGGCCTGGGACTCGACGAGAGAACGATAGGAAAATCTAAGGACAATCGGGCACTGCACGGCGCTCCTGCGAGACCCGCGCGGTCGAAAAGGCGATATGAATGCGATTGCTTCTTCAACTCGTATTCTTGGTACTTTTGAGCGTCTCCGGGCGTGCCGCACCGGACGGCAAGCGTGTCGCTCTCGTCATCGGCAACTCCGAGTACCAGAACACGACCCATCTCCCTAACCCGCACAACGATGCGCAGGACGTCTCCGCCGCGCTGTCCCGGCTGGGTTTCGAGGTGATCGAAGGACGGGATCTCAATTTGCGCAGCATGCAGGCAAGTCTGGAGGCCTTCGCGCGCGCTGCACGGGAGTCCGAGGCCGCCCTCATATTCTTCGCCGGGCACGGTCTCCAGCACCGAGGTGAAAACTTCCTCGTCCCCATCGACGCCAAGCTGCACGACGACATCAGTGTCGACTATCAGACGATCCATATCGATGAAGTGCTGAAGTCCTTGGATCGGGCGCCGGGGGTTCGCATCCTAATCCTGGATGCCTGCCGAAACCTCCCGATCCCCAAGGGGCGGCCGGGTGCTGCGCCCTCCTTCAAGGCCGGATTCGCGAAGTTCGACGCCCGGCGCAACATGGTCCTCGCTTACGCGACCGGCGCGAACGATGTCGCCTACGATGGCGCGGGGCGAAACAGCTCGTTCACGACATCGCTGCTGAAGTTCCTCGAAAAGCCGGCGCTCGAAATCGGAGAGCTTTTTCGCGGTGTCGCGGCGGAAGTCAGCTCCCGGACCGCAGGCAGGCAGGTGCCCGAAGTATCGCGATCGCTGCCGGGAGAGTTTTACTTCAACAAAGGCGAGAGTGACGCTCAAGCCTGGGCGCGCGTGAGGAACAGTACCGATCCGGTCGATTTTCGAACCTTTGTCGAGCGCTATCCCGACAGCTTCCTGGTCGAAGACGCGAAGTTTCGGATTGCTGGGCTCGAGCGAGAGAGAGAAGCGAAGCAATTCTCGAGAATGGAAGATCCGCAGGGCCGCGAGAGCCCTCGGGGGCGTGAGCCCGAGCTGAGGCTCAGCGGCGTCGATCGCAGCACGCCGGGCCGCGCGGGCATTGCCGCAGCTCGTCCTGCTGTTCCCTCCGCCTGACGACGAAACGGACGGAGAGTTCAGGCGCGACCCGCCGCAGCGCGTCAGGCGCCAAAGCGAAGAGGTGCAGGGAGAGGGCGCGCCGACAGGAGTCAAGCAGGCGGGTGCACCGCTTCGGCCAAGCGCAGACCAGCCGAAGCTTACGGGTGAGCAGCTCGCGAGGCAGCAAATTGAGGAAGACGAGCGACGCCTCCGACAGGAGTTTGCGGCGATCGAGAGACAGCAACCCGCATCTGCGCCCCGAGGAGACTTCTGAAGCGGCGATGATCGATGAGGAAGAGCGGCGGCTTCGGGCGGAGTTCAACAAGCCCACGCGAGCCGGCGCCGATGATGCGAAACGGGACGACGCTACCGCGGGGGAACCGGACAGCCCCTTGGACCGGCTGAGCCGGTCGGTTCCGCGCACCAAGCGGACCAAGGCTTTGCCGGCCAACGTCACCGCTCTCATTCGTACGGCACAGGAAGAGCTGTCGCGGATAGGGTGCTACACGGGGCCTGTGAGTGGAGTCCTCGATCGCCACACGCAGGCTGCCATCAAGCTCTGGAATCCGGCGCTGGTCCGCGACCACCTGAGCGATGGGATCACTGAGGAACTCGTCAGGCGATTGATGGAGGCCGATGACGGGACCTGCGCGAAGGCAACTCCGTAGGCTACAAGTAAGGACCTCGAACGGTCCCTCTTGGCCTGCTCCGTATTCCACTTGGCCCCCTAATCCCTGTAAGCTTTGCTCGATCGCAGAGCGACAGGTGCGATCCCGACATGCCTGGCCGCCCCAGGTTCGCCTTTCGCACGAGTTCTGGGGATAGTCTCTGATGGCGGAGCGGGAATGATGGAGGGTGAGGCGAGGGGCCGCTCGCGTGGGGTCGTGGGACCTGGCACGCGTCTCAACGGGATCTACGAGATCGAACGCCTGATCGGCGTAGGCGGGATGGGCGAGGTCTATAAGGGGCGGGCGATTCAAACCGGCGACGCGGTAGCAATCAAGACCATCCGGCCCGAGATGGCAGAGAACCAAGCGGCCCTGGCGCTGTTCCGCAAGGAAGCGGCCGCACTGCATAACCTCGCGCACGACGCGATCGTGCGCTATTACGTGTTCTCGGTGGATCCAGACATCGGCTCCCCGTATCTCGCCATGGAATACGTGGATGGGCAGCCCCTGTCGGAGATCATCAAGCAGGGGCCCCTCGACTATGAGGCTGTGCGGGTGCTGCAGCGCCGGCTGGCCGGAGGCCTGCAGGCGGCGCACGAGCTCGGGATCATTCACCGGGACCTCTCGCCCGATAACGTAATCCTGCCGGCCGGGCAGGCGGGCCGAGCCAAGATTATCGACTTTGGCATCGCGCGCTCGACGCGTCTCGGGGACGTCACGGTGATCGGGGGCGGCTTTGCCGGAAAGTATGGCTACGTGTCGCCCAGAACAGCTTGGGCTTTACGGGGGCGAGGTCACGGCGAGGTCGGACATCTATAGCCTGGGGCTCGTGCTCGCCCGCGCGATGAGCGGGCCGGCTTTCGACATGGGGGGCAATCAGCTCGAGGTGGTCGAGAAGCGACGTCGGGTTCCGGATCTGACTGCGATCGACAGCCGAATGCGTCCGCTTCTAAACGGGATGCTTCAGCCGCGCCCGGAGGATCGCCCGGCCAGTATGGCAGAGGTATCCGCCTGGCAGCCGAAGTCCGGTGTCGCCCCGCGCCGCCGCTGGCCCTTGCTCGCCGCTGGCCTCGCCGCCGCCGGCGGGGTCGTTGCGCTATTCGGGGTTACTCAGCTCGACCGTTTTCCAATCGACATCGGTACATTCAAGGCGAGCAGGACCGGACTCCCGATCGGGCGCAACACCTCCCGAGCGGGAAGCAGGCCCGGTAGCGCCCCTGTCTGCCGAGCGGATCGCCCAGTATATCGACGGTTATGAAGGCGGGCCCTGCTTTCTTCTGCGACCGACCCTTATCACCGAGCGCGCCGTCCTGATCGAGGGCTTCGCGACCACGACGGGAGCAATCACCTTATTCGAGCAAGCACTGCTCAAAGCCTCTCGCGTGAAACCTGAAATCAGCACGTTCCTGGTCACCGATTCTCAATGTCCCGCTCTCACGTTTCTGCGCGAAGCGCGGACGAGCCTCAGCACGCTTCTTAAGGTGCAGATCGGTGATGCCAGGCTCCGGCTCGATCAGCCCCTAACCGGAACCGTCGAAGGAATCGGCACACGCGAACTCGCGGTTCTGCTCGTATCCGATGATGGTTACGTTCATAATCTTGCAGACTACATGAAACGCGGCGACCAGCCACGCAATCCGCAAGGCTCCGACCGCAGCCGGAACGAGCGGGAGAGAATCGAAGACGAGGAGCAGCGCCTCCGCGCAGAGTTCGCGGCGCGGGAGCGGGGAGCCCAGGCAGGCGCGACTCGCGAACAGCTGGAGCGCGAGAGGATCGAAGAGGAAGAACGGCGGTTGCGGGCGGAATTCGCTGCTCGGGATTCCGTCACGTTCAGTCTGAAGCTCAATCGATCCGGTGCTCAAGGTCCCAAGCCCCAGCTCCTTCTGGCCATTGCGAGCTCCCGACCCCTGACGCTCCTGGCGACCTCGAAGCCTCTCGCTGCCGAGACCTTGTTCCCGCTTCTGCTCGACGAGGCGCGCAGGTTCGGGATCACGATGGATGTCGCGGTGAAATACTTTCACCTCGGGTGAGGTGATTGTTCTCCGCCCTTTCCGGCTGAGATCGAGCCGGTGATTCCGGAGCTCGTCCGGCAGCCTTGAGATGGGTGTCGCAAGTAGCACGAGATGCTTCCTGAACCGCGATTGCGCGCGGAGCCCTGATGCGTTTGCTCCGCGGTCGAGATGCGGCGCGAGCTCCCACTTGCCTTCGGCAAAGAGCCGCGCAACGATTATGTCCTGTTCTTCTTGCGGGCCGAGGCTGTATGGCAGTCAAGTCCTGGAATCGACCGAGCCCGCTTTCGGTGTTCGCCAAAAGCGGATTCACCGGCGGCAGCGGCTGGGCCCCCGTGCTGCGCGATGCGATCAGGATCTTCAACGACCTCATGTCGAAGAATGGTGTCAAGGTGGCGTTGAGCGAAGCCAAGGAGGAAGGGGACGCTCAGATCATCGTCGATGCCGTCGCCAAGCAGGCGTCTTTCAAATACCGCGGCGCATCGTACTCGAACGCATTCGCTGGTGACGGCCTGCACGGGCTCACGGTTCCTGTCAGCGAGGATACGGGACTCCGCGATCGAGCGTACGTGTTCTTGCCGGCGACCCCGCGAATCGACCCCCAGAACAAAAAGTCGCGCGAGGTCGGGCCTGACGTGCGCCGCTTCATCCTGGTGCACGAATTCATCCACGCGGCAGGCCTGAGCAACGACGAGCACACCCTTGAGGACGTGTTCTGCTACCCAGGCGAACTCGTTGAGGGCAATAGCGCCGCATCCGACAAGCTCCAGCCTTGGGGTGGCCTCGGAAAACCGATGCCGCCCTACACACTTATCGCGAAGACCATCACCAATTTGAAAAAGGCTTGGCCCTAAGAGGCTGTCATCCTGTCATGCACCAGCTCAGGCTGCTTTGCGCATGAAGGGAGGTCGGAGCGGATTGACGCGGCATACAGGTTCGGCCTCTTATCGGAGGACCGTTCCAAGCGGCTGTCGCGACACATAGCGGTGCGGTCTTCAACGCCGGTCCGTTCATGGCACCTTCCGGCCGTTCGGCCGATGACCGCTCACGCGCAGAAGCGGACGTCGACCAGCCTTGCCATCGGTTGAAAAGTTCAGGATGGTGTGGGATCGCGGGCTGACCAGTTCTCGCATGGCTCGACCCGGCCCGTGATACCCAGCTGGCGCGCTTGGCAGCAAAGCGCTTGCTGGACCAAGGGCGACCCTTGAGATGCGTCTGGACAGGTGTGCGGCTTGGCCCGGGCATGCTCGACATCGATCACTGCCTGCCCTGGTCGGCCTGGCCATGTGGCGATCTCTGGAACCTGCTTCCGGCGACGCCGCGGGTGAATCAGCATCTGAAGCGGGATCGCCTGCCGTCGGCGTCAGCTCTGGCCGCCGCGCGGGAGAGCATGATCAGCTGGTGGGAGGAGGCCTGGCTGCCCGATGCGGCCTTTAAACTCGCTTCGAGAGGGAGGCGACGGCCGCGCTACCGGTCGACACCGGGGCATCGAGTGCGGAGGTGTTCGCCGCGGTCGAGTGGAGGAGGCTGCGGTTGCGCCAGGATCAGCAGGTTCAGGAATGGGCCGGGGCCCGAGCCGGTTCGCAAACATGACCTTGGAAGCGGAAGTTGCTGGCGGCAGGACGCATGTTCAGTCGCGAGGACGTGCTCGCGAAGCTTGAGCCCCGTGCCGATTCGAGCCGGCGTCTAGCGTGGTACTTCGACGAGGCGCCGCCCGGGATCGAGCTGCCGGCTGCCAGCTCGTCAGGGCCGGAACTCTTCTGTACATCGGCATCTCGCCCAAGGCGCCGCCGACAAACGGATCACCTCCGAGCCAACAGACGCTCCGAACGCGTCCTCGCTCGCACTAGAGCACGTTCCGCTTTCACCGAGTTGAGACGGGTTCCGTTTGCAAACCTTGTGTGATTTAGCGTCTCCGAGCGACGGAGGCGGGAAATGGCGCGGGCCTACAGCCAGGATTTGCGCGAGCGTGTGGTTGAGGCCGGCATGAGCGGACTGTCGGCCCGGCAAGCGGCGGAACGGTTCGGGGTTGGCGTCTCAACAGCCATCGCCTGGGTCCGCCGAGCCCGCGCGGGCGAGTGGACCGCACGGCGGCAGGGCCAGCCCAAGGGCTCGAAGCTCGATGTTCATGCCGATTATCTGCTCGAGTTAATTGCCGGGATACCGCACATTAGCTTGCGAGAGCTGCAGGCCCGCCTGGCGGAGGAGAAAGGCGTGTCAGCCGGGGTGGGCACGCTCTGGCGCTTTTTTGCGGCGCGGGCGATCACGTTCAAAAAAAACCGCCCACGCGGCCGAGCAGGACAGGGCCGATGTCCGCGCCGCGCGTGAGGCGTGGTTTGAGGGGCAGCTCGATCTCGACCCGGCCCGGCTGGTGTTCGTTGATGAGACCGGCCTCTCGACCAAGATGGCCCGTCTGCGCGGACGCTGCGCTCGGGGCAAGCGCCTGCGCGCAGGGATTCCCCATGGCCATTGGCGAACAACGACCTTCGTGGCGGGCTTGCGCCTGCAGGGCTTCAGCGCGCCCATGGTGATGGACGGGCCGATGACCCGGCCCTGGTTCTTAGCCTATCTCGAGCAGGTGTTGGCCCCGACCCTGACACCCGGCGATTTGGTGATCATGGACAATCTGCCGGCCCATAAAGGAGACGCCGTTCGCGCCGTGATCGAGGCCACCGGCGCCCGGCTCATGCTGCTGCCGCCCTACAGCCCTGACTTCAACCCGATCGAGAACGCCTTTGCGAAGCTGAAGGCACTCCTGCGCAAGGCTGCAGCCCGCACCAAAGAGGCTCTCTGGCAGACCACAGGAGACCTCCTCAATGAGTTCTCGCCACACGAGTGCGCCAACTACTTCATCGCCGCGGGATACGAGCCGGTGTAAATGGAAAATGCTCTAGAGCACTTTCATCTTAATCCGGATCGTATCCGGCGGCGATGAAGTAGTTGGCGCACTCCTGGGGTGAAGGTGTCGATGAGTTGACCGATCAAGCGCCACAGGCCTTCGACGGTTCGCTCAGCGGCCCTGCGCAGAAGGGCTTTGAGCTTCGCGAAGGCGTTCTCGATCGGGTTGAAGTCCGGGCTATAGGGCGGAAGGTAGCGGAGGCTGGCCCCGGCCGCCTCGATCGCCTCGCGCACTCGGCGGCCCTTGTAGCCGGGAGATTGTCGAGGATCACGACATCCCCGGGCTTCAGCTCCGGCACCAGCACCCGGCTCACATAGGCCAGGAAGGCGGATCGGTTCATCGGGCCATCGAGCACGAAGGATGCCGTCAGGCCCGTGAGCCGAAGGCCGGCCACAAAGGTCGTGGTTTTCCAATGCCCCCTCGGGATGCCGACCCGCAGCCGCTGCCCTTTTGGAGCGCGCCCACGCAGGCGCGCCATGTTGGTCGCCGCGCCTGTTTCGTCGATGAAGACGAGCCGCGCAGGGTCGAGCTCGAGCTGGTCCTCAAACCAGTCCTGGCGCCGCTTCAGGACATCCGGCCGGTTCTGCTCCGCGGCATGGGCGGTCTTTTTTTCACGGTCATGTGGCAGCGGTCGAGGAAGGTCCAGATCGTGCCCACGCTGGCCCTGATACCGCGCTCCGCGGCGAGGTGCTCCTGCATCTCGACCAGGGTGATGTCCTCCGTCGCCGCGATCAGATCGAGCAGGAAATCGCGATGCGGATCAAGCTTCGAGCGCCGCGGCTGTCCCTGCGGACGCGCTGTCCGCTCGCCGCTCGCGCGCGCCCGGCGCACCCACACGATTGCGGTGGCGATCCCAACCCCAAACCGGGCGGCCGCTTGCCGCGCTGGCATGCCCGACAGCCCCGCATCGATCACACGATCTCGCAGATCCTGGCTGTAAGCGCGCGCCATCGGCCTTCCTCCGTCCACTCCTGGACGGCGGACTCGCATACTTCGCCTCAGTCGGGAATCCCTGCTGAATCGGAGAGGGCTGAAGATGCTCTAGCCGGCAACGGGGAGGGATCTATCCTGCGTCTAACCCTTGGATGCCTGCTCGCCGAGCGGCTTGGGATACAGCTTCGGCGCGTCGGCAGAGGTGGGCGGTATACGTTCACCAACCCGGGCGAATGCGAGCTCGATGCTTGGATGGACAAGCATGCCTGGGTCACCTGGATCGAGATTGCGGAGCCCTGGGCCGTCGAAGATCAGCTGATCCGGTCCGGGCTGGTCCTGCCGCTCAACATCGACCGAAACCCTCGCGAAGACCTGCGCATGTTCGTGGCTCTCAAGCGCGCCCGAGCTAGAGCGGTAGCGAACGGACTGCCTGTCTTGCCCGACAGCGGCGGCCCCCGACGCCAACAACGGGCCGATGTATTCGGCCCACAGCCGCTCAGTGATCTCGCTCACGGCCGCGCGGCTGAGTAGCCGGCGCCCGGCTTCGTCGGTGAAGGCGTCCTCGATGTCGCGGGTCGACAGACCGCGTGCATAAAGTTCAACCGCAAGATCCTCGAGCGCTCCCGTGCGACCCGCCAGGTTCTGGCGGATGCGGGAGACAAACGGCTCCGCCGTCTCGCGGACCTGGGGCGCTGCGTACTCCACCATCCCCTCCGCGGTCTTCATCCGGCCTGTCCGGTAGCCGTTTCGGTATCCGCTTGCATCCCCTCCAGCCCGCTCGTAGCGATCGCGACCGATCCCGTCGCGCACCTCGCCTTCGAGCGCCTCTTCCAGGATCAGCTGCGCGGCCAGGAGCACCAGGTTGGAGCGGTCCGGCGCCGTCCCCAGCCGACCATCGATCAAGGCCCGAAGGCGCTCGCGTGTCCTCTCCGGGGCCGATACTCTCTTCATCGGGATGCTCCTTGTCGGGCAACTCCGGCGCCAACCGGAAGCCCGTCTCCTGTCGTCGTTCAGCCAGGGTGCATCCCAACTCCCTTCTCCAGCAATCCTATGCCTTCACCCGCGCCCATTCGGCATCGGTCAAATCGCTCGGGTAGCGCAGTCCGCGCCGATCCGCAGCGGCACGATGCTCGGGATTCCACATGAGGCACCTCGCTCAACTCAGGTGCCGCCCAGAGAAACACAATCAACTCCACAGACTCAATTTCTTTCCGGAGCGGCTCTAAGACCGGCCCGATCCTTTCAGTACGAGTCCTTCGCCCTCAAGGCGCTGCAGTGCTTCCCGCAAAGGCGTGCGAGAGATCCCCAGGATGTCGGCAAGCCGAACCTCAACGATAACTTCACCGCCGCGAAGAAACTCACCGACTTGGCAAGTGCGGACGTGCTGTGTACTAAGCTGGTATACCAAAAGAATGCGAACATGCACAACTCGTCCACAGGCGCACTCGAGGCGCTGCCCGAATGCTCTATCCTACAGAGGGGATCATGATGATCGCAAATTGGATTCCAAAGCTTACCCTCGTCGCTTCGCTATCCGTCGCCTCGACGAGCTTCGTCTATGCTGCCGATTGCAAACCGACTGTACCGGACTCGGCTCTCATCAAGCCGGGTACGTTGGTCATGTCGACAAACCCAACGCTGCCACCGCTTCAGTTTATTGATCAATCCGGCACGCTCAAAGGAATGCGTGTTGAGCTTGGCAAGGAAATTGCCAAGCGCCTTTGCCTTATGCCTGAGTATATCCGCATCGAGTTCTCGGCCATGATTCCAGGTCTTCAGGCCGGCCGCTGGGACATGATCAATACAGGCATCTTCTTCACGCCCGAGCGGGCGAAGCTCATGCACATGATACCCTACGAAAAGCAGGCGATCAGCATCTCCGTGCCGATGGCGCAAAAAGGATCTGTCACAAAGCCGGAGGATCTGGACGGAAAGTCCCTCGGAGTAGAAATCGGCGGGTTTGAGGAGACCAAGACCAAGGCCTTCAATGAAGAGCTCAAGTCAAAGGGGTTGAAGGGGATTACGATCCGCACCTTTGACAACTTCGCCCTCGCTTATCAGGCCTTGCGCGCTGGCCAGGTCGAAGCCGTCGTGTCTATCGATGGTGTAGCCAAGGAATATGAGGACCGAGGTGACTTTGCGCGTGCGCTTTCCGGCATGTATCCGACGCCGGTGGCCTTGGCCTTTAAAAATAAGACCTTGGCCGGCGCCGTGCTGAAGGCGATCGAGGAGATGCGCGCGGATAACTCCTACCAAAAATTGTTTGACTCCTATGGCGTCGTTCCCACGGATGGCGCGCTCGCCGTCTCTGGGCCCGAGAGCTGATCTCTGCGCGCTCGGTAGGAGACTGCGATGCAGATCTGGAACTGGTCAGGTTTCTTTGATTACCTGACCAATCCGTTCATCCTGGCTGGTGCCGTCACAACGCTGTGGTTAACAGCTGTCGCTATCGTCGCCGGCTTGATCCTTGGTTTTGTGTTGGCGTTAATGAAGCTGTCCAAGCGGCGCTTCATCTCCGCTCCAGCAGCAGCCTACGTATGGCTGTTTCGCGGTACTCCTCTCCTGGTTCAACTCATCGTTATCTACACAGGCCTGCCTCAGCTTGGCGTCAAACTCAGCGTCGTGGAATCGGCGCTCATCGGATTGTCGCTTAACGAGGCAGCCTACCTTGCAGAGATCGTGCGCGCCGGTATTACTGCCATCTCTCAAGGGCAAGTGAAGGCGGCGCGCGCTCTTGGCATGCGAGACGCGCCAATCATGCGCTACATCGTGCTGCCTCAAGCTCTCCGCATCATCGTTCCGCCCCTTGGAAACTCGGTTAACGGCCTTCTGAAGACCACTTCAGTGACGTCCGTGATCTCCATGGAAGAGCTCCTCCGGCGCACGCAGGTTCTCATCCAAGAGCGCTTCATGGTACTCGAGCTTTTCGCCGTGGCGGCGATTTACTACCTCGCAATGACGACAATCTGGGACTTCGTTCAGCGTCGCATCGAGCGCCGTTTCGGCCGGGCCTACGAGCAGGTCAGCCTATCGGCCGATCAGCGCT
>CAWDDI010000017.1:0-32826 GCA_963800985.1 uncultured Alphaproteobacteria bacterium | reverse complement strand
GGCTTCCGGGTCCAGCGTGCTGCGGTTTTTTGGAGGGCCTGCTCGATCCGGACTGGATCGACGGCCATGAGGGTCGAACCCGTCCGGGCACCATTCGAGCATGTCGGCATGCAACTCGTGCGCGGGATCGGCAAGGGCAGCCAGGAACTCCTCGTAGCCAGGCGGTCCGCCCACATCCTCGGGCGGGCACCGGCCTGCGGCCTCGATGAGAACCGGATAGGTCAGGCCTGGATCGGCGGCGGCGATGTGCTCGACTTGATCGTGTGCTCCCAGCCGTCGCCGAAGTCGTAGAGATATTTCAGTGTCTTGACGCCGATGTCGTCGAGGACCCGATGAGGCGTGGTCTTGCGTGCGTCGAGCGGGCCGACCGGCTCCCATTCGGGGTCGGGAATGCCCCAGCCTGTCGTCGCCGGGCGCGGAACTCCCAGAGATGGAGTTCGTCCAGCCCAGGGCGGCCTGGAGGACCAGATGCAGCCGGTCGAGCCGAGATTCCGAGCGGCACCTCGATGCGGCGCAGAACCGCCGGCTTGACGTTGTCGAGCGTGATCTTGAGGCGGGCGATGGTGGCGGCGTCATGCGGCCAGTTGACGCTCGCGCTCTGCGGCCCAGTTCCAAGGCAGGAGCTGGTCGAGGTCGCGGGCCCTGTGATCGTTGATGCGGGCGAGCACGTCGGCGAGCCAAGCTTGCGGATCGACCTCGTTGAGCCGGGCTGTCTGGATCAGGGTGTACATGAGTGCGGCGCGGTCGCCGCCGCGGTCGGAGCCGGCGAACAGCCACGCCTTGCGGCCCAGCGCGATGCCGCGCAGCGCCCGCTCGGCGGCGTTGTTCGTGAGACAGATGCGGCCGTCGTCGAGGAAGCGCGCGAACGCGGCCCAGCGCTTGAGCATGTAGTCCATAGCCTTGGCGACCTCCGCATGCCGCGACAGCCTCGCGCGCTCGGCTCCGCATCCATGTTCGAGGTCGCCGACGAGCGGAGCAGGTCGCGTTGCCGGCGAGCAAAGAGACGCTCCGCAGCCGGCGAGCCATTGATCTCGCGCTCGATCGCAAAGATCGCATCGATGCGCTTGACCGCTTCGATCGCGAGCGGGGCGATGACGGGCAGCTTCCCGCGCGCTTTTGCGGCGATGTCGGCGAGCACGAAGAACTTGCGCCTCGCGTGGGCCCAACATGCCGCCTCGATCAATGGCCCAGGACGACGGTCAGACGCGTAGAGCCTATTGAAGCCGGCATACGCGTCGGCCTGCACGATCCCGCAATAGCCCTCGAGATGACGCTCGGGATGATCACCGGTCCGATCGCGCGAGTAGTGGAACACCGCGGCGGGCGGATCGGGCCCGCCGAACGGCCGCTCGTCGCGCACGTACACCCAGGCTCGCCCGGTCGACGGTCTTGCCCTTGGCGAGAACCGGGACGGTAGTGTCGTCGCCGTGCACGCGGCTCGCCGGCGAGCACGTGAGCGCGGATCAGGTCGTAGAGAGGACGCAGCAGCACGGCACAGCCCCCGACCTGGTCGGCAAGCGTCGAGAGGCTGAGGTCGACGCCCTCCCGGCCGGTAGCGCTCCGCCTGCCGGTTGAGAGGCTGATGCTGTCCGTACTTCTCGAACAGCACCATGGCGAGAAGGCTCGGGCCGGCAAAGCCGCGCGGCAACACGCGGAACGGCGCCGGCGCTTGCGAGATCCCCTCGCACGCCCGGCACGTGAACTTCTCCCGAACGTATTGCAGCACCTTCCATTGCCGCGGCACCACCTCGAGCGTCTCGCTCACGTCCTCGCCGAGCTTAGCAAGCCGGGTCGACCCGCAGCACGTGCACGCGGTCGGGCCGGGCACGATGATCCGCTCGCGCGGCAGATGCTCCGCGAACGGCTTGCGGGAGGGCCTCCTGCGGGTGAACGAGCCGTACCGTCGTGCCGTGGCCGCGGCCCTCTCGGCGGCGAGCTCATCCTCCGACGCCGCCGCCTCGAGCTCCTCAAGTTCGAGTTCCATCTGGTCCAGAAGGCGCGCGCCGCGCTCGCTGCGCTGGCCGTAGATTTCGCGTCGCATCTTCTCGATCGTGAGCCGCAAATGCGCGATCAGAGCCTCGGCGCTGGATCTCCCGCGCTGCGACTGAACGAGTCGCGCCTAGCGGCGAGCGAGGTCGGCCTCAGCGCGCCAGGACCAGGCGCTTCAGCGCCTCGACGTCATCCGGGAGTGCCGGGAGATGGGCATGAACGCAGGAGAGCAGATTCGCCGCCCTCCGTGGGAACCTTCTTCGGGATGAGTCACCCTGCCGCACCCGGTCGCCACGTTCGTTGCGGATGCCGCCAATCGATGGCCTCCAGCAAGTAGCCGAGCTGCGCCGGCGTGATCGCAACGACGCCGTCGGCCGGCGACGGCCAGATGAACCGACCCCGCTCAAGGCGCTTGGCATAGAGCGACAGCCCGAGGCCGTCATGCCAAAGCACCTTGATCAGATCGCCGCGGCGTCCGCGGAAGACGTAGAGATCGCCAGCATGGGGATCTCGGCGAAATGCTTCCTGGACCTGAAGCGACAGCCCGTTCATGCCGCGGCGCATGTCGGTCACGCCAGTCGCGAGCCACACCCGAACGCCCGACGGGAACCGGGATCATCGGCGGTCCACAACCTCGAGCACCCGCGCGAGCGCCGCCGCGTCTACCCCCGCATCAACGATGATCCGACGCCCGCTCCCGACGCACGATCTCCATGCGTCCTGTCGGGGCCGCCCCGGTTCTCGGCCCCGCCTCGGGGACGATCACCGCCGGCACGAACCCCGGCGCCGCGCCTTCGCGCGCCGACCCGCTCGGGACCAAACGCTCGCCGCCACGTGAGACAGCAGGATGGCGAGATCCCATACCGGCGTGCCGTCGCCGATACGAGCCGCGGCCCGCTGCAAGCTCTCCATGACAATCCGGAGCTTCTCGTCCTCAGACCAGCGTCGGCGTCGACCCGTCTCCACCACCTCGAGCCGCCCGACTTGCGCACTGTGCGTATGACTGTCCATACGCACAGTCCTCAACCCAAACAGCTCAATCCGGCAAGACGGCCTTCAGCGGAGGGATACCGACGAACCAGCGGAAGAGCAGGTCGTACTCGAGGCGCTCCATCAACTGGCGTTCGGAGCGAATAGAGTAGAAGGCCTGTAGGAGCATGGCTCTAGCAGCTTCTCGGGCGGGATGGAGGGCCGGCCAATGCGGGCGTAGAGCGGCGCGAGCCCCTGCTCCAGAGCCGAGGGCCTCGTTGACGATGGCTCGGATGGGCCGCAGCGGGTGGCCGGCCCGCACCCGTGCCTCCAGATCCACATAGGAGAACAAGTTCGCCCGTCCGCGCGTCCAAGCCCCGCATCCGTTTTCCCTCCGGCCTGTGCCCGAGAAGGAAATCATGAGCCGGCCCACGGTGCGAGCGCCTTTTTCAACGTCCTGCTAGGACACTGATTTTCGCTCTTATCGGGTGGAGCTGACGAATAGCCTTGCGAAGTTGGTCCTCGCTGAAGCTTGATTGTTTGTTGTTATCTGGCATTAGATTCTCCAATCTTGTATAGGTCTCGAGAACTATTCTCGTTCGACGATGTATTTAGCTCCGGACATATGGCGCCGAGTGGGACGATCGCATCTTTGGTTCGTGAGCACGAACTGGAGCGCGGTGCCGCGATCAGCGATGCAACCGTGCCATGGCATCGCACGGGATCGATGCGGAGTTTGAAAACTGATGCCAGATGGGGGCAATGATCTCAGAGCTATTGCCGACTGAGTTCATAAGGGGTTTCCGCGCAATAAGGGTCAGATGCTCTTCTTTTCTTTCTGTGTAAAGCTCGTCCTCTAATATAATATTAGGACATGCCCTTACGTGGGGGACCTTTTGCGCGGATAATGCACTGAGTTCTTGACCGCGGCCACTGATGAAGCCGACCAAGTTGTCTTCAATACGATGATTCGCAGCTTGAACTCATTTAATCCATGCTTCGGGTCGCACAGGTAGAGCTGAACCCCTTGAGTTCGGATCGAGGCGTTAGATCACCGACTGTTAGAAGCTGCTCGTCGATCGATCACTAACGGATTTTTGATTGGATCAGCGGCTCTCGTCGAGACGAGTACGAGAGGCTCAACCGGCAGATCCGTGACGCAAACGACCGACACAGCTACTTGGCGTCTGAGACTATCTACATCCGGCTGATGCCTCAAACAAAGGCACCCCAGGAGCGGGAGGGGTCGACCCCCTCTCGCCCTTCATCTTTGGTCACAAGTTACTTTGGTGAGACGGCGCCTTGCTGCTTGTTGTTTTCTTCGTACCTGACCTCGTCGTGCTGCCCGAAAAACCTTTGTTTTCTCAGCGGTCCGGCCTCGCGGCTGTTTGCTCTTGCTCGCTTCGGCTCTTTGATTGGCCTTCTCCGTTACGCTTTGCGCTGCGCCAGTGATCAAGGTCCTTGGCATTGGTGACCTCCATCCTGAAGCTCGATGCGGAACGCACCGTAAGCCACAATTTGGCGTGATTATTGTTAGTCTTCAAGGGTGTAGAACCCGGCAGACTGAACCGACCCGCCCCAACTGAGTCATGCGACCCGCGGTCTCTGAAGGGCACCCTGGTCTTCAGGGGAACGGGTGCGGGGTCTCGGGATTGCGGTTGAGAGACGTACGACCGGATGTGAAGGCCGCATGACCAGAGATGGGGGATGCCCTTTCGGGCACCCTCCACCCGTTTGCGTCACTTCTTGGTATCGGAGCGGTTGCTGCTGCTGGAGGACTGAGAACCGTGGGCTTCCTTGCGCCCCGTCAATCGACCAGTCATCCGCTTGAGTGCATCAGTGACACTGTGAGCCATGTCAGACAGTTTCATGGTTCAGCCTCACACTTTTAAGCGCAACGGCTGCGCTGTTGGAACAACGTTTCTCATCCGCTTCGGTTCACGCTTCCCGCAACGAACCGACGCCATTTGCAGATCTTGTTTCACGCTCTTCGGCCGCCTCATCCTCGTGACCAGGATCGGCGATATCGGCAGCTATCCGTCCAAGGTCCTCGAGACGACCTGAGCCCCGGGTTCATGATCGACCATGCATCGAAGGAACTTGGCTGGCCTGGGAGGCCGTTTCCACCTTCGACCGCTACACGATCATGCCCGATGTGGCCGCGATCCTGCCCGAGCGCGACGAGGCTAAGGTAATCGGGGCGGCACAGGAAGACGGCTTCGATGCGGAAACGGACTACTCGATGGGCTCGCGCTGTCGCTCCGGAGCCCGTCCGCGGCTGCGGCATGCTATTGCTCAGAAATTGCTGTCCGATTCGGGAGGGGCTCGCATGCCCCCGCGTGTATGGCACTCCTCTCGCCTATGGCCTGGCTCTGCTGGCCGGCTCTCCGAATGGGAAGCAGCAATCTTGGCGAGTGCCTAGCGTAGGATTTCGGATGACAGCGTGGAACAGCGTGCTCCGCCGAGCCGGAACGACGGCGTCCTGACTCGCCACGATCAGTGCCGTGGAAAACGGTGAACCACAGCCGTTAGCTCTTTCTCCTGACCTCTGGGACGGGAAGCCATGACTCGATTGAAATGCGGGCCGGGACAGCGCATTTCTGGTGAGCAGCAGGTGGCTCGAATGGTCCGGAGCAGATCTTCCTCATGCCGGGCCGAGCCGATGCTCAAAGCTCAGCAAAGGAGGAAGCGATGGCGCGCAACCCACTCTCCCCATTCCGGCCTGGTGGTTTGACCGAGCGCGGCTTCGGCGAGGATCCCTTTATGTCCCTCCACCGCGAGATGAATCGTTTGTTCGACGATGTCTTCCGGGGTGTTCCGACGGCGGGCTCCCGCGGTGCGCCCGGCGGCGACTTCGTGACGGCGCATATTGATGTAAGTGAGACCGAGAACGAGGTCCGCATCTGCGCGGAGCTGCCCGGCGTGAACCAAGATGACGTTGAGATCAGCCTCGATGATGATGTCCTGACCATTCGTGGCGAGAAGAAGCTGGAGCGCAAAGACGAGAAGGAGAACTACCATTTCATGGAGCGCTCCTATGGCACCTTCCAGCGCTCGCTGCGGCTGCCGTTCCGGGTCGAGCCCGACCAGGTCCAAGCCGACTTCACCAACGGCGTTCTAACAGTGACGCTGCCGAAGACTAAGGCGCAGGATCGGTCGCGGCGGATCCAGATCCAAGGCGGCAGTCAGCCTCGCGTGGCGGCTAAGCAGGACCAGTCAGACACGCGGGATCAGGACAACCGGAGCAGGAAAGGGGGGAAGGCGGCCGAGACGTAGTAACGGACCTCCAGTGGCGCCTGGCGCGCGGCTCTCCCTCAGAGCGATGTGCTTGGACGCTGATGGGCGCCACCACGCGCCGGGCGTGCTGTTCATTTTACCGTGTCATCGCGTCAAACACAGAGGCCCCGGATTGCTCCGGGGCCACCACCAGTGTTCTGTGGCGTGTGGGTTAGTAATCCATGCCGCCCATGCCGCCCATGCCGCCGCCGCCCGGCATCGCAGGCGCGGACTCCTTCTTCGGGGCCTCGGCGACCATCGCTTCCGTCGTGATCAGCAGACCGGCGACCGACGCCGCGTCCTGAAGGGCCGCACGCACGACCTTTACCGGATCAACGATGCCGGCTTGGAGCATGTCGACATACTCTTCCGTCTGAGCGTTGAAGCCGTAGGTCTGCGACTTGTTATCGGTGATCTTGCCGACCACGATCGAGCCCTCGACGCCGGAGTTCTCCGCGATCTGACGGATCGGAGCCTCAAGCGCGCGCAGCACGATGTTGATGCCAGCCTGGACATCCGGGTTGTCGGTCTTGAGCTTTTGCACGGCAGCTTTCGCACGCAGCAGGGCCACGCCGCCACCCGCAACGATGCCCTCCTCGACGGCCGCCTTGGTGGCGTGCATGGCGTCGTCGACGCGGTCCTTCTTCTCTTTGACCTCAACCTCGGTAGATCCGCCGACGCGGATCACCGCGACGCCACCCGCGAGCTTGGCAAGGCGCTCCTGGAGCTTCTCACGGTCGTAGTCGGACGTCGTCTCCTCGATCTGCGCCTTGATTTGGCCCACACGACCCTCGATGTCAGCCTTGGCGCCTGCGCCGTCGATGATCGTCGTGTTCTCCTTCTCGATGCGCACGCGCTTGGCACGGCCGAGCATGTCGACTGTCACGTTCTCGAGCTTG
Organism: uncultured Alphaproteobacteria bacterium; assembly: GCA_963800985.1. Taxonomy (GTDB): domain Bacteria; phylum Pseudomonadota; class Alphaproteobacteria; order Rhizobiales; family Beijerinckiaceae; genus Microvirga. The sequence continues at coordinate 25,693 of CAWDDI010000017.1, read as the reverse complement.
ATCCCGAGGTCTTCCGAGATCGTCTGGCCGGCGGTCAGGACCGCGATGTCCTCGAGCATGGCCTTGCGACGGTCGCCGAAGCCCGGTGCCTTCACCGCAGCAACTTTCAGGCCGCCGCGCAGCTTGTTGACCACGAGCGTCGCGAGCGCCTCGCCCTCGATGTCCTCGGCGATGATGAGAAGCGGCTTGCCCGACTGCACCACGGCTTCGAGGATCGGCAGCAGCGCCTGGAGCGAGGAGAGCTTCTTCTCGTGGATGAGGATGTAGACGTCCTCGAGCTCGGCGACCATCTTCTCGGCGTTGGTGATGAAGTACGGCGAGAGATAGCCGCGGTCGAACTGCATGCCCTCGACGACGTCGAGCTCGGTGGCCGCGGTCTTGGCCTCCTCGACCGTGATCACGCCCTCGTTGCCGACCTTCTGCATGGCTTGGGCCAGCATTTGGCCGATCTCAGGATCGCCGTTGGCTGAGATCGTGCCAACCTGGGCGATCTCGTCATTGGTCGAGACCTTCTTGGCGCGAGCCTTGAGGTCCGCCACCACCGCCTCAACAGCGAGATCCACACCGCGCTTCAGGTCCATTGGGTTCATGCCGGCCGCGACCGACTTGGCACCCTCGCGTACGATCGCATGGGCGAGCACCGTCGCGGTGGTGGTGCCGTCGCCCGCGACGGTGCTGGTCTTGGTCGCGACTTCGCGCACCATCTGGGCGCCCATGTTCTCGAACTTGTCGGAGAGCTCGATCTCCTTCGCGACGGTGACGCCGTCCTTGGTGATGCGGGGCGCGCCGAAGCTCTTCTCGAGCACCACGTTGCGGCCCTTGGGACCGAGCGTGACCTTCACGGCATTGGCGAGAATATCGACGCCGCGCAGCATTCGATCGCGAGCATCGGATGAAAACCTGACGTCTTTGGCAGACATGGTCTGAACTCCTGTTGTTCTTGTGAGAGCGAGATGCCGGTTAGGCGGCCTTCTTCTTCGACGCGGTCTGTTCGATCACGCCCATGAGGTCGGACTCCTTCATGATCAGGAGATCCTCGCCGTCGATGCGCACCTCGGTGCCGGACCACTTGCCGAACAGCACCCGGTCGCCGGCCTTGACGTCGAGGGGCTGGACCTTGCCGCTCTCGTCGCGGGCGCCGGGGCCGACCGCGATGATCTCGCCCTCCTGGGGCTTCTCCTTCGCGGTATCGGGAATGATGATGCCGCCCTTACTCTTCTCCTCCGCCTCGATCCGGCGGACGACGACGCGATCGTGAAGTGGCCGAAATGCCATGGTGATCCTCCTCGTTTGAATGACTGGCACGCATGCATCGAGGGCCTGCCCTGGCGGGCAGGTCTTAGCACTCGACGCCGAGAGTGCTAAACGAGGTAATAATCGCGACTCAGTCGGCAATGCAAGAGGGTCTGACCTGCGTTGATTGGTACTTGGCCCTCGGCAGCCCTCAGCCCCTACGCCAAGCCTGTTCCCGGATGGTGACCAACGTCGCGTCAGCCGGAGGACCGACCAGAGGCCATGCGAGCTCGCGTCGCTGCCCGCGAACAGAGAGCGTCCGCTCCAGTTTTCATTCTCAGTCAGTCGTCCGGAAAACGGGTCGAGTAAGCGGCCGAGTCCCTGTGGCGGCTGTACCAATGCGGTTAGAAGAGGAACGCCAGAGCTACCCAGCCCGTTGGTTCGCAACGCCAGGGAGGCCGCCATGAGCGATACGACGGTAACGAAGGTGAGCAGCGCCCATTCACCGACCGGTGATCAGGGCCAGGTCTATCTTGCGTCAGGCAAGCGGGTTTCGATGCGCTTGTGGCGAGACGAACAGCCGACGCAGAACAAGCCCGCTCACCGGCACGATTACGAAGTGGTTGGGTACGTGATCTCCGGGCGCGCCGAACTGGACACCGAGGGCCAGACCGTTCGGTTGGAGGCCGGTGACTCGTGGGTCGTCCCAGCCGGGGCCGAGCACACCTATCGGATCCTGGAAACGTTCACGGCCGTGGAGGCGACCGCACCGCCCGCACAGGTCCATGATCGGGAGCGGTCCTGAGCGGCGTCGGCGCAGCATATTCCACAAACACCCCCGAAGGGTGGGTCCTCGCTGCCGGCGTGCACAAGGTCGGCTCCTGCATCACTGCTCGGGATCGGATGGAGGTACCTGCCGTGCTTCGAGAGGTCGCGCTGCCAACAGGTGAGAGGGTGCCCGCACTGGGGCAGGGGACTTGGCAGATGGCCGAGATAGCGAGCCGTCGCGGCAGCGAGATCGCAGCGCTGCGTCTGGGTGTAGAACTCGGGCTCACCCTCATTGACACCGCGGAGATGTATGGCGAGGGCGCCGCGGAGGAACTGGTCGCTCAAGCGATCGAGGGGCATCGCGAGGCAGTGTTCCTGGTGAGCAAGGTCTACCCCCACAATGCCGGCCGGCGCGGTGTCGTGCAGGCCTGCGAACGCAGCCTCAAAAGGTTGAAGACCGACCGGCTCGACCTGTACCTCCTGCACTGGCGCGGGAGCATACCGCTGGAAGAGACGGTCGCCGGGTTCGAAGAGCTACGCGCCGCCGGGAAGATCCGCTACTGGGGCGTGAGCAATTTCGATACGGACGACCTGCACGAGTTGGTCCAGCTGGAAGGGGGAACGAACTGTGCGAGCAATCAGGTGCTCTACAACGTGAGCCGGCGTGGGCCCGAGTTCGATCTGATGTCGTGGATGGCCGAGCATCGCATGCCGCTGATGGCCTACAGCCCGATCGAGCAGGGTCGACTTCCGAAATCAGGAGCGTTGCAGACGATCGCGGCCAGGCATGGGGCGAGCCCGTATCAGATCGCCCTGGCTTGGCTCGTCCAGAGGCCTGGTGTCATTGCCATCCCGAAAGCAGGTCGCCCCGAGCACGTGAGCGAGAATCATCGCGCCCTATCAATTGAGCTGGATACAGAGGATCTCCGCAGAATTGATGCCGAGTTTCCGCCACCCGCCCGCAAACGCCCGCTCGAGATGATCTGAAAGGGAGGCGAGGCGAATGGTCCATGGCTGGGCTGGTACGGCGCCCCGGCCACGAGGGAAACGTTCATGGGGCAGCACTCGAGGGTGACTCGCACTGTTGTCGGCCGCCTCGTCCTGGCGGGTCTGCTCGGTCTGGCGGCCTTTACCCTCATGCTCTCTCAGGGCCTCCTTCCTGTCCCGAACGCAGTGAACCCCTTTATGCCGCTGGACGTCCGTGACGAGCCGAACTGGCTCACGGGGTATAAGCTCGGGCGTATCGAGCGGGACGCACGGCAATGTCTGCGCACGCTCAATGGCTCGCCGCTCTCGTTCACGCAAATTCCGGATGAGCGGACCGGCGAGGGATGTGGGATCACCAACGCCGTCGACGTGGCACACTCCTCGACCGGCTTCAGCAGCGGCTTTCGGGCATCCTGCCCCCTCGCGGTGAGCTGGGCCATGTTCGAGTTGCATGTTCTGCAGCACGCTGCGCGAGAGCATTTGGGCCAGAAGGTCGTGAGGGTCGACCACCTGGGGACCTACGCCTGCCGTAATCTGTATCACCGGGACAGCGGGCCTCGGAGCGAGCACGCCACAGCGAACGCAATCGACGTCGCCGGGTTCGTGCTTGCCGATAACACGAAGATCAGCATCCTGTCGGACTGGGACGGCGACCCCGAAAAGGCGGCGTTCCTGCGGGCTGTTCGAGACGGAGCGTGCCGCTTTTTCGACGTGGTGCTCAGTCCGGCTTACAACGAGGCTCACCGCGACCACCTCCACTTCGATATGGGTGACCGGAAGGCGTGCCGGTGAATTGGCGAGCAGTCAACGCGAGTTCGCGGTGCGACAACAAGATCGAGGCGGCACGGACCTGCCCAAAGATCTCGTTCGGCTTTCGGACGCGGGATTGGGACCTCCCGCACCTGGAGCCCGTCTTTTGTAGCGACCGCCGCCCTCATTCCGGTACTCCCCTGTTGGGCTCGTCCTCGCCCGAATGTTTATGGCAGACTGGTCCGCTCACATGACCTGCTGCGACAGGTGGCGGAACATGTGCCGGCGTGCTTCCTCATCCATCTCGGTCTTGAACGTGTGTCGCTCCTTCAGCGTCGCCACGCGCTGCGCCGCCGGGCGGGCACTGATCTCGTCGAGCAGGCGCTTCAGATTAGGGAAACTCTGCCACGCGTCCTCACCTAAGATGAACGGTACCATGCGAGCCCAACCCCAAGCTGCCATGTCCACGATCGAGTAGGTGTCCCCGAGCAGATAGCGACGCTCGGAGAGGCGCGCATCGAGAATGCTGTAGTGCCGCTTGGCTTCGAAGAGATAGCGGGTGACGGCATATTCCTTCGGCTCCGGCGCGTAATGCTTGAAGTGAACTGCTTGACCCGAGAAGGGACCAACCCCTGTCGCCACGAACATAAGCCAGGAGAGGAACTCGCCGCGCGCAGCTGGCGTGTCCTCGGGCAGGAATTGACCCGTCCTCTCGGCGAGATAGAGAAGAATGGCATTCGAGTCGAAAACGGTCGCTCCGGTTTCCTGATCGACGATCACGGGCACCTTGCCATTCGGGTTCACCGACAGAAACTCAGGGCTGTGCTGCTCGCCCTTGCGGGTGTCCACGGGCTTGAGCTCATAGGCGAGGCCCGCCTCTTCCAGAAAGAGCGCGACCTTCATCGGGTTGGGAGCAAGATTGTAGTAGAAGCTGATCAAGAGCGGACCTCCCGGCACTGTGGGTTCGGTGTGACCCACCAAAACCACTGGCGCAAGACACGATCTTACCTCTAAGCCGAGGCAGCTCGTGTTCATCTGGGGCGAAGAGGTGCCCTCGAGCGTCGGTTGCTCGTGATAGACTATCTTTGCAGTTGCCGCCGACCCCACCGACCCCACATCGCAGGTTAGGTGCCGTCAAGGAGATGACCTGATGAACGGACCAATCCGGGGCCTTCTCCTGGGACTCAGCCTTCTTATGGCGTCCGTGCTCCCTGGAGCCGCCCAAGGGCCATCAGAGCAGAAGCAGGCCACCGCCATCTTCGGGGGAGGGTGCTTCTGGTGCGTTGAGGCCGACTTCGACAAGGTGCCCGGGGTCCTCTCGACGACGTCGGGCTACATCGGCGGCAGTGTGCCCAACCCTACTTATCAGCAGGTCTCAGCGGGCGGCACTGGTCATGCCGAGGTCGTGCGGATCGTTTATGACCCGTCGAAGGTCTCGTATCGGGATTTGCTCGCCTTCTTCTGGCGCAACGTCGATCCGCTCACGGCCAATGCCCAGTTCTGCGATAAGGGCTCGCAGTACCGCTCGGCCATCTTCTATCTCGACGACGAGCAGAAGCGGCTCGCCGACATCTCCAAGGCCGAAATGGCGCAGCGCTTCAAACCCCGGCCGGTTGTCACCGAGATAGCGTCGGCGATGGAGTTCTACCCGGCAGAGGACTACCACCAAGATTACTACCGGAAGAACGAGCTGAAGTATAAGTTCTACCGCTGGAGCTGCGGCCGCGACGCCCGCCTTGAGGAACTCTGGGGCGCTGAGGCCCGAGGCCTTAAGAGCTCGTGAGCCGCTCGACGTATTCTCTCCCTGTTGCCACTGTCGATCCTCACCGCCGTACCTGAGTAGCTCGACGGAGTTCGGCTCGCCCGCACCCTGGTTGTGGCCGATCGCAGCTACGATGGCGATGATTTCCGATCGGCTGCTCCTCCATTGAGCGCTGCTCGTCATCCCTGCCAGGCAGAACCGCCGCGAGCCCAGCGTGCACGACGAACGTGCATATCGGAGCCACAACAAAGTCGAGCACCTGATCTCGAAGCGCAATCAATTCCGGCGCGGGGCGACCCGATATGTCCAGACGGCGGCCTCGTTCCTGGCCTTTTGTCGAACTCGCCGACCTCCGCATCTGGATCAAACACTCCTCCAACGCCGTCCGATCGTAGGGTCCCAGGCACACCTAAGCGCATAAAGGTTGAGCTTTCTCCCAAATGATCTCATTCTTGTCGGCGCGTTGGGCAGCACCCATGAAAGCCCTAGAAATTTCCGATCGTGAACTGGCGCAAATGGCGGAGGTGGCGGTCGGCCTCGCCACAACGTACTGGGCCTCTCTTGAGGAACGTCCTGCTTATCCGTCGACCAGCGGCGAACAGACGGCAGGGACCTTCTCGCGGCCCTGGCTCGAGGAGGGACTTGGCCGAGACGTTCTCCAGGACTTCACGCTTATGGCCGAGCATGCTCGACCTTGCACCGGCCGGTTCTTCGGCTACGTCGTGGGCTCGGGCGAACCGGTCGGAGCGCTAGGAGAATGGCTTGCTGCGGCGCTCAACCAGAACGTCACGTCGTGGCGGTCAGCGCCCGCGGCGACATCGATCGAACACGCCGTCATTGGGTGGTTGGCGGACGCCATTGGCTGCGCCGGATTTACAGGAAGCCTGTGCGGCGGCGGCTCGGCGGCAAATTTGATGGCGCTCGCGATGGCACGAGAAGCAAAGTTGCCGGCGAACGAGACAGGAGCGCGGCGCTGCGTCATCTATGCCTCCGAGCAAGTGCATATGTCCATCCCAAAAGCTGTGGCCTTGCTCGGCATTGGCCGACAGAACCTTCGCTTGATCCCCGTCGATGGCCAGTTCCAGCTGAGACCGGACGCTCTTCGGGCAGCCATTGTCGCTGATCGCGAAGCTGGAAACGTCCCGATCGCCATAGTGGCCACGGTGGGCACCATCGTCTCCGGAGCTATTGATCCACTCCATGAGATTGCTGACATCGCCCGGAGCGATGAACTGTGGCTGCACGTCGATGGTGCGTACGGAGCCTTGGCAGCGTTGGCGGTGCCAGAGAAGATCGGTGATTTGGCGCTAGCGGACTCCTTGTCGGTCGACGCGCACAAATGGTTGTACCAGCCGCTCGATTGTGGCTGCGTTCTGCACCGTCACCCGCACATTGCGCGCATGACTTTTTCGCACAGCGACGACTACGTCAGGACGTTGAGCGAAGACCCGACGGAAGCCTTTGCCTTTTTCGAAGAATCGGTTGAGCTTTCGCGGCGGTTCCGCGCCTTGAAGCTATGGATGTCACTCCAGTATCATGGACGCCGGGCCTTCCGTGAGGCGATCGCTCAAGACCTACGCCATGCGCAGCTGTTGGCAGAGTTGATTCAGTCGCATCAAGAGCTCGAGTTGCTGGCACCTGTCCCGCTCAGTGCAGTCTGCTTCCGCCACCGCGGAAAGAACAACCAGGCAATTCTGAGACGTGTGAATTCGCGCGGTCGCGTCTATCTGTCCAATGCCACGATTCTCGGTCAGTTCACGTTGCGGGCGTGCTTTGTCAATCACCGAACAACAGAGGATGACGTGCGGGCAATCGTATCCGAAGTACTCGCGGCTGCCGACGAAAGCAATATTTGATCCGTAGTTTGATAGGGCGTGTGACAACGCGCTACGACCAGACCGCCGCTTCGTTCCTGGTCTTCGTCGAACCCATGCTTGCATATCTGGACCAGATACGTCCACGCGTCCTAGCTCGTGCCGGAATGGCGGGCGTCGAAGGCGATGCGCGCCGCCTCGATGTGGCCCTGGTTCTGCTTCACCCACTCACCGAGTGCGATCACCGGCATGGTGAGGTCGCGCCCCAGGTCGGTCAGTTCATAGTTCCACGCGCGGCGGAATGGTCAGAAAGATCGTGCGCGTGACGAGGCCGTCGCGCTCCAAGCCGTTCCTGCCAGCGCCTTGGGTGGCTTATCGTGCTATGTTTGTGCGGCCATCATCGCAGCCAGGAGTGCTTTTACATGTCGGGCCACGCAATCCACATCAAGCTGGATGGTAGAACCTACGGGGACCTACGCGGTTGACCGGAAAGTCCTGACGGTCACCACTCCTTACGGCAGGAAGTCGTCTGAGGTGAGCCCCAAGGTCCCGCACCAGACCCTTGCTCATCAGCTCGTCCGGGATGAGAAGGCCCGCAAGGGATCTACTCTTTGATCGTGAGCTGCCCCGATCCACTCTAGGTGCGAGCTCGCTGGACACAATCACCCGGCGCGCGCTATCTCGGGCTTGCGAGTACAAGAATTCGGGCGAGCAACAGGAGGACCAGCCATGGCAAAGGGCGAACAACGCGGCAACCGCGAGGCCAAGAAGCCGAAGAAGGAAAAGCCAAAGACAATCGCAGCCGCAGCCTCGCAAAAGAGCACACTTGGCGCAATTGCCGGGTCGAAGAAGTAGCAGCACGTTGAGCTCAGCGTGAGCGAAGCTGCAGCCTCAGCCGCGCCTCTGAAAGTATAAGCCCCTTGGACGCGGGCAGAAACCGACACAGAGGGGTGAGGCAACTTAAGCGTGTCGGGAACGGGAGCACCTACGCGACCTTGCTCTGGTCGAGAGTGCGTGACGTTGCTCTGTGCAACGCCGGCTGCTCCCGCAATCGCTGCAATCTCGATCCGCCGGGGTTTGCGGGCTTCTGGGACCTCACGTTTGAGATCGATGGTCGGGAGGCCGTGCTCGAACTGCGCACCTGTGATTTCCAGGTGCTCGCAAGGTTGAAGCTCTGTCGGAAGGCGGCTCAGCTACATCCCTGAGGACTTCAACGACGCTCCCGATGACAGCACTGGCATCATCCGTGCCGTAGGTTATGGGAATGCGCTCAAGCAGGATCGGGAGGGCTTCAAAGCGCCAGGGCTTCCACTCTTCCTGCACATCGCCTGGCTCTCTTGCGGCGAAAAGATACCCCTCAGCCGAGACGCAGATTGTGCTAGGCGATTTGAAGAAGCGCTGCAGCTGTCGCATTGCCGAAGGCTTCGGGCCCAAGGAGGTGTGTCTGTCGCCCGCAATTACGGCGGTCCGGATCCGCGGGTGAGTCCTATGCCGGTTTGTGCCGATCTCGCCAGATCGTAATGATCAGCCCGCTTCTTTCTTACACGGGACTGGAAGCATGCAGAAAATTCAACGGCGTTTGAAGCTGCTCGAGAAGAAGCTGGCCAGCTTGCCCGCCGATAGCGAGGCCATGCTTGTCAGCGAGCTCGATGGCTTTCTGGCGGGAATCCTCGTCTGCCCCGACCTGATCATGCCGAGCGAATGGTTGCCGCTGGTCTGGGGCGAGCGAGGAGCACACTCCGGTCTTCGAGAATGCCAAACAGGCCGAACAGCTCGTGGGGCTTGTGATGGAGCACTACAACGCCACAGCCAGCGATCTGCAGTCGGGCCATTATGCGCCAGTCTTCGAGGTTGATGCGCGGCACGACGACACCCTCTGGGAGCTCTGGATTGAAGGGTTTGCGGCCGCGATGCAGCTTCGCCCGGACAGCTGGGCCGCCCTTCTCCAAGGCGACGAGGAGGCCCGCATCGCACTTAGCGGTCTTGTGATGCTCATTGACATTGCTCACGCCGAGAGTGACTTGCCCGAGAAAGAAGTCCAAGAGCTGAGTGAACAGGCGCCCGATCTCATTGCCTCCTGGGTCGCGATCCTCAACGCCTGCAGGGTCGGCCAGCACCTTGCTAGGCAGCCGGGAATGCCAGCGCCGACCTCCGGCAAGGTCGGCCGCAACGACCCGTGCCCATGTGGCTCCGGCAAGAAGTACAAGAAATGCTGCGGCCTCAACTGACCGCTACACGTCCACCGGCTTCCAATTACCCACATGTCGGAGTTGCTGTCGTAAGAGTTGCGCCAAGCGTGATGTCGGTAAGCCGAGAGAGGCCGCGCGACATCACCAAGGTCCCGTCTAGCTGCACCGGCCGCCTCAATCGTCAGAACCGCTCGACCCACGGCCGGAGCTCGACCTCCCAGGTCCAGGCGCTACGGTCCTGCCGGAGCAGGTGAAGATAGGTCCGCGCGATGGCGTCCGGATCGAGCAGGGAGTCGGGCGCCTCCGGCGGCTCCTCCCGACCGGGGTTTCGGATTGCGCCGTCGATCACGATATGGGCGACGTGAATACCTTTCGGAGCAAGCTCACGGGCGATGCTTTGGGCGAGGCCTCGCAGCGCGAACTTGCCCATCGCGAAGGGCGCCGACCCGGGATACCCCTTCACACTCGCCGAAGCGCCAGTAAAGAGGATCGCGCCCTCGCCAGCGCGGAGCATGCGTCGGGCCGCGGCCTGCGCGACCAGAAAGCCCCCACAAGCCGTCACGGCGATCGCCTGACTGACCGCGTTCGGGTCGAGCTCGACCAGAGGGCCGCGCACACGCGCGCTCGCGTTGTAGACCACCACGTCGGGCGACCCGCCGAGCGCATCGTCCATCGCTGCGAACAAAGCCTCGACCTCCTCCGGCTTCGACGCGTCCGCCGCGTGAACGGCCGCCCCGATTTGCGCGGCGAGCCCGGACAGCTTATCGGCGTTGCGGGCCACGAGCCCGACCCGCAATCCCTCTGTCGCGAGAAGGCGGGCGAGCGACGCACTCAGGCCGTTGCCGGCCCCGACGATCAGGGCGCGTTTGTAAGCGGGGATCATGCTCTACCTCCGTCAGGTCATGCGGTGGCTCAAGGCCCGCCACTCGCGTTAAGGGTCATGCTCGTGGTCTCGTGTAAGCGCATGACCCAACGCGATCTTCGTTTCCAGGAGCCCGAGAGGGCTACTGCCACTTGGAGAATCCAGCCTGTCGAGTATCTTCGAACAGGAGATCTAAAGCGGCAGTCTCTTTGATGGGTGACTTTCGAGATAGCACGACGGCTTTCCCTCTCTTGATAGCGATGTCGCATCGATCGTATGTTTCCAAGCCTGCCGCGATGGTCGCGTCCTCGGGCGCCTCCCAGAAGCCGGGATGACGCTCACGACCGAGAACACGCCGTCGGCGCATGTCCTCGTTTGGACCATCGATAGTATGCACGATCCATCATTGGAACCGCCCCATTGCGGTTGTGCCTGCGACAGTCTTTATGGAGTTGAAGCGTGAGTGATCAGTGGCAGTACCAATTGCGGCTCTATTTGGCAGATGAGCTTGCTGAAGTCGCACGGCGTGATCCAGGCGACCCGGCCTTCGGACCACTCTCAGGTGTCCTGGAGAAGCATAACGCCACCATGAAGTGTCAGTTCGACGCCTTTGCAAGTTATGTTGCAGAAGCTGAAAAGCACGGGATCGAAGGCTATCCACTTTACGAATGGACCAAGGCGACGATCGAAGATCCCATGAAAAAGGCGAAACACATCAAGTCATTTGCTCTCCATGTCAAAGGGAGAGAAACATACACGAAGGAGGAAGCAGACGCCCTTGAGGCGGATTTACAGCCCCTGGTGGACGGTAAGTCAATTACGCGATTTTCCCGGCACGACACGGATCCCGCGAACAACCCGCAGCCGCCAGAACGCTTCCGCAAGCCTCGAGTGTAATCCCCTTCAAGAGCCGGAGAGCGTCTTCCGCCTCCGCTCACACCGCCAAGCGAGTAGTTCCCTTTGAAGGCCGCCCGCATCAGGCCCACCTGCAACGGCGTTATCGCGAGCGGATCGAAAACAGGGGGAGTAGCCGTCCTCGGATCGAACGGGGTCACATGATCCAACAATCTTGCGATAGCTGCGCGGTCGGAGCTGTTGTCGAAGTGTGCGACGCCCTGCGCGCCACGTGACATATGCGAACTGACGTTGCTCCAGGAGAAGACGATAGCCGACACGCGTCCCTGCACCCGCATAATGGTTCGAGTGTTGAACCCGTCAGAAAGCTGGCTCATACGGCGATCGGATTAGGCTTCGCGAAGTGGCATGCCGCCCTCTGCCCGGGAGCGACTTCGAGAAGCGCCGGAGGCTCCACCTTGCAGATATCCTGGGCCAGCGGGCACCGGGTGTGAAAGCTGCAACCGGGAGGGACACGTGTGGGACTCGGCACATCCCCGGCCAGAATGATGCGCTTGGGCCTTACGTCCGGATCGGGTTCGGGCGCGGCCGACAGCAGCGCCTGAGTATAGGGGTGCTGCGGAGCAGAATAGATCTGGTGCTTGGGTCCGATCTCGACTACACGACCCAAGTACATCACGAGCACCCTGTCTGCAATGTGGCGAACCACGGCGAGGTCATGGGCAATGAAGAGATAGGAGAATCCTTTCTGCTCCTGGAGGTCCTGCAGCAGGTTCACGATTTGGGCCTGAATCGAAACGTCGAGCGCGGAGACCGGCTCGTCGGCAACGATAAAGCTCGGGTCAACCGAAATCGCCCGCGCGATGCTAATGCGCTGCCGCTGCCCCCCAGAAAACTGGCGCGGGTAGCGGTCCATATAGCTCGGTGACAGCCCGACCTGATGCAGGAGGTCAGCCACGCGATCCCGCCGTTCCTTTCGGTTGCGCACGAGGCGAAAGACCTCCAGAGGCTCCGCTACGATGTCGGCGACGCTCCGGCGCGGGCTCAACGAGCCGTAGGGGTCCTGGAACACGATCTGGGCCTTCCGGCGCATCCCGCGCAGCTCGCGCGACGAGAGCGAGGTGATGTCGGCGCCTTCGAAGAAGACCTTCCCGTCGCTCGGATGGATCAGACGGAGCAGCAGCCGGCCGAGTGTCGACTTTCCGCACCCTGATTCGCCGACAACGGCGACCGTTTCCCCCGACCTGATCTCGAATGAAACCCCATCAACGGCACGAACGGTCGCCTGCTTCCGACCAAGCGAGAAGCGGCCATGCTCTCCGAACGACTTTCCGAGGTTCTCCACCCGGACTAGCGGTTCATTCACGGGCTGCCCTCACTGCATGTGTTCGTCCAGATGCCGGCGATCGACGGCGCCCTCGGGGAGCGGGTCTTCCAAATTCGCTGCCGCCGCCGTGACCCAGCACGCGGCCGTGTGTTGCTCCCCGAACCGGAACAGAGGCGGCATCTCCGCCGCGCAGCGATCCACGCGAAGCGAACAGCGCGAGTAGAAAGGGCATTCCTGCTGGATCGTGCCCGGGAGCGGGACGGAGCCGGGGATCTGGAACAGACGGCGACGGTCGTCATTGAGCCTCGGGATGGAGTGTAGGAGACCCCGCGTGTAGGGATGGCTGGCACGGTGAAAGATCGAGCGCACGTCGCCGTCCTCCACCACTCGCCCGGCATACATGACGATCACCCGCTCGCACATGTCGGCGATGATGCCGAGGTCGTGCGAGATGAGCAGGATCGCCGTGTTGGTCTCCGAGCGGATCTTTTTCATGAGCTCGAGGACCTGCGCTTGGATGGTGACGTCCAGCGCGGTCGTGGGCTCGTCGGCGATCAGTAGTTTCGGGTTGCAGGCTAGGGCCATAGCGATCATCACGCGCTGGCGCATGCCGCCCGAGAACTGGTGAGGATAGGCGTGAATCCGAGCTGCTGGATCGGGAATGCCCACGAGCCGCAGGAGGTCGATCACGCGGCGACGCCGCGCCTCCGCGCTCATGGTCTCGTGGAGCAGGATGGCTTCGGCGATCTGGTCGCCGACGGTCATCACCGGATTGAGGGAGCTCATCGGCTCCTGGAAGATCATGGCGATGTCGCGACCGCGGATCTCCGGCATTTGTGAGCGCGGCAGGTCGAGGAGGTTCACCCCCTCGAACTCGATCCGCCCTTGAACGATGCGTCCCGGTTCGGCGACGAGCCGCAGGATCGACAGCGAGGTGACGGACTTGCCCGAGCCGGACTCCCCCACAATCCCGACCGCCGCACCCGCAGGCACCTCGAAGCTCACGCCGTCGACCGCCCGGATGGGCCGGCTCCTTGGGCCGAACTCGACGGCGAGGTTGTCGACCTTGAGCAGCGGCGCGACCATTACGCTGTCTCCGGATCGAGCAGGTCGCGCACGGCGTCCCCGAGCAGATTGAAGGCCAAGACCACGACCGTGATCGCAAACCCGGCGCCGATGATCGGCCACGGCGAGCCGAAGATGTTGCCAAGTCCGTCGCGGATGATGTTGCCCCAGCTCGGGTTGGGAGGCTGGGTGCCGATCCCGAGGAAGCTCAGAGAGGCCTCGAGGCGGATGGCGGACGCCACCCACAGGGTCATCAGAACCACGATCGGAGCCGAGATGTTGGGCAAAACGTGCCGCAGGATGATCCTCGGGGTCGTGAGGCCGACCGCGACCGCGGCCTCTACGTAAGGCTCCTGCTTGACGGCAAGGGTCGACGCCCGCGCCACGCGAGCGAAGCCAGGCACGAACGCCACGGCGATGACCATGACGACGTTCCAGAAGCCGCCGCCCAGCGCCGCGGCGATCATGATGGCCAGGAGCAGCTCCGGAAAGGCCAGCAGGAGATCGATGACACGCGTCGCAAGCCGGTCGACCAGGCCGCCGAAATACCCTGCCGTGACGCCCAGCGCGGTCCCGACCACCGCCGCGATCGTGGGCGAGATCAGGCCGAAGATCAGCGAGTTGCGGGCCCCGTGCAGCAACCGCGAGAGCACGTCGCGGCCGAACTGATCGGTGCCCAGCCAGTGCTCGGCCGAGGGATAGGCGTTGATCCGAAGATAACTCTGGGCCAGCGGGTCGTAGGGCGCGATCGCCGGCGCGAGCAGGGCGACGACCACGAATACCGTGATCACGGCCGATGCAAGGACCGTCGACGGCCGCTCAAGGGAGAACAGGCTCCGCAGCGTTGCGAAGCGCCGTTCCGCCGGGGCCAGGACCTGGCCGGAGGCCGAGGCGAGGCTCATCACTTCACCCGAATCCGGGGATCGACGACGCTGTAGGCGAGGTCGACGAAGAGGTTGATCACGACGACGAAGAAGGCGAAGACGACGACGCCCGCCTGGATAACCGGATAGTCCCGCTTCGCGATAGCGCTGATGAGGACCTCTCCGACACCGGGCCGGTTGAACACGAGCTCGATAGCCACCGACCCCGACAGAGTCGCGAGGAGGCTCAAGCCCAGGCCCGTCGTGATCGGGAGCAGCGCGTTCCGCAGTCCGTGGCGGTAGATGACCCGGTTCTCCCGGGCTCCCTTCGCGCGCGCCGTGCGGACGTAGTCCTTTCCGAGCACCTCCAGCAGCGACGTTCTGGTCAGCCGCCCGATGAACGCCGACTTGACCATCGCAAGGGTCAGGGCCGGCAGGAACACGTGATACATCCGGTCGACGAACCCGGTCCCGCCTCCGTTGATCGGGAACCAGCCGAGGTTGAGAGCGAACACGATCAGCAGCAGTGCCCCGAGATAGAAGTCGGGGATCGCGTAGCCGATCAGCGAGAACACGCGTACGCCCGCATCCGGCAGCCGGTTCCGGTTCACGGCCGCGACCACCCCCAGCGGGATCCCGAAGAGGAGGCCCATGCCGGTCGCGACGAGCGTAAGCTCGATCGTGTAGGGGAGGTTGTCCTTTAGAAGCTGGATGATCGGCGCTCGGTTGATCAGCGAGTGGCCGAAGTCGAGCGTCAGCATATTCCAGATGAACGCGAAGTACTGCTGCCACAAGGGCGCATCGAGCCCCATCTGTTGCCGGAACAGCGCGAGCTGTTCCGGCGTCGCGTAGTCCCCGAGCGCGACGAGCGCCGGATCTCCCGGGAGCAGGCGCAGCGCGACGAAGACCAGTGTCAGGACCAGCAGGACCGTCGGGACCGCATCGAGCAGCCTGACTGCAATGATGCGCAGCATCGCCGCAGGCTCTCCTAAACGCGCTTCGCCCGGTTGAGGGGCCAATACGCGTATCCCGACTTCACGGGGTAGCCGATGTCCACGCGCGGATTGCGTGCGATCACGTAGGACAGTGTGATGATGCCAAGGAGCGGCAGGTCCCTGAGCACCTGCTCCTCAGCCTCCGCGACGAGGGCCGTCCGACTCTCGAAGTCGGGCTCGTCCTGCGCCTTTTCGATCAGAGCGTCGATGCCTGGCATCGCGATGCCGTAGTGACTGTAGTTCTCGCCTCCGCTGCTGTCCGGCTTCACCTCGGCCTCGGAGGTCAAAAGCTGCAGGAAGGGCTGCGTGGGCACCGGCGGATAGC
Source organism: uncultured Alphaproteobacteria bacterium (assembly GCA_963800985.1). Lineage (GTDB taxonomy): Bacteria > Pseudomonadota > Alphaproteobacteria > Rhizobiales > Beijerinckiaceae > Microvirga. The sequence goes on along the minus strand of CAWDDI010000017.1, from coordinate 9,898 downwards.
TTGAGGAGTACAGGGCCACGGTGTTGCGGTCCTTGCGGTTCTCCGCGTGCATCGTCGCGTGGTCGATGATCTTCAGGTCAAGGTTGATCCCGGCCGCGCGCAGCTGCTCCTGGATGATCAGCATGATCGCGGCGTAGTCCTCGCGCTGACTCGTGAAGCACGGGATCGTCACGCCGTTGGGATGGCCGGCCTCGGCGAGCAGTGACCTGGCCTTCTTGATGTCGTGATCGTACCGGAGTTCCTGCGGCAGATCCTGCCTCTTGACCGAGCCGGCGAACTGCGGCGCGATGATCCCGACCATGGGAGCCGCGATGCCCGAGAAGGCCGCCGCGATCTGCTCGTTGTTGATGGCGTAGCGAATGGCTTGGCGGACCCGCAGATCGTTCAGCGGCGGCTTCGTGAGGCTGAGGTGCAGGAGGTTGAAGCTGCCGGGCGCCGTCGCGTCGAAGATGGTCTGCGGCGCCCGCTGGCGCATTGTGGGAATCCATCCGGGCGTGCGGACCCCTTCGATCATGTCGACCTGGCCCGAGGCGAAGGCGAGAGTGCGCGCCGTGGTGTCGGCGATGAACGAGACCCGCACGTTTCGCGTGACCGGCGGTCCGGCGAAGTGCTCCGGGAAGCCGGTCAGCAGGATCCCTTCAGTCGAGCTGACGCTCTCGACCTGGTAGGGGCCGGTGCCGATCGGATCCATGTTGAAGGCGGCGCCGCGCTCCTCGAACGCCTTGCGGCTCAGGATGTTGGCCGCCAGGGTCGTGATCACGCTGCCGTTGAACAGCGGATCCGGGCGTTGAAGTGCGAAGCGCACCGTGTGGCGGTCCACGGCGTCAACCGACGCGATGTTCGAGTAGAACGCCTTCTGGTTCGTGACGATCTTCGGGTCAAGGTGCCGACCGAAGGTGAAGGCGACGTCGTCCGACGTCAGCTCGCCGTATCCCTTGTGGAACTTGACGCCCTGGCGCAGCCGATACGTCCAGGTCTTCGCATCCGCGGAGCTCTCCCAGCGCTCCGCGAGACTGGGCCGAAGTCTTCCGGCCGGATCCCGAAGGTGCCGTCGTCCGCCTTCACGAGCGTGTCGAAGATCTGCCGGATCGCCCAGTTGTCGCCGCCGGTCAGACCCGCCTGCTGAGGGCTGATGCCGGTCGGAGCGCGGGAGGCGAGCGCTATGGTGATCGGACCGTCCTGGGCGATCGCCGGCGTGCCGAAGGGCAGCCCTATGGACGCGGCGGCCCCGACGGCCGAGCCCTGGGCGAGAAAGTGCCGTCTCGATAAGCTCATTGGTTTCCTCCCGCTCGGTTCGAGGGCTGAATGGGTCAGCCCGGGATCTGTTTGCTTGGAACGTCCTCGCTAGACTGGCAAACGTCCTCGCCACGCCGAGTTGAAATCAAATCTTCAAGCGAACCGACAGTGGCGTAGTAAGTCTCTAGGGTCATCTGACTTTCGGTGCAACCGTCCACCAAATCCCACGGTCCAGGTAGTTCTCCAGGAGCGGAATCACCGACCCTGCGCAACTATTCAGAGGCTCAGCGGAATGCTGTGCCGTTTCATCTCCGCCTCGTCGAACTCCATTCCGAGCCCCGGAGCGGTCGGCACCTCGAACCGGCCCTCGACCGGCTGGGACGGGTTCTTGAAGACGGAGCCGGCGCGTTCCCAGTTGTCGGCCAGCTCCACGGGCTTGCTGAGATGCATGATGGTTGACAGGACGTGCAGGTTGGCGAGGTGCCCGACCGAGGGCTGGGTTTGATGGGGAACGAGTTCAACGCCGTGGGCGTGAGCGATGGCGGCGCACTGCATGAGGCCGGTGATCCCGCCCATCTTGACGACGTCAGGCTGCACCATCCGCACGCCGGCGTTGATGAGGTCCCTGAGGCCCTGCAGAGTGTAGGTCTGCTCGCCCGCCGACACCGTGATGTCGAGCCGTCGCGCCACTTCTCCCATGGCAGCAACATGATAGTGTTGGACCGGCTCCTCGAACCAAGTATAGCCGAGATCCTCGAGCGCGCGGCCGACCCGCATGGCGCCGCCGACGGAATAGCCGTTGTTGGCGTCGAAGCCGAGCACGAAGTCGTCGCCGAGCGTTCTTCGCACCGCCTTCGCCTTGGCGATGTCGCCGGGAATGTCCACATCCTGCTTCGTGCGATCGCCGTCCCAGCGGATCTTCACGGCGGCGGGACTCTCCTTCTGGACGCGCCGCTCCACGACCCTCACGACCTCGTCAACCGTGCGCCACGCGTTGCCGCCGATCGAGGAGTAGCAGGTGAGGCTCGTGCGCCAGGCGCCGCCGAGAAGCTTGTAGACCGGCTGTCCGAGCAGCTTCCCCTTGAGGTCCCAGAAGGCGATGTCCAGAGCCGCGAGGGCGCCCGTGACGGCGCCTTCCGGACCCAGCTTGATGAACTTGTGAAGCAAGGTATCGATCAAGACCGCATGGTCCAGTGCGTCCCTCCCGATGAGCGAGGGCGCCATGTGCTTGGCAATGATCACGAGCGACGCGAGCCCGCCTTCCATCGGTGACGCTTCCCCGAAACCGAAGCGCCCGTCTTCGGTCTCGACGCGGACGAACGCGCTCCGGGACCCTCCCTTTCCGGGCTCTCCCCACTCGAGTTGGAAGGTCACAACATTGCTGATTTTCACGTGGCGCCCTCCTCCGGACCCGCTTTCATTGATGGTAAGAGTGACCGCAACCTCCTGCGCCTTGCCTCCTTCCGTCAAGGCCGATGCAGCGCGCATTCGGACGCTTGCAGGCTTGGTGATGATGGCGACCAGAAAACTCACGGGCGAACGGTCGAGGTTCTGAAACATGGAGTGACCGCCTCTGGGCACAAAGCCCGCTTCGCGGCGATTCGTGTGCGATCCGAACCAGGGGCAGACGAGGCGAGAGAAGGCACCACACGGCACTCAAAGTGATGCCGAATTCGTGCTCTCAGGCTTCGGTCGTCCACAGTGAAAACCGGCTAAGTGCCGGAAATTGACCGTATGTTGAGCAGAGAACTCACACGCTCAGGACATCCTTGCGGATTCAAGCGGTCGTCGCAACGGGTTGTTTGTTGGCTGACTGCAGCAACTGGTCAAGCGCCTCGGCTGGCGTTTTCCAGTCGAGGGTTTTGCGGGGCCTTGCATTGAGGGTGGCCGCCACGGCGGCGAGCTCCTCGGCGCTGTGGGCACTGAGATCGGTGCCCTTTCGGGAAGTACTGCCGCAGCAGCCCGTTGGTGTTCTCGTTGGTGCCACGCTGCCAGGGGCTGTGCGGGTCGCAGAAGTAGACCTGCACCCCCGCGTCGATCTTCAGGCGCGCATGCTGGGCCATCTCGGCGCCCTGATCCCAGGTCAGCGACCGTCGCAGCTGCTCCGGCAAAGTGGTGATCGCGCGCGTGATCGCCTCGCACACCGCCTCGGCTCCATGGCCGGCGAGCGCGGGACCGTTCTTCACGCGAGCCTCCTCGCCATGACCCGTCATGCGCGGCAGATGCAGCAGCATGGTAAAGCGCGTCGTGCGCTCCACGAGGGTGCCGATCGCGGAGCTGCCGAGGCCCAGGATCAGATCACCTTCCCAGTGTCCCGGCACCGCACGGTCGGTCGCCTCTGCCGGACGCTGGCTGATCATGATCTCGGGAAGCACGAAGCTCTTGCCTCGTCTGCGCGTGCGTGCCCTCGGCACCCGCAGCGCCCGGCCGCTGCGCAGACAAGCCGTCAGTTCGCGGCGCAGCTCGCCACGCCCTTGGATGAACAGCGCCTGGTAGATGGCTTCGTGGCTGATGCGCATGGTCTCATCGTCCGGGAAGTCGATCGGTAAGCGGCGGGCGATCTGCTCCGGACTCCAAGCGCGCGCCCATCGCCGGTCCTGCCGCTTCCCATGCCGACGCCCTTTCCATGACACGGGCGGACCGGGAACTGGGGCGCCACCTGGAGCGATGACCAGGCCGGCCAGGCGTTCCTGCACATAGATCCGCAAGGTTGGGTTGACCACAAGCTTCGCGGCTTGGGTCGACGGGCTGATCGCTCGGCGTGCCATTGCGCCGTTGTCGCGCGGTACTCCAAGCCGCCGCTACGGGTGGCGGCGTTGCGCCGCAATTCGCGGGAGATGGTCGACGCCGCTCGCCCGATCCGGCGGGCCACTTCCTGCATGGTGCAGCCTTGCGCTCGCAGGAGCGCAATCTCTTCGCGTTCCGCAAACGAGAGATAGCGGCCAGACAGCGGCTTCGCTGATGGCCCGAACATCGCGGGTGGCATGCCGCCGGCCTTCCGGAACCATCGCGCTCCAACCGCCTGCGGGACACCGGCGCTAGCTGCAGCATCTTCACTCGAGATGCCCGTCGCAATGGCCGCCCAGAACCGCCCCCGCGGCTCTCGGCCTGCCACCGGCGGACGACCCGGTGAGAACAAGGGCTCCCGGCCAGACCGATCCGATCTCCGCTTCCGCCTGTTCATCGCAACTCCCCACGTCAGGGTGTTGCGACGACCGTTTGAATCCGCCCACCACACGGCACTCAAAGTGATGCCGAGTCCGTGCTCTCAGGCTTCGGTCGTCCACAGTGAAAACCGGCTAAGTGCCGGAAATTGACCGTATGTTGAGCAGAGAGCTGCAACACGCTCGGGACATCCTCAAGGTTCTGGAGAGCGCTTGTGTCCTAATCAACCTGTTCCAATTCAGGTCCAAAACACCCACGCTCCGTAGCCCACCACCCGGTCGCGCGATCCCACCTGGTCGCCCGAGTTGCATAACGAAAGGCGACTAGCCCTAAGCCCGCGCCGCTCGCTCTCCACGAGCAAGCCGGCGATCGCGAGATAGCCGCAGGCGTCCGCTGGGCGGAGACTGGCCCAGTCCCCATTCTCGATCATATCCGCCGTCGCGGCGTCTCGGCGCCGGGCGGTTTCATACTCGAGAAAATGGGACAGATCGGAGCTGATCACGAGCACGGTTTCCGGACCGCCCCAAACCTGGCTCAGAACCGCTGCAACACCGTGAGGAGTTGTGTCGCCGACCAGCAGCGGCACGGCAGTAAAGCGTGGCAGGAGCACCTGTAAAAACGGGAGCTCGACCTCAATCGCATGCTCCGGAGCATGCGGTTCGTCGGTGAACGCGATCGCAGGCAACCCTGAGATCGCGGCGAGCACGTCCTGGTCCAGCCGAACCGGACCGAGTGGTGTCTCAAAAGCCTCCACGACGGGAGCCGCAATCCCGCGAACTGGCACGTAGTGAGCCGGCCCCATCAGCACCACGCGCTCAGTCGTGGGAGCGCTCTGATCCAACGTAGCAAATGCTGTCGCGGCGACCTGGCCAGAATACTGGTAGCCGGCATGGGGAACGATCATCGCTTTCGGGCGGCCGCTCCCGCTTAAGCTTCGGGCGCTAGCCAGAAGTCGGCTGACCTCCGCTCGCAGTTGGTGCGGATCGGCGTCATAAAAGATGCCGGCCACTGCCGCTGGGCGGCTCGTCAAACTCGATCTTGCCATCCCTGGGATTGCTCCCACCCAAGGAGGTGTCAGATAATACACCGGCATGAGCCACCACGTGACTGAGCCGATCACCGAGGGCATGCCAGCCCGCTACTGGCACCCCCTGGACGACGGGCGCATCCAATGCGACGTCTGCCCCCGGTACTGCAAGCTGCACGAGGGGCAGCGGGGACTGTGCTTCGTCCGCGCCCGGCACGAGAACCAGATTGTGCTGACCACGTACGGCCGCTCGTCGGGGTTCTGCATCGACCCGATCGAGAAGAAACCGCTGAACCACTTTCTGCCGGGCACGCCCGTGCTGTCCTTCGGCACGGCGGGGTGCAATCTCACCTGCAAGTTCTGCCAGAACTGGGATATCTCGAAGGCCCGGGCCTTCGATCGCCTGCAGGATCTCGCATCGCCCGAGGCGATCGCCGAAGCGGCCGTCGCGAGCGGCTGCCGGTCGGTCGCGTTCACCTACAATGATCCGGTGATCTTCCTGGAATACGCCATCGACGTGGCCCAGGCCTGCCGTGACCGAGGGATCAAGACCGTTGCGGTGAGCGCCGGCTACATTTGTGAGGAGCCACGGGCCGAGTTCTTCCGGCACATGGATGCCGCGAACATCGACCTGAAGGGCTTCACCGAGCGTTTCTACAAGAGCTTGTGCTCGGCTCAGCTCGGGCCTGTGCTCGAGACGCTGGACTATCTCAAGCACGAGACGGATGTTTGGCTTGAGATCACGACCCTGCTTATCCCGGGAGAGAACGACTCGCCCGCTGAGATCGAGGCGCTCAGCCGCTGGGTGATGGAGAGGCTAGGCCCAGATGTTCCGCTCCATTTCACGGCCTTTCACCCCGACTGGAAGATGCTGGACAAGCCCGCGACCCCGCCCGCCACGCTCCAGATGGCGCGACGGATCGCTCAAGAGGCTGGGCTGCGGTACGTGTTCACCGGAAACACGCACGACGAAGCGGGACAGAGCACATACTGTCATGCTTGTGGAGCGCTGCTGATCGGGCGCGATTGGTACGACCTCACGGCCTGGCGCATGACGGCTGAGGGCCGGTGCACTGATTGCGGCACGCCTTGCGCCGGAGTGTTCGAGGGAGCGCCGGGGATGTGGGGCCGAAAGCGGCGATCCCTCAATGTTCGAGCCCGCACGATGCAAGCTTGACTGCTCGTCTCCTGGCGAGCTGCGACCTCGAGTATCAGAAACTCCTGCGCTGCTTCTGTGTTCTTGAACCTCACGGATGCAGGAGAGTGAATGATGCCGTCATGGTGGCCGACAGCGCTTGGCATGGTTGCAGGTCTGTGCACCAGCTTCAGCTTCGTACCGCAGGTGATCAAAGCGTGGCGCGAAGGGGATACGGAGGCGCTCTCAAAGCGGATGTATTTGGCGTCGCTGGCGGCCTACAGCCTCTGGATCGTGCACGGTCTGATGATTGCCAGCATCCCGGTGATTGTGTTCAACGGGCTGAACCTCGTCTTTGCTGGCACAATTCTCGGGCTCAAACTGCGAGCTCTCCGAACCTCCAGAGCACGGTGAGGTCATGCTCGGCATCTTCATCGGTCTTGTTGCTGGCTGCCTCGGGACGTACAGCTTCGTCCCTCAGGTTCTGAAGTGCTGGAGAACCGGCGAAACCGAGGCGATCTCGCTGCGGATGTTTGCGGTCCGGACATTTGGGTCGTTGCTGTGGACGATCTACGGCTTTGTTGTAGGAAGCCTACCGGTGTTGATCTTCAGTGCTGTTGGCCTGGTCCTGTGCTCAACGATCCTGATTCTCAAAGTTCGCGGCGGCCGCGGCGCCTCGGCTGAACCAGCTTAGAAGGAACAATCTGCAGCGCAATTCGGGGACAGGTGCGAGCCTGGTTGTATCCAGACCTTAGTATCCGATTGAGTCGATCAGGGACTCGACGGCTGTTCCGGGCTCAGGACGCAGATCGACAATTTCAATGGCCACCGTCGATCAGGGTGAGCTCAAGAGGCTCGCGCGAACACTGCGAAGCTGTCGCAACTCTTGCCCACAGGATGCGGCTCCCGAATGCCGTGCCAAACGTTATTCGTGGGGCATCTGGGCGGTCGAGAGCACGAATGAACGCGAGAACCACGCGAAACCTCGCCTCGAGAACGGGCACAGACCTCCGGCACTCTCGACGGGCCGTCAGTTGCCGCGCTGCTGATCGAGATCGGGCAGCGGCTCGCACTGGCCGGGGAGAACCCTTACAAAGCTCGTGCTTACGCCCGCGCGGCCGAGAACCTCCAGTTGTTGGACGTGCCGCTTGGCGACGTGATCGCCCAAGCACGGCTTCAGGAGATCCCAGGCGTGGGTGTCGCCTTGGCGGAGACGATCCAGCGCCTCTACGAGGACGGCACCACACCCCGTCTCGAGGCCATGCGGGTCGAGGTTCCCGCCGGGGTTCTGGAGATGCTAGCCGTCCCGGGACTGCGGCCGCCCCGGGTGCTCGAGCTCTTCCGCAAGCTCGGGGTCGCGAGCCTCGAGGATCTGGAGGCAGCCTGCCGGCAGGACAGACTGAAGCAGGCGAAGGGCTTCGGACCCTCCTTTCAAGCCAAGGTCCTGGCCGGAATTGAACTCCTGCGACGTTCGCGCGGACAGCGGCTGATCCACCACGCCGCGGAGCATCTCGGGGCTTGGGAGATCACTCTCCGGCGCATGCATCCGGAGCTCTCCCGCATCGTTCCGGCAGGAGACTTCCGTCGCGGTTCCGAGCTGGTCTCAGAGCTCGCCCTGTTGCCGAGTCGCCGGATGGATCCGGCATTGAGGTTGTTGATGTCGCGCATGGCAAGGTGTGGGTCGCGGATCGGCAGCGATATGGGGTCGCCTTGGCACTCGCGACCGGCTCATCCGAGCACCTGGACGAACTGAGATCTCGTGCACGCTTTCGCGGACTGCGCCTCGATGAACGAGGTCTGTACCGCGGCAATCGTTTGTTGTCGTGTCCCGAGGAGCGGGATGTCTACGCCGCACTCGATCTGACCTTCATTGAACCCGAGCTGCGGGAGGGCAGGGGAGAGATCGCCCTTGCCGAGGCAGGACAGCTCCCGGTCCTGGTGACCAGCAACGACATTCGTGGCCTCCTCCACTGCCACACCGACTTCTCCGATGGTGGCAATACCCTGGAGGAAATGGCAGAGGCCACGCGGGCCAGGGGCTTTGAGTACTTCGGTCTGGCCGATCATTCTCAGACCGCTCGTTACGCGGGCGGCCTTTCACGCGAGCGGGTCAAGGAACAGCACAGGCTCGCGGACGCACTCAACGCCCGGTATAGAGATCGCTTCCGAATCCTGAAGGGGATCGAGTCTGATATTCTCGAAGACGGCTCGCTTGACTATCCGGATGATGTCCTGGCCAGCTTCGACTTCGTTGTCGCGAGCGTCCATAGCCGCTTTGGGCTCGATCCGACGACCCAGACCGAGCGGATCATTCGCGCGGTGTCGAACCCCTTCACGACCATTCTGGGACACATGACGGGTCGACTCCTCCGGCGCCGTGAGGGATATCAGATCGACATCGAGAGGGTCCTGACCGTCTGTGCGGAACAGGGAGTTGCGGTGGAGATCAATGCAAATCCTCATCGTCTCGATCTGGACTGGCGTTGGCATCGCCGAGGGCTGGAGCTCGGTTGCCTGTTCAGCATCAATCCCGATGCGCACACGATCGAGGAGCTCGACCTGACCTCATGGGGTGTGCTGGCGGCGCGCAAGGGCGGCATTTCTCCGGATCGGGTCCTGAACTGCTTGAGGCTCGATGATCTTGTGAGCTTCCTCCGCAATCGGCGGGCTGCAGCGTTCGCCCGCACCCGTTGAGAACTCACTCTCGTTTGGCCTTGAACACGGCGTCATCGCCGTTGTGGAACGAGAGCTCAATCTCGAGTGTGTCGTCCTCGCCGAGCTCGGCCGACCCGGACCCGCTGACTTCATCACCTTCTTCGGAGCCCTCGAATGTGAAGAACACGACCGTGCGGGCGTAGTCCAGACGGAGGCTCACAGTCACGACGCCGAACGCCAGTTCGCCGTGACCATCGGTGTCAAACGAGATGAAGGCCGGGTCGATCAGATCGAGATAATCCCGATCCCACTGGTCAGCCTCGAGGATCCGCCAGCGGCCGATGATCTGGCACTCGGCTGGGTCGGACATGGCGGACTCGCCGGCAGCGCAGATGATCAGCCGCCTTTCTTCGACCGCGTTGCTTCGTGTTGAGCCCTTCCTTCATGGCCTTGGCGGCCTCGAACTTGAGCACCTTCTTCGCTGCGATCTTAACCGCCTCTCCGGTCCGAGGATTGCGCCCCTTCCGAGCGCCTCGTTCGACCACTTTGAACCGGCCGAACCCGAAGATCGCAACCTCTTCGCCTTGGTTGGCTGCCTCGGTGATTTTCTGAAACACGCTGTCGACGAGGTCGCGAGCGTAGGATTTCGTCACCTCGAACTCTTCCGCCAAGGACTCGAC
>CAWDDI010000016.1:0-110981 GCA_963800985.1 uncultured Alphaproteobacteria bacterium | reverse complement strand
CGGATTGACGCGGCATACAGGTTAGGCCTCTTGTCGGAGGACCGTTCCAAGCGGCTGTCGCGCACATAGCGGTGCTGGGCAGAGTGTCGGTTTTTCAACGCCGTTCTGTCAGGTTCTCGATCCCGGACAGACGCTGCCCGAGCGGCGCGGTCCAGTTTTGAGCTCGCCGACGCCGAGGCGCTGAGATCCGAAGCGGTCGTGCTCGATATGGTACGTCGCTTCAAGGGTCTTTAACGGCCCACTGTCATCCTTGTCGTTGATACGTGCGACATGCTCGAGACCGAGCTCGCTTATGTCGGTTTCACCTGCCCGAGAACTTATCTCGTGGTGGTCTCGATCGCGGCCGATCGACTTGGCTCCGCGGGGCGCCGGAGAAATCGAGAGGGAGTGCCCAACCGCCGGTCGCTTCCTCAACGACCGCCGTAGCATAGGCCGGGGCGACGTGTGAACCGATTTTGAAGGAGACGGGCCTCTACCGCCTAACCTCTGGTCAGAGAACCAGTCCTCCTCGGCCGCGTAACCAGGTCCATCGTCGCAGGCGACTGATCCGCCCGCTTCGCGCTCGGTCTACAGTCCACCCGAGCTCGGTTCTCGCTCGTGATGCTGGCCTTCGATGACGGCTGCTGTCCGGCATCACGCCAACACGATAGCACCCCCAAAAACAACAGGCAGGGCTCGCCGGGTCGCGTCCTGATCCGCTGGTCCATTCAGGAGATCCGACGCGTGGCAACGCGACTCAAAGGCGCATCCGACCTGCCCACATCATCGCGAGGTCGCTCTGGCGACGAGCCCATCAAGCCGCCGCGTGAAGCCCACATCAAACTCAGATCGCAACAGTAACGCTAGATCGGTGCTGCTGCAAAGTGAGCCCGCACTCTCGCCTTCGCCTTGACTGCTTCGAGCTGACGGTTGCGCGGGGGAGCACTCGTTGACACTGCACGCGGGAGCTCTTTAGCAGCGTCCGCGACCCGGTCGACGGCTTGATTGAAGGCGGGCTCGTTTGTTTTGGACTCCCGGGTAGAGCCGCTCACCTTGCGGACGAACTGAAGCGCGGCAGAGCGGATACACCCACTCTGTCGATCAGCATTCGAGTTTGCTGAGGATGGCATCGTTGACCACCACGCAGGCTTTCCTAAGAAACTTCAGGGTCTCATCCACCGCTTGGGCGATCTCAGGGTGTCGCGCGCTGAACACCTGCTCTCGGGCTGTAAAGACATCACCGCCGTCGCGCGCAACACGTTGCTCCGGCGGCGCGGCGCGCGTACAGGCTCCGGCGCGGAGGGCTCAGGTGTCGAGAGTTCGGGAAGCGGCTTGCCATGCCCGCTAGTGCGACCCGCCGCCAGACGCAGCGCACGTGTAACCCACCGTGCATTGAACTCCATCTCGGGTCGCGTACCAATAACCCTGCTCGCACGCTCCGGCAGGTTGCGCTCCGGTTAGACGCGAGCCAGCGAGGAACATCGAAATGAAGGCAGTCTGGTACAACACACTGGCTCGGCGCGTGAGGTGCTCCAGTATGGCGAGATGCCGGATCCAGAGCCCGGTCCAGGAGACGTTCGGGTGCGGGTGCATGAGACAGGCCCGGATCGGGCCGTGCATGGCGTCGTGCGCTGGCGCCGGGTCGACCTGCAGCGCCTCATCGCCGAGCGCTTCGGTGTGGCCTATCACGAGCGCACGGTGGGCAAGATCTTGCACCAGCTCGGCTTCTGCCGCATCAGCGCTCGCCCGCGCCATCCCGCTCAGGACGAGCGGATCGTGGCGGAGTTCAAAAAAACTTCCCACGTGCGCTCAGAGCCCACGTCGCCGACCTCCCGCGCGGCAAGCCGGTCGAGATCTGGTTCCAAGACGAAGCCCGCATCGGCCAGAAGAACGGGATCGTGCGGCAATGGGCCAGACGCGGATCGCGGCCACGCCAGCCAGCCGACCAGCGCTATGACAGCGCCTATCTCTTCGGAGCCATTTGTCCGGCCCGTGGCACGGGCGCCGGTTTAGCGATGCCCTACGCGGACACCGAAGCCATGCAACTCCACTTGAACGAGATCTCGCGCACGGTGTCCAGAGGAGCGCATGCCGTCGTGCTGCTCGACCGGGCCGGGTGGCACACCACCGGTCATCTGCTCGTGCCGAGAAACCTGACGCTGATCTTCCTGCCCTCGCGAGCTCCGGAGCTGAACCCGGTCGAGAACGTCTGGCAGTATCTGCGCGCCAACTGGCTGTCGAACCGGGTGTTCGAGAGCTATGAGGCGATCATCGAGGCGGCTTGCGAGGCCTGGCGCCACCTCCTGGCACGGCCCCGCACGATCACCTCAATCGGGCTCAGAGACTGGGCCCACGTCGGTCAATCATGACGCCCGTTGGTATTAGGTACGCCCGAGGAGGTAAGAAGCAAGTACGCCAAGCCCGAGTGACCTGTCGGATCAATCCGGGCGGGCGGGTCGTAGCTCTTCGCTAGTCATTGGGCTTTAGCAGTGGTCCGATAAGTTCGTAACTCGGCGCTAGCCCTCAAGGTTTGGCTTCTGGTCGTGGACTTCCATGCTGGCCAATGACTTCCGGCAAACGATGGCGACCACCTTCGTCGTGCCGACAATCCATTTGCTGAAACCTTTGCGGTCGGCTGAGGCTATCGTCCGTAGTCCGGAGCTCACTGGCCTTCTCGCCATTCCGGTTGCGTCTTGACGTTGCGCGAGCCGCAAGCTGAGCACCGCAGACGCAACGACACGTCAGGGACCGGGAAGCTATCGGGCAAGCGGTCCACGTTGATCGAGCCCCCGTGCCCGCAGCCCGCCTCCTGACAGATCGCCAGCACGGACCGGACGCCATGCTCGGCATGTTGGCGAGCGACATGGGCCGGATCTCGTTGCCATCCCCCCACTCTCGAAGTCGGGCAGCGTCTTCATTTTCCGACGGCCACGCCGGGCATCGTAGGCGCAGAGCTAGGTCGGGATCTACCCCGGTTGGACTTTTGGGCAGGCCACGTGCCAAACGCAGACGATCCAGCCTGACGCTGAGGCGCTTAGCAGGCGGGTTTACGCACCCGGCAACGGGCGCTGTCGGATACACGGCGGCCCGAGCACCGGCTCACGCACGCCAGAGGGGCTGGAGCGGTCGCGCCTGGCGCGCTGGCAGCACGGGTTCGATTCCGCAGAGGCCCGTGCGTATTTCGCGGGATGGTGAGCACGGATTTCAGCGCATCGTGAGCACGGATTTCAGAGGATCGTGAGCAGCGATTTCGCGCCAGCGTGAGCAGCCATTTCAGGCGGTCGTGAGCGCCGTTCACGAGCGCGGGGACACTTCGGCCGACAATCCCACCGGGCTACGGGAGCCCTCGTTCAACCAACGAGGAGACCCGATGCCAACCCAGAGATTGTCCATGCGCCGCATCCGAGACGTTCTTCGTTTGAGACATGCCCAGGGCCTGACCGAGCGCCTGATCGCCCGCACGCTGGGGGTCAGCAATGGCGTCGTTCACAGCTATCTCCGCCGCGCCCGGGTTGCCGGCCTGCCCTGGCCGCTGCCGGAGGAGCTCGATGACGAGGCTCTCGAACGGCTCCTGTTTCCACCGCCAGCCCCGGCAGCCGAGACGCCCCGCCGTCCGATGCCGGACTGGGCCTATATCGACAAGGAGCTGCGCCGCCCCGGCGTCACCCGTGTGCTGCTCTGGGAGGAGTACCGCACCGCTCATCCGGATGGCTTCGGCTACACCTGGTTCTGCACCACCTACGAGGCCTGGAAGCGCCGCTCCCACCCCACCATGCGCCAGACCCACAAGGGCGGCGACAAGGTCTTCGTCGATTTTGCCGGCGACACCATCGATGTCTTCGATCCGCGCACCGGCGATGCCCAGCCCATGAAGCTGTTCGTCGCGGCGATGGGCGCCTCCAACTACACCTATGCCGAGGCCTGTCCGAGCGAGACCCTGCCGAACTGGATCGGCCTGCACATCAACCTGTTCGCCTTCCTGGGTGGCGTTCCCAAGCTCGTGGTCTGCGACAATCTCAAGGCGGCGGTGACCAATCCCGACCGCTACGATCCCGGCCTCAACCGCACCTATGCCGAGATGGCCGGCCATTACGGCACCGCCATCCTCGCCGCCCGCCCGCGCAAGCCCAAGGACAAAGCCAAAGTCGAGGTGGCGGTGCAGATCGCCCAGCGCTGGATCCTGGCGCGGCTGCGCAACCAACGCTTTTTCTCGCTCGCCGAACTCAACCACGCCATCCGCGACCTTGTCGGGGAACTCAATGCCCGCCCCATGCGGGGCTTCAACGCCAGCCGCGCCGAGCTGTTTGCCGCGATCGACCAGCCGCTGCTCGATCCTCTGCCGGACGAGCCCTACGTCTTCGCCCGCTGGAAGCGCTGCCGGGTCGCGCCCGACTATCATGTCGAGATCGATGGCCACTGGTATTCCGTGCCTTACCGCCTGATCAAGGAGCTCGTCGACGTGCGCCTGGCCGGTGCGACGGTCGAGATCTTCCACAAGGGCCAGCGGGTCGCCAGCCATGCCCGTGCCTCCAACCGGCGCGGCCACACCACGATTGCCGAGCACATGCCCAGCGCGCATCGCCGGCACGGACAATGGACGCCGCACGGCCTCATCGCTGCCGCGCAGCGGATCGGTCCCGCCACGGCAGCCTTCTGTGAGGCCGTCATGGCCGACCGGCCGCATCCCGAGCAGGGCTTCCGGACCTGCCTGGGCATCCTGGCGCTGGCCAGGAGCTATGGCCCCGAACGCCTCGATGCCGCCTGCCGGCGCGGTCTGCTGATCAAGGCCCGCTCCGTCGCCTCGATCCGCTCGATCCTCAAGAACGGCCTCGACCGCGCCTTCCTCGAGGAGCCTGCCGACCACGCCCCGCTGCGCCACGGCAACATCCGTGGCCAGGGCTACTTCCACTGATCTCACCAGGAGAATGAACCGATGCTGACCCATCCCACCCATGAGCACCTGATCGCGCTCGGCCTGACCGGCATGGCCAAAGCCCTCGAGGAGCAGCGCCGCTCACCCGATCTCGACGCGCTCTCGTTTGAGGAACGGCTCGGGCTTTTGGTCGACCGCGAGGCGGCCGAGCGCGACAGCAAGCGTCTGACGGCGCGGCTCAAGTTTGCGGCGCTGCGCCAGAATGCCTGCGTCGAGGATGTCGACTGGCGCACGACGCGCGGCATGGACCGGGCGGTGTTTGCCCGGCTGGTGGCCGGGGACTGGATCGACGCGTGCCGAGAACCTGCTGATCACAGGCGCCACCGGCCTGGGCAAAAGCTGGATTGCCTGCGCGCTCGGCCACAAGGCCTGCCGGGACAATCGCTCGGTACTCTACCACCGCGTCCCGCGCCTGTTCGAGGCGCTGGCTCTGGCCCGCGGCGACGGACGCTATGGCCGACTGCTCAAGACGCTCGGCGCGGGTGCAGTTGCTGATCCTCGACGACTGGGGCCTATCGGTCCTCACTCAGGCCGAGCGGCGTGATCTTCTGGAGATCCTCGATGATCGGCATGGGCGCGCCTCGACCATCGTGACCAGCCAGGTTCCCGTGGATGCATGGCATGACCTGATTGGGGACCCCACTCTGGCCGACGCGATCCTCGATCGTCTCGTTCACAATGCCCATCGGCTTCCGCTCACCGGCGATAGCCTGCGCAAACGCAACGGACGGAGCCGGGCCCTTGACGGCGTGTCCAACTCCTGACTCCATACAACCTGTCGGCCGAAGCGGCTGCTCATGATCGCGCGAAACGCTTGCTCACGATCAGATGAAATGAGCGCTCACCATCGGGTGAAATCGCCGCTCACGATCAGCGAAATGCGCAATACGACCCCTCACCTCGAGCCGAGCACGCTGTCGCGGCTACCCTCGCCCAAGCAGCTCGCGTGGCTCCTGGTGCAGCCCGTCGCGGCTTTGCCGCCCCACGCAGCCGCCGCCGTCGCCCGGGTCAAGGAGGATGGCGAAGCGGCACGGGTCGCGGCGGTTCACAGAGCTCGTGCGCGGTTGCGGTGTCGGCTGCGATGGACCCCATCCTGCTCCCTGCAACAATCTCGATATGGGGCTGGCCGAAGCCCGCGCATGCGGCGTGCGCGCCATCGAGACCTTTGCGGCGGACCTCGAGCAGAACGGGGCGGCCGTGCGCGCCGCGCTCACGACGCTCTGGAGCAATGGGCAGGCCGAGGGCCAGATCACCGGCCTCAAGTTGATCAAGCGCATGATGTACGGCCCCGCCGGCTTCGACCTCGTCCGTCGTCGCGTCCTTCTCGCCGCCTGATCCACGCGAAATGCGGGAGAGCCACCGAAACGGGGGAAGATCACTCCATCGGGGCGTTATCGTAGCAGTTCCCAGTCCGGCTCATCGAGGCCCTCATGCGGGCTTTGGCGAGGAGCTCGCGGTAGGCGCCTGATGCGTATTGGGCGGATTCAAACGGTCGTCGCAACACGGATCCTGTTGACTTACGGCAGCCACTCGTCAAGCGCCTCTGCGGGCGTTTTCCAGCCCAGCATCTTTCGCGGCCGTGAGTTGAGGGCGGCCGCCACGGCACCGATCTCCTCGGCGCTGTGCGCACGGAGATCGGTGCCTTTCGGGAAGTACTGACGCAGCAGTCCGTTGGTGTTCTCGTTGGTGCCACGCTGCCAGGGGCTTTGCGGATCGCAGAAGTAGACCTGGATGCCCGCATCGATCTTGAGACGGGCATGCTGGGCCATTTCGGCTCCCTGATCCCAGGTCAGCGATCGGCGCAGCTCTTCGGGTAAGGTGATGATGGTGCGCGTGATCGCGTCGCGCACAGCTTCGGCTCCATGGCCAGCGCGCGCAGGCCCGTTCTTTGTGCGCGGCGCGTCAGCGTGGCCCGCAAGGCGGGGAAGATGGAGCAGCATCGTGAAGCGGGTTGTACGCTCAACCAGCGTTCCGATCGCCGAGCTGCCAAGGCCCAGGATGAGGTCGCCTTCCCAGTGCCCTGGCACCGCCCGATCGGCCGCTTCGGCAGGACGCTGGCTGATCCTGATCTCGGGCGAGACAAACCCCTTGCCGCGCCTGCGGACGCGCGCCCTTGGCACTCGCAACACCCGCCCTGTTCGCAAGCAGGCCGTGAGTTCACGGCGCAGCGCTCCTCGGCCTTGGACGAAGAGGGCCTGATAGATGGCTTCGTGGCTGATGCGCATTGTCTTGTCGTCCGGGAAGTCGATCGGCAAGCGCCGGGCGATCTGTTCCGGGCTCCAGGCCCGGGCCCATCGCCGATCCTGTCTCTGGCCATGCCGGCGGCCCTTCCAGGACACCGCAGGACCGGGAATGGGAACGCCGCTCGCCGCGACGACGACGCCCGCCAATCGCTCCTCCACATAAGTGCGCAAGGTCGCGTTGAGGGCAAGCTTCGTCGGTTTCGGGCGACGGGCCGATCGCTCGGCATGCCACTGGGCGGTCGTCGCGCGATACTCCAGTCCACCGCTGCGGGTGGCTGCGTTGCGCCGCAGCTCACGGGAGATCGTCGAGGCGGATCGACCGAGCCGGCGCCCGATCTCCTGCAGGGAATGGCCCTGGACCCGGAGAAGCGCAATCTCCTCGCGCTCCACCAACGACAGATACCGCCCGGAGAGCGGCTTCGCCGAGGATCTGAACATCGCGGGTGGCATGCCGCCTGCCTTTCGGAACCATCTGGTTCCTACAGGCTGCGACACACCTGCCTCGACCGCAGCATCCTCGCTGCTCATCCCAGCTGCGATCGCTAACCAGAACCGACTCCGTTCATCGCGTCCCGCCACAGGTGGCCGACCCGGTGACGGTAACGGCGCTCGTCCAGACCGATCCGACCGCCGCTTTCGAATGCTCATCGCAACCTCCTACTTCAGGGTGTTGCGACGACCGCTTGAATCCGCCTTGCGATCCACGATCCGAGTGGTGGACGAGCCCGGGACCAGGGCGCTGCCTCTGAGTCGCCATGACGAGGGCCGCCGCGGCGAGTTCCGTTCGCAGGTGATCGCGCATCGCCCAGCCCACCACCTTGCGGGTCGCGAGATCGAGGACCGCGGCCAGATACAGCCAGCCCTCGCCGGTGGGCACGTAGGTGAGATCCGCGAGCCAGACCTGGTTCGGGGCCGAGGCTTCGAAGCGCTGCTCAAGCAGATTGGGAGCAACCGGCAGCCCATGGCGGCTGTCCGTCGTCACAGGCCGGAAGCGGCGCGACGCCGCTGCCCGGATCCCGTGCCGACGCATGAGGCGCTCGACCCGGCCCCGGCTGACGCTCCGGCCCTCAGCTCGCAAAGCCGCATGCATCCGGGGCGAGCCATAGCGGCCCCGGTGCAGCGCCTGCAGGCGTCGCACATCCGCCAGTAGGTTCCGATTGGCAGCGGCTCTCGCGCTCTCGGGCCGGCAGCGCCAAGCAAAATAGCCGGCGGGCGAGACACCGAGCACCTCGCACATCACGCGCACCGGCCATTCCTCCTGGTGATCAGCGATGAACCGGAACCTCATCGCGGCGTCTCCGAGAAGAGGCCGATGGCCTTTTTTAAAATGTCCCGCTCAGCACGAGCCCGCTCGAGCTCACGTCGCAACCGCGCATTCTCGGCCGCCAAATCAGCCGGCGCGGGACAGTGGGGCCGCGCCCGCAGCGGGTTGCGGTAGGTCGCTGACTTTACCGTGGACCGCCTCTGCCACCGCCGAGCTGCGAGGGCTGGAGGCCGAGCTCCGCTGCGATCTCCATCTGACGGCGCCCGCTTCCTTCCCACAGCGCCACCGCCTCCTGTTTGAACTCCGGCGTGAACTCCCGTCTCGTCTTCGCCATCAGACACCTTCCTCGCCCCCTCAGGAGCGTATCAAAGGCGTCCACCAATTCGAGGGAAGATCAGACCTCCCCAAGGAGCACCTGGCGCAATGCGACGGCCCGGTCATAGCCGCTCTAGGTCGTGGTGCATCGAGGAGGTCATGTTGGGCGATACAGCGTCCGCCCTGCTCACGGAGCGCCCACCTGGTCTGCCTCGACGTGACCAACGGCGGCCACCGAAGCTTCCGCTCTACCTCCAATCAGACCAGCCTCTGATTCCATATCCGGCGTAAGAGCACCCCATGAAGCTCCCGGCCCTCAACCGCGCTTCTCGGTGAACCAAGGCGGGGCAGCGAGATCGTGGAAGAGTTCGGCGGCCCTCCGAGCAACGCCGCACGCGAACAGCACTCGCTTTGGGGATGGCCCCTGTCCGACATTGAGCCATTCGATGAGCCTGTGCCGGCACGCGGTGCTCAGGGGTTCTGGACGTGGTCGGGTGCGAGGCGTGGTGCCGTGGACGGGCTTCGCTTTGAATCGGCGTCGCCAATCGTTCGAGACACCTGACTCGAATAAACGGGGGTGACTCGATGGCGGTTAGCTGTCTCGAATGAGCCAATTTCCTGGTTCCGAGCAGGTCGCGACCAACATTCTGAGCAAACCGCGCCAGCTCAGAGGTAGACATCTGTCTCGAATGCCTGTCCTGGTATGACTCGTATGGACAGCGCCGTCTGCGTCCGCTGACCGGGCCGGCGCCGCCTCGCCGCTCCTCGGCCTCTGCCACGCAACCGTCGCAGCCCTCCCGGGCACAGCGTGGGCCTTGCGATGGGCCAAGCCGCTCTCCCGCTGCCAGTCGCAATCGCCGGGGCGGGAGCTGCCGCTTCCGCACTCGCCCAGGCCACGAAACAGCGCCGGGCCACTGGCGCTCGCGCTGTAGGCAGAGGCGAGTTATCGGGCCTATGGACATGACGAGGCGCAGCGGCATTTTCGCCCTGTCCACCATGAGCGGACAGGATGCGGACACTTGTATCATATGCGTACCGGCTCCCCTGTTCGGTCCGGCCTCAGCCTGTATCGAAAGGGGTTGAACAGGGGGTGTCTACAACTCACGCCCGCCTCCTGGCGGTGACCTATGAGAACGCCGGTTATCGGGGGCTAAACCAGCCCCGATCCGGTGGGTTATCAGGGGTTTGGCTTCGGCTCGGCCTTATGAGCCTCCTAAGGCTTTCGCCGTCACGCCTGGGGATGCACCGAATGCGGTGCGCCTCGCGTTAGGGCCACCTAACCACGAAGAACTCGCTCGTGCCCCGCGAACCGTCCGACGTCTAGCGGAGGCGCAGCGAGAGGAGCATCGCGTCGAGTAAGTGGTCGCCCGTGAAGATTAGCGATTGGCGGGTTGCGGCTGTGATGAGCGGCTTTCCGCGCGTGCGAGGAGCCCTGCGATGGTCAGGGCACACAAAACCGCCAGCCACCGAATGAGAAGGCGAAAGTTGTAGCCGACGGCCGCCAGCACCGCGTTGATGGCGTCTCCGGCGGCATGGGCGAGATGATTGCGGCCCATGCGGTGCTCGCTCTTGAGATGGCCAATGACCGGCTCGACCGCCGCACGGCGCCGGAAGGCGCGCTTGATCGCTGCCGAAAGCCCTCGCTTCCGTCCCGCCACGTAGACCCTGAACCGGCTCTCCTGCGGGGCATGATGGCCCTTGTAGCCGGCATCGGTGACGATCCGCGCGAGATCGGTCCCGACCGTCGTCTCAATCTGCGGAATCACGCTGGCGAGCGTGTGCCCATCGTAGGGGTTGCCGGGCAGCGCTTTGACATGCGCCACGAACTGCCCGCCCCGGCAGCGCCGGAGCGGCGTCGCAACACTCACCTTGACGCCGAACTCGTAGGGCTTGTGGGCCTTGCCCTTGCCGATGCACTCCACCTCAGGGGCATGCAGGCTGTAGACCTTACGGCCGCGCTCCCGTTGCCGCTGGTCCTTAACGCGCCGCGCGAGCGCGAGAGGCAACGCGAACACGGCGGCAAACTGCGGCCGGGCGGCGAGCTTGCGAGTGACGTCGCGGATCACACGCCCGAGCATCGTGCGCAGACGCCTCAAGGCCCGGTTCGCCCGCCGGAACTGCTTGGCATGGGCATAGCGCTGGTGCTGGATCAGCGCGATCTTGCCGACCCGGGCATACGACTGCCGGAGGGCGACGCCCTGCTGCTTGGCGAGGCGCACCAGGCGCTCTCTCGCCCGGTGGATCAGCTTGGCGTCGGTCGGGAAGGCGATGGCCTTCTCCTGCACGGTCGTGTCGACGATCATCTGGGTGAAGTCGGTGGGGGTGGCGGCGCCGGTGCGGGTCGCGACGGACAGGCTCTCCTGCAGCAGCGCGATCAGCCGCTCCTCGCCCATGCGCTGGCGCCAGCGCGTCAGCGACGAGCGCTCGAATGGCAGCCGGTGCCGGAAGAACTCCTCGCCGCAGAAGAGCTGATAATAGGGGTTCTCGAGCCAGCGCTCGCACAGGACCTCGTCCGAGAGGTCGTGCAGGTGCTTGAGGACGCAAAGCCCCGCCATCAGCCGGGTGGCGAGCGGCGGCTGGCCGGGCCCGTCGCGGTAGACCGCGCCGAAGCGCTCTTCGAGAAAGCCCCAGTCGATCGTGCGCGCCAGCTTCGCCAGCGGGTGCTGCAGATCGACGAGCTGGTCGAGCCGCGCCCGGAATAGATCCGTCTGACCGGTCTCACGGCGCTCCTTCGGTCGCATGGCAGCCCCCGCTTCGAGCCTCTCGGGAGCATGGAATCACGCTCGGCTGCACCGATCAATTTGCAAGAAAAGGCGTCCACAGCCCATCAAAGCCGGCAAAACCGAATACTTGCCGAAATCCAAAACTCACACGCTATCAGAACGTTGGGAGTTCTTCACGGACGACTAAGTGATGTTTTACGTAACGGTCCGAAGCCGAACTCGACAGGGCCTGCGCCAACGGGGGATAGTGAGCCGTCACAATTCTCGCCTCCCGAGTGGCGGTAGACGGCTTGGCGTCGGCATAGCCATCTTCGTTCGTTACGCCTAAAGGACGTGCGCACTCGAATGTTGCACGAAGTCCTGGTTAGGACGGCCATCCCGGCCCTTGTACGTTGGTGCGCTGATAGAGAGTGCCGCCCCTCGACCAGCTTGCATATGGAATTTCAAAATGTATGCACCAACTCAGTTTCGCGAGCAGCCGGGTTACCCCGGGTGGTCCGTATGAGCCATGACGTTAGGAACAGCCCGCTTCCTCGCCCGGATCGACGAAGGTTTCAGCAGAGCCTTCACAAGGCGGGTCGGGTGACGAGCGAGTCGCGGCACGTCAGTAGGAGAGCGGTGAGGTGACCAAGGACGAAGACGAACTCCGGCGTGCCATCGTCGAGGCGTGCCGGTCGATGAACGCGATGGGCATCAACCAGGGCACGTCTGGCAATGTCAGCGCCCGCTACCACGACGTGATGCTGATCACGCCAACCAGCGTTCCTTATGACGAGATGGAGCCCGAGGACATTGCTGTCATGCCGCTCGAGAGCGAGTACGGCGCGTGGGTCGGCAGGCTGCAGCCTTCGACGGAATGGCATTTCCACCTCGACATCACCAGGTCGCGGCCCGATGTGGGCGCGATCGTGCATGCGCATTCGACCTATGCCACTGTGCTCGCGATCTGCGGGCGGGAGATCCCGGCCTGCCACTATATGATCGCAGCCGCGGGGGGTCCGACCGTCAGGGTTGCGGACTACGCCACCTACGGCACCAAGGAGCTGTCTGAAAACGCCCTCAGGGCGCTTGAGGACCGCACCTGCTGCCTTCTCGCCAATCACGGTATGATCGCTACCGGACCGGACCTGAAGAAGGCCATGTGGCTCGCGGTCGAGCTCGAAACCCTCGCCAGACAGTACTATCTCTCCCACGCCATTGGCGGCCCGAACATCCTCCCCGATGCCGAGATCGAGCACGTGAAAGAAAAGTTCAAAGCCTATGGGCTGCGCCCGAAGTGCGGCGGGTCGATGGCCTGAGGCCCCCTTAGGCTACCGCAAATCCCGTGACGTTTCCAGGCGGTCGGGCCTGCGATGGCGCTCAAAGATCATGGTCAAGAGACTTCCCGACGCAGCAAAGGGCGACCCTCGGCTGCGTGGGCCAAGAAGCTTTGTGAGCTGACCCGATCGCCGCGGGCAGCCCGGCCTCGCAGGCCGGACCGCCGCATCGCCGCGTTCAGAAATTGAACTTGTCAATGTTCTCCTTGGTGTAGACGAAGGGCGGGCCAAGCAGGACCTCGCTTCCGTTGACAATCTGCAGCTCGCCGAGTCGGCCCGCCTTCACCGACTTATCGCCCGACTTAAGCGTGTCGTCGGCAGTGGCGCGCATCACGTGTACGGCCGCGTAGCCGAGATCGACCGGGTTCCACAGCACCACCGACTTGACGCAGCCGGACTGAACGTAGGGCTTCATGGCGTTTGGCGTGGCAAGCCCTACCGTCGCGATTTTGCCGCACTGGTTCGCCTGCTTCACCGCCTCCGCGGAGGCCGGCGTGGCGACACTGGTCATGCCGAACAGTCCTTTGAGCTGCGGCCCATACTTGTTGATGAGCGTGGTGGCCTGGTTGAAGGACAGGATGTTGTCCTCTTGCGCCTCAACAGTCTCCAGCCATTTCATATTCGGATAGCACTTGTCGGCGTATGCCCACATCTCGGCGATCCAGCGCGCCTGGTTCGGTGTGGTGAAGGTGCTCGTTACGATCGCGAAGGATCCATCCTTGCCGATCTCCTTGGCCATGCTGTCGAGCATCGTTTTGGCGATGCCGTTGAATTCGGCTTGGTTTACGAACCATTGCCGTGCGTCGGGCTGCGCGTTGGCGTCGTAGCCGACCACATTGATCCCGCGCGACAGCGCCTTCTTCAGGACCGGCGCGATGGCGACCGGGTCGTTGGCGGCGAACAGGATGCCGTCGACGCCGCGGGTGATGTGGTTGTCAATGAAGGTGATCTGCTCGTCGATATTTGCCTTGGTTGGGCCGTCGGTCGTAGCCTTGACGTTGCCGAGCTCTTTGGCGCCTTCCTGGATGCCTTGCGTGGTCGCAGCGAAATAGCCGATGCCGATGAGCTTCGGGATATCGATGACGGTGATCGTCTTGCCCTTCCGGTCGGGCGCATTTGTGGGCTTACCGCCATCATAGGGCTTCGAGACGGCCTGGGCGGCTCCGCCGTCGCAGGCGAGCGGGTTCACGGGCAGGTCGTCGCCGCCTGCCCAGCGCTGCTGCGCCTCGGCCGCGCCCACCACGAACAGGAGTGCGGCACTTACCATCAGTCCTCTTTTCAGCACGGTCTTCCTCCCTTGTGAGGTCGGGGCCGGATGCGGCGGGCCCTTCACCTCGCTCAACCGTCGCCGCCACGGCGCAGAAACTCGCTCGCCAAGGTCGAGGCGATGAGGACGAGGCCGATCACCACGATCGTGCCGTCCCCCTTGACGCCCGCGAGCGCGAGGCCGTTCTTCAAAGCCTGAATGATGAGGACGCCGAGCACCGTTCCCAGAATGGTGCCGCGCCCCCCGAAGATGCTCGTGCCGCCGAGCACGACGGCGGTTATCACGTCGAGCTCGAGCCCGGTGCCCATGTCGGAGCGCGTTGTACTGACGCGCGAGACGAAGATGATGCCGGCGAGCGCTGCCGCCACGCCGGAGGCGGTGTAGATGGCGAGCTTCGCCCGATCGACCGGGATGCCCGAAAAGTGCGCCGCCGTCTCGTTGTTGCCGATGGCATAGACGGCACGCCCGAAGGTGGTGCGCCCCAGGATGGCGGCGGCGACCAGCGCCGCCACGGCGAGAAGCCAGAGCTGGTACGGCACGCCGAGGAGCTCGCCCGCACCGAATTCCAGGAACCAGTCGGGAAAGCCGCGGGTCGAGCGGCCCTGCGCGATCCCCTCGGCCAGGCCGCGATAGAGGGCAAGCGTCGCGAGCGTCACGATCAGCGGCGGCACGCCGACCCGAGCGACGAAGATTCCGTTGACCAGGCCGGCGGCGGCGCCGACCAGCAACGTTAACACGATCGCTGCCGGCAGCGGCACCCCGTAGGCCTTCCATATCACGCCGAGGAGAATGGCAGCGAGTCCCATGATCGAGCCGACCGAGAGATCGATGCCACCGCTCACGATGACGAAGGTCATCGCCAGCGCGATAAGCCCGACCTCGGCCATGAGCCGGCCCTGGTTCAGCAGATTGTCGAGCGAGAGCAGGCGCTCGGCCTGCGGGGCCAAAATCACGAGCGCTGCGGCGAGGATCACGGCGAGCACCGCCTCATGCCGGAAAAGGAGCGCGCGTGCATACATGTCAGCGCCTCGCAGCGCCGCGCCGGCGGAGGAGGTCGGCGAGGACGGTAGCCAGGATGAGGAGGCCCTGGATGGCGCGGAACCAATAGGGCGAGACGTTGACGAAGATCAGGGCCGAGCCGATAGCGGCGAACAGGATCGCGGCGAGCGTCGCTCCGATCACGGTGCCGGTGCCGCCCAGGATGCTGACCCCGCCCACGACCGCAGCAGCAATGACGGTGAGCTCGAGATTGGGCGGAACGGTGGACTGGATGACGCTGAGCTGAGTCGCGAACAGGATGGCTGCGATGCCGGCGAAGAGACCGTGTATCACGAAGACCAGCACCACCGTGCGCTCGGGCAAGATGCCGGCGGCGCGCGCCGCTTCCGAATTGCCGCCGACCGCGTAGATTGCACGACCGGCCGCGGAGAAGCGCATCCACGCCGCCGCCGCGGCGGCCAGCGCCACCATGAACCAGACTGCCATCGGGACGCCGAGCGGGCGCATCTGAGCAAGATGGAAGCCCGGCGGCAGATTGGAAATCCACGCCCCGGAGGTCACGCTGATAAGCCCGCCCTTCAGGATGCTGAGCATGCCGAGCGTCACGATGATCGAGGGCACGCGCGCATAGGCGACGAGAAGACCCATGAAGCCGGTCACGGCCATGCTGACAAGGACGGGGATAGTCCAGGCGAGCCAGACCGGCCAGCCGGCCACGGCGAGCGAGCCCGACAACACGGCCAGCACCCCGATAAGCGAGCCGACCGAGACATCGATATTGCCCGAAATGATCACGAGCGACATGCCAATGGCGGCAACCGCGATATAGGCGTTGCCGGCGAAGATACTGGTCAGGTTGTTCTCGGCGAGGAAGCGGGAGTTGTAGCTTCCCACTCCCGCGAACAAGACGATCAGCACGAGGACGAGCACCGCCTCTTGGCTGCCAAGCCCGAGCCGCGCCCAGCCGAACCGTTGCGCTGGACGAACGGAGAGTTCGGCCGTGGTCATGCTGGCCCCCGCATCATGGCGGCGCCGATTGTCTCGGCGGTGGCTTCGGCCCGGTCAAATTTGGCGACCAGCCGGCCGCCGCGCATGACGTGAACGCGATGGCTCATGCCGAGCACCTCCGGCAGCTCGCTCGAGATCATGAGTATGCCGAGCCCTTCCTCGGCGAGCGCGGCGATCAGGCGGTGAATCTCGGCCTTAGCGCCGACGTCGATGCCGCGGGTCGGCTCATCGAGGATGAGCACCGCAGGCGTGGCGGCAAGCCATTTCGCCAGCACGACCTTCTGCTGGTTGCCGCCGGAGAGTTGGCGCACGGCCTGCTCGGGGCCGCGGGTACGGATCGAGAATCGGCGGATGGCCTCGAGAGCGAGGCTGCGCTCGCGCCGCCACTCGAGAACTGGGCCGCGAGCGACCTTGTCCAGCACCGCCATGGAAACGTTCTCGCGCACCGACATGGCCCGCACCAGGCCCTGCAGGCTGCGATCCTCGGGCACATAGGCGAGCCCGAGCGCCTTCGCGGCGGCCGGGCTCGCGATGCGCACCGGCCGGCCCCTGAGACGGATCTCGCCCGCCGTCGCCGGGGTGATGCCGAACAAGGTCTGCGCGAGTTCGCTGCGTCCGGAGCCGACCAGTCCGGCGAGGCCGACGATCTCTCCGGCCCTGACGCTGAAACTCACGTCGCGCACCACCTCGCGGTAGCGGAGGTCACGCACCTCGAGAACAGGCGCGCCCGGCCGCACCTCGGCGAACGGGAACATCTGCTCGACCAATCGGCCAACCATCATGGCGATGAGCTCGTCCTCGCTCGTTTCCCCGACGGAGCGGGTGCCGATATAGGCTCCGTCGCGCAACACCGTGATGCGGTCGGCGACGGCTAAGATCTCCGCCATACGATGGCTCACATAGACGATGCCGACGCCGCGCGCTCTCAGGCGGCGCACGACCGCGAGCAGCCGCTCGACATCGTGCGCCGCCAACGCAGCGGTGGGCTCATCCATGATCAGGATGCGGGCCTTGCGCGACAGGGCGCGGGCAATCTCGACGCGCTGGCGGTTGGCGACCGAGAGATCGCCCACCCGGCGCTCGACGTCAAGATCGTGAATGTCGAGCGAGGCC
The DNA here is from genome assembly GCA_963800985.1 of uncultured Alphaproteobacteria bacterium. GTDB lineage: Bacteria > Pseudomonadota > Alphaproteobacteria > Rhizobiales > Beijerinckiaceae > Microvirga. Next base: position 93,821 of record CAWDDI010000016.1, on the reverse strand, counting down.
AGGATCTCGCGCGACTGCCGGCGCATCGACGCCCAGTCTAGCCCCCTCCAGCGCTGGCGTGGGGCATGGCCGAGAAAGATGTTTTCGGCTACGGTCAGCTCCGGGAAGAGCATGAGCTCCTGGTGTATGGTGGCGATTCCCGCTTCCTGCGACTCCCGCGGCGAGCCAAGGCGGACGGGCGCGCCGTCGAAACGGATCACGCCCGCATCGGGCGCATAGAGGCCGGAGACGATTTTGATCAGCGTCGACTTGCCGGCGCCGTTTTCGCCCATGAGGGCGTGAACCTCGCCCGCGCGCACGTCGAAGCGCACCTTCGCCAACGCCTGCACGCCCGAAAAGGCCTTCGACACGCCTTCGAGCGCAAGCACTGGCGTCGACGCGGCCCCCATGGCTACACGATCCCGCCGCCTGCCACCGGGACGGCAGGGCGCTCATCGGCCTTCCTGGCGCGGAAGCCGGAGGCGCGATAGGTCTCGATCGGTTCGATGGCCCCACCGCTACGCATGCGGCCGAGCGCGTCGTATTCGTCGTCGAGCGTCGCCCTTCGCCGGGCATTTTGGGAAGCGATCAGGTCTTCATCCATCGGCCGCTCCACCATGGCGCATCTCCCTAGCGCGTGAAGGAGGGCGCATGGCCCGCATCGACGTTGAGGATATTGCCCGTGGACTTGGCCGAGCGCTCCGAGGCGAAGAAATGCACCGCCTCGGCGATGTCCTCAGGAAAGACGCTGCGCTTGAGGAGGCTGCGCTGGCGATAGACCTCCTCCAGCCCGTCGGGCGTCGTGTTGTAGGTCTCAGCGCGCTGGTCGCGCCATTCGCCCTGCCAGATGCGCGAGCCGCGCAGCACCGCATCCGGGTTCACGACATTGGCACGGATGCCATGGGATGCCCCTTCGAGGGCGAGACAGCGGGCGAGTTGCACCTCGGCGGCCTTCGCCGTGCAATAGGCGGAGGCCTGCGGCGAGGCGACGAGCGCGTTTTTGCTCGCCACGAACACGATCGAGCCGCCACGGCCTTGCGCCTTCATCTGCCGGAAGCCCTCGCGCGCCACTAGGAAATAGCCGGTCGCAAGCACATCCATGTTCCGCCGCCAGAGATCGAGCGACGTATCTTCGAACGGCGCCGCCGAAGCAAAGCCGGCACTCGACACCACGATGTCGACGCCCCCGAAGGCGCGCGCCGCCTCAGCGAAAAGTCGGGCGACCGCTTCCTCGCTGGTCACGTCACAGGGCAGCGCCGCGACCGCATCGCGCCCCAAGCCCAGCAGCAGCGATGCCTTGGCGGCCCCGAGGGCCGTCTCGTCGATATCGCAAATCACCACAGCGGCGCCGTCCTCGGCGAGGCGCCGCGCCACCGCGCCGCCAATGCCGCCCCCGCCGCCGGTGACGAGGGCCACGCGACCGGCGAGCGGCTTGCGCGCAGGCAAGCGCTGCAGCTTCGCCTCCTCAAGCAGCCAATACTCGATGTCGAACGCCTCCTGCTCGGCGAGACCGCGATAGGTCGAGACGGTCGAGGCCCCGCGCATCACGTTAATGGCATTGACGTAGAACTCGGCCGCGATGGTCGCCGTCGCCTTCTCGCCGGCAAAGCTGATCATGCCGACGCCCGGCACGAGATAGATGATCGCGTTCGGATCGCGCATGGCGGGGGAATCAGGGCGCTTGCAACGCTCGTAGTAGATGGCGTAGTCGCGCCGATAGGCTGCGACCGCCGGCTCGACTCGGGCCACAAGATCCTCGACGCTCTCCCGCGCCGAATCGAAGGGCAGCACCAGCGGGCGGATTTTGGTGCGCAGGAAATGATCCGGGCAGGACGTGCCCTGGGCAGCGAGGCTAGTTAGGTTCGTGCCGCCGATGAACTCGAGCACAGCGGGCCGATCGTCGAAATGCCCGACCTTCCATGTGGCTTCCGAGACGAGCCCCCGCAGCCGCGGCATTAGCGTGGCCGCTATCGCGCGGCGGCGCTCCGGAGCGGCGGGCGGTACCGCGACCCCGCCGAACACCTTTCGCCCACGCGAGCGGTCCTCAAGCCAGGCGGCGGCGCGGTTGATCGTGTCTATGGTGGTCTTGTAGCAGGCCTTCTGATCGTCGGCCCAGGTGAACAGGCCGTGCGCTTCGAGCACCACGCCCGACGCCCTCGGGTTCTCCTCGACGAAGCGGCGCAGCCACAGGCCGAGTTCGAAGCCGGGCCGCCGCCAATCCAGCCAGCCGATCTCCCCGCCATAGATTTCCCGTGTGATCGCCCGGCTGTCGGGTGTAGCTGCGATGGCGATGACCGCGTCGGGATGCACATGGTCGACATGAGGCCAGCAAACCAGGCCGTGCAGTGGCGTGTCGATCGAAGGCGCGCGGGGATTGAGGTTGAAGGTGCAGTGGTTATAGAGGGCGACCATGTCGTCCTCCATCTGCGGGCCCCGATAGCGGCCGACCAGGGTCTCGAGTTTCGCCTGATAGAGCGTGGCGAAGCCGTCGAGCTTCATGGATCCGAGATCGTCGCCCGAGCCCTTAACCCACAGCACCGTCACCGGCTCGCCCGTGAGCGGGTCGGGCATGACAAGCTTGGAAGAGGTATTGCCGCCACCGAAATTTGTAATGCGCTTGTCCGCGCCGAGCAGGTTGGAACGATAGAGCAGAAGGCGCTCGGGCGAGAGGGTAGCGGCGTGCGTAGCGTCCCAGCGGTTCTCCAGGACGTCGGCCCTGTCGACGGCGAGCGTCATCGGCGTACCTCCCCTATGACGGCTCTATCGCGCGGCTGGCATAGTGCGTGCCATGTCCCCTTCCGTCAATATCGTTCAACCACGATCAATATTGCGCAGCGCGGCGTTGACAAACGAGCGAGCTTAACGTGAGTTGAGGAAAATCGGTGGGCCGAGATGCTGGAACGGGAGCGGCATCGCCTCATTCTGAAGCTCGTCAACGAGCGTGACATTGTGAGCGTCGGCGAATTCGTCGAGCTGCTCGATGCCTCGGAGGCGACGGTGCGGCGCGACATCAACGCGCTGGCCGAACGCGGCGAGATCAGGCGCATTCGCGGCGGGGCCGAGGCGCTGCACGTGCGGCACCACAGCCATCTTTCCGGCGTTCCCTTCTCGCTCAACCAGGCAGTGGCGGTTGCCGAGAAGCGCGCCGTCGCCCGCGCCGCAGCGGCGCTGATCGAACCCGGAGAGAGCCTGATCGTCACCGGCGGCACGACGACCTGGCGCTTGGTCGAATTCCTGAAGGATGCCGATCTCGACATCCTGACCAACTCCTTCCCAATTGCGGCCGAGCTGCTTGCCGCCTCGCGCTGCCGCATCGCCCTGCCGGGCGGCACGATCTACCGCGAACAGAACCTGGTGCTGAGCCCGTTCGAGGCGGATGCGATCGAGCATTTCGCGGCCACCACCCTGTTCACCGGCGCCTATGCGGTCGGCCGGCCCGGGCTGATGGAGACCGATCCGCTCGTGGCGCAGGCCACGCGTCGTTTCCTCGGCCGGGCCGAGCGGCTCGTCGTAATGATCGATAGCCGCAAGCTGCGCGCCCGCTCCTCCACGGTGGTTGCACCGCTCGAACGTATCGACGTGCTTGTCACCGACGAGGCTGCGCGCCAGGAGGAATTGGCGCCGATCCGGGACGCGGGGGTGCGGGTGGTCGTGGCCCCAGTCCTGCCCGAGGACCGGGCGCTCGAGAACGCAGCCTGAAGGGAGGGTGCATGGAGCGGATCGCCTTTAAGATGCTGCTGAAGCCGGGCCATGCCGAGGAATACCGCCGTCGCCACGACGCTATCTGGCCGGAGCTCGTGGCCTTGCTCAAGGCGGCCGGCATCTCGGACTATTCCATATGGCTCGACCCCGAGACCAACACTCTGTTCGCGAGCCTTGTCCGTTCGACCGGCCACGGCATGGACCGGTTGCCCGCCGAACCGGTCATGCGGCGCTGGTGGGAGTATATGGGGGATATTATGGCAATCAACCCGGACGGGTCGCCCGTGACTCGGCCGCTCGCGCCCATGTTCTATTTGCGCTGACATGCCGGACGGCCGCATCGCCCTCCTCGATATCGGCAAGACCAACGCCAAGCTGATCGTGGCCGACCTGTCGGGCATGGCCGAATGGTTGGCGACCCGACCGACGCCACACGGCACCATTCCCTACCGCCACATCGATGTAGCGGCGCTTGGCGAGTGGCTGACCAAGGCCCTTTCGGCTGCTCCGAACAAGGGCGAGATCGGCGTCATCGTGCCGGTGGCGCATGGCGCGTGCGCTGCTCTCCTCGCCGGCGACTCGCTCGCTCTGCCGGTGGTCGATTACGAGGAGTCCGCGACGGACGAGGTCGCGGAAACCTATGCAGCGGAGCGCGACCCCTTTTCGGAGACTTTCTCGCCCGCCCTGCCCCATGGCCTCAATCTCGGGCGGCAGCTCGTCTTCCAGGAGACGCGCTTCCCCGATGCCTTCGCGAGAGCGGACCGCATCCTGCTCTATCCACAATACTGGGCCTGGTGGCTTTCGGGCGTTGCGGCCTCGGAGGTGACTTCGCTCGGCGCGCATACCGACCTCTGGCGCCCGCTCGCCCGCACCTGGTCCGGCCTCGCAGAGCGGCGCGGATGGGCGCGCCGCTTCCCAGAGATCCGTGCGGCCTGGGACATGCTTGGCACCATCCGCCCCGATCTCGCCCGTTGCACCGGGCTGTCGCCCGACACGCTCGTGCTATGCGGCATCCATGATTCGAACGCCTCGTTCCTCAGGCACCTGGCTCGGCGGGGCGCCGACGAGCCCTTCGCGGTGGTCTCGACCGGCACCTGGACCATCGTCTTCGCCAATGGCGCGCCGCTTGCGAACCTAAGCGAGCCGCGCGACATGCTCGCCAACGTCAATGCTTACTGCGCGCCGGTGCCGACCGCCCGCTTCATGGGCGGTCGCGAATACGAGATCATCGCCGGGAGCGCGGGAATTGCGCCGAGCCTAGGCGACCTCGATGCGGTGCTCGCCGAAGGCGCAGTAGCATGGCCCTCGTTCACTGCGACCGGAGGTCCGTTCCAGGGTCGCATCGGGCGGATCGACCGGGCGGGAAGGTTGACGAAGGGCGGCCGCGCGGCCCTCGCCACGCTCTACCTTGCGCTCGTCACCGACGAAATGCTCGGGCTTCTCGGTGCCCGCGGAGATATCGCGGTCGAGGGTCCGCTCGCGGCGAATCCCCTGTTCGGACCGATCCTCGCCGCCTTCCGGCCGGAGCAGCGGGTGCTCCGCTCGTCCGACCACGCAGGCACGCTCGGCGGCGCCCTGGTGCTGGTTGGATCCGAAAGCAGGTCCGGCTCGGATGAGGCCGCCGCGCCGATTGGGGATAGGAGGCTCGAACGCTATCGCGAACGCTGGATCGAAATGCTTCGAGAAGGCGCGTGCGCAGAATGATTTCTGTCGCAGCCCGACCGGTTTCACCCGATGCCGTCCTGAATTAGGGTCCGCGCCATGCTCGGCCCCGCCTCACGCGCATTCGACGTGCTCGCGCTTCTTGCGGCGATCGGCTTCTGCGCCACCCTTGCGGCGGGGCCCTTGCGGGCGCAGGCGCCCGAGGCGCGGCAGAGTGTCGAGGCGCAGTTCCGGCATTGGCTCGTGCAGACCGTCTGGCCCGATGCGCGGAAGCGGGGCGTATCGCGCGAGACGTTCGACCGCGCGTTCGTCGCGATGACCCTCGACTGGGACCTTCCTGAACTCCAGCCGCCCGGGCGCGCGACGCCGCCCGACGACCAGCGGCAGGCGGAATTCCAGAGCCCCGGCCGCTATTTCGCGGAAGCGCAGCTCGCCTCTCTCGCCAAGGCCGGGGGCAATCTCCTGAAGCAGTGGGACACGAGCCTCGACGCGATCGAGCGGCGTTTCGGCGTGCCGCGGGAAATCGTGGTCGCGATCTGGGGCCGCGAATCGCAGTTCGGCCGCGTTGCGCCGCGGCGCCACGCCCTGACGGTGCTCGCCACGCAGGCCTTCATGGGACGGCGGCGCACACTCTACTACCCTGAACTCCTGGCGGCCCTCGTCATCCTCGAGGAGGATCATCTGCCGCGGGAAACCCTGCTGTCCTCCTGGGCTGGCGCCATGGGGCAGCCGCAGCTCTTGCCCTCGAAGTTCCTGCGCTATGCCGTCGACGGGGACGACGACGGACGACGCGACATCTGGCGCTCCGTGCCGGACAGCCTCGCCTCCATCGCGAACTATCTGCGCGAGCACGGCTGGCAACCGGACCGGGGTTGGGGCATGGAGGTGCGGGTCCCGGCGAGCGCTTCCTGCACGCTCGAGGGGCCCCGGCAGGGCAAGCCGGTACGAGATTGGATGCGGCTCGGCCTGACCCGGATCGACGGCAGGCCGCTGTCGAGGGACGGCGGCGACGCGACCGCCTTCCTGCTCATGCCCGCGGGGCGGCTCGGGCCGGCATTCCTCGTCTCGGAGAACTTCTACGTTCTCAAGCAGTACAACGAATCCGATCTCTACGCGCTGTTCATCGGTCACCTCGCCGATCGGATGCGCGGGGCGCCTGCCATCGCAGGCGCCTGGGCGCCGACCGACGGGTTGAGGCGCGGCGACATTCGGGCCATGCAGGAACGCCTCCAGGCCGAAGGCCACGATGTAGGCAAGGTGGACGGCCTGATCGGCTTCGCGACCCGCACCGCCATCGGCCAGTGGCAGGCGAAGAGCGGGCGACGCGAGACCTGCTTTCCCGACGCGACCCTGATCCAGGCTCTTCGATGAGGTGAGCCGTGCGACCGAGCCTCTGCGAGCCGGGCCAGGTCCGACCGAAGGACTGGCGGCCCAATCGCCGCACCCCCGCCGCGGAACTGCTGGCGAAACCCGGCTCGCCGTTAGAGCGCGCTATGCCGGCCTCGCGTTACTAGCTCCTTTGCGCTGTCTAAGGAGAACGCACGCGCTGCCTCAATCTGCCGGTCGGCGAAAGGGAGTTCGCCGCACTGGCGGTTCATGAACGGTCTTCACCGAAGAGGTGCCGATATCGATGCCCAGAAAGGTCGCCATAGCGGAGACCATCTCAGATCGACTGGCCTACTTCATCGAAGAGGTAGACATGCCCCGAGCCGAGCCCGACCAGCAGACGGTCGCCACGTCCGACCTTGGGCCTTCCGTTCGCCACCATGGTGACGATCCCACCGTCCGGGGCCGTGGCGTAAACCTGAGTCTGCGCCGCCGAGATTTTCCGAAACGTCCGCGACGAGCTCAAGCAGGGGATTTGCGCTTCCGATCACAAGGTTTTCGGGCCGCAAACCTATGGTGACCGGCGCTCCCACCTCGATCGGTCGCGCAGAATTGCGCGGCGCCACCAACGTACCGCCGCTGAAAGCCTCGTGAGAGAGTGTGATACCCTGCGGATCGACGGCTTTAACGCGAGCGCGGAGGAAGTTCATCTTCGGCGATCCGATGAAGCCGGCGACGAAGGTGTTGGCCGGGCGGTCATAGAGATCAGTGGGCGATCCGATTTGTTCGACTACGCCGTCGCGGAGCACGACGATCCGGTCGGCCAACGTCATGGCCTCGATCTGATCATGCGTCACATAAACCATTGTGACGCCGAGCTGTCGATGCAGCTTGGCGATCTCGACCCGCATCTGCATACGCAGCTCGGCATCGAGATTCGACAGAGGCTCGTCGAAGAGGAAAATCTTGGGATGGCGGACGATCGCTCGCCCGATCGCCACGCGCTGGCGCTGCCCACCCGAGAGCTGCCGCGGCTTGCGGTCGAGAAGCGCCTCGATCTGCAGGATCCGAGCGGCCTCATCCACACGCTTCCTGATCTCGTCAGGTGCCATCTTCGCCATTTTCAGGCCGAAGGCGATGTTGTCGAAGACGCTCATATGCGGATAAAGCGCGTAGGACTGGAAAACCATCGAGACCTCACGGTCGGCCGGCTCTACGGCAGTGACGATGCGACCGTCGATATGGATGTCGCCGTCCGACACCTCCTCGAGGCCGGCCACCATGCGCAGAAGGGTGGACTTGCCGCAGCCGGAAGGACCAACGAAGACGACGAACTCGCCCTTCTTGGCCTCCAGGCTGATCCCGTTGATCACGGCGACCGAACCGAAGCGCTTGATCACGCGCTCGAGCTTCAAGAATGACATGGGCGAAACGACTCCCCTCCCCTCATGACACGGTGGCCGGGGCTGCCAGCCAGGCTCGCGCTTCGGCATCGATCTCGTTGCGGGTAGCGAAAAGCTTCAGGTAGATCCGGTATGCGGCGTCATGCGCATGCGCCCAACCCCGGTCCATCGGCATCGGGCGCTGCGCCGGCGCCATGGCTTCGAGCGCCGCAAACAGATCAAGATAGAGGCCGGCCGCCACCGAGGCGACCATCGCCGTGCCGAGCAGCACGGGTTCGGGTGTATCCGATACAAACGCTTCCGCGCCGAGCGCCATCGCGATAGAGTCTGGTCAGCAGCGGATTCTTCAGATGGCCGCCCGACAGCATCACCCTGTCGAGCGCATAGCCGTGGGCGTTGAGGTGATCGATGATATGGCGGCTCTGCAGCGCAAGGCTGCGCGCAGTGGCGTAGTAGTGCTCGAGGAACGCGCGTGACGAGGTGTCCTCTCCGAGCCCTGTCGCGAGTGCCCGCACGCTGCCGTCACCGAGGGGAGACCGGTTGCCCAGCCAGTCCGGTACGACATGGCGCCGTGACGCGAAAGCCGGGCCTTCGGAATCGAGAAGCTCGAGAATGGTGCGCGCAGTTTCGGCGTGAGCTTTTGCGGATGGTTTGCCGGGGCTTCCTGGGTGGTGATCCAGGACGGCGTCGAGCGCAGCGCCCGAAAGGCTCTGGCCGGCCTCGTGCATCCAATAGCCCGGGAATACGGCATCCTTGAACGGACCCCAGACGCCGGGTACCCGCCGCTCATCTTTGGCCCATGCGATATAGCAGGTGGAGGTGCCGCCGATAAGGGCCAGAGTTCCGTTCATTCGTGCAGGGAAGCCGTTCCCGAGAACGCCCAATGCTCCCGCTTCCGCATCGATCAGGCCGACCGCGATCGGTATGCCGGCAGGCACACCGAGATCCGCCGCGCCACCAGGCGAGACAGTGCCGTGAACGGTTCCGACGCGGCCAGGCGTCTCTTGTAGGCACCCGAGCCTCAGAAGATCGGAGATCCCGAGCCTCGCCAGCAGGTTGCGACGCCACGGATCCGGCTTGGCCGGCAGATAGGGCATTTTGCAGGAGAGCCCACAGACCGAGTGGCGGTCTACGCCCGTCGCACGACGGGCGAGTTCGTCGCAAAGGTTGCGAATCGCGGTCAGCCGCGCCCACTCGCGGGGGCGGTGCCGCTTCAGCCAGAGGAGCTTCGGCAAATGCATCTCGGGCGATACGGAGCCACCTACGTGATCGAGATACCGGTCGCCCGTCCGGCTGATCTCCTCCGCCTCGCGCTCGCCGCGATGATCCATCCAGCAGAAGACGTCGGCCGCACCGTCGAGCGGAGGGCCTCCCTCGGCCTGAACCACCAGGGACGAGGTTGCATCGAACGCAATGCCGCGCAGCGTTCCAGCAGTATGCGGCGCCGCGGTGAGCGCGGCCTGGACGGCTACGCCAACTGCCTGCCATATATCGTTCATGCGATAGACCGCATGATCGTCGAGTGGCTTGAGCAGTTCGAAGCTGCCTGTTCCCGTTGCGACAAGCGCACCGGCCGCGTCGAAGAGGCCGGCGCGCGCGGACAATGTGCCGACATCCACTGCGAGGAGATGCGTCATCGTCGTAGCCAGCACGGTCGAGCGATCATCGGAACAGGCCCTCCGCCACGCTCTCGTCCGTGACCAGGCGCCTGACATAGCCGGCATTCAGAATGGCTCTGATGATCGCCAGCTTGTGCTCCCCACCGGAGGCCAGGATGGACGTGGGATAGGCTTTGAGCTCGGCCGGCGACAGCGCCATCACGCGTTCATTGAGTGAATGTTTGATCGGCCGGCCATACTCGTCGAGGAACGACCCTAGCAGGTCGCCCACCGCGCCGACTACCTGCAGCTCCGCTAGCTTCTCGGCCACGGTGTGTGTCGAGGCGAGGAGCGACCGCGGAGAGAGGTCACCCGCCGCAACGAGTGCGATATGCCCTTCGCGGGCGCGACGCATGACCTCAGCGAGGCCGTAATGGGTCAGAAGCGTCGAGCGGCTTTCGACCGAGGGGCAATAGATCGGCGCCGCTACGTAGTAGCATTCGGCGCCGAGCGTGTGTGCGAACTCAGTCGCCACTTCGAAGGTGTTCGTGCCGGAGCCGCGCGTCAACCCGCCCATGAGCGATGTCACCCAGCTGCCCGGAAGCCGCCGGGCGGTGAGCCGCCGCGCGGCGGCCCGAAGCGTGCGCCCCCAGCCGACACCGAGGCCGATTTCGTCGCGCAGGAGGGAATCCAGCATGATGCCCGCAGCCTCCCCGATCACCTGCTGCTGGACGGCAGGATCGGATGTCGACGGAACGACGGTGACTTCGTCGAGCTCGTACCGGCCCTTCAGGCGCTCTTCGAGCGCGACGCAGTTCGCAAGCGTCAAGCGCACCTCGATGCGCACGAGGCCGTCGGCACGCGCCTGGCCGACGATGCGGTTGACGCGATTGCGCGTCAGGCCCAGCCGATCGGCGATTTCCTGCTGGGTCAATCCGCCGACATAATAGTACCAGACGACGCGGGCCTGAATCTGGGCCTCCGATGTGTCCTGCTTGGTTTCGATTTCGGCGGGGATAGCAGTCATCGGCTTGATGTCGCTCTCGTTTCGCCTTCGCTCAATCGAAGACAGACTGCAAGATGCGGATGGACCGACGCACCGCGTCGAGCACAGAGGCATCATCCCGCTCGAAGGGGTAGAAGACCTCCAGGAAGACCGGCCGGTCCTCAAGACCTGTCTCGCGCTGGAGCGAAGCCGCGACGGCGGGATCCACGGCGCCCGGTTCCGTAAAGTCCCAGTGCCGGTCATAGCGGAAATCGGTTTGCTGAATATGGATGGCGCCGATATGGGAGCCCAAGGTCTGGTACCAGTTCTCCATGCGTCCGCGATAGCTGCCATATAGTGGCTCGAAGGTACCGTGTCCCCAATCGACGCAGAGCTTCCAGGGCACCGCCGCTCCCGCAACATCCGCCAGCATGGTAAGCGCCTGATCGATCGTCCAGGGCCACTCCCGGCGCATGGGAGTGGGTTCGATATAGAGCTCGGTCAGGCCGTGCTGCCGAGCGACCTCGGACAGGCGCATCATGCGGCTCACGAGATCGCGGTAATCGGCGTCGGGTATCGCGTCGTCCTCGGTCCCGTCGAGTCGAGACGCGACCGCCCCGAAGGGTCCCCCGACACGGGAAATCCCGGCAAGGCTCGCGAAGCGATAGGCTCGTACGAGCCAGGCCTCCGCCACGTCGCGCACGCGCGGATTGGGGTGGAGGAGCTGATTGTAGGTGTAATGGGCAAGCCCGATGAAGGCGCTGTGGAGGGTGATGCCGTGCGCGGCGGCCGTCCGGCGCTGATCCTCGGCAAGCTCAGCGAGCAGGTCGTCGGGCCATGCCGGATCGACGAGGTCGAACGAGAACTGCACGAGACTGAGACCGAGCTCGTCGCGCACCAGGCGTGCCCAGAGGTCAGGCGTCACCCACCGTTTGACGCAGAACGAGAGATTGACGCCGAGCGGGATTGCCATGGCCGTCACCGGAGCGCTCCTCCCGCCTATTTCGTCGCACCCATCGTGAGCCCGCGCACCATGTGCCTGGAGACGACAAGTGCGAAGATCGTCACGGGCAGCACGATGACCGTGCCCGTCGCCATGATCTTTCCCCACGGGAGCTCGTAGCCCGACATGAAGTTCGTTGCGACGACCGGCGCCGTCTTCAGGTTCTGGCTGGTGATGAGAACGAGCGCATAGAGCAGTTCATTCCAGGAGAAGATGAAGGCGAAGATGGCCGAGACCGCCACGCCGGGAACCCCCAGCGGAAGATAGATGCGCCAGAAGATGTCGAACTGGCTCGCACCCTCAAGGCGCGCCGCCTGTTCCAGCTCGCTGGGAATCGAGCGGAACTGGTCGGTGCAGATCCACACGACAAGCGGCAGGGTGAAGGTAAGATAGATCAAGATCAGGACGAGATGGGTGTTGAGGAGCCCGACCTGCCGCGACAGCAGGTAGACCGGCAGCGCAAGAACGATCGGGCTGATCATCCGGTTGGAGATGAACCAGAACCAGAGGTCTGCCTTGCCCCGAAATTCGAAGCGCGCCAGCGCGTAGGCCGCAGGCGTGCCGAGGAGAACCGCGAGCGCCGTCGTTGCCGTCGAAACGATGAGCGAGCTCAGCACGGCCGTCGTGACGACCTGATCGGAAAAGATATCCCGGTAATTGGCGAGAGTCGGCCTGAACCACCACACCGGCGGAGAGGCGAGGAGATCGGTCTGGTCCTTCAGGCTCGACGAGATCATCCAGTAGAAGGGAAACAGGGCGAGGGCGAGCACGAGTAGGAGGCCGAACGCATGCAGGGCCCTGCCGATTGGCCGGCTTGTCATCCTTCGATCTCCCGGTAGAAGACACGGATGTAGATGCGGCTCAGCACGATCGTGAGGATCAGGAGCATGATCGCTTGTGCCGAGGCGAGCCCGAGATCGAAGACCTTGAAGCCGACGCGCTGAACGTAGACCGAGACGAGATCCGTGGCCGAGCCGGGACCGCCGCGTGTCATGACGAAAACCATGTCGAAGAGCTTCAGCACATCCGCCGAGCGGAGGATCAGCACAGCCGTGAGACCCGGCAGCAGATAGGGAAACTGCACGTATCGCAGGAGGGCCCATGGGCTCTTCGTCTCAAGCCGTGCTGCCTCCTCAATCTCGACGGGCACCATGGACAGGCCTGCAAGGAAGATCAGCGCCACGAAGGGCGTCCATTGCCACACATCCATCACCACGATCGCGGTGAACGCCCCAGTCTGGTTCCCGAGCCAGTCCCAAGACGATATGCCGATCCAGCCGAGGATCTGGTTCGCGACGCCGAAATCCCGGTTGAAAATCAGGCGCCCGATCAGCCCGACGACCGCGTACGTCGTCGCGAGAGGGACAACGAGCGAGACGCGCGTCACGGATCGGAGCAGGCCCCAGCCGGGCCGGTGGAGCATAAGGGCGATCACGATGCCGAGCGCGATCTGGATCGGCACCACGGTCAGAAAGAACCGCCCGGTAAGAAGCAGGCTGTCCCAGAAGGTCTGGTCGCCAAGGACCTTGGCGTAGTTCGCGAAGCCCACGAACGGGTAGCCGTCCAGCATGTCCTGGCGGCGCGCGATGTTGTAACGCCGGAAGGACGTCAGGACGGCAAAGACCGTCGGATAGATTCCGATTGCAAGCAGCGCGAGCACGGCCGGCGCAAGAAACCAGAATGGCGTCCAACGCCCGTATCCCGGATGTTGCCGTGAGCGCGTGGCTCCAGCCCGCATCCTCTCCTGTCCCTTGTGCCGTCCTGACCAGGGTTTGATTCGGAAGTTTGAGATCCGGTTATCGGAAGAGATCATGTTCAAGCACGCGGTTGAGAGCGGTAGCGATCGCCGTGAACCGCTCCACATTTTCAGGTGGCACGACCTCACTCCAAGTTCGTGTGATTGCTGCGCATCGCCTCGGGCGTGACGCCGAGCCGATCGCGCAGCATCAGGATCATGACCTCGAAGAGCACGTACTGCGCGCCTTCGAAAAGCGATCCCATTGGCAGGACCGACACGGAAGCGCCGCTGTCATCCGCCATGGTCTGAGCTGGCACCGTCACCACGACATCTGCGGCGCGCGCGCAGGCGCCATCCGGTTGGGCCGTGACGACGAGGGTGCGAGCCCCATCCCGCTTCGCGACGCCCATGAGCGCCTCGACCGTCGAGAAGTGCCCCGGCCCGACCGAGACGATCAGGAGGTCGCCCCGACCGAGATACGGCGTCGTCATGTCTCCGACCACGGAGGCTTTTCGGCCGAGGTGGAAAAGGCGCATGGCAAAGCCTTTGATCTGCAGCCCTTCCCGACCAACGCCGTAGAGCGCGACCTTGTCGGCTTGGGCGATCTCGTCGACCGCGCGGTCGACCGTCGCGTGATCGATGCGAGAAAAGACGCGACTGAGATCGTTGAGGGCCGCCTGATAGAGATCACTCATGATCGTGTCCCGAAGATCGGAGCAGGCTCGAAGCTACGCCGGACTGCGGCTTGAGGCTGATCTGCCGCCCGGCGGATCCGGGCGGCAGATGCTGGGACGTCAGTCGGGCGATGCCCACTCCGACGAAGGCCCGCCCGGCTTACTGCCGCAGCGCCTTCTTGCCGTCGTAGTAGCCTTCCTTCTTCAGGATTTCCTCCATGCGCGAGCCGATTTGCTTTGCGCCCTCCTCGGTCGAGACCTCGCCAAGCATCATCTTGGTCCCCCACTCCGCGACAATCTCGGAGATGGCCGGCCAAGCAGGGAACCGCGGCCGGAATTCCGGAACACCCTTCTGCCAGGACGCGACCATCGGCTCGACGAACTTGTATTTGGCCTTGATGTCCGGCTGCTCGTAGATAGCCATGCGACCAGAGACGCCGCCCGCCTCGACGTAGGATCGGGCGATCTCCTCGGAGGTGGCCCACTGGATGAAGATCCAGGACGCCTTCTGTTGGGCCTCGCTCGCCTGCGATGCAACTGCCAGCGAAAAGCCGCCGAGAGCCGGCAGTCGACCTGCGGGGCCAGCAGGTTCGGGCGCGACGGCGAGGCAGTCGCCGAGCTTGGAGGTCTTGGGATCCGTCAGCGTCCCGTAGAAGGCGGACCATTCGGTGATCATCGCCGCCTGCCCCTGGGCGAGCGCGTTCACGGCCTCAGTGTGGTCGTAGGAGACGACGCCCGGCGGCATGTACTTCATCAAATCCTGGCGGAACTTGAGGCCCGTCTGGCTCTCCTTCGAGAGAAGGTTCGAATGGAAGGACTTGTCGAGCAGCGAGCCGCCGAACGGCCAGAGCACGCGCATGAAGCTGTCGGCGGACTGAGTCTCGCCGCGGAGCGACTGCAACGCGAAGGCATATTGCTTCTTGTCCGGCTGCGTCAGCTTCGGACCATAGACGTTGAGCACCTCGTCCCAGGTCGCCGGCGGCTTGTCGAAGCCTGCCTCCTTGAGCATGCACTGGTTGTAGAACAAGAGGCCGGAATAGTTGTCGAAGGGCAGGCCGTAGACTTTTCCGCCCCAGGAGCCGAACGCATCGAGCAGGAGCGGGAAGAACCCCTTCAGGTTCAGGCCGGGATCTGTGATCGAGGCATCGCTTGTGAACTTCTCGATCGGCACGACCCAACCGTTCTCGGCAAACTCGCCTATCCAGACGAGATCGACCAGGGCCATGGTGAGATCGCCGCTTGAGTTGAAATTCAGCACCTGCTTCTCGCGGGTGTTCTCGTAAGGAACGATCTCGTAGTTGACCTTGATGCCCGTCTTCTTCTCGAATTCGGGCAGCAGCTTGATGATCGCTCGATAGCCCGGACGGTCGAGGAAGATCACGTTGAGCTGGGTGCCCTTGAAGGGCGCAGCCGCCTTGTCGATCGCCCATTCGGCGAGCGCCGGTTTGGATGTACCGGCAATACCGGCCGCAAGCGCGATCGCGCTGAGTGTGGTAAGCAGTAATTTCCTCATTGAGTTCCTCCCTGGCTCCTTCTCCCCGTTAGGGTAGATCAAGGCCTTAATGTAGCCTGGCGCATTCTCGGCCAGCGCACGGAACACGCCCGGCGTTGCATCGAGGTCGACGCGATGGCTGACCATCGAGGCAACATCGATTCTCCCGGAAGCAACAAGTTCGATGGCCCGCGGATAGACCTCACCCATCCGTCGGGCGAATTTGATCTTGAGCCCGCGGCGGCGTGCCTCCGCGGCGGGCAGGGTGTAGGTGTCGCCGTCCGGAATTCCGACGAGGATCACTCGCCCGCCGATCCGGGCGGTCTTGACGGCGTCCCCAAAAGCTAGGGGCGAATTGGTGGCCTCCATTACGAGGGAGCAGCCCTCGCTCTTCGTCCATTGGACGATGTCCTCGGCCGACTCGCCGACGCGAGCGGCGCCAAACTTTGCGGCGGCCTCGCGCCGGTGTTCAAGCGGATCCACGACGAATACTTCTCCGGCGCCTGCAACGCGCAGCACCTGCAGGGTCAGGAGCCCGATAGGGCCGGCGCCGAGCAGGGCCACGCGCTCCAGGAGGCGCGGCTTGGCAAGATCGACCGCGTGAATGGCGACCCCAAGCGGTTCGAGCATCACTGCCTGGAGCGGATCGAAGTCGCTTGGCAATGCCACGAGCTGCGATTGCGGCACCCAGATGCGCTGTGTCATGGCGCCGTCAAAAGGCGGTGCGCCGATGAATTCGACATTGGGGCACAGATTGGGGTGGCCTTCATGGCACCAGGCGCAATGCCCGCAAGCTTTGTTCGGATCGACGGCGACGAGACTGCCTCGCTGCAGGGCACGCTCCTCGATGTCTTCGCACAGGAAGCCACCGAACTCGTGCCCCGGCACGAAGGGCTCTTTGATGACCGCTGAGCCGATGCCGCCATCCTTGAAATAGTGGAGGTCGCTTCCGCAGACCCCAACAGCCGCGACGTCCAGCAGAACTTCGCCAGGGCGCCCCTCGCGCAGATTGAATGGAGCAACCCGGGCGTCGTCCTTGCCATGGAGGTAGACTGCTTTGCCCATTGGGGCGCCCGATTTCAGGAGCAGTGACCTATATTAACAGATGGTCCAGAGCGTTCGCAATATCTGCGATCTCGGAATCACAGAAGTTTCGAACCTGGGCGGGGGCTTGATCCTCGCGGCCAGCATTCGATGAGATTACAAGAGCTCGCGGCGCAGTGCGCGTGGCGGGAGAGGCCCGCCGCCACGCCACAGAGCAGCTCTCGTCCTCCAAGACCAGGCGGAGGAGCACCGTACGCGACGGTCGGCTCGTTCCCGTTCATTCCGGCTGGTATCCGCCATTCTCGGTCTACCACCTTTAATATCCTACTCGCCGTCGGCTGGCACCGAACGCGCTGCGCTATAGTAGTTCATGGTCAGCATCGGGCGGGAGACGCAGCAAATCCCGCTTGGTGCTTGAGCTGAAGGCGCCGCATGGGGCGGATCTCGGCGCCCTCCTCGCCGCGAGCGGCTATGGGCAGGTCAGGCGGGCAAAAAGCAGGCGTTCATTCGATGAACCTGACTCGAATAAGCGGGGGTGACTCGATCGTGGACAGCTGGAGCGAATGAGCCAATTTGCTGATTCTGAGCAGGTCGCGACTAACATTCGGACCAGATCGCAGCAGCTCGAAGGTGGACACCTGTATCGAATGCCTGTCCAGAGAGTGTCTTGGATGGACAGCCAAGTCTGCGCAGCCTTGGACCGTTCGCTGCCTTGTCGTCGCTTGCCTATGGCGGGCTCTTCGCCTTCATCTCGGGCTCGTCCTTCGTGCTCCAAGGCGTCCACGGCCGAAGCGAACTCGCCTTCGCGTTTTCCTTCCCCTTTATGGTAAGCGGATCCATGACCGGCACCTTCCTGGCGCAACGGGAGTGGGACGGCTTGGTCTCGATGGCACGATCGGGGTCGGCGTCACGGCCCTGGCGGTCGGCGGCGGTCTCATGCTGGCGCTCGTGGTGCTGTGCGTGCCCGTCCTTTGCTGGGCGCTGCCCCCTACACCCCTTTCCGTCGGCGAGACCATCACCCGTAACCGACGGGTAGTTGAAGCGGGTTTAAGGGTCGGCCACGGTTTGCTAACGCGTGCTGACAGAAGGTGCCCGCCGGAAGTGAAACCCTCCGCCACGCGGCTACGTTAAGCCGGGGAGCGCTTGACTCCGAAGGCCGAGACAAGGGGAGCCGGACCGTGGCCGCGAAAGGGATCAGCGGAGACGCAACCCTCAACCCTTCAGAGTACGGGCACGCTGCTCCGACATCGTTCTGGGCCCTCACCCTCGGCTCCATCGGAGTTGTATTTGGCGCCGGCTCTCACCAGTTCAGACGGCTGAATGGCTTCTGCAAACCGACACGAGCTGAGTTCACAGCATGACTTTAGCGGCAGCTACAGCGCCGATCTCCGGCGCAACATCAATGCCAGCTATCGGATGCTTAGACTAAAGCATTGGATCCGGGAACTCTGAGGACACAAGAAGGGGGCATACATTTCACCTGATAAACTGGTCGACATATTCTGCTCCAAGCCCATTCCCTCCGTAGTGGGCGCGGCATTTGTCTATGCGTGTGAAAACGTCGTCGAAGCCTGTCGTATTGCCGTCGGGGTCCATGTAGATCATGGCTCCGTTCACCTGAAAAAGAGTGATCATTTCATCGACGTGAGAGTCAACGACGAGCGTGTGCGTCTCGCCCGGAGCCTCGTACGCGTAGGACCCCTCCCGCGCTACCCAATCATGTTCAAGATATCGCCATTCACCCTTCAACACGAAGGCATGAACCGGCTGAGGGTGGCGGTGCCGGGAAAGAACGCCCGATTTTCGGACACGCAGCAGGTTCATCCAGTAGCCGCGGGACGCAGCGAGCAGCAGCGGTCGGAACCACACGTTCTCCTCAACTGGCACCCAAATCCGCTCGTCTGTTGGAATCGCGTCCGGAACAACAAGTTCGGGTGGCGACTCCTTGGGCTGCGGACGTTTGTAGGGAACCCATTTGTCGTTTGCGGGCATGGGATCGAGCGTGCTCATAATATTTTCCATTTGCAGCAGATCGTGTGGTCACACCGTGAGATACCCGCCGTCCACCGCCAGGATGGCCCCCGTCACAAAGCGCGCCGCCGGCGAAGCCAGGAAGACGGCAGCTCCCGCGACCTCGTCCGGCGTGCCCCAGCGGCCCATGGGGGTCCGTGACAGTATGGGACCGCTGCGTTCGGGATCGTTCTGCAAGTCTTGCGTGAAGGGTGTTGCGATCCAACCCGGTGCGACGGCATTGACCCGGACGCCCTCCCCAGCCCAGGCTGCGGCCAGGCTCTTCGTAAGCTGGCCGATGCCGCCCTTAGATGCGCTGTAGGCAGGCACGCGCGCGCCTCCGAAGAACGTCAGCATGGATGCAACATTGATGACGCAGCCATGCGCCTCAACCAATCTAGGTTTAGCAGCGGAGCAGACTCGCATGGTCCCGGTGAGATTGACTGCCAGCACGTCTGCGAAGATTTCCGGATCATGCTCCTCGTCGCGCCGAATCACCCCGGCGGCGTTCACCACAATGTCGAGACGCTCCAGCCCGGCGACCAGGTTCGCGATTGCAACGCCGTCACGAACATCAAGCACGGTGAAGTCGATCCCCGACGTGCCTGGCTCGGCTGCGGCCCGGACCCGCTCGGCCTCGCTCGCGCCGGTCGCGAGAACGCGGGCACTGAGTCTCTGAAAAGCGAGCGCCGCACCAAGACCAATCCCGCTCGTTCCTCCAACAACCAGAACCTGACGATCGTCGAACAGCCCCGGGGCGAATGCATCCGTTATGCTGCCCATGACGATAGCGCCTCCTGCCTGCCTCTAATCTAAACTTTGGGTTTGTAAGTTCGTACTTGCGCCCCGCTGACGAAGAGACCGCTGCGACCAGCCCATATGGCAGACATTCCAGCGTCCCGGCCTACACCACCCCAACCCGTAGTACACGGGCGGCTCTGACTATAATCACGACTAAATCCGGCCGAACTCCGCGAGCAGGTCCTCTACCGTTTTCCCTTTAGCGACCCATTCCCGTGTCCTCTGTTCCCGGTCGGCCTGCTCGCGCGCCAGCTCGATGACCTCATGGGCCCTCTCGAGAGCAACGACAGTAACGCCAATTGTATCCGCAACGACAAAATCGCCGGGCTTCACGACGATGCCACCACAGGTCACTGGAACATTGATCGACAGCTCCTCCTTTCGACCGGACAACATCGTGTGCGTGCCGCGCGCTGTAATCGCGCGAGTCCAAATAGGCCAACCGATGTCCTCCAGCTCATCAATGTCGCGGCCAGCTCCGTCGACGACCATGCCTCGAATACCGCGGTTCTTGGCAAGGCCACCCATTAGGCCGCCGCACACTGACGTTTCCGTGTCTCCACCGGCGTCCACCACAATCATATCGCCTGGTTGGCCCATCTCGAGAGCCTTGAGGGGGTCGACGAGGTCGCCTTTCGAGAGCTCGACCGTGATGGCCTGGCCCACGGCCTTAGCCTTGAACACCGGCTTAATCGCGCTCGACATCACGCCGGTGCGGTACATCACATCCGCGAAGACGCATGAGGCCGAATAGCAGCGGGCGACTTTGTCGAACCGTTCCAGGAGGTCTGGACGGCGCTCGAAGTTGTTGTAGATCTTCAGCATGAGGTCCTCCAAGGGTCAGGCCGCAGCCATGGACATCGAGCCCGAGGCCAGGCGGACGTTGTTGACCGGGTAGCGAGGGATCTCTCCGATCAGCACGCGGGCGACCTCAGAGGCAGCGGTCTCCCGCGCCAGCCGAATGGACTCCTCCGAGTAGTAGGCCGCGTGCGGCGTGACGATGACGTTCGGAAGCTCAAACAACGGGTTCTTGGCGGGCGTCCACTCGGCCCGTTTGGCGGGTTCCTCCTCGGGATCATCCAGGGCCGCTCCGGCAAGCCGTCCGGAAACGAGAGCTTCGTAAAGCGCCTTGTTGTCGACCGTCGGACCGCGTCCGGTGTTGATCAGGAAAGAGCCAGGCTTCATGACGCCGAACTCGCGCGTTCCTAGGAAACGGCGGGTCTCGGCTGTCATGGGGACCTGCATCATCACAAAATCCGAAATTGTGAGGAGCTCCTCCTTCGATGCACGAACCGCTCCGCGCGCCGCAATGATCTCGTCGGATTGGTAAGGATCGAACACCACGATCCGGACTCCGAAGACTTTCGCGCGCTCGGCAATCGCTTGGCCGATCCTTCCGAAGGATACGATGCCCATTGTGCGGCCGCGCAGCCTATGGATCGGCTGGCCGGACTGCCATCGCCAAACCCCCTTGTGGGTTGCCCGGTCATAGTCGAAGAGCTTTCGGACGAGCGCGAGCCAGAGCGCCACGGCGTGGTCCGCGACCTCCTCAGTGCAGTAATCCCGCACGTTCGTGACGACGATGCCGCGGCCCGTGGCAGCCTCGACGTCCACGATGTCGACGCCCACGCCGTAGCGCGCGATGACGCGGCACCGCTCCATGGCCGCGATCGCTCGAGCGCCGACACGGGCATACTGATTCATGACTGCATCGCAGTCGCGCACCTCTTGGAGGAGGTCGTCCTCACTCTTCGCCTGCAGGCCTACGACCTGTGCTCCGATCGGTTCTAGGATCGAATGCTCCACCGAGACGTCGCCATAATCATAGTCCGTGATGACAACCTTGTAGGCCATGGCTTCCTCCCCGCGGCGCGTCACACATACGCTCCGGCCGAATAGGTGAGCTCGTAGGAATGGCTGTAGATCTCGACAATGTTGCCGAACGGATCCTCGCAATAGACCATGCGATAAGGCTTCTCGCCAGGGTAGTAATGGCGAACCTGCCGCATACGGAGCTTCCCGCCGTTCTCCTCGATTCGCTTGACGAGCCCCTCGACATCCGGATCCTGGAAGCAGAGATGAAAGATACCGGTTTTCCAGTATTCGAAATTGTTCTCCCGGCGGACCGAGTTTGGGAACTCGAACAGCTCGATGCCGATTCCATCGCCGGTCGAGAGATGGGCGATGCGGAATGACCCCCAGCCCTCGCCGAACACGTCGTCGCACATCTGGCCGATGGCGGACTGGTCGTGCTTGATCTCGGTCGGACCCATAATGACGTAGAGGCCGAAACACTTGGAGTAGAAGTCGACCGCTTTCTCGAGATTGGTGACGCTGATGCCGACGTGAGAGAATGTAACTGGGCGAGACATTCAGGGCTCCTTCAGTGCAAAAGACACGAAAGCGTCAGGCTCGTCGCGGGATCGCGCGGACGAGGAGTCGGGTGATCTCGCCCCGCCACATGTCGACGCCCACTGCGAACAGGATGATGGCTCCGACGATCACATTCTGAGCCGAGGTCGGCACGGCGTTCAAATTGAGGCCGTTCTGGACGATGACGATGGTCATGGCGCCGATCACCGTGTTCAGGATGTTGCCGCGCCCGCCTGACAGGCTTGCGCCCCCGATCACGGCGGCTGCGATGGCGGACAGCTCCAGCCCGACGCCATAGTTCGGTGATCCCGAGTTCAGGCGAGCCGCCATGAGAACCGCGCCGAGCGCGGCGGTGAGACCTGCAATCATGAAGGCGTAGAGCTGCGTCCTTTTCACGTCGATGCCGGATAGGCGCGCGGCGTTGGAATTCCCGCCGACCGCGTAGATCGAGCGTCCGAGGGGCGTGTGACGCAGGAATCCGTAGGCCGCAGCGTAGAGGACGCACACGTAGAACAAGGGCAAGGGAATACCAAGGAAAGAGCCGTAAAAGATCGACTCCAGCAGCGGAGAGACCTGGAACACCGGCGATCCGTTGTTGAACATGAAGGCCACGCCCCGGAACGCTGACAGCGCGGCCAGAGTCGTAATGAAGGAGGGAATCCGCAGATAGGCCGTGAGCACGCCATTGAGCGCGCCGAGCGCGGTGCCGAGCAAAAGAGCGAGCACGATGGCGGCCGGCAGAGGAACGCCCCAGTTCTTCACGCTGAGGGCGAAGACCATCGTGATCAGGGCGATGGCCGATCCCGGCGACAGGTCGATTCCACCGGCCAGGATCACGATCGTGGCGCCAACGGCCACGATGGCGACGATCGAGACCTGCAGAACGAGATTCGACAGATTGCCCGGATCGAGAAAGTTACGGGTTGTCGCGGCGACCAGTATGGCCACCAGGATCATCGCGGCGAGGGGGCCGGCGATCTCTCGCACGATACCATACTTCATGCTGCGGCCTCCAGCGAGCCCGAGGCTTTGACGAGATCGATCTTGCGCACGTCTCGCGCCTCTCGGATCGTGGTCAATCGACCGTGGCTCAGGATTCCGATACGGTCGCTCATCGCGATCAGTTCGTCATGATCCGAGGAGATCAGGATGACAGCCTTGCCGCCGGCCGTGAGCCGGTTGACGAGCCGGTAGACGGCGATCTTGGCGCCGATGTCGATGCCCTGGGTCGGCTCGTCGAGGATGAAGAGCTCCGCAGCCGCGAAGAGCCATCGCGCGACGACTATCTTCTGCTGGTTTCCACCGGAGAGGAATCCGACCTCCCTCTCGCCGGCGCTCGGCGTGATCGAAAGCTGAGACACGAGCGACCGGCCAACCCGTTCCTCGGCCTTGAGATCGAGGAGGCCGTGAGTGGTAATCCGCGGCAGGTCCGCAATCGTGATGTTCGGGAATCCGGCAAAGTTGAAAAAAAGACCGTCGGACTTGCGGTTCTCGGGGATCAGCGCGAACCCGGCTGCGATCGCGTCGGCGGGCCTTCGGAACACGGTGCGCTTTCCCTTCCAGTGCACCTCCCCGGCTAACAGCGGATCGAGGCCGAACAGGGCCCTGGCAACTTCCGTGCGCCCCGATCCAAGCACGCCACCGAGGCCGAACACCTCTCCGCGGCGCACGTCGAACGACACATCGCGGACACGGTTCGCGGTCGCGATGCGGCGAACCGAGAGGACCACCTCGTCCCGAAGGTTGCGCTGCTTGGGGTAGTGGTCACCCACGTCGCCGACCATTTTTTCGACGATGTAAGGAATCGAGACTTCGCTCTCTTCGGCGGAGGAGACGACGCGCCCGTCCTTGAGAACCGTGACGCAGTCGCACAGTTCGACCGCCTCGTCGAGCCTGTGAGAGATGTAAAGGATCGCGGCGCCCCGGTCTCTCAGGTTGCGCAAGAGCCCGTGAAGCCGTTCGATTTCCCCAACGCCGAGGGCTGTCGTGGGCTCGTCGAGAATGATCATAGTCGCTCTGGAGGCCAGCGCCTTTGCGATCTCGACGAGCTGCTGCTCCGCGACCGAGAGCTCGCCCACGATCGCATCAGGTTCGATCATCACCTCCATTTCGGCGAGGACACGAGCGGCGTTCGTCCGCATCGCGGGCCAGTCGACCGCAAGTCCGCGCCGCGGCGGCGCGCCGAGGTAGATGTTCTCGGCAACCGTCAGGGTTCGCACGATCGAGAATTCCTGGAACACTGTCGCAATGCCGGCCGCGCGGGCGTCGATCGGACTCGACAGGGCGACGGGCTTGCCGTCGCCCAGGATTTCGCCGCTATCCGGCCGGTGGGCGCCCGACAAAACCTTGATGAGGGTCGACTTGCCACATCCGTTCTCGCCCATGAGGCCGTGGATTTCGCCCCCGTAGAGCTTCAGCGAGACGCGATCGTTCGCAAGAACGCCGGGAAAGCTCTTCGTGATCTCGACAAGTTCCCAGGCGGGGCGGCGATCCGGCATGAGGAGCTCCGGGAGGTGAGACCGGACAGGCTGCCGAAGGGCCTGCGTTCCCGCAGGCCCTCGCGCGATCAGTAGGTCTGCGATGGCTTCGGGTAGAGCTTGTCGGCCGCCTTCAGCACCGCGGGAGCGCTGGCCTTGTCGACGATGCTGGTCGGGGTCTCGACGAATCCGCCCGGGAACTTCTTGTTAAGAGTATCGAGCGTCACCTGAAGCGCGATCTGGCCCATGACGAACGGTGTCGTGTTGACGGTGGCCGTGATGGCTCCGGCGGCGATCTGCTCGAGAGCCGCCGTGTCGCCGTCGTTTCCGAGGAGCATTAGGTCGCGTTTTCCGAGAGATTTCGCGGCGAGTGCCGCGCCCATGATCATATAGTCGTTGGCTGCGAAGATGACATTCACGTCGGGATGGGCCTGCAGCAGGTCCATTCCCGCCGTGTTACCGCCCTCCACGTTCCAGCCGCCCGGCACCGACGTGACGACCTGCACGCTCGGCTTACCCTTGACGGCATCAAGGAAGCCGCCGACGCGCTCAGTGGAATGGTAGCCAGGCTGACCCTCGATCACCGCGACCTTCGCGGGCTTGCCGCCAAGCTTGTCGAGCAGGTACTGGCCAATCTTCTGCGTGCCCTTGCGCTGGGAGTAGCCAACGACGGCATGGACCGGGGTCGGGAAGTTCGCGATGTCAGAATTCACGATCACCACCGCGATGCCTTTATCGACGGCCTGCTTGACCAGCGGCGCGGCAGCTGCTTCGTCGTGGGTGGACAGGATGATCGCGTTCACGTTGCGGGTGATCGCATCCTGGATCATACCCATCTGGCCATTGATGTCGGCGCCAGACTGAGGCGCGAGCATGAAGACCTCAACGTTGTTCGCTTTCGCTTCGGCTTTGATCCCCTCCCCGATTGCGATGTAATAATTGAACTCCGTCCCAGGCGGCATGTAGGCGATCGTGACTTTTCCGTCGCCCTTGAGCTTGCCGTTGTCGGCCTGCGCACTGGCCTTGAGGGGCTGAGGTGCTGGGTACTCGACTGCGTGGACTCTGGTGGCGAATGCCAGGAACGAGGTGCCGATCATCGCGGCGACCAGACGGCGGGAGAGTGTGATCATCGGTTTCCTCCTGTCTTTGCGTTCGGCCGGCTTCCTCAGCCGGCGAACGGTTGGTCGGCGAGCCCGCGAACCCCGGGTTCGATCGCGAACAGACTCCCGGCCTGTGGCTCGCGCACCGAGTTCTTCCTCGGTCGCCCCGAGGCGGGAGGTGGTGATGAATAGAATGTCGAGGTCCCGCCCGCCGAAGGCGCAGCAGGTGGGCTTGCGAACGGGCACTTCGACCACCCGGTCGAGCCGGCCGTCTGGAGAATAGCGCTCGACTCGGTAGCCCTCCCAAACCGCATTCCACAGATAGCCGTCGGCGTCGATGCAGGAGCCGTCCGGCACCCCTGAGTTCGGCGCCAGCGTCGCGAGGATCCGTCGCGCGCCGAGGGTGCCGGTTGCGGGATCGTAGTCATAGGCGCAGATATCCGTGCCAGCCGAGTCCGCGAAGTACATCGTGCGCCCGTCCGGACTGAAGCAGATCGAGTTCGCGCAGCCGACGCCTTGGATGAGGGGCGTGAGCGAGCCTCCGGGTGAGAGACTCCAGACCGAGGAGGTGGGCTTCAGTCCATCCTCGTTCATGCCGCCGGCCACAAAACGCCCCTGACGGTCAGTGCGGCCGTCATTAAGGCGGGTGGTCGGCTGATCGGGCTCGAAGGTCGCGATGTCCTGCCGCTCCGCCCGCTCAAGGTCGAGAAAGGCAAATTCATCCGTGAAGGCGGCGACGAGCTGCGTCGCCGGACGGCTCTTGCGCGGAGCAAAGCATCCCACCCGTCCGGGGACCGCGAAGGACTGGCTCCGCGAAGTGTGGGGATCGAGCGTCCAGATCCGGCCGCCGTGGATATCCGTCCACATTACAAGTCCGTGCTCGGCCGACCAGAGCACACCTTCACCATGGTGATTTCCACAAGGAACCACGACGTCGGCCCGCATCCGTTTCCCTCCCAGCGCCTCCGGGCGCTTGTTCGGACGGTTGCTATCTGCTATCTGCTATAGCAGAGCCCATCGACCTCAGCAACGTCCATGGAGGCTCCCTTTGGATGCGGTGCCTGGCAGAGCGGTCCGACCGATCGAGCGTTCCGTCACGCTCGCACGGATAGCGACGGCGCGCATCCGGGACGCGATCGTCAATGGGGATCTGGCGCTTGGCGCACCGATTTCGGAGCGGCTCCTGGCCGAGCGTCTGGCGATTTCGACGACACCTGTGCGCGAGGCGCTGACTCAGCTGCGCCTCGAGGGGCTGGTCCGGATAGTGCCTCAGCGGGGGGCATTCGTGTTCACGCTCTCAGCCACGGAGGTCGTGGAGATCTGTGAGGTGCGGCAGAGCCTGGAGGC
Source organism: uncultured Alphaproteobacteria bacterium (assembly GCA_963800985.1). Lineage (GTDB taxonomy): Bacteria > Pseudomonadota > Alphaproteobacteria > Rhizobiales > Beijerinckiaceae > Microvirga. The sequence continues at coordinate 67,107 of CAWDDI010000016.1, read as the reverse complement.
GTCCGCCATGCGCTACGCGCTCGAGCGCCACCGGGACCTGCTTCTCGACGACCTCGGCGCCGTTGTCCAGAACATGACGGCCGCGCGCGCGAAGGGGGAGCTCAAGGCATATCTCGCGGCCGACACGGATTACCACCAGTGCTTCTTCAAGCACTGCGGCAACCGCTACATGGCGGACGCGTACGGAATCTTTGTGGGCAAGATCGCGGCGCTCAGGACGCACCTGGCGGGCAAGCCTCGTCACACCGAGAAGTCTTTCGCGGAGCACAAGCGGATGTTGAAGCTCCTGCGACGGGGCGAGATCGCCCAGGCCCTATCAACCCTCGACACGCACATCGGGCGAACCAAGACCACCTACGCGCGAGAGATCGAGGATATTGCCGCGGCCGACGAACAGGGGAGAGCCTCGTGACGGCGGACGGCCTCGTGGTCCGTTCGGTCTCCAAGTCGTTTGGAGTGGTCCCTGCCCTCCAGCAAGTCTCGTTTGCAGTCGCACCGGGCGAGGTCCACGCCCTAGTCGGCGAGAATGGTGCCGGCAAGTCGACGTTGCTCGGCATCCTCTCGGGCGTCATTCAACCCGATTCTGGCAGCATCGTCGTTGGCGGACGCGAAGGTCCGATCCGCAGCCCGCGGGCGGCGCAAGCCATGGGAGTCGGAACGGTATTCCAGGAGCTCTCGCTCGTGGGGTCCCTAAGCGTCGCCGAGAATGTGTTCGCCGGCCGGGTGCCGACGCGCGCTGGCCTCGTCCGGTGGAGCCGGCTTTACCGGGACGTCCATCATCTGCTGGACGGCCTGGGCTTTCGGATCGATCCGAACGCGCGGGTGGACCGGCTGCCGATCGGGACCCGGCAGCTAATCGAAATCGCCAAGGCCCTGTCCCTCAACGCTCGCGTCCTGCTCCTCGACGAGCCGACTTCGGCGCTCTCGCAGGACGAGAAGCACGCCCTGTTCGCTGTCGTACGCCGACTCGCGGCAGACGGCATCGCGGTCGTGTATGTCAGCCATCACCTCGACGAGGTCTTTGCGCTGTCCCAGCGGATCACGGTCTTGCGGGACGGGCGGTCGGTCGCAGGCCTGATCACCCGCGAGGTCGTGCCCGAGGCCGTGGTTCGCGCGATGGTGGGCCGCGATATCGACAGCGCCCGTCGCCGGGCGGTCGGCAGCCCGGGTCCGGCGCGGCTAGAATGCCGCAGCCTGACCGCCTCGGGCCGGTTCGCGGAAGTAGATCTCTCCGTGCGGGCTGGCGAGATCGTGGCCCTCGCGGGCCTGATGGGCTCCGGCCGGGCGGACCTCGCGAAAGCTCTTGCCGGCATACTCCCAGTCGATCGCGGTACGATCATCGTCGAGGGAGCGCCCACGGCACTCCGAGGCTTGCGGGCCGCCATGCGCCGCGGCATAGGCTACCTGCCCGCGGAGCGAAAGATCGAGGGGATCTTCCCGACTTTTGACGTGGCGAGCAACATCGCAGTGACAGCGCTCGAGCGCGTCTCCCGCGCGGGCTTTCTGCGCTCGACCCGGATGAAGGCTGTCGCCGAACGCCACATCCAGGAACTGCGGATCAAGACGCGCGGACCGGAGGAGCCGGTCGGGCAATTGTCCGGCGGCAATCAGCAGAAGGTCCTTCTCGCGAAGTGGCTGGAGATGAAGCCCCAGATCCTGATTGTGGACGAGCCAACCAAGGGCGTTGACATCGGCGCGAAGTTCGAGGTCCACACGCTGCTTAGGGACCTGGCGGAACGGGGCATGGCTGTCCTCGTCGTGTCCTCCGACCTCCCCGAGATCCTCGCACTGGCTGACCGGATCGTGGTGATGCGCCAGGGTCGGATAGCCGGGGAGCTTGCGGGACATCGATCCGACGAGGAAAGCGTTATGGGGATGGCGTCGGGCACGGAAGGACCGGGAAGGTTCGGCTCATGACATCGGCGAGCGTTGCTTCGGACGAACTGCGCGGCGCGGCGCGCGGCAAACGGCACGAAAATTGGCCCACGACATGAAGTGAGGCGAAAGGAGCGCCATGGCGGCTCCAACCGCGAGTATGAAGCTTTCCGTCAGACGCGGGTCGCGCTCGTCGGACGGGATCGTCTGGGTGAACGGGACCAAGTGAAAGCGGCGCCGAATCGCCTCGTCGACATTGCGCAGCCCCGGCTTGTGATTGCCGGCGATGACAAGCTTGAACTGTGGCACGTAGGTGAAAAAGTCCTCGTACATGAAGCGAGCGGTGATCGGATCACCGCCGGTCATGGCTTTGATGCGACTCTCAGCCCAGCGCCGGCCCTCCTCGGTTTCCTGAGCCGAAACAAGGCGTGCCCCGCGCAGCATCGCGAGCTCGGTCGAGTGGCGATCGCCGAGCCCGGCAGTGAAGGCGTCCATGGTCGAAACGGTGGCGTAATCCCCCATGATCGCTATTAGCGTGTTCAAGAAGGTGCCCTTGCCGTTGCCGCCGGTACCATAGAGAAAGAACAGGGCGTGCTCCAGGGTTACCCCGGTGAGGGCATAGCCGGCCATGCGCTTCAGAAAACTCTGGAGCTCCTCGTCGTCTCCCGTAATGCGGCGCAGGAACTCGAGCCAAGTCGGACAGCTCCCCCCAGGTGCCGCGGCGGTGACCTTCGTGAGGTAATGGTCCGGATCGTTCGGTCCGATTTTGCCGGTGCGCAGGTTCACCGTACCCCTTGGGGTGTTGAGGAGCCAGGGGTCAGCGTCCCACACGTCAACGTCGGTGGCGTGCCGCGGGTCGGCCTGGGCGAACCACTCGACGGCCTTCGCCGTCGTCATCGACTTGATTCCCGGCCTCGGCCTGTCGAACTCGCCAGCCGCATCCCGGCAGACCTTGCGGGCCATGTTGCGCACGGAGGTGACCGTGTCGGGCTTCCATCTCCGGCCATCCCAGATCAGCCATTTGCCCCAGACCGCGCAGTAGCGCAATGAGGCCCCATAGATCGAGGTAAAGCGCAGCGCGAGACTGTCGGTGCGAATCCTGGTCGAACAGGGCGACGGCGTTTGCGGGCTCGGTCATTTCGCGGCCTCCAGGTTCAGAACGTCGTTGAAATCGCCCCCCTCCGGCGGATAGGCGATCAGCACGCGCCGCCCCTGCGCCCGATAGGCATCGCGCGCGAGCGCGACGGCCTCCTGCCCGGGCGCCCCAACGTCCGAGTAGATGACGACGGTTTTCACGCAGTCGGGTAGCGCGAGTTTGGGGAGGCGTGTCGTGCCGAGACTGCACCAAACCGACACGCCGTAGAGCTGCATCGCCGACAGGCCCGTCTCGATCCCTTCAGCAAAGCCCAGGTTCCGCGCGGCAGGACCCAATCGAACAGCGCCGACGCCGAGCGGCCCAAGCGCGAGCTTCGGCTCGTCCACTTGAGCCTTGCCACCCGTGGGTTCGAGAACGTGCGGTGCACCCCGACGACGCGCCGATCCGGGCCTTGTACGGCCGCCACGAGGGCAGGCTACCAGCGTCCGCTGAACCGGTGCTTCAGTTCTGGATGGAAGCGCAGCGTGGGCGGCAGGTCGAGCGCGATCCCTCGGGATCGCAGATACTTTTCCGCGAGCGTGTCGGCCATTGGCCGGGCCGCTTTCCATATAGCGAGCGCTCGCTCTGCCCTTACGCACTCGTCGACGTGCGGAGGCGGCCTCGGCTCGCCGCGAACGATCGGGCGATCACTCGGAAGTCCGTGCCAGAGCCCCTTTGCTCGTAAGGAGTCGATCACGCAACGGCTCGGGCACCCGGCAAAGCAGTGCACGAGCACGGTGCCGTCGGGGGTCTCTGTAACGTGAAGGGACGGGTTGCGATCGCGGTGCGCGGGACAACGACAGAAACCCTCCCGGCCGCGCCAGCGGCCGCCCAGCACCGAGACAATGGTTCGCCCGTCGATCATGCGGAGTCAGCGGCCGCCTAGGGCGGTCGGGAAATCCCGTGTAACCGTTTGATATGACACAGCCACTTTCCTCCGTCGGTCGGAGGAAAAGTGCAGCGCTTTCAGCGTCGAGTGACGGACTCTGACTCCGTTAGTCGAGGTTCGAATCCTCGTCCCCCAGCCACTTGAAAAACGCCCCTGTTTTCCTCCTTCTGTGAATTCGATCCCGTGACACGGACCGTTGTGAACGGGGCGGCGCGAGCGGGGACGCTCTCATGCGAGAACGGCTCACATGTGAAAGGGCTCGCGCAAGGCCGTCTATGAAACGTGCGCTGTCGCGCGGGATGGGGAAGAAAGGTTTGCTTTGAGCCGTTCCGCGACCAAGCCCTGCAAGCGCCATAGATTGCGGTCCCGGATCCCAAGGTCGTCCAGATGGGCCACCGTGTTGTGGAGATATTCCGCGCACGACCCGCGATGACCTGCGGCCGTCGCGAGTATGGCCGCGACCTCATCGAGGCTGAGCTTACCGACATACCGCTCGCTGCTCCGGTTCACCACGAAACCGAGCGCACGGACCGGGCCGGTGCCGGTCTGCGCCGTCAACCAGCGCGGAACATAGACCCACGGCTTCATCAGGATCTCGCGCCGGAAGAGCCTGTCCAAGCTCTCCTCGACCTGGGCGGCCGCGACCCGGAAGACCGCGCCCCGGCACAGGCCGCCTCGGTCGAGCGCCATCATTAGGCCGGGCCTGTCCAACGTGCCCCGGAAACGGTTGATCCGGATGCAAAACGCCCGATGCCATCCGTGGACCATCGCTCCTCTGCTTTCAGCAACCTCGCATGCGGCGTTCCAGAGCAATGAGCCATAGCCGAAGAACCAGAATGCACCGTCGGTCGCGCGGGGAAGAACGTTCTGCACGGCAAGGCGATAGTCCTCGTCCGTCATCTCGACCATACCGGGCACCAGGCCCGCATCCTCGACCACTTGGGCCGCAGAAGCGACGAGGTCCGCCGTGAGTGCCATCCGGGGCCTAGCTGGCATCAGAATCTCGCCTTCGCGCCGGCATGCTTTAGAGCAAGCCTGCTCCTCGGCTCAACCGAGCGCAATGCACCATGCGAGGCGGACGAAGTTCCGACGCCGAGAAGGTCGTCGGCGATGAGGCGCGGCCCTGCGGCGTGCGGCGAGCGCAGGGCCTCGCCGTCGACAATGACGGACGACACAGATGGTCCGGTCAATCGCGTCGGCAGGCGTTGACACCGCGTGTCCTTCAGCCGGGTTTCCGGTAAAGTCTCGCTTTGCGTGGGGTGAGCCGCTTCAACTCCGGGCGCTCCTCCACGGTGGCTCGCCGGACCACGGTCGTTTTCGCGACACGTCCGGTATGACCTTGGCAGGGGACGAAACGATGGACCCGAACGCGCCAAACGCCGGCAACGCGCCTTCGCCCTCGACCATGCTCGATGCCGCGCTTCGAATCGGGCTGGTCGCCGTGCTGGTTTACGCCTGCGCCCGGATCGTGCTGCCCTTTGCTTTCATTTTGATCTGGTCGGCGATCCTCGCGGTGATGCTGTATCCGCTCCATCTCCGTCTCGCCGCCCGGCTGGGGGATCGCGGATCGGCACTGCTGATCGGGCTGGTCGGCGTCGCGGTCGCGTTGGGGCCGATGGTCATCGTGGTGACGTCGCTCGCGACCTCGATATACTCCCTGGTCTCGAGCCTGCAGAGCCACGACGTGACGCTGCCGCCGCCTCCCCTGTGGCTCGACGGCACCCCGCTGGTTGGCAAGAAACTGACCGAGATCTGGGCTCTCGTCGCGACCAACCTGCCGGCGGCACTGACGAAATACGGCCACTTGCTGAGCGGGCCCTTGACATGGCTGGGGTCGTTCGCGGGTGGCCTGGCCCTCGGCGAACTGGCGTTCGTTCTTTCATTCGCGATCGCCGCCGTGCTCGTCGTCTATGGCAAGAGTGCCACCGAATTCGCGCGACGCCTGCTGGAACGTGTCACCGGCAGCAAGGCGCGCGCGGTACGGCTCGTCACGCTGACCGCGGCCACCATCCGCGGTGTGGCGCTCGGGGTGGTCGGCGTTGCGCTGATCCAGTCGCTGCTCTTGGGTGTCGGCTTCTTCGCCATCGGACTGCAGGCAGCCGGCGCTTTGACGCTTGTTGCGCTCGTGCTGGGTATCATGCAGGTGCCGCTGATTCTGCTGACCCTGCCGGTCGTGGGCTATGTCTTCGCGACCGAAGCAACGCCGGCGGCGATCATGTTTCTGATCTGGAATGTCATCGTCGGACTGAGCGACAACGTTCTTAGACCGCTGATGCTCGGCAGAGGGCTCGAAGTGCCGATGCCGGTGATCCTCGTCGGCGTCATGGGCGGCATGATTGTCGACGGTCTTCTCGGCCTGTTCGTCGGGCCTGTGCTGCTGGCCGTCACTTACGTGCTGCTGCTCGAATGGGTCCGGCAGCACCCCGTCGACGGCGGACCGCAGGTCGGCGGCCCGGCGTCATGATTGCCACAGGCATGCATTGCACGACGGGCGGTGGCAGCGGCGCTCGCCGCAATGTGACTTCGCTCGGGCGGCCAAGGGACTGGACGTCCGGATCCAGTATGGTGCGGCCCCGGGCGGAGCCGGTCTCATGAGTGCGCGCAAGATGAACTGACGCGTTGTCTCACAACCAACGTTGAGGGTCTGACCGTCACTGAGCACGAGATGCTCCTGCACACCGGGTCGAGCCGCGCAGCGGCGGGATCAGCGACCACGGGATTGGAGGCAGAGGCTCTAAGCCACTTCGCAGCAACTCAAATGACCCAAGTGGGATCGAAGCTGTGGACTCCCCATAGGGTTACGTGCCCAGTGGTGGCTCCCGAGTCACGAAGCGTAATCGCGTAACCCACAGACGTATGGGCGAGCACGTAATCTTGACCGTTGAAGTCCAATCGATCTCTTTCAGCCGGGTTGAAGTCCCTGATCACGTCGTCACCAGGGGTAATCCGCAGGTTGTTGCCGCGCGCGTCCTTGACGACATAGGGAGCGTCGAACACAAACGTGTCTGCGCCGCTTTGGCCCCATAGTTCGTCGTTCCCGCCGTCGCCGTTCAAAACATCATGCCCCGCGCCGCCGCGAAGTTCATCATGTCCAGGCATGAAATCGAGAAGCGGATCGTATTCCGACCGCGCAGTGTAGTCGGTGATCAAGACGTCTCCGTGCAGCTGGTCGTCACCGCCGTCACCATACAGAACGTCTGAGTAGTCCGTTCCGGGGTAGTAGTGGTTGATGTAGTTTGATCCTCCCCAGAGCTTGTCGTTGCCGTCCCCTCCGTACAGCTGATCCGTGTGCCACTGGCCATGCAGGGTGTCGCTTCCCGCCTCACCGTACAAGTAGTCGAAACCTCCTCCTCCACGAATTACATCGTTGCCGTCCCGACCGTAGATGAAGTCAGGCGAACCGCCGCCGTCGAAGTTATTGGTCCGAGCGTCTCCGTACAGGAAGTCCGTATGTTGGCTCCCTGTGATTCTCTCGACGCCAACATATGTGTCGCCCGAAGCCAACCCGGTGTTGAGGAAGGGGCTCGCAAGATCGACCGTCACCCCCAGGTCGTAATCGCCAAGCGTCAATGCGCTTGGTGCATTCAAGTAGCTGACCGTGTCGAAGCCTGCGTCACCGTAGAAGGCTTCCACCGTGCCGGTCGCATAGGTCGTCCCTGTGAAGCGTTTGACAATGGCCATTCGTCCGCTCCGTGAGCATCAAAAAAGAGGAGGCCGGTTCGCGCCCCCGGCCTCCTTGCACTGTGCGCCCGGTGTCTCAGGGGGGACCATCGCATGGGCCGTCACAGCCTCCATATGCTGAACCGAAGGCGAAGCGCGAGCAAGGGATGATTCGGGTGTACATCCTTCCGGGCGTTACGGCCCCGCCACCCGCCAAGCCGCGCTTCCCATTTCTTGATGGGGACAACCCGGCCTTTCCCTAGAGCAGCTTCCACTTACGTCGATCGGCTCTCTTCTTTCTTGTACCGCAATCTTGACGGCGAACGGGATGCCCATCTCTTCGCGGCGATCGTGACCGTCTCAGCGACAACATCGGAACGAACAGCGGCGAGAAGCCTCATAAGAAGGCGGGCTGCGGGAAATGCAGCACTCCTTCTCGTCCCAAACACCGGCGCGCGTTCGGTCACGCCGCCAGAGTGGCATCGTGCGGCTGCTGCATCGCGTCGCTCAATATCGCGTAGGCGGCGGCCCACGCGTCCCTCAACTCGGGCGTGAAGGCGCTGCCGAGTCCTTGCGCAAGCGTCCACAGCAGGGCCGCGCCGACGCTGTCATAGTGATGCGGCTCGACTCCATAGCCTTGATGGCGATGGGCGAGCTTTCGAACATCGCGGCTGATCGTGTCAAGCCGGCTGAGCGCTCCGACGATCATCGCGATCGCGCCGATTAGCTTGACTCCCTGCTCGCGCATGTCGGCACCCGCGAAAAGCGGACGCGTTGTCGGGTCGATCGCAAACAGGCGCTCATAGAAGAGACCGGCGGCCTTTTCGCGAATCGCGAGAATCGCGGGGAGGCTGGATTGCACAAGCTCGATCTGTCGAGGCGTCATCGGTGTGGCTCCGGCTGTTCGACCCGCACCAGAGCTCGAGAGTGTTGCCGCCCGATTTCGTCAGACGCGGTTCGGTTTCGTCCGGCGTTTCGTGCGTTCAGCGTTCTCGACCGTCGCGCTCGCCTGCCGAACTTCATGGCCGTACCACCCCGGGCGCCGCACGCACCTCCTCACCTGCGTCCGAGATAACGCACAAGTTCCGTCTTGCCCTTGCCCTTGAGATCGAACAGGCCGAGCGCTCGACCGTGGCAGGCTCTGCTCAAGACCGGCCACGTCGCACCGGTGACGAGTACGGTATCGGGCTCCGCCTCAGCGGCGACGCGGGCGGCAACGTTGACCGTATCTCCCCACACGTCGAAGACGAAGTTGCGCTTCCCCATCACGCCGGCCACGACCGGTCCGAGATGCACGCCGACCCGAACGTGCCAACCGGCGGGGTGGTCGATGGCGGCGTTCACCATCGCAAGGCCGCAATCGGCGGCGTTGAGAGCGGGGTTTTCGATGTAGTGAAGCAACCCCGCGGTCGCCATGAAGGCATCGCCGATGGTCTTGATCTTCTCGAGGCCGTGAGTCTCGACGACCGACTCGAAAACAGCGACGAGAGTTTCCAACTCATGGACGACGCGTTCCGGTGCGTTTCGGTCGCAATACTCCGTAAAGCCCACCACGTCGCAGAACAGCACCGCGACGCTGTCGTGCCGGCGCGCCTGCGGGCGCCCATCCGACTTGAGCTCGCTCACGACGGCTTTCGGAAGGATGCTGTGCAGGAGCTCGTTCACCCGCGCCTTCTCTTGCTGGAGCTGTTCGAGGAAACGACCTTCCTGATCGCGCAGCCGCTTGCGCTCGAGCGCCGCCTCGACACGCGCGCGCAGGAGATCCGCGTTGAACGGCTTCTGCACGTAATCGTCTGCGCCAAGCTTGATGCAACGAAGGACCGTGTCGAGGTCGTCGACGGCGGACACCATGATGACGGGGACGTCCCGCAGCGACATGTCCGACTTCATGCGATCAAGCACCGCCAGACCGTCCATTTCAGGCATCTGAACGTCAAGGAGCACGAGATCGAAAGGCCGCGCGCAAAGGTGCTGCAGGGCCACACGGCCGTTTTCGGCGGTTGTGACCTCCGGATCGAGGAATTGCCTGAGGCGGCGCTCGAGGGTGAAAACGTTGTCGTCGACATCGTCGACGATGAGAATGCGCGGGCGGCTCTGTGCCATCAGCGGTCCCCGACCGGAAGCAGGCGCGACAGCTTCTCCAGCAGGCGCTCGATATCCACCGGCTTGGTCTCGAACTCGTCGCAACCCGCTTCAAGCGCCTTTTCTCGCTCACCTTCGAACGCATGGGCGGAAAGTGCAACGATCGGAATGGACCGGGTGTGCACCGACTGCTTGAGCTGCCGCGCCGCTTCCCAGCCCGAGAGAACCGGCAGGCTCAAATCCATGAGGATGAGATCCGGCTTTTCGAGCTTTGCCGATTCGACGCCTTTCGCGCCATCCTCGGCCACGATCATCTCGTACCCGTGCTTCGCGAGGCGCCGGCGCAGCATGTAGACGTTGTCTTCGTTGTCTTCGACATAGAGGATTCTAGGCAGTTGCTCCCTCCACTCTTCTCATCTTCAAGACACGCCGCAGTTCGGCGGCGAGTTCGTCCCGACTATGCATCGATTTCCGCAGCACCGCCTTCGTGTCGCCGGCGAGGCGCTCGCGCTCGTCCTCCGAGAGATCCTTTGCGGTGAGCACGACGATCGGAATTTGGCTTCCGTCCGGCGTTTCGCGCAGAGCCGAGAGGAATTCAAAGCCGTCCATGCGCGGCATCATGAGGTCGAGCAGAATGATGTCCGGTCTCCCCTTCGCGACCCGCTGAAGCGCCGCCACGCCGTTCTCAGCCGTATCGACCTGGCACCCCTCCCGCGCGAGCATGTCGCGCAATATCCTGCGGACCGCGTCGTCGTCTTCGACGACCAAGACGCGAGCACCGGACCCGGCGCCGCGATGTGCCTGCAGGACGGTGCGCAGACGGCCGCGATCGAACGGCTTCGTCAGGTAGTCGGCGGCACCGAGGGCGAATCCCGTCTCCTGCTCGTCGAGGATACTCAGCATGACCACCGGGATCGACGCCAGAGCGGGATCGGCCTTGATCTCTCTCAACACGGCCCACCCGTCCACGCGAGGCATGAGGACATCGAGCGTGATCAGCGTCGGCTTGAACTGCCGAGCCAATCGCAAGCCCTCCGCGGCATCGGACGCGGTGAGCGTATCGAAGCCCTCTCGCGCGAGGAAACGGCGCATGAGGTCGCGCGCATCGGGATCGTCGTCGATCACGAGAACCGTCGGAGCGCTCGAGCCGGCGGCTGGTCCCGGTCCGCCTTCGGCCGCAGCCGGCTGGGGCAGCTGCGTGCCCGGCGAGGCGGGCAGCCAGACCCTGAACGTCGACCCTTCGCCGAGCGCACTCTCGACCGCAATCGCGCCGCCCATCATCTCGATCAGCCGCTTGCTGATCGCGAGACCCAGTCCGGTGCCGCCGTATTTGCGAGTCGTCGAAGGATCAGCCTGGGTGAACTCGGAAAAGACCTTCGCGACCTGCTCGGCCGTCATGCCGATCCCGGTATCGGCGACGCCGATCGACACCCCTTCGGGGCCGCCCCCGTCCGATGGCGAAAGGGTCAGCGTCACTGTACCGTCTTCGGTGAACTTGCACGCGTTGCTCAAGAGATTGAGGAGGACCTGACGCACTCGCATGGCATCGCCTCGGACCGCGCGCGAACCCACGGGGCATTCCATCGTGAGGCGGTTGCGATTCTTCGCTGCCAGCGGCTGCGCGGTGACGATGACGTCCCGCGCCAGGCCGGCAATATCGAAAGTCTCGTCGTGGAGCTCGATCTTGCCCGCTTCGATCTTGGAAAGATCGAGCACGTCGTTGATCATCTGAAGGAGGTGCTTTCCGGCGCGGTGAACGCGATCGAGCGGTTCGAGGAAGCCGGCGAATTCAGGGCCTTCCGCTTCCTCGCGCAGCATCTCCGTCAGCCCGATGATGGCATTGAGGGGCGTGCGCAGCTCATGGCTCATGTTCGCCAGGAATTGCGACTTATGCTGGCTCGCAATGGCGAGTGCGCGGCTCTTCTCCTCGATCTCACTGAAGAGCCGTGCGTTCTGGATCGCGAGCACGGACTGCGCCGCAAACGTTTGCAGGAGGTCGGTGGTCGATTTCGGAAACAGGCCCGGCTCCCTGCGCCGGACCACGAGGGCGCCGATGATACGGTCCGGGCGCAGCAGCGGAACGGCGAGCAGCGCGCGATAGCCCGCGCGCAGGATGAGGTCCCGCATCGGTGCCTTCGGCTCCTTTTCGAGATCAGGCACCTGGACGGCCTCGCGCCGCTGGGTGGCGGTGCCGATGTACGCTTCACCGGGGCCGATCTTCTGCTTTTCGATCGCTTCGATGAGGTGCTCGCTCATCCCGTAGGTCGCGCGTAGCCGGAACTTCTGACGCAGATTGCTGAAGACGTAGATTGCCCCCGCATCTGTCGCCGAGAGGTGGACCGCCTTCGCGACGATCGTGTTGAGCACCGTTTCGAGATCGAGCGTCGAGTTGACCGCGTGGCTGACCTCGCTCAGCGCCTGCAGCTCCTCGACCGAGCGCGCGAGCTCGCGGGTCCGCTCCTGCACCTCTTCGAACAGCCGCACGTTCTCGATGGCGATGACCGCTTGATCGGCAAAGGTGGTGACGAGGTCGATCTGCTTCTGCGTGAACGGAAGAGACGTCAGACGTCCGATCGCCAGCACGCCAACCGGCGTGCCTTCGCGCAGCATCGGAACCACCAAATGGCTCCGATAGCCGCCGAAGCTTGCGTGATCGATTCCTGCGTAGTCGGGATCGAGGGTGATGTCGGAAATATGAAGGACTTGGCGCAACGCCAGCGCCCGCGCGACGAGCGACCTGCCCTCCGGTTTGATCCTGAGGTGATCCAATCGATCCTTGAACTCAACCGGTATTCCATAGGCCGCGGCGGAATAGTAAGTTCCCTCTCGCGGACGCCAGATATTCGCGCCGTCTGCCTCGCACAGCCGGTTGGCCGATTCGACGATCGCATCGAGCACAGGCTGGAGATCGAATTTCGAGCGGCTGATGACTTGGAGAACTTCGGAGGTGGCGGTCTGCTGCTCGAGTGCGCTGGTCAGCTCCGCGGTTCGGGCCTGCACCTCTTCGAAGAGCCGGACGTTTTCGATCGCGATCACCGCCTGATCGGCGAAGGTGGCGACGAGGTCGATTTGCTTCTCACTAAACCCCTTGACGATACTCCGCATCAAGGCAATCACGCCGATCGTCGTACCGTCTCGAAGCAGCGGGATACCGAGTGTGGTCCGGTACTTTCCGACCTTTTGGTACTCCAAGGCAGCGTATTCGGGATCGGCGAGGCAATCGGGCAGATGGACCGTTCGACCCTCCAAAGCAGTTCGGCCGACCAGCGAGCCGCGCCCCGGTGAAAGGGGGTGCTGCTTAGCGTACCGGATCAGGTCTCCTTCCGCATTGTTGGCGGCCGCGACATGGAATTTCCCGTCCTGCAGTCTGTAAAGAAGCGCAAATTCTGCTTCGCAGAGGCGCGCTGCCGTTTGCACGATTGCGTCGAAGACAGGCTGCAATTCCGATGGGGCGCGGCTGATGACGTTCAGAACGTCGGACGTGGCGGTCTGATACTCAAGGGCCTCCTGCAACTCCCGGGTCCGAGACTGCACCTCTTCGAAAAGACGCACATTCTCGATCGCGATCACCGCCTGATCGGCGAAGGTTTGAAGAACGCTGATCTGCTTGTCGGAGAACGGCTTTACCTCGGTTCGACGGATGGCGATGGCTCCGATGGCGACATTCTCGCGCAGGAGAGGAGTCGCCAGGATGGTTCGATGCCCAAGCCGGAGCGCCATCGCTCGGCCATCGGGGAACTCGTGCTCAGCAGCTAAGAGGTCGTGAACGTGGATTGGTTTTCCCTCAAGCACGGACCGTCCCGTGACCCAATCTCGGCCGATCGGCCATTTGACGAAATCGATGGGGATGGGACCGCGATGCGCAGCGATCTTGAGCCATTCCCCCTCTCTCAGCGAGATGATGGCGTCATAGGCTTGGCAAAGCCGGGCGGTCGACTCGACGATCGTTTCGAGGACGGGTTGCAGCTGGGCCGGCGACCGGCTGATGACGTTGAGCACGTCGCTCGTGGCGGTCTGGTACTCGAGCGATTCCTGCAGCTCGCGGGTGCGCGCTTGCACCTCCTCGAACAGGCGTACGTTCTCGATCGCGATGACCGCCTGATCGGCGAAGGTCGTGACGAGGTCGATTTGCGGTTCCGAAAACGGGTTCACCGGCGTTCGGGCGAGCGCGATAACGCCCATCACGACGCCGTCGCGCATCAACGGGACGGTCAGGAACGTCCGAAAACCGCTGATCTCCAGCCATTCGGGCCAACGATACTCGGGGTCGGCTCTCGCATCGGGCACATGAATCGTGCGCCTCTCTACGGCGACGCGCCCGGTTAGACTCCCGCCACCGGGGGAGAGCGGATTCCGGGTGAGGAACGTCGATCAGCGTCGGATCCTTCGGGTCCGCAGCGGCGAGGTGATACCGGCCGTCCTCGAGAAGGCGGAACACGAAAGTGAAGTCGGCGTCGCAAAGCCGGCCGGCGGTTTGCACGATGGAGTCGAGCACTGGCTGCAACTCGTTCGGCGACCGGCTGATGACGTTCAGCACCTCGCTCGTCGCGGTCTGATACTCGCGCGCCTCCTGGAGCTCTCGTGTCCGCGCCTGCGCCTCGTCGTATATTCGCGCGTTCTCGATCGCGATCGCCGCCTGGTCGGCGAACGTCCGGAGAAGATCCACCTGAGCGTCCGAGAACGGCCCCGGCCGGCACCGCGCAACCGTGATCGCTCCAACCGGCAGGCCCTTGTGCAACAACGGCACTGCCATCGTGCTGCGAAGGCTCGCGGCGGTCGCGAGGGCGCCGAGCGCGCAAGCGGGGTCGGCCTGCACGTCCGGGATCTGCACGGGGGTGCGGCCGAGAACGGCCCGTCCAGCCGCGCGGCCGTGGTCCGGCGGACGCGGCCACGACTGTCGGGCTGCCTCGAAGGCCTCGGACGTAAACCCCGCCTGGGCTGCAAAGTGGAGGAGTTCCCCATCGAACCGAAGGACGTAGGCGAGATCGGCCTGGCACAACCTGGCGGCGCTTTGCGCGACGATGTCCAACACGGGCCGAGGGTCCGACGGCGAACGGGCGATCGCGCTCAGGATTTCCGCTATGGCTCCTTGTTGCTCCTGGGCCTCCGCCAAGCTCCTCGTGAGTTCGGCGACCCGCCCTTTGCCGGGCGCTGCCGTTCCTCGGCCGTTTCCAACGGCTCTGGGGGTGCGGGAGGAGTTTGAGCCTCGCGACATCGGCGGCTCCTACTCGGGGCGCGCTAACCTTAGGCGGAAAACGGCCGGTTGGAAATGCAAACTTCGCGGATGGAGGGTTTCGTTTCGTGTTCGACGACGAAGACGAGCCCGGAACCTGTTTGCGAAGGCTCTACGATTCGGACCCGGTGAGCGAACGACGACCGAGGACCCGGACGACCTCACACGATTGCTGGTCGCGTCGAACATCTCAATGCTGCTGCAGCGCTGGAGCGGTTGGCGAATCTTGAGTTCGATGTTCCAAACCGCTTTGACGCTCAACCCCTCGCTGGCCGAGCTTCCAATTCTTATCCCCCGCCACCGTCGAAAATTCGCCTCAGCTCTCAGAGCTGTATGACGCCGATGCGCGCGGCGTGCGCGACGGCATCCGTGCGCCCGACTGCATCAAGCTTGTCGAGCAGCGATCCGACATGGAACTTCGCCGTATGGACCGAGATGCCGAGCCTTCGTGCGATCGCCTTGTTGGATGCCCCCTCGGCGAGCAGGCGCAGCACCTCGATCTCACGCGGGGTCAGGAGTTCATCGGTGACGGTCGAGGAGCCCTCGTCGAGGGGCGCAACCACGACGGCGTCCGCGATCTCGCCCGCCTGCACGAGCCGCACGCCTGCCACATCGGACAATGCCGCAATCAGACGATCGGTCAGCGCCGGATCGGAGATGTCCAGAGCGAGCCGGACAGGATCGGCCCGGTCGTCGGTCACGGCTTCGGTCTTTCGGCAATCGTGAGGCTCACGTCCATCGGCTCCCCTCCCCGGCGGATGCCTAAGACCACGCTCCGCCCGACACTTTCAGGCCCGAGCGCACGCACCAGCCCGGGGACGCTGCGGACCGGCTTCGAATCCCAGGTTACGAGCACGTCTCCCTGACGCAGCCCCGCGGCGGCGCCCGGGCCGTTCAGGTCGACGCTCATCACCATGACGCCGGTTCCATCGCCATCCTGAAGCGCAACCTGCTGCAGGCCAAGCCCGACATAGCCGCGAGCGACGCGTCCATGTTTCTCCAGCGCGGCCGCGACCCGCTCTATGGTGGCCGACGGGATCACAAGGACACGCCGACGCGGTCCGAACACCGCCATCCCGAACGGGCGGCCGCCGGTATCGAACGCAAGTCCGCCCTCGGCGCTCCGTCGCATGCCGACTGCAAGTTCGATCCGGGCGTCGATCTCGCCGCCACGCAGGCTGCGCCACGAGCCGGCGGTCCGGGCCACCGTCCCGAGGGCTGCGGTCGGCGCGCCCTCCTCCGCGCCCACGACAGCCACGATCGCTCCAGTCGGTACAGGCGGCGCTGCAAGCGAAGCCGCGGCGAGATCGGAGCGGCTGATCCGGAGGAGGGCAATGTCGGTCGTGGGATCGCGTCCGACGAGATCCGCGGAGGCGGTTTCCCCGCCGGGCAAGGTGACCGTCACCTCACCCTCGTCGGCCAGCGCCTCCTCGGCCGTGACGATCAGGCCGGGCCGCCACAGGAAGCCGCTCGAGCGCGATCGCCGGGAGTGGACGGCCACCACGTTCGAAGCCGCCTTCGCGACGAGGGACTCGAGCGCGGCGGACAGGTCGGGAAGCGGGTTCGACGGATCAGCGGTCATGGGAGCCTCGTGTGCAGTGCATGCAATGTGATCGTCGCGCGCGAACCTGCCCACTGCCCGCGTGGGCAGGTCGCGTGCCCTTTCAATGTTGTCCCACTGCCCGCGTGGGCAGGTCGCGTGCCCTTTCAATGTTGTCCGCGGCTAACCACATGAGGCGAAACACCCTTTCACGAAGTGCCCGCTATGCTCGATCTTGGTCCCATTCGCATTCTTGACCCCGACGGGGAGCCTGCTCCCGCGGCTCCCGCCCTGCCCTCATCATCCGATCCGAGCTTGCTCGACGCCTACTCGCAGGCCGTGGTGGGCGTCGTCGACCGGGCGGGTCCCGCGGTGGTGCGTGTGGAGCCTCAGTCGCAAGGACGACCTGCGGGCGTCGGCTCGGGGGTTATCATCTCCCCCGACGGCTTGGTCCTGACCAACAGTCACGTGATGCAGGGTCGGCGCGAGGCAGGCCTCACGGTCTCCGACGGCCGAACCGTGGACGCCCGCGTGCTCGGAGACGATCCGGACACCGATCTCGCCCTGCTTCGGGCGACGAGCGATGGGCTGCCATACGCAGTGCTTGGCGACTCCAAGCAGCTCCGGCGCGGCCAGATCGCCGTGGCGATCGGCAATCCGCTCGGCTTCGAATCGACCGTTACGGCGGGCGTCGTCTCGGCGCTCGGACGGTCGCTTCGCGGGAGCACGGGCCGGCTGATCGATGACGTGATCCAGACGGACGCCGCGCTGAACCCGGGCAATTCGGGCGGTCCGCTCGTCTCCACGCGCGGCGACGTCATCGGCATCAACACGGCCGTCATCATGGGAGCGCAGGGCATCTGCTTTGCAGTCGCCAGCAACACCGCGAGCTTCGTCGTGTCCGAGCTCGTCCGGCACGGCCGGGTGAGACGGGCGTCGATCGGTGTAGCGGGCCAGACCGTTCCGCTGCCCCGCCGGGTCGCTCATGCCGCCGGTCTGACGAGCCGGTCAGGGGTGGTGGTCGTCTCCGTCGAAACCGACACGCCTGCCGCCCGCGCCGGCGTCGCGCCCGGAGACGTGATCCTCGCTCTCGATCAGGAGCCGATCACCGGCGTCGACGATCTCGTGCGAGTGCTGAACGGCAGCCGCATCGGGCAGTCCACGCGGCTCAAGCTCCTGCGGCATGGCGACATGCGCGAGCTGACCGTGACTCCGATCGAACGGCGTGCGCCGCAGCAACATCCGGCCCGTCATCGATAGCGGGGCCTCCCGTCGCCATGAGCCTCGCTGCTTCGCGCTCACGCCGGGTCACTTGGCGTCGATGGCGGCAGGTCGATCATGCCCGAGATCCGCTGCGCCAGAACGGCATAGAGGTCACGCAGCTCATCGAGGCTCACCCGATCGGCCGCCATGAGCAGTTGGACGATCGGCTCGCTGAGGATCTCCTCGAGGCTCGGCTCTCCCTTCAGCATGCTCGTCGACCTCCGTCCCGGGCCACAGGCATCGCAAGCCAGTGTGACGTGAACATGACCCGGCCGCGGACGATGGGCTTCCGGACCCATCTTCTGCGGCCGGAGGATCGGGACTCCGCGCCTACCCGGGTTTGTAGTCGCGCGTGGCTTCCGGGTCTTCGGATGAGAACGGCAGCGACATCAGTTCGTCCCAGGCCGCCTCGGGAATCGGCCAATTCGCCCATTCGAGCGTTCGCTCGATCCGTTCGGGCCTGCTGACGCCGCAAATCGTCGAGGTGATCCGCTCGTCGCGCAGCGAGAACTGGAGAGCCGCCGCGCCGGGCGGAACGCCATGCCTCGCACAGATGGCCTCGATCCGTCGGATCGGGTCGAGCACCTCTCCGGATGCCTGCTGATAGACATAGTGCGGATAGGAGGTCGACCCCTTGGCAAAGACGCCGCCGGCATAGGGCGCCGCGTTGAGGACGGCAATTCCCTTGGAGCGGGCGAAGTTCATCATGTCGCCGGCGTTGCGATTCGTCAGGGTGAACCGATTGTGCGTGATCAGCGCATCGAAATCCCATTCGCGCAGGATCGGCATCATGACGTCGACGCGGCCTGCCGCAAGGCCGACCGCCGTCGCCAATCCCTCCTCCCTCATCTTGAACAGTTCCGCGACCGCGCCGCGAGGGCCCGTCGCCTCCTCGAGGGAGGAGGCGTACTCCGGATCATGGATATGCAGGAGGTCGATGCGCTCGATGCCCAACGCCAGCAGGCTCTCCTCCAGCGACCGCCGCGCCTGGGAGGCATCGAACCGGTTCGTCTCGGGGTCGCGGTCGAGCTTCGTCGAGATGATAAAGCCCTCGGGCGGCCCGCCGCGCTCCCGGATCACGGCGCCGATCCGTTCCTCGCTGCGCCCGAACCCGTAGATCCGAGACGTATCGAGGAAGTTCACCGGACCCGCGAAGATCATGCGGACGGTCTCCTTAGCGCGTTCCTCGTCGACCTCGTAGCCGTAGGTGTCGGGCATATGACCCAGCGCCGAGGTTCCAAAGCAGATCTTCGACACCGCGAGGCCGGTGCGCCCCAGCGGCACTTTCTCAACCTGAGCGGCCGGCATGCGATTGCTCCGTTCGTTCATCGTCCGCCCCGCGGGCGGCACGGACCTTGGGGGAGAGGGGGTGGGCCCTCTCCCCGACGCTGATCTCAGTCATAAAGGACCGGCGCGATCTTCGGGTCGTCGATGTTCGATTTATCATAGTAATAGAAGCCGGTATCGATCACCTTCTCGAGCTTCTCGCCCTTCAGGGCCTTCACGGCGGCTTCCACGGTCTTATAGCCGATACCCACCGGATTTTGCGTGATGGCACCTGCCATCACGCCGTCCCGGATCGCCTGTTTCTGCTGCTTGCCGGAGTCATAGCCGACGATGACGATCTTGCGGTTCATCTCCCTGGCGCCATTGACGACGCCGATCGCCGACCCCTCGTTGGCGCCGAACACCCCCTTCAGCCGCGGATTGGCCTGCAGAATCGATTTCGTGATCTCCGTCGATTTCAGGTGATCGCCGGATCCATATTGAATCGTGACGATGTTGATCTTGGGGTGCTTCTCCTTGATCCGGTTCACGAAGCCGTCGCGCCGATCGATGCCGGTGCGGCTCGTCTGGTCGTGCACCACGAGCGCCACATCCCCTTCACCGCCGATCAGCTCCGCCATCTTGTCGGCGGCGAGCGCGGCCGCGGCGATGTTGTTCGTCGTCGCGGTGGTCACGGGGATGTCGCTGTCGACGCCCGAGTCGAAGGCCACGACCGGGATCTTGGCAGATTGCGCCTTGCGCAGGAGGGGAATCGCCGCCTGGCTGTCGAGGGCCGCGAAGCCGATCGCCTTCGGGTTCTTTGCAAGCGCCGCCGAGAGCATGTCGATCTGCTTGTCGACCATGGTCTCGCTGTCGGGCCCCTCGAAGCTGATGCGCACATTCAGGTCCTTGGCGGCCTGCTCGGCGCCGGTTTTCACCGCTTGCCAGAACTGGTGTTGAAATCCCTTCGAGATCAGCGGGATATAGGTTTCCTGGGCCGCCGCCGGTCCCGCGGCGCCGAGGCACACGCCGATGACGGTGGCCCCGATCAGAGAACGTCTGCTCCACATGATTTCCTCCTGGACTGCATCGAAGACTTGTTCGGTGCGTTCGCCTTTCGGCGAGCGCCGGATCGTCGAATTCTCGCGTGTGCCTGCTCCTTCCTGATCACCACGAGTGGACATTCCTCAGCCTTTTCGGCGGAGTATGTCGGCGTAGACGGCGAGTATGATGATGATGCCGGTCACCACGGTCTGCCATTCCTGAGCGACCGATAGAATCCGCAGCCCGTTGGTGAGAACGCTGATGATCAGCGCGCCGATGATGGTGCCGAGAATGGTGCCGCGGCCCCCGCTCAGCGACGTGCCGCCGATCACGACGGCCGCGATGGCATCGAGTTCGTAGCCTTGGCCGAGTGCCGGCTGCGCCGAGTTGAGGCGCGAGGCGATGATAAGGCCCGCGATGCCGCAGATCGCGCCCGAAACCGTGTAGACGACGATCTTCCAGAAGTCCGTATTCACCCCGGAGAGGCGCACGGCCTCCTCGTTCGAGCCGAGGGCGAAGGTATAGCGGCCGAGCGCCGTGCGCGTCAGAACCACGCTCGATGCGATCGCGACGACAAAGAGGATGAGAACGCCGTTCGGTATGGGAAGGAACGGCAGAATCTCCCCGAGCAGCGACTCCTGCGAGATGACGGGAAAGTTCGGCGTGTCGTTGAAATAGATCGGCCTGGTGCCGGAGATGACGAGGGAAAGGCCCTTGAGCAGCATCATCATGCCGAGCGTCGCGATGAACGGCGGGATCTTCATCTTGGCGATGAGCACGCCGGAGACCGAGCCGCACAGACCCCCGGCGGCGATCGCAGCCAGGATGCCGACGGGCATCGGGAGGCCCCAATAGGTGAGGAAGACGCCGGCGATCACGGCGCAAAACGTCATCAGGGTGCCGACCGACAGGTCGATGCCGCCGGTAATGATGACGAACGTCGCGGCAACCGCCAGCACCCCGTTCACGGCCGTCGCCTGGAGAATTCCGATCAGATTGTCACGCTGGAGAAAGTTGTCCGACGCGATGGTGAAGACCATCATGAGCACGATCAGACTGGCGAACGCCAGGATCTTCTGCCGAGCCCCCTGGCTGAACACGGCCGACCTGACCGTCGTCAGGGCGGCGCGATGCGCTAGGCTCGTCATTGGTCCAATCCCTCGGTCGCCCGTCTCGCGGGGGTCGTCGCCGTCGCGCTGCGCCGCCGCGTTGCGAGACGCATGATGTCTTCCTGCGTCGTTCCCTCGCCGGGCAGCTCGCCCGTCAGCCGGCCTTCGCACATCACGGCGATGCGGTGGCTCATGCGCAGGATCTCGGGCAGCTCGGAGGAGATCATCACGATCGCGCGGCCCTGGGCCGCGAGGGCGTTGAGGAGTTTGTAGATCTCGTTCTTCGCGCCGACGTCGATGCCCCGCGTGGGCTCGTCGAAGAACAAGATCTCGCAGTCCCGCGCAAGCCATTTCGCAATGACGATCTTCTGTTGATTTCCGCCGGACAGGAACTGGACCTCCTGGGCCTCCGACGGGGTCCTGATCCGCAGCCGAGCGATGTAGGATCGTGCGGTCTCGCGGATCGCCCTCGCCTTCAGGAAGATGCCGAGTCCGAGATAGCGCCGCAGGCTCGACATCACGATGTTGCTCGCGACGTCCATCCCGGTGGCGAGTCCGAAACGCTTGCGGTCCTCCGAAAGGTACCCGATGCCCAAGCGCACGGCATCGCGCGGCGAGCGGATCGCAACCGGCCTGCCGCGAACGAGGATTTCGCCTCCGTCCAAGGGATCGGCCCCGAAGATGGCTCGCGCGACCTCTGTCCGGCCCGCTCCCATCAGGCCGGCGAGACCGAGGATCTCGCCTCTGTTCAGGCGGAAACTCACGTCCCGAATGGCATGACCGCGTCTCAGGTTGCGCACCTCGAGCACGGTCTCATGGCCCACTGCCTCGGGGATATCGGCCTTCGTTTCGGTGAGGCTGCGCCCGACCATCATGGAAATGATCGTGTCGGTCGTCGTGGTCGCCGTGGGCACCGTTCCGACATACTCGCCGTCTCGCATGACGGTGACGCGATCGGAAATCTCGCCGAGCTCATCCATCTTATGCGAAATGTAGACGATGCCGACGCCCTCGGCCTTGAGCTGACGGATGATTCGAAACAACTCGGCGATCTCGGCGCTGTTCAACGCTGCCGTGGGCTCGTCCATGATCAGGACCTTGGACTTGAACGACAGGGCCTTGGCGATCTCGACCATCTGCTGCTTGGCGACGGTGAGTTCGCCGACCTCCGTGCGCGGATCCAACTTGAGATTCATGCGCGCGAAGAGCGCTGCGGCGTCACGGTGAGCGGCTTCGTCGTCGAGCAGGAGCCCGAAAGCGCGTCTCGGCTCGCGGCCAATGAAGATGTTCTGGGCGGCGGTAAGATCGTTCATCAGGTTGAGCTCCTGATGAATGATACTTATCCCGAGGTCCTGAGCGGCGCGGGGCGAGGGGATCTCGACCGGCACGCCGTCGATGCGGATCTCCCCGGCGTCCTTCCGATAGATCCCGGCTAGGACCTTCATGAGGGTCGATTTCCCGGCGCCGTTCTCGCCCATGAGGGCGTGGACCTCGCCGGACAGGAGCTCGAAACGGGCTTTCTTCAGCGCCTGCACCCCGGGGAAGGACTTGTCGAGTTCGGAGATCGCGACGAGGGGGGTCAAAGCTCGCCCCCGGCTCGCTCCGGGTCCGGCACGGCGCGGAGCCGCAGGACGAAGTTCTCACGCGTCGAGGGGTCCTGAGCCGCGGTGCCATGGCACCGTTCCGCGTCTCGGAGCTGCGGGCCGGCACGCCCCGGACCGCTCTCGGAAGGACCGCCCGACCATTTGGGCCTCTGACGTCGGCACCCCGGCCTCCCGTTGGCCCCAACCATGCCGCTGATTGGAGGTTCGATCGCGGCTCTGCCGGCGACGACCAGCGCGCTCGCCTGACGCCGCGGTCGTTCTCCTCCCGATGGCCGCATTCGACGCCCCTGGCCCCCAGGGTGTTCCGTTCGGCCTCTTGTCGCTGGATCGGCCGGAAGTGCGACGGTGCTCGTGCTTGTTGACGAGCATGGTATTCACGAGTGAGTTTGAGACGCAATTGGAAAAATTGCCGGAGTCTCCCGGAAAGAAGCCCTCGCTTTCATGATGTCGAGGGATCGACACGGTAGGGCCCGCGTCGGATCCATCCTATAGTTCCGGCCAGAGCTCACAGAACGACAGGGCGGAAACCATGAAGACGGACAATGTCGGCAAGGCCCGGAGCGATCGGGTGTGGCTGAGGGCGGACGAGTGCCATCTCGATGATCTCAAAGGTCTCGTCGAGCGCACCACCGATCCTGCGGATTATCCGTTCGCCAGCGAGGTCGCGTCGAACGTCTTGATCTACGACGGCGACGCCGTACGGGCCGCCGCGGCCTCGCCGGACACGCGCAAGGCGCTTCTCGCCGAATGGGTCGAGGCCATGACCGAGGGCCCGGGCATCGTCGTCTTCCGCGGAGCGTTCGACGACCTCGCGCCCGTGGACGCGGCCTCGAATCACTTCTGGGCCATGATCGACGAGCAGCGGGCGAGCAACACGGGCGGGGGTGACCACTTCGCCAAGCCCGGCGCCAACGACCGGATCTGGAACGCGCTGGAGAAGCTCTGCCTGCGGGATCCGGAGGTCTTCGCGGCCTACTACGGCAACGAGATCATCGCCCTTGTGAGCGAAGCGTGGCTGGGGCCGGGCTACCAGATGACGTCGCAGCTCAACGTGGTGAACCCGGGCGGCGCCGCGCAATCGGCCCACCGCGACTACCATCTCGGCTTCCAGACGCCGCAAGTCATCGAGCGCTATCCTGCCCATGTGCACCGGCTGTCGCCCGTCCTGACCCTCCAGGGCGCCGTCGCACATTGCGACATGCCGGTCGAGACCGGGCCGACCCTCTACCTGCCGTACTCTCAAACCTTTGTGCCGGGCTATCTCGCGACAGGCCGGCTCGAGTTTCGGGACGTACTTCGACCGGCACCACGTGCAGCTGCCGCTCGCCAAGGGGGATGCGGCCTTTTTCAATCCTGCGGTCTTCCATGCCGCCGGCACCAACCGCTCGACGGATGTGCGCCGGATCGCCAACCTGCTCCAGGTCTCCTCGGCCTATGGCCGGGCGATGGAGAGCGTCGACCGAACCCGGATGAGCGCGGCGCTCTACCCCGCGCTCAGGTCCATGCTGGCCTCCGGGCGCCTCACGCCGCAACAGGGCGCCAACGCCGTCGCGGCGTGCGCGGAGGGCTATTCCTTCCCGACCAACCTCGACCGCGACCCGCCGATCGGCGGGCTCGCGCCGAAGACCCAGCAGGCGCTCCTGCACCAGGCGCTTCAGGAGGGCTGGGCCCCGGAGGCCCTCGCGGAGGCGCTGGATGCGCAGACCCGGCGGCGACTTGACGTGACTGGCTCCCGAGGCGGAGGAGTTGCTCGGATGAGCATCTCAGGGTCGGCGTCGTCGGAACCGGGATCATGGGCAGCGATCACGCCCGGACTCTCGCCGGTTCCATCAAGGGTGCCGTCCTTCTCGCGGTGGCCGACAAGGACGGGGACAGAGCCTCGGCCGTCGCTTCCGAGACGCGAGCCCGCGTGCACGCGCAAGCCCGCGCTCTGATCGACGATCCCGATGTTGAGGCGGTCCTCATCGCCTCTCCGGACGAGACCCACGAGGACCTCGTGCTCGCCTGCCTCGAGGCGGGGAAGCCCGTGCTTGTGCGAAAAGCCGCTCGCGTCGACGATCGCGGGTGCCTCCGGATCGTCGCGGCGGAGGCCGCGACGAGGCCGGCGTCTCGTGCAGGTCGGATTCATGCGGCGCTTCGATCCCGGTTACCTGGCGATGAAGGCCGCCCTCGCGACCGGCCGGCCCGGCGCGCCTCTTCTCATGCATTGCGTGCACCGCAACGCCATTGTTCCACCGTCCTTTGATTCCGGCATGCTGATCAGCAATTCGGCCGTGCATGAGATCGACGTCGCACGCTGGCTGCTGAATGACGAGTTCACCTCCGCGACCGTCTTCAGACGCACCGCGAGGGGATCGACTGCCTTAGTCGATCCGCAGTTCATCGTGCTCGAGACGCGAGCGGGCGTCCTCGTCGACATCGAAGTCTTCGTCAACGCGCAATACGGCTACGACGTCCGCGCCGAGATGGTTTGCGAGTCCGGCTCCGCTGACACTGGAGCCTCGATCGCCGGTGCGTGTCCGCTCATCCGGACAGCAGGCGTCGAGCTTTGCCGACGATTGGCGCGCCCACTTCGCCGCAGCGTACCGAAACCAGCTGCAGTCGTGGATCGACTGCGATCCGGAGCGGCGTTCCCGTCGGAGCGAGCGCTTGGGACGGATATGTCTCGTCGGCGACGGCGGCAGCGTGCCTCGAAGCGTTTCGGAGCGGTGGGATGACGAGCGTTCAGCTTGAACCTCGTCCAAGGTTGTACGATTGATCGCCGGGCCGAAGGCGAGGCGCATCGGAGTTCACGCGCCTCGGCCGCGTTTCCGGGACAGCAAGTTGAGGAGGAATTCCCATGTCTCGCAGCGTCTCGTGGGGTGTTCTCAGTACGGCACAAATCGGGACCGAGAAGGTCATACCGGCCATGCAGCGCGGCGAGCTTTCGCGGATCGACGCGATCGGGTCGCGTGACATCGCACGCGGGCGAGAGATCGCCGCCCGCCTCGGCATTCCCAAGGCCTACGGTTCATACGAAGAGCTCCTGGCCGACCCGAGCATCACGGCCATCTACAATCCGCTGCCCAACCACCTTCATGTGCCTTGGACGATCAAAGCCATGGAGGCCGGCAAGCATGTTCTGTGCGAAAAGCCGATTGCGCTCACGGCCGCCGAAGCGCGGCTCCTGATGGATTGCAGGGAGCGGACCGGCCGACACGTCGCGGAAGCCTTCATGGTTCGCCATCACCCGCAGTGGCAACTCGCGCGAGAGATCGCCCAAAGCGGCCGCATCGGCGAAGTCCGCGCGATGCAGACGTTTTTCTCCTATTACCTCACGGACCCCAGGAACATCCGCAATCAGGCCGACATCGGCGGCGGCGGCCTGTACGATATCGGCTGCTACGCAATCTTGACCGCGCGCTACATTTTCGGCGCAGAGCCCTCACGGGTGATCGGGCTGATGGACCGCGATCCGGCCCTGTCGACCGATCGATTGACCAGTGCCCTGGTCGAATTTCCCGGCGGACGGCAGTTGAGTTTCCTCTGCTCGACCCAGCTTGTCCCGCATCAGCGCGTCCAGATTGCCGGCACGAAGGGACGCATCGAAGTACAGGTCCCCTTCAATCCCAAACCTGACGATATGACCCGCGTCCTCGTCGACGATGGAAGCGATCTCCGCGGCGCTGGGATCACGGTCGAGGAGATACCGCCCTGCGATCAGTACACCCGGCAGGGCGACGAGTTCTCGCGCGTCGTGCTTGGAGACAAGCGATCGGACTGGCCGTTGGAAGACGCTGTCGCCAACATGAAGGTCATCGACGCGATCTTTCGCTCGGTCGAGAGCAATCGTTGGGAAACGCCCGCGCGGTGACGACGCCCAGGCAGGGGCGCTGGCGAGTTCGCGCGGATGAGCCTGGATTGCCCGGACCCGCGGCGCTCCGTGCCGAGCATTCGCGATGGGCGAGCGCGCCATGCCTTGTGCCCGCAGAGGCGAGGCAGGCGCGCCCAGGTTCCCCGGCTCGTCAGTGGCGGGGGCCGCCCGACTGGGAGTGCTGTCCGCCGGGTTCGGAGATGCCGCTCAGTGCCGTTTCGGCGTGACGAGCATCCCCCATGACCGCAACGTCGCCGAGGGAGATGATGCCGACAAGGCGCTTTTCCCTGCTCAGGACCGGCAAGCGCCGGACCTGGATATCCGCCATGTTGTGCGTCACGCGGTCGAGGTCCTCGTCCTCGTAGCAGTATTTCACCTCTGCGCTCATGACCTCACGGATCGGCGTCTGGGGCCCCTTCCCCGCCGCGACGGCTCTTATCGCGATATCCCGATCGGTGATCATCCCGACCAGTCGATCGCCGTCCCGAACCGGCAGGATCCCGGCGTCGATCTCGGCCATCATCCGGGCTGCGTCCTGGATGGTCTCATCCGGGGTGGCAAGCCGGACATCGCGCGTCATGGCTTCACTCACACGCATCGCAGTCCTCCATCCTTGCGGAGAATGCCCCCTTTCGTTTCTTGGAGCGAGCTCTTGCTCGTTTTCTGCCTGTAACCCTGGGGATCGCGCGGAACCGGTGTGTCTAGTGGACCCGAACGCCGGCCTCCCGGGCGCTGAACCGCCCGTGTCGCGCTCGCCCGACGACTCTGGCGAACTCGTCGCGAGTGACGCGAACCAGCGTCGCGTGATCCCCTGCCTCGAAATAGACCTCCGGCTGCGCTACCAAGCTCTCGTCGATGATCATTTCGAGCCCATAGCAGGCGCCAACAGGCGGGATCGCGCCGCGCTCGCAGTCGCGGAACCACGACTCGACCTCCGTCTCCTCGGCGAGCTCGACGTCCGAGCCCAGCGCGTCCTGAAGGTCGGACAGCCGAATGCGATGCGACGCCGGAAGGACCGCGAGCAGATAGCCGCGCCGGTCGCGCAGAAGGACCCCCTTGGCGAGGCAGTCCCCCGAGACGTGGCAGGCCTCGGCGGTACGGGTCGAAGACAGCGTCGCCTCGTGCGGGATCACGTCATAGGCGATCCCTTGGTGGGCGAGATAGTGTTGGAGTGCGGGCGCGAGTGGCATGGCATCCCTCCGGTCGCTGGCCAACGGCAATCCATCCGGGAGGCGGAACATCGTGCGCCGGCTCGGATGCACGGCTGCAAGGAGCGATGGTACGCCTTTCGCGCCCCTCCTACAATCCGGCGGCGCCGGCCCTTTAGCTGACGGAGCTGCATGCGGCCCGATGTGCGCTCCTTTCCGCGACCAAGAACCTTTTCCGGGCGGGCCGGGCTACGCGACGGCGGGGGACTTCCAAAACATCGTCGTTCTCCCATTTCGGAAGGGCATCCCGGGCGAATCCGCGACGGCTCGTGGGCTCTGCGTCGCGAGGATAAACATGGACGCACGATCGGGCACCGGCAGGTCTCGCGCGCATCGCGATCGCGACGCCGACGACTTGCCCTCCGAGGTCAGACGGCTCGGATCGCGCTGTCGGTTGCCGAAGATCAGGTCCGCTGAGACCCCCGTCGGCTCGCATCGAGGAGGTGGCCTGCCATGACAAGGGGCCTTCGAAAGGGACTGACGAGCTACGGAGACCCTGGCTTCTCGCTGTTTCTCCGCAAGGCCTTCATCAAGGCCGCGGGCTTCTCCGATGACGCGCTCGACCGGCCGATCGTCGGGATCACAAACACCTACAGCGACTTCAATCCGTGCCACGGCAACGTCCCGCAGCTTATCGGGGCCGTAAAGCGGGGCGTGATGCTGTCCGGGGGACTCCCGATGGAGTTCCCGACAATCTCGATCCACGAGTCCTTCGCTAGTCCCACAAGCATGTTCCTGCGCAATCTGATGGCGATGGACACGGAGGAGATGATCCGCGCTCAGCCGATGGATGCGGTTGTCCTGATCGGCGGTTGCGACAAGACGGTCCCGGCGCAGATGATGGCCGCGGTCAGCGCCGATGTCCCGGCGATCCAGCTCATGACCGGCCCGATGCTCGTCGGCTACCATCGTGGTGAGATGCTCGGCGCGTGCACCGACTGCCGTCGGCTTTGGGGGCACCATCGCGCAGGCGCCATGGACCAGGACGAGGTGGAGGTCGTGAGCGGACGTCTCGCCCCGACATTGGGCACCTGCATGGTGATGGGCACGGCGAGCACCATGGCGTGCGTCGCGGAGGCGCTCGGGCTCGCCCTTCCGGGGACAGGCTCGATCCCGGCGACCCATGCCGATCGCATCCGTGCGGCGGAAGCGACCGGGCGCCAGGCGGTTTCGCTCGCGAAGGGCGGACCCCGACCGCGCGACATCCTCACCGGCTCGGCTTTTCGCAACGCGATGGTGGTTCTGCAAGCCATCGGGGGATCGACCAATGGGATCATCCATCTGGCCGCGGTCGGGCGCCGTTGCGGCATGACGGTCGACCTCGGAGAGTTCGACGAGATCGGACGAAAGGTGCCTGTCCTCGTCGATTTGAAGCCGTCGGGAACACATTACATGGAGCACTTCCACTGGGCCGGCGGCGTGCCCCGGCTCCTCCGGGAATTGCGGGAGCACTTGGCGCTCGACGCCGTCACGGTGTCGGGCCGGACCATAGGTGAGATTGCGGATGAAGCGGAGAACATCCCGACGCAGACCATCATTCGCCACCTCGACGACCCGGTGCATCCGGGCGGCGGCATGGCGGTCCTGCGAGGCAACCTGGCTCCCGACGGGGCCGTCATCAAGCATTCCGCCGCATCACCCGAGCTGCTGATCCATACCGGCCGTGCCGTCGTGTTCGACTCGGTCGAAGACCTGACGAGCCGGATCGACGACCCTGAGCTCGACGTAAACGCGGACGACATCCTCGTGCTGCGCAACGCCGGACCGAAGGGTGCGCCTGGAATGCCGGAGGCGGGCTACCTGCCGATCCCCAAGAAACTGGCGCAGGCCGGCGTCAAGGACATGGTCCGAATCTCCGACGCGAGGATGAGCGGCACCGCGTTCGGCACCATCGTGCTGCATATCGCACCGGAGGCGGCTGTCGGCGGCCCCCTCGCGCTCGTGCGTACCGGAGACCGGATCCGCCTCGACGTGCCGGAACGGCGACTGGAGCTGCTCGTGCCGGAGGACGAGCGACGGCGGCGTGCCCAGGAGTGGCGCCCGCCGGCTCAAGTCGCAGAGGAGCACCGGGGTTACCGCGGGCTGTACATGCGCAGCGTCCTGCAAGCCGACCAGGGCTGCGACTTCGACTTCTGCTGACGAGGACTTGCCCGGCTCCCCTGGGGCGTCGGATGCTTCATCGAACAACCTAAACGCATCGACGAGGCGCTCGCCTCATGCGCGTCGATCGATAGCCGCCTCAAGGCACCGACCGCCGTAGGCCATGAGGAGCGACTTTCATCGGAGAAACTCGGGCGAGATGAGGCTCGGGACGAAGAGGGCCACCTGCGGCCAAAGGATCAGGAGGGCGAGCACGGCCAGCATCGGCACCAACATGATCATGGTGTCGCGGAGCGCATCCTTCATGCGGATGCCGGCGATCGAGCAGGCGATCATCAGGCAAAGCCCATAGGGCGGAGTGACGAGCCCGAATGCGAGGGACACGATCCCGATCATCGCGAAGTGGACCGGATCGAGCCCCGCCGAGCGCGCGAGCGGATCGAGAATGGTTCCGACGATGATGATGGCGGGAATGGCGTCAAGAAAGCAGCCGACGACGAGGAACACGAAAGCGATGAAGAAGCCGGTGCCGACCGATCCCATCTGCCATGCGGACACGCCAGCGAGAATCGCCCTGGGGATCTGATAATAGGCGAGCAGCCACCCGAAGGCGCTCGCAGTCCCCACGCAGAACAGCGCTATGCCGGTAAACTTGCCCGTGTCGACGAAGGCGGAGCGCAGGCCCGGAAGATCCATCTCCCGATACACGAGGAGCGAGAGAAAACCCGCATAGAGCACCGCGATGCAGGCGGATTCGGTCGCCGTGAACCAGCCGAAAATCTTGCCTCCGATAATGATCGCCGGGGTGAGGAGCGCCGGAATCGACACCACCAGAGCGGCAAGGAATGCGCTCCAGGTCGCCCGCGGGTAGGTGGGATAGCCGCGCACGGTCGCATACGCGTGGACGGTCCCCATCTGGGCCAGCGCGATCAGAATACCCGGCACGATGCCGGCGAGAAAAAGGGCGCCGATCGACACGGTGAGCACGCCGCCCCACACGATCATCAGAATCGAGGGCGGGATGATGACGGCCAGGACCGCGGACACCGCCGTGATCGCCACTGAAAAGGAATCATCGTAGCCTTCCTTGCGCTGCGCCTCGATGAAGATCTTGGATTGGCTTGCGGCGTCCGCGGTCGAGGAGCCGGAGATGCCGGCGAAGAAGAACGAAAGCACCACGTTGATCTGCGCGAGCCCGCCCGGGAAATGTCCCACCATCGACCGCGAGAGCGACATCAGGCGGTCGGTGATGCCGCCCACATTCATGAGATTGGCGGTGAGGAGGAAAAACGGAACAGCGAGCAAGATGAACGAATTGTAGGCGTTGAAGGTCTCCTGCACGAGGGCCATGGCCGACAGCCTCGGCTCGATGACGAGGATCGGGAGGCACGCCAGCGCCAGCGCGAACGCCACGGGCACGCGCAGGAACATCAGTCCGAAGAACACCCCGAACAGGATCGCCGCGGCTTGGCTGGGGATCAGCACGGCGCCGGTCATCGCGGAGCTCCTCCGGAAGAAGGGATCGGCGTCCGCTTCGATCGCCTGCGCGTCACTGGATCGGTCCTTCGGCGGATGGAATCGGGTCGGGCGGCAGCGGCGGACCGCGGCCGCGCAGGACCTGAACGGAGTCCCACATCTGTTCTCCGAGGAAGATGAGCCAGGTCACGCCGGTCACCGGCCAGGCGACATGGATGAGCCAGAGCGGCAGCTCGGCCAGTTCCGAGATGCGGTACCACGCGAACGCGGTGAACTCGTAACCCGACCACACGAAGACGAGAGCCACGATGAGCACGCCGACCCGCGCCGCGAGCCGGACCACGGCTTCGGCCCGCACCGAGAGACGCGGCCATACATCGACCTCGAAGTGCGTGCTCTCCCGTACGCCGATCATGGCGCCGATCATCACGGTCCAGACCAGGAGAAAGCGGGCCATCTCCTCGGTCCAGATGTAATGGGGGATGAGCGAGGTGAAGCGCGAGAAGACCTGAAGAGTGACGGGGATCAACAACACCGCGGTCGAGATCGCGACGAGCCAGTCGAGGAGCTCGCCGTACAGGGCCGTAAGCCGGCGCCAGGCGCTGCGCCGCTGGGAGATCGCCCTCATGAAAGCCCCCGCTCCAGCGGAAGGCGGTCGCGAACGTCTCGCGGCCGCGCATCCCGTTCAGGGCAGCAGATCACTTGATGTTGTTGATCTGCTCCAGAATGTCGTCCGCCTCGATCTCTTTGGCATAGGCGGTGAGCACCGGATCGACGAGCTTCTTCATCTCGTCGCGGTCCTTGAATGTGAGGCGCTTCAGCTTGCCGGCCTTTTCAAGAGCTTCGAGCTTCGCAGTGTCCTCGCTCGACTCGATCTGGCGGCCGTAAGCGCCCGCTTCCTTGCCGGCTTTCACGACGCATTGCTGCAGTTCCGGGGGAGGTTGCGGTAGGTCTTGCCCGAGAAAACGAGGGGGCGGATGGTTATGGCGTGCTCGGTCATGGCGAGGTTCGGCCCGACCTCGTAGAACTTCATCTGCTCAACGCCCGCCGCCTCGTTCTCGCCCGCATTGATGACGCCGTTCTGGATCGCATTGTAGACTTCATTGTACGCGATCACCGTCGGCGACATGCCGACCGCCGCGAAGGTCCGGCTCCATACCGGCGCGCCCTGAACGCGCACCTTGAGCCCCTTCAGGTCGGCCACGGACTGCACGGGTTTGTTGACGAAGATGTTACGGATGCCGCCCCCCGCATAGCCGATCAGCATCACGTCGGCACGCTTGCCGATCTCCTCGGCGATGGGCTTCAGTACGTCCTGGTCGAGCACCTTGTTCCAATGGGCGAGGTCCCGGAACAGGAAGGGCGCGTCGATGAAGGGCGCCGCCTTCGAGAAGGTCGACATGTGGGCGGGCGACACGATCGCGTAGTCGACGGCCCTGCCCTGCGACATGTATTCGAATATTGTTTCTCCAGACCGAGCTCGCTGTTCTTGTGCAGCACGAATTCGATCGGCCCCTTGTAGCAGCCCTTTACCAATTCCTCGAACTTGACCATGGCCTTTGTGAAAGCATGGTCGTCGTTGAATTGGGATGCTCCGTGGAGGGTAATCGTCTGCTGAGCCTGGACGGGCAATGCGAAGGCCGCGGCGACGGCGAAAGCGCCTATGAAGATCTGGCGTCTCATCTGGTGTGTCTCCCTAAGATCGACACCCTCTTGATGGGGGGATGAGGGGAGTATGACAAAGCCCTTCCGTTGGGCCAACCTTTAAAATGTTCGAGTAACCCGAAAAGACCACAGGCTATGCAGCAGCGGAACAACCTGTTTTGGACGGCCGCTTACCCTGCGACTCTCATCCGGGGTTGACCGCCCGATGCGAGTGTTGCCGGGGAAGCGACTGGGGAGCTTGACGCAGCGCCGAACGCCGCAACAGCAGGCGTCACGAACGCTGCCGCCTGGAGGCTGTCGACCGGATGCGCCGGATGCGCCGGCGAGCCGGTCGTACCGACGTTACGTCGTTACGCTGGACGTGATCGATCCGATGACTTCGAATGCCTTGGCGAAGGCGTCCCGCAATGCCATGGCGCGGCGATGTAGGCGGTTGTGGACCGCCCGCACAGCGCCGAGAGGCGGACGGGCCAGTCGATGCCCGCCACCGGGTTTGACGTCATGAACTGGGCACGCAAGGAGGACGACATGACAGAACGGCCAAACGTGGCGCACCGGCCTCGACTCGTGATCGTGGGTGCCGGCTTCGGCGGACTGACGGCCGCGAAATCCCTCGCGGATGCGCCAATCGACATCACCGTGATCGATCAGCACAATCATCATCTTTTCCAGCCGCTGCTCTACCAAGTCGCGACCGCCGCCCTCTCGCCCGCGGACATCGCATCGCCGATCCGGGCCATTCTCCACGGCCAGCGCAATGCATCGGTGATGTTGGCGAAGGTCACGGGCATCGACGTCGCCAAGCGCGAAGTCCTCTCAGGAGACCGCCGTGTTCCGTTCGACTACCTCATTCTCGCGACCGGGGCGCAGCACGCCTATTTCGGACATGAGGATTGGTCGGCCTATGCCAAGGGCATCAAGACCATCGACGACGCCACTGCCCTGCGCAGCGGATCCTGCTTGCCTTCGAGAGGGCCGAGATCGAAACAGATCCGGGCGAACGGGCTCGCCTGCTCAACTTCGTCATCGTCGGCGGCGGCGCGACAGGCGTAGAAATGGCGGGAGCGCTGGCGGAGCTGGCGAGGAAGACCCTTGCAAGCGAGTTCCGCGCGATCGATCCCGCCGATGCCCGCATCATCTTGGTCGAGGGGGAACGCGCCTTTTGCCGAACTTCGACGAACGCCTCTCCGAAATCACCAAGCGCTCGCTCGAGGAACTCGGAGTCGAGGTTCGGCTTGCCACCATGGTCACCGGTTTCGACGACGCCGGCGTCCTGCTCGCAGACGAGCGGATCGAAGCCCGCACCATCATCTGGGGTGCGGGCGTCCAGGCCTCGCAGTCGGCGCGATGGTTGGGGGCCGAGAGCGACCGGGCAGGCCGCGTCAAGGTCGCGCCGGACCTCAGCGTCGCCGGACATCCCAACATCTTCGTGATCGGCGACACGGCTCATGTGCTCGACATGGACGGCAAGCCTCTGCCGGGCGTCGCCCCTGTGGCGAAGCAAGAGGGACGGTACGTCGCGAAGGTGATCCGAGCACGGGTGCAGGGGCGGGATATGACGCCTTTCCGGTACCGTGACCCGGGCGCCTGGCGACGATCGGACGAAAGAGGGCTGTCGTCCAGTACAGACGCTTCAGACTTAGCGGTTATCTGGCGTGGTGGCTCTGGGTATCGCGCACATCTACTTCCTGATCGGGTTCCGGAACCGGCTTGTCGTTGCCATGAACTGGGCCTGGATTTACGCCAGCTTCCAGCGCGGAGCGCGCCTGATCACAGGATCCGATGTCGAGAGCGCACGAGCCCAGCCGGGCTCGCGACGAGCGGAAGCTCCACTGCCTGACGTCGCATAGCTCCTATTCGGCCGATGCGGGAGCCGGTTCTGCGGCGGCTCGAATCCTCTCGGCGTCGACCGCGATCGCTGGCTGACCAAGCCAGCGCGCTCGCATGGCTTCGTTCACGAGGGCTCCGACGGCAGGCGAACCGATTACCCTTGCGGCGCGTCGGGAGTCGTTCTTGAGCACGAGAGGGGCCCGGCCAGCCCCAAGGCAGGTTCAGCGAGCAGGATTCGGGTCGCTGAGCGGCGAAAAGGCGGCAAGCCTCCGCACGGGATCACGAGGCCCGCCGATGACACCGACCATGAACCGCCGCATGAACCCCCTCGAATGGGTCATGCTCCTCTGCCTTTCCGTCCTTTGGGGCGGATCGTTCTTCTTCACGGAAATCGGATCGAAGAGTTGCCGCCCCTTACCGTTGCCCTCCTGCGCGTCGGCCTTGCAGCCGTCATCCTAAACGTCGTGACCCGCGCGATGGATCTTCGGCTGCCGGCCGACGGTCGGATTTGGATCGCGTTCGGCGGCGCGGGCCTCCTCAACAACGCGGTCCCGTTCTCGCTCATGGCATGGGGCCAATCCCACATCGCGGGCGGTCTCGCCGCCGTCCTCAATGCCACCGCTCCCCTCTGGACCGTTGTGGTCGCGCACTTTCTGACAGCCGACGAGAAAATGACGGGCAGCCGACTTTGTGGTGTTCTCATCGGCTTCCTAGGTGTCGTCGTTATGCGCATTGCCTCGTCAGAAATGCTCCCGGATGTTGAGCTGTTGCCTCATCTGAAATGCTCCCGACCCGGATGGGGTCGGAGAGGCAGCGATGAGGCGGGTGAGCATGGCGACGCGTGATGAATTGGTGGCGGCGGTGATTGAGCGCTACGGCCGTGGCGGGCGAGACGAGAAGGGGCGCATCCTGGACGAGTTCGTCGCAGTGACCGGTTTCCATCGCAAGCACGCGATGCGGGTGCTGCGTGGCGGACCGGTGCAACGACGTTCGGCGCTGCGGCCGGAGCGGCGCCGTTATGATGATGCGGCTCGCGATGCGTTGGTCGTGATCTGGGAGGCCTCGGACCGGCTCTGCGGCAAGCGCCTCAAACCGCTGGCCCCGGTTCTCGTTGAGGCGATGGAGCGACATGGGCATCTTCAGCTCGCCCCCGAGATCCGCATGCGCCTGCTGGCGATGAGTGCGGCGACGATGGACCGGGCTCTGCGCGAGATTCGAGAGCACGCCGGCAGCGGGACACGACGGCGGACCGCTCCGTCATCGGCGGTCCGGCGCAGCGTTCCGGTGCGTACCTTCTCCGACTGGCAGGATCCGCCGCCGGGTTTTGTCGAAGCCGACCTGGTGGCGCACAGCGGTCCAGCGGCAAGCGGTAGCTTCGTGCAGACGCTGGTTCTTACCGACGTCGCCACGGGATGGACCGAATGCGCGCCGTTGCTGGTCCGGGAGCAGAGACTGTTGAGCGAGGTGCTGACGGAGCTGCGAAAGCTCCTACCGTTCGATCTGCTCGGGTTCGACACCGACAACGACAGCGTGTTCATGAACGAGACCGTGCGAGATTACTGCCGCGCATCCGGTATCGAGTTCACGCGCTGCCGGCCTTATCGCAAGAACGACCAGGCCTTCGTCGAACAGAAGAACGGCGCCGTGGTTCGTCGCATCGTCGGCTACCGGCGCTACGAAGGGCTGGAGGCCGCGGCGCTGTTGGCCAAGCTCTATGCGAGCGTGCGGCTGTTCGTGAACGTGTTCCAGCCCTCGTTCAAGCTGGCCGAGAAGGAACGAGACGGTGCGCGCGTGCGCAAGCGATATCACGCGCCCACGACTCCCTATCAGAGGCTCATTGCCGATCCGCGCACGACCGATACGACGCGAAGCGTGCTTGAAGCCTTCTACGCCGACCTCGATCCGGTCCGCCTGCTGCGGGACATCCGGACGGGACAGCAGCAGCTGGCAGCGATCGCCGATCGCGGCTCGCCCGAACCCCTAGCACGCGAGGGCAGCAAGCTCGATGCTCCGACGCTCGAGGAGTTCCTCACGGGACTGCGGGTCGCCTGGAAGAGCGGCGAAGTGCGCCCGACAGCAAAGCCTAAGGCGGTCACCAAGCGGGGCCGGCGCCGCCCTGACCCGCTCGTGCAGGTCACTCGGGATCTCCACGCCTGGTTTGAGGAGGAGCCGTGGCAGACTGGACGGGAATTGCTTGAGCGGCTCCAGGGCATACACCCCGGCGTGTACCCGGACGCGCTCCTTCGCACCCTACAACGCCGGCTAAAGATCTGGCGTCACGAGGCCGCCAGCGCCTTGGTCGTCAGGCCGATGTTGATCAAAGTGCCGGAATCCATCCAGGCGAAGTTGGTCTGATCAACTGATGGTCTGCTGGGGAACATTCCGGTGAGGCAACGGCTCGGAGCCTCGGGAACAATGGTGAATGAGGCAACACGCCAGCTCATCCAGATTGTCGCGACATAGGCGGAGACTCCAGTCGAAAATGATCCAGTTTCCGGGGATCAGATCAACTCTGGACGCTCGATCGAAGCGTCGCGCTTGTCCCGTAACGCAACGTCGCCTGGTGGGGGAGTTCGGCCCGTCTCATATCGTGAGGCTGACGTTTATTCCGTCGAAGTTAACGGTCTCGGTGTTGGGGGCTCTCGATCTTACGCCAATCGCGAAGCGGCCCGGACCAGTACGGCACCCCCTGCCCGGCTGGTACGAATTCTCGAGTTTCAGCGGATAGTCCTGCCGGAACCAGGCCGCACGATCCACACATGATCCGTGCTGGAACACCGTGGCGGTGTGCTCAACGGCCGGGCGGAGAGCCCGCTTGCCCCTTGCTGCGGCTGCCCTTCTCCAGGTCCTCGCCGGGCTCTCCTTCGCCCGCCCACCTATTGGACGGCGGCGATGCTCGGCATCGCCGTTCGTTGAAACATCCCTCAACCGGGGTATCTTCTACGACCGAGGCGGACCGGGGTCATAGGGGAAAGTTCAGGGCTGAGAGCAATCGAGAGACCTGGAACGTGCTACAAAGCTGTCCCCGGCGGCAACCGGGGCTCCTTTAGGATCGGGTTACGCTCGGATGCGAGAAGGACTATTGTGAATCGATAAGGACTGATTCATGCGGCTCTATTTTCACCTCATCGATAGTCAGGACTCCCTACCGGACCTAGAGGGCGTCGAGGTTGGTGATGTAGGCCAGGCGCACGCGGCAGCCCTGGCAGCATTGCAGGAACTCCGCCGGGAGGGCACATCGAAGGCTGAGGAATGGTCAGGCTGGACGCTGAACGTCGCCGATCCAACTGGACGCATTCTCTTCTCGATCGACCTCGATAGTGCTGTCCTTTGATCAGGACTGGCAGGTAAACCTTGCCTCCGGCGTGCGAACTGATCCACCAGCGCGCCTCCAAACGCCTCGCGGATCGGCGACCGTCACTCAAACCTATTTCGACGCGGTCTCAGCGCACCGTGTGCTGGCGCAGCCTCGCTTATCCATGCCCTGAGGCTCCTTGAGCGACTTCAGGCGAACTGAGTCGGATTCGCCCGTTGAACAGGCATCCAAAAACAGGCGAGAGCTCATTCAACGATCCGGAATGAGCTCTCGTGATGCGACCCGATCCAGAAGCAATATCCTGCATCCCCGTAGCGATTCCCGGTACGGGCCGGCAGACCGGCCTCCCCTGCCGTACGAGGGTTGAACCGCGCCGTTAAATAAGCTGTGTTAAATACACCAATTGTTAATTGCCACCGAAGGTGCTTCATACTAGCGTCGCGTTTAAGGTACCAAAGGTAGGGGCTAGTAATGGACTGGGGTCGCCCTCTTACGTCGGTCGAAACCGAACAGGCAGCCGGCTCAGCGGCTTTGTCGGATCCGCGCGATGCGTCGCCGGCACCCGACGTCGCCGAGAGCGGCTCGACGATCGTGCTCATCGAACGCCGGCCGCTCATCCGCGAGTGCTTCGTGCGCTGTTTCACGGCGGCGTCGGGTTACCCGGTGGTGGCCCTTCCGAGCGTCGAGAGCTGGATCGAAATCGCCGGCGCCACGCCGGCCGGCGTGGTCCTGCTGTGTACCGAAAGCGGCCCGAAAGACCCGGAGGTCCAGCGGCAGATCGCGCTGCTCGCGCAGGCCGGGCGCTGGCCCGTCGTCCTCCTGGCCGACCAGGAGGACCTCGGCAGCGTCATGGATGCCCTCGAGCTCGGCGTGCGGGGTTACATTCCCACCAGTGTTCCGTTTGAGATCGCCGTCGAGGCGATCCGGCTGGTCAAAGTCGGCGGCACCTTCGTCCCGGCCAGCAGCCTGCTTCGATCGCGACAGCTCGCGGAAACCCCGGCGGCTGACGAACCGCCGAGCAGCGAGATGTTCACCGCCCGGCAGGCGGCGGTCGTCGAAGCGCTGCGGCGCGGCAAGGCCAACAAGATCATCGCGCACGAGCTCAACATGCGCGAGAGCACCGTCAAGGTGCATGTCCGCAACATCATGAAGAAGCTCAAGGCGAAAAACCGCACCGAAGTCGCCTTCATGACCAACGGCGGAGCTTTCGCGGTGCGACCAGAGCGAGAGAGCCGCCGATAGGCACGGCTGCCCGCACCTGCGCGAGACTTGTTGATAATTCGCTCAGGGGCTGGATAGCGATAGATA
Source organism: uncultured Alphaproteobacteria bacterium (assembly GCA_963800985.1). Taxonomy (GTDB): domain Bacteria; phylum Pseudomonadota; class Alphaproteobacteria; order Rhizobiales; family Beijerinckiaceae; genus Microvirga. The sequence continues at coordinate 27,651 of CAWDDI010000016.1, read as the reverse complement.
GACTGAGGGTCGCGCGTCTAAACGCGCTACTCAGACGCGATCTGGGAAACTATCGGAAGTTCTGCGTGCCCATCCGCGAACGCCTGGGATCGCCCGTCGTGCGCCTGATGGGTGGAGCTCGTGTACCGCTAACAAATCGGATCGGACACAAGCCGTCGAGCGGAACCATGCTGATCTTAGAGCTTGGCGCCCGTCCGCCAAGCCCACAGCGGGCTCACCCCGTCCCTGTGCCTAGATGCTCGACGCGCGGCCCGTCTGGCGACGCCGGCGATAATAAAAATACCCGCCGGCGATGAGGAGGATCGGCAATCCAGCGCCTGCAACGGGCCCGGGGACGCCAACTCCAGCCCCTCCCCCTTTGTCTCCTTGCCTAGGATGCCATAGGCATTCCCTTGTGCTTTGATTGCACCGGAAGTAGATCCCTTGTGCTTGGATTCCGCCGAATTGCCCAGGAGGTCTTGCTTTCCCGGGCTCGGCAAAAGCGGGGACCAAAACGACAGAGCTGCAAGCTGTTACAACCGCGGCAAGTAGGGCCTTGCGCATGCCAATCTCCCATAGCTTGCAATGAAGCGTCTAACGCTACTGTTTATCTCTTACCCCATTATCAACAAAAACAACACAAAAATGTTCTACAAAAATCCACCGAATTTTCCCCCTCCTGGCTTTGGCGGGTCGACGTCGCACCTTGGGAGGCACTCGTACGTCCGTCGGCTGCGTCCACGATCGCTCCTCGAAACACCACCCTTCTGTATGTCCCTAAGGGCGCACGGGGAGCAGCGACGAAGGTGGCGCGGGTTACGACCAATTTTACGTCGATAAATCAGTGCCCAAGGACGTAGAGCGTGATCCCCTAACGAGAGAGTATATCGAGGGCTCCTCTTGTCGGCCGTTTTTGACCGGCGCAATCGCCACTCTGCCATCTCTGCAGCTGTACGGCGGACGTGGCCCGCATCTCTGCGAAAGGGGACAAGTTCCATGCGTCGGCTCATGCGCTCCTCCGCCTTCGTGTCGGCTCCCGCCGACTAGTCCTCACATAGGGGGCCCGATACTTATCCATGCAGCCGGCGCCGCTGGCAGCACCGCAACAGGACATCCACAACGAGGTGAGGTGCCCACACCCTTCGGATTTGATAGGTGGCGCGCGACCGCACGCCATGTAATTCACAGCCGTCCGCTTCGTCCTTGCGAGGCACGACCTCGTCGGCGAAACGCATCGTCGACATCGCCAACACACCGTCGAGCGGACGGATCGCCCAGAGATACTTCTTTAAGCGCATCGCCACCGTCCCGATGGAAGCACGGTCGCGGTCCTCCATCGCCGTCAGCAACAACTGGTACGCCCGTGCCGCGGCGTCGCCATCGGGAGCGAGCCAGTAGGTGCGCTCGTAGTAGATCGGATCGATGTCCTCGAGGGCGACGAAGTCGGTCACCTCGATCGCCTTCGTCGACTTCGGCCGAAGGTCGTCGAGCTCCTTCTTGTCGAACGTGACGTATCGCCCGTCGGCGACCTCGAAACCCATCTCGATCTGGTCGGCGTCGACCTCCAGGCCGGACTTCACGCTGACCTTCTTGTAGCGGATACGCGACCCGCTCTTCTTGTCGAGCTGATGGAAGTGCACGTCATGGTCGCGCACTGCCGTGTATGCCTTTACCGGCACGTTGACCAGCCCGAAGCTGATCGTGCCGGACCACACCGGACGAGCCATATCGTGTCGCTACCCGGACAGCGACCGGGTCTCAACCGCGCCTGGAGAACAGTCAGGTCGACGCCTGGCACTTCTGCGAGTGACCCAGCGCCAGCGAGCGAGCAGTCGAACGCGGCCTGCGAGCCGGAAACCACCGGCACGACACGGATGACCCCGCACCACAGATGCGAGCGACGAGGCGCTAGCCGAGGAGCAGCTTGATGCGGCCTGCGTGGCCGGGGAACGCACACGACGCGGATGACCCGCACCACAGATGCGAGCGACGAGGCGCTAGCCGGAGCGGCTGATGCGGCCTGCGTGGCCGGGGAACGCAATGAAAGGTTCAGCGACGCAGGCCCAGCTTGGCGACGATCTCGAGGTACCGGGCGACGTCGATCGAGCGCACGTAGTCGAGCATCCGTCGCCGGCGGCCGACCAGCATGAGCAGCCCGCGACGGCTGTGGTGGTCCTTGGGATGCGCCTGGAGGTGCTGCGTCAGGTGGCTGATCCGCGCCGACGGCATATCGGGTTGCACCTCCGGCGAGCCCGTGTCGGTCTCGTGGGTGCGGTGCGTGTCGATGGTCTCTTGCTTGGTGGCCATGTCAGGGTCTTTCGTTGTCGGTGACCTCGCCCGGCGCCCGATGGCACCGCAGCATCACGCCGACGCTCTCCGGTTCGTGACCGGCGCCTCGACGGACCCGGCAAGGCTACCGGCCCACGGGTCGCCCGACTCGTGCCACACGGTGAGCGGTGAGCGGGATATGGCCGCTCACCGCTCACAGCGGGGCGGTGGCACCCGTTCGGGCCGCGTGGGCGATAGCCTGAACCGCTAAACCGAGCGAGCCAATCGTGTCGGTTGTCAGTCGCCGTTCCCCGGACGTGAGCGCCGCAAGTTCGGTGCGCTGCCAGGGGATAGCCGACTGGGAACCGGCCGTCCGCTCCTCAGTCCCCGGCATCGCGCCGGGCGTTGAAAGGAGCCCTCTGTGGCTGATCCCATACTTGTCAGCGGTCCCGTGTCCGGGACCGACAAGACGCTTTCATTCGAGACCGGAAAGCTGGCCCCGCAGAGCCAGGGTGCGGTGGTCGCGGCGATCGGCAGCACCACCGTGCTGACGACGGCGAACGCTGCCCGCGACGTACGCCGGGCATCGACTTCTTCCCCCTGACCGTCGATGTCGAGGAGCGGGCCTACGCCGCCGGCAAGATCCCGGCTCGTTCTTCCGCCGTGAGGGTCGCCCGACCGAGGACGCCATCCTCACCTGCCGGCTCACCGACCGCCCGCTGCGTCCGTCGTTCGCCGACGGCTTCCGCAACGAGACGCAGATCGTCACCACGGTGATCGGCGCCGACCAGGAGAACCCCCACGACGTGCTGTCGATCAACGCTGCTTCGGCGGCGCTGATGATCAGCGGCATTCCGTTCGAGGGCCCGATCGGCGCGGTGCGCGTCGCCTTCACCACCGAAGGTGAGTGGAGGCCGCATCCGACGTTCGAGGAGTCCGACGCCTCGGTGTTCGAGCTCGTCGTCGCCGGGCGTGAGCTCGAAGATGGCGACGTGGCGATCATGATGGTCGAGGCGGGCGGCACGCCGAAGAGCTTCGCCTACTACGCCGAGGGCGCCAAGCAGGTCGACGAGGCGGTCCTCGCCTCCGGTCTGGACGCCTCGAAGACGTGGATCAAAGAGTCGATCCAGCTGCAGCGCCAGCTCCTCGCCAGTGTCATCGCCACCCACGGCCCGATCGAGCCGCTCCCGTTCACCCGGTCGCCGACTTCGGCGCCGAGGTGCTCGACGCCGTCGAGCGCGTTGCCACCGACGACCTGGCCAAGGCCGTGACGATCTCGCTCAAGCAGGATCGCAACGCGGCCATCGACGCCGCGGGCGACGCCGCCATTGTCGAGCTGTGCGGCTCATCCGATGCGCCCGGCGAGTTCGCCGGCCGCGAGCGGGAGATCAAGGACGCTGTCCTCAAGCTCACCAAGAAGCTGGTGCGCAAGCGCATCGTCGAGGAGGGCGTGCGCATCGACGGGCGTGGTGTCGCCGACCTGCGACCGGTGTCGGCCGAGGTCGGCGTGTTGCCGACCGCCCACGGCTCCGGCCTGTTCCAGCGCGGCGAGACGCAGGTGCTGAACATCTGCACGCTCGCCATGCCGCGCATGAACCAGCTCCTCGACACGCTGACGCCGGAGACGCAGAAGCGCTATCTGCACCACTACAACATGCCGCCGTGGGCCAACGGCGAGGTCGGTCGCGTCGGGTCGCCGAAGCGCCGCGAGATCGGTCACGGGGCGCTCGCCGCCCGCGCCGTCCTGCCGTCGTGCCGAGCCAGGAGGAGTTCGCCTACACGTTGCGCCTCGTCTCCGAGGTGCTCGCCTCCAACGGCTCCACGTCGATGGCCTCGGTGTGCGCATCGAGCCTGTCGCTGATGGATGCCGGCGTGCCGATCAAGGCGCCGGTGGCCGGCATCGCCATGGGTCTCGTCTACGAGAGCGGCACCTACACCACGCTGACCGACATCCTCGGAGCCGAGGACGCCTTCGGCGACATGGACTTCAAGGTTGCCGGCACGGCCGACGCGATCACCGCCCTCCAGCTCGACACGAAGATCGACGGTATCCCCTCCGACGTCCTCACTGCTGCGTTGGAGCAGGCCAAGGTCGCCCGCCTGCAGATCCTCGAGGTGATGAACGCGGCGATCTCGACGCCACGCACCGAGGTTGCGGCGACGGCCCCGAAGATCACGTCGATCACCATCCCGCTGACAAGGTCGGCGAGGTGATCGGGCCGAAGGGCAAGGTCATCAACACCATCCAGAGCGAGACCGGTGCCGACATCAGCGTCGACGACGACGGTGTGCACGGCATCGTGACGATCGGCGCCGTCGAGTCATGGCGCATGGAGGAGGCCAAGGCGGCCATCCTCGCCATCGTCGATCCGCCGAAGGCCGAGCTCGGCAAGGTGTACAACGGCCGCGTCGTCAACATCACCAAGTTCGGGGCGTTCGTCAACATCCTTCCCGGCCGTGACGGTCTGGTGCACATCTCCAAGCTGGGCGGCGGCAAGCGCATCGCCCAGGTCGAGGACGTGCTCCAGCTCGGTCAGGAGATCGAGGTCCGCGTCGACGAGATCGACGACAAGGGCAAGGTCAGCCTGACGCCGACGAGCGAAGCCGCCCCCGCCGACGACGCGCAGGTGCCCGCCACCGTGGGTGCTCCGGCCACCGCCGAGTCGGCTGCGCCGAGCGCAGCCGGGGACGATGTCGTCAGCGTCTCCTTCGAGGAGTCCTTCGACTCCGAGCTGCGCAGCGAGCTGGCGACCTCGGCCCCGGGGGCGAGCGGGGCGGCGACGCCGATCGGGGGAATCGCAACGATCGTGGTCGCCGCCGCCATCGTTGATGACTGAACGAATTACTCAGCTCGACAACGGGTTGATCGTTGCCACCGATCGCGTCATGGGGCGCGGTCGGTGGCGATCGGCGTGTGGGTCGGCGTCGGGTCCCGTGACGAGGCGGCGGCGCAGTCCGGCGTCAGCCACTTCCTCGAGCACTTGCTGTTCAAGGGCACGCCGACCCGTTCGGCGACCGACATCTCGCGCAGCGTCGACCGCGTCGGGGGCGACATCAATGCCTTCACCGCCAAGGAGTACACGTCGTTCTACTGCCGCATGCCGGCTCGCCACGGCGGTGCCGGAATCGAGCTGCTCGGCGACGTGCTCGCCCGCTCCACCCTCGAGGAGGACGACGTCGAGAGCGAGCGCCAGGTCATCCTCGAGGAGCTGGCGATGGACGACGACTCACCAGACGACGTCGCCCTGCGCACGCTGACACGCCAGTTGTTCCCCGATCACGGGCTCGGCCGGGACACGGCGGGCGACCGTGACACCGTGCGGTCGATCACGGCCGCGGACATCCGTCGATTCCATGTCGATCACTACACCACGGGCTCGACGGTGGTTGCCGTCGCCGGCGAGATCGACCACGACGACATCGTCGACGCTGTCTCGGCGGCGTTCGTCGACCTGCCCGAAGGTGATGGGCGAGTGCCCCGCCGGAGCCCGGCGGGCACCGGCGACAGCCTCGGTATCGACGACGACTCGGAACAGGTCCATCTCGCCATCGGCGGTCGATCGGTGCGCCGCGAGGACCCGGATCGTGAGGTTCTCGACGTCGTCAACCACGTCTTCGGCGGCGGACTGTCGAGCCGCTTGTTCGACGAGATCCGCGAGCGCCGCGGTCTCGCCTACAGCGTCTACTCGGCGACCTCCTCGTACGCCGACACTGGGGCGTGGTCGGTCTACGCCGGCGCCATGCCCGAACACGCCGGCGAGGTCGAGCGCCTGATCCGCCGTGAGATCGAACGGCTCGTCAGCGCAGGCATCACGCCCGAGGAACTCGACGTGGCGGTTGGCTACCTCACCGGGGCCTACCAGCTCGGGCTCGAGGACACCGCCGCGCGGATGAGCCGCCTCGGCGGGATGCTCATCACCCTGGGCAAGGTGCACAGCGTCGAGGAACAGCTCGCCCGCTGGGAGCACGTCACGCTCGACGACGCCAAGCGTGTGATCACCGAGGTCTTCGCCGCGGACCCGGTGACCGTCACCGTCGGGCCGGCGTTCTGAGTCGAGCGGTCGGCGAGAGACGGGAGGTAGCGATGGCACGTGTCGCCGTGATCGGCACCGGGGTGATCGGTGGGGGGATGGCGCTCAACCTGCTTCGCCACGGCCACGAGGTCGTCGTGTGGAACCGTTCGGCCGAGCGGGCGGCCGATGCGGTCGCCGCCGGCGCCGTTGCGGCTGCGACGCCTGCCTCCGCCGTGGTCGACGCGGACGTCGTGTTCGAGGCGACTGCCGACGACGCGTCCTCACGATCGGTGTGGCTCGGCGAGGACGGAATCCTCGCCGGATCGCTCGAGTCGGCGACCCTCGTCACGTCGGCGACGCTGTCGCCCGGTTGGGTCGCCGAGCTCGCCGCCGCCTGCCGCGACGCCGGGCGGGCGTTCCTCGACATGCCCGTCACGGGCGGCCGTGCCGGGGCCGAGGGAGGCACGCTGGTGATGCTTGCGGGTGGTGGGCGCGCTGCTCTCGAGGCGATCGACGAGGTGCTCGCGGCGGTCTCGTCGCGGGTACGTCACTTCGGAGCGGTCGGCAGCGGCACGAGGTTCAAGCTCGTGCTCAATGCCCTGCAGGCGATCCACCTCGTCGGATTCGGTGAGGCGATGGCGCTGGCCCGCGCTGTCGGGCTCGACCCCGACGACGTCGGCCCGGCGCTCGTCGACCGTCTCGGTGGTCCGGTCACGCAGATGGCGTGGGTGGCCGATCAGCATCTGCCCGATAGGGCGAACTTCGCCTTGTCGTGGGCACTCAAGGATCTGCGCTACGCGTCGGCGATGGCGGTCGACGTACCCGCACCGATGCTCGACGTCGCGGTGACGCGGCTGGCCGCCGCGGCGGGAGAGGGATGGGGCGATCACGACTGGACCGTGGCCAACGCCCTGCTCCCGGGCACCGACCAGCCCACTTCCGGGAGGGACTGACGGCCCGCTTCGGCGACTGTGTAGGTTCGCGACATGGCGATCGAGCCGGACACCAAGGATTGGACCTGGGTGCTCGAGCGTCGTTGTCCGGAGTGCGGGTTCGACGCACCGTCCGTGTCCTTCGACGACGTGCCTGGACTGATCCGTGCGAACGCGGCGGCGTGGCCGGCGATCGTCGCCCGGCCTGATTCCCGGGATCGCCCGCGGTCGACCGCTGGTCGCCGTTGGAGTACGCCTGTCATGTGCGCGACGTGTTCCGCCTGTTCGACATGCGCCTGCACCGGATGCTCGACGAGGACGATCCGACGTTCGCCAATTGGGATCAGGACGAAACCGCCGTCGCCGAGCGCTACAGCGAGCAGGATGCCGTGACTGTCGGTGCGACCTCGTGGCCGCGGGGAACCAAATCGCTGACAGCTTCGCCGCGGTCACGGCGGACCAGGAGGGTCGCCCGGGAACCCGCAGCGATGGAGCTCGCTTCACCGTGGAGACGTTCGCCCGCTATCTCGTCCACGATCCGGTGCATCACCTGTGGGATGTTTCTCGATGACCGAGCACGTGTTCGGGGTGGTCCCGTGACCGTGCGGGTCGGCGTGTGTGGGGCCGGGGGACGGATGGGGGCGACGGCGTGCCGGGCGATCACCGGTGACGACGCCCTCGAGCTCGTCGCCGCCGTCGATCCGACCGCCGCCGCCGAGATCGTCGGGGGCGTCACCGTCGCCGCCGACGTCGCCGAGTTCGCCGCGGCCGAATGTCAGGTCGTCGTCGACTTCACCACGGCTGGGGCGCGCGCGAGAACGTCCCGGTGCTGTTGCGCCAGGGCATCCACGAGATCGTCGGCACGACTGGTCTCACCGACGGCGACCTCGACGTCTTCGCCGCAGCCGCTGCGTCGGGTGGTGGGAACGTGCTCGTCGCCACCAACTTCTCCATCTCGGCAGTGTTGCTGATGCGTCTCAGCGAGTTTGTGGCGCCGTTCTTCGACACCGCCGAGATCATCGAGCTGCACCACGACGGCAAGGTCGACGCTCCCTCGGGCACGGCGATCACCACGGCGCAGCGCATCGCTGCGGTGTCGGGCGACTGGGCCCCGGATCCGACGACGAAAGCGACGATCGCCTCGGCGCGCGGCGCCGAGGGACCGGCCGGAATCCGCATCCACTCCGTACGCATGCGCGGCATGGTCGCCCATCAGGAGGTCATCTTCGGGGCCCGTGGTCAGACGCTGACGCTGCGCCAGGACAGCTACGAACGGGAGAGCTTCATGCCCGGCGTGCTGCTCGTGTGCAAGCGCATCGCCGACCTTCCCGGCCTCACCGTCGGACTGGACTCCCTGCTCGACGTGTAGCACCTGCTTTCCATCGGGCGGCAACCGGCGCTTGGGCGTCCCGATGTCGGCCAAATGCCCGATGTCGGCCAAATGTCCGGCAGCTGACGGCCAGCCGTCCGAGCTCCCGGGGAGCTGCGTCACGATGATCTGACCGGCCGGAATCACGGCCCCGCCGAAAGGTCAGACATGAGCATCAACTACAAGCGGGTCGGGCCCGCCGTCGCCGCGCTGGTTGCCGGCTCGATGCCGCTCGTCCCGGCGCTGCAGACGAACGCCGACAGCCTTCCCGACCCCGACACCGTCCGGTGCGAGGCCTTCGGCTCCGATGCCGACTGCGTGTCACGGACAGCACGGCGGACGATGGAGGGCCCCTGCGGCGTGCCGGTCACCTCGACCGCCGTTGGGACCGCCAACGCCACCGACGACGAGCTCCTCGGGTCCGTCAGCGTGGGCGAGGCTGCGTCGGAGGATGACGACCTCCGGCTCGTCGACGTGATCGCTCACACCAACCGCTTGTGAGCGACGGGTTCGGAGGTCGTTCGTCGACGACCCGATGCCGCGCTTGCCGAGGGTGGCGCGGCCACCTCGATCTCCACCCGGTTCACTGTGGCGGCGTGTCGGCGAGTGCCGATCGACACAGCTCGATGAGGGCCGGCTCGGCCAGCGCCCGGGCCCGGACGCGGAGGCGGGGCCATGCCTCGCCGACATCGGTGGACAGTTGCTCGAGGATCTTCTCGTCGTCGGCGTCGGTGTACACCCCGGTTGGCATGGCCGGCAGCCCGCGGCGGGCGAGCAGCGCGATCGCGGCCACCTCGCGCTGCCCGATGGACGCCAGCACGAGGCCGGCCTGCCGGAGCGCCTGGGAGAGTTGTGAGCGGTTGCCCGACACGGCGAGCAGACCGAGGAGGTCGGCGGCCCCGGCGCGGGCGAGTTGGAGCTCGTCGAGCCGCCGCTTGATGTCGACCCATTCGACGAGATCGAGACCGGCGTTGAACCGGCTGTCGACCTCTCGCGCCGCCGACATCGCCTGTTCGTACGCTTCACAGGCTCCGACTGCATCGTGCGTGGCCAGCGCCCGACCGAGGGCATGGAACGCCCAGTGGAGCGCATCGGGGTTGCCGAGTTGGCGAGCGAGATCGACGGCCCGCTCGGCGCGCTCCATCGCCTGGCCGTGTCGGCCGAACATCGCCAGGCTGATCGCCTCGTGAGCGAACCCGCTCACTTGCCAGTACGGGTCGGCAAGTCGTGGGCCTGGCCACGAGGGCGATGTAGTGCGGGGCGGCGGCGTCGAGGTCGCCCGCGTAGCCGTGGGCGTTGAGCAGGGCGGTGCGTGCCCACGTGGTCGAGCCGCCGGAAGTTGCAGCAGCCACCAGCGACTGCTCCCCGACGGCGAGGGCGGTGCTCATGTCGCCGGCGTACCACGCTCCGAGGGCGGCGGCGCGGAGGATCTCGGCGGCGAACCGCCCCTCACCGGTCAGTCGGTTGGCCAACGTCGTCGCCCAGGTCTGACCTTCCGGGCGGGGCTGGAACAGGCAGAACTGGAACAGGGCGATCACGAGCCGCGCCGCCTCGCCCAAGGCGCCGTTGGCGATGAGAAAGGACTGCGCGGCGCGATACTCGGCGAACTCCGAACTGATCGCCTCAACGGCGCCGGCTTGCCGCGGTCAGCGAAGTTCCAGCTGATGCTGCTCGGCGCGCTCGACGAGGGCCCGGGCGTGGGCCTCGGACGCGGCGTGCTGGGCGAACGGGCCGAGACGGTCCAACAGAACTCGCGGAGCGGGACGAGCAGGCGGTACCGGTCGATGTTCGGGCCGTCGCGCTGGACCACCGCCGAGTGGACGAGGCGATCGAGGTCCCGGTCGGTCGTCGCCGGCGACGGTGCTACCGCGCGAGCGAGGTCGCGGGAGAACGGCCCGCTGAACACGGCCAAGCGAGTCAGCAGGCGTGCCTCGTCGTCGCCGAGCGTGGCGAATGTTCGCGTCAGCGAGGCGTGCAGACGTTCCGGAATCCCCGGTTCGATCGCCAGGCCCTCCACGCTCGCCCGCGCCGCGGCGAGGTCGAGGCCGAGTGGAAGCCCTTCCGCGCGCCTGCACATTGGCGGATCGCGCGAAGGCGCGCGTGCTGGTGGCGCTCGGCCCCGATCCCGCGCTCGACATCTGGAGCAAGGTGCCGGCGGTGCTGGCCAAGGCGCCGGGGATCAAGCATGTCCTCCATGTCGGCGCGCCGCCGGTAGATGGTACCAAGCCGCGAGTTCATGGCCGCGCTGGCGGAAATGCCAGGCGACCGACTTGCGTTCGAACGCGCGCTCGACCCGCCGCACCATCGCGGCCTATTTCCACACTGGCGGCACGACCGGGGCGCCCAAGCTCGCCGCAGCACACCCACGGCAACCAGGTGCACACGAGCTGGTCGGCGGGCATGTTCTACGACCTCACGCCCGACGACGTCGCGATCAACGGCTTCCCGCTGTTCCACGTCGCGGCTCGTTCGTCTTCGGCACTTCGGCCTTCTTGGCCGGCGCCACGCTGATCCTGCCAACGCGCCTCGGCATGCGGAGCACCGAGTTCGTCCGCAACTACTGGCGCTTCGTCGAGAAATACCGCGTCTCGCTGCTGGTGGCGTGCCGACGGTGATGGCGACCCTGCTCAACACGCCGCGCAATGGCGCCGATTTGTCCTCGGTGCGCCTCGCTCTTTACCGGTGGCACGCCGCTGCCGACCGAGCTCGCGCGCCGATTCGAGCGCGTCATCGAAAAGCCGGTGCGCAACATTTTTCGGCATGACCGAATCGGCCGGCCTCGTCGCGATCGAGCCGGTGCACGCGCCCCGCATGCCGAATTCGGTCGGCCTGGCGCCTGCCGTTCACGAGGTGAAAGCCGTCAAGCTTGCCGCCGACGGCGAAAGTTTCGAGCGCGACTGCGCGCCGGGCGAGACCGGCGCCTCGTGCTGCAGGGCCCGCACGTCGGCCCCGGCTACACCGATCCGCGGCGCAACCAGGGCATGTTCCGCGCCGATGGCTGGCTGATCAGCGGCGATCTCGGCCATCTCGACGAAGGCACGCATCTTCATCACCGGCCGCGCCAAGGACCTTATCATCCGCGGCGGCACAACATCGATCCGGCGATGATCGAGGAGCTGGCGGCCGAGCATCCGGCGGTGCAGATGGCGGCGGCGGTCGGCGAGCCCGACGCCTATGCCGGCGAATTGCCGATGCTGTTCGTGACCTTGAAGCCCGGCGCCGCCGCGAGCGAGAGCGATTTCTCGATTTCCTGGCGCCGCGCATCCACGAGCGCCCGGCGTGCCGAAGCGCGCGGGATCGTCGACGCGATGCCGGTCACGGCCGTCGGCAAGATCTACAAGCCGGCGCTCCGCCGCCTCGCGACCGAGCGCCGTCTCGCCGAAGTGCTGGCGCCGCTCGCCGAGGGCGGCGTCGAAGCTCCGCGTCGAAGGCGTCGAGCAGGGCGGCACGATCTCGCTCCGCATCCACGCCTCCGGCGCTCCGGTCCGCGCGCGTCTCGAAGCCGACATCGCGAAGCTGCTGCGCGATTACGCGGTGGAGCGGGAAATCGTGTGGGCATGATCGGCACCCGCGGGAAGATTGTTCGGGTTCGCGGTGTCGGGTTGATGCCGTATAACAAGGAGAACCATTGCCGGTCATGCCCATGAGCGAAAGACAGGCCATGCGTCTTCGCGGGCCCCTCGGCTGGGGCATCGCCGAGCTCGCGATCGACCGCCCGGTGCTGTGGAGCATGCTGCAGCTCTGGCTGCCGCTGTCGGGCGCTGGGCGTCGGCGATGGCGGCCGAGGGCGACCCCGCCGCGTTTCTCGCGAGCGTGCCGATCGACGCCAAACCGACGCAGCGCCTGGCGCGGAAGCTCGCCGCCTTCGAATCGCACCGCAAGGACCATGACGACGCGGTGGCGGCGTGGGAGGAGGGCTTCTTCTCGCCCAATTTGAAGCTGCCCGCGACGCTCTACCGCCTCGAGGCGCGGCGCGGCTCGACCGCGCGCTGGCTCACGCTGCAGCGCCTGCGCTTCCTCGACATCCGCTTCGGCCGCCCGGTCCCGCCGGTGCGCTTCGAGACCGTGACGCCGGAGGCGATGGAGCAGGCCTATGGCGCCGATCCGGCCGAGCCCTGGCGCATCTACATGCCGCCCGAGGCGATCCCCAATATCGAGGTCTCGCGCCGCGTCCCACCAATGTCGGCGAGGATTACTGGCTCCGCTTCCGCTCGCCCTCGCGCATCGGCGACATCGCCTGGGCGCGCGTGCACGAGCCGTTCGCGGCGCAGTCGACCGCCGACCTGTCTTCGGCAACGGCGTTTCATCGAGTTCGACCATTACGGCCGCAGGCCGGCGACGTGCAGGTCTGTTCAGATACGGATTCGGGTAATCGAGCTCGAATTGCCCGTGGCATGGCCGGCGCCGCATTCCGGCTTCTATGGCGGCGAGCCCTTCTTCGCCGGGCGCCGACTCGGCCCCTCGACCTTTTCCGCCCAGGCGCGGAGCTCGCGGTCTCGATGCATTGGTGCCGCCGCCGGCGACGCCCCGGTCGCGATCGGCGGCGCCAGCATGGGCGCGCTCGCGGCGCTGCTCGCCGCCTCCTATTCGCCGCACTGGCCGCAATCGATGCGGCCCGACGCGGTGGCGCTTTTGACCGTGTCCGACCAGATCGATTCGCTGGTCGCGGAAGCTCGCTCTCCGCCGGGATCGGCATGGCCGAGGCGCTCGAACGCGCGGGCTGGACGGCCCAGCACCTGATGCAGTGGCGGGCCTGACGGCGATCCCGGACGGCCCGCCGCTGCCGCCCGAGAACATCGTGGCGGTGTTGGGCGCGCGCGACACAATCCTGCCCTTCGCCTTGGGCCGCTCGCTGGTCGAGCGCTGGCGCCTGCCGGCCAAGAACACTTTCATCGGCGGCGCCGGCCATTCTTATTCCGCTCGGCCTCGCGCTGGACCGGCGGCCGCTGAAGCGCCTCGCCAAGGTCCCCGGCGCGCGGTGACCGTACTTCTTGAACGGTCGTAGCGGTCGCTGCAATGTCGCCCACGCGCTATGATGGCAATGCGCCGTCACCGCTGACGGCGCTCGGAGGGGGCATGAACGGCGACCGCGATCTGTTGTGGCGTGGGGTGCCGGAGCGGGATCGGCGGCCTCATCGTCGGGCTCGTTCCCTTCGTCGTGTTCTGTTCGGAGACCATCACCCGCACCGGGGGATATTGTATCCACCGCGACTACGCCGCCATGTTGGGTGGTGGAATTGCGGCCATCATCGGCGTTTCGATCCTGACGATGAGTTCCGATTTGATCCTCCATCGGATCGGATATCTGGTCCTGCTCGCCGGCATCGGCGCTGTGCAAGTGGCGCGCGGCTTGGGATCATTGGCGGTCCCTGTAATTGACCGAGGGCGCCATGTCGACGGATGGGATCGCGGCGATCCGGCGCGCGCTCGCGGCTGCGGGCGGTGCCACGTTCCGCGTCGAGCCGGCGGAGGAGGCGGGGCTGCTCAAGAACGCCGCGCTGCCCTGGCGCATCGTCTGGCACTGACGGCTCGGCCGGTCGTTGTTTCCGGAATCGAAAATTGCTCGGTCACGGGAGGTCGCGATGCCGGAGACGAAAACCTACGCGGGCGGCTGCCACTGCGGAAGCGTGCGCTACGAGGTGAAGACGGACCTCGGCCAGGTCGTCGCCTGCAACTGCTCGATCTGCACCAAGCGCGGCTTCCTCTGGATTTTCGCTAAGCCGCAGCAATTCACGCTGAAGAAGGGCGCGGACGGGCAGGCCGAGTACCTGTTCAACAAGCACATCATCCACCATCTCTTCTGCAAGAAATGCGGCGTCGAATCCTTACGCCCGCGGCAAGGGCCCCGACGGCGCCGACACGGTCGCGATCAACGTCCGCTGCCTCGACGGCATTGATCTCGCGGCGCTCAAGACCGTGCCGTTCGACGGGAAGAAATTGTAGCGCGCCGGCGAGAACGCGTTTCGCCCTCTCTCACGCTTTCGCGGGAGAGAACAAGCGAATCGGCGCTTCTTCCTCTCTCCCGCGCAGCGGGAGAGAGCGGGCCCAGTTCGCCGTGCGCGCGAATGCGCGCATGGCGAATGGGAAGAGAGGGACGTCTTTCAGCCCGTTCAACGCTGACGAGTAAGCTCCAGCGCCCGCAGCCGGTTCTCGATCGCAGCGCGAACTTCCGCGAGCACGCCGTCGATGTCCGCTAGCACATCGCGGGTCGGGAAGCGCATGACGGAATATCCAAGCCGCTCCAAATAGTCCGTGCGCGCCGCATCGTAGCGTTCCGCCTCGGCGTGCTGATCGCCGTCGAGCTCGATTATCAGGCGAACTCGATTACAGACGAAGTCGACGATGAACGGGCCGATCGGGACTTGGCGCCTGATCTTGAATCCAGCGAGGCGGTGATTGCGCGTGCGGCCCCAGAACAGGCGTTCGGCATCGCCGACGCGGCGTCGCAATTGCCGTGCTCGGGCGAGTGGTGTCCCGGGATCGCCGTCGGGCACCGGGCGGTTCGCGCCGATATGCCGTGCTCGAACTTCCCAGCGCGAAGCGGTCGCGTTGCTGAGTTCCGGCGCTTTGTCTTTGGTCGTCTTCATCGTGTTTGCTCAACCACCGTCCCTCTCTTCCCATCGCCGCCGGTGGCGGCGATGGGCCCCTTCTCTCCCGATGCGCGGGAGAGGAAGCGTCGCGCGAATGCTCTCTCTCTCTCTCTCTCTCTCTTCTATTTCTTCCACGGATCGTAGCTGCCGAAATTCCACACATGGCCCTCGGGATCGCGGCAGGTGTAGCCGCGGCCGCCATAGTCTTCGTCCTTGATGTCCAGGATGATCTCGGCGCCGGCGGCCTGGCGCGGGCGTAGTGGGCGTTGGGGTCGGCGCGACGAGACGTAGCGTCGGGCTCGCAGCCCCGATCTGGTCCGCTGCTTCATCAGCTTGCCCGTAGCCGCTGTCATAGACCGAGCCCAGCATGATCATGCCGTTGCCGATGCTGAGCTGCGCATGCGCGATGGTGCCGTTCTCGCCGGGCACGACGAGGTGCTTCTTGAAGCCGAAGGCCTCGCACAGCCATTCGATCGCGGCCGGCGCGTGGCGGTAGCGCAGGCACGAGATCACCGTGGCGCCCGCGGGCGCGATTTGCGCGGCGGCTTGCGCCGCGCGGCCGTCAGGGTCTTGGCCGGAGCGGCGCGCTTGGCTTTGGCTGCGGGTTTGCGCGATTTGGCAGGCATGGTTCCTCCGCGATTTCTCGGCTTCGCCTGGATGAGAACATAATGAGAACATGATCGCGAGCCATTCTCGCCCCTCATCCGTCCTCTGGGGAGGCGGCGGATGGGCGCAGACTCGCGCTGCCCGAATCGAAACGCCGTCCAGTGCAAGGCCAGAAGGTTCGGAAGGGATATGGACAGGGATAGAAAGGGCCATAAGGAGGGATAGAAAAGGATAGAAGAGGATAGAAAAAGTCCGATGATTTTGAAATCTCTACCTTTTCTTATCCCTCCCCCGCGGACTTTCTCATCAGGGCGCCCGGCGCGCCACGACCTGAAAAATATGCCAGTGCTTCTCATGACCGCGCGGGGTGACGCTGTCGGTCTCCTCCTCGTCGAGCATCTCGATTGCGAGGCCGGCGAGCAGCGCCTCGGCCGCCGGGTGATCATGAATTGCAACTGGCGGTAGTCGTCCGGCCCAGGAGTCGCGCGGCCGAAGAGCTGGCAGGCGATCCGGCCGCCGGGCGCAAGGCCGTGCGGATGCGCTGCCATAACGCCGGGAAGGTCTCGGGTCCGCACAGCGGCAGCGCGAAGCTGCTGTTGACGAGGTCGCACTCCGGCATCGCCAACGTCTCGAAGCGTGCCACGCGGGTCTCGATGCGGTCGCCCGCCGCCACTGCTTTGGGCCTCGCCGCGAGCTCGGCGATCGCGTCCGCCTCGGCGTCGACCGCGAGCACGCGCCAGCCGCGGCGCAGCAGCTCGACGGTGTCGCGGCCGGTGCCGCAGCCGAGATCGAGCGCGAAACGCGGCGCCGTCGCGGCTGCGAACGCATCGACGGCGCGGAGCAATGTCGGGCGCGGCCCGCGGTCGCGCGTGGCGGGCGGCGGTAGGCCGCGAAGCCCGCTGGCCGCTCGGCCACGGCTTCAGGTCCGTAAATAGTAGGGCAGCATCGCGGCCGCGAGCGCCACCACGAAGGACAGCCGCACCGCATAGCGCATCGCGCGGTTCGCGCGGCGATGCCTTCCTCGACCAGGAAGCCGAAGCGATCGCGACCAGCATCAGCGCGAACAGGCCGGCGGCGATGGCGCCCTCGGTGATCGCTGCCACGAGGCCCTCGCGCGCTGCGCCCGAGCCGCGCCACGATCACTGTCCACGCGGCGCTGTAGGCGGCGCCGGCGAGCCCGAGCAGCACAAGGTCCGAGGCGAGGATGCGCCAGAACGAGGTGAGCCGGTCGCGGTCGGGCGGCACGATGATGAGCCCGAGGATGTACATCTCGCGCAACACCAGGATCGTGGCGGCGCCGACGAACAGGAACGGATAGGTGCGCGGCCCGAAGCCCAGCGCCTGCATCGCCAGCAGCAGCAGGATCGCGCCGACGACGAGATGGATGAACCAGGCGAGGACGAGGCCGAGGCTGCGGGGCCCCGCATCCTCGTCGCGGTCGCCGAGCACGCCGCCATGCACGTCGCGCAAGGTCTCGCGGAATTTGACGCGGAGCGCGAACGGCTCGAGCGCGAGGCCGATCAGGATGCCGAGGCCGAGCAGGTGCCGCAGCGTGCGGAACTCGAGCTGCTCCGCCGCCTGCGAGGCCCCAGAAATGGAGGCCCACCGCGGCGCCGGCAAAGAGCAGGTTGAACAGCAATCCCTGGATGGCCAGGAAGCGCTCGTACCAATACATGACCGAAGGAGACGGGGAAAAGCCTGCCGGCACGTTAACGGGCGCGGGCGGGCGGGGCAATCGCGCGCGAGCGCACGCCATGCGCGCGAGGCGGTTCCGTTCCGGGGCACGACGGGCTATTGTCCCGCGTCGATTTGGTTCCAGAGGGGAAGCTTGCCATGAGATCGTCATTCGTGCGGCGCGCGGCATTCGCGGCGCTCGTGTTCGGAACGGCGCTGGCCGCGTCCGGCACGGCCGTCGCCGCCTACAAGCTGCATCTCGGCTGGAGCCCGCGGCCGCATTTCCCGGCGCCGCTGGTGGATGCCGCGGCCAAGCCCCACACCTGGGTGTTCAAGACCAAGACCTCGCCCGAGCTCGAAACTCGGCGCGGCAATTGGGAGCTCCGCGTCGATTGGGACCGCGCCGACCTCGCGGAATATCCGTTTCCGCGCATCTTCCAGCAGATGCTGCGCCTCGGCTGCGAGATCGTCGATCCGCAGAAGGCAAAGGAGCTGCTCGACCGGCTCTACGCGACGCGCTCGCTGGTGCCGGCGCGCGACATGGGTCCGGAGAAGGCGTCACGATCCTCCACCGCTTGAGCGTCTTCGACAGCGGCTGCGTGATCGCGATGGAGGCGCGCGGACGACCAAGATACCTGCTGAAAGTCGTGGTGTCGCCGTCTCCGCCGCCGCGGCAGAGGCCGAAGACGAACTAGCGCGGCAAGCAAGCGATGAACGAGTTCAACTGGCTGCCGCCGGCCAAGCCGCTCGGCGACGAGCAGTATTTCGAGGATTTTGCGCTCGGCGACGTCTTTCGCGCGCGCCCGGTGACGCTCACCCGAGGACGAGATCGTCGAATTCGCGCGCCGCTACGATCCGCAGCCGTTCCACACCGACAAGGCGGCGGCGGCCGGAAGCCAGTTCGGCAGCCTCATCGCCAGCGGCATGCAGGTGATGGCGGTGAGCTTCGCGACCCTGATCGAGGCGGGGTTCGTGCGCGGCGGCGGCATGGGCTCGCCGGGCCTCGACGAAGTGCGCTGGTGGAAGCCGGTGCGCCCGGGCGACACGATCGTCATGCAGGCGCGCGTGACCGAGATCAAGCTCTTCGACCCACGCGCGCCGACCGCGGCTATGTCATCTTCGCTGTTCGAGGTGATGAACCAGAAGCGCGAACGCGTGATGTCCTACTCCTGCGTCGAGATCGTCAGGCGCCGCACAGCGCTCAATTCGCGCGCGGCAACGGCTTGAGCGAGCGGAGATAGGCGACGATCGCATCGAGATCCTCGCCCTTCGCCTTGGCGTAGAAGGAGTAGCCCATCGGCGGCGCCAATTTCGTGCCGCCTTTGGCAACGCCTTCGGTGATCGCTCGCTTGATCTCGGCGTCGGACCACGCGCCGAGGCCGTCCGTGGGATGCGGCGTCACGTTGCGCGCCGCACCGAGACGCCCCACGGCCCGTGGAACTCCTGGCCGCCCTGGCCGATGCGCGACCAGTTGTGGTGCCCTTGCACCAGCGGCGTGTGGAATTCAATCCCGCAATGGCCGACCGGGCCGGCGAGGTATTCGCCATACTTCACTTTGTCGGTGCGCGGCAGGTCGGCGACGGTGCCCACCGGCGGACCGTAGTTGGGCGGCAGCGGAATGCGGTAGACCGATTTCTCGACCTTGTTGGCGACCGGCGTCACGGTGCGGAGATACGCCACCATCGCGTTCACATCCGTGTCGGAGAGCTTGCGGTATAGCTCGATCGGCATCGGCGGACCGATCAGCGTGCCGTCGGGGCGGATGCCTTCGCGGATCGCCTTGGCGATCTGGGCATCGGTCGAGTTGCCGATCCGGTCTCCTTGTCCGGCGTGATGTTGGACGCCACCGCACGGAACGGCTTCTCGTCGAACACGAAGCCGCCGGCCAGCTCCTTGCCGGCGGCGAAAACGCCGCCCGGCCCGCGCGGCGTGTGGCAATTGCCGCAGCCGGCGATGGTTTCGACCAGATACTTCCCGCGCTCGACCGGCGTTTCGGCCGCGGCGATGCCGGACCAAAAACGATCGATCCCCCAATCGCGCACGCACGTATTAGGTTACGGAAAGCCATTCAATTCCCCCCACCCAAGACGACGGCGCACCCTTATCACAAAGACCCGACAGCGGCAACAGCGCCGAGCGCTCGCTTGACCGGCAGCCCGGCGCCTAAGTCCATCCGTCGCCTGACGAGCAAGGGGTAGCTCGCGTGACAGAGCTGGCCGCTTCGGATGCCGACCGCGCGCCGGTTTGGCAATGGCCGCGCGAAGGCCGCATCCGGCCCGGCTCGGACGGGCATCGGCAGCTCTTCTGCCGCATGCTGCTCGACACCTACGATCCCTACAAGCCGGCGATCATCCCCTGGCCGGCGCTGGACGCCCGGCGCTCGCCCGCCTCACCGGCCTGCCGTTCTGGAACATCGCGGTCGAGACCGAGGCGTCACCGCGCTCCGCATGCAGACTTCGCCGACACGATCGCCGATCCGCTGATCCGCGAGGCGGTCGCGCTGAACGCCTTCGAGGAGCGCCGCCACAAGGAGGTGCTCCACAACATGATCCGCTCTACGGCATCTCGATCGATCCCGACCGGTATACGTCGCCGCCGCCGATCCGGAAGGCGTCTTCATGCAGACCGGCTACGGCGAATGCTTCGATTCGTTCTTCGCCTTCGGCCTCTTTCGCATCGCCAAGGACTGCGGCTTTTTTCGCGCCCGAGCTCGTCGAGGTCTTCGAGCCGGTGATCCAGGAGGAGGCGCGCCACATCCTCTTTTTCATCAACTGGGCCGTCTACGCGCAGGCGCAGCGCAGCGTCTTCATGCGCCCGGCCTTCGCAGGTCGACGATTTGCGGCGCTGGCGACGCGGGCGTGGAAGCGGATGAAGTTCGCGAAAGCCGGAGTAGGGCCCGAGCCCGGCGCAGGCTCCGAGCTCGGCAAGAACAACAGCGCGATGACGATCGAGGGCCGCAACTTCGTCGCCGGCGGCGGGACGCTCACGATCAAGCGCTTCATGAAGATATGCCTGGCGGAGAACGAGCGGCGCATGGCGCGCTACGATCCGCGCCTCGTCCGCCCGATGGCGATGCCGCGGCTGTTGAGGGCGGCGATGCCGTTCTTGGGGCTGGTGAAGTAGCCGCGCGCTACTGCGCGTTGATCTTGGCCGTGTTCTCGAAGGTCAGCACCGCGACGCCGAGCAGCTTCGCGGTGGTCGCGGCGCCCGCAGCGCCTTCCCCGAAGGGCGTGTACACGTTGAGGCTCACCACGCGCTGCTTGAGCACTCCGACCGTGACGATGCCCAGTTGGATTTTGTTCGAGCCGTCGGGCAGCCCAGATTCTGCACGATCCCGAGGTAGCTCGCCCGCTCGTCGGTGCGCAGCACGCCCACCAGGCGATGTTCGCCCAGGCGGATTCCGATCCGCATCGCGTCGATTCGTTCGCGGACGTGCGCTTCGGCACCCTGCAGCATCTGCGCGCCTTGCGCCTTGAAGAGTTCGGTCATGTGCTGGGCGAAGGCGCTGGGACTGTCGGACCCGTCTGCCGCTGCGCGGAGTCATGTATTGGCCGAAATCGTCGAGCACTTGGCTCCGGCCCTCGCGGATCGCGGCGAGCTGACCGCACTCGGCGAAGGCCAGCAGCACGCGGTTCGACGCCGCCACCGCGCTCTCGACGTTCTCGATCACCGCGCGGTCGGCGGTCTGGCCGCGGTCGAGCTGGCAATGCCCGGCCGGCACCTCGAGGGCGATCGCCGCGCCGTCGATTCGACATTGACGGTTTCCGCGCGCAGCGGCGCGGCGGCGAGGCACATGACGAGAAGGGCGAGCCTGCGAATCATGGTGATACCCTCTGATGCGAGCAGCGGACGCAAAGCTAGCGTCCAACCGTGGCAAACGCCGAGACGGAGACGGGCAGGATCGGCGCGGCAGCCGGTTGGGACGCGGCTCAATATCGCGGCGTTTCGGGATCGATCGCGAGCGCCCAGGCCTCGATGCCGCCGCGCACGCTCGCCGCCTCGGCGAAGCCGTTGCGGCGCAGCCACATCGCGGCTTGGAGGCTGCGGCCGCCATGGTGGCAGTAGATGAGGATCGGATTGCCGGGCGAAAGCGACTTCACGTGCTCGGCGAAGGCGCTGAGCGGCATCAGCGCGGCGCCTTCGATCTTGCAGATGTCGGTTTCCCACGGCTCGCGCACGTCGACGACGGTGCCTGCAGCACCCTCGTCGAGACGGCGCTTCAGGTCGTGAACCGAGATTTCGAGCGGATGATCGGCGCCGCCGCTCATTAGCGGACGGCTCTACGAGCGGACGCTGAAGATTCCGACGAATCTTCGGGACGATCCGCGAGCTGGGTCAGCGCGTCCTTCATCTTCTGAAGTGCCCTCGCCTCGATCTGGCGGATGCGCTCCTTGCTGACGCCGAAGCTGTCGCCGATGTCGGCCAGCGTCTCCTTGCGGTCGTCGAGGAAGCGGCGCTCGACGATCTTGCGCTCGCGCGGCGAGAGGCGATCAAGGGCCTGGCGATCCAGTCGGTGCGCGCGCGGCGGCCGCTGTCGATCTCGGCGATCTCTTCCGGCGTGGGCGCGGTTCGGCGAGGAAGTGCCTGGATCTCGGCCCATTCGTCGTTGCCGATCGCGGTGTTGAGCGACTGGTCGGGGCGGGCGAGGTGCGTCTCCATGCGCTCGACCTCGGCCAAGGTCACGCCGAGGCGCTGGGCCAGCGCGATGCGCTCGTCGGTCGAGAGGCCGCCGTCATAGCCGCCGCTGGCGCGCCCGCGCAGGCGGCGGAGGTTGAAGAACAGGCGCCGCTGCTTGGGCGTGGTCGCGGCGCGCACGATCGAGGAATTGCGCAGGATGAAGTTCTGGATCGAGGCCACGATCCACCAGCTCGCATAGGTCGAGAAGCGGACCTCGCGCTCGGGGTCGAAGCGCTCGGCGGCTTCCATGAGGCCGATATTGCCTTCCTGGATGAGGTCCGCGAGCGGCAGGCCGCTGGCGCGGAAGCCGGCGGCGATGCGCACGACCAGACGGGCGTGGGCGCCGACCAGCTCGTGCAGGGCCTTCGTCGCGCTTCTGGAGCCAGCGCTTGGCCAGGTTGACCTCGTGATCGCGCTCGAGGAGGGGGGCCTCCATCGTGGCGGCGATATAGCGCCGATCGCTGCGTTCGGTTTGCGTGGCTTTGACGAATTATTTCGTATCCCTCTTGGCCAAGCGGCGATCCCTCAGACGCTGCTTGTGCCTTGTTTTGGCTTGTTGCCTTGTTTCGGAGTTCGATATTACTTATAGGCAGGTAACATGGCGAAAATAGATGTTGGAGTTGATACAATAGCGAATGGATAACAAATTTGTAACCGTCTGGAGACGCTTTGGGGGACTGGCTTGAAACCTTGGGTGCACGTCGGATGCCGGCCAAAATAACAAACATTATCAATCGCTTGGGGCGAACCATTCATTGCCTTCAGTTTGCGCAGGGGCTCAACCCGGCGCAATGGGAGGCACTCCGCTTTTTGGTCCGCGCCAACCGCTACTCGCGGACCCCCTCTGCTTTGGCCGAATATCTCCAGACCACCAAAGGCACCGCCTCGCAGACCCTGAATAGCCGAAGGCAAGGGCTATGTCCGCCGCGTGGCCGTGCCCGAGACCGCAGGGCGGTCCGCATCGACGTCACGGACAATGGCCACGCGGTGCTGCGCCGCGACCCGCTGCAATGCCTGGAAGCCTCCGCGGCCGCGCTCGGCGACGACCTCGAGGCCGCGCGGCGCGTACTGTGGCGCCTGACCTCCGCCCTCGAGCGAAAGAATGGCGGCCGGGCCTTCGGCCTCTGCGAAGAATGTACCCATTTCTGCAAAAACGCTGCTGCCAATGCGGACGGGGGCCCGCACAAATGCGGGTTGACCGGGCGACCCCTTGAGCGTCGCCGATTTCCGGCAGATCTGCGTCAATCACCGCGCGTGATGCGGACGGCCTGCCTGTCCTAGCCCCTCGGCATCCGTACTAACCGAACGTCCTTACCTGCCGCCGAGTTCCAGGCGCGCGGCCATCGGGCTCCGGGCGAACCGGCCGCTAGCGGGCCGGCTCCAGCCGCAGAATCTTCCCGTCGCTCTCGTCAGTGAGCAGATACATGAATCCGTCCGGCCCCTGGCGCACGTGGCGGATGCGGGTCGATGTCGCGCAGCATGCGTTCCTCGCGCACGACCTTCTCGCCGTCGAGCTCGAGGCGCACGAGCATCCGCGTCCCGCAGCACCGCGATGAGGATGTTGCCGCGCCAGCCGGGAATTGTCGCCGGTGTAGAAATCCATGCCCGCGGGCGCGATCGACGGGCGCCCAATTTACACCGGCTGCTCCATGCCCCTTTCGCGGTGAGGCCCTCGCCGATGGCGTGCCGTGATAGTCCATGCCGCATGCGATCACCGGCCAGCCGTAGTTGCGGCCGGGCAGGAGATGTTCACCTCGTCGCCGCCGCGCGGACCGTGCTCGAGATCGTAGAGCTCGCCCGTCGCCGGGATCATCGCGAGGCCCTGCGGCGTTGCGATGGCCGTAGGACCAGATCTCCGGCAGCGCGCCGGGTCCTTCGACGAACGGATTGTCGGCCGGTAGCGCCCGTCGGCCTCGAGACGGATGACTTGGCCGCGATGTGACCGAGACGTCCTGCGCCAATTCCTGCTGCGCCGCGGTCGCCGAGGTGATGAAAACGCCGCCCGTCGCGCGCGAACACGATGCGCGAGCCGAAATGATGCCGCGCGCCGCTCTTGGGCAACTGGCGGAAGATCACCTTGCACGTCCTCGAGCCGCTCGCCGTCGGCGGAGAGGCGCGCCATGGCCGCCGCCGTGCCGTGGCCGCCTTCGCCGGGCTCGGAGTAGGTCAGATAGACGAGCGATTGCGCGCGAAGTCGGGATGCAGCGTGATGTCGAGCAAGCCGCCTTGGCCGCGCGCGTAGACCTCGGGCACGCCGGCGAGCGGGCGGAGAGCGCGCCGTCCTTGGACACGATGCGCACCCGGCCCAGGCCGCTCGGTCACGAGCATCCGCCCGTCGGGCAGGAACGCGAGGCCCCAGGGATGCTCCAACCTTTCGCCACCGGGACGACGCGGACCGCGTGCTTCTCGGTGCGGAAATCCTGCGCGTAGGCGGAGCCGGCGAGGGCGAAGAACAGGCGGCGGTCGCAATCGAAGCGAGGCGCGGCATGTCGGACCCTTTTTCTTGCAGCGCATAGGCTTACGGTGACGCACGCGATGCCGGGCATCAATTGCCCGTGACCGCGGCCATTCGACCGGTTATGAGTTCGAGGCCCGGATGGACAGGGTCGCCGGGTCGGCGCGGATGAAGCTGCGCTTCACGCTCGAGTCGCGCAGACCCGGCAGGGCGTGGCGCCGCGTGGCCGCGCCCGAGCTCGGCGGCTGGCGGACGGCCGACGCGGCGACCACCCGCTTCATCTCCACCCGCCGCGTCACCCAGCTCGTCGGGCCGAGCTACTACCGGACGCTCGTGCGCTTCCGCTGGGTCGACGCCGACGGCGAGATCGTGGCCGCCACCGGCGCCCGCTCGCGCGCCTGTTGGCAGCCCGACCACCGGCCGAACCTGAAGCTGCTCGGCCTGTCGGTCGAGGACGGCAGCCAATACGTCGTGCGGATCGCCAACACCGGCCGCACTGCGACCGGCGCCTCGACCTTCAGATCTCCGGCCTCGCGCCGCTCGTGATCGCCGACGGCCTCGAGCCTGGCGAGGAGCGGTTCGTCGAGGCGGACGGGCCGGCCTGCGAGCCCGCGGCGCGCGTGACGGCGGAGGCCGACCCGCTCGACCTCGTGGACGAGCGCAACGAGGGCGACAACGCGCTCACCGTCCGCTGCACGTGAGACCGCGATCGCGGACGTGTAGGGCCATCTACACTGATTCTCATCATGAAGACCGAGATCCATCCGGAATACGTCGAGGCGACCGTGACCTGTACGTGCGGGAACACGTTCAAGACGCGCTCGACCAAGGGGGACCTGCACGTGGAGATCTGCTCCAACTGCCACCCCTTCTACACGGGCAAGCAGAAGCTCGTGGACACCGGCGGCCGCGTCGAGCGCTTCCAGCGCCGCGCCGCCAAGCGCCAGCGCGGCGGCGAGGCTGGCGCCTCCAGTAGCGGGTCGCCGCTGCCGATGCATAGTCGGTGAGCGGCGACCTGCTGAGCGCGCAGCGCGACGCCCCCGTTGGCGGCCAGGCCGTCATGGAGGGCGAGATGATGCGCGGGGTGTCGACTTGGGCGGTTGCGGTCCGCCGGCCCGACGGCGAGGTGGACGTCCAGTCGTTCCCGCTCGTCTCGTGGACGAAGCGCCACCGCGTGCTGCGGTGGCCGGTGATCCGCGGCGTCGTCGCGCTCGCCGAGTCGCTCAACATCGGCTTCAAGGCGCTCGGCCTGTCGGTCAACGCCCAGCAGGAAGAGGACGAGGAGCCGATCTCGGGCCCCGTGTGGTTCGGGACGATCGTGGTCGCGCTGCTGTTCGCGGTCGGCCTGTTCTTCGTCGTGCCGGTCGGGCTCACGAGCCTGTTCAAGGACCAGCTCGGCTCGGCGTTCCTCTTCTGGCTGGTCGAGGGCCTCGTGCGAACCGCGATCTTCCTCGGCTACCTCGTCGTGATCGCCCGCCTGCGCGACCTGCGGCGGGTGTTCGAGTTCCACGGCGCCGAGCACAAGACGATCGGGTGCTTCGAGGCCGGCCTGCCGCTCACGCCCGAGAACGGCCGGCGCTTTTCGCGCCTGCACCCGCGCTGCGGGACGAGCTTCCTGCTGATTGTGATGATCGTCGCCATCTTCGTGTTCGCGCCGATCGGGCTCCCCTCGTGGTACTTGCTGCTCGCGTCGCGCATCCTCGGCGTGCCGCTGATCGCCGGCCTCTCGTTCGAGGTCATCAAGTGGGCCGGCCGCAACCGTCGCAAGGGCTGGGTGCAGACGCTGATGTGGCCGGGGATGCAGCTGCAGAAGCTAACCACCCGCGAGCCCGACCACGAGCAGCTCGCGGTCGCGATCGCCGCGCTGGACGCCGTGCTCGCCGTCGAGGACCCGCGCGCGGCAGCCGACGAGGACCTCGTCGGCATCGAAGTCGTGGCCTAAGCAGCGTCGCACGACGATCACCGGGTGGGGTTTCCGGTGGTCGTCGGGCGAAATACTCTGTCACCGTGATCGAATCGCTCGTCGAGCAGATCGAGGCTCGCTACGCCGAGGCGCAGGAGCAGATGGCCGACCCGGCCGTGATCGGCGACCGCAACCGGCTCGCCGAGGCGGGCCGCGAGTTGAACCGGCGGCGCCGGCCGCCAAGCTGGCCGAGGAGTGGCGGCGCGCGAACTCCGACGCCGAGGGCGCGCAGGAGCTGCTCGACGAGGGCGCCGACGATCCCGAGCTGCGCGAGGAGCTGCGCGGGTGGCTCGAGCGGATCGAGGAGCTCGAGGAGGAGATCCGGCTCGCGATGGTCGAGGCCGACCCGAACGACGACAAGAACGTGATCGTCGAGATCCGCGGCGGCGCCGGCGGCGACGAGGCGGGCCTATGGGCGGGCGACCTGTTCCGGATGCTCACCCGCTACGCCGAGCGGCTCGGCTTCCAGACCGAGACGATGGACGCCTCCGACGGCTCTTTCACGTTCGAGGTGCGCGGCGACGGCGCGTTCTCGAAGTTCAAGTACGAGGGCGGGACGCATCGCGTCCAGCGCGTCCCGACGACCGAGTTGCAGGGCCGCATCCACACCTCGACCGCGACGGTCGCCGTGCTGCCCGAGGCCGAGGACGTCGAGGTCGAGATCGACCAGAACGACCTCGAGATCGACGTCTACCGCTCGTCCGGCCCCGGCGGGCAGTCGGTCAACACCACCGACTCGGCCGTCCGCATCACGCACAAGCCGACTGGCCTCGTCGTCTCGATGCAGGACGAGAAATCACAGCTGCAGAACCGCGAGCGCGCGATGAAGGTGCTGCGCGCGCGCCTCTATGAGCAGAAGGTCGCCGAGCAGCAGGCCGAGCTGGCCGCCGACCGGCGCGCCCAGGTCGGAACCGGCGAGCGTGCGGAGAAGATCCGCACATACAACTTCCCGCAGCGGCAGGTCACCGACCACCGCGTTGAGGGCCTGAGCGTGCACAACCTCGAACAGGTTCTCGCCGGCGATCTCGAAGACATCACCGGCGCGCTGCAGGACGCCGAGAAGCGCAAGCGACTCGAGCTCCAGGCCGCCGGCTGAGGCTGCACCGCCGGCGTGCCGCTCGCGCA
>CAWDDI010000015.1:0-23722 GCA_963800985.1 uncultured Alphaproteobacteria bacterium | reverse complement strand
TCTCTACGAACGGCTGGATGAAGGCACCGCCATCGCCGCTATCGAGGCTGCGCATCGGGCCGGCATGACCCTGTTTGATACTTCGCCTCATTACGGCAACGGCCTTTCGGAGTTGCGCGTTGGGGCTGCATTGCGTCGCTTCCCGCGTGAGTCGTTCGTGCTTTCTACGAAGGTCGGGCGGCGGATGGATTCGCGAACGCCGGGCGGTAGCGCTGGCGGCCCGGGTTTTGCCGGCGGCGTTCCCCATGCCTTGGTGGTCGACTACTCCTACGACGGAACAATGCGTTCCTTCGAGCAATTGCTTCTTCGGCTCGGCCTCGACCGCATCGATATCCGGTTGCTGCACGACGTGGACGTTTGGACCCATGGGCCCGAAATGGCCG
This sequence comes from uncultured Alphaproteobacteria bacterium, assembly GCA_963800985.1. Lineage (GTDB taxonomy): Bacteria > Pseudomonadota > Alphaproteobacteria > Rhizobiales > Beijerinckiaceae > Microvirga. Next base: position 23,339 of record CAWDDI010000015.1, on the reverse strand, counting down.
ACCAGCGCTTTCGCGAGGCCATGGAAGGAGCTTATCGGGCCGTGCACGAGCTCCGGAGCCAGGGCGTGATCAACGCGGTCGGTCTTGGACTCAACGAGTCCGACACGACCGTGCACTTCGTCCAGGCCGGAGACTTTGACTGCGTGCTGCTCGCCGGCCGCTACTCGCTCCTGCACCAGGATGCACTCGACGAGTTCCTACCGCTGGCCGAGCAGAGGAGGATCGGTGTCATCCTCGGGGGCGTGTTCAATTCCGGTATTCTGGCGACCGGGGCTAAGCCCGGCGCGCACTTCAACTACCGACCGGCGCCACCCGAGGTCATGGACAAGGTCGCTCGGATCGAACGGGTCTGCGAGGCGCATGGGGTGTCGATAGCGGTCGCAGCCCTGCAGTTCGCCCTTGGCGCTCCGGCGGTCGCCTCCGTGATCCTGGGCGGTGTGACGGCCGAGGAGGTCAAGCGCAATGTGAAGGCGATACATACCCCGGTGCCGGCCGGTCTTTGGAGCGACCTCAAAGCTGCGGGCCTGCTCCCCGCGGCCGTGCCGGTCCCAGCATGAAGAAGAGGACGGTCGGTGACGACACCCTCAATGGGGGGTTGGCCGAGACATTCTGAAAGGTGGTGCTGGTGCCGACACGTTCGTATTTACCCCACGCGAAGCACAGCGTGCCCGGGCCGATCGGTCGGGACCGATGGCTACCGCCTGATCGCCCGGGGCCAAAGTGGCGTGGTGCACCTGTGGTCGCGCACCGGGCGCAATTGGGACGTCTGTCATAATCTCGCTCGCCAGCGTACGTCAGACGAGCGTAAAATGAAGACCTGGGACTAAGTCTTGTACCAACGGGAACGTCCCAATGCAGCGGCGACTGGCGGCAATCCTGGTCGGGTACATCGTCGGCTACTCGGCGATGATGGAGCAGGCCGAGGAGTAAACGGCCGGCACGCTGGCGCACGCCAAGCCATTATCGCCGCAAATGTCACGTCACACGACGGCAGGATAGTGCGCTGGCGCAGAGTTGACCTGCAGCGCCTCATAGCAGAGCGGTACGGTGTCACCTACCATGAACGCACCGTGGGAAAGGCAGCAATGCTCGGTTTGGCCGCACAGTCCAGTCCAGTCCGTTTTGCGAGCGCTTCGGGTACAGGAGCATGAGCTCTCTTATGGATCGCGGACGAGACTCCAAAACCCGGCCTTGCGTCCGTGTGCCGTCTTCAGCTTGGCGCGGTAGGTCTCATGGTCGGGAAGGTCGAACTGTGGATTCACACGGCCCGCCAAGGCGTCCAATGACGCGAGATAGCGTGCCGCATGGCCGTAAGCTGGTGAGCGTGCCCGACCCAGGATGTCATCGATCAAAGCCCGGTAGAGAACCGTCGCGGCTGCCGGATAGCTGTCCTCCAGCGCCTCGGCGGCCGGCACGAGGGCACCATAGTGCCGACCCTCCCAAGTCTCTCGATTGTCCAGCACGAGCCTGGCCGCGAGGTCCTGGCGTGGCCATGCGAGCAGGAATGCGAGAGCCGCATAGCGCTGGGGATGAGTCGCGGCATGCGCGAAGGCTCGATCGAGAGCCTCGAACTCAGCAAAGTCCGGCAGGTGAGCGAGGTAGTCCCGTAGCATGGAGGCATCAAGCGTCGCCTCAAAGCTGCGCCAGCGCAGGGCCTGGGCTGCCTCGCGATCACCGATGGCTTCGAGGATGCGGACCTCCAGCTCGACGCGCTGTCGGGCGGACGGATCGTGTCCGCCGCTGCCATCGCCGATGTCGTGCCAGGTCATGACCCGCAGCCCCGGCCGCGTGGGCCGCCGGGCCCAGTCCAGAGCCTCGGAGGCACGTCCGGATGCCAGCAGACGCTCGGCGATCGCCAAGCTGTCCTGACGCTGACCTGAGCGCTCCTGCTCAAGTGCCATGAAGGCGTCAACATCGCCCCTGTGATCGGCAATGGCTTGCCGGACCCGGATCAGCCGGTCGCGAAAAGCTTGCCTTTCCCAATCCCGGGTCTCCTCGCGTGTGGGCCCGATCTCCTGGACCGCAGCGGCCAGCGCGGCATCGAACCGGAGGTTCGCGTCCGGCGGTAGGAGCGGGACAAGTACACCCACCACACGCCCGATCAAGCCGTAGCGGTCAGCCGCCAGCAGCGGCATGAGCTGTGATGGCAGCCGCGCCTTCTTATCATTCGTAAGTTTCAGGGCGAGGCCGGATACCGCTTCGGTCGCTGCATGGTAGACCTCCTGCACGGAACCACTGGAGTCGTCGACGCGCTCGAAGACGCTCTCCGCACCACCAAGAAAGCGCAGGACGCGTTCGACTGCGGCGGCCGGATCGGCCGCGCCGAGCTCATCCGTTATGGTCCTGAGGGTCGCGTCCAGGTCACTGAGGAAGGCTTTGCGCTTCTCCCACGCAATCGGCCCTCGCGCTCGCTCGAGAGCCGCCAGGCGCCGGTCTACGACAGCTGCAACGGCCTCGGGTCCATGTGCTGCCGCCAGGGCCGCCGTGACGAGTCTCTTGAAGGCGGTGTTGCGGCCGGCCTCGTCGAGGATAAGCCGGGCCAGCTTCTCGGGGCCGAGAGAAACCAAGGCATCATGAGTCAGAGTCGCTTTGCGTGCCATGCTCTCCCGACCTTTGGATCCGTCCTCGTGAGAGCGTAAGCTATTATACGGCGCACCGGCTCCGAGCGGGAACCCACGAGACAGATCTGCCTGAACTGGGGTCTGAGACTGCTCTGCGCGAGGTGGAGACGGGTTTGCTAGGGCACTCGGCTCCGAATGTCCCGTTTGGCCCAAGGTGGCCTTTGTCGACCGGCTGAGCGTGGTCCGCAACTTGCCTTAGTCGCTAGGTCCCGTTACCCGCACGTCAGGCCCTTGCGCCTTGGCAGAGTCACGACCCTGCTATAGCTAATCGCAAGCGGACCTCTGGAAGCTAGGATTGTGCGGTTTCGACACGACGCCCTTTATCCTTCACGCCGGTCCCCGGTCTTTGCGCGCAACATCGTCGCGACCTCGCAGCCGCTCGCGGCCCAGGCGGGTCTCACCATGCTGGCCCGCGGTGGCAACGCGGTCGACGCCGCGCTCGCCGCGGCGATCGCTCTCGTCGTCGTCGAGCCGACCGGCAACGGCCTCGGGAGCGACGCCTTCGCGATCCTGTGGGACGGGCGCGCGCTGCACGGCCTCAACGCCTCCGGGCGCTCGCCCGCGGCCTGGACGCCGGAGCGCTTCCCGGGCGGCGCGATGCCGGAGCGCGGCTGGGAGAGCGTGACGGTTCCCGGCGCCGTCAGCGCCTGGGTCGACCTGTCGGCCCGCTTCGGCCAACTGCCGTTCTCGGCGCTGTTCGAACCCGCGGTCGACCCTCGCCGAGCGCGGCTTTCACGTATCGCCGGTGGTCGCCGCCATATGGCGGCGCGCCGAGACGGTGCTCGCACGCGAGCCGGGCTTCGCCGAGGCCTTCCTGCCCGGGGGCCGCGCGCCCGCGGCGGGGGAGCTCTTCGTCAACAAGCCCCTCGCGGCGAGCCTGCGCGCCATCGCGGAAACCAGGGGCGAAGCCTTCTACCGCGGCGCCCTCGCGGAGCGCATCGCGGCGTTCGCCCGCGAGCACGGAGCGGCGCTGACCGTCGACGACCTCGCGGACCATCGCAACGACTGGTGCGGCACCATCGCGAAGGCGTTCGGCGAGGTCGCGCTGCACGAGATCCCGCCCAACGGCCAGGGCATCGCGGCCTGCATGGCCCTGGGGATCCTGCGCCACGTCGGGCTCACCGGTCACGAGCCGGACAGCGTCGAGGCGCTGCACCTCGAGATCGAGGCCATGAAGCTCGCGTTCCGCGACGTGATGGCCTATGTCGGCGACGCCTCGGCGATGACCGAGGTCACCCCCGCGCACCTCCTCGACGACGGCTATCTCGCCTCCCGCGCCAAGCTCATCGACCCCGACCGGGCCCGGGACTTCGGGTCCGGCGCGCCGCGGTTCGGCGGCACGGTCTATCTCGCGGCCGCCGACGAGAGCGGCATGATGGTGTCGTACATTCAGTCGAACTACTTCGGGTTCGGCTCCGGCGTCGTCGTGCCGGGTACGGGGATCTCGCTCCAGAACCGCGGCTTCGGGTTCGTGACCGCCAAAGGCCACCCCAACCGGGTGGGCCCTCGCAAGCGTCCCTTCCACACCATCATCCCGGGCTTCCTCATGAAGGGCTCCGAGCCGCTGATGAGCTTCGGCGTGATGGGCGGGCCCATGCAGGCGCAAGGTCACCTGCAGATGACGCTGCGCACCCAGCTCTGGGGCCAGGACCCTCAGACCGCCGCCGACGCGCCCCGGTGGCGCGTGCTCTCAGGGCCTCGCGGTCGCCATCGAGGCGCAGATGCCGTCCGAGGTCCGCGAGGCGCTCGCCGCGCGAGGACACGCGATCAGCGTCGAGCCGCCGGATGCCGCCTTCGCGTTCGGAGGCGCGCAGCTGATCCATCGGATTCCCGGCGGCTATGTCGCGGGCTCCGACCCCCGCAAGGACGGGCAGGCGGTCGGCTTCTGAACAGCCGCTCCGCTGCCGAGAGACAAACAATGACATGGTCCATCATCGCCCGCGACGCCGCTGCCGGTCAGATCGGCATCGCGGTGGCAACCTGCGCTTTCGCTGTCGGAGCGCGGGTCCCTTTCATCGAGACGGGCGTTGGAGCAGTTGCGACCCAATCGTTCGTGAACCCGTTTTATGGACCGCGCGGCCTGCAGCTCATGCGGGTCGGGGTACCGGTCGAGGACGTGGTCCGAATCCTCACCCACGCAGACGAGGGGCGCAGCCAGCGGCAGGTCCATGTGATGGATGCGGCCGGGCGCTTCGCAGCCTATACGGGCGAGGGATGCGTGACCTGGTGCGGACACCTCATCGGCGACACCTTCTCGGTCGCGGGTAACATGCTGTCAAGCGCCGCCGTGATCGAGGAGACGGCGCGGGCTTATGGAAAAGGGACGGGGCTGCCGTTCCCGCAGCGTCTTCTGGCGGCAATGCACGCGGGCGAAGCCTGCGGGCGGCGACAAGCGCGGCAAACAATCCGCGGCGCTCCTGATCCACGATGAGGAGGAGTACTCCCTTCTCGACCTGCGCGTCGATGATCACGCCGATCCTCTTGCCGAGCTCTCGCGCCTCGAAGAAGTGAGCCGCGGGCGCTACCTCCACTATCGCAAGTTCATGCCCTCGAAAGCCAATCCGGCCGGGGTGACGGACCGCGAGGAGATCGAGCGGCGCATAGCGCAATCGATGGCGGAGGACGCCCAATGAAGAAACGCCTGCCCGCCGAGCGGATCGCCAATCGTCCCACGGAGATCGAAAAGTGAGCGAACCGCTGCTCCGCGTCGAGGATCTGCGGGTATCGTTTCACGGTCAGGACGGGCGCGTGAACCGCGCCGTGGACGGCGTCAGCTTCGCGGTAGAGCGCCAGAGGACCGTCGGCATCGTGGGTGAATCCGGCTGCGGCAAATCCGTGACCTCGCTCGCAATCATGGGCCTATTGCCCAAGGGCACCGCGGAGATCTCAGGAGCGGTGCGCTTCGACGGACGTGATCTCCTGAAGGAGCCGGAGCGCGTCTTAAGGGATCTGCGCGGCGACCAGCTTGCCATCATTTTCCAGGAGCCGATGACCTCGCTCAACCCGTCGTATACGGTGGGCGACCAGATCAGCGAGGTCATCATTCGCCATCGCGAAGTCTCCAATAAGGAAGCCCAGGCGCGGGCGATCGAGATGTTGCGGCGCGTACGCATTCCGACGCCGGAAGCCCGCTTTCACGACTATCCCCACAAGCTTTCCGGGGGCATGCGCCAACGGGTCATGATCGCCATGGCGCTGGCACTAGGCCCGCAGCTCCTCATCGCCGACGAGCCCACGACCGCGCTCGACGTAACGATCCAAGCCCAGATCCTCGAGCTGATGCGCCAGCTCAAAGAAGAGAGCGGCACAGCAATCGTGCTCATCACCCATGACCTCGGCGTGATCGCCGAGGTCTGCGACGAGGTCGTGGTGATGTATGCGGGTCAGGTGGTGGAGCGCGCCGAGGTGAAGCAGCTCTTCGCCTTCCCACAGCACCCCTACACCGTCGGCCTCTTGGGCTCGCTCCCCCGCCTCGACACCCGCCGGGCGCGGCTGACGGCTATCGAAGGCGCGGTGCCCAATATGATGAGCGAGGTGACCGGCTGCCGATTCCAGGGCCGATGCCCCTTTCGGGTGGAACGCTGCGCCGAGACGCCCCCGCTGGTTCCGGTCCACGGCGGTCACCTCTCCCGCTGCTGGCGCGCTCCGCTCGAAAGGCTGGTGGCATGACGGGCCCGTCTTGCATCGCCGTTGCCGCGGAAGCCGATACGGCTCTCGGTCGCTCCTGCCACCGGACATCTCGTACGAGCCCGTTGTCCTGCGGCCTCTTGACCTCCCGGGCACGCCCATGATCGTGCCCGCGCTGGAAGTCCGCGATCTCGCCAAGCATTTTGCCGCGAAGCGCTCGGTCTTCGGCCGCCCGCTCGCCACCGTCAAGGCAGTGGACGGGGTGTCGTTTGCGCTTATGCCCGGCGAAACGCTGGCACTGGTCGGCGAATCGGGATGTGGAAAATCGACCGTTGCGCGACTCGTGATGCGCCTCCTCGAACCGACGGCCGGGCGGGTGCTCCTCGGCGGCACCGACGTGACGTCCTTGAGCGAGAACGAGATCCGTCCCTACCGCCGGAACGTGCAGCTTATCTTCCAGGACCCGTTTTCGTCCTTGAACCCTAGAATGACGGTCGGCCAAATTTTGGCGGAGCCGCTGATGCTCCACGCTGTCGTGCCCGCGAATCGCAGAGCGGAGCGGGTCGCGGAGCTTCTCCGTCAGGTTGGCATGAGCCCTGAGCAGGCGGCGCGCTATCCGCACGAGTTCTCAGGGGGTCAGCGCCAGCGCATCGGCATTGCCCGCGCGCTCGCGGTCGAGCCGAAGGTGATCGTCTGCGACGAGCCGGTCTCGGCTCTCGACGTCTCGATCCGGGCTCAGATCCTCAACCTCCTCAAGGATCTTCAGGCGCGGTTGGGGCTCGCCTACATCTTCGTCAGTCACGATCTTTCGGTCGTGAAGCACATCGCCGACCGCGTCGCAGTGATGTACCTGGGCCGCATTGTCGAGATCGGGTCGGCCGACGCCGTTTTCAGCGACCCGCGACACCCGTATACCCGCGGCCTGCTCTCCGCGATCCCGGTCGCCTCGCCGTCGGCGGGGCGGAACCGTCTGCCCCTTGAAGGCGACGTGCCGAGTCCGGTCGACCCCCCGCCGGGCTGCCACCTTCACACCCGCTGCCCTTACGTGCAGCCGGTCTGCCGTGTCGAAAGGCCGCCGCTGGAGGGAGGCGACCATCCGGCGGCCTGCCATTTCTGGCACACGCTCCCGCCCGCGGGCGACATCCTGCCGGACGAGGGCCAGGTCGATCCGCGCCTGGAGAAACTCTTCGCGGCCTTCTAGAGGCGGCGTGTCTCGCCGCCAATCACGCGCTGCGAGAACCTGGATGCGTTCGGAGCAGGAAAGTCCTGGCGGGCCGGCCCGCAATTTGCTGAGATTGAGGCGATTGGAGCGCCGAAGCGCCCGAAGTACAGGGAGAGACCCCATGAGGACCAAGTTCCTGAGCACCGTTCTCGCCGCGACGGCGGTGGCCCTCATGGGCAGCGCCGCGAGCGCACAGCAGGGCGCCCAACTGCGCTTCGGTCTGGCCGAGGACCCGGACGTCCTCGATCCAACCTTCGCCCGAACCTATGTGGGCCGAATCGTTTTCGCGTCGCTTTGCGACAAGCTCTTCGACATCGACGAGAAGCTCAACATCGTTCCCCAGCTCGCGCTCTCGCACGAGACCTCGGCCGATGGCAAGACGGTGACCATCCGCCTGCGGCCGGGCGTGAAGTTCCACGACGGCGAGCCCATGGATGCGGAAGCCGTGAAGTTCTCCCTTGAGCGTCACCTCAACTCGCAAGGCTCCTTCCGCCGACCGGAGCTCGCCGCCCTCGACAAGGTCGAGGTCACCGATCCTCTCACCGTGCGCCTTCTCCTCAAGACGCCGTTTTCACCGCTTCTCTCCCAGCTGACAGACCGAGCCGGCATGATGGTGTCTCCGAAGGCCGCGAAGGAAGCGGGCGACAGGTTCGGCCAGAAGCCTGTCTGCGCCGGCCCGTTCCGATTCGTGGAGCGGCTGCAGCAGGACCGGATCGTGGTCGAGCGATTCCCGGAGTACTGGAACAAGGATGCCGTTCATCTGGACCGGATCACCTATGTGCCGATCGTCGATTCGACGGTGCGCCTCGCGAACCTCCGGTCCGGTCAACTCGACGTGATCGAACGCGTGCTCGCCACCGACATCAACGAAGTCCGGAGCAACAACCGCCTGCGCCTCGCGACCGTGACCGAGATCGGCTACCAGAGCATGACGATCAACGTCGGCAAGGGCGATCCCGCGAAGGAGCCGCTCGGCTCCGACCCGCGCGTGCGCCAAGCGCTCGAGCTCTCGATCGACCGCGACGCCATCAACCAAGTCGTGTTTGACGAGGAGTACGTGCCCGGCAACCAGTGGGTCAGCCCCGAGAACCCTTACTATCAGCAGAAATTCCCGGTTCCCAAGCGCGACGTCGCGAAAGCCAAGAAGCTGCTGCAGGAAGCCGGGGTCAAGACGCCGCTCACGATCGACTATATGGTGCCGCAGAACCCGGAGACCCGGCAGACTGCGGAGGTCATCCAGGCCATGGCGGCCGAAGTCGGCTTCGACATGAAGATTCGGGTGGTCGAATTCGCGACCTCCCTTAAGGAAGCTGAGGAGGGGCGCTTTCAGGCCTACATGCTGAACTGGTCTGGCCGGCCCGATCCTGACGGCAACATCTACATCTTCGCCAAGAGCAAGGCACCGCAGAACTACGGCGGCTATTCCAACCCGCAGGTCGATGCCTGGCTCGACGAAGCCCGTACAAAGAGCGACCCGGCCGAACGCAAAGCGATCTACGAGAAGGTTACCGAGACGTTCCTCAAGGAAGGCTCGCTTATCTATCTGTTCCATCGGCGCTGGTTCGTAGCCCACACCGCGAAGCTCGAGGGCCTAAAGCTCCTGCCTGACGGATTGGTGCGCGTCGTCGGTCTGAAGCTGACACCGTAACGTGGGATACCGCTCTACAACGATGATCGATCCCCGGGAAGATCGTCATGGTCTCCCGGGCCCGCCGTTCTCAATAACGGCCAGGGACACCCATGCTCACACTGATCGGACGCCGTTTTGTTCAGCTCCTGCCGACGCTGTTCCTTGTATCGGTCCTGATTTTCTTGCTCCAGCAGCTTCTGCCGGGGGATCCCGCGACGGTCATGGCTGGGGAGGAGAACGACCCTGAGGTGATCGCGCAGATACGCCGGCAATACCACCTCGATAAGCCGATACCGATCCAGTACCTCTACTGGATCACTGGCGTGCTCACCGGCGATCTCGGCGAATCCATGCGCCTCAAGGCGCCCGTGCTCGACCTCATTCTGCAAAAGCTACCCGTCACGCTGCAGCTTGCCTCCATGGCAATGGTCATCGCCCTCGTGATCGGCGTGAGCGCGGGCGTGATTTCCGCGGTCAAGAAGGACACGGTTTGGGACTATGCTGTGAACGTGCTCGCCCTCTGGGGTATCTCGACGCCGAATTTTTGGCTCGGGATCATGATGATTTACTTGTTCGCCGTGACGCTCGGCTGGTTGCCTGCGTCAGGATATGTCAGCCCCTTCGAGGATTTCAGCCAGAGCCTCGCGACCACGATCATGCCAGCCTTCGTGCTCGGCAATTCGATCGCGGGCGTCATCATGCGCCATACGCGCAGCGCCATGCTCCAGGCGCTGCAGAGCGACTACGTCCGGACGGCGCGGGCCAAGGGCTTGACCGAGCGGGTGGTGGTCCTGAAGCACGCCATGCGCAATGCGCTCACGCCCGTAATCACGCTCGGCGCGCTCGAGTTCGGCACGTTACTCTCCGGCGCAGTGCTCACGGAGCAGATCTTTACGATCCCGGGTTTCGGCAAACTCATCGTCGACGCGGTGTTCAACCGCGATTACGCGGTCGTGCAGGGCGTCGTCCTGATCACGGCCACGACATACATCCTCCTGAACCTACTGGCCGACCTCGGCTACATCCTCGTCAATCCAAGACTCCGGGGGTGAGCGTCATGACCATTCAGACCATACCCGCCGTCACCGTGCCCACAGAGACGATCGACACGCCGGGCCGGAGCGCATGGCGGCGTCTGAGGAAGCGCAAGGGAGCGATCGCAGGGCTCGCGGTCGTTGGGATCGTGATCACGGCCGCGATCCTGGCACCCTGGATCGCTCCTTACGACCCGATCCAGCAGAGCTGGTCAGCAGTCCGCAAGGCTCCCTCGGCGGCACATTGGTTCGGTACCGACGAGGTCGGGCGCGACATTCTAGCCCGCATTCTCTGGGGCGCCCGGGCCTCGCTCCTCGCAGGTGTCATGTCGGTGGCCATCGCAATTGGGATCGGCGTGCCGGTCGGTCTGATTGCTGGTTATCTTGGCGGCTCTGTCGATGCCGTCATCAGCCGCTTGACCGACGCGATGCTGGCCTGCCCATTTCTGATCCTCGCCATTGCGCTCGCGGCGTTCCTCGGCCCCAGCCTCACCAATGCAATGATCGCGATCGGCGTCACCGCCACGCCGATCTTCGTCCGACTCACCCGCGGACAGGTGCTCGCCACGAAGGCCGAGGATTACGTGGAGGCTGCGCGCGCAGTCGGTAATCCGCACTGGCGCATCGCGGCTCGCCATATTCTGCCGAATGTGCTGCCACAGCTTCTCGTCCAGGCAACACTCACGATCGCGGCCGCGATCATCGCGGAGGCGAGCCTGTCATTCCTAGGCCTCGGTCAGCAGCCGCCGGCGCCGTCGTGGGGATCCATGCTCAACACGGCCCAGCGCTTCCTCGCTAACGCGCCCTGGATGGCGGTCTTCCCGGGGCTCGCGATCTTCGTCACGGTCCTGTCCTTCAACCTCGTGGGTGACGGCCTGCGTGATGCACTGGACCCGCGATCACACTGATTTTCTCAACGTCTGGTTCTGGCTCGGCCGACGTCCAAGACGATCTTGCGCTCGACAGCACTTTGTTCGTCCCAGAAGCGCCCGGCGCCCAAATGAATGCGGTCCTGAAACACTCATACGTCTGCTTGGACGCCGTGAGTTTTAACGCGAAGCTGTCATCGCGATTGCAGTCGCCTGGCTCGCCTATATCTGGCGCATCCAAGCGGCCTCGTTTGCAGGCAGCGAGACTGGAGCGCTCGTGGTATCCGGGCTGCTCAACGGCATCAGCGTGCTGCTGGTCGCCGACCTGCTCTGGCAATTACCGAAATCCTTGTTTCCTTACTGCATATGCCCATGCGCCGGCCGAAGGGGCCAGCGCCGGTGCCTTGGCCTGTCGCGATCGACTTCGCACGCTCTTGCCATCTTCCGCAACACGCTGGCGGCTTTCATTGCTTCACTTTACCCACCATTCGCGCCGGGCTCGGCGTGCAATCGGGCGCTGATGCCGCGCTGGCATCTTCGGCGTCGGGATCGGCTTCGGCTCACAAACCCTGGTCAAGGACGTACTCAGCGGCGTCTTCGAGGTCGCGGGCCGTCAAAGTCTGTTTCGAACCTTTGCGTTCATTCGAGCACACCAGCCTTCGCCGACCCCTCGACGAAGACCTCACAGTGAGCGAAGTGCGTCGGATTGGTTCGCAAAACGGTAAGCGAGAGGCGGTCCGATCTGGTTGTGGTAGGCAATAAACGTCGGCGCATCGTCGAGCAGTCCCAGGTGCTCACAGCAACTAATCGGGGTATTGTAGAGGCCGGGGTACTCCGGGAACGCAGCGATTGAAGCGACGGGAAAACGGTGCAAGACAGCATCGTTAAATAATGGCGAAATCCGCCGCGGTGAGCAGCAGCCCCTTCTTAAGGATCGCGAATTTGAGGGCGTTCGCGGGCCCGGTTCCGTCGGCGTCGTAGAAGAGCGATCCGGTGAGCGGGTTGTAGATGAAACGGTCCTCCGCGTCTGTCGCCGCGCTGCCCCGAGTGAAGGCGTCGCCGTCGAGGCGGCCGTTCGGACCGGCCTTTCGGAAGACCGCATTGTCCACGCGGATTACATCGTCCCTGACATTGAAATCGGCAATCCGGTCGACGTTGCCGGTGCGCGCGGGAGAAGTATCGAAGAAAAAGGCGTCCTTACCCGCTCCGCCATAGAGCGTGTCCGCGCCGAGGCCCCCATAGAGCCTGTCGTTTCCGCCATAGGCGGAGAGCACGTCGTTCCCGCCCCGGCCCTTAAGGACGTTGTTCCCCTCATTGCCGCGGATCTTGTTGGCGAAGTCATTACCTGTGAGAGCGAGGACGATCACGTCCCACCGCACAGCGGTTAGGATCTCGATGTGGCTATTCCCCCCGAGCGCGTAGGAGACCGAGGTTAGCACCGTGTCGGTGCCGCCGCCGGCGAACTCCGAAACCCAGTCCGCCCCGTGGTCGACGACATAGGTGTCGTTGCCGCCAAGCCCAATCATTGTATCGACGCCGCCGCGTCCGTCGATCCAGTTCGGACCGGCGTTCCCAATAATTTCGTTCGAGAGGGCGTTGCCGATCAGGAGAAGGGCAGCCAGGCCCGCCGGATCGAGCGCCTCGAGGCGCTCCACATTCTGCGGCAAGGCGTAATTAATACTCGTGCGCACTGTATCCAACCCGCTGCCCTGGTTTTCGACGATGAGGGTGGCGGGATCATTCACAACGTAGCTGTCGTTGCCGCTGCCGGCGCTCGGGGCGTCGGGCTCGGGCGTGCCGGGCAGCGTGTCGCCCCCGCCGGTCGTTCCGCCCGTGTCGGGATTGGAGGGTAGGAGCACGCCGGAGATGATCGGCTGGAGGGCGATGTACTTGCCGCGGTCGATCGTCATCCAGCCGTCGGTGAGAAGTCCGCCGGTGTCGCCCGAGTTGGGGTTCCAGGCCCACCAGGACCAGCTGATGCCGAGCTGTTCTGGCGCGAGATCATTCGCCCCGTCTGCATTGAAGTCGCCCCCGAGATAGGACAGTAGCTTCGAGAACCAGATCTGGTCCTTGGTCTCCTGCAGTCGGCTGCCCCACTCGCCGAGGAAGACGGGAGCCATGCCCTCCTCGTAGATGAATCCCCAGTTCTGCCGGAAAACGTTCGTGAGGTTCGTCTCCCAATTTTCGCCCTGAAACCACGGCTGCGAGAACACGGAATTGGGATAGTCGTGAGGTGAGTAGACGACCTTGTTGGGCGTGTTGAGTTGAATGGGCCGGGTGCGCACGCCCTGGAGATTGCCGCCCCACCAGTAGTAGGTGTTCTCGTGCTGCGCGACGCCTTCGACAAACATCAGCCAGTTCGGGTTAACGGCATGGATGGTGTTTGCCGCCGTCTCAGCTGCGCTGGCCCATTGGCTCCAGGTCGCGCCGTAGGGCTCGTTGTGGAGATCGGCACCAATGACGGTGTCGACGTCCTTGTAGCGCTCAGCAAGCATCACCCAGTCGGAGATCCAGCGGCTCTCCGGGTACTCGGCCGTGTACCAGACACCGCTCTCCTGAGCGGAATACCCCACTGTGCTGCGGTGGTGGTCGAGGATGACTCGCAATCCTTTCGTGCCCGCGTACGCGATGATCTTGTCAAGGATCTCGAGCGAGGTGAGGCCCGCGAGCTCCTTGTTGGCGTTGTAAACGTCGATCGTCCCGGCAGGGGGCATCCGCCCGGGTTCGAGCGCCGCGCTCGAGTAGGGAATCCGAAGCGTGTTGAACCCGAGGCCCGCCATCTGGTCGATCATGTCCTTGTAGTTCCGGACATGCAGGCCGTCGGGGGCGAAATTCGGCGTCTCGAGGCCGAACCAGCTCACGCCCGTGAGCTTCACCGGCTGCCCGAGCGAATTCACGATCTGGTTGCCGCTGGTGCTGAAAAAATCCGGCATTCACCTCTCCCCAATGCTTCCTTGGGATCAGTCCGCCCTGAACTGCGGCGCGATCAGGCGCTCATTGGAGTAAAACTTCCCGTACTGCGTTTCGCGCGTGGAGTTCCGCGCGTCCATGGCGGCAAAGTGGTCCTTCGCCTTCGTCCATTGTCCCGTGTGATAAAGGGTCCAGCCACGCAGGAGCTGGAGGCCCTCGTCCTCCTTGGCGATCGCGGCGCGCTTGTCGAGGACGGCCAACGCTTCGGCGTACTTTCCGCTGTGAAAGAGCGCGACCGCCTCATTGGCGAGCGGCGAGCCTGGATGGGAGCGGGCTTTGCTGCTCCGCGGTCTACCGGACTGCGCTGGCGCTGCGATCTCCATCCGAGAAAGGTTCGCAACGGCGGCGAACTGCGGCCCATACTGAGTGACCGCGGACTTAAATGCGGCGCGGTCATTGAGCTTGTGCGCAGCAAGCGCAAGACCAAGGGTGTTGGCTTCAAGCACCTCCCAAGCGACGGATCGCTTGAACCAATCGTACGCCGTCTGGGTGGCGCCGGAGCGAAAATAATACCAGCCGAGCGCCTGCGATCCGTTTGCTGACTTGATCTCCTCGACAACCGCCTCGAATTGCGAGAGGCGGGCCGGGTCTATGGTCGGTAGCGTGTTCCGCGTGAGGTCTGTCGCGAGGATCTCGATGTAGAGCTGCGCGATGAGCGGATCGCTCTTGCGGTTTTCGTACGAGACCTTCTCGGCCTCCGCGAACTGGCCCTGCTCCCGCAGGCTCAGCGCGTAGCCCTCGATGGCCTTTGGCAGGCTTCCGTAGCCCATGGCGGCCTTGAACCAGCGCGCGGCGCCGGCGGCGTCCTTGCGGGCGTAGCGGAGCCATCCGAGAAGCATCGAGTCCTCTGCGGAGCGGCGCTGCTCGACCATCGTCTCGAAGCTTTTGAGTTCCGCCATCGAGAGGTCGACGCCCCCATTGATGGCCTCGCCGATCCGACGCCGCACGATGTCGAGGCGCGCGGTTTCAAAGCTCGCCCGCTCGCCCGCCCGGGGACCCACTGCGAGGAGTTTCTCCGTCATCGGGAGGGGTAGAACGAGGGCCGCCTTCTGCACAGTGGCGAGACGCTCCTGCGGATCGGGACACCGCGCCATGATGAAGCGGTAGAGATCGAAGGCCTTGTCCTGCGCGTCCGTCTTCGCAAGCGCCTCCGCGACGCGCCAGAGCACGTCCATCTCCGCGCACACGAGCATGCCCTGGCGGGTCTCTACAATCGCGAGAACAGTCGCGTTGTCGCCGGCATCTGAAGCGGTTATGAGATCGCGGCGCGCGAGCGCCTGCTCGTACTTCGCCGCGAAATCCGGCGACGGACGCCAGGTCGGCTGTCGTTCCTGAATGGCTGCGATCTCGTCCTTGATCTGGTCGAGGTTGCCTTCGGCGAACAGTTTCCAGAGCGATTGCTCCTCGCCGGTGTCCTGGCTGCCGTCGAACAGGTCGTCCGGCGGGTTCCAGCCAGGATGGGCGAGCCGGATGCGTCGGATCTCCGCGGCGGCCCGCGCGGTGTCGTTCTGCGACGCATAGTAGCGCAGGGCCGTCTCGTCGATGGCCACAGGAGCGCGGACTGTGGGAACGCGGACGGTCTCGGGTGCGCGCACCGATGTTGTGGTCGGAACGGTCCGCGGTGCTGGCCACGCGGATTCCGGGTCCGCCTTCGGGAACGTGAACACTGCGGTCTCGCCCGCGGGGGCGGGAGGCGGGGCCGGCGGGCGCAGGCCGGTCCAGCTTTCCTGCGAGAGCGCGGAGACCGACACCAGCAGGGCACCAAGGGTCAGGCTCAGGGACTTCACAGACATTCCGGATACCTTTCCTGCATGGCAATCAGCGACAGGATGTGGAGGGTGGTCGGGTAGTAGTTCCCGATCTGCACCGTGCGGAGGGATGGGGGCAGGGGGCGGCGGTCGACCGCGCAGGCGACGAGCGCCGAGATGGCCTTGAAACCGCTCCCGCCAAACGTCTCCATGGCGCTCCCTGTCGTGAGATCGATCTCAAAGGGTCCGACGTCGAGGCTCTCGTTCCAGAGACCGACGAAAGGCCGTAGGATGCCCGGCTGGTTCGTCTTCGCCCAGGCGAGGTAGAGCGGGATGCGAATGGCATTGTAGCTGAAGCGCGCCGGGAAGTTCTTCGCGGGCTGAGGTGCGCCGGCGCCAAGCGACGTCCAGTCGGCGGGAAGGCGCATGGGCCCGAAGCGAGCCGAGCGCAGGAGGCGGAAGCCGGTGGCCTCGATTTCCCGCCAGTCGATCTCAGGCGACAAACCCTTGAGCCGCTCGAAGCCGGGGAACACCCAGTACGAGAGGTTCACCACCGGGCCATCGGGCTGTTCCTGCTCTCTGAAGCCATCGGCTGCGGGCAGCAATAGGAGACCCTGCTCATGCTGCAGGACGGTCCTGCGGCCGATGGCCGACAGGATCTTGCGTGCGGCGTCCACGTGCTCCGCGGATTGCCACCGTTCACCGGCCTCGATGAGGGCCCAAGCGATAAGGAGGTCGCCGTCAGTGGCGTTGTTGGCGTCCGTGATTTGGGGGCTCGCGGTCTCCTCCCACTTCCACGAGGCGAGGCCGTCCGGCCGCACGAAGAGTTCGCGCCGGGTCCAGCGCCAAATCGTCTCGAAGCCCGCCTGGTCGCTGGCGCGCACCGCGATCAGCATCGCGTAGCCCTGGCCCTCGCTGTGCGTGATCCGGTTTACGTTGTCGACGACGCGGCCGTCCACGATGAACTTTGTACGGTAGCCGACCCACGCGGTCTCGAGCCAGCGCGGAACCGCGACTTCCGTGCGGCTCGAGCTGATGGGAGCGGTCGCGGGCACCGTCCGCCTCGCGTCCCCCGCCGCTGCAGCGGCGCAGAACGCGAGCATCGCGCCCGCGGCCAGGGCCAGACGCGCCGTCATTCCTGCACTCCCGTCTGCCGCACCAGGCGGTAGGTGAGCGCTGTGAGGAGCAGCGCGAGAAGGGCCATGACGCCGGTATAGATGCCGACGTTGTGCGAGAGCCATCCGGCCGCGATGAGGCGCGCATTGTTGATCGACAACGCTTGGGTGGGCACGAGGGCCTGGCTCTCGGGGTTCGCCGTGTGCACCTGCGACTGCGAAAGATCGAAGGCGGCGGTGGCGCCGGTCAACTGCTGCCAGAGCTGCGAGGTGAGAAGTTCCGACAGGCTCGACTGAAGGAGTTCGGGCGTCGGCGAGACGATCACGGTCGACGAGGACACCTCGGGCAGAAGCCGCCGGGTCTGTCCTAGGTCCTTCATTGCGACGCCTTGGGCTACGACAAGGCTCGTGGTCTTCTTGACGACGCTTGTCGACTCGGAGCGCGCCGCGCCGAGACCGCGCTCGCCGAACTCGAAGGGTAGGAGGCCGCGCAGCGCTTCCTCCGCCTCGGCGGCGATGCGTGCAACGCGCTCGAGGAGGTTGTCCTCGTCCTCCGCTCCGTCCAAGCGGTTCACGTTGTCTCCCGTCTCGCGCCCGTCCTCGAGTTGGTCGCCCAGGGTGGCGGCGTGCTCGTGGGGACTCGCGGGGTCCAAAGCCCAGCTCGCCGCTGGCGCCGAGCTCGTGAGCCACTCGCGCTGCGCCAAGGCGAGGCGAACGGGAGTCGCGGACAGACGAGTCTCCGGATGAGCTTCGGGCTCTCCGTGCCAAGCGCGCTGTAGGGCTTCGGGATCGAGTCCGGCGGCAAGAAGGGTTGAGGGCGGAATGTCGCTCAGGGCGCCGAGCGTCAGCGTGTGCCCCGCCCCTTCAGGCGGCCGCTCGAACGAGAACTCGACCGGCGCGATCCCGCCCGACACGGCCGCGATCTTGCCAAGCAACGTGAAGGTCGCGTCGATGAGTTCACGGGAGGGCCGCGGGATGAAGATTTGCTTTTTTGCTCCGACAAGACTCGTGGTCACAGACCCTGCCATCACGCCGGAGAGGCTCGGAAAGGTCGCGATGCGGGCGAGGCTCGGGATAACAAGCTCGCTCGATTGCGAGAGGAGGAAGCGGTCCCGCGGCAGGCTGAGCGCCGTGGGGCTGCATTCCGCGTCCGCCGCGGACGCCGTCTCGGCCTCGATCGCAACCGTATTGGCTCCGGGCTTGAATGCGCTGAGTGGGAGGAAGGCGGCGCGCTTCGTTAGTGTTTGGCCGCCGCTCTTCTGAAGCGACAGAGTGCTCGCCACCGCTCCGTTGACTCGGACGTTGATGCGGCTCGCCGGCAGGAGGTCCGCTGCGTAGGCCGCGTCGACGTTGAGGACCATTCGACCGTAATCCCCCGGGTAGAAGTCCGACGGCATCTGGATAATGCCCGATTGGCGATA
This sequence comes from uncultured Alphaproteobacteria bacterium, assembly GCA_963800985.1. Classification (GTDB taxonomy): domain Bacteria; phylum Pseudomonadota; class Alphaproteobacteria; order Rhizobiales; family Beijerinckiaceae; genus Microvirga. The sequence goes on along the minus strand of CAWDDI010000015.1, from coordinate 5,082 downwards.
ATAGCGGCCCGCGAAACGCTGTGTGCTGAACCCGAGCTGGGTGAGCGTTATCCTCTCGCCGCCCTCCACTCGGAACCCGTTCTCGGCCCAGACGCTGCGCAGTCCCGCCGCGCTGCCGAGCGGGCGCGGACCGTTCATCGCGGCGTTCTCGAACGAGCGCAGGGCCGCCTCGACCTCTTCAGGCGTCGAGCCCGTGACGACGAGATTGACCCGATCGGTCTGCGGATCGTGCACCACGTGAAGCCGGGGGCCCGCGCCGGCCGGCATTGCTCCAAGGACCGGTGCGAGAGTTGCATCGACGCCGACGAGAATGTCGAGACCGGGCTCGCCGCTGTCCTCCGCCTCCACATCAACGATGGGCCGCGAGAACCGCCCGATCACCACCGCAGCCTGAACCGCTCGGGAATGGCGCGCGAGGGTCGCCGAATCAGTACTCGGGTTGGCGCGCACGCGGATGCGGATGACGCCTGCGGTCGTTGGGCGCACCGCGGGAAGGTCGCGGATATCTCGGAGCTCGACCGCCGGACCGGAGATCGCAAAGCCGCTCTGCTCGGGCAGAATAAGCGTCCAGAGCTCGTAGCTCGCGTCGCGCGAGCAGTCGACGCGGTGAGCATGGCGCACCGTGATCCGGACGGCATTGAACCCGCTTTCGAGGAGACCGGCCGGCACGTCAAAGGTGAGTGCCTCGGGATTTGAGGTCGCCCTCAGCTCGCGCTCTCCTACAACGACATCGTTGATGCTGAGCGTCAGCCGCGACCCCTCGGGCAGCACCGACACAGCACTCATGTAGGAGAGACGAAAGCGCATCGGCCGTGCGGCCTCGAAGGGCAGGAGGTAGACTGGCACCAACCGGGTGTCGATCTCTCCCGAGAGGCGCGCCAGACCCGCGGCAAGTGGGAGCTGGCGATAGCTCTCGACAGGCTTTAGGGCGGCCTGGAGACCCGCAGGAATGCTGCCTGCGGTGCGCTGGGTCGCGGCCGCGGCCGCAGCGACCGGGACGAAAGCAGTCGACAGGGCGAGGTACAGGATGAGGAAAGAGGGACGCATGGGTTCCTCGGAGGAAGGGAACAAAGTCGATGGGGGATCTTGGCCAGAGCTCTCAGGCCGATGTCGTTTCCGGCGCGGCGCGGGAACCGCGGCGGAAGAGTAGAAAGTAGATGGCCCGCATGAGCTGCTCGAGGCTCCACGCGAAGATCTGCAATGTGCCCCCGACGATGCTGCGGACCTTCCGCCGGCCCTGACGGATGCGCCGAAGAGGAGTGAGGTCGCTGTAGAGCATCTGCGCGATCAGCGCGTAGTCCGTCGCGTCGAGGGTGCCGAACGACAAGCCGTAGGTTCGGGTACTGCCGACAGCGCGGGTGTTCACGAGCGTGCCGGGGAGCCGCCGGCTTGTGCCGTCCGCGGCGAATTGCAGCTCAATCGATATCGGCTTGCGCAGGGGCATCTTGGCGAGGGGGCGAATGGGCCTGATCCTCACGCCGCCAAGGGATGCGTCCTCGATAGCCACGGGGATTATGTCATCGGTCGTGTGGAGCGCCCCACGCCAAGATATCGGAAGCCGCTGTGTCCGCCGCCGCTCCCGCCGCTCGCATAGCACCCCAAGCGCCGCCGTCGCGAGCACCAGATTGAAGGTGTTCCAGACGCCGACGATGAGCAGCATGCCGCGCGCCTCAGGCTCCGCCCCTAAGCGCAACACCGCGACGATGCTCGCCGCAAGTAGCACTCCGAAAATGGCGAAGTACGGTGCCGCGAGACGTGAGAGGTGGTCATCCTCCGTCGTGACGCCCTTGGCGGTAACGCGGAATTCTGGACGGCGCGGGTTACGCACAACGCTCGCGATCGCTGGCAGGAGGTACGGCGTTTGAACGTACTCGTAGAGTTCCGACACCCAGGGCCAACGGAACCGGCCATAATTGTAATTCTGCAGAACGAGGGCGGCCGCAAGATAGAGGATTGTGTACGCGCCGAACTCCTGGAGCGAGGAGTTGTAGATCTGCAGATCGAAAAATAGGTACATCAGCGGCGCCGCGAGAAAGATGGAGCGCGTTAGCGGAAAGAGCCAAAACATCGAGCTCGAAAGGTAGCAAAGCCGCTGCGCCAAGCTCAGGCCCGACATCGCGATCGGGTTTTTGAGCAGAAGGATCTGCAGCATCCCCTGGCACCAGCGCGTGCGCTGGCCGATGAAGTCTGCGAATGTCTCGGGCTGGAGGCCCGCGATAAGCGGCTTGTCGACGTAGAGGCTCCTCCAACCTCGGGAGTGCAGCTCGAGGGCTGTCTCGCAATCCTCCGTGATCGAGGCACCGTGGAACCCTCCCGCCTCCTCGAGGGCGGCGCGGCGTAGCACAGCGGCGGAACCGCAAAAATAGGCGGAGTTCCACTTGTCGAGGCCCTTCTGGATGATTCCGTAGAACATTTCGTTCTCGGACGGCATGCGCGTGAAGGTGCCGAGGTTGCGCTCGACTGGGTCGGGGTTCAGGAAGAAATGCGGCGTCTGCACAAGAAAGAGCCGCTCGTCTGACCGGAAGTGTCCGATCGTCTCCATGAGAAATTCGCGCGATGGCGCGTGATCCGCGTCGAACACTGCAACGAGCTCGCCCGAGGAATGCGCAAGTCCGTTCGTGAGATTTCCGGCCTTCGCGTTCCTGTTCTCGGCGCGCGTCAGATACACAACCCCGAGTTCGCGCGCGAGGTCCATGAGCTCCCGGCGGCGCTCCCGTGCAGCTATTGCGATCTCGAGATCGACGTGCTCGACCTTCTCGTCTGTTCCGCCGTCGTCGAGGAGATAAATCGTGAGCTTCTCCTCCGGGTAGCGCATGGCCTTCGCGGCTGCGAGGGTCGCGCCGAGCAGCTCCTTAGACTCGTTGTATGATGGGATGAAAACGTCGACAGTCGGAGCCTCGTCGTGGCTCGGCTGCGGGGCGCGCTTGCGCGTGATGGGCCGCGCAATGACGAAGAGATTGATAGCGAGGAACGCGACGCAGAACATCTCGGCGACGTAGAGCACAATGCCGGGGATAAAATTTTCGAGCTCGCTCGGGGACGGAAGGGTACTGGTGGTTCGCCAGTAGACGTATCGGAGCACAATGAGGCCGCCGATGCCGTAGAAGAGGTGCCGCCAGAAACCGTCGAGCCGTAGAAGGCGGATGACCAGCATCACAGATAGGCCAGACAGCCCGAAGATCAGCTGCGCGGACGTGCTCAAGGGCTGAGCGACCAGGACGAGTGCGAAAAATGCAAACGTCACCCAGGCCGCGAACGTAATCTTTCGAAGCATAACAGACTCCAGCGGTCGCGGAGAGCGCGCGGCTCTGAACGGCGTGCCGCTAATCGGGAAACAATTACCGGTCAGGGAGGGGTCGGCAACAACAAGCTTTACACATCGTTAACGAGCGGAGAGGAATGTGCCTATGAGCTGGCAAATCGTGCCTCCCAGAAGGGCACAACTGATGCGTTATCCCGCGCCGCCGAGTCGAAATTCATCGATGAGGCGAACCGACGTGTTGTTCGCTGGCGCACGAACCAGCCTTTGCCGCAGAGGCGTCGGAGCGGGGTGCCACCCGACCTCAAAGCACACAGGCGCCCCGGGTTTCGTTAGGCGCTGACACCCCGCCGCGGACGTTTCGTTCGTGCCCGTTCCTCCTTTCCGTTTTCAGGCGTTATCAAGGATATCCAAGACTCGCTTTCGTCCAATTCGTGCGTAAAGCTCTATGTACTCTCGCGTGTCAGCGACGTGAAACAAACGGTCGGTAAATCGCGGATTACGCCGTGTCGCGGGGCGTGACATACGTCAACCACACCTTCACGTCTCATCTGGTGCTGAGCGCCTCGCTGCAGCCCTATGCCGGTCTCTCTGATCACCGCATTTGCGAGTTCCCTTTTGCCCCGAAGTCGCTCGCCCTCGCATTCACGGCGAACCATCTTGAGCGAAGCGATCACGGCGAGATCGCGGCTCCGAGACTCTCCCGGACTTGGGATCGACATCTCGCCTGCAGGCATCCAGAAGTATCTCGTGGAGGTGGACATCAACGTATCGGGCAAAACGCTGTACACCACCCCGACACTGCCGTGAGGCAAGCTTGAAACGCCGGTTGAGCCGATCCGCGCCGCATTCACTTTCGTGAGTGCGATGACCGCCACTGCGTTATCGACAGACCGCCATGCACCATGGTTGTGCGGCTAAGACGACGAGCGAAGCCGTAGGCCGGCACGGACACCAAAGCTCACCCAGGCCGCTCGGCCCAGTTCTCGAGTGCAAGGCCGGGCACGCGGAACTCACGCGCGGTGTTCGTCAGAAGCGTGAGCCCGGCGCTTCGCGCATGGGCCGCGATCCACAGGTCGTTGTTCCCGATCATCATGCCACCGCGTTCCAAATCGTCGGATCGCGCCGGCGGCGGCTGGAAGCGGCTGCGATTGGGATTAGATTGATGAGGTCGTCGAGAGGCGAGCGCCCGCTCGCGCTCGCCCCTGGCTCTTCTCGTCGCCATAGCAGCTCGCCATAGGTGATCACCGGAATTACCGTGTCGCCTGGCTGCAGGGCCCGGAAGCGCTTGAGGATCTCGGCCGGTCGCCTTCGTCGAATGTAGATGGAGATGTTCGCGTCGAACAGGTGGCGCGGTACCATCCCACCCCGTCGCGCTCTTGCGGCGGCCGTCATGACGCTCGGGTGCGATAGCCTCAGCAAGGTCGGACAGGAGGGCGAAGGACCCGCAACAGCGAGGTCATCGACGCCGGAACTATTATCGTGCAGCCTCCCTGCGCGCCCGTCACTGCCTCGCGGGCCGCCGGATGCTTTATGCTGTGAGAGCCGACGCGTGCCGCACCGGCGATCCGGCAATCTCATTGTGACGACCGACTCCCGAAGAAAAAATCGAAGGGCATCTACGCCCAGGGCATCGCGAGTGGCGTGGACGATCTTTCACTCTTGACTGGTGTTTCCCCGAACCGCACCTCGCCTGCACAGCCGCGATGGTACGGCTCGTTGTTGAATGGCGGCGGCGACCGTTGACCAGATGACTTCAGAACAAACCAACGGTGCTGAAATCGCTGAAGGTAGGCGGTCTATGCCGATCCCGCAGCTCCCTC
>CAWDDI010000014.1:0-103610 GCA_963800985.1 uncultured Alphaproteobacteria bacterium | reverse complement strand
GGATCCCGCCAAGGACCAGTGGATCTCGCGCCTCTACGACGAGGCCTTCGCCGCGGCGAGCGAGAGCGACCGCCAGGGCGCGCTCGCCCTGCTCGAGCAGCACATGCAGGCGAGGCGCTGACACCCGGCCTCGCGGCGCCCCGCCCCATCACAGCCCCCGTCATTCACCGCCCCTGCGGGGTGCCGGGTGGGGGTGTGGGCGCATCATCTCAGAACTCGGCGCTGAGGCACCACCCCCAACTCCTCCCCACAAGGGGAGGGAGCGCGTCGACGTTGTGGAGGCGGCGCTGCTATTCGAGGTCCAGATCGACCATCACGGGCACATGGTCCGAGGGCTTGTCCCAGCCGCGGGTCTCCTTGCGGATCGCTGCCGTCGTGAGCCGGTCGGCGGCTTGTGGCGAGAGCAGGAGGTGGTCGATGCGGATGCCGTTGTTCCGCTGGAACGCGAAGGCCTGGTAGTCCCAGAAGGTGTAGAGACCGGGCTCGGTGCTGCACGCCCGCACCGCATCGGTGAGGCCGAGGTGGATCAGCGTCCGGAGCTTCGCCCGGCTCTCCGGCTGGAACAGGGCGTCGTTCGACCAGGCGGCCGGATTGGCGGCGTCGACGGGCTCCGGGATCACGTTGAAGTCGCCGCTAAGCACGAGCGGCTCCTCGAGCTTGAGGAGCTCCCGGGCATGCGCCGCGAGCCGATCCAGGAAGGCGAGCTTGTAATCGAACTTCGGGGTGCCGATCGGATTGCCGTTGGGCAGATAGATCGAAGCCACCCGGACCACGCCGCCGGCCGTCGAGATCACGCCTTCGATGTAGCGCGCCTGCTCGTCGACCTCGCCAGGCAACCCGCGGCGCACGTCCTCGAGCGGGCGCTTCGATAGGATGGCGACGCCGTTGTAGGCCTTCTGACCGTGCGTCGCGACGTTGTACCCGGCCGCCTCGACCTCGGCGCGCGGAAACGCCTCGTCGATGCATTTCAGCTCCTGCAGGCAGACCACGTCGGGCTCGGCGGTCTTCAGGAAAGTGAGGAGATGCTCGAGGCGCTGCTTGATGGAGTTGACGTTCCAGGTGGCGATCCGCATTCCTTCAGGCCTCGCTTCGGATGACGCACCGTGTCATCGGATTTTCGGCCGCCGCTGGCAAGGCGGGTCTCGGGATCACGTGCCATGTCGAGCCACTGGCTCACCGCCATCGACCATTACTGCGAGCGAACCGACCCGGGCTTCTGGTCGGAGCCCCTCAACGCGGTCTCGAACGGCGCCTTCCTGATCGCGGCCGCGGCGGCTTTCCGGCTTTGGGCGCGCGAAGGCCGGCGCGACGGACCCGCGCTCTGGCTCGTCCTCGTCGCGGCCGCCGTGGGGATCGGGAGCTTTCTCTTTCACACCTTCGCGAACCGGTGGTCTCTCGTCGCGGACGTGCTGCCGATCGCGGTCTTCATCTACAGCTACGTCTTCCTGGCCCTGCGCCGGTACCTCGGCCTCGCGATGCCGGCGGCCGTCTTCGCGACCGTCGCATTCGCGGTTTTCAACATGGGGTTCGAGCGGCTCTGGCTTACGGCCGTCGGGCCGATCACGCTCAACGGCTCGATCGGCTATCTTCCGGCCGGCGGAGCGCTCGTGATCGTCGGAGGGTTCGCGCTCGCGTCGCGGGACCGGGCGACCGCCGGGCGAAGTCTCCTCCTCGCCGCGGCGATCTTCGCGGTGTCGCTCACGTTCCGGTCCATCGACCATGCCGTCTGCGAGGCCGTGCCCGTCGGCACGCATTTCGTATGGCACACGCTGAACGCCGTGGTGCTCTTCGTCCTCATGCGGGCGGCGATCGTAGACGGCGCGCGGCGTGCGACCGCCGAGGCCGCATTCCGCGCCGATCGCGTGCGGCCGGACCCGGGGCGGGCACGATGGCCAACATGAGTTCGGTCGAGATCCACGGGTACGCCATCGTCTCGCAGGACGATCGCATTGCGGATGCGGGCGGCGCCACCCCGGATGCCCTGCGCAACGACGCCGATTGGGCCTATTTTCAGGCGGAGCTCGATCGCGCTGCGCTCACCGTCCTCGGCCGTCTCGGGCACGAGGCCAACCCGAACGCGAGGGCGAGGCCACGCCTCGTCCTGTCAGCCTCCGCGGCCGGGCTCGAGCGGCGCCCCGACGGCTGGTGGTGGAACCCCGGCCTGGTGCCCTGGGGCGAAGTGGTCGCCGCGGTGCTGCCTGCCGGCGGCCGGGTGGCGGTTCCCGGCGGGCGGCGGGTGTTCGATCTGTTTCTCGATCTCGGCTACGACGCGTTTCACCTCACCCGTGCCGAAGGCGTGCGGGTGGGCGAGGGCGTCGCCCTGTTCTCGGACTGCGACCGGGGCGAGCCCGCCGAGGCGGTGTTGTCCCGCCACGGGCTTTCCCCGGGAGAGCGGCAGGTGATCGATCCCGACGGACCGGTGAGCCTGACGGTCTGGCGTCGCCGGCCTCGAGGCTCCGCACCCTGAGGCCGAAAACGTCGGTCGGTCCAGGCGATCCTTTCGCCCGCACTCCGGATCGCCCGATCCAGCGGGTCACCCTCAAGCGCAGGGCGGTCAGTAGGTGCAGACGATCCGCTCGCCGGTGTGGGCGACATAGGTGCCCGTGACCGAATCGTAGGACCGGAACCGGCGTGCGCAGTAGGCCGCGAGCTGCGGATCCACCGTGGCGGGCGGGGGCGGCGGAGCGGCCTGGGCCTGGCTCGCGATCGCGCTGCCGATGAGGGCGCCCGCCGCCAGTCCGACGACGCCGGCCGCAACCGCAGAGCCGTTGTCGCGGCGATGGTAATAGCGCGGACCGTAATAGGGCCGGGCGTAATAGTACCGCCCCCGGTACTGCGCGTAATCCTCGCCGGGGTAGACCCGGGTGAGGTCGGGCCGCGGCGCGGGGACCGGCTGCGCGACGGCGGGGGTGAGCGAGGTGCCGAGCGCGAGCACCGCGATTGCCACTGAACGCATGTGATCTCCTTTGAAAGCGATGCTTCCGAATCGAATGGGTGCCTGCATATGCCATGGCCAAGGTTGACGCCAGCTGAACGAAGCGTGACCGCAAGGCGATGTCCGCCCTCCGGGCGGATGGGGCGGATCGGGCACCGACGCTGACGTTCGTGCCCTCGAGCGCCGGCCCCGTCTTCAGTCGCGTTCCACGACCGACCGAAGGTACGCGATCACATCGGAACGCTCGTCAGCCTCGCGAAGACCGGGAAAGCTCATGCTGGTATCCGGAACGACCTCGTAGGGAGCCGCCAGGTAGCGGTCGAGGAGCGCCTCGCTCCAGCGCGCCTCCCGTTGCGCAAAGGCGCGCATCGCCGGCGAGTAGTCGAATCCCTCCCGTGCCGCGATTCGGGCTCCGACGATTCCCCGCAGGTTCGGGCCCTGGAGGTGCGCCTCGCCTTGCTGTACCGCGTGGCAGGCGAAGCAGTACTGGAACACCCGCTCGCCACGGCTCGGATCGCCCTCGGCGGCGTGAGCCGGCGAGGCGGCAAGCAGGAGCAGAATCGCGCGGCGCTGCGCGGCGCGTCCGATCACGGCGACCGACGTGCCGTGCGGATCACCATCAGGCGGTCGGCTCACGGCGACCGACGTGCCGTGCGGATCACCATCAGTTTGTCGGCTCCGGATTCGGGGAGCCAGACCTCGCCGGGCCGACCGAGAATCTGGCGCACGTTGGCATCGGCTCGCGATGACGGGTAGCTCGTGAACCGCTCGGTCGCCGGATCGAAGGAAACGATCGTGTCCGCGCCCCAGTCCGAGACCCATACGATGTCCCGCTCGTCGACGTACACGGCATAGGCCTGGGGCCGGTCGCCCGGCAGCCTCCACTCGCGCCAAGCGTTCGTCTTGGGGTCGTACAGGCCGAGTTGGCCCGCGTTCCATTCCGACACCCAGATTCGTCCCTTCGAGTCCGACCACACGCGGCGGGCGCCCTGACCCTTGGTGGGCGGCTCGATGACCGATGCTTCACCGGTGGACTTGTCGATCCTCGCGATGTGGTTGCCGGCGAGCGAGGCGTAGTAGACGTCGCCTTCCGGCGTGGAGGTGATTCCATAAGGGCCGCGACCCCGCGGCGCCTTCCAGACCTTCATCTCGCCGGTCTTGGGATCGAGCCGGCCATAGAACCCGCTCTGCCCCGTGAACCAGTGGATGCCGTCGCGGTCGAACACCGCGGTGTTGAGGTTGATGTATCCGGTGTCGTCCGGGAGCTTCCAGACCGTGACGGCGTCGGTCTTGGGATCGACCCGCACGATGGCGTTCTGCCCGCCGTCGGTGAGCCAGGCTGCCCCGTCGGGACCCTGGATGACGCCGTGAGGCGCCGATTTCGGCCCGAGCTTGATCTCGCGGCTCCGGCCATTCGCGGGATCGAAGACGCCGAGGGCTCCGTTGCGCTGCGCCGAGTACCAGACCTTGCCGTCGGGTGCGGGCGCGACATCGTGCGGATAGGCCCCCGCGGGCAGCGGAAACACTTGCGGGTGATCCTGCGCCAGCACCGGCGACGCGAAGGCCGCAATCGAGAGGAACGCAAGAGCGACGTATCGTTCCGCGATCATGGCGAGTTCCCTCCGCGACATCCGTTCCATCATCCGGCGGATTTGTGTCGCCATTTCGTTCGTGTCGACGCTCGCCTCTCGGACGCCGGACGCGAAAATGCCCGGCGCGGGTCGGCTTCCACGGTTGCCTAGCCGGGATCGGCCTCGAGGGATGCGGCCGTGATCCCGGCAACCGCGCAGGCTTCGTCGTTGTCGGAGGTATCGCCCGAGATCCCGACGGCGCCGAGGACTTCGCCGTCGCCGCCTTTGATCAGGACGCCGCCCGGCACCGGGACGAGCGCTCCGCCGGCGACGGCGTTCGCCGCCGAAACGAAATAGGGCTGTTCCTGCGCCCGCTGGAAGATCGCCCGCGACCCCAAGCCGAGCGCCAAGGCGCCGAAGGCCTTCCCGTGAGCCACCTTGTCCCGCAACAGGGACGTGCCATCCTGGGCGACCGAAGCCTTGATGCTGCCTCTGCTGTCCAGAACCACGACCGCGAGCGGCTTCAATCGACGGCCTGCGGCTTCGTCGAGGGCGACCCGGATGATCAGCTGGGCGTCGTTCAAGGTGAGCATGGCGCAGGTCCTGACTAGCTGTTCGGAACGGAGGGTGGCACCGGAGCACACCCGACCTCGGCGACCGTATCGGCCTTCCGGGAGCTTTACTCGGCGGCTTGGGCCACCGCTCCGGCGTTCCCGCTCAGGTAATCGATCGCCGCATCGATGCCGCCGGACCGGTGCGGGATCCCGCATACCCGCAAGCCCATCTCGACCCCGGAGAGCACGCCCGTCACCATCAGGTCGTGGAAGTCGCCGAGATGCCCGATCCGGAACACCCGGTCGGCCAGCGGGCCGAGGCCGTTGCCGAGGGACATGTTGAAGCGGGTCAGGATCTCGGCGCGCAGATTGTCGGCGGAGCTGCCCTCCGGCAACCGCACGGCCGTGAGGGAGGACGAATACTCCGCCGGGTTGCTGCACTGGATCTCGAGGCCCCAGTGGCGCACGCAGCGACGGGTCGCTTCCGCGGCCCGGTCGTGGCGGGCGAAAACCCGGTCGAGACCCTCGTCGTGCAGCATCTCGATGGCGACCTTCAGCCCCTGCAGGAGGTTCGTCGACGGCGTATACGGGAAGAAGCCGTTCTCGTTGGCGGCGAGCATGTCGTCCCAATCCCAGAAGGACCGGGGCAGCTTCGCTTTCTTCGATGCGGCCAGCGCCTTGTCGGAGACCGCGTTGAAGGACAGCCCGGGCGGGAGCATCAGTCCCTTCTGCGAACCCCCGACCGTGACGTCGACCCCCCACTCGTCGTGCCGGTAGTCGATCGAGCCGAGCGACGAGATCGTGTCGACGAGGAGCAGGGCGGGGTGCTTGGCGTCGTCGATCGCCCGGCGAACGGCGGCAATGTTCGAGACGACGCCGGTCGACGTCTCGTTGTGCACGACCGCGACGGCTTTGATCGCGTGCGCCCTGTCCTGCGACAGCCTCGTCTCGATCGCCTCGGCATGGACGCCGGAGCGCCAATCGCCTTTGATGAATTCCGCCTCGATGCCGAGACGGTCGGCCATCTTCTTCCACAAGGTCGCGAACCAACCGGTCTCGAACATCAGGACCTTGTCGCCGGGCGACAGGGTGTTGACGAGCGCCGCCTCCCAGGCTCCGGTCCCCGAGGCCGGATAGACGATCACGGGCTTCGTGGTCTTGAACACCGTGCGCAGGCCGGCGAGCACCTCGCGGCCGAGCTGACCGAACGCGGGGCCGCGATGATCGATCGTGGGTTTGGCGATCGCGGCGAGAACCGGAAGCGGCGTGTTGGTGGGCCCGGGGATCTGAAGGAAGTGCCGACCAGCCTGATGCATGCCGTCCTCCATGGGACCTCGACCGTCCCCGCCCGCCGCCGTTTGCGCATTCTGAATTTTGTATTATGTATGCAATTTTCCCAAGTCAATATGCAGCGAAAGAGTCCCGCATGCACGGCTCCGTCCGCGAACCGGCGACCTTCACGAGGGATCTGGATCTGGAGCGCCGCCTCGCGAAGGCCATGGCGGGCGAGGTTCGTTTCGACGCTTTCACGCGCGGCCGGTACGCGGCGGACGCGTCGATTTACCAGATCATGCCGCTCGGCGTGGCGTTCCCCAAGAGCGCCGACGACGTGGCGGCCGCTCTCGCCGTCGCACGGGACAGCGGCATTCCCGTCATCGCGCGCGGCGGCGGCACCTCGCAGAACGGACAGCCGATCGGCTCCGGGCTGATCCTCGACTGCAGCAAGTATTTCAACGGCATCAAACACGTCGACCGCTCCACGAGAACGGCCGTCGTCGAGCCCGGGCTCGTCCTGGAGCACCTCAACGCCCGCCTGAGGAGCGAGGGGCTGTTCTTTCCCGTGGAACCGTCGACCGCGAGCCGATGCACCATGGGCGGCATGATCGGGAACAACTCCTGCGGTGCGCGGTCCCTGCGGTATGGCAAGATGGTCGACAACGTGCTCGGCGTCCGCGCGCTCCTGCACGACGGCGAAGCGTTCTCGTTCGGCCCTCATAACGGGTCTGCGACCGACGTCGGCTCGCCGCGCGTTGCTCGCCTGGCGAGCCGCATGCTCGCGCTCGCGCGGCGCGAGCGGTCCGAAATCGAGCGCATGTTTCCGAAGGTGCAGCGGCGGGTCGGAGGCTACAACCTCGATGCCCTGCTCGCCGACGAGCCCAACCTCGCTCACCTCCTGGTCGGATCGGAAGGAACGCTTGCGATCACCACCGAGGCGACGCTGCAACTCTCGCCTCTGCCGATGCATCGCGTGATGGGCGTGTGCCACTTCCCGTCCTTCCGGTCCGCGATGGTGACGACCCAGCATCTCGTGGCCTTGGGGCCGACCGCCGTCGAACTCGTCGACAGGAACGTGCTCGTGCTGGGCGCCGACATCCCGCTGTTCCGGCGCACCCTTGCCGACATCACGACGGGCGAGCCGGATTGCCTGCTCCTCGTCGAGTTCGCGGGCGACGACCTGCACGCGCTCCGTCGCGACCTCAAGAACCTCGACCGCTGCATGGCCGACCACGGCTTCCCGAACGCCGTCGTCGAGGTCGTCGAGCCTGCGCGTCAGCGGCTGGTCTGGGACGTGCGCGAGGCGTGCCTCAACATCATGATGTCCATGAAGGGAGACGGGAAGCCGGTCTCGTTCATCGAGGACTGTGCGGTGCCTCTGGAGCACCTCGCGGACTACACCGATGCCGTCACCGAGCTGTTTTCGCTCTACGGCACCCGCGGCACCTGGTATGCGCATGCGTCGGTCGGCTGTCTGCACGTGCGCCCGATCCTCAACCTCAAGGACGACGGCGATATCCGCTCCATGCGAGCCATCGCCGAAGCAACCTGCGATCTGGTCAAACGGTTCAAAGGCTCGCACTCGGGTGAGCATGGGGACGGCATCTCGCGCTCGGAGTTCCACGAGCGCATGTTCGGGAGCCGGCTCGTGCGTGCCTTCGAGGAGGTGAAGGACGACTTCGATCCCGCGAACGGGCTCAACCCGGGCAAGATCGTGCGGGCCCATCGCATGGACGACCGCTCGCTGATGCGGTACCGCGCCGACTACGAGGTCGTCGATCCCGTGAAGCCGGTGCTCGACTGGTCCGAATGGGGCGGCTTCGGCGCGGCCGTCGAGATGTGCAACAACAACGGAACGTGCCGCAAGACTCTCGCGGGCACCATGTGCCCATCCTACCGGGCGACGCGGGAGGAACAGCACGTCACCCGCGGCCGCGCGAATTCGCTGCGGCTCGCGATCTCCGGCCAGCTCGGGCCCGATGCCTTCACCTCGGCGGACATGAAGGAGACCCTCGACCTCTGCGTGTCCTGCAAGGGCTGCAAGCGCGAGTGTCCGACGGGCGTCGACATGGCCAAGATGAAGATCGAGTTCCTCCATCACTACCATGCCCGCCACGGTCTGCCGTGGAAGGACCGGCTGATCGCGTACCTGCCTCGCTACGCGCCGGCGGCGGTCCCTCTGGCGCCCTTGCTCAACCTCCGCGACAGAGTTCCGGCGATCGCGAGGGCAACCGAGCGTTGGCTCGGGCTGGCCTCGGAACGCGCTCTGCCCAGGTGGGGACGACCGTGGCGCGACGCGCGCGAAGTCGCTCGGGTGGAGAACGTCGCGGGCGACGGGCGCGACCTCGTCCTGTTCGCGGATACGTTCAACCGGTACTACGAGCGCGAGAACCTCGAAGCCGCCGAACGCGTCCTCGAGGCGGCGGGATACCGGCTGCACCATGTGGCGCCGAAGGCGGGGCGCCGTCCGCTCTGCTGCGGTCGCACCTTCCTGTCCGCCGGTCTCGTGGATCAAGCCCGACGAGAGGCCCGGCGCACGCTCGACACCCTTTCTCCGTTCGTCGCCAAGGGAGCACGCGTCGTGGGTCTCGAACCCTCCTGCCTTCTGACGTTCCGGGACGAGTTCGGATCCCTTCTGCCGAGACGCGAGGTCGAGCCGGTCGCGCAGGCGGCCGTCCTTTTCGAGGAGCTCCTGGCGCAGGATCTTTCGTCCGGCCTCGTGTCCTTGCCGCTGTCCGATCAGGCGGGGCGCGTCGCGCACTTGCACGGCCATTGCCACCAGAAGGCGTTCGGCGTCATGACCGCGGTGGAGTTCGTGCTCAATGGCGTGCCGGGGCTCAACGTCCAGACGATCGAGTCGAGCTGCTGCGGCATGTCGGGGGCGTTCGGATACGGAGCCGACACCATCGAGGTGTCGTTCGCCATGGCTGAGCTGTCGCTGCTCCCCGCCGTCCGCAAAGCGTCGCCGGACGACCTCATCGTGGCCGACGGCACCAGTTGCCGGCATCAGATCCATGACGGCGCGGGTCGCGAGGCCATCCATGTCGCCCGGGTGCTCGACCAGGCTCTCGAGACCGGCATCGCGGCCACCCCGTTTGGATCTTCGGCATGAACCGCCTCGAACCGACTCTCGGCATCCACCGACGCTACCTCCATGACGAGGTGGCTCAGCGCTTGCGTGAGCTGATCCGCGTCGGCGAACTCGAGCCTCGCGCCCGCATCAACGAGCTCGAGCTCACGGTGCGCTTCGGCATCTCGAGAACCCCGCTGCGGGAGGCCATCAAGATCCTTGCCACGGAGGGTCTTCTCGAGCTTCTGCCCAATCGGGGCGCGCGCGTCGCCAGCATCTCGGCCGATGAGGTGGACGAGATGATCGAGGTCATAGCGGGCCTCGAGGCGACCGCTGCCGACCTCGCCTGCCGGTCGATCACCGATCAAGAAATCTCGGCGATCGAAGCCAAGCACCACGCCATGGTCGCGGCATGGAAACGAAACGACAATCCGACCTACTTCACCTTGAACCGGCAGATCCACGAAATGATCATGCAGGCAAGTCGGAACGCCACGCTTCAGGGACTCTACGAAAACCTCTCCGGCCGCATCCAGCGGGCCCGATACGCCGCGCACAAGTCTCCCGAACAATGGAGAAAAGCGGTCGACGAGCACGAGCAGATCCTCGATCTGCTCAAGAAACGCGATGGGGACGGACTGACCCTGCTGCTCCGCGAGCACATCCGCGGCAAGAAGCCCGTGATCCTGGCTTCGTACGGCTGACGGGGCGCTCGGCACCTCCCCCTCCAGCATTCCCTTGCTGTCGAGACAGCAACGCTTGGTCCCCCACCGAACACGAAGGGGTCTCGCGGTTCATCCGAAAGACGAGTTTTCGTCATCCGGTCCCGTTGAAAGAAAAGACTTGTCCCCTAGCCTTTTTTGAAATCAAAATCGTGATACTCACTCCACAACCGCTCACCCAAGGGCGGGTCGGAAACGCCGAACGTCGCCTCCGCGGCTCAGTGCGGAGCGCGCAGGGAGGTCTCGAATGCTTCCGAAGGTTGTCGATGTACGATGGACGCTTGGCGCTCTCGCAGGCGCCGGCGTAGCGCTCGGGTTGGGTGGAGCACCCGCCCTGGCGCAAAGCGATTGGAAGCCGACGAAGCCGGTCGAGTTCGTCGGCGCGGCAGGTCCGGGCGGCGGCACGGACATTTTCGCGCGGGCCGTGCAGCTCGCGATCCAGAACAACAAGCTGGTCGACCAGCCGATCCTGGTCTCGAACAAGGGCGGCGGCAGCGGCGCCGAGACGTTCGTGTACGTCAAGGCAGCCGCCGGCGATGGTCACAAGCTGGCCTTCGGGACCTCGAACCTCTACACGCTCCCGATGGTCGCGAAGGTGGCGTTCAAGCATACGGATTTCGAACCCGTGGCCGCGATGGTGTTCGACGAGTTCGTCCTCTGGAACAAGGGCGACTCGCCCTACAACGACTACAAGTCGTTTACCGCGGCCGCAAAGGCGGCGAGCGAGAGCAACACCTTCAAGATGGCGGGCGCGCTCTCGAAGGACACCGATCAGACCCTGACCCGCTACATCGAGAAGGATACGGGCGCGAAGTTCATCTACGTTCCGTTCCGGAGCGGCGGCGAGGCCTCGGTGCAGCTCACGGGCGGACACGTGCAGTCCCACGTCAACAACCCGAGCGAAAGCGTGGGCCACTGGCGCGCCGGGCAGGTGAAGGCGCTGTGCGTCTTCTCCAGGGAGCGGATGCCGCAGGGCGAGAAGATCACCCCGACGCAAAGCTGGGGCGACATCCCGACCTGCAAGGAGCAGGGGTCCGGCATCGAGGCCTACCAGATGCCCCGCACCGTCGCGCTTCCGCCGGGCACTCCGAAGGCCGCCGTGGACTTCTGGGCCGACGTCTTGAAGAAGGTCACCGAAACGCCCGAGTGGAAGGAGTACCTCGAGAAGACGGCGCAAACCGGCCGCTATATGGCGGGAGCCGACCTCAAGGCCTTCATCGAGGAAGACGAAAAGCGCACCCGCAAGGTCTACGAGGAAGAAGGCTGGCTCGTGAACTGAGCGGTCGGTCCGCGATCACGAGCACGGCGGCTCGAGCCGCCGTGCTTTCACCCGTTCCAGCAAGAGGTCGCTTCAGTGGCGGATGAACGCGCGCTCGTGTCGCGAACGAGCATCGAGGTCGCGACCGCTCTCGTTACCGGAGCCGTCGGCGCGGCCGTGATGTGGGGCGCCGTCGAGCATGACATCGGGTGGGGCGACTCGGGGCCGGCGGCCGGGTATTTCCCATTCCGAATCGGCATTCTTCTCGTCTTGGGAAGCCTCCTTAACCTCTGCCTCGCGGTGGTGCGCCGCGGGGCCGAGGCCGGGCCGTTCGTCACGGTCGAGCAGGCATGGCGGGTGCTCTCCTTCGGCTTGCCGATCCTCGGCTTCGTCGTCGCTTCTTTCTTTCTCGGGCTCTATGTCGCGGCGTTCCTGTACCTGGTGTTCGTCATGGTGTTCCAGGGCGGTTATCGCCTCTGGTTCGCGCTCGGGCTGGCGCTGGCCGTCGTGGTCGTGATGCGGCTCATCTTCCCGATCTGGTTCAAGGTGCCCCTCCTGACGGGGCCGCTCGAAGCTCTGCTGGGGCTTTACTGAGGCGCCGCATGGCCAATCTCGATTCGCTCTTTCACGGCTTTGCGGTCGCGTTGACCGTGCAGCACGTGTTTCTCATGATGGTCGGCGTGCTGCTGGGCATCCTGGTCGGCGTGCTGCCCGGGCTCGGCGCGCCGAACGGGGTGACGCTCCTGCTGCCGCTGACCTACACGATGGATCCGGTCGGAGCCATCATCCTTCTCACCAGCATGTACTGGGGCGCTCTGTTCGGGGGCTCGACGACTTCGATCCTGTTCAACATCCCGGGCGAGCCGTCCTCGGTGGCGACGACCTTCGACGGCCATCCGATGGCCAAGCAGGGACACGCCGTCGAGGCGCTGTCCTTCGCGTTCCTGTCGGCGGGGTTCGGCGCCCTCGTGGGCGTGATCGTGACCACGCTTCTCTCGGGTTGGGTCACGAGCTTCGCGCTGCAGTTTTCGTCGCCCGAGTTCTTCGCGGTGTATTTCCTCGCCTTCGCGAGCTTCGTCGGTCTCTCGGGTGCTCAGCCCGGCAAGACTCTCGTGTCGATCCTCCTCGGGTTCGCCTTCGCGACGGTCGGGATGGACACGATCTCGGGCAGTCTGCGGCTCACCTTCGGGTTGGACGAACTGCTGCGCGGCATCAGCTTCCTGATCGTGGTCATCGGGCTCTTCGGCATCGGCGAGCTTTTGCTCACCATGGAGGAAGGTCTCAAGTTCGAGGGCGTGAGGGCCAAGGTCAACCTTTCGGGCGTCCTCGCGACGCTTGCCCGTCTGCCGCGCTACTGGGTCGCCCTGGTGCGCGGCAGCCTGATCGGCGTCTGGATGGGGATCACGCCGGGCGGGCCGACGGCGGCCTCCTTCATGAGCTATGGGCTGGCAAAGAGGTTTTCGCGCCGCCGCGACCACTTCGGACGCGGTGAGCCGGAAGGCGTCATCGCGCCCGAAACCGCCGATCATGGCGCCGGCACCGCCGCCATGCTGCCGATGCTGGCGCTCGGAATCCCGGGCTCCGCCACCGCGGCGGTGATGATGGGCGGCCTGATGATCTGGGGCCTCAACCCCGGACCGATGCTCTTCGTCGAGCGCCCGGACTTCGTCTGGGGCCTGATCGCCTCGATGTATATCGGCAACGTGGTGGCCGTGATCCTGGTGCTCGGAACCGTGCCGCTGTTCGCGGCGATCCTGCGCATCCCCTTCGCGATCATCGGCCCGCTGATCGTGGTCGTGTGTTTCATCGGCGCCTGGACGGTGGCCTCGTCCAAGCCCGATCTGTGGATCGCGCTGATCTTCGGCGCGGTCGGCTACGTCTTCAAGAAGCTCGACTACCCGATCGCCCCGCTCGTGCTGGCCCTCGTTCTCGGCGACAAGGCGGAGGATGCGTTCCGCCAATCCATGCTGATGTCTCAGGGTAGCCTGAGGATCTTCCTGTCGAATCCGCTCGTGAGCACGATCACGATCCTCGCGATCCTTCTCCTTACCTGGCCGCTGTGGGCCATGCTGATCGGGCGCACGAAGCGGTTTCGCGCGGGCCGCGCCAATTTGGTCGATTGAAAGGAAAGACGAACCCGCTTGAGCCGCATCCGCCGTCGTGGCGTCGGCTCTCGCTCGAAGACACCGCATCTCCCATGGGCGAGCCGGATCGCTTCGCTCGAAAATGCTCCCGCAGACGAGGCTTCGGCAGATCAGGAATGTTCGAGACGGTATTCGCGGTCATCGTGCCGATCCTCACAACCGTCTCGATCGGATTCGCGTGGAACCGGTTCGGATATCGGCTCGACTCGAAGGAGCTCACCGCCCTCATCGCGGACGTCGCAACGCCATGCCTCGTCATCAGCACGTTCCATTCCACGCGGCTGTCGTTCGACGTCCTTCTGGAGTTCGCCGCCGCAACGGGGACGGCGATCGTCCTCTTCGCGTGCGGGGGGTCGTTGCTTCTCGCGCTCTTCAAACTGCGGATCCGGACGTTCCTGCCCTCGATCGCCTTCCCGAATGCCGGCAACCTCGGCCTGCCGCTCGCGCTCTACGCTTTCGGGGCCGAGGGGCTTGGCTATGCGATCGCGTACTTCTCGATGTCCTCGGTCGCAAACTACACGCTCGGTCAGGCGATCGCGGCCGGCAAGGCGAACTGGAGCGCGCTCGTGCGCCTCCCGATTCTTTATGCGGTGGCGATCGGAGTCCTCCTGTCGGTCACGGGCGTGGAGCTACCGTCCTGGGCTGAGGCCACCGTCGCTCTGATCGGCAACATGACGGTGCCGCTGATGCTCCTCATGCTGGGCTCCTCCCTCAGCCTGCTCAAGATCGCTTCGTTTCGGCGAGCCGCGCTCGTCTCCGTCATCCGGATCGGATTGGGAGCCGGGGTCGGAATCGCGGTGGCGGCCCTGTTCGGCCTCGCGGGGAGCATGAAGGCGGTGCTGATCATGCAGTGCGCGAACCCGGTCGCGGTCTACAACTACCTTTTCGCCAAGCGCTGGGACAATCAGCCCGAGGAAGTCGCCGGCGTCGTCGTCCTGTCGACGCTCCTCTCGATCGTCACGATCCCGCTCTTGCTCACCTGGCTCCTTGCCACCATGTGAGCCGACGCTGTCCCCGCGGGTCGAATCGCGATCCGCAGAAAGGCCGAGTTCCGATGACCGAAGCCATGAAATCGGGCGAAGACGTTCTCTACGATGCTCGGGATGAGGTCGCCATCGTGACCTTCAATCGGCCGCAGGCGCGGAACGCCTTTACGTTCGCGATGTACGAGCGCCTGGCGGAGATCTGCGCCGCTGTCGATGACGACCCATCGATCCGCGCGATGGTTCTGACGGGCGCCGGCGGCAAGGCTTTCGCGGCAGGCACCGACATCTCGCAGTTTCGGGCGTTCGAGAGCGCGGAGGATGCGCTCGCCTACGAAGCCCGTATCGATCGCGTGCTGAGCGCCCTGGAGCAATGCCGCGTTCCGACCATTGCCGCCATATCGGGTGCCTGTACGGGCGGCGGGGCGGGCATCGCTGGGTCCTGCGACCTGCGCATCGCTGCCGCGAACGCGAAGTTCGGCCTGCCGATCGCGCGGACGCTCGGGAACTGCCTGTCGATGTCGAACTATGCGCGCTTCGCCGACCTCATCGGCTCCGCGCGGCTCAAGGAGATGATCTTCACGGCCCGATTGGTCGAGGCCCAGGAAGCTCTCGCGATCGGCCTCGTCAACGAAGTCGTCGACGACCTCGCGGCGGCGCTCGAGCGTGCAGTCGCCTTGGCGCGTACGATCGCGGGTCACGCGCCGCTGACGCTCCAGGCGTCGAAGCAAGCTCTGCGGCGGCTCCGCCCGAGCATCCCGCGCGGTGAAGGCGATGACCTGATCTTGATGTGCTACATGAGCGAGGACTTCCGCGAAGGCATGGACGCCTTTCTCAACAAGCGCGCCCCGAAGTTCACCGGCCGATGACGTCGGCACTGGCCGCCCATCCGGCGCCCATGCGTGATCTCATCGAGCGCCCTACGAACGCCGCCGGAGGCGAGGTGCGAAACGCGGGCTGAATGCGGAACTTGGGCGAAAACGCGCGCCGGCCCGGTCCCACAGGTTCGTAGGCTCGGCACCAGAAACGCAAAGAGGAAGACATGGGACCTTTGAGCGGCATGAAAGTCCTGGACCTCACCCATGTGATGGCGGGGCCGACCTGCACATTGATGCTCGCCGACATGGGAGCGGACGTCATCAAGGTCGAGAAGCAGCCGGATGGCGACGACAGCCGGCGCATGACGCCGCCGAAGGTCGGCGACGAGGCGGCGTCGTTCCTGATGATGAATCGGAACAAGCGCGGCATCGCGCTCGACCTCAAGACCCCGGGCGGAGCGACGATTCTCGGCGCCTGGCGCTCGAATCGGACGTATTGGTCGAAAACTTCGGACCCGGTGTGATGGAGCGCCTCGGCTTCGCCTATGAGGATCTCAAGACCGAAAACCCGGGTCTGATCTACTGCTCGTTGTCGGGCTTCGGCCGCACCGGGCCCTATCGCCACCGCCGCGGCTTCGATCTCGTCGCTCAAGCGATGAGCGGCATCATGAGCTTCACGGGCGAACCCGGAGGGCCCCCGGCGAAATGCGGGCCGCCGCTTTCGGACATCACCGCCGGCATCATTGCCGCCATGGGCATCCTCGCGGCTTATGCCCATCGCCTCAAGACCGGCGAAGGCCAGTGGGTCGAGACGTCGCTCTTCGAGGCTGCGCTCGTCCAGACCTACTGGCAATCCGCGATCGCGCTCGCGACCGGCGAGGCTCCCCGGGCGATGGGGTCCGCCCATCCGCTGAACGCTCCCTATCAAAGCTTCGAGGCGCAGGACGGCTGGATCGTCGTCGGGGGGGCCAACCAGCGAAACTGGCTCCGCACGCTCGACGCGATCGGCGCACCCGAGCTCGCGGACGATCCGCGGTTCCGCGATAACGCCGGACGCATGGCCCACCTGCGCGAGCTCGAAGCGGAGTTCGCCAAGCGACTTCGCACCAAGCCCGCCGAGCACTGGCTGCGCGTGCTCGAGGAGAAGGGTGTGCCCTGCGGCCCCGTCAACACGATGCTGCAGGCTTTGTCGGATCCCCAGACTTTGGCGCGTGATATGCTCGTCGAGGTCGAGCATACGTCGATCGGGCCGGTCAAGACGCTCGGCCTCCCGGTCAAGTTTTCACGCACCCCCGGGATGGTCCGGACGGGCGCGCCGCTCTATGGGGAACATACGCGCGAGATTCTCTCCGAGCATGGCTTCAGCGGCGAGGAGATCGACACTTTCGTTCGGGAGGGAGCCGTCACGGCCGCTTGAAGCAATGCTCTCTGGCTCTGCACCCATGAACCGTATCGGCACCGCGCGTCTCATGATGACGATCTTCAAATCGGTCGGTCTCGTCGCGGCCGTTGTCGCCCTGATCACGACCGGCGTGCAGATCGTGCCGACCGCGGCGTGGGTCCTCCAACTCCGGCGGGCCGCGGACGATCCCGTGGCGCTCGCGAACCTGCGTATCGGCGACGCCGTCACCGCCGAGCGGATCGGCGTCGAGATCGACGCGGCGGTCACGGACGGCGATGAGGAACTCGCTGACAGCTTCCTCGCTCTCGCGGAAGCCGAAGGCGTTCCGATCGCCCCGGCTTGGCGCGAAAAGGTCGACCAGCTGGACAGGACCGAGACGCTTCGAGCCACGCGCGATTTCGCGAGCGGCTTCGCGGCCGGTGAGTCGGCCAGCATGGCCGGGTTTGCAGGAGCCTTCGCGGGTGACCTCGTGGGCTATGGCGACGTTCGCGATCTCTGGCGCGAGGGCCGCAAGCTCGCGCAGGGCGAAGCCTATGACGAGATCGTGCTCGGCATGTCGGTGATCGGGCTTGCCGTCACGGGCGTGACATGGGCCTCGGTCGGATCGAGCGCTCCGGCCCGCGCGGGCCTGACCGCCGTCAAGACCGCTCAGAAAGCCGGTCGGCTGTCGAAGCCCCTCGCTGCCACGCTGTCGCGAACGACCCGCGAAATCCTCGACGCAGATGCCGTCAAGGCCGCCGTGAAAGCCGCGCGCCGGCTCGACCTCGACGGCACCGCGCTGGCCGCGCGGGCCGCGCTGCGCCCCAGCGCCGTCGGCAAGCTGAAGCACCTGAGCGACAATGCGGCGACGCTCTACGCCCGTACCGGACGCCGAGGGGTCATGCAGGTGCTGAGCGTTGCCGAAGACGCCGACGACGTCCGTCGCGCGGCGCGTCTTTCGGCGGGAATGGGCTCGAAAACCCGGGCCGTGCTGAAGGTGCTGGGGCGCGGCGCGCTGGTGCTCGGATCCGCGTTCGGTTCCCTCGTCCAATGGGTCTGGGCCGCGCTCGCCTGGGCTTTCGCCCTGGCGGTGTTCTCGCGCAAGCTCGGCCTCATGGTCGGACGGCTTATCTGGCCGCGTCCGGCTCGCCGGTAGTCGCTTCGGGGAAACACGAACCCGGGCCGGCCCTGCTGCCGCGCCCTATCGCGACGGCCCGACCTCCGCCCGGACGAGGGCTGCTCCTCGAGCGAGCGCGGACAGCTTGGCGTAGGCGACTTCGCGGCGCATCGGAGCCATCCCGCAATTGGTGCACGGGTAGATCTTCTCCGGAGCGACATAGCGCATCGCCTCCCGGATCGTGGCCGCGACGTCCTGGGGCGTCTCGACGGTGTCGGACGCGACGTCGATCGCTCCGACGAGCACATCCTTGCCGTCGAGCAGGCGCATCAACTCCGGAGGCACGCGGGAGTTACGGCACTCGAGCGACACCTGGTCGAGCGAGCTTCGGGCCAGGAGGGGGAAGACTTCCTCGTATTGCCGCCACTCCGAGCCGAGCGTCGCCTTCCAGTCGAGGTTGGCTTTGATGCCATAGCCGTAGCAGATGTGAACCGCCGTCGTGCAGGCGAGGCCGGCCCGAGCCTTCTCCAGCGCCGCCATGCCCCAGTCGGCGACCTCGCGCATGTAGACGTTGAAGGCGGGTTCGTCGAACTGGATCACGTCGACGCCGATGGCCTCGAGATCCCGCGCCTCCTCGTTGAGTGCCGCGGCGAATGCGAGGGCCAGGTCCTCCCGCCGCCCGTAATGCTCGTCCGCGATGGTGTCGACGATCGTCATCGGCCCGGGAAGGGTGAACTTGAGCTTGCGGTTCGTATGGGCGCGGGCCGCCTTCGCTTCGGCGGCGTGCACCGGTCCCCTGCGCCGGATCGGGCCGACGACGGTCGGGACCTCGGCCTTGTAGCGGTCGGCCCGGATGCCCATGAGCGTCTTCTTCTCGAAGTCGATGCCGTCGAGGTTCGCCAAGAAGCCGTGAACGAAATGCACGCGGGCCTGCTCCCCATCGCCGACGACATCGATCCCGGCATCCTCCTGGAGCTTCACGGCCAGGATCGTCGCGTCGCGTTTCGCCTGCTCGAGGGCCGCTCCGGAGAGCTTCCAGGGTGCCCAGAGTCGTTCGGGCTCGGCGAGCCAGACCGGCTTTGGAAGGCTACCCGCGATCGTGGTGTCAAACATCCGCTCCCTCCCGAACGCTGCCTCAACGGGCTGCACAGGGTTTTGCTCGCATCTCGCGACACACCACACTGACAGGCTGACGGTCGCGTGGCGACCTCGATCCTTCCACTCGATTGCGCGGCGGGGTTCGGTCGCTCTGGCGCGGCAAAGTGCGCGGAAATTTGCCGGGCAGGTTGGTCAGGCGTAGATCGCCACAGCGGCTCGGCACCGGCAGAAAAAAGGCCGCTGTTGCCAGCGGCCCGAAGTTTAGGGAGGAAACGCCCAAGAAGGGCAGCAGCGCGCGACGCTCATCGCGGGCTGCATGAGAAAGGTAGATCGACCCCTGCGCCGCCACAACCCGGATAGGGCAGCGCCTCTGCCCTTTCTTTTTGCGCGGTGCGCAACCACACATCACATGGACGCAGGGCCGGCGCGCGGGTGGCCGCCGTTCGTGAACCGTTATGGCCCAGCTCGAGACCTTGACCGACGTGAAAGGTTGCTAATTTCCTAGCGAGGCGGAGTTATACGCCGATGGGACTGGACCCGGTCTGGCGGTCGATCGTTGGCTTCTCGGTGGAGAACGAGTTCGATGGTGATTTGATGTTGTTCCTGGGCGACGACGTCTATCGCCAGGATGACCGGCCCCCCGCGAGGCGCGACCGGGCGCCCACCGGGACGCCTCTCCAACCAGTCGCGTCGATGCCGCCGCGAGGATTGCCGACCCGGTCGACGAGACCGGGGCGAGCCGCGACGTCCACACCCGTCAATTTCGCACATTCAGGGAGTCTCCCATGCGCACGCAACTCCTCACATGGGCCGCTGCGGTTACGCTCATCGCGTCGGTTCCTGGACTCGCGGTCGCTCTCGATCCAGCGGGCGCAGCCGGTGGTGCTTTGGGTGGCGCCGGCGAAGCTGTCGGTGGTGCCGTGGGTGGCGCCGGCGAAGCTGCCGGTGGTGCTTTGGGTGGCGCGGGCGAAGCTGCCGGTGGTGCGCTTGGCGGGGCAGCCGGCGCGGCCGGCGGAGGCGGAGGGGCCGAGCGCGGCGCGGATCGTGCCGGAGCAGCGGCCGACCGGGCCGTGAACGATGCCGGGCAGGGCGTCGGGAACGCGGCCGGGGCGATCGGCGGTGCTGCGGGCGGTCTCACCGGCGGAGGCGCCGATGTCGGGCGGGGGATCGGCAGCGCGGTGCGCGATGAAGGCGGTAACCTCGGCGCTGCGGGCGGCAACGCCCTTGGGGCAATCGGCGGCAACGCGGGCGGCGGCTCCGACCCCGCCCGGGGAGGGGCGGCCGCGGGGGCTTCGGGCGGCGGCGGAACCGCCGCTCGCGGTCGGAACGCGAGCGAGCCCGCGCCTGGGCCTGGTCCTGCGGCGGTGACGGGGGCGGTCCCGACCGCCCGAGCGGCCATCCCGGGCGTCGAGGATGTGCCTGTGATCATCAGGCTGCCGCTCGTTCTCATTCCGGATAGAGGCCGGAGCGGCACAGAGGCGGAGCGGGTGGTTCCCGGGCTCGGAACCGTGCGCGGCCCGGAGCGGGTCCTGCGGCAACTGCCCAGACCTCTGGCGCGGGTGCCCGGAGTGGCTCGCCGGTCCGTCAATTCGTGTCGGGAGACGATCGCCGCCGAGGCGAAATCGCACGGAGCCGTCCGGGTCGAAGCCGTCAGCGCGGGGGCTCCGACGCGGGCCCGCCAGGGAATCACCCGGGCCCCGATCGAGGCCAGGATCATCTATGCGCGCGGAGGCCAGGTCCAGGTCCGTCAGGCGAGAATCACGTGTCAGCTGAACGCCCAGGGGCGCGTCATCTCGCTTGTGTAGCGAAAGCCCGGCGGGCCGATCTTACCGTTGCCGAGAACGCCCCCGCGGCTCGCAGCGCGGGCACGATCGGTCCGGCTTCGGGCGAGCCGCCGCTGCCGGACCGCCCCGGCCGCGCCGCTGCTGACCGGGTCGCTCATGGAACCAGCTGCAAGCGTGGCCGTTGAGTCGAGCTTTCCGCACTCGGCAAGGTCCATGGCGACTCGGCTGCTCGGCCTCGTTCTGACCGTCCTCATCGTCGTCTCGGCGAACGCGACGGAGCGCCGGCCCGTCCGGGTCGGGCTGCTGAAATTCGGCACCGTGGCCTGGGAACTCGACACGCTTCGGCACCACGGGCTCGATCGTCGGCACGGTCTCGACGTGATGCCGGTCGAGTTCGCCACGAACGAAGCCGCCAAGGTGGCGCTGCAGGCCGGGGCCGTGGATCTGATCGTGACGGACTGGCCCTGGGTCGCGCGTCAGCGCGCCGAGGGCGCGGATTTCAGCTTCGTGCCGTACTCGAAGGCCGTGGGAAGCCTCCTGGTGCGGAACGGGTCGGGCATCGCCGATCTGCGCGGGCTCGAGGCCAAGCGGATCGGTGTCGCGGGCGGGCCGCTCGACAAGAGCTGGATCCTGCTTCGGGCGCTCGTGCGAAAGGAACAAGGGAGCGATCTCGCGGAAACCGCCGTGCCGGTGTTCGGCGCGCCGCCGCTTCTGAACGAGGAGTTCGCGCGCGGGCGACTCGACGCCGTCCTCACGTACTGGCACTACGCAGCGCGCCTCGAGGCCGCCGGCGCCGCGCCTCTTCTGACCGTGGCCGACATCGCGCGGCGGCTCGGCATCGAAGGCGACGTGCCGATGCTCGGCTATGCGTTCCGGGAGAGCTGGGCGGTCGGCGCAGGCCGCACGCTGCAGGACTTCGTCGCGGCATCGCGCGAGGCCAAAGCGGCCCTCGCGGGCTCCGCCGCGGAATGGAGCCGCCTCGCGCCGCATGTGGGTACGAGCGATCCCGCGATCCTGGCCGCGCTGCAGGAGGGTTACCGCGCCGGCATCCCGACCCGCTGGGGCGATGTGGAGCGGAGCTCCGCGGCGGAGCTCCATGCTATTCTCCGCGCGATCGGAGGCGAGAAGCTGATGGGTCGGGCGCGATCGCTCGAGGGGACGTTCTGGCCGGGGGTCTCCTATTGAAATCCTCCACATCCGGGGCCGATGTACGAACCGGGCATTGTTGGCAGGAAGCCGCATCCGTTTTGGTGCTTCTCGCGTCCTGGCAAATCGCGGCGCAGCTCGCCGACAGCCGGCTGTTCCCGCCGCCGTTCGCAGTCCTGAAAAGCCTCGCCGCAGAGATCCGCGACGGCGCGCTCCTGGCCCATCTCGGCGTCACCCTCGCGCGCGTGGCGGTCAGTTTCGTCATCGCCCTGGCGGTCGGGGCGGCCGTCGGCTTGGCGCTCGGCCGGCTCCCGACCCTCGACCGCTGGGCCCATCCCTGGCTCGTCGTCCTGCTCAACGTGCCGGCTCTCGTCGTCATCATTCTCACCTATGTGTGGCTCGGCCTCGTCGAGACCGCGCTTCTTCTCGCCGTCGCTCTCAACAAGATCCCCAACGTGGCCGTCACGATCCGCGAGGGCGCGCGGGCGCTCGAGCGCGACTACGCCGAGGTCGCGAGCGTCTATCGCTTCGGGCCCCTGACGACCCTGCGGGACGTGATCGTTCCGCAGCTCGCTCCCTACCTCCTCGCCGCGGCCCGCAACGGCCTCGCGCTGATCTGGAAAATCGTTCTCGTCGTCGAACTGCTCGGCCGTTCCGACGGCGTCGGATTCCAGCTCCAAAGCTATTTCCAGCTCTTCGACGTCTCGCGCGTGATCGCCTATGCGGCGGCCTTCGTGCTGTGCGTGCTCGCGATCGAGCTCGCCGTCCTCACTCCCCTCGAGCGCCGCATCGGGCGCTGGCGGCGATGATGCGGATCCGCATCGACCGCAAGGTCTTCGCGGCGCGCGCGGAAGCGCCGGCTCGCCTCGTGTTCGAGCACCTCTCGCTCGATCTTGCAGACGGCGAGATCTGCGCCCTCGTCGGGCCGTCGGGGGTTGGCAAGACGAGCCTGCTGCAGATCGCCGCCGGGCTCGACGCGGACTTTGAAGGCTCGGTCGCGGGCCGGCCCGAGCCCGTCGGCTACCTCTTCCAGGCGCCCCGGCTCCTGCCCTGGCGCACCGCACGGCAAAACCTCGAACTCGTCCTGCCGGAGCATCCCGAGGAGGCGGAATCCTGGCTGTGCAAGGTCGGGCTCGCCGGGGAGGGGGACGTCTTTCCGCAGCGCCTTTCGCTCGGGATGGCCCGCCGCGTCGCTCTCGCCCGAGCGCTCGCCGTACGCCCGAAACTTCTCCTGCTCGACGAGCCGTTCTCGGCGCTCGACGACGCGACCGCGGCGGCCATGCAGGACCTTCTGGCCGCGCGGGTCGCGGAATTGCGTCCGACCACGCTCCTCGTGACTCACAACTGGCACGAAGCGGCAGCGCTCGCCGACCGCATCGTCACGCTCGAGGGCGCGCCGGCGCGGATCGTGGGCGATCGGCCGATCGCCGAAGCGAGAGCTGCGGAATGAGGATCGCGGCGTTCGTCCTCGCTCTCCTGATCGCCGGTCCGGCGGCGGCCGAGGGCGACGTCACGATCGCCATGGTGAGCCAGGTGCGCGAGCCGGTCCGGCCGGTCTCGCCGCTCGACCGGGCTGCCGCGGATGCAGGGCTCGCCGGAGCGCGGCTCGGAATCGCCGACAACGCCACGACCGGCCGGTTCACGGGGCAGCGTTTCGCGCTCGTCGAGCGGATCCTCCCGGCCGAGGGCGATCCGGCTGCGCTCGTCCGATCGCTGGCCCGGGAGGGCGTCCGCTTCGTCGTTGCCGACCTCGATGCGCCGGCGCTCCTCGCCGCCGCGGCGGGGGCAAAAGGCGAGGATGTGATCATCCTCAACAGCCGGGCCGCGGACGATGCCCTGCGCAACGAAGCGTGCCGGAGCAACGTGCTCCATACGAGCGCGAGCCGGGCCATGCTGGCCGATGCGCTCGCGCAGTATCTCGCCGCGAAGCGCTGGCGGCGCTGGTTCCTGGTCGTGGGGCAGGGCTTCGGCGACACGCTCTACGCAGACGCCCTGCGGCGCGCCGCGAAGCGTTTCGGCGCCGAGATCGTCGTCGAAAAGGAGTGGGTTTTCAGGCCCGGCCTCGCCCGCGCCGACACCGGCCACGTGACCCTCCAGAGCGAGATCCCCGCTTTCACCCAGGTCGCCGACCACGACGTCCTGGTGGTTGCCGATGAGAGCGACGCGTTCGGGGCCTACCTGCCCGGACGCACCGCGCGGCCGCGGCCGGTCGCCGGCACGCACGGACTCGTGGCGAGCGCCTGGACCGAGGTGTCGGAGGCCTTCGGCGCGACGCAGCTGCAATCCCGCTTCGAGAAGCTCGCCGGCAGGCGCATGGGCGCCGCCGATTATGCCGCCTGGGCCGCCGTTCGCGCGGTCGGCGAGGCGGCGATCCGGACCGGGAGCAGCGACGCCGCCGTCGTCGCGGCCTACCTTCGCGGCCCCGAATTCATGCTCTCCGGCTTCAAGGGACAGGGCCAGAGTTTTCGTGCCTGGGACGGCCAGATGCGCCAGCCGATCCTCATCGCGGGGCCGCGGCTGCTGGTGTCGGTCTCGCCGCAGCCCGGTTTCCTCCACCGCGGCTCGGAGCTCGACACGCTCGGCCACGATCGCGAGGAGAGCCGATGCAAGCCCTGATGGCGGCTGCCCTCGTCGTCACGCTCTCGGCGGCGCCGGCGGTCGCCGAGACCGCCTACGTGACGAACGAGCAGGACGACACCGTCTCGGTGATCGACGGCGGTTCGCTCAGCGTCGTCGCGACCATTCCCGTCGGGCGCCGCCCGCGCGGGATCGGCCTCAGCGCGGATCGGCGGCAGCTCTACGTCGCCGTCGGGGACGACAACCGCATCGACGTGGTGGACCTCGCGACGGGCCGGGTCGCGGGCTCGCTTCCCTCCGGGGATGACCCGGAGCTGTTCGTGCTGCATCCGGACGGTCGCCGCCTGTTCGTTGCCAACGAGAACGACAATCTCGTCTCCATCGTCGACATCCCGCAGCGCCGCATCGTCTCGGAGGTAGAGGTCGGGGTCGAGCCGGAAGGCATGGGGGCGAGCCCCGACGGCCGCCTCGTCGTCAACACGTCGGAGACCACGAGCATGCTCCACGTGATCGACGCGGCAAGCCTCGAACTGATCGACAACGTACTCGTCGACACCCGTCCGCGCGTCGCCCAGGTGTCCTCCGACAACCGGCAGATCTGGGTCTCCTCGGAGTTGCGCGGGTCGGTGTCGGTCTTCGACGCCGAGACCCGCCGACCTCTGGCGAAAATCCACTTCGAAGTGCCCGGCGTGCCGCGCGAGCTCGTCCAGGCGGTCGGTCTCCAGCTCACGCGCGACGGGTCCCGGGCCTATGTGGCGCTCGGCCCGGCGAACCGGGTCGCCGAGGTCGATGCGCGCTCCTTCAAGGTGCTGCGGACCTATCTCGTCGGACAGCGGGTCTGGCACCTCGCGCTGTCCCCCGACAGCCGGCGGCTCTACACCGCCAACGGCAATTCGAGCGACGTCTCGGTGATCGACCTCGAGCGAAGCGAGGTCGTGAAGACCCTCGGCGTCGGCCGGTCCCCTTGGGGGGTGGTGGTGGCGCCGTGAGCGCGCTCGTCGTCCGCGGGCTCGCCCACGCGTTCGGTCCCCGTTGGGCGCTGCAGGACGTGAGCTTCGCGGTCGAGCCGGGATCGTTCACGGTCCTGCTCGGCCCGAACGGAGCCGGCAAGACCACGCTCGTGTCGCTCGTGACCGGGCTTTACCATGCGCGCCGGGGGGAGATCAGGATTCTCGGTCATTCGTTGCGCGAAAATCCGCGTCCCGCCCTCGCGCGGGTCGGCATCGTGTTCCAGATGCAAACCCTCGACCTCGATCTCACGGTCGCGGAGAACCTGGCCTACCACGGCTCCCTCCATGATCTCCCGCGCCGCGACGCGCTGGAGCGCGGGAGAGCGGAACTCGACCGGCTCGGAGCCGCCGACCGGATCGGCGATAGGGTCCGCAGCCTCTCGGGCGGTCTGAGACGGCGGGTGGAGATCGCGCGGGCGCTGCTGCACCGCCCGAAGCTCCTGATCGTCGACGAAGCGACCGCCGGGCTCGACGTCGGCGGACGGCGGACGCTTCTCGCCTTCGTGCGCGCCCTGTGCCGGGAAGGCATGAGCGTGCTCTGGGCTACCCATATGCTCGACGAAATCGAGGCGCACGATCCGCTCGTCGTCCTCCACCGGGGCATGATCCGGTGGAGCGGCCCGGCGGCGGACCTTGCCGGGCAGCGGTCGCTCGCCGAGGCCTTCCTGCGGCTCACGGACGAGCGCCCGTGAAGCCGCGTCACGCGTTTCGCGCGCTCGTCGGCATATCGCGGCGCGAGCTTATGCGTCTCGTCGGGCAGCACGGGCGTCTTGCGGCGGCGATCGTGCGGCCGCTCGTGTGGCTCGGCATCTTCGCGGCGGGACTTTCGGACGGTGCTCGGGCTCTCGATCATCCCGCCCTACGAGACCTACATCCTCTACGAGGTTTACATCGTGCCGGGACTTGCCGCGATGATGCTCCTCTTCCACGGCATGCAAAGCTCGCTCGCCATGGTGTACGACCGCGAGATGGGCTCCATGCGGGTCCTCCTCACCGCGCCGCTGCCGCGGTGGTGGCTGCTGGCGTCGCGCCTCCTCGCAAGCACCCTAGCGGCGATTCCGCTGGTCTACGTCTTCCTGCTGCTGGCCCGAATCTGGGACGTTCGTCCGCCCGCGCTCGGTTATGCCGCCGTGCTGCCAGCCCTGGTCGTCGCCGGCCTCATGCTCGGCGCGTTCGGCTTGGCCCTCTCCGCACTCGTCCGGCAGCTCGAGAACTTCGCCGGCGTCATGAACTTCGTGATCTTCCCGGTCTTCTTCGCCTCGACGGCGCTCTACCCGCTCTGGCGGCTCGAGGAGGTGAGCCCGGTTCTCGCCCTGGCCGCGCAGGTCAACCCGTTCACGTACGCCGTGGAGCTGATCCGGTTCGCCTTCTATGTGCGGCTCGAGGCCGCCTCGGCCGCCGCTTGCATGCTGGGGTTCGTGGATTCCTCGCGCTCGCGGTGCTCGGCTACGACCCCGGGCGGGGGCTCTGGGCGCGGCTCAATCCGGAGTGATCGCCAGTGACTTCGCGGAACACGGACCCCAGCTCGCCGTTGCCTCAAACGCGAGCCCGCTCGCTGCTCCGGTGAACGATATGCCGAAGGAAAGCACAAGTTCTCTGCAAAGGGACTTCAGCGTCTTTCTCGAGCCCGGATTCCTCGTCGCCCTGGCCCTGGTGGGCCTTCTGTCCGCGGTCGGTGCGGGGATTCTCGTCTACTCGGCCGAGACATACGGCGTCCCGCTCAGCGGGTATTGGCGCTAGCCCCACGTTGGCGCTCGAAACGCCGCCCTTTTGCCCACTCGTTGGTTCGAGGTGCGACGGCGCGGGGGCAGACGGACGATCACGAATTCGGGAACATAGTTCCAGCTTCACCGTTGGAGTCGCGCCTGCCGCCCATGCGGCGCGCCGTTGCGTTCCGGAGAACCCTCGTGGGTGGACAACGCCTCACGTATGCCTTGGCGGCCATCCTGAGCCTCCAGTTTCACTCCGCGGTTCACGCCCAAACCCCGGCTCGCAACCCGCCGCACCGCCCTTCGCGACGACCCCGGAGGACGGGCAGTGGACGATCCCGCAGAAGAACTTCGCGGCGACGCGCTACAGCGACCTGTCCGAGATCACCACCGAGAACGTGAAGAACCTCCAGGTGGCCTTCACGTTCTCCGTCCGGCGTCAACCGGGGTCAGGAGTCGGCGCCCCTCGTGGTCGGCGGCACGATGTACGTGCTCTCGCCCTATCCGAACATCCTCTACGCCCTCGACCTCACGCAGCCGGGCGCGCCGCTGAAATGGCAATACAACCCCAAGCCCGCGGCGGCCGCGCAGGGCGTCGCCTGCTGCGACGTGGTCAACCGCGGCCCGACCTTCGCGAACGGTCGGATCTTCTTTACGACGCTCGACGCCCATGTGGCGGCCGTGAACGCCGAGACCGGCGAGGAGGTCTGGAAGACCAAGCTCGGCGACATCAACCGCGGCGAGACCATGACGATGGCGCCGCTCGTCGCGAAGGGACAAGGTGATCGTCGGCATCTCGGGCGGCGAGTACGGCGTCCGGGGCTGGATCCACGCGCTCGACGCCAACACGGGACAGAGCGTCTGGAAGGCCTACAGCACGGGCCCCGATCAGGACGTGAAGATCGGCCCGAACTTCAAGCCCTTCTACGACAGCGACAAGGGACAGGACCTCGGCGTCACCACCTGGCCGCGCGGACGCCTGGAGGCAGGGCGGCGGCACCGTCTGGGGATGGTTGTCCTACGACCCCGATCTCAACCTTCTCTATCACGGCACCGGCAATCCGGGTCCCTGGA
Organism: uncultured Alphaproteobacteria bacterium; assembly: GCA_963800985.1. Lineage (GTDB taxonomy): Bacteria > Pseudomonadota > Alphaproteobacteria > Rhizobiales > Beijerinckiaceae > Microvirga. The sequence goes on along the minus strand of CAWDDI010000014.1, from coordinate 75,384 downwards.
ACCCGAGCCAGCGCCCCGGCGACAATAAATGGACCGCGGGCATCTTCGCCCGCGATCCCGATACCGGCGACGCGCGCTGGTTCTACCAGACCGCGCCCGCACGACCTCCACGATTGGGACACCGTCAACGAGATGATCCTGCTCGACATGGAGTGGGAGGGCCGACCCGCGAAAAGTGATGGTGCATCCCGGGCGCACCGGTTTCGTCTACGTGATCGACCGGGACGACCGGCGAGGTGCTCTCGGCCAAACCCTTCCACGCGCTCACCGCGGTCACCGGCGTCGACCTCAAGACCGGGCGGATCCAGGTCAATCGCCGACGAAGGAGCCGGTCAACAACCGGGTCGATGCGCGACATCTGCCCGACGGCGCCCGGCGCGAAGGACTGGAACCCGAGCGCCTTCTCGCACACGACGGGCCTCCTCTACATCCCGCATATGAACATGTGCATGGACTGGGAGAGCGTGGAGGCGAACTACATCGCCGGGACGCCCTATGTCGGGCGCGGAAGTGCGGATGTTCCCGGGTCCGGGCGGGCACATGGGCGAGTTCTCGGCCTGGGACATCCGCGAGGGCCGGGAGCTCTGGACCATCAAGGAGCGCTTCCCCCTGTGGAGCGGCGCGGTCGCCACCGCGGGCGACGTCGTCTTCTACGGCACCATGGAGGGCTGGTTCAAAGCCGTGCACGCGCGCACCGGCGAAGTACTGTGGCAGTTCAAGACCGCGTCGGGAATCGTCGGCCAGCCCACGACCTATCGTGGTCCCGACGGCAAGCAGTACGTCGCGATCCTCTCCGGCGTCGGCGGCTGGGCGGGCGCCATCGTGTCGGGCGACCTCGATCCGCGCGACGGCACCGCCGCGCTGGGCTTCGTCAACGCCATGCGGGAACTGCAAGAACGTCACCACGAAGGGAGGAACGCTCTATGTGTTCAAGCTCCCTTAAGGGTCGCGCTCCTGCTCGGGCTCCTGCTCGCGGCCGGCGGCGCCCAAGCGCGCGAGCTGCGCGTTTGCGCCGATCCCAACAACCTGCCGTTTTCCAACGAGAGAGAGGAGGGGTTCGAGAACCGGCTCGCCGAACTCGTCGCGCGGGATCTCGGCGCGACGGTGCGCTATACCTGGTGGGCGCAGCGCCGCGGCTTCCTTCGCGAATACCCTGAACGCCGAAGCCTGCGATCTCGTGCCGGGCCTGCCCGCCGAATCTGGAGGGCGTTCGCACCACGGCGCCCTACTACCGCTCGTCCTACGTCTTCGTGACCCGTGCCGGCGGCCGCGTGGTCGCCTCGTTCGACGATCCCGTCCTGCGCGAGGTGAAGATCGGCGTGCACCTCATCGGCGACGACGGCTGGAATACGCCGCCCGCGCATGCGCTCGCCCGCCGCGGCATCGTCGAGAACGTGCGCGGATACATGATCTACGGCGACTACAACGAGCCGAACCCGCCCGCCCGCATCCTCGAGGCGGTGGCGGCGGGCGAAATCGACGTCGCGGTCGTCTGGGGGCCGCTCGGCGGCTACTTCGCGGGTCGACAGAACGTGCCGCTCACGGTCGACGCCGGTCCGACCGGCCTTCGATGGACCGCGGCTCCCGATGGTGTTCGACATCTCGATGGCCGTGCGCAAGGACGACGAGGCCCTGCGCCAGGAGATCGACGCGGCTCTCGCGCGCCGTCGCGCGGAGGTCGACGGGATCCTTGCCGCGTACGAGCTTCCGCGTCTCGAAGCGGGCATCGTGCGCGCAGAGGCGGCGCGATGAGAGTCCCGCTGCTGATCGCCGTCTCTGGCCCTCCTCGTCGCGGCCTGCGACCGCGAGGACCGCGAATACCGATCGAACCCGGTCACCGCTCAAACGGAGGAGAAGCTCGCCCTCTCGCCCCTCTCGCCGGGACCCGCCGCTCCGGTCGAGCAGCGATCCGGGCATCGGCCAGGGCTACGAGGAGAACGCCTACCACATCGCGCAGGGCAAGAGGCTCTATACCTGGTTCAACTGCACCGGCTGCCACGCCCACGGCGGCGGCGGGTCGGGCCCGGCGCTGATGGACGACCGCTGGATCTACGGCGGGCAGATCGAGAACATCGTGCAGACGATCCGCGAGGGCCGGCCGAACGGCATGCCGTCGTTCCGCGGCAAGGTGCCGGACGATCAGATCTGGCAGATTGCCGCCTATGTCCGCTCGATGGGCCGCAACGTGCCCAAGGACGCGGCGCCGGGCCGGAACGACGACATGCATCCGGGGCCCGCCGAGCTGCGCCGGCCGCCGGGCGAGTCGATCGACGGCGGCCAGGTCCCGCCTTCGGCCGAGATGCCGCAGTGAGGCGGGAATGACGCGGTTGGCGCCGGCCCTCCTGCTGATCGCGCTGCCCGTCGCGGGCTGCCAGGGCTGGCAGTCGGCCTTGGATGCCCAGGGACCCACGGCACGCTCGCTCGCCGACATGTTCTGGATCTTCGCCGCGGTTCTCACCGTGGTTTGGGTCGTCACCATGACGGCGCTCGTCCTTTCGCTTCGGAAAAGGCGTCCCGCGGGCGCCGACCCGCTCGCGACCGATCCGGCGACGGAGCGGCGCATGACGGTGGTGGTCTCCGTCGCGGTGGGTCTTACGCTCGTGACCGTGCTGGCGCTCACCGGCCTGAGCTATGGCGCGCAGAAGGCGCTGTTCTCGCGCACGGACGGCGCCCTGACTCTGAGGATCACCGGTCATCAATGGTGGTGGGAGATCACCTACGAGGACCCGCAGACCAACATGGTCTTCACCACCGCCAACGAGATTCACATCCCGGTCGGCGAACCCGTCCAGGTCAAGCTCGAATCGAGCGACGTGATCCACTCGTTCTGGATCCCGAACCTGACCGGCAAGATGGACGCGATCACCGGCCGGCAGAACCAGATCCAGATGCAGGCCGACCGCCCCGGCGTGTTCCGCGGCCAATGCGCCGAGTTCTGCGGCTTCCAGCACGCCCACATGGGAATCATGGTGATTGCCGAGGCCAAGGAGGACTACCTGCGTTGGCGCGACCACCAGGTTTCGTCGGCTCTGGCGCCGAGCGATCCGGAGCGCCAGCGCGGAATGGAGATCTTCCTCTCCAAGCCGTGCATGATGTGCCATCAGATTCGCGGCACCGATGCCGGCGGCAGGGTCGCGCCGGACCTCACGCACGTCGGAAGCCGCCGCTACATCGCGGCCGGCACGCTGGAGACGACACGCGGCAACATCGCGGCCTGGATCGTCGACCCGCACAGCGTCAAGCCGGGCGTCAACATGCCGACGATCCAGCTCGAAGCGGACGAGGTTCAGCCTCTCGCCAGCTATCTGGAGGGGTTGAAGTGACCCGGACCGTCACTCCCCACGAGCTCGATGCCGTTCCCGAGCCGACCCGTCTCGCGACGGGGGAGCGCGGCGGCCTTCCGGGAACGCACAGCGAAGCCGACGCACCGCCGGCCCCCGAGGAACTGCGCGACGACCAGGTCGACGGCGCGGAGCTCTCCGCCCGCCTCGCGAAGACCTGGGGCACCCAGAAGGGGCTCGTCGGCACCCTCTCGACCGTCGACCACAAGATCATCGGCCGCCGCTACATCATCACGGCCATGGTCTTCCTGTTCCTCGCCGGCCTGTCCGCGGTCGCGATGCGCGTCCAGCTCTCCCAGCCCGAGAACAGTCTGATCGGGCCGGATCTCTACAACCAGCTCTTCACGATGCACGGCACGACGATGATGTTCCTCTTCGGCGTGCCGATCGGGGAGGCGTTCGCGGTCTACCTCGTGCCGCTCCTCGTCGGCACGCGGAACATCGCCTTCCCGCGCCTGAACGCCTTCTCGTACTACGTCTATCTGTTCGGCGGCGCGATGGTGTGGTTCGCGTTCATGCTGAACGTCGGGCCGGACGTCGGCTGGTTCGCCTACGTTCCGCTCGCCGGCCCGGAGTTCTCGCCCGGCAAGCGGGTCGATTTCTGGGCACAGATGATCACGTTCACCGAGGTCGCGGGCATCGCGGTCGCGGTCGAGATCGTCGTGACGGTGTTCAAATTGCGCGCGCCCGGCATGACGCTGGACCGGATTCCGCTCTTCGTCTGGGCGGAGCTCGTGAACGCCCTCGTGATCATCTTCGCGCTCCCCGCGGTGGTCACCGCCTCGGCGATGCTTCTCTTGGACCGCCTGGTCGGCACGCACTTCTTCAATCCGGCCGAGGGCGGGGACGCGCTGCTCTATCAGCACCTGTTCTGGTTCTTCGGGCACCCGGAGGTCTACATCATCTTCCTGCCCGCTACGGGCTGGGTGTCGGCGATCGTGGTCACCTTCGCGCGCCGACAGGCCTTCGGCTACATCCCGCTCGTGCTGTCGCTGTTCGCGACCGGCTTCCTCTCGTTCGGCCTGTGGGTGCACCACATGTTCACCGCGGGCCTGCCGCAGCTCGGCGCGAGCTTCTTCACGGCCTCGAGCATGCTCATCGCGATCCCGAACGGGATCCAGATCTTCTGCTGGATCGCGACCCTCTGGGACGGCCGGCCCGTGTTCCGCACGCCGCTGCTGTTCGTCATCGGCTTCTTCTTCATTTTCGTGGCGGGCGGCCTGTCGGGCATCATCCTCGCCTCGGTGCCGATCGACACGCAGGTCCACGACACCTACTTCGTGGTGGCGCACTTCCATTACGTGCTGATCGGCGGCAACGTGTTTCCGCTGCTCGGCGCGGTCTATTACTGGTTCCCGAAATTCACCGGCCGCATGATGAGCGAACGGATCGGCAGGTGGCATTTCTGGCTCGCGTTCGTCGGATTCAACGTGGCCTTCTTCCCGATGCACATCACCGGGCTCATGGGGATGCCGCGCAGGGTCTATACCTACCTGCCCGAGATGGGCTGGGGCACCCTCAACCTCGTCTCGACGATCGGCGCAGCGGTCTTTTTCGCGAGCTTCGTGCTGTTCCTCTACAACGTCGTCGCGAGCGCCCGCCGCGGTGCCCTGGCGGGGCCCAATCCTTGGGACGCAGGCACCCTCGAATGGGCGGCCGGGTCGCCGCCGCTGCCGCAGAACTTCGACCGCATCCCGGTCGTGACCAACCGCGAGCCGCTGTGGGCTCACCGCGAGAGCCTGCCGGTCGTGGCGGGCCTCAGCGTCGAGAACCGTGAGCAGATCGTCTCGACCGTGTCGTCGGGGCGCGCCGATCTGCGCGAGTCCTCGCCCGAACCGTCAATCTGGCCGTTCCTGGCCGCGGTCGCGACCGCCGCCACCTTCATCGGATCGATCTTCACGCCGTGGGCGGTGGTGTGGGGCGGCCTGCCGCTCGCCGTCACGCTGTTGGGCTGGTTCTGGCCCAAGACCGCGGTGGAGGACGCGCGATGACCGCGCGCTCGTTCCGACCGCACCCCGAAGGACGGTCGATGCCGCATCGCGTGGTGCTCAACGCCCGGCGCATGCCGACCTACGCGCACGGGCCGCGCAGCACCATGTGGTGGGGCACGCTCGGCTTCTGCGCCGCGGAGGGCATGGGCTTCGCGGTCGCGATCGCGGCCTACTTCTATCTCGTCTTCGTGAGCGGCGACTGGCCGCTCAGCGCACCGCCACCGGATCTCCTGTGGTCGAGCCTGCACACGGTCGTCATTCTCGTCAGCCTTTGGCCGAACCAGCTCGCGAAGAAGAACAGCGAGCGCGAGGACACCCGCCGCGTGCGCCGTGACCTCGTGATCATGAGCCTGATCAGTCTCGCGCTGCTCGGCCTGCGCACGATGGAGTTCGGAACGCTTCACGTGCGCTGGGATCAGAACGCGTACGGCTCGATCGTGTGGCTTCTCCTCGGCTTCCATACCGCGCATCTCCTCACCGACGCGGTCGATACGATCGTCCTCGCGGTCCTGATGTTCACCCGGCACGGGCACGGCAAACGGTTCTCGGACGTCGGCGACAACGCCTTCTACTGGTACTTCGTCGCCGCCTCCTGGCTGCCCATCTATGTCACCCTGTATTGGCTCCCGAGGTGGTGGTGAGCATGGCGGGATGGATCTCGAGAGGCCTTCCGTCGGCGGGCATCTATGCGGGGCCCGGGGCTTGGCTCGTCGACACCCAGGCCAATTACGCCCTGGTGCCGTGGATCTGCGCCCACCAGATACAGCTCGTTCCCGTCGTGGCGCTCGCTCTCGCTGCCGTGAGCCTGATGGGCGGGTTCCTGTCGTGGCGAGGCTATGCCGCCGCGAGCCCGACGCCGCCGCCCGACTCGTCGGGCGGCGGGCGGCCGCATCGCTTCCTCGCCTTGATCGGCGTCGCCATGGCGCTTCTGTTCGCGATCGTCATTCTCGTGCACGCCGCGGCCGGCCTGGTTTTTCACGGGTGCGAGCGATGAAAGCGTTTCTGGCGCCCCTCGCGCTCTTGGCATCCGGCGCGGCCCACGCGCATGACGGCCATGTGCATTGGCTCGACGCAGGCGCGACCTGGACCTGGGATCCGTGGGTCACGGTCCCCCTCGCGGTCTCCGGCGGGCTTTACCTCTGCGGCGTCATGCGCCTGTGGCGCCGGGCCGGGATCGGCCGGGGCGTGCGTGCGTGGCAGGCGGGCTGCTTCGCGCTCGGCTGGGCTCTCCTCGTCCTGGCGCTCGTCGCGCCGCTTCATTGGCTCGGCGGGCGCCTCTTCGTCGCGCACATGGTCGAGCACGAGATCCTCATGACGGCCGCCGCGCCGCTCCTCGTCCTGTCGCGCCCGGTGGCGATGCTTTGGGCGCTGCCGACGGCCGCGCGGCGGAGCATCGGAGGTCTCGGTCAGGTTCCCGCGGTGTCGCGCTGGTGGGCCAGGCTCACGAACCCGCTCGTCGCGACCCTGCTCCATGGCGGCGCACTCTGGGCCTGGCACGCTCCGGCGCTCTATCAGGCGGCGCTGGCGGATCCTTGGATCCATTGGCTCCAGCACCTGTGCTTCTTCGGCACGGCGCTTCTGTTCTGGCGCGCGCTGCTGCGGGGGCGTGAGCGCGAGCGCGCCTATGGGGCGGCGGTGTTCTACCTGTTCGCGACGTCCCTCCACACCGGCTTCCTGGGGGTCCTGCTCGCGTTCGCCCGCCGCCCGATCTATCCGGCCCAGACCGCGGGCGCCGCGGAATGGGGGCTGACGCCGCTCGAGGACCAGCAGCTCGCCGGTCTTTTCATGTGGATCCCGGCCGGTCTCGTCTACGCCGGAGCCGCCCTCGCGCTCGCGGGGCTCTGGATCGCCCGCTCGGGATCGCAACCGCGCAGGAACGGGTACCATGCCGCCGCCGCACGTTAGCTCCCTCGCTCCCTTCGTGCTGCGGCTCGCGGCCGGCCTGACGGCCGGTTCGCTCGGCATCCGCCGCCGCGCCCGCCCGCCGCGTCCGCAAACGCCGCGACTCAGCGACTCGGAACTGCGCGCCCATTGGACCGGCATGCGCGCCCCGGGGCCGACGAAGCTCTTGCGCAGCGCCGTGCTCGGGACCTTCGCGCTCGTCCTGCTCGCGGGCGCAGGCGTCTACGCCGGCTACGAGATCAAGTCGTCGCGGGAGATGAAGGCCCGGGCCGTCGCTCTCACCGCGGGCGACCCGGATCTCGGCCGCCGCCTCGCGCAGCGGTACGGCTGCGCGAGCTGCCACACCATCCCGGGCGTGCCCGGTGCGGACGGCCAGGTCGGTCCGTCGCTGCAGGGGTTCGCGGCGCGGGTCTATGTCGGGGGCGTCGCGGCCAATACGCCCGACAGGCTGATCCAGTGGCTCGAGGACCCGCGCTCGCTCGACCCGAAGACCGCCATGCCGTCCACCGGCATGTCGCGCGCGGAGGCGAGGCACGTGGCCGCTTACCTGTATACCCTGCGCTGATCCTCAGGGCGCATGACGAGGGCCTCCAGGATCTCACACGACAGCGGTCCGCGTCCTCGCGCGCCCTAGGAGCCAGACCACGATGGAGACGTTGAGGAGGTTCCACAGGAGCCCGTTGAGGAACGCGGCGCGGTAAGCGCCGGTCAGATCGAAGATCAGGCCGGACATCCAGCCGCCGAGTGCCATGCCGAACAGCGTCGCCATGATCACGATCCCGACCCGGGTCCCGGCCTCGCCGGCAGGGAAGTATTCGCGCACGATGAGCGCGTAGCTCGGCACGATCCCGCCCTGGAAGAGACCGAACAGGGCGGAAATCACGTAGAGCGAGGTCAGACCGTCGAACCAGAGGTAGAGGAAAAGCGCGACGCCCTGGAGCGTCGAGCCGAGGAGGAGCGTCGCGAGTCCGCCGATCTGGTCCGCGATCCACCCGGAGGCGATGCGGCTCACGATGCCGAAGGCGAGCATCAGCGAGAGCATTTCCGCGCCCCGGGCGACGCCGTAGCCGAGTTCGCCGCAGTACGCCACGATATGGACCTGCGGCATCGACATCGCGACGCAACACGCGAGGCCCGCGACCGCGAGAAGAAGCTGCAGCGCCCTCGGCGAAAGGCCCTGAATGGTGCCGCCCGCAAACCGCGCGGCGCTCTGCACGTTCGACTGGTGCGGCGGGGGACGGCGGCGCAGGGTCATGGCCAGCGGCAGCATGGTGACGAGGCAGAACACGCCGATCCCCATGTGGGCCTGCCGCCATCCCACGGATTCGATGAAGTGCTGCACGACGGGCGGCCAGATCGTTCCCGCGAGATAGTTCCCGGAGGCGCAGAGCGCGACCGCGATGCCGCGGCGGCGCTCGAACCAATGCGTCACGTCGGCGATCAGCGGGCTGAAGCTCGCGGAGCTGCCGAGAAATCCGATCAGGAGGCCGTGCAGAACCGCGAACTGCCAAAGACTCGTCGCAAAGGCTGCGCCGACATAGCCGACGCACAAGGCGACGGCGCCGAGGGCGAGGGGAACCATGACGCCGAACCGGTCCGCGAGCCGGCCCATGAGCACGCCGCCGAACGCGAAGCCGATCATGGTCAGCGAGAAGGGCAGGGATGCGCCGGCCCGCGCGACCCCGAATTCGGCCTCGACCGACGGCAGCACCACCACGACGGACCACATCCCGACGCCGCCGATGGTGCTGAGCAGAACGGCACGGGCGAGCCGCAGCCAGGCGGCGGCGGAGTCGACGCCGCCGGTTTGATGGCGATGCTCCGGCCTCATGGTCGTGCGGCTTCGCGCGTCGGCAGGCGGTCGTCGCGGGGCGTCGTCACGATCTGAATATCCTGTCGCCTTGCTCGTCGATGATCTGCTTTGCCTTCGAGACCGCGAAGGAGGCTGCATCGTCCCTGCCCGGATGGGTCTCGGCGCGGACGAACCGATGCTCCTTCACGCCGTCCGGGAAGTCCTTCTCGATGGTTCCCGCGGTCTGGAACTGCCCGTTCGCCCGGTAGGGAGCCGGCCGGATGCGATAGCCCTTGTATTCCACGGCGTCCATGGGGGCTTCGCCGGCCTCGGGGGCCGCTCGCCCGAAGAGCCGCGTCGCGAGGGACTTGAGGAGGGACATGAGCGGGACCTCGGCTGCAGGTGGCCTTCGTAGTTTATACCGGGCCTTCCGGATGGCTAGCTCGGTTCTCTCGGCGGCCCGACCCCAGACCTCGGTCATTCGGTGCGCACGGCCTTGGTCGGGAACGAAGCCGCCGAGGAACCCGTTTTCCTGCCGGATAAGGAGGATGACCGTTATGCGAATGCTACTGCTTCTGGCCGTCGTCGCTCTCGGCGCCGACGCTCTGCTCTTCAGCGGCGCCTATACCCAGGCGGCATGGCGAGAAGGATCGGCCCAGGTCGAAAAGCTGATCGGAAACGCTCAGGAGACCGCGAAAGACGCCCGCCAGCCCAGTTGAACGTAACCGCAGCGCAGGCGCCGCCTCGATGAAGCCCGCGCACGCAGCCGCGGTCGCGGCAATCCAGCCAGGAGGTCAAGATGCCGACGAACCTGCCTCCCGAACGCAAGCTGCGTGAGCCCGGCTCCATGGAACTGGACCCGAGCGGCGAAGGGATCGCGACGGACGAGACCCCGCGCCTGATCGCCTCCAACAAGGTCGAGGGCACCGCGGTTTACGGCCGCCAGGGCGAGCGCCTCGGCGCCGTCTACAATTTCATGGTCGACAAGTTCACCGGCCAGGTCGCCTATGCCGTGATGTCGTTCGGAGGATTTCTGGGGATCGGCGAGAGCTACCACCCGCTGCCCTGGAAGGCGCTCACCTACGACCGCCGCCTCGGCGGCTACGTGGTGGACATCGACAAGGACCGCCTCGAGCAGGCGCCTCGCTACGGGGCCGACGAGGATCCGTTCGCGGACCCCGACTACGGTCGGCGGCTCGACGACTTCTACGGCCCGCGTGCGCCGTGAGGACCTACGGCACCGCGATCGCCTCGACGGTGCGCCGTGCGCCCAATCGATAGAGTTGACCAAGGGCAAGGACGACCGGCTCCCGCAGCCGCGAGTCGCCGCCGAGGTCGCCGAACACTTCCGTGACGCGAAGGAGAGCGGGCCCGAGACGCTCCGGCACCGGACCGGCCTCGTCGGCGAGGGCGCGCAAGCGCGCGGCCAACGGGTCGCGGACGTCGATCGGCCGGCCCGCCTCGTCGACGCCCGTCACGTAGCGCATCCAAGCCGCGATCCCGAGCGCCAGGCGTGGGATCGGCGCACCTGCGTTCAGGCGGTCCCGAACCGTGCCGAGGAGCCGCTGCGGCAGCTTTTGCGATCCGTCCATGGCGATCTGCCAGGTGCGGTGGCGCAGGGCCGGATTGGCGAAGCGCCGGATGAGCGATTGCTTGTATCCGGCGAGATCGGCTCCGGGCGGAACCGAGAGGGTCGGCGTCACCTCTTCGTCCATGAGACCGCGCACGAGTCGTTCGAACACGGCATCGGCCATGACGTCCGACACGGTTTCGTAGCCCGCGAGATACCCGAGGTAGGCGAGGGTCGAGTGACTGCCGTTGAGGAGCCTAAGCTTCATGAGCTCGTAGGGCGCCACATCGCGCACGAGTTCGGCGCCCGCGTCTTCGAGGCGGGGACGCCCGGCGGTGAACCGGTCCTCGATCACCCACTGCGTGAAAGGCTCGGTCACGACCGGCCAGGCATCCGCCACGCCGAGCCGGGCCGCGATCGACTCGCGATCGGCGTCGGTGGTGGCCGGGACGATCCGATCCACCATCGTCGAGGGAAACGCCACTTCGCCCGCGACGTAACGCCCGAGGTCAGGGTCGACGAGGGAGGCGTAGCGGGCCACGACGCGGGCGACGGTTCGCCCGTTGGCGGGAAGGTTGTCGCAGCACAGGACCGTGAACGGCGGCGACCGGTCGGCGCGGCGGCGGCGGAGCGCCTCGACGAGGAAGCCCGGCGCCGTGCGCGGCTCGATCGGATGGGCGAGATCGGCCCGGATGTCCGGGTGGTCCTCGCGCAGGGTTCCGGTCGCGGGGTCGTGGCAATACCCCTTCTCGGTCACCGTGAGGCTCACGATCCGCACGCGGGGATCGCTCATGGCGGCGAGCAGGCCCTCCGGATCGGCCGGTGCCACGAGAAGCCGGCGGACCGAGCCAATCACCCGCAGGCGCTCGCCTTCCCCCGAACGCACCGCCACGGTGTAGAGCCCGTCCTGCGGCGACAGCGCGTCGAAGGTGTCGGGCGCGCGCAGGCTCGCGCCGCAGATCGCCCAGTCGCGCTCCCCGGCCGCGAGCCGGTCGTCGACGTAGACCGCTTGATGGGCGCGATGAAACGCGCCGACCCCGAGGTGTACGATGCCGACCGCCGTCGCGTCGCGGACATAGGCCGGCCGCGCGACCTCGACCGGGAGGGCGGCGAGCGTCTTCGATGACAGCCGGTTCAATGAGCGGGTTCCTGCTTGGCACGTCCGACGATCTGCGTCGGGTTGACGAAACGCAATGCGATCACGAGCCAGACGAGAGTGGTCACCATGTAGATCATCGCCATGGCGTCGACCGACTGGGTCGCCCGCACGCCCGCGGCGAACACCGCGTAGTAGAGCGCCACGACCAGCGTCTGGCTCGTCGGGCCCGCGGTCAGGAACGTGAGTTCGAACATCGCGATGGTGCGCACGAGCACGAGAAGCAGGGCGGCGAGCATGCCGGGGATCAGGAGCGGCAGCAGCACGTAGGCGAAGAGCCGCCACGTATTGGCGCCGAACACCCGCGCCGCCGCCTCGATGCGCGGATCGATCTGCTCGATGAACGGGATCATCACGAGGATCACGAACGGGACCGTCGGCACGAGGTTCGCGAGGACGACGCCCGACATGGAGCCCGCGAGACCCGTGCGGTAGAGCACCGTCGCGAGGGGTATCCCGAAGGTGAACGGCGGAACGAGCAGCGGCAGGAGGAACAGCAGCATCACCAGCCGCTTGCCGGGGAAGTCGCGCCGCGCCAGGGCGTAGGCGGCCGGAACGCCGAGAACGCCCGAGAGGACGACGACGAGAAACACGACCTGGAAGGTCACCGTCAGCACGTCGCCGAGCTGGAACTCGTCCCACGCCGACGTGTACCACCGCGTGGTCCACCCGACCGGCAGCCAGGTCCCGAGCCAGCGGGTCGCGAAGGAGCTTGTCACCACCGTGGCGATCATGGCGATCAGGTTGAGGATGAAGAAGCCCAGCAGCACCCAGACCGCGGTGGCCCAGAGTTTTGCGCGCACGCTGGTATCGCGGATCATCGAAGGTTCTCCGCGGGAGCGTCGGCGAAGCGGTCGGCGCCCAACATCATCAGCCTTTCCCTCCGGCCGTGGAACCTCGGTACAGCAATCCTCTGGCACTCAGCACGGCAGCGACGATGAGAAGCTGGACCAGACCCATGATCATCGCGATCGCCGAGGCCATCGCGTAGTCGTATTCCTCGAAAGCCGCGTGATAGGCCGCGATCGAGATGACCCGCGTGGGGCCGGACGGCGCTCCGAGCAGCACCGCGGATGGGAAGACCGAGAAGGCCTGGACGAAGGACAGGCAGAAGGTGATCGCAAGCCCGGGCAGGAGCAGGGGCAGCATCACCTCGCGAAAGCGCTGGAACGGCCCGGCGCCGAGGGTCGCGGCCGCCTGCTCGAGCGCCGGGTCGACGCCGGTGACGTAGGACAGGGTGAGGAGAAACGTGAACGGGAACCCAGTGATCAGCAGCGAGAGGAACACGCCCCAGTAATTGTGAACGAGCTTCACGGGCCCGGACACCAGCCCGAGCGTGATGAGCGTTCGGTTGAACCAGCCCTGCGGCCCGAGATAGTTGAGCAGGCCCTCCGCCACGAGCACCGTTCCGAGCGTGATCGGGATCACGAGGATCGTCGTCAAGAGCCGCTGCCGCCGAAGCAGCCGAACGCGGAACGCGACCGGGATCGCGAGCGCCAGGTTCAGGAGCGTGACGGGCAACGCCAGCCACAGCGTCGTGGCGATCGTGTCGTAGAGGAACGAATCGGTGAAGAAGCGGCCGTAATTCGAGAGCGCGCTCCCGCCCGCCTTCGGCTGGAAGGAGAGCCAGAGCCCGTACAGGAACGGGTAGATGAACAAGCTGACCATGAACAGCACCGCGGGGGCGACCAGCAGCGTCAGGCCGTCGAGCCCGCGGGCCGCGAGACGCTGCTGGAGCGGGATCCGCTCCCGCGCCGAGCCGGGCATCTCCGCGGGCGAAAGTCCAAGCGCAGGTTTGCCGGCGACGTTCATGGCGCCGTCTCCGCGAAGACCACCATGCGGTCCGGATCGGCGCCGAGATGCACCTCCTCGCCGACCTCGAGCCGACGCTCCGAGCGGAAGGCCAGGTCGACGCCATCCGACGTGCGGGCGAGACCGAGGAACTCGCGGCCGCGAAATTCCGCAGCGGCGACCTTCGCGGCGAGGGCGTTCTCACCAGGTGACGTTGGGTGAAGGTCGTCGGGCCGGATCGCGATCGACCCGGCCGCTCCCGGGGCGGCCGCGCTGCGCATGCGGCCGCGCAAGCGGACCCCGCCGGTCTCGACCACCGCCACGCCGTTCTCCAGGGCTGCGATCCGTCCGGTCAGGCGGTTGCGGAAGCCCATGAATTCGGCGACGTCGAGATGGTCCGGCCGGGCGAAGAGATCCTCCGGGGTCCCGACCTGGCGGATCTCGCCATCGCGGAGCACCACGATGCGGTCCGCGAGCGAGAGCGCCTCCTCCTGGTCGTGGGTTACGTAGATCGTGGTGGCGCCGAGCGTGTTGTGGATGCGCCGGATCTCGGCGCGCATCTCGAGGCGCAGCTTCGCGTCGAGGTTCGAGAGCGGCTCGTCCATGAGGACGAGAGGCGGCTCGACGACGATCGCGCGGGCGATCGCGACGCGTTGCTGCTGGCCGCCGGAGAGCTGGCCCGGCAGCTTTCGCTCCTGGCCCTTCAGGCGCACCATTCCGATCGCCTCCTCGACGCGACGCTGTGTCTCGGAGCGCGGCACGCCGCGCATCCTGAGGCCGAAGCCGACGTTCCGGGCGACGCTCATGTGCGGGAACAGCGCGTAGTTCTGGAACACCATGCCGAACCCGCGCTCCTCCGGTCGCAGGTTGTCGATTCGGCGCTCGTCGAGCCAGATGCCGCCGGCCGTCGCGGGCAACAGACCCGCAATGAGGTTGAGCGTCGTCGACTTGCCGCAGCCGGATGGTCCGAGAAGCGCGATGAACTCGCCCTTCTTGATCGTCAGCGAGACGTCCTTGACGGCATTGAGTGTCCCGAATTCCCGGCTCAGTCGCTCGAGCCTCAGTTCCCGAAAATCGGCGGCACGGATGGCCATTCGGCTGCTCCTGTCAGCGACCTCTCATCCCCGGCGAGCCCGGGGCGGGCGATGCGGCCCACCGCCCACAGGGACGGTGACCCCAAGGCGCCGGGTGGGGGTGCGGGCGCCATCATCGCAGAACGCGGCGCTCGCACCCCGCCCCCAACCCCTCCCCGCCAGGGGGAGGGGAGACAAGCGTCACCCTTTGCGCTTCGCGCCGCCGACCTCCTCGTCCCAACGGCGGAAGGCTTGGACCATCGGTTCGGGCTCGAGCGGCGTTTCGAGCGGCGCGCTGGCGATGAGCTGGTCGTATTCCGGCCGCCCGTACTCCTTGATGGCCTTCTGGCTTTCCTCGGGCGCCATGTCGAGGGTCACGCCCTTCACGGCGGGCCCCGGATAGAAGTAGCCGTCGTCGAACGCGTAGGCCTGCTGCTCCTTGGTGAGGAGGTGGTTCATGAGGTCGAGGAGCACCGCGAGCTTGTCGTTCGGTACGCCCTTCGGCACGCACATGTAGTGGGCGTCCGTCACCCAGTGGAAGCCCTTCAGCGTCGTGATCTTGGCCTCCTTGGGGACCGTGCCGAGCACCCGCGGGTTGATGTCCCAGCCCGTCGTCGACGCGATCATGTAGCGCGTGCCCTCGCCGAGCTCCTTCATGGTGACGCCGGTGCGCCCGGATAATATTCGATGTTCTCGCCGAGCGCCTTGAGGTAGGCCCAGGTCTTGTCCCACCCCTTCATGGGGTCCTTCGGGTTCGAGTCGCCGAGGATGTAGGGCAGACCCATGATGAAGGTCCGGCCCGGGCCGGAATTGGCCGGCCTCGCATACATGAACTTCTCCTTGTTCTCGCGGGTCCAGGCGAGAAGCTCCTCGGCGGTCGTCGGCACCTTCTTGACCTTGTCGGGCATGTACTCGAGCAGAGGACCCGACGGATAATAGGTGACGACCACGCCCTGACCCTTGGCCAGGGCCTGCATCTTCCGGGCGCCTTCGAGGTAGATCTCGTCGAGCTTCGGCAAGGCGCTCGCGTATTCCTGGACGATCGGGATCCAGAGATTCTGGTCGATGCCGGCGGCGAGCGCGTCGTTGCCGGTCAGCACCATGTCGATATCGACCCGGTTGGCGTCCTGCTGGGCCTTGATTTTCGCGGGCAGCTCGGGCGCCGTCGCCTTCGTGAACGTGATGCGCGAGACCAGGTTGGGCTTGGCCCTGCGGTAGTTCTCGATGGCCTTCTGGGTCAGGGCGAGATTGCCCGCCGGGTCGATGATCGAAAGCGCCACGGGCGACTTCGGCAGGGCGAGGCCCTGCGCCCGGGCGCCCAAGGCCGCAAGGCCGGCAGCGCCCGCCGCGCTGCCCACGAAGGTCCGCCGCGTTATCTTGTGGTTTGTCATTCTTCCCTCCCGGGGTTCAGGTCACGGTGTCGTTCAGGTCACGGTGTCGGTCTCTATAGGCCTCTTTGGCGAGCCCTTGGGTCACGAATCAGGGACGATCGGGCAGGCGCGCGCGCCGGCGCCGCCCCGATTCCCTTCGGAGGCGACCGCACCCTCATAACTTGTACGCTCGCTTGGCGAGTCCATAGGCAAGGTCGTGCGCGACCTCGTGCGCCTCGTCCTCATCGAGGCGGTGGGTGACCACGAGCTCGGCGAGGTAGCCGCAGTCGACGCGTCGGGCGACATCGTGCCGGGCCGGGATCGACGGGAAGGCGCGCGTGTCGTCGTTGAAGCCGACGGTGTTGTAGAAACCGGCGGTTTCCGTGGTCAGCTCGCGGAAGCGCCGCATGCCCTCGGGGCTGTCGTAGAACCACCAGGCGGGCCCGAGCCGCAGGCAGGGATAATGGCCGGCGAGCGGCGCGAGCTCGCGCGAATAGGCCGTCTCGTCGAGGGTGAACAGGATGACCGTGAGCGCGCGCTCGTTGCCGAAGCGGTCGAGGAGCGGCTTCAGCGCCCGCACGTAGTCGGTCGGCGTCGGGATGTCGGCGCCCATGTCGCGCCCGAACGCCTGGAACAAACCCGGGTTGTGGTTGCGCATGGAGCCCGGATGGATCTGCAGCACGAGCCCGTCCTCGAGGCTCATCCGCGCCATCTCGGTGAGCATCTGCGCCCTGAACAGCTCCGCGTCCTCGGCCGAGGGGTGGCCGCGGGTGACGCGCTGGAACAGGGCTTCCGCGGCCGGGGCAGGGAGGTCGGCGGTGCGGGCGGTCGGGTGGCCGTGGTCGGTCGAGGTCGCGCCGAAGCTCTTGAAGAAGGCGCGGCGGGCCCGGTGCGCGGCGAGGTAGCCGCTCCAGGTCGCGGTATCCTCTCCCGTGATCGCGCCGAAGCGCGCGACGTTCTCGCGGAAGCCATCGAAATCGGGATCGACCACCGGGTCCGGGCGGTAGGCGGTGACGACCCGCCCGTTCCAGCCCGAGTCCCGGATCATCCGGTGCCATTTCAGCTCGTCGAGCGGACTCTCGGTCGTCGCGATCACCTCGATGTTGAAGCGCTGGAACAGCGCGCGGGGCCGGTATTCCGGCCGCGCGAGGGCCTCCGCGATGGTGTCGTAGCACAGGTCCGCCGTCTCGGCCGAAAGGCGGCGGTCCAATCCGAACAGGGTCGCGAAGGCGTGGTCGAGCCAGGCGCGGGTCGGCGTTCCGCGGAAGAGGTGATAGTGCTCCGCGAAGAGGCGCCAGATCCTGCGCCCGTCGGTCTCGACCGGCCCGCCGTCGCGGCGCGCGACCCCGAGGTCCTCGAGCCGCACGCCCTGGCTGTAGAGCATGCGGAAGATGTAATGGTCGGGCACCACGAAGAGGCGGGCCGGATCCGCGAACGGCCGGTCCTCGGCGTACCAGCGCGGATCCGTGTGCCCATGGGGCGAGACGATGGGCAGCGCGCGGACGTGGTCGTAGAGCCGCCGCGCCACCGCACGGGTGGACGGATCGGCGGGGAAGAGCCGGTCCTCGTGGATGAGCATCGTCGACCGCTCCGTGAAATCCGCGGGCTCCGGGCCAGCGGCGGCAAGAGTAGTATGGAAGGTCCGGCCTCCGCAAAGCGGAATGCGCGCCGCGGCGGTCCGTTCCAGCGCGCATCGAGGCTGCGCGGTCCTGCGGATTGCCCCCGACGCTCTGCGTAGTATCCGCAAGTCCGGAACGGGGAACTTTCTTGGCCGTTATGCTCCCGGGGCATCCGTTTGGAGAAAAATCGCTATGAAGCATCTGCTGATTGCCGGTGTCGCTACGCTCGGGCTCGTTTCAGCCGCGGCGGCTCAGACCTCGACCACCACGACCACCACGACGTCGGGCGGAACCGCCGTGACGACCGGAAGCACGACCGGCAGCGTCACCATCCAGCCTGAGGTCCGCACGAAGGTGAGGCAGTTCGTGACGACGAAGAAGCCGAAGTCCGTGATGGCTCCGTCCGGCTTCACGGTCACCCGCGGCGCCGTTCTGCCCGAGAGCATCGAGGTCGAAACCTTCCCGTCCGATGTCGGCGTGACCGAGTACCGCTACACGGTCGTGGGCGACCGGACCGTGCTGGTCGACAACAGCCGCCGCATCGTCGAGGTGATTGAGTAGGCTCCAAAAGCGGCTGCACGCAGCCTCGCTTTGCAATGCTCACCTTCTATTCAGGCCCCGGTGCGAAACACCGGGGTTTGTCATTGGTCGTGGCCTCGGCCTAGAGCTGCCGGGGCAACATGCTCGCAAGCGTCCGCACAGGCTATCCCAACGCCTCCGCGACCGCCCTGCCGCAGCCCTGCGTATCCGCGCTCCCGCGCAGGTCGCGCGTCCGCCCCGCAGGCTCGGCCAAGACTCGCTCGATCGCCGCCACGATGGCGGCCGCCGCCTCCGCCTCGCCGAGGTGTTCGAGCATCATGGCGCCCGACCAGATCTGCCCGATCGGGTTCGCGATTCCTTTGCCCGCGATGTCCGGCGCCGACCCGTGCACGGGCTCGAACAGCGACGGAAATTCGCGGTCGCGGATTGATGTTGCCGGAGGGCGCGATTCCGATCGTCCCCGTGCAGGCGGGGCCGAGGTCCGACAGGATGTCGCCGAACAGGTTCGAGGCCACGACGACGTCGAACCAGTCGGGGTGCAGCACGAAATGCGCCGTGAGGATGTCGATGTGGTACTTGTCCCACGCGACGTCCGGGTAGCGCGCGGCCATCGCCTCCACGCGCTCGTCCCAATAAGGCATGGTGATCGAGATCCCGTTCGACTTCGTCGCCGACGTGAGGTGCCGCTTCGGCCGTCGCTGCGCGAGCTCGAAGGCGAACCTGAGCACCCGGTCGATGCCGACCCTCGTCATCACCGTCTCCTGGACGGCGAACTCGCGCTCGGTGCCGGGGAACATCCGCCCGCCGATCGAGGAGTATTCGCCCTCCGTGTTCTCGCGCACGACCCAGAAATCGATGTCGCCGGGCTCGCGGCCGGCGAGCGGGGAGGGGACGCCCGGCATGAGGCGGACCGGGCGCAGGTTGACGTATTGGTCGAACTCGCGACGGAATTGCAGCAGCGAGCCCCAGAGCGACACATGGTCGGGCATCTTCTCGGGCCAGCCCACCGCGCCGAAGAAGAGGGCGTCGTGCGAGCCGATCCGCTGCTTCCAGTCCTCCGGCAGCATGCGGCCATGCTTCTCGTAGTAGTCGTAGGAGGAGAAGTCGAACCAGTCCTGCCGCACCTCGAAGCCGAAGCGCTTCGCCGCCGCTTCGAGCACTCGAACGCCCTCCGGCATCACCTCCTTGCCGATCCCGTCGCCCGGGATCACCGCGATCCGGTAGACTCGATTGGTCGCCATGATGTCTCCCTCGCGTGGCTCGGGGGCGCGTGCAAGTATCGGCCGTGATATAGCGCCCGGTTGGGTCATTGGGATCCGGCGCGGTCGCTTGGGCGGGTGTCTTAGCCTGTACCCGATGCAAGCGGAGCCGCTTTCGCGGCAGCTTTGTTGCGCTGGATCCCGGATCTGCGTTCCGCTTCGCTCCACTTGTCCGGGAAAGGGGTAGAGGGTGTCACACAGACCTTCGCGCTACCCTCACCGCTTTCCCGGACGGAGAGGAACGAAGTGAAGCGGCAGCGGATTCGCAAGTGAGTGCCATAATATAGCGGCGGCACCGGCCATCTTTTCTGCGCCCACGGGAGCGGAACACGCTGCGTCGACGCTCGTTGTCGTCGCAACGGGCGCTCCCCACGGCGCAGGCCGAGCGTTTGGGTCTGCGGCCGTGAGAAGCGCGCGGCCCGCCCTGTAGCAGCCAGGAGCCCGCCCGTGTCCGATGTCGTCGTCCGAACCCCCCTGCAATATCTCGATCGGGCCACTCAGGCCCTGCGCGATCTCGGCCTCGTGCCCGAGCGCGCCGAGGATGCTCCCGTCAACGCCCTGCTGCACAAGATCTCCGATCTCGACGAGGATCGCATCACGATCATCGCGCGCACGCTTGCGCAGACCTCCGTGTTCAACGACGTGGTCCGTCGGCAGACCGAGGCCGTCGAGATCGGCGAGCGCTATCAGGAGATCGCGCGGTCGTTCGACTCGATCCGCGACGACGCCAAGAAGATGGTGGACCAGATCAGCGACGGCTCGCTCGATTTCCTCGAGCGGGTCACCAATGCCTGGATGAAGATCTCGCGCGGCGACGTCGCCGACCGGTTCGACCGCATCCGCGACACCTATCTCGACGTGACCCGGGCCACCAAGGACCAGATCGAGCGCGAGACCGTGGTGCTCGACGCCTATCGGGATTTCCGCGGCGCCCTGAAGCAGGCCGAGGTGCTGGCCCTCGAGGTGCTCCAGAAGGCGCAGGCGAAGCTCGACGCCGAGAAGGCCGAACTCGGCAGGGCCTCGGAGGCGGTCGCGAACTTCAAAGGCGCCGAAGTGGCCGAGCGGGCGCGCCTCGAACTCACCCGCGACGAGCATCTGCGCCGCACGCAGGACGAAGAGAAGCGGTTCCAGATCGCCAAGGATCTCTCCGACAACCTCACGGTGAGCTACAATACGTCCGAGGTCATCATGGCCCGCCTGATGCAAACCACCAACGCCAAGGAGCGCGTGTACGCCCAGGCCGTGACCTTCTTCTCGACCAACGATTCCGTTTTAACGGCGCTCAAGGCCTCGTTCACGGGCCTGTTCGGCCTGCACGAATCGACGCAGACGCTCGAGACCATGAAGGAGGGCGTCTCGAAGAGCCTGGAAGTGCTCGCCGAGATCGGCGATCAGGTCGGCGAGGCGGCGGTCCGGGCGGGCTATGGTCCGACGATCCGCGCCGACGCCGTGGTGAAGCTCGTCGACTCCGTCGTGACCTTCCAGGAGCGATCGCTCGAGATCGTCAACGAGATGCGCCAGCTCGCGACGAAGAACTCCGCCGAGATCCGCGATGCGGTCGAAGAGGGCAAGCGGCGCGTGGCGCGCCTCGTCGCCGAGGGGCAGGCGCTGCCGGCCGATGGCTGAGCCGGGCTTCCGGTCCGCAGCGCCGCCTCGAGCGGTGTCGTGAACTCGTCCAGGATCTGATCGATGGCCGACGCGGCGAACGCCTCCCGCCCTCCGGACCCCGGTTCCGGGGATGCGCCCGCCCTCGACGACGTCATGATGGCGATGGACGTGGTCGACACGCTGCGTCACCGCGAGGATTGGGTCCGGCGGGAGCTCGACGAGAGCGGGCGCGAGGAGGCCCTGATCGACCGTCTCCGCCGGATCTACAGCGGGCAGGGCATCGCGGTGCCGGATCGCGTGCTCGAGGAAGGCGTTCGGGCGCTGGAGGAAAGCCGCTTCGTCTACACGCCGCCGAAGCCCGGGTTCGCCACCGCGCTCGCGACGCTTTGGGTCTCGCGAGAGCGGATCGGCAAAGGCCTCGTCGCGGTCTTCGCGGTGCTCCTTTTGGCCGTTGCAATGTATTACGCCGTCGTCGTGCGCCCCCGTCAGGAGAACGCGCGGGCGCTCGCCGAGGCTCATGCCGGCGTCGTCGCCGCGTCGGAGGCCCCCGCGGCGCGGGAACGCGCCGACCGGCTCCTGGCGGACGGTCGCGCCGCGCTCGAATCCGGCGACGAGGCGACGGCCCGGGCGTCGCTTGCGGCGCTCGAGAACCTCCGGGCCGAGCTGCCGCGCGCGTACAGCCTGCGCATCGTCTCGGAGGTCACGAAGCAGATCCGCACCGCGCTGCACAGGCGCAACCACTACCTCATCGTCGAGGCCGTGGCGCCCGACGGAGGGATCCTCACGCTCCCCGTCACGAGCGAGGAGAACGGCGAGACCCGGATGGTCGACCGCTGGGGCATCCGCGTCCCCGAGGACACCTACGCGGCGGTCGAGCGCGACCGGCGCGACGACGGCATCCTCCAGCGCGACCGGCTCGGCGAGAAGCGCCGCGGCGAGCCCGATGTCGCCTACGCGATGCCGGTTCTCGGCGGCGCCATCACGCAATGGTGAGACGGTCCGTGTCCCCCGAGATCGAACTGCGTCTGAAGAAGATCGAGGCCCTCGCCGACCTCGCACGCTCCCGACTGGAGCCGCCGGACCGGGAGCGGGTGGTGGGCGCGCTCGAGGCGGCCGCCGCTGACGCGAGACGATCGCTCGAACGCCAGCCCGCCGCGTCCGACGATGTGATCCGCAACGCCGAGGAGAAGGCCGCCCGGGCCGAGGCCGATCGTGACGAGAAGCGCCGGCCCTACGAGTCGGATCCGCTGTTCATGTATCTGTGGCGCCGCGGCTTCGGCACCCGCGACTACGAAGCCGGCAATCTGGTGCGCCATTTCGACCGCAAGGTCGCGCACCTCATCGGCTACGAGGCCGCGCGCGTGAACTACGCCATGCTCCTGGAGCTGCCGGAACGCCTGCGGGAGCACGCCGAGCGATTGAAGCAGGAGGCGGCGGCGCGCGCCGGGGACGCCTGGCCGCTCGATCCTCTTTTCGCCGTCGAGGAGCAGCCGGAGGTCGCGGCCTTGCTGCGCGACGCCGCCGCGCGCCCCGCGGGCGACGAAGCGATCCTGCGCCGCATCGCGGAACTCGATCGCGACCTCCAGGGCCGCGCCGTCGGGCGCGGATCCTAGCCGCATCGGCTCGTCGCGACGCTCTCCTTGCAGCGGCGCAAAGTCGGTTCGTGGTCCTGGCGATGGAGCACCCGCGGCCCCAGTTCTAGCGCCAGGGCCCATCCGGGCCGCAAGGCGGGCACTCCCATGCAACTCACCGGGCTTCACCACCTCACCGCCGTCTCCGCCAATGCGTCCGCCAACCACGCGTTCTACACCGGCGTCCTCGGGATGCGGCTCGTGAAGCGGACGGTGAACCAGGACGACGTCAGCGCCTATCACCTGTTCTATGCGGACGGCCTCGCGACTCCGGGAACGGACGTCACGTTCTTCGAGTGGCCCGTGCCGCGCGAGCGGCGGGGCACCGACAGCATCACTCGGACCGGGTTGCGGGTCGCGGGCGAGGCGTCCCTGAAGTGGTGGCTCGCCCGGCTCGACGAAAAGCGCGTGACGCACGCCGGCCTCACCGAGCGCGACGGACGTCTCACCGTCGATTTCGAGGACCCCGAAGGCCAGCGTCTGGCGCTTGTCGACGATGGCGCTTCAGGCGAGACGCATCCCTGGGACAAGAGCCCCGTTCCCGCGGAACACCAGATCCGCGGCCTCGGCCCCGTCACGCTGACCGTCGCGCAGGCGGCCGCCACCGATGTCGTCCTCACCAAGGTCATGAACATGCGGCAGGCGCGGACCTACGCGGATGCGGAGAACCCGGCCGGGGAGGTGAGCGTCTACGAAATGGGCGCCGGCGGACCAGCGGCCGAGTTGCACGTCGTCGAGCGGCCGGATCTCCCGCAGGCCGTCCAGGGGGCGGGCGCCGTGCATCACGTGGCATTCCGGACGCCGGACCAGGAGGAGTACCGCGCCTGGGCGGAGCGGCTTCGCGCCTCCCGCGTGCCGTCGAGCGGCCCGGTCGACCGCTACTATTTCCAGAGCCTCTATTTCCGCGAGCCGAACGGAATCCTGTTCGAGATCGCCACCGACGGGCCGGGCTTCGCGACCGACGAACCCTTGGAGCATCTCGGCGAGCGCCTCGCGCTGCCGCCGTTTCTCGAGCCGCGGCGAGCCCACATCGAGGCGGGGCTGAAGCCGTTGTGAGGGGGTGGGGCGTGGGGTGTGGATGGCCGATAGCGTGCTGTTCCTACAACCCACCACCCACACCCCACCTCCCGTCCCCGTTGAACCGGAGTCACCCATGGGCGTTCTCATCGACGGCGTTTGGCGCGATCAATGGTACGACACGCGCAACACGGGCGGTCGGTTCGTGCGCAAGAATGCGGCCTTCCGGAACTGGGTGACGCCGGACGGCGCACCCGGTCCGACCGGCGAGGGCGGGTTCAAGGCCGAGGCGGGGCGCTATCACCTCTACGTTTCGCTCGCCTGTCCCTGGGCGCATCGCACGCTGATCTTCCGCAAGCTGAAGAATCTCGAGGAATCCATCTCGGTCTCGGTCGTGCATTGGCGCATGCTCGAGCACGGCTGGACGTTCGAGGAGGGGCCCGGAGTCGTCCCGGACCCGATCCACAACGCCCGCTATCTGCACGAGATCTACACGGCCGGGATGCCGGACTACAGCGGCCGCGTCACCGTACCGGTCCTCTGGGACAAGCAAACCGGGACCATCGTCAACAACGAGTCCTCGGAAATCATCCGCATGCTCAACGCGGCCTTCGACGGGATCGGGGCGGCCCCCGGGGACTACTACCCGGACGACCTGCGCGAGGAGATCGATGCGCTCAACGAGCGCATTTACGACACGGTGAACAACGGCGTCTACAAGGCCGGCTTCGCGACCACGCAGGCCGCCTACGAGGAGGCCGTCGGACCTCTCTTCGCGACGCTCGACTGGCTCGAAGAGCGCCTCGCGACGCGGCGCTATCTCGTCGGGAGCGAGCAGACGGAAGCCGATTGGCGTCTGTTCACGACGCTCGCGCGCTTCGACCCTGTCTATGTGGGACACTTCAAGTGCAATCTGCGCCGCATCGCGGACTACCGGAACCTCTCCGGCTACCTCCGCGACCTCTACCAGACGGCGGGCGTCGCCGAGACCGTGAATATGCAGCACATCAAGGGCCACTATTACGAAAGCCACCGCTCGATCAACCCGACCGGCATCGTCCCGCTGGGTCCGGCGCTCGACCTCGACGCGCCGAGCGGGCGTGCGGGACTCGGTCCTGCGGCCTGAAACCTGCCGGGGAGCCTCGGCGCGAGATCAACTCGCCGAGCGGTTCGTCCATCGCCCGACGGCCGCCAGAAGCTCCCCGACCTGGAAGGGCTTGCCGACATGGTCGTTCATCCCGGCCCGTTTGAACTTGGCGATCTGGTCCGGCAGCACGTTGGCGGTCATGGCGATGATCGGGATCGATGCGAGCGGCCCATCCATCGCCCGGATGCGCTGGGTCGCCGTGATGCCGTCCATGACGGGCATCTGAACGTCCATGAGGACGAGATCGTACTCCGCCGCCTGCAGCGCGCGGAGAGCCTCCCCGCCGTCGAACGCCACGTCCACCCGGTGGCCGGCTCTTTCGAGGATCAGGCGCGCGAGTTCCTGATTGATGTCGACATCCTCGACCAGGAGGATGCGTGCGGGCGGCCCCGACCCGGCATGCGCGATGGGGCCTGCGGTCGCGGAGGACAGCACGCTTTCGGGCAGGGACACCTCGAACCAGAACGTCGACCCCTCACCCTCGCGGCTCTCCACGCCGATCGTGCCGTCCATGAGCTCCACGAGCTTCTTGGAGATCGCAAGTCCCAGCCCGGTGCCGCCGAACTTGCGGCGGATCGAGCTGTCGACCTGGTGAAAGCGTTCGAAAAGGCGCAGGAGCTTGTCGCGGGAGATGCCGATCCCGGTGTCGGTCACGATGAAGCGGAGGCGCTCGCCCTGACAGCGGACGTCGAGGCTGACCCGGCCCTGGGGCGTGAACTTCACCGCGTTGTTGAGGAGATTGAGCAGGATCTGCCGCAGGCGGTCGCCGTCGCCGACGACCGTCTTGGGCAGATCGGCGTCGAGCGTGACGTCGATCGGAATCCCGCGCTCCCCCGCGATGCCGCGCACGATCGACACCGCGTTGTCGACGAGCGCCCGCAACGCGAATGGATGCAGGTCGAGCTCGACCTGCCCGGCTTCGATCTTCGAGAAGTCGAGCACGTCGTTGACGATCGTGAGCAGCGCCGAGCCCGAACCCCGCACCTGTTCGACGTAACGACGCTGGTCGGGGCGCAGACCCTCGGTCTCGAGCATCAGGTTGGTGAAGCCGATGATGCTGTTGAGCGGCGTGCGGATCTCATGGCTCATGGAGGCCAGGAAGTCCGACTTGGCCTGGCTGGCCTCCTGGGCCTTCTTCAGAAGCGTCTCGGCTTCCTCCTTGGCGGCCTTGAGCTCCTCCGCCTGGCGCTGGCGCTCCGTGACGTCGCGCATCGCAGCGAGCACCAGGGGCGTCTCGCCGTGCTCCATGAGCTTGAAGGCGGCATCGACCCACACCCAGCGGCCGCTCTTGTGCCTGAGGCGGTGCACATGGCGGATCTCCCGTCGGCCTGAGCCGAGGTCGCGATAGATCGCCATGACCTTCGGATAATCGTCCGGATGCAGCAGGTGTTCGGAGGGAATCTGCAGGAACTCCTCCGGCGTGTATCCCAGCATCGTAAGGCAGGCGGGCGACACGTAGCGCCGCTCGCCGCCTAAAACTTTCAGCGTGATGATGTCGGAGGCGTGTTCCGCGAGCAGGCGATAGCGCCGCTCGCTCTCGCGGCCCGCTTGCTCGGCTCTGCGGCGCGCCGTGATGTCCGTATACGTCCGGACCACGCCTCCGCCCGCGAGCGGCACGGTGCGGACCTCGACGATCGTGCCGTTCGGACGCACGCGTTCGTAGGAGGACTGTTCGGGAATGAGCGTGCCTTCGTGGATCCATTTTTGGAACTGCGGGTCGGAGCTCACGTACTCGCCGTTCTCGGCCTGCCGCCGTCGGACCTCGCGGAAGTTCGGGCAAGTCGCCATCAGGTCGGCCGGGAAGCCCATGAGGTCGATCGCGCGCTGGTTGCAGACGACGACGCGCTCGTCCGCGTCGATCATGACCAATCCCTGCTCCATGTTCTCGAGAGTGGTCTCGAGCAGCTCGGATTTGCGGCGCAGCTCGTCCTCGACGGTCTTGCGGTGCGACACGTCGCGGATCACGTCGACGAACTCGGTGGGCTCACCGGTCTCGGCATCGAACACCACGGTGGCATTGACCTCGAACCAGACCCAACGGCCGTCCTTGCGCCGGCATCGATAAACCAGCGCCGCGCGCGGCGCGTGCGGACCCGCCTCGACGAGCTCGCGCAGGCGCCGCTGCATCTCCTCCCGATCGTCCGGATGCACGATGTGGAGGGGATCCGTTCCGATCATCTCCTCGGGCTCGTAGCCCATCAGCTCCCGGATCGCCGGGGAGACGTAGAGAACGGTCCCATCGAGGCCGACCCGCGCGATCGCGTCGGTCGCGTTGTCGGCAAGCAGCCGGTAGCGCGCCTCGCCCTCCGCCAGCGCCTCGTTCGCCCGGGCGAGCTCGATCTCCTTGACGCGCTGCGCCTCGAGCTGGCGCAGAAGCAGGGTGAAGGCGGAAAGGAGTACGAGCGTGATCAGGCCGCCGCCGGCCGCGATCCAGGTCCGCCGGGTCCGAACCGGCACGAGCGCTTCGTCGACCGACTCGCCGACCACGACCGTGAGGGGCAAATCCGAGAGGGACCGATAGCCGACCATGCGGTCGACCCCGTCGATGCCGGACCGGAAACGGTCTACGCCGCGTCCGGTCCGCATGATCGTCTCGATCCGCGCACGGCTCACGCCGTCCTCGGCAGGATTCCGCTCGAACATGCCCTCGACCGCCGGGGAGCGGGCCCTGATGGAACCGTCGGGCCCGATGAGGCTCACGGCGGCGTTCGCCCCGAGATAGATCCCCTCGAACGTTCTTGCGATTGCAAGAGGATCGACCGATGCGACGAGCACTCCCGCAAAGGAACCGTCGGGCGCGTCGAGGCGGCGCGTCACCGGAATCGACCAGCGGCCCGAGGTCCGATCCCGGACGGGCCGGCTCAGCACGAGGCCTGCGTCGGGATTGTCGGCGTGCGCCCGGAAATACTCCCGCTCGGCGATGCTCCCGACGCTTCCGGGATGCTGCGCGAGGCGCGCCGCGATCACGCCGTTCGCATCCGCGATCGCGATGTCCGCCACCAGGTCGCCCGCGAGACGGGGCACGCGCGCGATCCAGGCCGAGAGGTCGAACCTGTCGGGATCCTCCTCGAACGCCGCCTTGGTAAAGCGCATCATCTGGTCAACGCCGAGAAAGGTGCGCCGCACCTGCTCCTCGAAGGCGATGGCGAGGTTGGCGACATCCGCCCTGACGCGGGACAGCACGGCCTGCTGCTCGTTGCGCAGGAACACCGCCAGGCCGATCCACAGGAGCGCGACCGCCGCGACGCACAGTCCGAGCAGCGCGGCCTGCGGCCGCCGGTCCGCACCCAGGGCGAAACCGCGCGGGAGCCCGGCCGCCGCGTTCGGAGCGCGCGAACCGTCCGCGATGGCAGCGGTCGGCGGGGCGGACCCTTCAGGCATGTCCAACCCAAGCGATCATGGGAACGGTTTCCCTCCCGGCCCGGCGCCCGAAGGGCGCGAGCGGACCCCTGAGCGCAGTCGCATTCGAGCATGGTTCGGGGAGAAAGGTCTACTCCGGGATGCCACGGCCTTTGCCGGAGCGGAACCGGGTCCTAGCCCAGGGCCGCGTCGAGTCGATCCGAGGTGGCGTCTAAGGGTCTCGTCACGCCTCAGGATTCTGCGCCTTGGGGGACGGTGGTCTAGCGCGAACCCGAGCGCGGGCTGCGAAACCCGCGCCGGCGCGCGGACCGCGTCGCGCCGGTTGCGGCGGCATTCTCGGCCTCGCTCTGCAGTTGCGAAAGCCGCTCCTGCACGGCCGCGAGTTCCTGCCGGGCCGCCGCGAGGTCCGTCCGGGCCCGATCGCGATCCTGGGCCAGCGTCCGACCTTCGGCCTCGAGCGCCGTCGCTCGGCTCCTGAGGTGGTCGTTCTCCGCCGCCAGGGAGGCGCGCTCCCGCTGCTCGGACAGAAGCCGGTCGCGCTCGGCGCGAAGCTCGCGGTGCTCGCTCTCGATCCGGCGCACCTGCTCGGCGATTTCGTCCTGGCGCAAAGCCGACGAACGGGCCGAGTAGGCGAGCCCGGCCCATCCCGCGAGGGCGAGCACAAGGAACAGCGAACTGACAAGGATGTGTCGGTTCAATCCGCGATCAGCCGTCCGGCCCGGCATTGCATCTCCTCGACCTAAGGGGGGACCTGGACAGTAGCCGGGCCGAAACGAGGACGCAATGCGGGCGACCGGCGTTTGGACGCGGGTCGCGCCGAGCGCCCGCCCGCCCCGCTGCGGCCTCGGCCCTCACGGGCCGATCGCCGCGGCCGTGGTCGGCCTCGTCAGGCGGCGTCGAGGGCCTGGTCGAGGTCGTCGATGAGGTCCTCCGTGTCCTCAAGGCCGATCGACAGGCGGACCACCTCGGGACCGGCGCCCGCCTCCCGCTTCTGCTCGTCGGTGAGCTGGCGGTGGGTCGTCGACGCCGGGTGGATGACGAGCGAGCGCGTGTCGCCGATGTTGGCGAGGTGCGAGAACAGCTTCAGGTTGGACACGAGCTTCACTCCGGCGTCGTACCCGCCCTTGAGCCCGAAGGTGAAGACCGCGCCCGCGCCCTTGGGGCAGTACTTCTTGGCGAGGTTGTGGTAACGGTCCGTGCGCAGGCCGGGATAGCTCACCCAGGACACGTTCCGATGCGCCGCCAGGTGCTCCGCGACCGCGAGCGCGTTGTCGGAGTGGCGCTGCATGCGGAGCGGCAGCGTCTCGATGCCCTGCAGGACCAGGAAGGCGTTGAACGGCGAGAGCGCCGGCCCCATGTCGCGCAGCCCCAGGACCCGGCAGGCGATCGCGAAGCCGAAGTTCCCGAAGGTCTCGCCGAGCACCATCCCGCCGTATTCCGGCCGCGGCTTCGAGAGCATCGGAAAGCGGTCGTCGCCCGCGAAGTTGAACGAGCCGCCGTCGACGACCACGCCCGCGATCGAATTGCCGTGACCGCCGAGAAACTTGGTCGCCGAGTGCACGATGATGTCGGCGCCGTGCTCGAACGGGCGGATGAGGTAGGGCGTCGCCATCGTGTTGTCGACGATGAACGGGATGTTGTGCCGCTTGGCGATGGCGGCGATCGCGTCGAGGTCGACGATCACGCCGCCGGGATTGGCGATCGATTCGACGAAGATCGCCTTGGTCTTCGGCGTGACCGCGGCCTCGAAGGTCGAGGGGTCGTCCGAGTCCGCCCACACGACGTTCCAGCCGAAGTTCTTGTAGGAGTGGTTGAACTGGTTGATCGACCCGCCGTACAGCTTGCGCGCGGCCACGAACTCGTCGCCGGGCTGCATCAGGGCGTGCATGACGAGGAACTGCGCCGCGTGGCCCGAGGCGACCCCGAGCGCCGCCGTCCCGCCCTCGAGGGCCGCGACCCGCTCCTCGAGCACCGCGCAGGTCGGGTTGCCGATGCGCGAATAGATGTTGCCGAAGGCCTGCAGACCGAACAGCGAGGCGGCATGGTCCACGTCGTCGAACACGAACGAGGTGGTCTGATAGATCGGCGTCGCCCGCGCCCCCGTGGCGGCATCCGGCGCCGCCCCGGCATGGATGGCCAGCGTGTTGAATCCAGGCGCACGATCCGTCATGACTGCGGTTCCTTTGGGCTTTATATCGGTACGAGGTGTTCTGAGTATCGAACAACCCGAGGGGGCGTCAAGCGGGTCGGGTGGGGTAAGAGGGACGGTTCGGCCTGGGCCTGGGGATGCGCCGCTCAGCCCCAGACGGACGACGAGATCGTCGATGCGCTGGGAGATCCCGGCATCGGCAAGCGGCGTGCGGACGAGCGCGCGGGCACGCTGGGACCTCACGCCCTCCGGGAGCGGGACCGCGGCGGCGGCTTCCCCCTCGAGGGTCGCCCGCGCGAGATCGTGTGAAGAGAGGCCGACGGGTCGAGGCGCGGAATCGTCGGATGGAAGATCGCCGTGTCGAGGCGTTGAGCACCCACGTGCCTGCATCGTGGCCGGCCTCGTGCCCGCCCGGCGTGAGGTCACGAATGCTTGACGGCTCTGCCGTTCAGCGGCCTGATGCGACCGTCAAGAAACGGACCGCGCCATGCCGCTCTACAGCCTCGACGACGTCAGCCCCATGCTCCCCGAACCGGGCCGCTTTTGGATCGCCCCCGACGCGCACGTGATCGGGCGGGTGCGCCTCGGGCATGACGTCGGAATCTGGTTCGGCGCGGTGCTTCGGGGCGACAACGAGCTGATCGACGTCGGCGATGCCACGAACATCCAGGAAGGCGCCATGCTCCACACCGACATGGGAGCGCCGCTCACGGTCGGCGCCGGCTGCACGGTCGGCCATCATGCCATCCTGCACGGTTGCACGATCGGGGATAACGCGCTCATCGGGATGGGGGCGACCGTGCTCAACCACGTCCGGATCGGGTCGAACTGCCTCGTCGGCGCCAATGCGCTCCTGACGCAGGGCAATACGTTCCCGGACAACTCGCTCATCGTCGGCGCTCCCGCCCGGGCGGTTCGTCCCCTCGACGAGGCGGCGGTGGAGAGCCTGCGCTGGTCGGCGAAGCATTACGTCGAGAACTGGCGGCGATACGCCAAGTCGCTGAGGCGGATCGACTGACCCGCCTCACTTTGGAGCAGCTGGCGTTCCCAGGAAGTCAGGTGAAACGTGGTTTGCGCGCGCGGGTCGCCTCTCCCCGCGAGCGCGGTCGTTCCGCTTCGGCGATCGGCTGAGCGGAGGCTTGACGGCGCGTTTCCGATTCCGGAGTGCAGCGGCAGCTCCGAAATCCGTTCGACTTCAGCGGTTCGCCGTGGTGGTCGGGGAGGCGGTGCGCCCGCCCAAGGACACCCAGGCGACCGCGTCTTGGCTCTCGCGCTTGACGAAGACGTAGCCTGTCTGGTCCCAGGGCAGGACGGCCGACGTCTTGTTGTCGAGGATGTAATCCCCCCGGTCCGTGCGCACCATCAGCACCGCGTGTCCCTCGCCGAGCTCGTCGATCACGACGGTCATGCGCATGGCGCGGCGCGGAATCCCCCGCTCGGCCAGCAGCCGGCGCTTCAGCAGCTGAAAGTCCTCGCAGTCTCCGGCACCGTCGTCCGGGAACTCCCAACGGTCGACGAGACCCCAGTGCTCCTTGTCGGTGATCGGCTTGATTCGGGTGTTCACGCGGCGGTTGATCGAGACGATGGTGTTCCACGTCGCAGGCGTGAGCTGCACGGTCGTGGCCTCGGAGGGGTCGACCGCGCATTCCGCGGCGATCTGCTCGCAGAACTTGACCCACGCCAGGATGGGCTTGGCAGCGCTGCCTTTTTCCGAAAGTTGGCCCGCGTTGGGGAGGGATGCGAGGGTCTGAGCTTGGCCGGCTGCGCCGCCTAACATCAGGGGAAAGCCGATCAGCGCCAGACAGGCAATTCTTGCCAGAAAAGCCGATCCCGCCGATTGTCTCCCAGGGCTGTCCTGCCCGATAAGCGCCTGCCACATGCCCCGCGTCCCTAGTCAGTTAAGGTTCTTTTAACCAAAGCTGACAGAGTTGGCCGGGGGGCTCAAGCATAAAGTAAAGGCGGGGTTAACGCGCCGCATCCGCCTTTGGTTCCATTGCCGCAAAGTCAGAATCGAGCGGCAAAGCCCAAAAAAGAGGCAGGGCCAGCATTTTGGCTGATTTTACGCTACGACACGAGACTTACAAGCAAAGGCCGGGACTTGCCTTAACGGCGCCGTTCGGCACGCCCGTGATCAACTGATCGCCCGCCGTCAAGCCGCGGGGAGGCGCTGGCAGGGCCGAGCTTGGCCGAATCGGCCGAGGTCCCAGTCCCCGTCGGCCGTGTGGACGTTCGGTGCGGCTAGCGATTGGCCGTGGCGAGAGGAGAGCCGGCTCCCCCAAGCGACGTCCATCCGGACCCGTCCTGACCTTCGCGTTTGACGAAGACGTAGCCGGTCCGGTCCCAGGGCAGGACGGCCGAGGTCTTGTTGTCCAGGATGAAGTCGCCGCGGTCGGTGCGAACCGTGAGCACCGCATGTCCGTCGCCCTTGTCGTCGATCACCACCGTCATGAGCAGAGCCCGACGCGGCAGACCGGCCTCGATGAGGAGCTTGCGC
Organism: uncultured Alphaproteobacteria bacterium; assembly: GCA_963800985.1. Taxonomy (GTDB): domain Bacteria; phylum Pseudomonadota; class Alphaproteobacteria; order Rhizobiales; family Beijerinckiaceae; genus Microvirga. The sequence goes on along the minus strand of CAWDDI010000014.1, from coordinate 42,574 downwards.
TTGAGAAGCTGGTAATCCTCGCAGTCGCCATAGCCGTCCGTGGGGTAGCCCCACGAATCGGCGACGCCCCAGTGCGCTTCGTCGTTGAGCGGCCTCACCGAGGCGTTCACGCGCGCATTCACCGCGACCATCTGCTGCCACACCGAACGGCCGAGCTTTGCGGTTTCCGGCTCGCGCAGGTCGACCGAGCATTCCGTCGGGTGCTGTTCGCAGAAGACCCGCCATGCCGGCACCGGCCTGGCCGATGCCTCGGCCGGCGCGGACGCCGCAACGGCCGGCAGCCGGTCGTAGGTCTGCGCTTTCGCCAGATCGGCGAGGATCACGGCAAGGGCCGCCGCGATGATGCATTCGATCCAATGGAGCTTCTTCACCGGCCCCTCCCAAATCCGAGGGGCAGCATGGTTCCCGGGCCGTTCGGGCGACCTCAACGGGATCGGGACAATTCGATGCAACGGCCGTGCGGAGCGCCGGCTCGCGACGTCAAGGCAAACAAATGCTTGCTGGAGCCGCCCGGGTCGCCGCGGGGCGGCCCTCTAGAGCAGGACGCCTTCGTCGAAATCGTCCGGCGACAGGGGCAACAGGAACTCGACCGCGATGCCGCCCTCGAAATGCCGCACGACACGTCCGGGCGTCCTGCCCAGGGTCACCACGGTTCCGAGCGCTGGCCGCTCGACAAGGCTCAAGGCGGCCCCCGTAAGGGAGACGTCGATGAGGCGGCCTGCGACCTCGCCCTTTCTCGGGATCATGACCGCCACGGCGCTATGGCGCGGAACGATCCGTTCGTGGCGCCGGTCCTCCGGCAGACCGAGGCTCTGGCGATTGGCGAGCCAGGTGAGCTGGGCCGCGAGCTTCTCGCGCTTGCGGATCGTGGCGCTGATGGAAAGCGCGAGGCCGAGGTCCGTGTGCCGCACGATCTGGCCCTCGATCCGCCCGAGATGCTCGAGATAGATCACGATGCGCTCGCCCACGAAGCCGCGCACGGGAGTCACGAGCGACAGGCCGCCCGGCGAGATGTCCACGCTCTGACCGGGGTATTCATGCCGGCTCGCGAGCATGTACCGGCCCAGCAAGGGGACGCGCACGCGGTAATGCCGACGGCGGTCGACGGCGCGCTGAGCGGGCGAAAGGGGTGCGGCGTGTCGCGCGTGCATTGGGGCGCCTCGTCAGGACATGACCTGAGAGGGCGCACCCTAGCGCGCCATCCTTAATGAACCTTGACCTCCGGCTCTTGCGAAAGCGATCCGGCGCCTCTTGCGAAAGCGATCCGGCGTCCGCCAGCGGGCCCCATGCTGCCCTCCGGCTCTTGCGAAAGCGATCCGGCGTCCGACATGGAGCCTCATGGTACCCTCCCGCCCCGCATCGGTCCGCGAGCCGATGTTCAATCTTCCGGCCATCGTCCTTCTCGCAATCCTGGCGCTCTTCGGCATTCACGCCGTGCGCGAGTGGGTTCTTTCGGACTGGGCCAACCTCGAGGTCCTGCTCGAGGCCGCCCTGGTGCCGGTCCGCTGGACCGCGGTCTATGGGGGCCAGTCCGCGGAGACGATCATCGACGGGTTGAGCGACCTTCCGGACGAAAATCTTCGCGCGCTCCAACTCGAGCTCGCCCGCTATGTCTTGAGCGAGGGAGGCGGCAAACCCTGGACCGGTCTCAGCTACGCGCTCCTCCATGGGTCCTGGGGCCACGTCGCCATGAACAGCGTCTGGCTCGCCGCCTTCGGCACGCCCGTCGCCCGGCGCTGCGGCGGACTGCGCTTCTGCCTGCTCGCCGCCGCAACGGCCTTCGGAGGCGCCCTCGCGCACGTGCTCGTCCATCCCCTCCAGGCCCTGCCCATGGTGGGTGCCTCCGCGGCGGTTTCAGGCATGATGGCGTCGGCCGCCTGGTTCATTTTCGCCCGGCCGGCCTGGCTCCTCGAGGGGCGGCTGACCGAACCTCATGAACGTCCGCGGGAAAGCCTTGCGCGGATGGTTGCGGATCGGCGGGTGCTCCTCTTTCTCGCGGTGTGGTTCGGCACGAACTACCTGTTCGCCGTCCTGGCCGGTCCGCTCGGCATCACGGACGCGAGCATCGCCTGGGAGGCGCATGTCGGCGGCTTCCTCGTCGGTCTCCTGCTGTTTCCCTGGCTCGACCCGCTCCCCGCGCGCGCGCGCATCTAGAAGCCCCGCCTCGCAGCCGTTCTCGGGTTTCGCATCGCCGCTTGAATTCGCGGGCAAATCGCCGGATCATTGCGGCTGGCGTGTTGCTCCCCGTCTGAGGGGCGGCCGGCCGGCCCGGCGCCGCGGATGCGAGCTCTACCGCGCTCGCTGCCTATGGAGGAACCGGAATGACCGTCGAGCACATCCTGCGAAGCAAAGGCCGCCATGTCGTCACCATCGAGCCCAACCGCACGTTGGGCGAGGCGGCACGGCTTCTGTCGGAGCAGCGCATCGGCGCGGTGCTGATCAGCGATTCGTTCCGCCCCGTGGTCGGCATCCTCTCGGAACGCGACATCATCCGCGCCTTGGCGTCCCGCGGCGCCACCGCGCTCGAGGAGCCCGTGTCCCGCTCGATGACCGAGAAGGTCGTGACCTGCACCTGCCAGTCCGCGATCAACGAGGTCATGGAGATGATGACGCAGGGCAAGTTCCGGCACGTGCCGGTGGTCGAAGGCGGGCGGCTCGCCGGAATCGTCTCGATCGGGGACATCGTCAAGCACCGCCTCGCCGAGGTGGAGGCCGAGACGCGGGCGATGCGGGACTACATCGCCACCGCTTGAACGGGCCGGCGGTCGGGCCCGCGCGCTGGACGCCGTGCGGCCTGCCCGCGAAGCAGCGAGCGCCGACGTCGCGAAAACCGGTGCCTGTCAGGGGGCGGTCGCGGCGACCGAGGCCCGGATGATCTCGTGCACATCCGGAAGGGCGCGCTCCGCGGCCTGTCGGCCGAGCTCGATGAGCTCCGCGGCGCGATGGAACTCGAACAGGCCAAGCTTGGACAGCTTCGGGCCGATCATGACGTCCGGGGGGTCGCCGGCGAGGCGTGACCGGGTGATCCGGTCCTGCGTGATGTTGAACGCGTCGACCATCACGGTCGCCATCCCGGGCGCGATCCGCCTCTTGGGACGGGCGGCGCGGGGAGACGCGAAGAGACCCCAACGCCGGGGCTCCTCCATCGCGGCTTCGATTTCGGCTTCGTCCGACTGCGGATCGGTGGAGTCGTAGCTCTGGATCACCGTGCCCCGTGCACGGACTTCGCTGTTGAGGTTGACGCAGATCACGATGTCGGCTCCGAGCGCTCGGGCCGCGGTGATCGGGATCGGGTTGACGAGAGCGCCGTCCATGAGCCAGCGCCCCCCGATGAACACCGGGTCGAAGACGCCGGGCAGCGCATAGGATGCGCGCATGGCCTGGACGAGCGGACCCTTGGTGAGCCAGATCTCGTGGCCGGTCTCGAGCTCCGTCGCGATCGTGCAGTAGCGCAACGGCAGGGTTTCGACGCGCAGCTCGGCGAGATCGTGATCGAGCAGTTTCTGCAATCGGCCGCCCCCGATGAGCCCCGATCCGGTGAGGTGGAAGTCGAGCAGGCCCATGACCCGCCGCTTGGTGAGCGAGAGCGCGAAGCTTTCGAGCTCGTCGAGCTTACCCGCCGCGTAGCATCCGCCGACGACGGCGCCGATCGAGCAGCCCGCGATCACGTCCGGCACGATTCCCGCATTCTCGAGGACCCGCATCACGCCGATATGCGACCAGCCGCGCGCGGCGCCGCCGCCGAGAGCCAGCCCAACCCTCAGCTTCGTGCGACCGTCGCGTTCCGCCGGCGCATGCACGAGCGTACCCCCGCCGCCCCCTTCGGACCCGGCGCCCCGCCGGGGAATGGTGTCCCAGAACATCGTCCCAACTCGACCCGAGCCCATCCTGCCGAAATCCAGTGAAGGGCCTATGAACAACGTTTATGGCCGAGTTTCGAAGCAGGATGAACCACAATTTTACAGATTCGAGAATGCCGATACGGAAGCCCCTCAGGAACGAGGGCGGGCCGCGACGCGTTGGCCCGCTACGATCGACCCCTTCAGAGAGCCCCGATGGTCAACGCAGTCGCCGACACCTTCCAGAATGCCTTTCACGGCGAGCCGAACCTCTCGTGGGCCGAACGCGGCATATCCATCGCGTTCGGTCTCGGCCTTGCGGCCGCCGCTGCACAGCCACGCCCGAATCCGCTCCTCAACGTGCTGGCGCTCGCGGCCGGCTCCTATCTCGCCTATCGCGGCGCCGTCGGACGGTGCCCCGTGAAGGCGGCCCTGATCGAGAACGGCATGATCGGAAGCGATCGTCAGGTGGCGAGCCGCATGCACTGAACCGGCATGGAGGGGAGTCGTGGGCTCCCTTCGCCTCAATCCACGAGTTCAAGCTTCCTCGAACCGGGCGGCTCGACGACACGGTAGAAGCAGGACCGCCGTCCGGTATGGCAGCAGCCGCCGTCTCCCGCGACGCGGACCTTGAGCCAGAGCGCGTCCTGGTCGCAATCGACCCTGATCTCCAGCACGGTCTGAACCTGGCCGCTCGTCGCGCCCTTGTGCCAGAGCTCGCCCCGAGACCGCGACCAGTACCATGCCTCGCCGGTTTCGAGGGTCCGGGCCACGGCGTCGGCGTTCATGTGGGCCACCATGAGGAGTTCGCCGGTCTCGACATCGGTCGTGACGCAGGTCACGAGCCCGTCAGGTCCGAACCGTGGCGAAAGAAAGTTGCCTTCCTCGAGCTCGCTCCGGGAGCCGGGAGCATCGAAGGGCAGGTGACTGGCGCACATGAGGGGCCTCATCCGAAGCGCTGGACAAACCGCCGGACCGGGCCGCCGGATCGCGGCACACCGGCTCAAAAGGCCCCGGGCGTCAAGCCTTGCGGAGCGTCACCCGCGGGTCGCAGTGCGCGCCGACAAGCCCTATATTGGGGGTGCACGCCGACCCGAGGGCTTTCGCGAGGGCTCGGCGCGTGCGAGTCAGAGCCCTGTAAACCTGTTCCGTGATGCTGAACGAGATCTACAACACCCGGATCCTTGCCCTGGCGGCCGATATCCCGCGCCTTGGTCGCTTGAGGGACCCCGACGCCAGTGCGACCGCGCATTCCAAGCTGTGCGGATCGACCGTCACCGTGGATCTGAAGGTCGACGACGGCACCGTGACGGACTTCGCCCACGAGGTGAAGGCCTGCGCGCTCGGACAGGCGTCCTCCTCGATCATGGCGCGCCTGGTGGTGGGTTCGACCGACGAGGAACTGCGCCTCGTCCGGGAGGCCATGCGGCGGATGCTCAAGGAGGGCGCCGCGCCGCCCGAAGGGCGCTGGGAGGACCTGCGGGTGCTCGAGCCGGTGCGCGACTACAAGGCCCGACACGCCTCGACGCTGCTGACCTTCGATGCGGTGGTGAATGCGCTCGATCAGATCGCGGCCCGGCGCGCCGTTTCGGCAGCCGAGTAGATGACGAGCGCCGTCCGCAGCGCCGCCCATTTCGCCATCCGGGGATACCAGCTCACGCTGTCCGGCCTCACCGGCCGCCAGTGCCGGCACCTGCCGTCCTGCTCCGAGTACACCGACGAGGCGATCCAGCGGCACGGGTTGTGGGCCGGCGCGTTCGTCGGCCTCGCCAGGATCTGCCGGTGCGGACCGCTTGGAACCTCCGGGATCGATCTGGTCCCCGAAACATTGCCCGGGCGGGCCGCGTGGTATAAGCCCTGGGCCTATGGTCGCTGGCGCGGCACGAACGCGCCCCCGATCACCTGCGAGGCGGTCGAACCTGACGGCGATCCGGCCTCGCGCTGAACCCGAAACCGTCGGCCCCATGCTTACCTGCTTCGTTGGCAGGAGTGAGCCAGGAGACTCGTTGATGATCACCCTGACATTCCCGGACGGCGCTGAGCGCCGGTTCGCCCCCGGCACCACCGGACGCGAGGTCGTTGAAGGCATCGCGAAGTCGCTTGCCAAACGCACCGTCGCGATGGCGCTCGACGGCACGGTCGCCGATCTCGCGGACCCGATCGCGCACGATGCGCGCGATCGAGTTCCTGGGCCGGGACGACCCCCGCGCGCTGGAGCTCATCCGGCACGACTGCGCGCACGTGCTCGCCGAAGCGGTGCAGGATCTGTTTCCCGGAACGCAGGTGACGATCGGCCCCGTGATCGAAAACGGCTTCTACTACGATTTCGCCCGTCCGGAGCCTTTCACGCCCGAGGACTTCCCGGCCATCGAGGCGAAGATGCGGGAGATCATCGCCCGCGACAAACCCTTCACGAAGGAGGTCTGGAGCCGCGAGAAAGCGAAAAAGGTCTTTGCCGACAAGGGCGAAACCTACAAGGTCGAGCTCATCGACGCGATCCCCGAGGGACAGGACCTCAAGATCTACGCCCAGGGCGACTGGTTCGACCTTTGCCGCGGCCCGCACATGACTTCGACGGGCAAGGTCGGCACCGCGTTCAAGCTCATGAAGGTGGCGGGCGCCTATTGGCGCGGCGATTCCAACAACCCCATGCTGACCCGCATCTACGGGACCGCCTGGGCGACGCAGGAGGACCTCGACGCCTACCTCAAGCAGCTCGCGGAGGCCGAGAAGCGCGACCATCGCCGGCTCGGCCGCGAGATGGACCTCTTCCATTTCCAGGAGGAGGGGCCGGGCGTGGTGTTCTGGCACCCGAACGGCTGGACCCTGTTCCAGGAGCTGATCTCCTACATGCGGCGCCGCCTCAAGGGCGAATACGCGGAGGTCAACGCCCCGCAGATCCTCGACAAGTCGCTTTGGGAGACCTCGGGCCACTGGGGCTGGTACCGGGAGAACATGTTCGTCACCAGGACGGAGGACGAGCGGGTCTTCGCGATCAAGCCGATGAATTGCCCCGGCCACGTGCAGATCTTCAAGCATGGCCTGAAATCCTACCGCGACCTGCCGCTGCGGCTGGCCGAGTTCGGAGCCGTCTCGCGCTACGAGCCGTCGGGCGCGCTCCATGGCCTGATGCGCGTGCGCGCCTTCACGCAGGACGACGCGCACATCTTCTGCACCGAGGAGCAGCTCGCCGCCGAGTGCCTCAAGATCAACGACCTGATCCTTTCGACCTACGCGGACTTCGGCTTCGATGAGGTCGTCGTGAAGCTCTCGACCCGGCCGGACAAGCGGGTCGGCACCGACGAGATGTGGGATCACGCCGAGGCCGTCATGACCGAGGTCCTGAAAGAGATCGAGGACCGGTCCGGCGGGCGAATCAAGACCGGGATCAACCCGGGCGAGGGCGCCTTCTACGGACCGAAGTTCGAGTACGTGCTGCGCGACGCGATCGGACGCGACTGGCAATGCGGGACCACGCAGGTGGACTTCAACCTGCCGGAGAGGTTCGGCGCGTTCTACGTCGACCACGACGGGCAGAAGAAGACCCCCTCGATGATCCACCGGGCGATCTGCGGCTCCATGGAGCGTTTCGCGGGCATCCTCATCGAGCACTATGCCGGCCACTTCCCGCTCTGGCTCGCGCCCGTACAGGTCGTGGTGGCCACGATCACGGCGGAGGGGGATCCCTATGCCAAGGAGGTCGTCGAGGCCGCGCTTCGCGCGGGCCTGCGGGTCGAGGCGGACCTTCGCAACGAGAAGATCACCTACAAGGTGCGCGAGCACTCGCTCGCGAAGGTTCCGGTGTTGCTCGTCGTGGGCAAGAAGGAAGCGGCCGAGCGGACGGTCTCGATCCGGCGGCTCGGCAGCCCGAACCAGACAAGTCTCGGGTTCGAGGAGGCGCTGCGCGCGCTCGTCGAGGAGGCGGTGCCGCCGGATCTGCGCAGGAACTCGCGAACGCAGTCGGTGAGGCTGCCACCCGTCGAACTCGACGTGAAGCACGTCGTGCTCGGCAGCGAATACGCGTGACGCTCCTCGGGTCTTCACACGATGAAGTCGTGCCCCTCGCCGGGGTCCCGGATCAATCGCCGGGATCCCCGCTGCCGCTGGTGGTCGCCGACGACGTACGTCTCCTACTCGCGTACCTGGTCCCCGAAGGGGGCCTCGACCCGTTCGATACCAATGAGCAGTACGGCATAGTGGAGTTCCAGAGTCCTTACGTCCACGCCTTCGGTCCGCCAAGCGATGAAACTTTGCACGCGCATCCGCTCGCGTCGCGTGGCCTCGGGCGATACGGCGCCTATGAGGTACGCCGGTCGTCCTGGGTGAGGCGCCTCGAGGAATTCAACCGGGTTCATCGTCGGCACGATCCCAAGCGGTTCGAGAGCCTGAGGCACTTCGTGTTCACGTTTCACGACAACCTTTTCGAGTGTGTCGCGAAGGAGCTGCGGTCGACGATTTGGGCGGGGCAGCGTGAGGAGTTGATCCCCTATCTGGGGCAGCGCCTCCTATCTTGAACGCCTGACCGTGTAGGTGGAAATCAAGACGCGGGGATCCCGCCGGGGCATCCATCTCGTCTGCTTCCACCATAGAGGAAAGCGGCTTTAGCATGACGGAGATAGTGGGGCGCCGGCATTCGCCGTCATGGCCGGGCTTGTCCCGGCCATCCACGTCTCTCGACGACGAGGTGGATTGAAGGCGTGGATGCCCGGGCCGAGCCCGGGCATGACGGGGAGGGTGTCCGAAGCCGTTTGGACGTGGCTGGCTATGAGCCCACCGGAGCCCGTCCGGCGCGGTTGGTCTGCCGCCCGCCGGCCTCGCTTCCCGCCGCCCCGGACGTGCCGAGACCCGGGTTTCCCGTTGCCGCCCCGGAATCGCCGACCTCCATGTCCGAGGCATGGCCGGCCTGGTGCTGGCCGACGCGCAGGTTGTTCTGCACGTGGGACACGCCGGGCAGCGATTCCGCGAGGTCCTCGGCGCGGCGCTTCTCGTTGCGGCTGCGGACCGTCCCCGTCAGGGTGACCTCCCGGTTCTGCACGGCGACCTCGATCTCCGAGGCGTCGACGACGGGGTCGTCCATGAGACGTTCGTTGACGTCCTCGCGGATGCGCTCGTCGGAGCGCTGGTAGTTCTTCGGCCCGCGGCCCCGGTGCTCGGCGCGTCGGACCTCGCCCCGGCTGCCGGTCGCGTCGTTGCCGAAACGGGTGTTGCCCGGTCCGACGCCGTAATTGCGCCGGTCGTTCGACCGCAGCAGGTCGCGCTCGCGCTCGCTGTTGTCGTCGCCCCGGTCGAAGGCGTCGTCGCCGCCGTATCCGAAGCGCCGCGGACGGCCCGTGCTGTCGGCGGCCATTCCTTGGCCGGGCCGATAATCGCCGCCGCCTGCGCCGCCGCCATACGCGCCGCGGCCGTAGTCCTCGCCGTAATTGGCGTAGCCCTCGCCGCCGAAGCCGCCCCGCATGCGCGCGTTCCGCATGTTCTCTTCACCCGGACGGCCGGAACTCCCGAAGGCGGATCGAACGTCGTCCTCCTCGCGGAAACGGAAGCCGCGTTCGCCGCCGGACCGTTGCCCGCTCCGAGATCCGGAGTAGCCCGAGACGTCCGACGGGCGGCCACGCCGGCCCGGATCGCTCCGGTCCCGGTCGTCCCGGCTCGACCGCCGATCGAGCTCACGCCGCTCGTCGTCGCTCAGGCGAGCCGGCCGCTGGTCGAGGGTCTGATCGGCCCGGGCGCGGCTCGGGGCGGGGGACCGGTCGGGCTCGGAGGGGGTGGAAATATCGTGCAGCGCCCGCGTGGCCTGGTCCTGCGCGTCCGTCGCGAGATCGCCGAGGGCCACGATGCCGACGAGCCGCTTGCCGCGATCGACCACCGGGATGCGGCGGATCTGATGACGGCTCATGATCTCGACCATCTCATCCACGTCGTCATCCTCGAAGCACCACTCCACGTCGTCCGTCATGATGTCCCGGACATAGGACTGGTCGGGCGCGAGCCCGGCCGCGGTGGAGCGCACCGTGATGTCGCGGTCCGTCACCATGCCGACGAGCCGGCGGCCGTCGCAGACCGGCAGGACTCCGACGTTCATCTCGTCCATGAGGCGGGCGGCTTCCCGCACCGTGCGATCGGGCTGAATCACGCGAACGTCGCGGGTCATCACATCGGCGATTCTCATCGGCTTCCTCCCATGTCGTGCTTGATGCCTCGAGCATCGTCGGACCCGGCGGGACGCGTCCCGCGGTGGTCCGATGCGTCGGAGATCATCGATCCCGGCGGGGCGCCGCCGGGACGGGAGGACAATGCGGGGGATTCCGAAAGGTTCGCGGCCGAGCAGCGGCGGGCTACTTTGAGGCGACGATCTCGATATCGCGGTTGAGGCCGCTCTCGACCTCGAACGCGCGCGTGAAGGTTCGCGGCCGAGCAGCGGCGGGCTACTTCGAGGCGACGATCTCGATATCGCGGTTGAGGCCGCTCTCGACCTTGAACTCGCGCGTGTGGACCTGGCTCTCGTGCCGGGCGATGAGCACGTAATCGCCTTCCGCCAACGTGACGGAGGGGAATGCGCCGATCGCCTCGCGGATCACGTCGCCGCCCGGAGTGAGCACGCTGAACGCCGTTCCGGCAAAGGCCTCGCCGCCGAGGGAGCCGACGAGCTTCAGGGTCACGGTGGCGGCGCGGTGATTGAGCGTCGCTTCGGTGACGAGTCCGGCTTCCACCTTGAGGTCCGATCGCATGATGGCGTTGGAGTCGCCGTAGGTGGAGACCACGTGGTAGATGCCCTCCGGGAGGCGGATCAGCTCGCCGGCCTTGGCGTTGCCGACGACGAGCCGTCCCTCGGAGTTCGAGCCCATTGGGACGTAGACCGAAAACGAGAGCTGGTTCGGCGGAATCGGCGAGTCCGCCACGGCGCCGTCGAGCTTCAGCGCGCCGGCGCTGATGGTCAGGCGCTCGACCAGGCTGCCGGTCTGCACGGTCACTCGTTTCGTGCCGCCGGCGAAGCCGTAGGATGCGTGGAGGACGTAGTTCCCGGGGGCGAGGCTGAAGGTCGGGGCCGGTTCAGTCGACCGCGCCACGATGCTCGGCCGGCCTGCGTCACCCCGATCCTCGAAGACCCGCCAGACGAGGCCGGATCGAACCGGCTTGCCGTCGTGCGCGAACGCGGCGCTGAGATGGAGAGCCACCTGTCCCAGGGTCGGCGGGGGCAGGCTCGGCGCCGTCGGAGGCGACAGTCCGGGCAGGGTCGGCCCGAACATCGGCAGGGCCGGAACGCCGCTGGGCGCCGGCTGGGCCAAGGCCGCGAAGGCGGCCGACGTCAGGGCAAGGCCGTAGAGGAAAGGAGTCGATCGCAAGCGTCGCGGTTTCCAATCACGGGATCGTGGAGGGCGAGGCGTCCGCCTCGGCATCGCCGTTGTTCACGAGATTCGACGCCGCCGCAACCAGATTGTCCAGGGAGAGGGGACGGAACTGGAACTCCACCCGGTGCCGGCCGGCCTCCACCTCGACGCCCCTGAAGAGAAGGTTGGTCCGCAGCACCGGCCGACGCTCGCCATCGACGCTCACCTCCCAGCCGGGATAGTAGATGTCGTGCAGGACGAGCACGCCCGGCCGTTCGGTCTCGACCTCGATTGCGACCGAGTTGCGCTGGTAGCTCACGATTCGGGCGCTGCTCCGGTTCTCGGGCGGACCCGAATCCTCCGTCGCCCCGCGATAGTCGCGCTTGAGCAGCGCCACGCTGCCCTCGTCGACCAGGGCCTCGTTGGTGCGTTCGAAGTCGGGAAGCTCCTCCTGGTCGAGGATCACGTCGGAGGCCACGGCCTCGATCTGGCTCGCCACGTAGACCCGAGGGGTCGCTTCGTCGAGGCGATAGATCCACATCTGGCCGGAGCCGTAGAGAAGCTTCACGCCCGAAAGACGGGGGAAGTGCCGGGGCAGGCGTTCGAGCGGCCGGTCGAGCACGAGGTATTCCAGACCGAGCAGGCTCGCCAAGCGGCACTTGTAGCCCCGAAAGGTCGCCGGAAAGGTGCGAAGGTTCGGGTCCACGGCATTCTCGCCCGGGCCGACCGCGCGCTCGTAATCCGCGATGCGCAGCGGGTTGTAGCCGATCGTGTCCTCCAACCCGAGGACCATCGAGGCGTTCTGCCAGGCGCCGCCGAGGCCGAGGATCTCGATCCTCGGCCGTTCGCCCCGCGCATTGCGCGCGGCAAGCTCCGTCTTGAGAACCTGGAGGCCCTGCAACTGCTCGGGCGGCAACTGCTGGAACACCGCATAGCGCTCGGCGGGCTCGGCGTTGAGCGCGGACGCTGCGTGGCGCGCGATCAGCTCCGCTCCCGTGGCGGCGACGAGGCCGGCCGCGGCGGTCAGGCGCCACCGCGGTCCAAGGCGCATCGCGACCGCGACGGCGGCGGCGGCTGCGACCACGCCGATCGCGATCTCCCGCACCGACGCGGTCATCTGGCCCGCGCGGCCGGCGAACACGAGCGCGCTCGCGACCGCCGCGACGAACAGTGCCGCAGCGACCAGCGGGAGCGCCAGTTCGGTCGGGCGGCGGAGCGAAGCGATCAGGCGCGGGTTGCCGTCCCCGACGTAGCGGTGAACGAGGTACCCGGCCGCCAGGGCGAGCGCGATGTTGACCAGGAAGGTCGCGTCCGCGGGGCGGCGATAGAGGTTTACCCCGGGGAAGTGATCGAAGATCATCTCGAAGCCGGGCGTATATCGGCCGAGCGCGTACAGGATCGCCACGGTGCCCAGGATCAGGAAGAAGCGGAACTCCCGGGCGAAGAGCCGCCCGCCCGCGATGCCGTGCCACAGGAGCAGAAGGGCGGGCAGGGTACCGGCGAAGAGGTAGTTCGTCGCCCGGTCGGTCCAGGTGCCCTCGGCGAGGCTGTGCCAGTCGGGGCCCCAATAGTCGTAGGTCCAGCGCAGCGAGCCGAAGACGTTGCCGAACAGGACCGTGGCGAGGCTCTCGGGCGGCAGGGATCCCATGGCTGCGACGCCGAACCCGAACGACGGCCTTGTCGAGGTCGCGAGAAACTGCATCGTGAGGATGCTCGGCACCGCGAGGAGCGCCCCTCCCACCGCGGCCATCAGGGCGAGCGCGCCCATCCGGTCCCTGAGGTACAGGGCGGGCTGCCCCGAGCGGGCGGTTTCGTAGACCACGACGCCGACGAGGGTGAGGGCGCTCAGGAATGCGACCTGATCCCGGCCCACCGTCATCACGGCGGCGACGATCGCGAAGAGAACGCCGCAGCGGTAGGAGCGGCGGGCGAGCGCCTCCTCGAGCAGCCACAGGGCGACGGGAAAAAAGCTGTAGGAGAGGATCATCCCGGTATGCTGCAGCCGGGCCGTAGCGGAGCCGCCGAGCATGAAGATGATGGCGGCCGCGACCGCGCCGGCAGGATGCCACCCACGGCGGGCAAAGAGCGGCACGAAGGCGAGCGCGCCCGGCAGCAGGTGGGCGAAAATCACCGCATCGAAGAGTTCCATGGAGGGCTGGGGCACGAGCCAGCCGAAGAGCAGCATCGTCGGCGTGAAGAGAAGCGATTGTGGATCGGCCACAGCCGGATGACCGCTGAAGTGGTACGGATTCCACAGCGGCAGCTCGCCGTGCTCCAACGCGGCGCCGAGATAGCGCAGGAACGGATAGAACTGGTTCTTGGAGTCCCACGGCACGACCGCGCCCGTGAGGGGCCAGGCGGCCGCGGCGAGCGCCCAGACGGCGAGGATGGCGGCGAGCGCCAGCCGCGTCTGGCGGCGCGACCATTCGGCGTCCCGGAGTGCGGTATCGGTGCTCATCATTCCTTCATCTTCGCGCGACGCACACCGAAGGCCCGCGCCGGGGCCTCGAGCCCCATAGCGACCGGCGCGACCTTCGAAGCGGACAATCTTGACGGCGGAGCCGCGCGCGATCCGGAGTCGGCCAGGGCCAATTCCTCTGCGTCGCTCTTCTCCGACCCGGGGCCTGCTTGGCGGACCACGGTACTCCCCCTATACACCCGCCACCGGCTTGTTTCTCCGATCGACGGCAGCCCCATGTGGGACGTCCGGCGCCCCATAATGGCAACAAGACGGCGGGAGCGAGGCGAATACGTTCGCCCCGTGGCCCCGGCGCATTTTGAAATGCGGTGGAGGACCATCGCCCAAAGTGGATGAAAGCAGGATGAACGAACCCCTCTCGCGCCTTCAGCAGCGCCGATCCGTCGCGGCGCACCGCCTGGGGGAGCCCGGTCCCGGGGCCCAAGAGGTCGAGAGCTCCTTCGGGTCGCCTCGCGGGTGCCGGATCACGGGCGCCTCGCCCCTTGGCGGTTCATCGTCCTCGAGGGCGAGGCGAGAACGCCGGATCGGCGACACGATCGCAGCCGCCTTCCGAGCCGACAATCCGGATGCGGGTGCCGAGAAGACGGCCTTCGAGCGCGACCGCCTCGCTCGGGCGCCGCTCGTCATCGCGGTCGTCTCCCGGGCGGGGCCGCACGTGAAGATCCCGGAATGGGAACAGGTGCTTTCGGCGGGCGCGGCCTGCATGAACCTGTCTGCACGCGGCCCATGCCCTCGGCTATGGCGCCACCTGGATCACGGAATGGTACGCCTACGATCGCCGGGTGCTCGACGCGCTCGGACTTGATCCGCGCGAGCGGATCGCCGGGTTCGTTCACGTCGGCACGGTCCTCGAGGCGCCGGTCGAGCGAGTCCGTCCCGATCTCGCGGCGATCGTCACGAGGCTCTGACATGTTCTACGACGGTCTCCGCAAGGACACGGGCTGCCGCACGATCCCTTCAAGGCCCTCGTCGTTCCGCGGCCGATCGGCTGGATCACGGCGATGAGCGCCAAGGGCGAGATCAACCTCTCCCCGTACTCCTACTTCAATGCATTCTCGGACCGGCCGCACATCGTGGGCTTCTCCTCGGAGGGCCGCAAGGACGCGATGACGTTCGTGGAGGAAACCCGCGAGTTCGTCTGCAATCTCGCAACCTTCGAGGTGCGGTCGCAGATGAACGCCACCTCCGCGCCGCTGCCGCGCGGCGAAAGTGAAATCATCCACTCCGGGCTGACCCAGGCCCCGTCGCGGCTCGTCCGGCCCCCGAGGGTCGCGGAGGCTCCCGCCGCCCTCGAATGCAAATGGCTCCAGACCGTGCCGCTGAAGCCGCTCGGGGGAGGGGAGGGCCGCTACTTCCTGGTCCTCGGGCAGGTGGTGGGCGTCCACATCGACGACCGTTTCCTGGTCGACGGTCTCGTCGACACGGCGGCGATGCGCCCGATCGCCCGGGCCGGCTATCGCGACTATTTCGTCGCGACGCCCGAGACGAAATTCTCCATCACCCGTCCGAAGGGGGGTTAGCCGGCCGTCGGCCGGCATCGGCCATCCGCCGCACGAGCCGCTCGCGCCCGCTTGAGGTGGGGCCGGTCGAGCATCTCGCCCTTCATTCCGACGACGCCGGCGTCCGGTTGGGCCGCAAAGGCATCGATGACGGAATGCGCCCAGGCCACGGCGTCGGCGGAGGGCGTGAAGGCCTCGTTGATCACCGGGACCTGGGCGGGGTGGATCGCCATCTTGGCCACGAACCCGTCCCGGCGGGCGTGCCGGCACTCCGCGGCCAGGCCGTCGAGATCACGGAAATTGGTGTAGACCGAGTCGATGGCGTCCACCTCCGCGGCTGCGGCAGCCGAGGAGCGTGAGCGCGCGCGCGAGGCGGTAGGGATCGGCGTAGGAGCCGTCCTCCCGCCGGTTCGCCTCCGCTCCGATGTCGGCCGAGAGGTCTTCGCCGCCCCAGGTGATTCCCGACAGGCGCCGGCTTGCGCCCGGCGAGCGTGCCGAGCGCGAACACGCCCCGGGCGCGTCTCGGTCGCGATCGCGACGATGCGCGTGGCGCCGTCTTCCAAGCCGAACGCGGCCTCCCTCACGGCGAGCTTGGAGCCGAGATGCGACACGTCGGGCCCGCCGACGGTCTTCGGCAGCATGATGCCGTCGGGGCCGGCCTCCATCACCCCGTCGAGGTCCGCATCCGCGAGGCCGGTCGCAAGGCCGTTGACCCGCACGAAGAGCCGAGGCCGGGACGCCTGCGCCCTGGCTTCGGCCAGGAAGGCCGCCGCGACCTGCCGCGCCGCGGCCTTGCCGGAGGGCGCCACCGAATCCTCGAGATCGACGATCAGCGCATCGGCCCCGGAATTCAGCCCCTTCTCGAGCTTGCGGGCGCTGTCGCCGGGGACGAAGAGCAGCGAGCGCATCACGCCACCGGCCGCTTGCGCATGAAGGCCTGCCGCCGGCATTCCGCCACCAGGGTGCGCGTCCTGCTTGTAGGCGCGGTGGATGAAATCCACGATCCCGGCATCCGGCCGGGACTTCGATTCGCGCTTGCCGACGATCTCCGTCGTCACGTTGACGGTGTCGCCCTCGAACAACGGGGCCGGGAAGCGCACGTCCGTCATGCCGAGATTGGCGATCGTGGTGCCGACCGTGGTGTCGTTGACCGAGATGCCGATCATCAGGCCGAGCGTGAACAGCGAGTTCATCAGCGGCCGACCCCACTCGGTCTCGGTCGCACAGAAATGCGCGTCGATGTGGAGGGGCTGCGGGTTCAGGGTCATGTTGGAGAACAGCATGTTGTCCATCTGCGTCACCGTCCGGGTGAGCCGGTGCGCAATCGTCGTCCCGACCGGGAAATCCTCGAACCAGAGGCCCCCGCGGGGGTGGCGCGAATTCTCGGGGATCATGGCGAAAACCTCGCTGGAGAGGAGAGTTAACGCTTCATTGACCATAACGGGGACATGCTCAAGGGCCGGGGCGTTGGTGCCCGAGTGAAACGCTGATGTTCCTGTCCATCCTCCACCCGACCCGTGACGACCCGCCGGCGAGCTTGGCGGACGAGGCCAGTCCCGAGGGCATAGAGCGGAGCGACGAGATCGTCGACGCTCGGCCCAACTCGGACCCGTGCGGGGCGCTTTCCGACGACGCCGATTGCGAACCGCCGGTTTTCGCGGAGGATGCGGTTCCTCCGGAGGCGGGCGCCCCGCGCGTCCTCATCCGGCACTTCATCCTATGGGCGCAGACCGCGCCCGAGGACCACCGCGCCGAGGCCGTCGGCGCCCTGGCGCGGGCTCTCCTTCACGGACACCTCTCGCCGGAGGACAGGAACGAGGCGGAGCTCGCGCTCCTCGCCATGCTCGACGACCCTGCGCCCGCCGTCCGCGCCGCGATGGCGGAGGCCCTGGCACGCTCGGCGGACGCGCCGCGGGCTGCGCTCGCGGGCCTCCTTCAGGACCAAAGCGACATCGCGGCGGCGGTGCTCGAACATTCGCCGGTCCTGAGCGACGCGGAACTCGTCGACCAGACGGCTCTCTCCGACGCCGCGGGACAACGGGCGATCGCCCGCCGCGCCAGGATTTCCCCGGCCGTCGCGGGGGCGCTCGCCGAAGTCGGCGCGCGCGACGCCGTGCTCGACCTGCTCGCCAACCCGGGCGCTCGGATCGCCGATGGCAGCCTCAATCGGATCGTCGAGCGGTTCGGCCACGAATCCGCGGTGCGCGAGGTGCTGCTGCGCCGGCCCGATCTGTCGGTCGAGATCCGCCTGTCCCTGGCGGCTGCCCTGTCGAGAAGCCTGAACGCCCTCGCGGGACGCGGCGGGCCCGAGGCCGAGCGCCTCGAGCAGAAGACCCGCGAGGCTTGCGAGCGCACCATCGTCGCGATGGCCGCGGGTTCCGACGCGGCTCTCGCCCGGCGCATCGTCGTTCACCTGCGCGCCTCGGCTCTGCTCACGCCGGGCCTCGTCCTGCGGGCGGCACTCTCGGGCGGGCTGTCCTTCTTGGAGGCGGCGTTCGCGGAACTCACCGGCCTTGCGATCCCCCGCGTCGCGGCGGTGCTCAAGCAGAACGGGGTCGCCCGGGCGGCGCTCTACGGCAGGGCGGGGCTGCCCTCCAGCCTGCAGCCGGCACTGCTCGCGGTCTTCTCCGCCCTCTACGAAGGCGAGATGGAGGAGCGCGCCCCCGGCTTGTCGAGGCGCTTGGTCGACCGGGCCCTTGCGGCCGCCGGGGGGCAGGGGAACCCGATGGTGACCGCGGTCCTGGAGCGCTACGCCGCCGAGGCTCTTCGGGAAGAGGCGCGTCTCCTGGCCCGTTCCGTCCTCGAGGAGGCGCACCTGTTCGACCTCGGTCCACAGGACCTCGTCGGGGCGGTGCTGCCTCTCCCGGCGCCGGACGCTTCGGACCCGGACGACGTCGCCTGCGAGGATCCCGAGGAAGTCGCCTACGAGGATCTCGTCGCGACGTTCCCGGCTGCCGAACGGGCGGCCTGAACGCTTCGGCTCAATATCCGAACTGCTCGCGCAGAATCCGCTCGTCCAGGCTATGGCCGGGGTCGTGCAGCATGACGAGATCGACGTTCCGGTCCATCGAGACGTGGACCCGTGAAACGTTGCGGAATTCGGTGTGGTCGGCGACCGCGCTCACGGGCCGGTTCTGCGGCTCCAAGACGTCGATCTGGATCTTGGCATGGTCGGGCAGCAGCGCGCCGCGCCACCGGCGGGGCCGGAACGCCGAGATCGGCGTCAGGGCGAGGAGCGGCGCGTTGAGCGGCAGGATCGGGCCGTTCACGGAGAGATTGTAGGCCGTCGAGCCGGCCGGAGTCGCGACGAGGATCCCGTCGGCGACGAGTTCGGGCAACCGGACGTGGGCATCGACGCTGATGCTGAGCTTGGCGGCCTGATGGCTCTGGCGCAGCATGTAGACGTCGTTGACCGCGCGGGCCGTATGCACCTTGGCCTGAACGTCCCAGACCTCCATGAGAAGGGGGTGGACCACGCTGCGCCGCGCGGCGGCGAGCCGGTCGGGCAGGTCATCCTCCCGGTAATCGTTCATGAGGAAACCGACGGTGCCCTTGTTCATGCCGTAGATCGGCTTCGACGTGCCCATGAACCGGTGCAGGGTCTGGAGCATCAGTCCGTCGCCCCCGAGCGCCACGATGATGTCCGCCTCGTCGGGATCGACGCTGCCGTAGAGACGCGCGAGCGCCTCAGCCGAGCCCTGCGCCTCCGGGGTCGGACTGGCGACGAATGCGACCCTGTCGTAACGGTGCGCCATGCCCGGCGACCCTCTCCCTCGTCAGCCCCGCCGACTTGGCGCCTGGGGCAAAGCGCGGCACCTCGGGACTTTTCGGCCGCCCTCGACCCGCATACCCTCCGGCCTAGGCCGGAGGCACAGCATGGACCGCCCGCTCCTCGTTTACACGACGTTTCCCGACCTGGACACGGGTCTCTCGATCGGCGAGGCCCTGGTGCGGGCGAAGCTGGTCGCTTGCGCGAACGTTTGGCCGGGCATGCGCTCGGTCTACTCCTGGAAGGGCGCCGTCGAGCGCGGGGAGGAGGCGGTCGGCCTCCTCAAGACGCGCGTGGGCCTCAAGGAGGAGGTCGCGGCAGCGCTCCTGGTGCAGCACCCCTACGAGACACCGATCATCCTGTACATCGAGCCCACCGGCGGGGACGAGGCGACCCTTGCCTGGCTATCCTCCGAGACCGCCGCTCGATCGAGCCGCGGCGGCTGATCGCTCGCGCCCGACACCGCGACCAAAAGCTTCCTTGACGCGAATCCGCGATCGAATGCGGCCGCTTTCGTCTGCAACTCGGGCCGAGGCGCGAATGGCTCGCCTGGACGATTTATGGTTGACCCATCGTCAAGATGCTTGAGGGTGGCGATCGATCTGGGGCAGACTCACGGAACTGCTTCGGCGGCAGCCGCGAGATTGAAGGCGATACCCATGCGACCGCGGCCCCGCCTGCGTAACCCGCTCCGAAGCGCTCTGTCGATCCGTGCGCTGCTGGTTGCGCTCGCCCTGGCGCTCATGCTCCCGACCCTCAGCTTCGCCGCACTTCTGCTTTGGCGCGTCGCCGAGAACGAGGAGTCGCGCGTCACCGCCAATGCGCAGCAGGCCGCCGAACGAGTCATGGCCGCCATCGACCGCGAACTCACCGCGAGTCTCGCGGCCCTCCAAGCGCTCGCGACATCCCCGTCGCTTCAGACCGGCGACTGGGCGGCGTTCCACGCGCAGGCCGACCAGGCGAAGCCGGTCCCGAGCGGTCAAATCGCGGTGTGGAGCCGCGCCGGGCAGCAGCTCCTGAACACCGGCGTTCCACTGGGAGAGCCGCTCGCGCCCGCCGTCGATCGCGAGGTGCAGGCGGCGACGTTCGCGACGCGGCAGCCTCAGGTCTCGGACCTGTCGATCAGCGCCGCGGCGGACCGGCCGGTCATCACGCTCAACGTCCCCGTGACGCGAGGCAGCCAGGTCCCGTACCTTCTCGTCATGACCATCCCGCCGGACCATTGGCGCGAGATCCTGCGGCAGAATGTAGCCGGGGCCGATGACTCCGCGGGATTGATCGACGGCAGGGGCGTGTTCATCGCGCGCTTGCGCAATCACGATCAGTTCGTCGGGAAACCGGCGGGCAACGACCTTTTGGCCCTGAGCGGCGATCAGGGCTCGATCACCCGCCGCAACGTCGAAGGCCAGAAGGTTCTCCTGGCCTATCACCGGTCGAGCGTCGCCCGATGGCTCGTCGGCGTCGGCGTGCCGACGAGCACCCTGCAGGCGCCCCTGCGCCGCTCGGTCATGATCCTTGTGGCGGTCGGCGGCCTCCTGCTCGCCCTTTCGATCCTGCTCGCGATGGCGTTCGGCGCACGGATCGCGCGGCCGATCCGCGCGATGTCGGCGTCTGCGGCTCGACTTGGGCGTGGTGAACGGGTGCTGCCGCTGTCGACCGGCCTCAGGGAAGTCAACGAGGTGGGCTTGAGCCTCTCGGCCGCGTCGATCGGGCTGCGCGAGCGCAGCGCCGCCCTGCGGGTGAGCGAGGAGCGCTATCGATTGGCCACGGAGGCCTTCCAGGGGGCGGTGTTCGACTACGACGTCGCCCTCAACCATTCCGACCGAACCCCGCGGCACTACGAGATCGTCGGCGAGGGGCCTGGCGTGATCCCGACCACCAAGGAAGGCTGGCACGACCGGATCCATCCCGAGGACCAGCCGGTGTTCAAGCGCGCCCGGCGATCCATGTTCGAGCGGGGAGCGCCTCAGTACGAGGCCGAATATCGCGTCCGGCACCGCAACGGCTCATGGGTGTGGGTGTGGCACCGCGCCCTCGCGATGCGGGACGAGACGGGCGCCGTACGCCGCGTCGTCGGGGCGATCCTCGACATCACCGCCCGGCGGCACGCAGAGGACCACCTGAAGCTTCTCGTCAACGAGCTCAATCACCGCGTGAAGAACACCCTCGCGACCGTGCAGTCGATCGCCGTCCAGACGTTGCGCGGCGCCAAGACCGTCGAGGAAGCCCGCAGCGCCTTCGAGGCGCGCCTCATCGCGCTGTCGAACGCCCACAACATCCTGACGCGGGAGAACTGGGAAGGTGCGGCGCTGCGCAGCATCGTGACCGAGGCGCTCGATCCGTTCCGTTCCCGGTGGGCGGACCGCTTCGTCGTCGAGGGCCCGGAAGTGTGGGTGAGCCCGTCCAATGCGGTGTCGATCGCGATGGGACTTCACGAGCTGGCGACCAACGCGGTGAAGTACGGTTCGCTGACGAGCGAAACCGGACTTGTCCGCGTGTCGTGGGTCGTCGCCATGGACGCGGGCTGCCCGCGTGTGCGCCTCACCTGGACCGAGAGCGGCGGTCCGCCGGTCGTACCGCCCCTGCGCCGCGGCTTCGGCTCGCGGCTGATCGAGCGCAGCCTCGCGGCCGACCTCGGCGGAGAGGCGCACCTCGACTACCGGCCCGCGGGGCTCGTGTGCACCATGGTCTGGACGGTCGAGGTCGAACGTTCCGAGGCCGAGCCCTACCGGGAGCGGGCGGTCGCGGGCGCGAGGTGACGCCGCAACCGAGCCTACGGGCGGCCGGCGGGGCTTTGCTCGTCTGAACCGATCGCGGCCCCGACGAGATGGTGGAGGGCGATCCCGCTCGTCGTCGCCACGTTGAGCGAGTCCAGTCCGCCCGCCATGGGGATCGCGACGCCGCGGGTGCGGGCCAGCAGATCCGCAGGAAGGCCGGGCCCTTCGCTCCCGAGCAGGAGGGCCGTGCGTCGGGCGGGGCGCACGTCCCTGAGGGCCTCGCGACCGACGGGCGTCAGGGACAGGACCTCGAACCCGGCTCGCTGCAGGTCTGCGAGCATGCCGTTCGCGGTTCCCGCTCGTGCGAACGGCACGGACAGGCTGCCCCCGACGGACACGCGGATCGCCTTGCGGTACAGCGGATCGCAGCTCGACTCGTCGAGGAGAATGGCGTCGGCCCCGAAGGCCGCCGCGTTGCGGAAGATGCCGCCGACGTTGTCATGGTTGGCGAGGCCCACGAGCCCGACCACCAGGGCTCGTTCCGGCAACGCGGAGAGCAGGCCTTCGGCGGTCGGCATCGGGCCACGCCGGCCCAGGGCGAGGATGCCGCGGTGGATCGGGAATCCCACGATGGCGTCCATCACGGCTCGTCCCGCCACGTAGATCGGAACGGTGGCCGGGACGGCCGGGAGCACCGGCGCGAGGGACGCCACCCGGTTCTCGGCCAGAAGCAGCGACTCGACCGGGAAGCGCGAGCGGGTGAGGAGCACCTTCAGCACGACCTCGCCTTCGGCAACGAAGCGCTCGTGCCGACCCGCAAGATCACGCTCCCTGACAAGCCGGTACGGTTCGATCCGCGGATCATCGCAATCGGTAATCGTTGTCAGGGCGGCCGTGGTGCGCGAGGGGAGAGGCGGGGAGGTCACAGGTCGTAAGCTCGCGCAATCCTTCGGGGCGACCATTGTAGCGCCTCCGCGAAGCCGGTCATCCGGCGGCATCGGTGCTCTCGTCTCCGACAGAGGCGCGGTGTCGGGGGAGCGTGCGGGATCTCCTTATCCTTAGCCTGCCCGGAGCGCCCCGTTTTATCCAAGCTCCCGATACGAACTCACTTCGCTGGAATTCGACCCTTTCAGTTGTTTGCGGGGAGGACGGGGTTTCGCAAAGATCAGCCTCACCCTACGATCCGCCGAGGTCGTCCGAATTTCTCCACATTTTGTAAGGACATCGGTGTCAACAATCCGGCAGCGGCCAAGCTGCTTTCTAACGACAGTAGACTTTTCGGGGCAGTTCATGCGTACCCGTCGGCGTTGCTTACGAACCTCTCTTGTCGAGGTTCGCCGTCCATCACGGCAGCGACAGCGCCGACGCGACGTCACCCCTTCGCGTGACGCTCCACGCCACGGGGACGCCGTCCCTGGCGACGGGCGTCAGCACCACGGATGCGCTGCTTTACGGCGCACGATGGGAGGGCGTGATCCGCTACAGCTTCCCCGACGGTTCGATCGATTACGAGGTCGGCTACGAGGAGGCCTCGAACGGTTTCGCACCGGTCTCCGTCAGTCAGATGCAGGCGGCGCGTTACATTCTCGAGGGCAGGAGCGCTTACTCAGGTGGCCCGAAAGCCGCCCTGACGCCCGTCGAGGGTTTCACTCTCGCGACATTCGTGGACGCCGGTTTCGATGAGTCGGATATCCGGATCGCCCAGTCCAAGAGCGGCGGACCCACGGCCTATGCCTACCTGCCGAGCACGGATCCCGCCGGTGGCGATATCTGGTTCGGCCGGACCTACGACTACACCCGCCCGGAACTCGGCACCTACAGCTTTGCGACCATGATGCACGAGCTGGGTCACTCGCTGGGCCTGAAGCACGCTCACGAGACGGGCGGATTGACGGGCGACGCTCTGCCGGTCGGCCGGGACTCGCTCGAGTACAGCGTGATGACCTATCACTCCTACGTGCCGTTCTCGGACCAGGCGGCACCCTCCGCTTACACCAACGAGACCTACGGCTATCCGCAGACCTTCATGATGTACGACATCGCGGCCCTGCAGAGCCTCTACGGCGCGGATTTCGGCTTTCGAAGCGGCAATACGGTGTATCGATGGTCGCCGCAGACCGGGGAGACGTTCGTCGACGGTGTCGGAATGGGAGCTCCGGGCGCCGGGCGGGGCGAGGGAGCGAACAGGATCTTTCTGACCATCTGGGATGGCGGCGGCAGCGATACGTACGACTTCTCGGGGTACTCCTCGAAGGTCTCCGTGAACTTGGCACCGGGCGGTGCCAGTTCTCTGGCGTCCGGCCAACGGGCCTATCTGGGCGACGGGCATTACGCGCGGGGCAACGTGTTCAACGCGCTCCAGTACCAGGGGGATTCCCGCTCGCTGATCGAAAACGCCGTCGGGGGTTCCGGACACGATGTCATCAAGGGTAACGCGATCGCCAACAGGCTTCGGGGGAGCGCCGGCAACGACATCCTCTCGGGCCTAAACGGCAACGACATTCTCGCCGGGGGCATCGGTACCGACTCGTTCCTCTTCGCATCCGCTCCGGACGCCTCAACGAACATCGATCGAATCACCGACTTCGATGTTGCCGATGATACGATCCGCCTCGACGATGCGGTCTTCACGGCCTTTGCGCGGAAAGGCGTCATGACCTCCGCGGCTTTCCATCTCGGCGGCGCAGCCCACGACAGCAGCGACCGCGTCATCTACAACAAGTTCACGGGGGCTCTTCTCTACGACCCGGACGGCACCGGCGCCGCGGGAGCGATCAAGTTCGCCCAACTCTCGAGCAGCCTGCGCCTGCGCGCCGACGACTTCCTGATCGTCTAGGCGAAGTGGATCCGGTTCGCCGCGAATCCTCCAAGGTGTCCTTGCGAGTGCCGCATCCGGTGGCCGATCCGTCGGGCGAGGGGAGACGGCGGAAGACAGGTCGAGGTCAACGCGTCAATTGCGCGTGAAGGGACAAGCCAGGATGAACCGCAGGCCTTCGTCGCGTGCGTGTTCGACGTGGACGGAGATCTTGGAGCGCTCCGTTGCGAAGTGCAGAAAGGTCTGCATCTTCGCCCGCGCGACCTCATCGTTCAGCTGTAGGATCAGACTGGCCATCTCGGCCTCCGCGGTGGAGGTCTGCCCTCGTGCGGCCTCGGGCTCAGGCTGTTGTATGTCTCGCGGCATCGATGCTTTTCCCGGCGACAGGCGATACTTTCGCACGCATTGGTTGTATGGTCAACCAGCGGTTAGGAGCGGCGACATGCCCGCCGGCCGGGCCGGTGCGGGTCGATCACGCGCGCGGACGCGGGGCCTCAAGCTTCTTCAACAACCTGCTAGAGGAAAAGCCAGCCAGAACCGGGATGTCGAACACGCCCTTGAGCCGGATCGTCGCCTCGGCGGACGCGTCCGCATCGGTGTTGAGGTAGACCCAGGTGTCGCGGCTGGTGTGCTCGTAGCGGACCTGACCCGCCCGGGTGAACTCCGCCTCGCCGATGAAGGCGAACTTCTGGTCGCCGCGCGCCTTCGCGTTGGCGTCGACGAGCCGCAGGTCGAGCCGGTCGCCGAGGCCGCCCCGGAAGTCCAGGATGGAGTCGGCGAGCTTGCGCGACGCGCCGGTGTCGCGGTCGTCGAAGATGAATCGATCGCTGCCCGAGCCGCCGGTCTCGATGTCCCGGCCGCGGCCGCCCGTGAGACGGTCGTTGCCCACGCCGCCGAAGACATGGTCGTTGCCCGTGCCTCCGGACACCCGGTCGTCGCCGGCATCTCCCGACATGGCGTCGTTGCCGGCGCCGCCGGCGAGCGCGTCACCCCCATTGCGGCCCTGGATGTCGTTGGCGATCCCGTTCCCGACCAAGGTGTCATTGAGGCTTCCGCCGTAAAGGCGGGTGTCGTTGACGACCGTCCAGGTCACCGTCTGCTCGAGCGCGGTCCGGTCTCCCCGCACCCAGTCGGTGTCGTCGTAGGCGCGCGCACGAACGATGTATGTTCCGAAGTCGAGGTAGTCGAAGTCGAAGGTGAGCGTTTCTCCGAGGCCCGCGAACGTTCTTCCGCCGACCGACCAGTCCACCTCGACGACGTCAGGGTCGACCACATCGACGCTCAGGGAGGTCGGGTTGCGCTTCTCCGTCGAGTTCTCCGTATAGCCGTCGAGGGGGTCGACCAGCTGATGGAACTGCCGGATGAACTGCTCCCGCGCGATCGCATCGAAGGGTTGTTCCAAGCTCCTCATTTTGGAGTTGAGTGACGGCCGGTAGACGCCTCTCTCGTGATAGTAAGCGCCTTCGTAAGCGCCGATCACGCCGATGCCCGGCTGATCGTAGCCGATCCACGCGGCCCATTTCGCCCCGCCGGCATCCGTCGTGACGTTCGGCTTCGGCGGCTCGGGCCCGGTATAGGCGACCGCCCCTCCCGATTGGTACTCGTCGGCGAGCCCCGCGAAGGAGTGTCCGATCTCGTGCAGGGCGAGTTCCCTCGCGGAGCCGTTCCCGCCGGCATAGGTCGCATAATAGCCGCCTCCGCCGCCGTATTTCGTGTGGTTCACGACGACGAAGCGCATCTCCGCGCCGATCCCGGTACCGGTCAGGGCCGCGGTCTCGATCGCACGGGCCGCGGTCTCGTCGACGGAGAGCAAATGGTCCGTCACGCCGTTCCAGCGGTAGGAAGCGCCCAATGCGGTATCGCGAACGACGCCGGCCCCCGGATCGTCTGCGCCGGACTGCGGCGATACGACGTCGATCGAAAAGACGTTGAAGAACGATCGGTAGCGCGCGAACGGCTGCGTCAGGAGGCTTCCATCGAACAGATAGCTCAGCAAGTCCGAGACGTGGGATGCATACGTCGTCGCGATTTCGGAGGAGGTGTAGCCGTCCCCCATGACGATGAGGTCGACGCGATTTGCGCTCGGTCCTGTGGTTGTCAGCGGGCGGACGATAGCCAGGATCCAGCCCTCCTAATACGCAAACTTGCGCCAGCCCTCGGGCAGCAGACAGAAGAACAGGGCGGACTGTCGTTGCGAACCGCGCTCGACGGCCACAGCCGCCTCCCTCGAGCCCTCGTGTCGTCCACCTTGGCGCCGACGAGTCGCGAACGCAAGCGGAGCGCTCGAGTGCATGGGTCGGTCGCCCGAGTCCTGGTGCTGATGGGCGTCGGGGTGGTTGCGTCGTCAGCGCACTGCCAGGGGACGTAGCGCGGGGCGCTGGACCGTAGCGCCGGTTCCCGCGTCGAGGGGTTCATTGTCGGTGAGATGGTGCCGGTTGAGGGACTTGAACCCCCGACCTACCGCTTACAAGGCGGTTGCTCTACCAGCTGAGCTAAACCGGCTGCGGCCGGGGACGAGGTACCAGCGCCGCCTGTCGGACGCAAGCGCGGCGGTTCCCGCGCAAAAATGAAATAATGTGCTTTGCCGCACCGCAACCAATCCCGAACTGCCGAATTGTTTCGTCAGGATGTTTGTTGCGCGGGGTCATTTCAGCTCGCGCCCATTGAAGGGGTTGGGTCGTGAAAACCGGATTGCTTAAGGGCGCGGGCGGCATCGCCGCCGGCACGGCTTTGTTTATGTCTTGCGCCAGCCTCGCCTTCACTCCCGCGGCCGCCGCGAGTTCGTCGGCTCGGGTCACGAAGTCCACGACCGCGACCGTTGCCGCTGAACCGTCCCGCGCGACAGCCCAGGACCCGCAAACCACCTCGTCGATCAACGCTGCGGAGGACCAGGAGAACTGCCACCGGTCGCGCAAGCGCCTGTGGGTCGCGGGGGAGGGCTGGGTGGTCCGGTGGGTGACGACCTGTTTCTGATCGGGAGGCTTACCTTCGCGAGGGTCGCTCGCGGCCGCCTCCACGTCGGCCGGATCTCTGGCCCCGCATGGCTCTGACGCCCGTGCGGGTTGGAGGGCGTGGTCACCGGGCGATCTGATCCCTGGCGAGTTCCTGGAGAACCGCTGCGAGGCGCAAATCCTCCTTGAGTTCCGCCCTGCCGCCAGCGCCCGGAATGAGCGACAACGGCACCTTGTTGGAGGCGCGGCGACCAGCCGCCAGATCTGCGATCTGGGCCCGGAGAATGTGGCCGAGGAACCTCTCATGGGCGTCGAGGGCCCGCGGGAGGTCTGTTCCGCCCGCTCCGAGATTGCTCACGCCGCTCAGCCGATCTTCGGTGGAGCGGACCGCGACGCCGTGGCGAAGCGCAAGCAGGCGTGCGCTGCTCACGATCGGCAGCAGGCCGTAACGCTTGAGGTCGATCCGACCGTCGTCCGTCTTGATCCGGCCGAGCAGGCCGATCGGCGGCTCGCGGTAACCGTCGGCTTCCGAAAGCATCCGGAGAAAGGCCGGCGATGAACCGGCGATTTGCCACGCCTCGCGCCAGACCTCGTCCGCGAGGGCGCCGTCGCCGTGGACCGGCCGAAAATCGAAGAAAATGGAGACGTTGAGCAGGTCCTCGGGTGAGGCACGGTCGACCCATTGCGCGATGCGCTGGCGCCAGGTCCGCAAGGACCCGCGGAACTTCGCCTCGCCGGACATCACGCCTCCGGGGCAGTAGGGGACGCCGACCTCATTCAGGATGTCGGCGACGCGGGTCCCGAAGGCCTCGAACCAGCGGTCTTCCGGCCCGCCGGGCTCGCCGGTCTCGAAGATGACCGCGTGGTCCTGATCGAGGGCGAGCAGACTCTCGCCGCGCCCCGCGGAGCCCAGCACCATCAAGGTGTATGAACACGGCCGTTCGCCGCGGTCCTGCGCGAGCTCCCGCGCGGCGATCTCCCCGGCGCGGCGGACGAGAGCGCCGAGCTCCCGGGCGACGATGCCGGCGATCTCGCGAGCTCCGACCCCCTCCTCGAGCAGGCTTGTCGCCATCGCGGGAACTTTAGCCCAGGCGCGCGAGAGCCCGGCCGGGTCCTCGGCTTGGTCGATGTCGTCCCCGAGAACGATGGCGGCATCGGCTCTCAGCCGCAGGAGGTCGCGGGCCGACAAGGCGCCGGTGACGCGGCCCCTTTCGTCGACCGCTGCGAGGTGGCGGATGGTGAACCGGCGCATGCGACCGATGGCTCGATAGACGAACGCATCCTCGGGCACGCTGACGAGCGGGCGGGACGCGATCTCCGACACAGGCTGCGCGAGAGCGTCCGCTCCGCGCGTCCGAAGCGCCCGCAGGATGTCGCGCTCCGTCACGATTCCGACCGCCGCGCCGGGCAGGTCCGGAGTGCCGACGTAAACGGAGCTGATGCGCCGGTCCATCAAGATCGCGAGGGCTTCACGGGTCGTCGTTTCCGCCACGACGAACACCGGCGGGCGGCTCATGAGATCGCGCACGCGGTGCCGGTATGGATAGCTGTCGAGGCGTCGCTCAGGACCGAGGCGGTCCGCTTGGGGCAGGTCCAGGCTGGGCTCGACCCATCCGGCACGATGGTAATCTTCCAGCGCGCGGGTGAGCGTGCGGCAGGCGGCCTCCGCCTCTCCGACGGTTCTGATCCCCTGGTCGCGCAGATGCGGAACGAGTCCGAGAAAGATGTGCGCCGTCGCGGTCGCGTCGCTGAGCGCGCGGTGGCGGTTCTGGACCGGGGTCCTGAGCCAGGCGGCAAGTCCATCGAGGGAATATTCGGCCAAACTCGGCGCGGCGATCTGCGCGAGGAGGCGCGTGTCGAGGATCGGCCAGGACGGGAAGGCAATGCCCGCGAGCGCACATTCGCGCCGCATGACAGCCAAATCGAACCCGACCGAATGGCCGATGACGGGACGATCCCCGATAAAGGCGACGAGATCCGCGAGAGCGCTGGCGAACGATGGCGAACCGACGAGGTCGGAATCCTTGATGCCATGGATGGCGGTCGCCCCGCCGGGAATCGGCTGCCCGCCGGAGACGAAGCTTTCGAAAACCTCGCGGTCGTCGACCGCGCCGTTTCGAATCGCGACCGCGCCGACTTCCACCACCCGAGCGGCGCGCGGGTCGAGCCCGGTCGTCTCCGTGTCGAGAACGACCGCCTCGAGGGCGAAAAGCGGCATGTGTCGAAGAAAGGCGCGCATGTCGTGCCGTTCGTGGCCGGCGCCCGCACCACGCTCGGGCGGCCACAGGGCGGATTATGGTCGCTCTCGCGCCGGGCGGGAAGCGCCTCGGCGGCGGCCGCCTGCTCCTCGCGGCTTCGAGCGCCGGTGCGACCCGGTGGCCTGTTCGGCCGCTCGGCCGACCCCGGCCGCCGCGGGGGCTCAGACGATGAGCCCCAGCGTCAGCATCGAGGCCGCGGCGATCGAATAGTAGAGAGCGAACCGACGATAGCCGTCCTGGAGCGCCGTTCCGATCACGCGCTGGGCTTCACGACGCCGGCCTATGCGGCGTTCGCAAAGAACGAGGTGTTCAACAACGTCATCGGGCAGAAGGACCTCGCTTTCGCTAAAGCCTTCGACCGGTACGATAGCCGTCACCGCAGGCCTCTCCTATGTGAGGGTGCCGCCGACCGGCGCTCTTGGCTGTTTGCTCTGGTCATGTCGGCGCTGGCGGCGACAGCCGGCCTGACGCTTTAGGCGACCACCGGATTCGCGATCTCTCAACGGCGCGGCACCATATGATTGGCAACGTGGTCACAGTGTTGATGCAGCGTACTTGTTCAGGCGTGCAGGGCCCTACGTTGGCCGGGTTTTGAACGGGCAGAACCCTGTTCATCTTCCAGTGCAAGCTCCGACCAAGTTAGAGATGGTTGTGAACCGACCGCCAGGGCCCTGGGCCTCACCGTTCCACCAAACACTTTCGCCCGCGCGGACGAGGCGATCGCTTGAGGGCCCACCCTCAGTGCCGTGCTACGGACAAGGTTTCTGCTAAGGCTGACACATCGGCGCGCCTGGAAAATTCATCGTGGATATTGCACAAGCTTACGCGAAGGTAATTGCGTATTGTGGGGAACTCGCTCGAACGAAGTTTCTTCTCAATGGGAATAAGCGCAAAATAGGCCTCGACAAAGGGTTCGGGGATGTCCTTCGCGGGTTTGGCCGCGTGGACGCCAATGAGGCCCAGACGGCGCTGAAGCTCGGAGCGTGCTTGGTTCCATTCCGAGTCGCCGAGCGCGGAGGGCACGGGATAACGGTCAAACACCGAGAGCACGAGTGAGCTGAGGGCAGCGAGTGCGGCCTGCCGCCCGTCGCCTACGTGACTGCGGAGCGTGCTTTCGACGGTCTCCGCCACCATGGCGAGACCCAATGGATAAGCGCCCCACCTCGATTTCTCGAGGGCTTCCTGGAAGGAGAGCTCGGCGAACAGGACCTTGGCATAATGTCCAGCCCGGGCCCGGGAATACTCGTAGATTCCCTTTTGCACTAGGAACGCGGCGTTTCGGTCGATGAAATCGGCAAGTCCGGGCAGGTCGCGGATTGGCGGACGGCTTCGAAATAGGTCGAAAAGACCCATGACTTTCCTTATCCTCTAGTGTGGCTCGAGTGCGCTCGACCAGTGATATACAACCCAGGCTGTTCGGTCGGCGAACCAGGCGGCTTACCCACATTAGTCGTAAGACAAATGTCTAGGAAGCCACTGGGGGTCGGGATGATAGCCTCGACGGGGGACTGGGTGCCACGCTCAGTGCTCCCGAGAAAAACCGCGCCGCTTCGAACGGTACGCGCACACGGATCTCGTCTAGGGAGATATCGGATGGAAACCGACAACACCGATGCCCATTGGAAGAGGACGACCCGGCTGATGCTGACGCATCTCGCGGTCTGGTTCTTCTTTGGTTACGTCATTCACATGTTCGTGAAGCCCCTCAACGCAATCGTTATCCCCGTGCTCGGATTCCCACTCGGCTTTTACATGGCAGCGCAAGGCTCGCTAATAGTGTTTGTTGTCATGCTGTTCATGTTTGCCAGACAGCAGGACCGGATCGATCGCGAGCATGGCGTCGCCGAAGACGATTGAGGGGGATCGAACCATGGCTACTTCAACGCAAACCGCGGCGACGTCCGACTTTATCAAGAATCTGGGCCGCATGTACGGCATGTACACCGGCGGATTTCTCGTCTTCATTGTCCTGCTCGCGGTCCTCGAACAGGTCGGAGTGCCGAACAGGATTCTCGGCTACTTGTTCGTGTTCTTCACGCTCGCGGTCTACGCCGTCATCGGCATTGCCTCCCGCACCGCGCAGGTTTCCGAATATTACGTCGCCGGCCGTCGCGTGCCGGCGTTCTACAACGGCATGGCGACCGGCGCCGACTGGATGTCGGCAGCATCCTTCGTCGGCATGGCTGGCACGCTCTTCCTGCTTGGCTATGACGGCCTTGCCTGGGTGCTCGGCTGGACCGGTGGCTTCGTGCTGGTGTCGATCCTCATCGGACCGTACCTGCGCAAGTTTGGAGCCTACACGGTTCCGGACTTCATGTCGTTCCGCTATGGCGGCAACTTCGCCCGCATGCTGGCGGTCATCGTGCTGGTGTGTTGCTCATTCACCTATGTCACTGCACAGGTCTACGGCACCGGCCTCATCGCCTCCCGCTTCCTCGGTATGGACTTCACTGTCGCGGTCTATGTCGGTCTCGCCGGCATCCTGGTCTGCTCCATGCTGGGCGGTATGCGCGCGGTGACCTGGACTCAGATCGCCCAGTACATCGTCCTGATCGTCGCGTATCTGACGCCCATCATCATTCTGTCCACACAGAAGTACGGCATTCCACTCCCCGAGTTGACTTACGGGCGCGCCATTCAGGAGATTACCGCCCGTGAACAGGAGATGCTGCAGAACGGCCTGGCCACGGCGGCGGCGCTCAAGCCACATATCGAGCCATTCATCAACTACAGCCCGCTAAACTTCTTCGGCATCATCTTCTGCATGATGGTTGGCACGGCGTCGCTGCCGCACATCCTAATGCGTTACTTCACGACGCCGTCGGTGCGCGAAGCGCGTCAGTCGGTGGCTTGGTCGCTGCTCTTTATTTTCCTCCTGTATTTCTCGGCGCCGGCCTACGCGGCGTTCTCGAAACTGGAGGTCTATACGAACATCATCGGCAGAGACCTGGCGAGCATCCGACCATGGATGTTCAACTGGGGCGAGCTCGGCCTCATACAGGTCTGCGGTAAGGACGCTTCCAGCGTGCAAGCGATACTTGACGCGTGCAGGGCCATCGTCGGTCACCCGGGCGTCGTCCGGCTGCAGGACTTTGTCATCAATACGGATGTTATCGTGCTCTCCACTCCGGAGATCGCGGGACTTCCCTACGTGATCTCGGGTCTGGTCGCCGCCGGCGGTCTAGCCGCTGCGCTGTCGACGGCCGACGGGCTCCTGCTCGCCATCGCCAACGCGCTCTCCCACGACGTCTACTACAAGATGCTTGATCCGAACGCACCGACGGTCCGTCGACTGCTCGTCGCGCGCGTGCTCTTGTTCTTCGTCGCCGTGGCTGCAGCTTACACGGCCTCTACCAAGCCGTCGGACATCCTGGCCATGGTCGGATGGGCGTTCTCGCTTGCCATGGCGGGGAACTTCCCGGCACTCATCATGGGCGTCTGGTGGAAGCGCACGACGGCAGCGGGGGCGGTCGCCGGCATTATCGCCGGGTTTGGCCTGTGCCTGTTCTATCTCGTCGTGACCCGCTACTTCCCTGGATTCGGCGTCACATACGCGGGCATGACCTCGCTGTTGAACCCGGTCACGGGCGCCCCGGTAGTGGATATCGCCAAGGCGATGACATTGCCGAACGCGATGGAGAGCTGGCCGACTCTCGCCCATCCGCTAGCGAACAAGGTGGGCTGGTTCAACCTCAACAACATCAACTGTGGTTTGTTGGGCATGCCGCTCGGATTCCTCGTGATCTATGTGGTCAGTTTGATGGGCAAGGAGCCGTCAAAGGAAATGCAGGCCTTTGTCGACGAAATCCGCAAGCCGCGGGGCCGGACGGTGCTCGAAGAGAAGGCAACCTAGGTGTATACCTGACGCTTGCGGAATGGGGTCCTTCGGGACCCCGTTTCGTTTGGGAGCGGGAACCCCAAGGCGCTATTCACGGTGGCCGACTGTGATCAATAAGACGGCGAGAGCACGATTGTGGGCGGTTCGTATCCATTCCTGACTTTCTGGTACTTCCACTTTCCGAACTACGTTCTGGCGGTGCTGATGTACACGCTGCTTGGCAGGGTTCTGCTCGGGTTGATCGTCGGACCCGATTCGCAAAACTACATCTGGCGCTTTTTCTGCCGCATCACCGACCCGGTGGTGGCGCTCGTCGCAGAGGTGACGCCAAAGGCCGCGACGCCGGTAGTAGTCTGGCTGTTCGGCGTCGTCTGGCTGTTCTGGCTGCGTGTCGGGCTGCTCTACCTGTTCCTGGTCTTCGGCGCGCTACCGCGCACGAACTGAGCCCTGCGATGGACCGAACTTTCTACTACATGGGCATTGCATTCTTCGGAATGATCAACGGGCTGTTCAATCCGACATGGGTGTTGCTTTCAGTGATCCATGTGCAGATCCTTGCGCCGGCGCTTCTGTTCGGCAGCGTACCGCTGGCGCTGATGTTCGCCTCGCTCATGGTTTCGACGGCCACCATCATCGTGGGTGGCATCCCGGCTGCGATCTACGAACGCATCGTCGGGTCGACGAATGATTCAACCGAGGGATCACTGTGGATCTGGCTTGCCGCGACGGCGCTCTTGACGCTGCCCGCTATCGGCGATTTCTTCGCGATCCGTCTGTGATCGCCGTGTCACCCTGAAACTTTCACTTCCGACGCCAGTTTGTGATGACAATGCCCCGGCTTTCAATGCATGCTCAGGACTCCGAATTTCGATCGGTGCAGAGGAAGGCGAATGGACCCACATGCGTCGCATCGCGTTTGAGACTGTGTTGCGCGCCTGCGGGTTCGGCTCGCTTGCCATCTTCTGCGTGATGATCGGTTTGTCCTTCCAGCCTCGGGCCGCCTTCCAGGCCGGCGGGATGCTGACCCTGCTGATGGCCGCCATCCTGATGCTGAAGGCCTACGAGGCTCCCAGGAAAAATTACCGCAGGACGGAAATGTGGCTTTACCTGACGGAGGAACAGCGGCCGCCGGAAGCGTTTGCGCAGCGAGCCTGTTCGACTGTGCTGCAGGAGACCTATCTCACCTTTGCACGCTGGGCGGCCGTACTTGCGATCATTATGGGATTGTTGGCGCTGCTCTTCTCAGTTTTCGCAAGATAAACACGGGTCGTTTTTAGCTGCCTTGACGCCGCTCGGAATATTATCGGCGAATAACTTATACTTTATTCTTGTCCATCTGTCCGTTGGATCAAATGGCAGACCAGGAGATGGAGCCGTTCTGTGAGAAGACTTCTGTTTACTCGTTTGGACGGCGTTCCTAACACCAGTGGGCCTTAGCTTCGACCGATGTGAGCCCACTCGCGCAGGCCGATTGAGGTGATTGTTTGGGGCTGTGCCCAGGAGGTTGCGCCAGGCCTCGCAGGCCGCCTCGATGATCGCCTCGTAGGTCTCGAACACCCGGTTCGACAGCCAGTTGGAGCGCAGGATACTGCCAGACGTTCTCGACCGGGTTCAGCTCCGGAGCCCGCGAGGGCAGGAAGATCAGCGTCAGGTTGCTCGGCACGACCAGATGGCTGGAGGTGTGCCACCCGGCCCGGTCGAGCAGCACGACGGCATGCGCTCCTCGAGCCACCGTGCGCGAGATCTCGTTCAAGTGGAGTTGCATGGCTTCGGTGTCCGCGTAGGGCATCGCTAGCCTTATGGTCGAGGAGGTCGGTGCCCGCGACATCGCCGCCGTGATCGCCGGGGAGCTCGGCGCTTTGACGCGCAAAGCCGGCCAGATCGCGGAAGCACGGCTCGCAGCGGAAGGGAAGGGGCCGCCGCCGTGCCCCTTCGCGCTTCATGTCCCTGGCTATAACTACTACCGTCGCGAGACGGTGTCCCTCTATGAGCCTCAATACCTCGGCCGAGAACGTGCGCCGGCTGCGGCTCGTTTATCTGACTAGGATCAACGAACTCGCCGATCACCCAAAGTTCCCCCATTGGTAATTGCGACTTCCGTCTAAACCTCTTCGACCGGCTTGGGTCTTGGCTGTTTACCGTTCATCAATCATTATGGCCACTGTGAGAGTTGGAGTACCGCAATGACCCGTCTATCGACCCTGCTTGTTCTCGGGAGCGTAAGTCTCGCCCTCGCGGGCACACCTGCCGCTGCCCGGGATGGCTTCTCGGGAGGCCGCATGGGGTTCAAAGGGTCGGCGAGTCCAGGCGGGAAATTTCACCGGCCCTCCTTCAGGGTGGGGAGGCACCTCTCTCGACCGTTTTTCCCCTCCTGGTTCAAGGTGGCGAGGAACCCGTTCCCAGGATTTCACAGGTCGTTCAAAGGCGCGAGGGACCCGTTCGGAGGCTTCCACAGGCCGTTCAAAGTCGGGAGACACCCGTTCGGAGGCTTTCACAAGCCCTTCGGATTTCACCGCCTTCCGTATTGGCCCGTCCTGGACAGCGGCTCGCCAATCGTCACCGTCGTCGTGAACCAGACGAACGTCGCGTCCCCGGCGGCGCTGCCGGGCGTGCCGTCCGTGAGCGCTCTCCCGGTGAGTGCCGGCCTGCGCGAGACGCGACCGGCTCCCGCGACGGTGATCGTCCTGAACGAGCGGGGCCGGGGATCGTCGGACATGGGGGCGCCTCGCCTTTCACGAGGGCCGCGGATCGTCAAGGCGGTGCCCGAGGAGGCCGACGAGCCCGACCGCGCGGAACCCGCCACGCTCGGGGCGCGCATCGTGCACGTGTCGGTTCCGGTCGCGCGCTGAACGGCCGGCTGCGCGACCCGGAGCGCATCTTCGGGTTCAACCGGCCAGCGAGCGGCTGACCGCGTAGAGTGCGATCGCGGCCGCATTCGAGACGTTCACGCTCTTGATGGCGCCCGGCATGTCGAGGCGGCCGACGAGGTCGCAGCATTCGCGCGTCCGCTGCCTCAGGCCCTTTCCCTCGGAGCCGAGAACCAGCACCACGGGACGGCGGAGCGGCACCTCGTCGAGCGTGACCTCGCCCGAGGAGTCGAGGCCGATCCGCTGGAAGCCCCGTTCCCCGAGCGCGACGAGGGCCTGCGCGAGATTGCGCACGATCAGAAACGGCACGTGTTCGAGCCCGCCTGACGCCGCTTTGGCGAGAACGCCCGTGGCCGCCGGGCTGTGGCGGGCTGTCGTGACGATCGCCTCGACGTCGAACGCGGCGGCGCTCCGCACGATGGCGCCGACGTTGTGGGGGTCCGTGATCTGGTCGAGAGCGAGGACCGTCCGGGTGCCGCTCAGGGTGTCGAGGGTCGGCGAGGGGAGGGGATCGGCCTCGAGGTAAAGGCCCTGATGCACGGCATCGGGCTCGACGAGGCGGTTGATCTCGTCCGGCCGGACGACCTCGAGCTCGATCGGGAGCGGTCCGAGTTCCTCGCCGAGGCGCCGGGCGGAATTTTCGGTCGCCAGGAGCCGGTGGAGCCCGCGTCCTTTGTTGCGCAGCGCCTCGACGACCGGATGCCACCCGTAGAGGACGGTCCGCTCGGCATCGGTCTCGGTCCGGAACGGCCGCCTCTCCCGAAGCCCCGTCGGGCCGCCGAAACGCGCCCGGTTCGGCTTGTATCGCGGCTTCGAACCTGGCTTTCGGGGCGGGTAGGGCCGGTCGCTCATGGCGGGTCTCTCTGCAACGAGGTGCGCATAGCATAGGAGACGAGGGACGCCGACAGCTTCGGCAAGGGGGCCGAATATGCCATACGAGCGATGGCGTGCGAGCGGCCGTTGCGAGCCTCGGCGGGGTTCCGCTCCGATGAGGATCCACTCACGCTTTCCAGTTGACACCGAAACGGGCCGTCACCATAAAGCGGCCGGAATCCCTGCCCCTGTGGCAGGGTGTTTCGTTTGGCCTCAGCGCACCGGCTTCCGGCTGGGCAGAGGGGGAATGTCCCGAGCGGCAAAGGGGGCGGACTGTAAATCCGCTGGCTAAGCCTTCGTAGGTTCGAGTCCTACTTCCCCCACCACCCGAGCGGAACCCAAGGAGCACGCGGGTGTAGCTCAATGGTAGAGCAACAGCCTTCCAAGCTGATGACGGGGGTTCGATTCCCCTCACCCGCTCCACCTTCGGGCCGGACGCAGGAGGCCGGACAGGCGACGAAGACAGGCGAGAGTCGAGCACGGGCGCCCGGCTCCGCGGAGGCGGGCAGAGAGTAGACCGGTGGATCGGCCCTCCACGGCCGGGACATCCGCACGCCGGGCAACAGTGGACACGCGAGAGAGCGACGTCGATGGCGAAGGAAAAGTTTGCGCGGACGAAGCCGCACTGCAACATTGGGACGATTGGTCATGTGGACCATGGCAAGACGTCTCTGACGGCGGCGATCACGAAGGTTCTGGCGGAGACGGGCGGCGCGACGTTTACGGCCTACGACCAGATCGACAAGGCGCCGGAGGAGAAGGCGCGCGGGATCACGATCTCGACCGCGCACGTGGAGTACGAGACGCAGAACCGGCACTACGCGCACGTGGACTGCCCCGGGCATGCCGACTACGTGAAGAACATGATCACCGGGGCGGCGCAGATGGACGGGGCGATCCTGGTGGTGTCGGCGGCGGACGGTCCGATGCCGCAGACGCGCGAGCACATCCTTCTGGCGCGTCAGGTCGGTGTTCCGGCGCTGGTGGTGTACATGAACAAGGTCGACATGGTGGACGACCCCGAGCTTTTGGACCTGGTCGAGCTCGAGGTGCGGGAGCTGTTGTCGAAGTACGATTTTCCGGGCGACGACATCCCGATCGTGAAGGGGTCGGCGCTGTGCGCGCTGGAGGACCGGGAGCCGGCGATCGGGCGGGAGTCGGTTTTGGAGCTGATGCGGCAGGTCGACGCCTACATTCCGCAGCCCGAGCGTCCGATCGACCAGCCGTTCCTGATGCCGATCGAGGACGTGTTCTCGATCTCGGGGCGCGGCACGGTGGTGACCGGCCGCGTCGAGCGCGGGATCATCAAGGTCGGCGAGGAGGTCGAGATCGTCGGGCTTCGCCCGACCGTGAAGACGACGATCACCGGGGTCGAGATGTTCCGCAAGCTCCTCGATCAGGGGCAGGCGGGCGACAACGTGGGCTGCCTGCTGCGCGGCACCAAGCGCGAGGACGTGGAGCGCGGCCAGGTCCTGTGCAAGCCGGGGTCGATCAGGCCGCACACCAAGTTCAAGGCCGAGGCGTACATCCTCACCAAGGAGGAGGGCGGGCGGCACACGCCGTTCTTCACCAACTACCGGCCGCAGTTCTACTTCCGGACCACCGACGTCACCGGGGTGGTGACGCTGCCGGAGGGCACCGAGATGGTGATGCCGGGCGACAACGTCACCATGGAGGTGACGCTGATTGCGCCGATCGCCATGGAGGAGAAGCTGCGCTTCGCGATCCGCGAAGGCGGACGCACCGTCGGAGCCGGCGTCGTCGCCCAGGTGATGGATTGATTTCTCGTCGCGGGGCGGCGGTTCCCTTATCTCGGCGACGACGTCCCACGTGA
Source organism: uncultured Alphaproteobacteria bacterium (assembly GCA_963800985.1). Classification (GTDB taxonomy): domain Bacteria; phylum Pseudomonadota; class Alphaproteobacteria; order Rhizobiales; family Beijerinckiaceae; genus Microvirga. The sequence goes on along the minus strand of CAWDDI010000014.1, from coordinate 3,510 downwards.
CGGCCGGATGCTCGGATCGGGCGGTGTTGAGCCGCTCGCGTCGCGGAGTGTAGCTCGGTTGGTGAATGCCCAGGGCCGCCTCAGCAGGCGGAAAGGCTAAGTAGGCGTCGCCAATTGCCGAACGAATTTCTTGAATACCTAAGCCGATTGCCCTACTAACCCTCTTCATATCGGGAGCATCGCAAAGGGCAAGTCGTGGAAATCGGCGCGCCGCCTCAAAGCTGAGGAGAGTTGACGCGTGTCTCATGCTTCGATCTCACGACTCATAATCAGCGGGTCCAAAGTTCGAATCCTTGCACATGCGGTGATCGCGACCCGCAGGGGGCTGGCACGGCAGTGATGCTCGGCGGGGAGCGATGAGGTCTGATGACCTCGTCCTGACCTCTGCTGGAGAGTTCCATGCCGCACTACGCTGCCCTCGACGTCTCAGACGAGGAGACCGCTCTCCATGTCGTTGACGAGGCTGGCCACACGGTTTGGCGTGGCAAGCGAGCGAGTGATCCGGAGGCTCTTGCCGCTGCCCTGCGCCGCCACGCGCCCGAGCTCGTTCGCGTCGGCCTCGAGACCGGCTTCCTGACACCCTGGCTCTATCACGGCCTCAGGGCAGCCGGCCTGCCCGTCGTCTGCCTTGAGGCCCGGCATGCCCGGGCCGCGACGACCCTCCAGCGCAACAAGCAGATTTACGAGCTGTCGCTTCCGGTTGAGATCCAGTTTCCGCACCGGTTTTGGGTGCGGAGGCCAGGATGGGCCGGCTCGATCCGGAGGCTCGCATGACCATCAAGACCTTGGCGGCTCGGGGGGCCAGCAACAGCCAGATGGCCCGACTCCTGGGTGTGACCGAGGGCGCGGTTCGCTACCACGTGGAGCGCATGCAAACGGGAGCGCTCGACGGCCGATCCCGGCAGGAGCCGAAGGCCGCTGTCGTCGCGGCGGCCATCGCCCACTGGCGGCAGATGCAGGATGACGGTCCGATCAACCTTGCCCCTCTGCACGCCTGGCTGGTGTCGGAACACGACTATTCTGGCAGCCTCCGCTCGATCCAGCGCTATTGGGCCGCGTACGGAAACCGTGACGGGGAGCGGTGTAAGCCGTCCAAGGAGGCGCCGATCATAAGTTGTACGAGGAGGCTTGCGAACAGGGACCCTGTCCCATCAAGGATGTTCCTTTCGTCCGCCAGTGGCAGATTGCGCTCGTGACTGGCGACTGATGTGGTAGGCGCGGTACCTCCACTGGTCGGCTTGAACGTCCGCGCTTCGGTTGAGCTCGACGGTCTCCAGGCACGAAGATGAAATCCGTCTCCGATCGCGAGATGTCCTTTTTGAGAGCCAAGCCGAACTCATCGGCACTTCAGTTTAGGCTACCAAACTCAATGCAAGAGCTGCCTCCTCGCGCAGCGCTACTCAGGGTTCCCCGGGTGGCGGTAGACAGATTCTGCTTGGCGGCGTGCCGTCGTGCGAATCGCGACGAACGAGCATCGCTAACTTGTGATCGTCGGAGCCGGAAGCAGCGCTCTCGTTCGGTTGAGCCTGTTGCCGCCTCCGATAACACTTGAATGGGCTGGAGCGCCAGGAGGAAGCAGCTCATGTATCGAGGGCAGATTTTCGCACTGACTTTGGGTGTCGTCTCTGGAATGGGAACCGGTCCGGTGCTTGCGCAGGCCTCGCCTGAGACAGGTTTCTTCGTGACCAGCAGGGGAATCGGGAATGGAGCCAATCTCGGCGGGTTAGCTGGCGCGGATCAGCATTGCCAGTCCCTCGCGCAGGCGGCGGGAGTCGGGAATCGCACCTGGCGTGCGTATCGACGCCCGAGCATCCGGTGGCTCGGCCGCCGTCAACGCACGCGGCATCGGCACCGGGCCCTGGAGCAATGCCAAGGGGGTCCGGATCGCTGCTAATGTCGCGGATCTCCACACTGCGAACAACAAGATCAACAAGGAAACGGCGCTCGACGAGAATGGCCAGGTTGTCAAAGGCCGAGGCGACGATCCAAACATGCACGACATCCTGACCGGCTCGCAGCAGGATGGCACTGCGTTTGCTGACGGCGCCGACATGACGTGCGGCAACTGGACATCGAATGGCGACGGAACCGCCATGGTCGGTCATCACGACCTCTCGGAAATCCGCAAGGGATCAACTTTTGGAATTTCTCGCACGGATCGAACGGCTGCAGTCAGCAGGACCTGGTGAGCACAGGAGGCGCGGGGCTTTTCCCACTGCTTCGCCGCTCCATGATCCCAACCCATGCAAGACGCGGGCAGTCGAGACGGGAGGAAACCATGGCCATGTCCTTGGACGCCGCGGCGGAAGTGTTCCGCGAGGCGATGCGCGAGGCCGTCAAGCGCTATTCGCTCTGGTACCTAAGGGGTGCTTCTGGTCGTGGCCGGCATCCTCGCGATCATCTATCCCGTCTTTTCGTCGGCGGCGGTGATCGTGCTCCTCGGCTGGCTGCTCATCATTAGCGGCCTGCTGCAGGGCCTGAGCCTGATCGGCGCCCGTCATGTGCCGCATTTCTGGCTGCAGCTCATCTCCGTCATCCTCGCCCTGCTCATCGGCTTCCTGTTCCTCCGCGACCCGGCGCAGGGGATGATGACGATCACGCTGCTCCTGATCGTCTTCTTCATGATCGAAGGCATCTCGAAGGTCGTCTTCGCGCTGACGATCCGGCCGTTCCCGAATTGGGGCTGGGTGCTGGCGAGCGGGCTGGTCGGGATCCTGCTTCGCTGTCCTGTGGGCCAGCCTGCCCGTGACGGCCGTGTGGCTGATCGGATTTCTGCTCGGCATCAATCTGATCAGCGTCGGCGCGGCAATCGCCTTCTCGCCTGGCAGGTGCGGCAGAGCTGAATCCGACAAGGAAGGAGAACATGGAGAAATCCAGCCCTGCCGAACGAGGGCAAATGGGAGTTCGCCGCCCGCGGCGGCCTCGACCCAACGGAGTTCGCTTGGGGCAACTGCTACCCAGCGCCTCCAGCTACGTTCACGGATGCTGCCGTAAGATCGAGCCTCGAGAGGTGTGGTTTGCGTGAGCCTTGATCAGGAACTCCGTGCGCTCATCCGAGAGGCTGTGGCTCGCCTGCAGGATCAGGACCTTGAACATGAACACGTGATCGAACGGCGGGCGCCCGCCGCGCGAGCGGTCCGCCCGCGGCACGGCTCGCTCCAGGTCAGGCCGGAAGAGCTCGAAGTCCACCAGCCCGTTCAGCCGGTTCAGCGTATCGCCCCTGGCCGAGAGCTCCTTCAGACGCTCATCGATGTCGAAGAACCCGGCTTGCCCCCGCATCCGACGCCCCCATCCCTGACCACCACCATTGAATCATGATCCCCGCTTCCAAACCAGGGGAGGTTTTTGGAGGCGTCCAGCTGGGCGGCGCAGCATGGGTCGGCCCCCCAGGCTGAAAGAATTGGGTTGGCCTATGGGTAGAGCCCGAGCTAACATTTTCCTCAGTTATCACGATCGCCCTGTGTATGCAGCTTAACAAGTCGAGCGGATAACGGGGAGCGTTATGTCCAG
>CAWDDI010000013.1:0-36641 GCA_963800985.1 uncultured Alphaproteobacteria bacterium | reverse complement strand
GCGAGGAACGGCAGTCAGCTTAGCGCGAGCTCCTAGGACGGGCTGAGGAGAGTAGACGGGATTCTTGTCCGGCGAGGACAGTCACCGGTATCCGATGCCCATGACGTAATCGCGAAGGAGCGATTCCTCGTCCCTGACCTCCCCAAGCAGGGCCTGAAGTGCATCTCGCGCGTTGATCACGCCGGAAGGCCTGAAGTGTTGGTCGACGATCGGGATATGGACAAAACCTCGTGCGTTCATGTTTGCCCATACCTCATCCAGCAGATCATCCGGACGACAGTGAACCACGTCGCCCGACATGACCGCCGACACAAGGACTTTGCCGATGCACTCCTCGCCCCGTGCGATCTGACGAATGATGTCGGTTTTTGTGATGACACCGACCATCGATCCTCTTGCGTCACATGCGACAACGAGGCTGATCTGCGTATCGGAAAGCAGTTTAGCAGCGTCCACCAGAGAGGCGTTCGCGTTGATTGTAATCAATCGTCGGCGTGCCGTCGGAATGATCGTCTCTACCAACATGATGCTGCCCTCTCGTGATCACGCCGGACGTCCATCGCGGTTGCTGAGCCGGCTGAGAGCGCCAGGCCCTCTGCATGGCTTTCCCGGTGGGCATCGACGTCTCAAATCAGGTAAACGATCCGAGCAGCCATTGGTTCATCATGGCACGCATAACCAAACTTCCCTTTCACCAGCAAATATCTTGCGATCATTTGGCAATAATCTTCGTTCGTGCGACTCTCCTCCGTGGCCTATGCTGGCCACTAACCTCACCATCGCGCTGTGAATCACCTGGATAAGCGCTTTGATCAGTGTACCTCGAAGCAATTGCCTCTGGTCGACGGCTTTCACAACTCGTCTCAGAGAGGATCATTGAGAGCGGCCAATAAGTGGAATCGCAAGCTTTGCATGGTAAACCCCTCGTGAGCTCGGTCACCGATCCGAGGCCCGTCATCCTCATCACGGGCGCGGTCGGCAACCTGGGCCGCTCACTCGGAGCGGTATTCAATCGCGATTACTGGATGGTCGGGCTCGACCGCGTCACGGAGGGCGCGGCCGCTGACGAATTCGACCGCCCGCCCAGCATCGTGATCAGGGACATCGTCGCCGGTGGAGTGAGCCTGCCTCGGAACCTGGCTCTATCCGGACTGATTGGCCTGTCCTTGATGTTCACGCGCATCACCTTCGGTGCCGAGGGTAACCTGGCGAACGCCGATCACCTGATCGGCTCACTCGTCCTGACAGTTAACGCGATAGCCGCCGCAGAGGTCGCCCGCCCGTGACGGTTCCTGAACATCCCGTTGGGGCTCGCGCAATTTGTCACCCCATTCATCTATGGAGCAAGCATAACTGCTACCGTCTCCACCATCGCACGCGGCGCTACCCTCGTGGCGCTCAGCCTTCGCCGGGGTGCGATCCGAGAGCGGTACGGCGCGTGAAGTCGCCTCATCGTTTGAGGCTGGGTGGGTCAGGCCGGTGAGCAGATGCCACGACCGTCGGGCATGCAGCTCGAACGTGCAGCTCTTGGCCAACATTAAGACACACCGAGAAGGTTCGTACTATGGCGCGAATATCAGGTTTTGACGTCACCAGACAGAGGACCGCACGTGGAGAGGGCGACGACAACGATGCAGCCGAAGCCACCCTATGACACGGCGAGCCGAGGCGTGCCGCAGGTGTGTACCTTCATTGCGGTGACGGCTATGTTGTCGTCGACAGCTACAAACTGGCAATTGGAACGACCTTCGGTCTCCTGTTCGCCGCGCTTAAGTCCAACAAAACCGCCATACCACGTCACGATTCCTCTAAGGGGTACAACGAGGCGCTCCAAATGCGGGTACACATCAAATCCTGACACTAGCATCATACGTTCATCGCGATCCACTACGGCTAAGTGTCGTCGAATCGTTTCGCAGCCAAAAATCCGCGTCTTCATTGCAGTGGCTGCCCATGTGCATGAATTTAGGGGACTGGAGATCAGCTATGACTGAAATTGATTTGAGCGCATCGGGGAGACGACCGGCCATCGCGCTGCACGGCGGCGGATCACCAGCGACTCGTTACGCCTGATGAGAAACAGCAACGCTGGATCCGACGATCGCCCAATTCTTGTACGAGGAACTTGCGCGCGCCGACATCATTCCCGAAGGAGCAGTGGGATCGGTGACCATGGGCTCGGAGGTAAGGTTTTTCGATCATCGTGCAGGAACTGTCCGGCACCGCAGGCTCGCATACCCGGACGAAGCCGATCAAGTTCACTCCATTTCGGTGCTTAGCGCTGTCGGTAGTGCTCTTCTCGGGCTGGGTCCAGGACAGTCAATCCGCTTGACGGACGCGGAAGGAGAACAGCAACTTACAGTGCTGGACATTTTGCGACCGTAGCGCCGGACACTGGGAGCGCTGCTAACAGCGGAATTTCGACTATTCAGTCTTCGCCCGTGAAATACTGTGCAGTCCGGCTAAGGCGGGGCTGACGACGGCCATATCGGCGTTAGCGGAGTACACAGCGTAGACCGGATAGGAAAACTGAGGCATGTCCGGCACGAGGTGCAGACGCCCGGAGTCGATGTGAGGCTGGACCGCGCTCATCCTGAAGTAACCTGAGCCGCCCGCTGAGAGCACGTAGCTGAGTGCAAGCGGGCCGAGATCCATAAAGAGATCAGGCTCCGAATTGGGGAAGTTCATTCCATGGTGCAGCACAAAATCCGGACCCCAGTCCATATACACGTAGTCCGGGCCGTCCCCGAGGCCGGAATCAGGGTGCGTTGTCACAAGCACGAGCTTTTCTTCGATAAGAAGATCGATTTTCAAACCCGGCCGATGTTGGGGTGCATACATGATCGCGGCATCGACAAGCCCGGATGCCACCTGAGTGATTAAATCCTGCGGCACATCGACGTGAACGCGCAGGCTGATATCCGCAAGCGATTGGCGTATCCATTGGACCCAATCGAGCAGAAGCGGTTGCCAGAGGCTCACCTCACTGCCGACGGTCAGCACAGCACGGCTCCCGGGCGGTACCGCGACTTGCTGACGGGTACGCTGCCATAACTGGACAAACATCGGCGCGTAGCGCAGGAACCGCTCACCAGCTGGCGTAAGCGAAGCTCCGCCTTTATGGCGAACGAAAAGCTGCCGTCCAAGCTGTTGCTCCAAATTTCGGATCCGTGCGCTTACGGTCGTCTGACCGACGTTCAACCGCTCAGACGCGCGGATAAAACTTCCGGTCGAAACGATCTCGAGAAAGGTCCGGGCGAGTTCAACATCCATACTTATATCTCACACAGGTTGAGCAGCGTCGCCCTCCCATCTCAGCGGCGTCGCGGAGCCGCCCTGTTCCGCTTGCCGCTGGTCGTTCAGAAGCGTCGCGGGGCAGAACTTCGAGGATGACTGGGAGTTTGCGAACAGCATACCGTTGCGGTCGACGAAGCACTCGGGGCGACCGTCGCTCGCGGCGCCGGGCACGAGGGTCAGCGGGTTCGCCCAACCAGCGTGGGGCGCGGTGTGCTCGAGCCCATGAGCCGGTGGGCGTACGGCGGGGGGCTGCGGTCACGCTGAGACGGGAGGCTTCGGCCACTTGGTTCGCCGTAGGCAGGGGGTCCGGCGGCTCCAACAACAGGAGTGGTTCGACCCGCCGGGGACAGAGTTGGCATGTGCTGATGCTCAGGCGGGCTGGTTCAGCACGCTTTGGGTCTCGGGCTCCCGAGGCTCGGCGCGCGCAGGCTCCTTCGCCTGCAGCACCGTGAGCCGCCTCATCACACCAGTGCGAGTCCGCCAGTCGATCGACTTCCCGGCCGCGAGACCGATCAGGGCCGTGCCGATCGGCGTGAGCACCGACGCCTTGCCCTTCGCGATGTCGGCCTCGTTGGAATGAACCAGGGTCACCGTCCGATCCGGCCGGTCGTGTAGTCGCGGTACACGACCTCGCTGCCCATGCACACCACGTCAACCGGGTGCCGGCCCTTCGCGAGAACATGCGCGCGGTCGAGTTCGTCCATGAGCGTTGCGGCCATGTCCGGCATGGTGCTGGCGGCCGCGCTCGCGGACCGCGACAGGCGCTCGTGATCGTGCGCCGAGAGGGTGATGGGAGGCGCCGAGCAGCTCTTCGCCCACTTGGATGATCCGTCGTTCTCCTGTGATGGGCTGCGCGGGCAATTGTGGTTTTCTTCGTCGTTTCCGTCCTCTTTCGGGGCACGCGCTCGGGCCCGCAGCGCGGCCATGGGGAGAGCAGAAATAATCTTCTCGGTCGCGCTCTCTGACACCAGGTTGGGCTTTTCGAGGGACCTTCTATCCGACTGTTGCATGACGCGACCTCCGGTGGCCCGATTTGCCTGTGGCTCAGGACCCGGGAACCAGGACTGCCGCGACGGCTCACCGCATGTTCGTGCTCGAGCGGGCGGGCGGAACTGTGGATGTTTGAAACAGGCGCTGGCGTCGTCGGCGTACCTCTCGCTGCACCGGAGGCGCGAGCAGCGAGCCGACGAACCGTCCCCGGGGTTCAGGTCTCTTGGTGCGCCCCGAGCTCCGGGCGCTCAGCGCGTCGAGCTGGAAGCCACTTTGCCGTGGAATGGGATTCTCCTGAAAACAATATAAATCATCAACGGAATAATCCGAAGCACTGAATAACATCCTGATGGTTTCCGCTTCGATACGTTTGTCAAATTATCTCTTGCGGCACTTCGCGGGACGGCGGAAGCAGGAAGCCGAAATGAACAAGGAAGCCGATATCGTCGGTTGGCGGGGAACCCTTGGAAGAGGACAGACGCGTGGCCTGATGCGGCGCAAAAATCCCGCAAATCCGGCGGACACTGGTCCAGCCCAAAGGACGTTTCAGGCTGCGCAGAGAAAAAGCACCGGCTCACGTACCGAAAATTGGCATCACGCCTGCGGAATTCCTGCGATGTCCCCCTCGTATGGAGTAAGCAGAATATTCGAGTGGTTTTCCCGTCCTACGGAGATCGCACAATGCCAAAAGAAATGACACGCGAGCAACGCAAACAACAAGCACTCGAAGAGGAGCTGGATCGAGAATTAGAGCAAACTTTTCCAGCAAGCGATCCACCGAAGGTCACGCGCAGCTCCCCAAGGACTTAGATAACGCCCAAGAAGCCGCACATAGAGGACGGACCGGAAAAGAACGAATGAACCCTGGCGGACTTGCTGGGCCTCACCGCTCCGGCACGCTCCGAGATCTCACACGCTCAGTTCCATAAATGGGGTACGCGAATATGCGGCTCTACCCGGTCCAGATCAAAGCGTGCCGTGTCACTTGTTCGCCCACTCGATTTCGTCGCTCGGACACTGACGCTACGGAACGCCGCGGTGGTGGCGCTGTCTTGGCGCCTTCTCGCGGCCGGCGCGGCACGCCTGCGACCCACTGTGGTGCCAGCATGTCAATGTCAGGTTGGCGTTAGCCACCGACCTCCCCTGCCCTACACCGAATGTCTACTGAAGAGGAATGAGCGGTCAAGGTCGCAGGACCGGGATGTGCCAGTTAGCTGCTGCGCCCAATTAGCTGTTCCGATCTGTCGCGCCGAACCCATAAGCGGTCATTCACAGATTAAGGTGATGGCAGCTACGCCCTTTGGCCGCCGATCGTCCGGAGCGCGCGGCTTCCCCAGGCCCCCATTTGACAAGCCTAGTTGACGGGAAAGAGCGGATCGATCGTCATTGTCTGCTCTCCGGCGCGTAATGGAGGATGACAACACCTGACTTGAGCGTCCTCGTCTCCAGATGCTTCAGGGGTATCCGGTCCGAGCCGCCCTTGAAGAGCGGCGTGCCTCTCCCGAGAATGACGGGGTTGATCCCGAGGTGATACTCGTCGATCAGGCCGTGCTCCATCAGGGTCGCCGTGAGGTCGGCGCTGCCGAACACGAAGATGTCTCCGCCGTCCCTGGTCTTCAGCTTGGAGACTTCTTCCGCGACATTGCCGTTGAAGAGCTTCGTGTTGTTCCAGTCGGCGCTTTTCAGCGTGCGCGAGAAGACCACCTTCTCGATCTTGTTCATGAAGTCCGCGATCCAGCCTTGCTCGGACGGCCAATAGGCTGCCATGAACTCGTAGGTCACGCGGCCGAAGATCAGCGTGTCGGCCTTTTCCTGGGTCTCACGAATATAGTTCTCGAGTTCTCCTTCGAAGACGAACCAGCTGATGTCCCTGTCCGGACCTTCGAAGAAGCCGTCGACGGTCACCATGTCCCATATGATCAGTTTTCTCATAGAACCCTCCTCTTCGTGTATCCCTTTGTGAATTCTCGGCCCTATCCCGCGAAGCGGAAGCGCATGTTGGTGATCTGCCCCGCTTCCGAGACCTCGGTCTTCTCCAGCCTGACCGGCTCCATGCCCTTCTGACTGAAGAGGCAGATGCCGTCGCCGATGAGGACGGGCGCGACATGGATGAGGACCTCGTCCACAAGCCCTAATTCGAGCCGACGGGAAGTCGCAGCATTTCAGCGGGATGTGACGAAGCGCTCCAGTTTGCCCAGGGTTTGCAGTCCCAGTTCCACGGCACCGAAGCCCTTCGCCTCCTGAAACTCGGCAGCCGTGCTGAATACCATGCCCAGCGTAACCTTCGTCGCCCCGTCCTGATCCTCGAACGAGGCCCAGGCGTCGGCATGTTTCGGCCCGTTCTCGCCCCATAGCAGCGTATAGCCGATCCTCTCCTCGGGCCGGACCTCGCTATAGAGATGGTGGTTCGGGAAGACCGTGCCATCAGGCGCGATCATGTCGAATACCCATTCGCCGCCCGTTCGCAGGTCGATCCTCTTCGTGCGACAGGAGAACCCTTCCGGCCCCCACCATTGCGGCAGCGTCTCAGGGTTCATCCACGCGCCCCACACGATGGATCGCGGCGCCTGTATCACCCGCTGCAGCACCATGGTCCGCTCAGCCGCGCCCGCGAGATTGTCCAGTCCCGCGCCGAAGCCCTGTCGGTAGCCTGCCTCCATGTCCTCGGCCAGCGAGGAAAGCTGCACCGTCACGACCAACCGGCTGCGCTCGTCCGTGCCTGAGAACATCAGCCGTCACCAGCGCTGCCGATTGCGTCACGCCACCGGAGGAGACCACCTCGTAGTTCACGCTGCGCACCGCCGGCTGCAACGCCAGCCAGCCGCATCTCGCAGCGGATGTCCGGCTGGCCCTCTGACCTTGCAGAGCGAGACCTCGCGCCCACCCACCCTGGTGTCGGCCTCCAGGAACTCCACGGTGACCGAGGGCGATGGGCGCGGCCCAGACTCGCCCGCGCGGCCGGGGCCGTCCAAGCCTCCCACAGCACCGACGACGGCGCGGCCACGTCCCGTCTCGAAGGTCAGCGTCGCAAAACGGCCCCTTCCGATCATCAGGCGCTGCATACGTGTCGCGCTGCTTGGAGCCAGGTTCGGTGTCATTCTGCGCGTTCCTTCATCACGTTCATCACAAAAGCGTCCAACCGGTCGAGCCGGGCCTCCCAGATGGCCCGCTGTTCATCGAGCCATGTCCGCACCGGATCCAGAGCCTCGGGTACGATGGCGCAGGTGCGTATCCGCCCGTCCTTGGACGTGGCGATCAACCCTGCCTCCTCCAGCACGGAAAGGTGCCGCATCACCGTGGGCAGCCGCAGTCCCGTGGGGCCAGCCAAATCCGTCACCCGCGCAGGTGCCCTTCGGCGAGCTGGGTCAGGATCGATCGACGGGTCGGATCAGCCAGCGCGTGGAAGAGCAGCGAGAGATCAGGATCATGCTTAGCCATGATCGCTAACTATCGCGCGATCTGCCGGCGGCGCAAGCGAAAACTTCGTCAAGTTGCTAAGTTTTTTCAGCCCCGCCGTAAAGCTCGGGGCCGTAATCCGACTTACGGCATGACGGATCAACTCGCGGATGCGATGGCCGTCATCTGCTTTGTCCGCCAGCACGATCGTATGCGGACCGAGGTGGTCGAGCAGCACGTCCGCGATCTGGCTGCCGTGTGCCTGCCGGGGGTCAACCGAGCCGGATCGGGAGCCATGTCCATCGACGACGATGTAGATTTTGGTCGTGAGCCCGCCTCGGGAGCGCCGAGGCAATGATCTCGATCCTCTTACTGCCGTTCTAGCAGTCCGTCAGGTTTGATCGCGCAACTATGCGGGAACGTACGTTAACCTGATCACGTCCCCTCCAATGCGTTCGCTGGCCACGAGGCGCAGCGGCGGCGGTGGGCCGGCGAAGAACGGCTTGCCGCGGCCAAGCACGACCGGATGGAGGTACATTCGATACTCGTCGACAAGACCGAGGTCGCTCAGGCTTCGTGCTAGCTCTGGTCCGGCAACTTCGATCACCCCATCCAGTTCAGCCTTCAGCCCGCGCATCGCCGCCTCGACGTCAGCCACGATGAGAAAGTCGCGTTCGGGCCGACGGACCTCAGCGTGCGCGACACGACCCATTTCGGGTTCGCTCCGCCACGCGAATGATCGGCGCCTGGGAAGCATGTGGGAAGCCGAGTTCGTCCAGCGGGCCCATATAGACACCCACGCTGTAGTCTGGCACAGTTGAGCTTGCATCCCGAGAGGGCCTGATCGGCCCCGCCAACCAGCCGAAGACCGGCAACGGTGGTAAAGACGATGTGGCTCCCACAAGGAGCAACAATAGGTCTGATCGGCCCTCCCGCACGATGCGCCTGAAACTGGAGGACCGATCATGATCTCCCGCCGCTCCTTCCTGCTCGGCATCGGCAGCCTCGTCACGACCTCGTTTGTTGCCCGCGCCCGGGCGCATGTACGTGAGAGTGGGAGCCCGCTTCTCCTGCAGCCCAAGAGAGCCGAAGAGACGCTCTACCTTTACGAGGGTTTTGATCAGAGCGACGGCCCCTGGGCCACCAAGTACCGGGTCAGCCTTGGGCCGGATCAGTGGCCCGCTCCGCCGCCCCCGACCTGGAGGGAGCATCTGAAATTGCTCGGCTACAGGTTCGAGACGCAGGAGGACTACGACCGGATATACCGTGAGAAGTCGCTCACGCCCGAGGACCTCGACCAGCGGATCGATGGCTACTCGTGGGAGGACTACTGGGAGTACAACGAGAGCCCGCAGGCGAAGGCGCACCAGCTGCTCAAGGATCTCGACCTCGACTGCGATCCGAAAGCGCCGGGCAGCAAGGCCGGAACCATCCTGTTCACGGAGTGGGGCGGTCACCCCGGCAGTTCGGAACGCTGGGTGGATCTCAAGGACGACCTCTCGGTGTCGATCCTCCAAGCCCGCCTGATCGAGCGTGACCTGCCGATCAAGCTCGTCCTCGGTTCGCTTTGAGCAGAAGAAAATAGGCGAGACACCTAAGTAGGGGCTGAGGGTGAACGGCAAGGCTCCCGAATATCGATCGTGGGCGGATACCGTTCGCATGCCTTCACTCGTCCATGTGAAGATCGCACCTTCGACGTCGTCCGATGAAACAGACGAGGAGCATGGTCATGAACAACAGACCATTCAGCCCGCGTACGTCGCTGCGCCTTTCGGCCTGGCTGCTGCTCGTGGGACAACTCCTGTACATCCTGGTCACCCAGTTCCACGCCGGTGGCGACGCCAATAACCATCCCGCCATCTTCGCCGCGTACGCCGGCAACGGGATCTGGACGGCCGTGTACGTCGGCCAGTTCGCGAGCATGGCGATCCTGCTCGCGGGGCTACGCCCGCCTCATTGGTCCTCCTCTCGAGCTCACTATCGACGAGCTCTGACTCACTTCTGCAGCTTCTGCTCCTGCCAGTCCCAGCGCCATCGCAGCGCGTCTGGGTGCGGGCGCTTGCTGAGGTGCGTCAAATCTTTCCGAGAGACACGGAGCATTTCCGCGGAATGCGCTGGGTCTACCCGGAAGTCGAGACTTCTCTGGGTGGATCCTCAGAAGGCCTCGATCGAAGGCGCGGTGATGGTTCGCACACAGGACAATCCCATTTCGAGGATCATCTGTGCCGTTCTCCTGGTCCGGGATAATGTGTGCTGCTTCGAGTATCTCTTGGATGGCTAGGTCGCAGGCAGCGCAGCGGCCCGAGTAGCGGCGGAACACGTGGAACTTAAATTGGGGCTGCCCAGGGCGGGCTTTCGACAAATGCTTTGGGTGTCTCTTTGAACCCGTCCCCAGAAAGGGCGTGTCCTCAAATGGGAAATCCCGCAAGATTGTCGCTGCATCGCATTTACGGGTCTGCTGTCGTCAGCTCCTTTAGCTCGGCCTTGAGCCGTTTGGCGTTCTCCCCGCGCCAGGATGCAGCGTTGGACAGGAACCTCAGGACGATCTTCTTCCCGCTCTCGCCCCCGTAGTGCTCATGGATGCTGCGCAGCTCCTTCATGGCCCCCAAGTCAGTTGAGTTAGCGCCTGTACCCCTCTGTCGTCAGGGCCGCGTTCGATCCCCGCCCTTTGTTGCCGGAACTCCGTAAAGCTCCAGCCGGTGTCCGACCAGCCGAAAACCCAGCCTCTCGGGCAATCTCCTCCTGGAGCCGCTCGATCTCAGCGCTCCTGAACTCAATCACTCGCCCAGTGGCCGTGTCGATCAGGTGGTCGTGGTGCGCCTTGGATGCCTTCTCATAATGAGCACGACCGTCACGGAACTCGTGCCGTTCAACGATGCCGATCTCCTCGAAACGCTTCATCGTTCGGTAAACTGTCGCGAGGACACACGCCGGTCCCGTTCGGCCACACGGCGATGCAACTCGGGGACATCGGGATGATCTCGGGCCTCAGAGAGCACCTGAGCGATCAGGCGACGCTGACCCGTCAGGCGCAAACCTTGTGCTCTACACTTTGATTCAATCTGGCTCATGGTCCGGTCCAGCTAACGCCATTGCCGCTCTCCTGCTGTCTATGATGCGCCACTCCATCAAACAGCGGCGATCATACCTTCACCAGGACAGCAGTGGTGTACATCAGTGCCAATCCGAGAACGACGCCACCGATGACACTCACGGTGATCGAAGAGGTCTGTCGCGCATCAGAGCGGATGAAGATAGGCCCCGACCTCGACAATGACCTGAAGGATTGCCCCAGCCCCGACGGCGAGGGCGAGCGCCGACCAGTGCGGGCTGTACGCGAGGCTTCCAAACCACATGCCAAGAATCGCGGGTGCCCCAGCAAGAAGCGCCAGCCCAACAAAGGCGGTCAGTGGTGGACGAGCCCTCACCAGCGGCGCGGCGATGCCGATCCCCTCAGTGATGTTGTGGAGCGTGAACCCGAGCACGAGGAACGAGCCCAGACCCGCAGCCCCTGCTGCGAACGCAGCGCCTATTGCGAGCCCCTCGCCAAGGTTATGCAGCCCGATCCCCAGCGCAATGTAGGTCGCGAGCGCCAGCCCGGTCGGCGCGCCTCGCCGACGGCCGATAAACCAGAGAAGCGCAAAACTCGCCGCCGCTGCCAAGAGGACCATGATCGGCCCCTGGAAGGCGGCAGCAGCTTCTTCGGCGAGTTCAAACGCATCTTCGAGGGAGTCGAGAAACAGGAACGCGAGAAGCCCGATGGTAAGAGCCAAAAGGAAGCTCATGCCCTGCCGACTGACGCCGCGCAGCGCGGGATAGAACATCAAGCCGATTGCGACGGGAAAAACGCCAACGAACGCCCCGAGGAAGGCTTGCGGCACGAGTTGATTGGCGTCCGCCTGGGGCGTCGGCACAGCCACCTCGATCTCGTGATCGAAGGTCGTCCCGGTCCTGGAAACCACTTTGACCACATGCGCTTCCCCGAGAACCCAAGGAAACGGGACGTGTATCCACGCGGTCGAGAGCCGACCGAGTTCACCGGGCGGGTCCTGCGTGAAGGTCCAGTAGGCATCGTCCACTTGGACCTGCGCAATCGTCATCGGCTCGGACCCGCCTGCACGAACCAACAGATGAAGGCCGGTGCCGTCGAGGATTCGACGCTCGAAAGTCAGCTTCTCAACCGGAGGCGCGCCGTTGCTGAACGCACGGAGCGGGTCGGCAATGACGAGCCACGCCGCCGCAAGCCCGAACAGGCACAGCGGCACCAATATCCAGAGCGCGTTCGCAACCCGAGACCCCAGCCTTGGGCTTTGGTCAGGAGGACAGCAATTTCCGATCCGGCGGCATCGTTCATGCGGCGGCCTCCACCACATCGAACATCCCGACCCACCCGAGTTCGGTGAACTCGGACTGATGGGCGTGGAACATGTACATGCCCGTCTCGTGGTCCTTGTACGTGAACTCAAGAATTCCGCGCTGAGCCTGACATTGCATCACGGTGTCCACGGTCCGCAGCGTCGGTGTCAGCGTCGTGCCGTGGTCGTAGTAGTCGAAGAAGTTGCCGTGCAGGTGCAGGGAGTTGATCGGGTCGAACTCCACGATGTTGATGAGGTAGAGGCGCACCGGCCTGGATCGGACGACCCTGATGGGGTGCTTGGCATAGTGGTGCGCCACCGTGTTGACGGCATAGACCTCGTTCTCGCCGTCGAAGTTGGTGTCGAAGGCGTTCATCACCATCACGAACTCTTGCCATTCGGCGTTCTCGGGCGTGCCAAGGAGGCGCGAGCGGGCCACTCCGGACTGCTCCGGATGTCGTGCTGGATCGGGATCGATGATGAATGCGCCGTACATCCCCTTGTGGATGTGCCGCTTCAACGGCAGCGTATGGCAGTGGTAGAGGTGACACCCGAACGGAAAGGCGTCGAACTCGTAGGTGAACACCTCGCCGGGGCCGATCTCGCCAGCCCCTAGAACGCCGTCCATGCGTGCCGAGTGGATGCCATGAAAGTGGATCGAGTGGGGGTGCGAGCCTTCGTTCTTGAACACCACCCGCACCCGGTCGCCTTCCGTGACGCGCAAGGTCGGACCGGGCACTCGGCCATTGTAGGTCCACGCCGGGAAGAAGAGCCCCGGCGCGATCTCGATCTCCTTGTCCTCGCCCGTGATCTCGAACGTCCGGAGGCGTGCGGCCATCCGGCAGGGTTGAGACGGTTCCGGTGTCCCAGTCGGTGAGGAGTGAGGACGGATCGAAGCCATTGCGGGCGTTATCGACCTCGCCCACCGTGATCATATTGCCGTGCGGCCCGTTGTGCCCGACCGGCTTAGTGCCGGAGAGCGCAGGCGGCGTTATGGCCGCTGTGGGAGGTCTGCCCGATGGCTCCGCCGAGTGCCGAGCCGGTGGCAGCGGCGAAGCTCGCCCAGAGGAGACGGCGTCGGCTCAGGGTCTCTCGCAGCCAGTGGCGCATCGCAATCTACCTGTTCACGCCCTTGCAGGCAATTGCAACATACCACACTTTCGTGCACTTGCAAGGCAGTTGCAACAGGAGCGAACGGGTCCCGCGCGATCCTCACCATAGCCCCTGTACGGCGCGTTCGCGTATAGTGGAGCTCTCAGGTTCGAGGGAGTGTGGGCAGCAGTCCCGACCCGGCTCATCGCTGACCAACCCAGGAGACCTCAAATGATGAAAGTGTCAAGGAAGGCCGGACTCCTGCTGGATCGCAAACGCGCCACGCAGGAGCTTCCCCGGTCTCTCGGGGGCTCAGAAGTGCGACATCGCGATTGTTGGCGCTGGCATTGTCGGGCTGACAGCGGCGCTCTCGCCTTATTGAAGCCGGCAAGTCGGTCGTCATCCTCGATGCCCGCCAGGTCGGGAGGCAGGTGACCGGCCGTTCGACGGCGAAGATCACGACGCACACAGCCTGATCTACCGGTACCTGATTGACACCTTCGGGCGGGAGATCTCGGCGGCCTACGCGGATGCCAATCGCACCGCGATCGCGCAGATCCGCGCCTGGGTCGAGGAGCTCCACATCGACTGCGATTACGAGCCCAAGGCAGCCTATGCCTATACCGCCGATCCGAACCGGACGGCCGACCTCCGCATCGAAGCGGAGGCGGCCCGGGAACTCGGCTTCGATGCGCGGGTCCTGGACCAGGCTCCCCTGCCCTTCGCGACGGCCGGAGCCCTGGAGTTCCCCGATCAGGCCCAGTTCAACCCGGCCCGCTACCTTGTGGCCTGGCAGCCGCGGTTCAGGCCGGGCGGCCGGATCTTCGAGCGGAGCCGCGCGACCTCCTTCGAGCGCCACGAGGTTGGGTGTCGGAACCGCGCGGGCCAGGTCAGGCCGATCATGTGGTGATCGCGACCAACATCACGGTGAAGAGCCCCGTCGGCTACGCCAACCGCACCCAGCCTCGCAGCCATGTGGTGATGGCCTTTCGCACCAAGAGCCGGAAGCGGTCGACGGCATGTTCATCAGCATCGATGACCCACCCGTTCCATCCGGACCGGACGCGACGCGGACGGCCCCCTGATCATCACCCTGGGACCGCGGTTCAACACCGGGCAGGACGGCGACGTGGCCCGCCGCTTTCTCGAGCTTGAGGACTGGACCCAGGCCCATCTGCCGGTCGGTGAGGCCGTTTGGCGCTGGTGCAACGAGGACTACGACACGGCAGACCGCATGCCCTATGTGGGCCAGCCGGACCCGAAGGAGGCGCCGGGCTTTCACGTGGCGACGGGCTTCAACGGCTGGGGCATCAGCAATGGAACGGCTGCGGGCTTGACCATTGCCTCCGAGATCGTCACGGGCTCACGGCAATGGCCTTGGCTCTACGAGCCGACCCGCCCGGCGCCGAAGGACTTCCACAAGAGCGGCGACACGCAATCGCTTGTCGGGGATGTCGCCCAGATTGCTCCCGGTGAAGGAGGTGTCGTCACGAGGGGCGAGGAAAAGATCGCCGTGTGGCGGGACGAGAGCGGCACGCTTCATGGGCTCTCGGCCAGCTGCACCCACAAGGGCTGTACCGTGACTTGGAACAATGCCGACGGCACCTGGGACTGCCCGTGTCACGGCTCGATTTTCGAGCGCGACGGGACAGTGATCCATGGCCCCGCCCGCGAGCCGCTCCCGTCACGCGGGATCTGACGAGCACTTTGGTCGAAAACAGCAGGACAGCCGGGACGCTAGATTGGACCAAGGGTCCCGTTGCGAAGAATGCGCTCCCACAGCTGCTTCAAGCGAGGGTAGTGCCGGTCATGGGTCACCGCGTGACCGGCATCCACCCGGATCAGATTGATCTCGCCGTCGTGATACTCGTCAAGGCCCGGCCGGTGCGCGACGTTGAGCACTGTCGTGTGGTGGAGGTCGGTTCGAAGAAAGCTCATCAGCCTAGCCTGGCTGACCTCGTCGAGAGCCGAGGTCGCCTCGTCCATAATGGCGATGTCGGGCGGGCGGATGAGGAGCCGAGCGAAGGCGAGCCTCTGCTTCTCACCGCCGGAGAGGATGACCGTCCACTGGTCCTCCTCATGCAGCCGCGGGACGAGGTGCGTCAGACCGCACCGTCGTAGAGCATCCGCCAACACCTCGTCAGCGATGCCGTCATCTGTAGCAGGATAGAGGAGCGCGTGACGAAGGGTGCCGAGCGGGATGTACGGCTGCTGCGGAAGGAATGCCATGTGTGCGCCCGAGAGGGCGTAGGATCTGACCCGAGCCCCACGGCCACAGGCCGGCCATCGCCCGGATCAGCGTGCTCTTGCCCGTGCCGGACTCGCCTTTCACCAGGATTTTCTCGCCCCGCGGGATCACAACGTCAGCACCCTCGATCATCAAGGTGCCGTTCTGCTGGGTGATCGAGAGGTTCTTGAGGTGAACCGCATCGTCCGGGCTGTCGCCTAGTACGATCGTTTGCTTCGAGCCGGTCCGGCCGATGGTCCTGTCGAGCATCTCGAGCGCCGTCGTGAGCTCGACCACGCGCTGCGCCGAGGCGAGCCATTCCGCCAGCCGGATGGCGTTGTCGACAAGCCAGTTGAGCGCAATCTGCACCTGAACGAAGGCCGTCGCCGTCTGCATCAGCTCGCCCAGGCTCATTTCGTCTGCAAGGTATTTGGGCGCTCCGAGCACCAAAGGCACCACAGGCGAAAGAACAGTGTTGGCGTTGCTCACGAAAGTCATGCGAGCCTGCT
This sequence comes from uncultured Alphaproteobacteria bacterium, assembly GCA_963800985.1. Lineage (GTDB taxonomy): Bacteria > Pseudomonadota > Alphaproteobacteria > Rhizobiales > Beijerinckiaceae > Microvirga. The sequence continues at coordinate 20,775 of CAWDDI010000013.1, read as the reverse complement.
GCACGATGACTTTGATCCACCGTTCGGCGAGATCACTGAAGGTCTCGTCGAGACGGACACGCTCGTCCTCGTCTCCGCCGATCAGCGCGATGTTCTCGGCGCTGTCGCGAACGCGGGTAAGCTCGTAGCGGAGCCTCGCCTCGCCTGCATTCTTTGCTTCCACCCGCTGGATCAGTGGCCGACCTAGGACCGTCATCGCCAGGGACGTCAGACCCGAATAGATGATGGCGCCGATCACCATGTAGCCAGGGATGCGAACAGCTCCGATGGTGAGGGCGCCGCCAACGACCCAGAGCACCCCGATGAAAGCCACTGCGGCCAGGAGGGCGTTCGCGAGGCCGATGATGAACTCGACGAGAGGCTCGACAGCCAGCCGCACGTCATCCGCGATGCGGTATTCGGGGTTGCCGCTGCCGCCAGTCACGATGTTGAGCTGATAGAACCGCCGCTCGGATAGCCACCGGCCAATCAGGTGGCCGGTCAGCCATTGTCGCCAGCGGAGTTGCAGGCGCATGCGCATCTGCACGAGCCCCACGAGGCGAGAGCAGAGCCGAGAACGAGCCCGGCCGCGATGCCGATCCCGAGCATCACGCTTGCAACATTCCTCTGCTCAAACGCATCGAAGAAAAAGCGATTCCAGCGGTTGATCCCGAGAGCAGCAACAAGATTGGCGAGCACAAACGCTAAGACGCCGAATGTGAGGAGCCAGGCCGTGCGCCGGGCGGAACCGGTCCAGAAGCCGCGCGACAAGCGGAAGTACCGACGAGCGATTACGGTGGGAGCCGCGGCTGGGGATCTCCTCCCTGTCACCTGCCTTCAGGACCCTGACGCTAGAGAGCGCCATCGACTCTACACCCGTCGGAATGATCCTACCGCCTTAATGCGAAGCAGGTCCTCGCGTTCCACTCGGCTTCTGGCGTGGCGAAAGACTACCGCACCGGGGTTTGCGGATCGTCCAGCGTCAGGCCTCCGTCATATGGCGCCGCGATTGGCCGAGGGCCGCCCGGAACACGTCGCTCCGGACGAGGGCCCGGCAAAGCTGCTTGTCGCGAAACTTCTGGATCGGCTGGGGTGACGTGGAAACGATCGAAACCGCTCCGGTCGTTCAAGCTGTCGAAGTCCCGAAGAAGGAGCATGACGAGGTCATCCTCATCCCAGCTGGGCAGATCGGCGAGCAAAACTGACACGAGGTGGTGCGCGAGGGCGTGGTCCGGGTGATCCGGGTTTTCCGGGGCGCGCCCGAATTCATAAAGATGTCGCACCGCGTCCCACCGCGCGGGTTCGGAGGGCAGCCGTGCTCTCAGCGCCGCCTCCTCCTCGGCGACATAAAACCGATTGAGGCCGTCGAACAGCGCGACGACGTACCCCTGATCGAGGAGGATCGCCTCCCAGTCCTGCGAAGCGTCGCGCGGTGTATTGGGGGCGATCGCTTCGGCGACGATCATGCGCGGTCGCCAACGACTCCAATCCGCGCCCGCGAAGACCTCGGGCTCTGCACCCTCGACATCCACCTTTAAAAAGTCGATCGATCCGACGCGGTGAACCTCGAGTAGCTGCGCCAGGGTTGTGACGGGCCGGCGGACGGTGGTGTAGCTGGCTCCGTGCGCCGCAGCCTTCCGGGCGTTGAGCTCGAGCATCGTCGAGAGCCCGTGCAGACCCTCGACGATGTGGAAGTCCGCCTCGCCGACGGTCCGGCCAACGAGGCTGCAGACCGCCACATCACGCGGCCTCAGGTGCCGGTAGAGATCCAAGAGGTCTGCCTGCGGTTCCACGATGACGCCGCGCCAGCCCTGCAGGTAGAACCAGTAGGACACGTTGTCGGCGACCGGATGGCCAGCTCCGATGTCGACATAGAAGCCGGATGCCTGATTACCGAATGCAGAAGCCAGATGATAATCCTCAAGCCGCTGCGCATACGAAAGAATCATGGCATCCATGGCGACTTCATCCTGGTTTTCTCGGACGGCACATGCGTGCTAACTGGGACGTGGAGGACCGATGGCGAGATCGGGTCGACCCGGATGATAGGACTTCTCGAAGCCCGTAGATCGTCCGCCGCCCAGGCCCATGCGCCGCACCGGAGTGGTCCAAGTGGTCCGTGGATATCCGGAAGCCTGGTTGCGGAGCGCCTTGGCCGTGCTTTGTCCATTCAGTTAACGATGCGGTAGCCGTCGCGTTAAGCCGAGTGATGGAGCAAGGTGACCCCGGCCATGATCAGAATGATTCCGCCGAGCTGCGTGAGACCCAACGGCTCCTTGAATGCGAAATAGTCGATGGCGGCGATCAGCACGTAGCCCACGGAAACGGTTGGAAACGCAATCGAGATGGACATCTTTCGTAACGCAATCACGTAGAGGATCGCGGAAACCAGATAGAGCAGCAGCCCTGTGATTGTAGAAACGCGCAGGAACTGCGCAACGATGCTGACGCTGTCGGCGGCCCCGACCTTCAGCGCCACCTGAGCGCCTACGCCAACCACAATCGCGCACGCCAGCGCGAGATAATAAGGGTTTACGGGCACCTGCACATCACCAGCGCTCCCGCCTTAGTAGCCCATTTTCGGTGTTTCGTCAGTCACCGGCTCGGCTGTACAATGGCGGCGGTGATGTGACGCTTTCACCGGCCCAGCGTCTGATCTTGTTCTCGAACCACTCCAATGCTTCCTGGAGTTGCTCCGGGTTGAAGTCTGGCCAATACGCGTCAACAACATAGAAATCTGCGTACACCGACTGCACCGGCAGAAAGCCACTGAGGCGTCGTCCGCCACCCCAGCAAACGATCAGGTCCAGCCTTGAAACTTCCTGCGAGCGGATCTGCCCCTCCTTGAGACCAGAAGATCTGCGCGAATTTCTGCGCCTCGCTGTGGATGTGCTTCGTGACGCCCCACCACTCGTGCACCATGACGATGCCGGGACGCTTGCCCTGAACTGCGTCGTCGTAGACGACGAAGCCCTTCATTGTGGTCGTACCGGCGTGGTAGGTGACCGGCTCCTCCTTGATCGCCGCGTGTGCGTTCGCGGCCATCGCCAGAGCATAGAGCACTGCTGCCATGATTGTTCGCATAGAGGGTCTCCTAAGGTTCGAGCGACAGAAACTAACGGGACATCTCCCAGAGGCATGCGCTGTAGCCTCTATCCTGCGGTGATTTTGCTCTTTTCTAAGGCTGTCAACCGGGATGTCCCATCAGCGCCGCATTCCCGACTGGATTTCAAGCAGCGACCCCCCTCCACCGCAACAAGCTTGCCACGGCCATGACCACAAGCTGGCCAGGGTCGCCTGGAGCGTCCTAGGCACTAGACACGGGCGAAGGTGCTCGGAATTGTTGTTTTCCCGCTCAGGTGCGCCCCGAAGGTCAATAGGCTGGGAAGCTGCTGTACAAGTGAAACCAGAAGTGCGCTCGTAATGGGATGCATCGTGAGATGAGCGAAAACGGCGGCTAAGCGGACGCGCGTACCAAACCAGGTTTCCCAGGCCGCTGCATAGTCCCGCTCGATTTGCGAAATGGTGCGCCCGACCCCGATTTTGTCCTGGCTTGCAATCAGGTACCGGCACAGCAACCACGCTGATTGCATAGCCATGCTGATACCCTCGGCGATGATCGGATGCGCTTCTCCGACGATATTCCCGACCAAGAAGACGCCGTGCGAAGCACATTGGCGAATTCCAGGCCGAATGGGGCCTGCCGACAGCCAAGCGCCATCGAGGCGAGCGCGCTCGAGGGCCTGCCGCACACCCAGGCAGGAGGCCTCGATGTGCCGCAAGACGCTCTCGCCGGCCGGTTGTCCCGGATGTCGTAGGCGGCACTCGCTCAGTCGGTCGCGGCGGATGCAGCAGGAAAGGGTCACGCGTCCATTGTCACTGTGCACCATCCCGCCATAGCCACCAGGGAAGACCAGCAGGGGCATGAGGTCGACGGGAAGTTCGCTCCCGGTGAAATGGGCTTTGAAGGCGAGCAAATCGGCAGGCTTGTGAGGCTGAAAGCGTTGCATGTGGCAGTGGCCCACCGTGCCAAGATCCATAGGCGCCAATGACCGCCCGCGCGGCAAGCTCCTTTTCCGATCCGCGGGCCACGATTTTGCACGTATAAACCTGATTTCTCCGGCGCAACTCAGTGGCGCCCCATGGCTGCCAGAGTCTTGCCCCAGCTTTCACGGCAGCCGCCAGCAGCAGTTGATCGAGATACTCTCGCCCCAAGGCTCTGCCCCATTGGTCGAGGGATCCGGTCGCCTTTGGCATCGGTGAGGCCAGGACTTCTTCTTTGGCGAAGAGCCCGACACGCCGGACTTCGGGCCCCGCCATCCGGCGAAACAGTTCGCCAACGCCGAGCTCGCGGAGGAGCGAAAGACTCGCGGCCGAGATGAATTCGCCGCAAACCTTGCGCCGGGGAAACATCGCTTTCTCGACGATTGCTACCGACCAGCCCGCCTTGGCGAGCATCAGCGCCGTTGTCGATCCGGCCGGGCCTGCGCCTATGACGAGCGCGTCATAAGTCACAGTCTCGGCCCTGCTCGGCGTGCCACAAAACAATGGCTAAAAAGGCCCACCGCATGCTCGTATAGCAGCCAGTTTGGCTGGTGAGGCCACAACTCGGACAGTTCTGCGCCGTTGAAACCTGCATGGACGCTAACGACTGCATCATGGCGAGTGACGCCATTGCAGCCGATCACCCATAAAAGTCGGCTGCCGAGCATCGCCGATGCGGCGCGCCGCGGCTCGCAGGCCACAAAGAGCCGACACAACCGGGCGGTCTTCGCGAACAGACAAGACAGCTGCTCCCGTGAGAAGTGATGCAGAAATAGATTGGCGACGATCACATCCGCGGTCGAGGACTTTTCCTGCTCGATAAATTCAAACACGTCCGCCGTGACTGTTTCGAGATGCCATTGCAGCGCGCTGAACCCGCCGCGGGTTTCCGGCGCTACAATCTGCTGGCGATCGAGCAGAATGACTTTGACGTTCGCCCACTGCGACGCCAGCCGTGCGGCGAGACCCAGCATGAACGTCCCGTCCCCGGCGCCAAGGTCTAGAATGACGCGCGGTCTCTGATGGATGCAGTGTTCAGCAAGAACACGTGCCATGAAGCCGGCGTGCTGCATCAAGGCATTCAGGCGCTTGAGGTCGTGTCGCGACCGGATGGCGCGTGGATCCTCCGCTGGTAAGTGATCCAGCCATTCCGGTTCGACCCGACGGGGCAGCCGGATCATCGTAGCTCCGCCTTCACGTGAGACCCGGGGCAGCAGCGCGGTCACCGTCGGCGTTGGCGAACCCACCAACCGCATGGAACAGCATCGTCTCTGCGACCAGACCAGGGCCAAACGACATCGCACACCCAGCCGCGCCCCTGGAATCCGAGCGCAAAAGCTTATCGAGGACGAACATCACCGTTGCTGATGACATGTTGCCGTAGCGACGCAGAATGTCTCGCGAGGCCGAGAGCGCCGCTGGCGCAAGCGAAAAGGCACGTTGCACGGCATCGAGTACCGAGCGCCCGCCAGGGTGCACTGCCCACAGGTCGACCTCCGTGACCGGCGCGCCCAGAATTTCACTGGCATGATCCCGGAGCGCCCGCTCTATTGTTGCCGGCACCAGGCCGGAAAGGACCATATCGAAACCGAAATTTCGGATGTTCCAGGTAATCTGTCCGCGCGTGCCCGGCACCAACAGCGCCTGGAAGCTATCAAGTGCTATGCCGTGCGGATCGGAGGTCACCAGAGCTGCCGAACAGCCGTCGGCGAACAGCAGGAAACAAAGGATCTTATCGAGGTCTGTCGTCTCACGCAGATGAAGCGTGCATAGTTCCAAGTTGAGGACGAGCACCCGAGCGGTCGGCGCTGATCGGATGATGTGTCGAGCCAACTTGAGCGCGGGGATCGCCGCGTAGCACCCCATGAAGCCGATGATCGTTCGCTCGACCGAGCTCCTGAGACCGCAGCGCTCAACGAGATCCAGGTCGAGCCCCGGGGCCGAGAAGCCGGTGCAGCTGGTGATCAGAAGATGGGTAATCCGATCGCGGTCGTGGCCGAGGTCGAGCTGATCGACGGCCGCCGCGGCGAGTTCTGGAGCATGCGCCTCGAAGGCGCGCATGCGCGCTGAGGTGTCCGGAAAGGCTCCTCCTCCCAAATAGAATCCCTCTGGGTCCGCGAGGCACGAATAGCGATGATCGATTTCTGCTCTCTCGGCCATCCGGCGAAAGAGGAACACGCGGCGGCTGTCCTCGCGCAACACCCATTCGGCGAATTGCAGGAATGCTTGGTGGATGTCATGAGGCGGAACTGCGGCGCCAATCCGATTGATGTAGGCTGTGGTCAAAGCTTGCTCCCTAGCGCGAAGACGGTGCCGCAGCAGCGGCGCGAGACGACAGCGCCGTGCGGATCGAACAGGATGACGCGACTTCAATTCTCCGGCATTGTGACCTCTGGGGGCAACCGGAGCCCCCACTCCGTGACGCGCTCCGGCAGACCGCGCGTCGGTGTGCCGCCTATGTGCTCTTGAGCGTGCCGTTCATCCCCTTCGGGTAGAACCCGCCGCTCGTCGCGCCCGACCTGTCTGTCAGGTAAACGATGCGAAGCACCTCCTTGGGTGTGCGGCGGTAGGCGATGCCGTCCGCATTGGAGGGCACGAAATTAGCCTTGCCATTGCGCTCGATGCCCTGGTCCTTGTCCTCCGGGCCATCGAGCTTGTCGCGGGCGGCCGAGACCGCATTCGCGGCCTTTTGTGCCTTGTCGCCCATCTCATAGAGCTGCGAGCGCGCCATGCCCATGTGATAAGCCTCGACGGCCAGAATTCCGGCCGCTGCTTCGACGAATTCCTTCTTCTTGAGGAGTGGGGCTGCACCGGCGTAAGCGGTCACGCCGACATCCTCGAACAGCATGCCGCCGAGCAGGAAATTCATATCGTTCGCAAACGGGTCGAAGTCAGGAAGCCCGGCCGCCTTGGCGACGGCGGCAAAACCTCCCTGAAAATCGATCTCCGGGCGATCCACAGCTTGGCCGCCGAGCGTCTTGCGGTAGAAGCGCACGTGCGCGAGTTCGTTCTCCGCGAGTTCCTCTGCAAATTCGCGGATGGCTCTACTCTGGAAGTCCACCTTGCGACCGCCTTTGACCGAGCCGGGGTCGGAACCGAGATCGGCCGCCTCGATGCCCCTTCCCGTCGTCGCTCTCAGGTAGTACTCGGTTTCCATGTACTCGAGGTTCAGCGCGAACCGGAAGATATCCTCGTCCTTGATCTCAGCGTCTTGCGCCAAGCTTGGTGACACGCCCACGCTCGTGCACAAGCCGGCTGCGGCGACGGCCCTGAGCGAGTTGCGGCGTGAGAACGTCGGCAGGCCGATTCTGGTCATGATTTCCTCCGTGTTTGGGAGTAGCTGTGCTGCGGTGGCCGGTCGGGCGGTCCGGTACTTCCCGACAAGTCGAGCCAACAGCGCGTCGGTGAATTCCCCACAGCGCGGGTCCTGGAACTTGAAGATGTCCGTGAGAGCAGAGGCGAGCGTTGGTTCAAGCTGCTCGCGCATCATTTTCTTGGCGCGGTGAAAACGCGATTTCACGGTCTCCTCGGGGATGCCGAGAGAGGATGCCGTTTCCTTCACGCTGAGCTGCTCGACCATGCGCATCACGAACACGACCCGGAACGGCTCCGGCAGGTTGTCGATCGCGCGCTCGAGCAGGTCGCGAACTTGGCTGCGGGCTGCAGTCGCCTCCGGGTCGAATTCAAACGCACGATGCGGCCTACCGATGATGTGCCCTGCCGCCGGCTCGAGGTGTTCGACGGCCTCCAACGGAACGACGACGTCCTCTCGTTGAAGGCGGTTGATGGCCTTGTTCACCACGATGCGCGTCAACCACGTCGCGAGGCTTGCATCTGCTCGGAACTTTGCGAGGTTCGCAAACGCGCTCAGATAAGCTTCCTGCATCACGTCCTCGGCCTCGCTGTCATCGCGCACGATGGCGCGCGCGACACGATAGAGCCGCTGATTGTGACGCCGAATAATCAGGCGCAACGCAGACGCACTTCCCTCTCGCGCGACACGCACGAGTTCGGCATCGATGAGCCTGGACAACTCCAGCTCAGATCTGGGTTGCTCCGGCATGCCCATTAGACCGAGCCACGCGGCGAAAGGTTCCCGCCATCTGGAGTGCTAGCATGCTGCCGTGGGTGCCCCATTGTTCAGGTTGCGCGAGGGCTACCGGTTGTCGGGGGCGTTTTCAACAGCCTGCTAGATCCGCTCTCCGGCCGTGATCGGTTCGGCAAGTCTATTCTCTGGCGGTGCCAGCGGACAGACCCACTTGTCAGAGTACGAGCAGCTCGGGTTGTAGGCGAAGTTGAAGTCCAGGACGACCTTGCCGTCCGGCGTCCAGCCGAGATCGGCCCCCTTAATCGTGTCGAGCAGGTAACGGCCGCCAGCAAACGAGTTGACTCCGTTTGTCGGATCTCCAAACGGAAGGAATACTCCTCCGCCGTAGCCCTCAATCCAAAACAGTGTGAGCTCTACTCCAACTGCATTTTTCAGACCGCGCGTGCGAGCGAAGGCTACGAGCTTCATCTCCCCATCTTCGCCCGCCGTCATTGTCGTAGTCGTCACTGGCTCGACGTCATCAAGTTCAACCGTGAACCGCAGCGAGGGTTCGTATTCGAAATAACTCAGTCCAGGAAACAACGCGCGCTGGTGCAGCGCTATCGGCGACTGCGGGTGATAGCGGAAGAGGTGATGTCGCGCCGAACGCCATCTCTGCCAGCCTGTGATGGGATCCAGGGCCCGTATGTCGGCGTATAGCTCCGTCGTGACACGCCGCCACTCCCATAAGGTGACGAGACTTTCGTGTGAACGGCTGCGATGCTGCGGGTCAGAGAGGCCAAGACGCGAGGACATTGCGGGCCAAGGGTTCGAGGCAGCGTCCATGCTTCTCCTTGAAGCCGATAATGGTAGCAACAACAGCTTGGCGTACTCGCCGACGGTTGCAGTGGCAGCTAGCACACCTTCGACGGCACGCCACCCTCACGTCACGTTCTTGTGAGGCCCTGCAATGAAAACTCGGCGTCTACTAAGCTCGACTTTGGCCATTTTTTTCGAGCGGTGAGCGTGATCAGCTTGGATCGACGAAGCCGACCTGGTCCATCAGGCCCTCCAGGACGGCCATGCGGTAGATAGTCGTGGCGAAGCGGCGATCATTGGCGATGGCGTCTGCCTCGCCCCGGATGCGCCCGAGGACCTCTTCGAACACTTCGTCGAGCAGCATGGCATCGACCGGCACGATGACGCCGCAGGTCATCGCAAAGGCCTCGGGCATGATCACCCGCATGGCGACCGACATGCCCTCCGGGGCTGTCTGCTCCAGGCTTTCATCAACAAGCCACAGGCTGTTCTCGCGCATAAGGTCCTGCACCACCAAGCCCACCGCCTCGTGCCGGCGCTCAACCTGCCAGACCGAGAAGCGCGCCTGGCGCATGGCCTGGAGCACCACCTCGTCATCCGACCCCGCGGGAACAGCGGCCGAGCGGGCATAGCGCTCGATCCCACGGGACCGACCTGGAGGCGCGGTATAGAGCGCAAGATCGAAGGCGAGCGTCAGCTCGTCCATGCTCTCGGCCACCAGCGTCTTGCCCACCGCGAGTTCGATCCGACGCGCCTGATCGAGAAGAGCGGAATGAGGAACATACCTCACAGCCTCGGTCTGATGGCGCTTGCTGATCTCGCGCAGGCGTCGGTAGCGCGTTAACACCTCCTCCCGACTCATTTGCGGTCATGGCGACCCCTCAAAGATCCCGGACTAGCGATTGTGGGATTTGCGACCATGCCCGTCCAGCCTTGGTCCGAGCTGATGTCCGCGTGGTTGGAACCGTTCCGATCCTGCTTGACGGGACCGACCTTCCGCCATGCGATCGTCCTCGTCGGAGGTGCCATCCTCACCCCAGGACGACGCACCGTCACGGCCATGCTGACTGTCGTCGGCCTCTCGCGAGCGCCGACCTTCACCAACTACCATCGCGTGCTCAATCGGAACCGCTGGTCCAGCCGCGAGGTTGCTCGCCGTCTGCTCACGTTGCTGATCGCGGCCTTCATGCCGACAGGACCGGTGGTGATCGGTCTCGACGATACGCTCGAGCGCCGATGGGGCGCACGGATCAAGGCACGCGGCATCTATCGCGATCCGATCCGCTCCTCTCATGGTCACTTCGTCAAGGCGTCTGGTCTGCGCTGGCTGTCGTTCATGCTGCTCACCCCGATCCCATGGGCCGATCGTGTCTGGGCACTCCCTTTCCTGACCGTGCTGGCGCCATCCGAGCGCTTCTCGCGCCAGCGCCGCCGCAGGCACAAGGCTCTGACGGACTGGGCGCGACAGGGGCTGCTTCAGATCGCACGCTGGCTTCCGGACCGGCGCCTCATCGCCGTTGCGGATACGAGCTACGCTGCCATCGAGTTGCTGAGCGCAGTCCGCGAACGCGTCTGCATGATTACCCGCCTGCGCCTTGATGCTCGCCTGTTTGCGCCTCCTGCGCCGCGAAAGCCCGGCACGATCGGCCGGCCGCGGATCGTCGGAGAGCGCCTGCCGACCCTGGCGGAATGCCTTGCTGATCCCAACACGCCCTGGCGACGTCTGCGCGTCGACCGATGGTACGGGGGAGGCGAGAGGCTCGTAGAGATCATCTCGGGGACGGCGATCTGGCATCACCCCGGCAAGCACGTCGCGATCCGGTACGTTCTGGTGCGCGACGCTGCTGGCGCGTTTAGGCCGCAGGCTTTCCTGTGCACGGACCTCGATGCCGATCCGCTCGACATCCTGCGCTGGTTCGTCCGTCGCTGGTCGACGGAGGTGACCTTCGCCGAAGTGCGGCGGCATCTGGGGGTGGAAACGCAGCGCCAGTGGTCGGACAAGGCGATTGCGCGCACCACGCCGGCTCTGCTCGGCCTGTTCTCCCTCGTGGCCCTATGGACCGATCGCGCCGATGTTCGCTCGTTCGTCCAGCCACGGCGCGCGATCTGGTACGAGAAACGGACGATCACGTTCAGCGATGCTCTCGCCGCGGTGCGCCGGTCGCTGTGGGCCAGCGAGCTTTTGTGTCGGTCAGCCAGACGGCCCAATATCGCTAAAGGACCAGATGCCTTCGTCGAACGCTTGGCCGCCGTGCTCTGCTACCCGGCTTAAACGGCCAAAGTCGAGCTAAGGCCGTGGGAATTGCGATCTCCTCACAAGGCGTTATGCGAGTATCACATTTTGGGCCTCAACAAGGAACGCACACGCATGGCCCTGACGGCGCAAGCTTCCCATATGCTTCCCAATTGGTATTTCTGGGAAGCACGGAATATCAAAGTTGGTGTAAGTACTTGATATTGCAAATGGATGTGCAAGGACTCGAACCTTGGACCCGCTGATTAAGAGCCATCGGGTACTGCGCGATCCAACCTCGTATCGGTCTTCACAGTAGGGCTAACTCTCGGGGCGAGTTCGCTCAGATCGAATGGGCAGACCACTCGCCCACCCGCAAGGAATTCCTGAACGGGGGTGCGGCGCCCAATGAGCACTCCGCCCCCTAACCGAGCCTGAACGTCTTGTGGCCGTTATCCCGCACCTGGAGTTCTAGTAGATCGGTGAGCGCCGCCCTTCTGTCGCCGCGGTCGTGGCGACGCGCCAAGCCCTCGAAGCATGGCATCGAGAGTTCGCTCCGCTAGGTCTGCCGCGGCCCGTCGCTGAAGAGTGCCGCGCGTGACCTGAAGCCAGATGCCCAAGACGATGTCGGCGGCCAGCTCGACGTCCTGCACGGTCAAGCGCCCCTGAGCCCTCGCCTCGGTGAGATCCGTCTTGAGATTGGCGCGAACGTTCCGGGCAAACTCGGTCGGAGCCTGCGCGCTCTGGACAACGAGCCGTGCCCAGACCGGGTCCGCGTTCCCGATGGCAGGAGTTCAGCGGAGTTGACAAGAAGGTACTCCAGAACGCGTCTGGTCGGGACGGCAGTGGCTCGGTCGAGGGCAAGCCGGAGATTCTGCGGTCGGTCACGCTCGGCGAGGACCTCCATCTCCTGAAGGTTCTTGAAGCTCGCCCAGGTAGCGCGATCCGTCAGGGTGTAGCCGTTGATGCTTGCAGCGATGTTGAGGGCCGGGCCCATGCCCTGACCTACCTCGCGATACCACTCACCGGCTGGCTTCTCGACACCGACCAGCTTCCAGAGGCGCAGTTCCATCCGATGCGGGCCGCTGTCGTCACCTCGTGAGGCGAAGGCTGCCTTCGCGTGAGCGATCCGTCGGAATGCCTCAGAGGCTTGCCGGAGGCCCCGAACGCCTGCCGGGTCGCTCTTTGGTCCGACGATTACGAAGTCGTTGAACATCACGTCACGCCGGTCGAGGCCATGCCCCTCGGCGCCACCCGCGTTGGATTAGAGGTAGAGAGCACGAACTCGCTCACCGCGATGGTGCGGTATCCGGGCCAGTCCTTGTCCACGCGCTCGATGCTCTCGAGCGTGAGCATGGCCCCAACACGGGAGGTCGCGCTCATCGGCAGAACGTCGCATGGCGGCAGAGGTCGCCGTACAGCAGGCGATTGCTCGCCCGTGCCTTGGCGGCGGATGCATCCTGCTTTGAAGCGCCTTCAGGCGAACCGCTCGCGGCCAACAGCGATGAAAGAAATCCGTGAATGCAGTCGGTTTGCCGCTCTGACCTATGACCACTGCTTTGCCCAGTTGACCGGTTGTTGTACGGTTCACACCGTCACCTCAGGAGTTCCGAACGATGCTCCGGCGGCCACTAGTTGTGTTGTTCTGCGCAGTGCTCCTCATGGGGCACCCTGCCCTTTCGGAGAGTGATGGCGGCAGAGGCGACGGCGGCGGTAGGGGTGACGGCGGCCGGGGGGACGATGGTGGCCGCGGCGACGGCGGCAGAGGCGATGGCAGTAGGGGTGACGGCGGCGGCAGAGGCGACAGCGGGAGCAGGGGTGATGGCGGCCGGAGCGACGGGGGCCGGGGCGACGGTAGCAGCAGAGGCGATGGCAGTAGGGGCGATGGCGGCCAGAGCAACGGTAGCGGCAGTCGAGGTGATAGCGGTCGCGGCGACGGCGGCAATAGGGGCGATGGCGGCGGCAGAGGCGACACCGGGAGCAAGGGTGATGGTGGCCGGAGCGACGGGGGCGCCAGTAGAGGTGACGGCGGCCGGAGCGACGGGGGCGGCAGTAGAGGTGACGCCGGTCGCGGCGACGGCGGCAATAGGGGCGATGGCGGCAGAAGCGATGGCGGCCGGGGCGATGGCAGCAGAGGTAAAGGCAGTGGTGGTGATGGCGCGAAAGGTGGCGGTGGGAATGCCGGGGTGAGCACTGGCGGCGGTGTAGAAGGAGCCCGGGGAGGCGGCAGTACTGGCCGCGTCGACGGAGCGGGTGGCGGCAACAACAGCCAAAACAGCGGCAACGGCGGTCGAGGCGGCAGAGGAGGTGGAACCGCTGCAGGGGGCGGAAACACCACGAGCGGTAACGGGCGCAGCGCGGCGCAAAGTGATAGCTCCCAACGTTCAGGAACGGGCGCGGCCGGACCAAGTTCGAGCGTTGGCTCGTCAGCCCTATCTGGCGGACAAGCGGCCCGCGGTGCATCAATCCGACCTGCCGCGCAAAGCATCCCGAACGGGCTATTCATTGCTCTACCGACGGAGCCTTTCGTGCGCTCCGGCAGCGAAGCACTGCCCTCACGCCTGCTTCCAGTTACGGTCGCGGCTACAGGTGCACTTGCGCGTCTTCCGGTACGGGCTTTGCCTCGTCCGTCGGTAGCGACACCTCACCCAGCAACGAAACTCGCAATTCGGGCGTGTCATTCCAGCATTACCGCGGCAGCGAAGCCGTTAGGCGCAGTAGACGTGGACGTGTCCGAAGCCGGACCCACAAGCCGTTTGCCGCGTGGTAGGCTCGTCGCTCCGATTCATGCCCGCGTGACCTATGCGCGCGCTGGGGTCAGGCAGATCAGGCAAGCGCGTGTGGCCTGCCACCTCAACGAGGTCGCACAGGTCATTGCACTGAGATGATCGTGAACCCTGAAACTGGCCGGACAGCCACGACGCGGAAGGCGCAGCGTTGTTTCGGCACACCCCCCAGTAGCCGCGAACGCGTTCTGTCGAAGCGGATCGATACGCACTACAGGTCCGCGCCGTTCCTCGGCTGGCGCAAAATCAATCCCCGGTCAGACGTTGCTCGCGCCGGTTCTGGACATAAGGGCTGGGATATTACTCGGGCCAGCTTCGGACGACGCAACAGGTTCCGCAATGTGCCCCGGGAGCGACCTTCCGGGTGGACGATGATGGCACATTGGCTCCAGCCGCGCAGGTGAGCCAGGGAACAGGCTCATTGTTGGAGTCCTCCAACCGCAGGCCCGCTTCGAGTAGCGTGCGCCGCAACAAAGCGAACGCTCATGAACGTTTCCGGGATTTTCGCGCGCATCGTGGCTATGATCGGAGGCACGATGGTTCTGGTCCGGCGGGCGCAAGAAGGTACGCACGAGCCAGCGATTGGCAGCACTCCCGTGATCCCTGCCGCAAGGCCGCAGGGCAGCTTGCCGACGCTCAAGATGCCCACCGCGAGGGGGTGGACTGACGGCCAGACGCCGCTCGCGGCTCCGGGACTTCAGGTCAACGCGTTCGCGACCCACCTCGAGCATCCCCGGTGGATCGAGGTCCTGCCGAGTGGTGACGTGCTCGTCGCCGAGGCGCTCAGCGTGGCCGACCCTCTCAGGTCGCTCTTCGACTACGCAAAGCTCAGCACGATGAAGCGCGCAGCTGCCGTGGGTGTCAGCCCGAACCGGATAACGCGGCTGCGCGACACAGACGCCGACGGGGTGGCCGAAGTCAGGGAGGGGTTCCTGGATGGTTTGAACCAGCCCTTCGGCATGGCGCTGGTGGCCGAGACCTTTTACGTCGGCAACACCGACGGGGTCGTCGCTTTTCCCTACGCCGCAGGCACCGGGCGCGTCACCGGGCCGGGTCGCAAGCTGGTCGAGTTCAAGCCCGGCGGGCATTGGACGCGCAGCCTGCTGGCGAGTGCCGATGGCTCGAAGCTCTACGCGGGCGTGGGCTCATTCAGCAACATCGGCGAGCGCGGCATGGCGGCCGAGGCGGGCCGCGCGGCCATCTACGAGATCGATCTCGTCAGCGGCACGAGCCGCATGTTCGCGACAGGACTGCGCAACCCCGTTGGCCTCGCCTGGGAGCCTCACTCGGGAACACTTTGGACCGTTGTCAATGAGCGCGACGGTCTCGGCGACGAGACGCCCCCGGACTATCTGACCTCGGTGCGGGATGCGGGCTTCTACGGCTGGCCTTACTGCTACTGGGGGCAGACGGTGGACGACCGTGTGCCGCAGGACCCGGCCGCGGTCGCCAGGGCCCTGACACCTGATTTTGCGCTCGGCGGTCATACCGCTTCGCTCGGCCTCTGTTGGATGCCAGCCGGCACGCTCCCCGGGTTCCCCGATGGAATGGTGATCGGCCAACACGGCTCCTGGAACCGCAGCAAACTCAGCGGCTATAAGGTGATCTTCGTTCCGTTCGAGAGCGGCCGCCCGTCCGGCCCGCCGCGCGACATCTTACAGGGATTCCTCGCGCCCGACGAACGGGAATCCTATGGTCGACCCGTCGGGGTGGCGATCGGGCGGGATGGCGCTTTGCTGGTAGCCGACGACGTGGGACACGTGATCTGGCGCGTGACGGGAGTATAACAGGTCGCCAAATCCATCCCCCACCGAGGCCCAGAGTCGACTTTGGCCAGCCGCACGCGCTCTCCTGGCCGCCGTTGCCGACGATGGCGTTCCAGTAGCGGTCGGTCTCGTCCTGATTGGCGGTGGCGATTTGGAACGAGAAGGCTTCGTTATGTTTTGAACGCGGAACCTCCGTTAAGGCCGATACCGGCAACGCCCGCAACTGTGAATTCGACCACCAACACGTCGCCTTCTTTGCCGGCTGGGTAGTCACTGGCGCACGGTGCACTGCACCCACCGCGCTCTCAGGAAAGGTCTCGGAGTAGAAGCGCTATCTGGGACCAACCTGTCAGAGGCCAATCTGTCCAGAGCCGTCCTGTTCGGCGCCAACCTGTCGAGAGCAAATTTGTCCGGGACCAACCTGTCGGAGGCGAGGCTGGCGTGGACCGGCGCATCGCGAGGGCGCCTGCCAGTCTCCCCCGCGGTCGGCAACCTTTTCGGCGCGATCCTCGCCCGTGCCAACCTGTTCAACGCCGATCTGTCGGGCTCCAACTTGTCCAACGCCGACCTGTCAGGGGCTACCCTGTGGCAGACGAATCTGTCCGGAGCTACTCTATCGGGCGCCAATCTCTCAGGGGTGTACGAATTCGTGAACTGGTCAAAGACACTCGCAAGCTGCCTTATCCCGGTGAATTGGTTATGATGCCCCGTCGTCGCGACCGGGCCCGAATCGTTCGACGGACGCTTACCTAGCCCGCCATGGACCCAATCACGAGATAGCAGCGCCGGTCCTGCCGGCCGGCTCCGTGACAAGGGATCACATCCCATGACTTACATCACCACCCAAGACGGCACCCGGATCTTCTACAAGGACTGGGGCCCCCGAGACGCACAGCCGATCGTGTTCCACCATGGCTGGCCACTGAGTGCCGACGATTGGGACAACCAGATGATGTTCTTCCTGGCGGAAGGATATCGCGTGATCGCCCACGACCGCCGCGGCCACGGGCGGTCGGACCAAACCGACGGCGGCAACGAGATGGACACCTATGCAGCTGATGTCACCGAGCTGGTCATGGCGCTCGACCTCAAGAACGCGATCCATATCGGCCACTCGACCGGTGGCGGCGAGGTCACACGTTATGTGGCGCGAGCAGAACCAGGACGCGTGGCCAAGGCTGTGTTGGTCGACGCGGTACCTCCCGTGATGGTCAAGAAAGAGTCCAATCCGGGCGGGACGCCGATCGAGGTGTTCGACGGATACCGTGCCGTGCTTGCCGCCAACCGCGCCCAATTTTACCTCGATATTCCGAGCGGCCCTTTCTACGGCTTCAACCGGCCAGGCGCGAAGGTGTCAGAGGGTCTGATCCGCAACTGGTGGCGGCAGGCCATGATGGGCAGCGTCAAGGCCGGGTATGAGTGCATCAAGGCCTTCTCCGAGACCGACTTCACCGAGGATTTGAAGGCGATCGACGTCCCAGTGCTAGTGATCCACAGCGAGGACGACCAGATCGTACCTTATGCCGATTCAGCGCCACTGACGGTCAAGCTCCTGAAGAATGGCACGCTCAAGACCTACAAGGACCTGCCGCACGGCCTGTTCCAGACCCATCCCGAGATCGTCAATCCGGAGATACTTGCCTTCATTCGCGGAGAGCAAGTGAAGGCAGACCAGCAAGCGGCGTGAACTTAGGCTGCGGGCCCGGCCGCCTGGCCGGGCCCGCACAAAAGAGTTCGGCGACCAACCGCCATCGCACCGAGACGCAGTGTGCCGTGGATCGCTGGGGCAGCAGCCACGGCAGCGCGGACGTTCATGCGCCTCTACCAAATACCCGCAGTGTAGTCCCTCCGATGTGGAGGTCGGTTTGGACTTCCAGCCGCGTATGAGCGCGCAGGTGCCACTCCGGGAATCCTAGGCAAAACACCTTCATCGATTCTTGGCCAGCGGTTCTCTACTCTGTCTACGAGGAGGTAATCGGCATGGAACGCCGCCTCGCCGCCATCATGGCCGCTGACGTGGTCGGCTACTCCCGCCTGATCCGGTCTGACGAGGACGGCACGCTCGCGGCGCTCAAATCGCTGCGTTCGGACCTCATCGGTCCCAAGCTTGCGGAACATCATGGTCGCGTCGTCAAGCTCATGGGCGACGGGCTGCTGGCGGAGTTCGCGAGCGTCGTCGATGCGGTGCGCGCGGCCGCCGAAATCCAGCAGGCGATGGTCGAACGCAATGCGGCTTACTCGAGGGCAAGCGTATCGAGTTCCGGATCGGCATCAATTTGGGCGACGTGGTCATCGACGGCGACGACATCCACGGAGACGGTGTCAACGTCGCGGCTCGTCTGGAGGGACTGGCAGAACCGGGCGGAGTTTGCGTATCGGCGGCAGTCCACGACCAGGTGCGTGATCGCATGGAGTTGCGGTTCGAGGATTTGGGAAAGCAGCTGGTCAAGAACATCGATCGGCCGGTGCGCGTCTGGCGCTGGATTCGCGACAAAGTGGCGTCCGACCCAGAGGTTAATAGTAGCAGAGACCGCTGCCGGAAAGACCATCGATCGTTGTGCTTCCCTTCAACAACCTGAGCCGCGATCCCGACCAAGATACTTCAGTGATGGCATCACTGAGGATATCATGACCGACCTCAGCAAAGCGTCGGGTCTGTTCGTCATCGCGCGTAACTCTGCGTTCGTCTATAAGGACAAGACATTCAGTGCCCCTCGGGTATGCCGCGAGCTCGGCGTCAAGTTCGCTCTCGAAGGCAGTATTCGCAAGGCCGGCAACCGCGTGCGCGTCACTGCCCAGCTGATCGAAGGTCCTCACGCCCGTGGGGGACGGCGCCGCAGCGTCTTGCGGTTCCTTCCCTTTGCGGGCTTCATGAAAAGGTCGTTGATCGCGTTGTTGAGTTTGTAAAGGTTCGCATTGTCATCGGAAGCGCAGAGCTCAAAGGAAAGCTTAGCGACTTTCATGACCTGGTCCTGCAACCTAGAGAGGTCGTCGGAGATCGCGTTGAAGTCCTCAACCGTGTCGTCGTAGCTTTGCTTCAGCCGATCGATCAGAACGGCGGCCTCCTCCGGGTGCTCGGAAACCCAGTTCTTATCTGTCTCGCCCATCCTCTCAAATTCTTTCCGCCGCTCTGTACCATTCTCCTCGCGGCTTTGTCGAATTATCTGGCCGCTGCTCTCCGACAGCCCTTTTGAACGGTTCCGCTCGCTTTCGACGCTGGCTCGCTCACAGGCGGCCCATGAGGTTGACAGTTATCGCTGCGAGCAGGCCGGCGATGATAACGAGAAGCCAGACAGTCCTGCGTCTGCGTTCCCGGTTCTTGTCGTCCGGATCGGGCCTCCGGCCCTCAATCTCGTGCGGTTGCATCGGCCTAAGCGAACCCGCCCAGATCATCCGCGATCTTGGAGCTAATGATAGGCGCATTCTGGGCGGTGAGAGCCATCTCAATGAGCATACGGATCGCAGCGGAGCGTGCTGGTTTGTCCGGTTGAGCTTCACGCCATTTGTCAATCGCAAGCTTCAGGTCGTCAGGAACACGAAAGGTCGTCACCGGATCATTGCCAGTCGCGGGACGACCTCGCTTTTTAGGTGTTACCTTTTTTATTGACTTAGCCATAGGATTAAAGGTCATCCTCTAATTTCAATATAAGAGATCCGGTCATCGTTCGCGACCTGACCGACGCGCAAACAATTCAGTTCATAGGTGGATGGGTGAGCCGCCCGGCCAGGAGCATCCAGACAGACCAGGCGGCTCGTCTCTTGCGGCGCTGCCGAAAGATAGCGTCGCGAGAGGGTGGAGGGTGGGCCGCCAGGAGAGCATCACACTCCCGACAGTCCGATCGCACGCTGATCAAGGTGTCCGCCGTCCGGCTTGCCATAGCGCTGGGACATTAGCTTTTCCAGGTGCAGCGCGGAGACACCCTTACGCGGCCCAGCGTCAAACCCGCCGGCGAGCGGCAGCGCGTGCTGACGACTTGTGGCCTGCCATCAGCCAGCAGGCTTCGCATCCATGGCTTCCACGAGTGCCGATGCGCACGCAGTTGCGACCGCCGATCGGTACTTTTCGTTCACGTTAGCGACCCAGCCGGCCTTAGTGACAAAGCTGCCACGATTCCAGGTGCTCTCCTTCTTCAAGAGCACAAGCTGTTCCGGTTGCTGCTCCGCCTTTACAACGCAGACTGGCGTAAGTGCTAGGACTGAAGCATCCTGGGCGCTGGTAGCCGCCATTTCTCCGGCCGTTCTGGCCGTTACCCAGCCGCCCCAGACGAAACCGATAATCATTGCAGCGACCGCGCCGCCGATTGCGCCCCATACTGCGGGCTTTACCGATGCTGGTATCTGCATTGTGCACCTCCCACTTCTAATTTTGGCCTAGGTTTAGGCGCTTTCCGAACGAACTATAGCCCTATTGGCTCCCGCGACCTATTGGAAAGCTTGGAAAAGCTGGATTTGAAGCTTAACAGGCATCAGCCGCTAGGTGCGTGCCTCGGTCAAAAATGACGGCCCTGGTCGCTGCGCCGCAGGAGGTAGCCGAAGGCCCCGAGACCCACGATAAGTCCGAGCACGCCGATCACGATTGATGCTTGGTCAATGGTCATTCTTTGCTCCCGCTCCACATGGTACTGGTTCATTCTTAGTCAGGTTCCACAGCCGTGGTGCCGAAGAGGCAGCAGCCATGTTCGACAAGTTTCGTCCAGGGGCTGCGAGGCGGCTGTGGCCGACGCTTCTGCTGATTGCGGTGATCTGTGCGCTCGGCGTCGCGATGGCGCTCGTCATGAGCGAGTAGCCAGCTCCCCGCCCGGCGAAGCGGGTGGGCGTGAGATTTCGTGCGGCGCGGCACGCCTACGCGGAGCAACGGTCCCGCGCTCGCCGGCCATGGAGCCGAGGCGGTGTGCCAGGCCATCACGCGCGCGATCACCACTTTGCCGGATCAGCTTCGACGGCAACGGGCTGCTGCGGCAGTATTTCCCGAAAGGCACCGATCTGAGTGCGCACAGCGCCGAGGAGCTCGCCGCCGTGGCGGCCACCCTCAATGCAAGGTCCCGCAAAACCCTCGACTGGAAAACGCCAGCCGAGGCGCTTGACCAGTTGCTACAGTCAGCCAACAAACAACCCGTTTAC
>CAWDDI010000012.1:0-33814 GCA_963800985.1 uncultured Alphaproteobacteria bacterium | reverse complement strand
CGAGGAGGCGCTGCACGACTTCGAGCGCCTCGATCCTGTGACGGCGACGCCGCCCAGCACCACGAAGTCCACCCTCGCGCGCGCCAAGCGAGTGAGGAGCGACGTCAACCGCAGCTCAGGGAAGCTCGCACGGCGGCAGATCCCCGCGAGCACGAGGAAGTCGCGTTTGCTCGATGTGGTGCTCCAGCTGACGCAGCCGCTCGGCCGGCGCCAACTGAGAGTTACTTGGCGGATCAACGACACGTCCGCGCCCGCCGACCAGACGGGGGCGATGAGCTGGAGGCGATGGCCCGTGGCGCGCAGGACGCGGTCCAACGTGCGGACCGTTGGGTTCGCGCCCGGGCGCTCGAGCTTCGCGATCGCGGGCTGGGACATGTCCCAGGCGCCGCGCCAGCTCCGCCTGCGTCAGATCCGGCGGCACGTGCGTGCGTCGCGGACGAGGGCGTCGGCCTGCATGCGGCCATCATAACCTTTGAGGTTATGGCGTCAGTAGCCGTAGTCGCCCTTGGCGCCCGAGGGAGCGCCGTCGGCGTCATCGCCGCCGGCCTTGAGCACGAACCACTGGCCGCCGACGCCCTCGCCGTTAGGCGTTCGAGCCTTGGACTGGTCGCCGGCGTAGCGGTAGAGCGGGTGGCCGTCGTCCCAGAGCTGGAGCCGGCCGCCGTCGGGGCGCTTGACCGTCGCCACGTGCTCGGGCAGGCCGGTCCGTGGAGCCCGCGAGGGCGGAGGGAGGCCACGTAGCCAAGGCAGTCGCCGGTGCACACCGGGACGCCCTGCGCCTCGGCGGTGAAGCGGTAGAGGGTGCGCCCCTTGCGCGTCGACGATCCACGCTGCCGACCTTCGCCTTTCTCCGCGCGGGAGACGACCGCGGACCTCGCCGCGCTCGCGCTGCCCGAGCTCGAGCCGTCGGACTTCGAGCCGCCCGCCGTAGGACGAGCCGGAGCCGCAGGCGGCGAGCACCGCGCCGACGGCCAGGAGAGCGAGCAGGGCGATGATCCTCATGCCCCCAAGGACGCGGCCCGCTAGTGGGAAAGTTTCACCGTTCGATGCTCGTGCGTGTCGTATCAGCACACGCCGGGTAAGGCGCGGAGCATGTTTCTGCGACGCCTAGTCCTTTGGCTCATCCTCTTCGAGGTCCTGCGCGCCGGGCGCGACCACTGGGACCGCCTGGACCCGAGCGACCGCGCGCGAGGTGTCAGGCGCTCATGCGCCGCACCCCACGGCAACCCGCGCAACCTCACCGCCGCCGACCGCGACGAGCCATGCGCGACCTCGGGCCGCCGGATGCGTCTCGGGCGGCTGGGCTTCTCGCTGGCGACGGCGGTGGCCGTCGGGCGGCGCAAGCGCCGGCGCCAGGCGACGCTAGCCTCGAGCCGATGCCGCGCTCAACCCGCACTTAGCGCACGATCAAGTGGGCCGCCCTGTTCGACGCCCTCGACGGTCGCGCGCGAGCGCCTGGGAGAGCTCACGCCCGGGCGAAGCGCGCGCACCTGAGCCGCGCTGATGCGCAAGTCGCGCGGGCGCTGGATGGGGAACCTGACGCCGTCCGAGCGCCGCGACGTGCGCCGTCTGGTGGGCAAGCTGGACCTGCCCATGCTCGGGCGCAACCTGGCCGGAGGTGGCGCGCCGAATACGCCCCCGTGGGCGCTGACCTCTCTGCGTAGACTCCGCCGCCCGATGTCCAGCCTGCGAGGACCGCACGCGCTATCGAGCCCGTCCGAGGTCGAGCCGCGGATCGTCCGAGCGCTGGCTGGAGTCCGGGCCTCGTCCAGCCCGAGCCCGGCGGGCACGCCCGACGAGAACTACTCGATCGCGGTCCCGCCGCCGAACGTCACCGGCGCGCTGCACATGGGCCACGCGCTCAACGGCTCGATCCAGGACGCGCTCGTGCGCTACGCACCGCATGCGCGGCCAGCGCACGAAGTGGATCCTCGGCACCGACCACGCCGGCATCGCGACGCAGACGCAGGTCGAGAAGCGGCTGCTCGCGGAGGGCACGCCGCGCGAGGAGCTCGGCCGCGAGGCGTTCGTCGAGCGCGTCTGGGAGTGGCGCGAGGAGTACGGCGGCACGATCATCGAGCAGTTCAAGCGCCTCGGCGCCTCGCTGCGACTACGAGCGACGAGCGCTTCACGATGGACGACGGCTACGTCGCGCGCGGTGCTGAAGGTCTTCGTCGACCTCTACGAGCAGGGCCTGATCTACCGCGACAACTACATGGTCAACTGGGACCCGGGCTGCGGCTCGGCGATCTCCGACCTCGAGGTCGAGGACCGCGAGGCGTCACCGACACGCTGTACTAGATCGCCTACCCGCTCGCCGACGGGCGACGGCGAGCTCGTCGTCGCGACGGTGCGCCCGGAGACGATGCTCGCCGACACCGCGGTCGCCGTGCACCCCGACGACGAGCGCTACGCGCACCTCGATCGGCAGGACGGCGATCCTGCCGCTCGTCGGGCGCGCAGCTGCCGATCATCGCCGACGACTACGTCAAGACCGACTTCGGCACCGGCGCGCTGAAGATCACGCCCGGGCCACGACCCCAACGACTTCGAGATCGGCCGCCGCCACGGCCTGAGGAGATCACGCGTCATCGGCGAGGACGGCCGCATGACCGCGCCGCCGGGCGACGTTCGCCGGGCATGACCGTCGCGGAGGCGCGCGAGCGCGTCGTCGCCGACGCTCGACGCGCAGGGCCCGATCCGCGCGCAGCGAGGCCTACGTGCACACCGTCCCGTTCAGCCAGCGCTCGGGCGAGCGCATCGAGCCGCTGATCTCGCTGCAGTGGTTCATGCGCATGGACGAGCTCGCGCGCCCGGCGATCGACGTCGTCCGCGACGGCCGCGTGCGGATCCACCCGCGAGTCGCAGGCGCGGCGCTACCTCGACTGGCTGCGAGAACATCCGGCCGTGGTGCGTCTCGCGCCAGCTGTGGTGGGGCCACCAGCTCCCGGTCTGGTACCGCGGCGACGAGAGACCTACGTCGGATCGAGCCGCCGCGAGGGCGAGGGCTGGGACGCGCGACCCCGACGTGCTCGACACGTGGTTCTCCTCGGCGCTGTGGCCGTTCGCGACGCTCGGCTGGCCCGACGACACGCCGGACCTGCGCGCGCTTCTACCCGACCGACGTGCTCTCGACGGCGCGCGACATCCTCTTCCTGTGGGTCGCGCGGATGGTGATGATGGGCCTGCGCTTCGCCGGCGACATCCCGTTCGACGACGTCTACGTGCACTCGGTGATCCAGGCGCCCGACGGGCGCCGGATGAGCAAGTCGCTCGGCACCGGGCATCGACCCGCTCGACGTCGATCGACGGCCGCACGGCGCCGACGCGCGTGCGCTTCGGGCTGCTGGCGATGTCCTCGACCCAGGACGTGCGCTTCAGCGAGGAGAAGGTCGCAGCAGGGCCAGGCGCTCGCGAACAAGCTGTTCAACGCGACGCGCTTCGTGCTGCTGCAGCGTCGGCGGAGCGCGGACGCGCCGGCGCCGCGGCCGCGCGACGGTCGAGGACCGCTGGATCCTCGTCGCGCCTGCAGGCGGTCAGGCGCGAGACGCGAGCGCCGCATCGACGGCTTCGACTTCGCGCAAGGCCGCGCTCGGGCTCTACGACTTCGTCTACGGCGAGCTGTGCGACTGGTACCTCGAGCTCGTCAAGGGCCGCGAGCTCGACGCAGCGACGCGCTGTCGGCGCGACGCTGCTGCACGTCTGCGCGAGACGCTCGCGCTCGCGCACCCGGTGATCCCGTTCGTGACCGAGGAGCTGTGGGAGCGCACGTGCCCGGCGACCGAGGGCCTGCTCGCGGCGCAGCCGGCCGCCGAGCCCGACGACGCGCTGCGCGACCCCGACGCCGAGGCGCGCGATGGCGCGCTGATCGAGCGCGGTCGACGCGCGCTGCGCGCCTGGCGCGACGCGGTCGGCGTGAAGCCCGGCGCGATCGCTGCCCGGCGCGCGCGCCGACGGCTCGACGGCGACGCGCGTCGCGTCGCTCGCGCGCTCGGCCCGGCTCGAGCTCGCGCCGAGCCGACGGCGCGGCCGGTCGGCGACGGTCGCCGTCGCGCGGCGGCGACGTCGCATGCTGCGCGACGCGACGTCGTCGACCCCGAGGCAGCCGAGCGCAAGCGCGCGACGCCGAGCGCGAGCGCCTGGAGGCGGAGATCGCAGCGCGCCGAGGCCAAGCTCGCCAACGAGAGCTTCGTCGCCAAGGCGCCGGCGGCGGTCGTCGAGGCCGAGCGCGAGAAGCTCGCGCGGCTGCGCGCGGAGCTCGCGGCGCTGGAGCCCGGAGCGCGATGCGCGCTGCCGCACCGCGACGTGGAGCGCTGCGGACGCCGAGCGCTACCTGCTCGACGCTCGAGCTCTTCGGCATGCGCTTCGGCCTGGACCGCATGCGCGGGCTGCATGGCCGCGCTCGGCTCGCCGCAGGAGCGCGTTCCGCGCGATCCACGTCGTCGGCACCAACGGCAAGTCCTCGACGGCGCGGATGACCGCCGCGCTGCTCGCGCGCCACGGCCTGCGCACCGGCGCCTACCTGTCGCCGCACCTCGTCTCGTTCGCCGAGCGGATCCGGGTCGCCGGCGAGGACTCGACGCGCGACGCGCTTCGCCGCGGCGGTCGCAGCGCGTCGCGCGCGCGGCCGCAGCGCGTCGACGCGCACGCTCGAGCCCGACGACCGCGTCACGCAGTTCGAGGCGCTCACGGCCGCGGCGTTCGCCGCGCTCGCCGATGCCGGCGTCGAGGTCGCGGTCGTCGAGGCCGGGCCTCGGCGGCCGCCGGGACGCCACGAACGTCATCGACGCCGCGGTCGCGGTGCTCACGAACGTCGGCCTGGAGCACACGCGCTGGCTCGGGCCGACGATCGCGGAGATCGCGCGCGAGAAGCTCGACGTCGTGCGCGCCGGGCGCGACGCTCGTCGTCGGCGCCGACCTGCACCCCGACGCCGCGCCGGTCGCGCGCAGGCGTCGCGCCGAGCGCGGCGCGCGGCTCGTGCGTGGCCGCCGCAGCCGCCGCCGGGCTCGAGCTGCGCGCGCGCGGCGCCTTCCAGCGGCGCAACTTCGCCCTCGCCTGCGCGGCTGCGGAGGCCACCTCGGGCGCGCTGGACGCGGACGCGGTCGCGCGCGGCCGCGGCATCGACGATCGTGCCCGGGCCGCTTCGAGGTCGTCGCGCCGAGCGAGGGCGGCGCGAGGTCGTGCTCGACGGCGCCCACAACCCCGCCGGGATGCGCCGCGCTGGCCGCCTCGCTGCCGGAGTTCCTCGCGGCCGGCGGCTCGTCGCCGTCGTCTCGGTCCTCGACGACAAGGACGCCGCGGCGATGCTCGCGCGCGCTGCTGCGCGCTGCTGCGCCGGCGTGTTCTGCGCCAGCGCCAACCCGCGCGCGCTGCCGCCGGCGACGCTGCGCGTCGCTCGCGGGCCGCTCGGCGGCGCGCCCGTGCGCGCATCGAGGCCGACCCGCGCCGCGCGCTGCGCGTGGCGCGCGAGCTCGCCGGGCCCGGCGGGGTCGCGCTCGCGACCGGCTCGATCTACCTCGTCGCCGACCTGTAGCGCCCGCGGGGCCGGGCCGGGATCGACGCTGTGAGCGAGAGGCCCGTCGGCGTTCGTCGCTGATCGCCGCGGTCGCGGTGATCGTCGCGCTCGTGATCCTCGTCTTCTTCGCCATCGGCTACGTCTTCGGCCGGCTGTTCCTCTGAAGGGCAGCCCGTCCGGATTCCGCCCGCACGGTTCTAGCCTTCGGGGCGACTCGTCCTGGCTCGCCGTCTTCGGCATCGACACGATGGCTCGAACCCCGCCGTCAACCTGCTGATTCTGTTCCTGGTCGTCATCTGGCTGGCGCTCGTGTACTGGACGTACACGCGATGCCGCCGGCGGATCGCCGACCCGATGCTCGTCATCTGCGCCACGGCGGCGTCGCTGTTCCCGTTCGTGGGAACGATCCTCTACATGATCGTGCGCCCGCCCGAGTACCTCGACGACGTCCGCGAGCGCGAGCTCGAGATGCAGGCCGCCGAGGCGCGCGCTTCAGACCTCGAACTACATGCTGTGCCCGCACTGCGACTACGAGGTCGAGAAGGACTTCCTGCGCTGCCCGTCGTGCCTGCGCAAGCTCAACGACCCGTGCGCGGACTGCCACGGCCGCTGGACCCGGCGTGGCAGCTCTGCCCGTACTGCGAGGCGGAGATCCCGGCGACGCCGACGCTGCGCCGGCGCCGGCGCCGTCCGAGACGCCGGCGGAGACCAATCGAGGCCCGCGCGCCGGCGTCTCGAGGCACCCCGCAACCTCAAGGAGACACGCATGGACCGGACCCTGATCCTGGTCAAGCCCGACGCATTCGCGCGCAACCTGACCGGCGAGATCATCGCCCGCTTCGAGCGCAAGGGCCTGCGCTGCGGCGCTCAAGCTCATGAGACCTCGAGCGAGCATCGCCGAGACGCCACTACGCCGAGCACGCCGAGCGCCCGTTCTTCGGCGAGCTCGTCGAGTTCATCACCTCGGCGCCGCTCGTCGCGATCGTCCTCGAGGGCCACGAGGCGGTCGTCGCCGCGCGCCAGCTCATCGGCGCGACCAACCCGCTCGAGGCCGCCACCGGCTCGATCCGCGGCGACTACGCGCTCGAGGTCGGCCAGAACCTCGTCCACGGCTCGGACTCGCCGGAGTCGGCCGAGCGCGAGATCGCGATCTGGTTCCCGGAAGGGTCCTAGACCGGACCAGCCAAGTGGGCGACTTCGAAGTCATAGTGATGTAAAAGGTCGCCCACGTGGCTGGTCGCCCACGTGGCTGGTGAGGGTCCCCACGAGGCTGGTGCGGGTCCGCACGTGGGGGGGGCTGATCCTCGCGTCGGGGTCGCCGCAGCGCCGGGCGATCCTGAATCAGATGGGGCTGCGCTTCGAGGTGCGCCTCGCCGGACGTCGAGGAGCTCGCCGACGGCGACCCGCGTGAGGTCGCGCGGGAGAACGCCCTGCGCAAGGCGCAGGCCGGCGGCGACCGAGGCGCCGCTCGGTCGTCGTGCTCGGGGTCGACACGATCGTCGCCACCGAGGGCTCGAGATCTTGGGCAAGCCGGCCGACGAAGCGGACGCCCGCGCGACCCTGAGGCGCCTCTCGGGCAGCACCCACGCGGTTCAGCGGCCTCGCCCTGTCGCGCGACGGGAGATCCTCGGCTGCCACGACGTCACGCGACGTCACGTTCCGGGCAGCTCGCCGAGGAGCTGATCGACGTGGTATCTCGCGCACGGGGAATGGGCGGCCGCGCCGGCGGTTACGCGATCCAGGGCCGCGGCGGCGGCGCTCGTTCGGCGGATCGAGGGCGACTACCTGAACGTCGTCGGACTGCCGGTCGCGATGATGCTCGACCTCGACCGGACTGCTGATCTCGGCGCGATCTGCAGCGAAATGTGGTTGCGGCGCGCGCGCGAGGCGGTCCGCTAGACTCCGCAACGCTGCTGGCCCCGCGGGGGCCCGGCATCGCGCGCGCACCGGGTTCGCCTCCTCAATGGGCTTCTTCAGCTACCTCACCGGTTTCGGCGGCCGCGACATGGCGGTCGACCTCGGCACCGCCAACACACTCGTCTATGTACGCGGGCGCGGAATCGTGCTGTCCGAGCCGTCGGTGGTCGCGATCGACTCGCGCAGCGGCGAGGTCCACGCTGTCGGCATCGAGGCCAAGCGCATGCTCGGCCGCACGCCGGGCACGATCCAGGCGATCCGGCCGCTGAAGGACGGCGTGATCGCCGACTTCGACGTGACCGAGGAGATGCTGCGCCACTTCATCCAGAAGGTCCATCAGAACCGCTGGGCGCACCCGCGCGTCGTCGTCTGCGTCCGTCGGGCGTGACCGGCGTCGAGAAGCGCGCCGTCGAGGAGGCGTGCCTGAGCGCCGGCGCCCGCCAGGCCTACCTCATCGAGGAGCCGATGGCGGCGGCGATCGGCGCCGGGCTGCCCGTCGGCGAGCCGACCGGCTCGATGGTCGTCGACATCGGCGGCGGCACGTCCGAGGTCGCCGTGATCTCACTCGGCGGCATCGTCGTCTGCAGTCGATCCGGGTCGGCGGCGACGAGCTCGATGCGACTGCGCGAACGGTCTCGTGCACCACGTCCGCAAGCCCAGCAGCGGGCAATCTGAGTTTACGGTTGATGACGCTCGGGGTGGTGGCTCTCTGATCGGAGGTGTTCGCTCTGCCCGCGTGCTCAACGTCATGTCGAAAGACGACGCGGCAAAGGCGGGCATCGAGGAGAAATCTCGCCGGTACTATTTCAGGGTCGACGATGGCAAGGCCAATATGAAGCCGCCAGGTCGAACTGCGCTGTATGGCGCAGGCTCATCTCAGTCGGACTGGGCAACGGCAGCAACGACGGACCGGAGGATATGGTAGGTGTCGTCACGATGTGGAACATGCCCAATCCAACCGAAATGGTCACCGTCTCGGACCTCCGAGCCATCCAGGCGCGCGTCGCTCAGGGGCGATGGCGCGAACACCCGACGGCAAAGGACTGGGTCGGAAAGGCGGTCGCCGAGGTGCTGAAGCTGGACGTCACGAACCCAGCGCACAAGAGCAAGATCCGGGGCCTTCTTAGGATCTGGATCGGCAATCACATGTTTCGTGTCGTCGAGGAAAAAGATGAACGCCGCGAGCGCCGAAGCTTCGTCGTGGTGGACCAACCTGCCTCAGACTAGAAGTAGTCTGCCGCACTTGGACAAGTGCGGCGCAGCAGAGTGCGGCGGTGCGGCACTCGCGGTTGCCGCACCGCACCCTCTTATGGGGTGCGGGGTGCGGCGCGGCACGGTTGCAGCGAAAGCTCTCAGGTGCGGCACGGTGCGGTTTGTTCGCGTGTCGCGCCGCTAGCTCGTCCGCGGTAAAGAGTTGTTAAGTAGGACAGGAGCGTCGTGTGTCTCAAGATTTCAACGATCCAAAAGGGATTCAAGTCCAATCGCCTGCCGCTCGCAGCCCGGCCCAACCGTGCCGTCGGCTCAAGAGAGGTGGGCAGACCGAGCATGGACTGTCACGAGGGCTTTCGTGATCCACAGCCCGCGGTCGGACGCCGTTTAAGCGGCGCCGGCTTAGTTTCCGACCTATAAAAGAGCACAATCGCGGGATTTTTCGCCGTGGCAGGTGGCCCTCCCGTATGCCGTTAGCGGGGCCAAAGCGGACGTTTCTCCAATAATCATAGTGAAATCTACTGGGTCTTTGTCTGCCAGTCCCCGCCCGGAGGCCGGTTAAACGCCGTGAGAGGCGCCTCGCATGAAGCCTGAGCCCTGGACCGCGTCTTACCCCGTGAGGGTCGGAGGGCTCCGCTCCGGGCTGAGAAAATTGCCGGCTCATTGGAGTTCCGCATGGGAGTTCACATCCCAGAGTCCACCCCAGCACCCGCCAGGGCTGATTTCCTGCTCAAATCCTGGTCCAATCCTGCTCGACCCCCAGCAATAGGTCCCATTCGATGCCACTAGACCACCAAGACGCCCCCGCCCCTTTTGCAACTCCATGGCCTCGAATGGTTCCATGCTTAAATCGACCTGCCCCGCCGCTTCGCCACCCTGCACCGAACGTGGATCGAGAAATGGCTCGAGGCCGCCAAACCGGGCGACACGCTTTGCGTCCATCTGGACGACGCGCGGCTCTTCCTCGCCTCCGTGAGCAGCTCGTCGATCGAGCGCAATCCAGGATGACCGCTCAGGGCAGTTGCCGGAGCGCGCGTCCGGGCGTCCAGGTCGGCGAGGTCTGTGCGACCCGGAATATCAATTCGAGGCCGCCTGGACTGAGCCAAGGCACATAAGCGGTCGAGTTGCGAACGGATGAGTTGGAGCCGGTCGAGGGTTTCCGCGAAGCCCTCCATGGGCTCCAGCTCCGCCAGGATGCTCTTGTGGTCCGGGTGTTGACCGGAACGGGCGAGTTCGCGGGCGCGGTTCAGAACTCTCACGCGCTGGTCACGGAGTTTCCAGTGGTTGTCGTGCATCACGCGCTCCTCCGCCACCGCCACCAGGAGCGCGACGATTTCGGTTCGGGGGTGGTGGCGGCGAGCTGTTCCGCCTGCGAGCGCCAGCGATCCATGTCGGCCCGAAGGTCGGCAATGCGCTCCCGCTCCACCGCCAAGAGGGCGTCCAGCCCTTCGGCACGGGCGGCCTTCCTCGTCAGGTCCGTGATGACGGCCTGCGCCTGCCGCAGATCGGCCCGCGCTTCTTTCAGCTCGCCGCTCATCTCGGCAACCCGCGCCTCCAGCATCACGATGAGCGACCGGGCATCCCGGACGGCTTCATCTGAGGTGTCCGTCTGAACGACCGGGGGTCGTCGGGGGGCCGCCCGGTCGGATGGCCGGAGGTCGTCCGGGGGGTTGGTGTCCAGGTCCTCCACGGGAACGGCAATGGGCGACTTGCCGTCGTTGCCCAGGGTCCGCCGCGACCGCCGGCGCTTCGCGAGCTGGGGGACTGCCCATCGTTCGAGGGCGGCGGCGGCCTCGTCGTAGGTCATCAGGCGTTCGGACATGGACGTGTCTGCACGGTCGAACGGAGGACGTTCGGGGGTCGTCCAGGATGGACGGTCAGAGGTCACACGGTCGAACACGAATGGTTAGGATTTCGTTAACCGTCGAGACCGACTCACCCACGGACTGATACGTGTGTACCTGGCGGTCGAAAACCGACCAAGGGAGCGCCGGCTGCCAGTCGCCCGGCGCCGACCCAGGTTCACGAGAACATCTGCGGCCCATTTGAGTCAGGGCCCGCCGCCCCATCCGAGTCAGCCCGGCCGAAGCCGCGGCCTAATTTCGACCGGAAATCCCGTCGATTTCTCGCCACGAGGCGGGAAAACGGCCCATGCGATCCACCGAGTCAGGAGGCTTTTTTGCGAGTCACCTGTCTCACATGATCCGAGCCGAAATCGACCTGCCCCGCCGCTTCCGGGACCTTACCGGGGCGAAGTGCGGGGTCGGCGCGTGGCGTTACCTTGATCGGTAGCCTTAACGAAAGCTCTCCCACGAAAGGCGAGTTTCCATCTCACAAGCCGCCGTCCATAACCTCAGCGTGGTTCTCAAGTGGCGTAGCGTTCTCGCCCGCGATCGGCGCCGACCGCCGGGCTTCATTCTCCCCTGTAAGCCGGTCCTGTCTCAGCAGATCCCGACCGGGCCCGAATGGATTCATGAACTCAAGTGGGACGGCTATCGCATCATCGCCCGGCGTGAGGGCGGGACCGTCCACCTCTGGTCGCAGGCCGGGCGGAACTGGGCAGACACCTTCCCGGCGATCGTCGCGGCGATCGGGCGTCTCCCCGTCGAGAGCGTCGTTCTCGACGGCGAGGCGGTCTGTCTTCTCGATGACGGTCGCCCGGACTTCCACGCGTTGCGTTCCAAGGAGGGCTGCAGAAACGCCCGCTTGATCGCGTTCGATCTCCTTGGCCTGAACGGTGAGGACCTCCGCCGGAAGCCGCTCAGCGAGCGCCGCAAGCGCCTGGCCGAACTGTTAGGCGCCGATGATGCGCTCTGGTTGTCGAGCCACGTCCAGGGCGCGCAAGGCGAGGCCCTGTTCCGGCAGGCTTGCGCGCTTAACCTCGAGGGGATCGTGTCGAAGCGGGTCGACACGCCCTATAGGTCCGGGCCGTTCCCCGGCTGGCGCAAGATCAAGTGTCCGGGCTACGTGAGGCCGTGAGCAGCAAGCGCGCCGATCTCGACAAGCGCGCCTACGAGCTGCGCGCCCAAGGGCTGACGTATCGCGCCATCGCGAAGTGGCTCGGCGTGACCCTCGCCATGGCCCGGCGCCGGGTTCTTCGCCATGAGCGAATGTTGCGGGAGGAGGCCCAAACAGCCTGCTTCGGCTACGTGACCTTCGATAAAGACGGCATCGCAGACTGCAACTAGGCCACCTTCCTCCGAGGATGGCCCTCGGCTACGCGAGCCCGGCGAGCGGTCGCTGGTCGATAACGACCACCGGCGGGAAGGCAACACAGTCCGCGACATCGAAGATGACTTTGAAATGGCGGGATGGGACGGGCGGCAAACGCTAGAGGCTTCATCCCGGTGCTCGGGCGCTACTCTGAGGGTGCCAAGCGTGCAGTGGGGAACCCAAGGTCGGGCCGGTAGTGCGGGCGACACAGCCCGGGATCGATGCAGGTGTGCACCCGCGCGTGCGCGCTGGCCAGCGCCGCAGAGGGCGAAGGGTCTGCCCAGAGCACCAGGGGATAAAATAGAAGAAACACGGCCTTGAAACATGAGCCGCCCGGCGACGTTCCTGCGAACACCTCGCCGCAGCGCAACCCTCAACAGGTCCAGTGGAATGTGGTCGTAGACCGCCAGGGTGACGTGCGGCGGGTAATCGAGGGCTGCCATAGATTGTCGGCTCTCCACGTGCGCGACTTCCTTCCACGATGTCCTTGATGGAACCTGCGGTGTTGTTCGCTGCCTTGAGGCTGATCGCGAAGGCCATTCTAGTTCCATTGTCGCGACTTACGCGGCCCCTCACTCGATCACCTCGTCGGCACGGGCGAGGAGGGAGGGCGGGATTTCGAGGCCGAGCGCGGCGGCGGTCTTCCGGTTGATGACGAGCTCAAACTTCGTAGGCTGCTCAATCGGCATGTTCGCCGGATCGGCACCACCCAGGATCTGCGCGACGTGACGACCGCTCTGCCGCCACAAAGCCGGCTGATCCAGCCCGTAGGCAGCGAGCGCCCCCGCCCGCACATACTCGGCGTTGCCAGCGACAAGCGGCAATCGAGCAGCTTCAGCCAATTTGGCGAGCGTCAAACGGCTCTTGAGGAAGATCGGGTCTTGGATGACATACACGCCATCCATCGGCGGACGCTGTGCCCACGCGAAGGCATCGGCAAGTTCATCCGCGATTGCGATCTCGCGGATTTGAATCTCCACGGCAAGCGATCGGCCCGCGGCCGCGAACGCTTCTCGAAATCGAGGGTTGCCAGGATTGGCATTCTGCAGCAGTGCGGCGAAGGCTCGTGCCGCTGGCACGAGTTCCTTCAGCAGCTCGATATGCTTGCCGATCATTTCGGCGCCGAGGATCGAGATACCAGTGATCCGGCCTCCCGGGCGAGCGAGGCTTTGCGCGAAACCCATCGCCACGGGGTCGGCGCTTCCCGCCATCACGATGGGTATCGTCGGGACCGCCGATTGAACCGCCGCCACAGCTGTCGTGCCGGTGGCTACGATCACGCGGCTGCCGAGGGCGGCAAGATCGCGTGCCAGTTGCGGAAGTCGAGCCGGATCGGCGTCGGCAAAGCGGCTCACGACCCTCACATTGAAACCGTCGGTGAAACCGTTGTCCCGCAAGCCCTGGCGCAGCCACTCGACAAAGTTTCTTTCGTCGTCGAGACGCAGCACGCCAACGATCGGCGTCTCCGATTGCTGCGCCCGCACGGTGCCGGTGAGGAAGGGCAACGTCAGCGCAGCAATGACCTCTCGCCTGTTCATTCGATCACCTCGTCGGCTCGGGTGAGCCGCAGATTGGATCATACTCTGCTCAGAACGGGTGCGTAAGGTCGTTGCAGATCGGCGGTTACATAAACGACCTTATCGGAATTACGGGTGCCGGCATTACGGTGGGGCACGCGCGCTCAGAGGCGCTAACCTCTCTGAGAGCACGCGCGAGCCTCGCATCGGCTTCGCTCAGCCTACGTGTCAGGTCGATCAGAGCCTGAGTCTCTCGGGCCGTCCGCTTGCTTTCAGCGATGAGGGCCTGCAGCCGCTCAGAAGTCTGCTTGGGATCGCTCATCGAGGCGACGTTCAGCACATTTCAGTCGATCCCGCACTAACCCTTGGTATTCCATACTGACACTTATGCGAAAACGCGGAGGATTGTCTCACGCGCGCGTGAGAGGCATCACTCCGGCGGCACTACCCGCTTGGCCTGCATCGTGACCGTCAGGTGAGCACCCGTGGCCGTGCGCATTGCGGATTTCGGCCCTGACGCTCGCGGGCTCAGCGGGTCGCCGCCTGGGGTGCAAATCCCGCCCGAAGCTGGACGCCGTTTCGCAGCCGCGCTCCGCCATCAAGGTCGGGGAACTCCATGTCACCCTCACTGGGCAGGTGGGTGTCCAGTCCCAGAAAGCGTTCTTGACCGATCCGACGGTCGAGTGGGCGAACAAGTGATCGTTCCATAAAGGCGCTTATCGATATGATCGAACGCTATTCAGCAATCGGGCTGCCAAACTTCGCCACACAGTGCCAGACGCGCTTTAGAGACTGCGGATCGGCTCTATTGGATTTCAAGGCCAAGCCTATCTCGCGAGGCGTCACATAACCATCGACCGCGATGGAGGCTGCCAGCTCAGCAACCTCCGCCCCACGATAGGCCACGCAGTCCTCAATCCGGTTGACCGGCATCCGAAACCCAGGATGCCATTCGACGGCACAGGGCAGTGTCGCGGCCACAGCTTCAATCCGTGTGTCGCGGTAACACGGATCGAGCACGATGGCTTCCACGTCGTCGGCCAGGATCAGCGGGCCATGCACATGGGCTTCGATGTAGCTATCCAGCAAGTCGATTGAAGCTCTTCCCTCCTCTGCCAAAGCGACGAGGCTCATGCGGTCGGCCACGCCGAAATCAACTGGATCAAGGTAGCTGTCGGGATAGCAGAATGTGGTGCGGACCAGAACGTGAGCCCGCAGCCGCAGGTGAGAGGAGCCGAAACGCGGTGAACCGCCCGTCACGCGCCTGAGATAGTTTAAGGCTCCGTACTTCGGCCGCAGCTCCGGGGCGGCATCGTCATAGGCGGTTCCGAACATACGGCTTTCCCATCGCCAGCGGTCGCCGCCAGGATGAGCCGTTAGACCACCATTGCTCGTGCCGGTTTCGAATTGCGAGCGATAGATGCCCTCTCGTGCGAGGACCTCGATCATCAACCGACCCTGGCGGAGGGCATCGGGATGGAAGTTCAGCGTCACCGGAAGGCCATCCGGGAGCGGGGTGCCTTCCGATCTGCTGCGAACGTGGCAAATCGCTTCATAAACGCATGAATGATGCCTGTATCTGTTACTCGATACGTTTGCCATATCAGCAAAGCTGCCCCTGGAGCTTGCAGAACGAAACCTTTCTGCACGGTTTGGTAGATAGAGTTAAGACCTAACCTCATCCGTTCCATAAACAGCCCGGGTCCTTCTCGCGCGCGAGTGGCTGAATGCACTTGAACCTTCAGCCGGGCATTGCAACTCTGTGGAAGACTTACAGGCGGAGGGGATCCAATGAAGTCTCGGCCGCTGGCGCTGACGCCAGACCTTGTGGCGCGGGTTCATCGTGTGGTGGAGGATGCTGGCCAGGAGCCGGGGCTCAGTTATCAGACGGACGAGGACTATGACGCTGCCGTGGAGACCACGTTGGCATTCCATCCCGCCGGTCAGGACACATGGATCTTTGCCTACGGCTCGCTAATCTGGAAGCCGGAAGTGGAGCACGTCGAAGCGCGGAAGGGAACGGCCCGAGGATGGCATCGCTCGTTCTGCTTCCGCATCGTGCGCCATAGGGCCACGAAGGATCAGCCCGGTCTGATGATGGCCCTCGACCGAGGCGGACAGTGCCAAGGGGTTCTCTACCGGCTTCCGCGCGAGAACTTACGGGCGCAGCTCGGGAAGCTGTTTCGGCGTGAGTTCACGGTCAAACCGCAGAACAGCATCCCGCGCTGGATCAGTGTTGAAACCGAGCAGGGAACGTTGCGTGCCCTGACCTTCGTGATGAACCGAGACGCCCCCACTTATGTCGGTCGGCTGCCGCCCGAGGAGATCGCGGATATCCTGGTCAAAGCCTGCGGCCACTGGGGCTCAGGAGCCGATTACCTTCGGAACACGGTCGCGCACCTGGAGGAGCATAGCATTCGCGACCGCAACTTGTGGCACTTGCAAGAGCTTGTCGCCGAGCGGATTAAGGGGATGACGCAAATAGCAACAACCGTTTCATAAAGCGAGTTATGCGAATTACCATCGTAGTCTTAGACGTGGTATGGAATCCGGGACGTGAAGTCCAGGCGCTTGATCACATTGTCCTCGCTGTCCAAGACGTGGCGCGCACGCGCCACTTCTACGAACGGGTTTTGGGCATGGAAACGAGAGAGGAGCGGCCCTGGCAAGTGGTCGCTGCATTTCGGGGCCAACAAGATCAGCCTACAGGATGCACCAAGCCTCTGCCTCCCCTAGCGTTGCACGAAATAGGGATCCCAGGAAGCGGGAACTTCTGCCTGCTGACAGACACACCAATCGAAGAGGTCGTGGCGCATCTGCGACGCGAGGGCGTTGATGTCTTTGAGGGTCCTGGCGAGCGCGCCGGTGCGACAGGAACCATCTTGTCAGTTTACTTCAAGGACCCAGATGGCAATCTGGTCGAGGTCAGTCACGTTCTCCATAAACCGACTTATCGGAATTACGGCGGTCGCCCTCGCGCGCGCGCGTAGGCTAGTCAGCCTAGGCGTGCGACGGTGCTCCGGCGCATGGCACGCGCCTGTGCCCGGCAGCAGTGTGTTCGGGCGCACAGCGCAAGCCCCGGGCGCGGACACCGGGGCCCGCCGGGCTGACAACCCGACTTGGAGGTGGAGGGGCTGGGGGGCGGGGATTCCACCTCCAGGACCCATTGTACTCGCGAAACACGTCGCGGTCGCCTCACGTGTTTAGGAACGGCGAGCGGGATCGAGCCGAGATCCCAAAGGGCAGACCGCCGTCCGCAAGAGCGCCCCGGGGCACCGGGGCGCTCTTGCAGGTTAGAAGCTCGTGATGATCGCGGCGACGCCTAACGTCATGAGGGCCAAACACACCGTCGGGATCAAGGCCGTAGCGAAGCGCCTCGCATGAAGGGGCGAACCTCCTCACCGCGTCGCGGCATCGACAGCAGGACCATCGCGACCCCGAGAGCGATCAGAACAGCCCCACCGGTAAGTCCCATCGCGATCTGCTCCGTGAACCACGGGAACTCTGGCCGAGAGAGCAGAGTACGCTCAACGGGAAATCAGCCATTTCCATACTAGCGCGTTATGCGAACCGTTCGGACGTGAACCGTCGCCCTCACGCGCGCGGGAATTGTTGGCCTGCATCAGCAACAATTTGGCACGTTTAGCAGGAGCGATCCCGGCCCGCGAGGCTATAACACCTGCTTCGCCGACCCGTGGGGGCAGTCCTCGGTTCTGCGTTTCATTCCTGCGTTTCATAACTCGGGCTCGCGCGGATCGTCCGACCGCCGGGCCCGTTTTTGTGACTATCAGCTCGGGAGGTGGTCTTTGGAGTTGCCGAGTTGATCGCTACTGATCTGATCGGAGCGCCTCCCCGCTCTGAGCGGACGCGCTGCTCCATACTGCGGTTTGCGAAATTGCGCGGGTGTTTTCTCACGCATCGAGCGCGGGCGAAGCCATCGCCCGCGCGACCTTTATGATCACCGTCTCGTCGGTCACCGTCATCGTCACCTCGGTCACACGCTGGCCCTGGTCGTCGCGGACCTCGACGGTCACCGCGCACTCGCTGCCGTTGGGCAGCAACTCCTGCCCGATGCTCACCGCTGTCATGGTGGCCTCATGCTCCGCGGCCTCGAAGTCAGCGAATTCCGAGCCCTCGTCATCGGGCCAGAAACCCGATCCTTCATGGACGTCGAGATAGAACCGCGGCATGGCACACCCTTGTTGAAGGGTGCCCATCAATGCTGGCGAGGATTTCTTGTTCATCTCAGTGAGTTAGGCACAGTACCGCACAGATTAACCTATGTTGTCCAGTGCCATCAACGCTCATGCAGAGGCTCCGGTCCTAAGTGCCTTCCCGCTGCAGTTCATCGAGACTTCTGACAAAACGCGGATCAACTCGTGATGAGCATCCACGGCCTTGTCGATGGCTCCGCTGAGACCGGCTACCCGCTAAGACACGGACCTGTTTCTCCTCTGAGCAATTCGCCGCCGAATGCTGTTCGCCATGGTGTGCATTGCGGCCTCGCTTTTCACCCATCCGCGTGGTTGGGAGTCGTCCTTCCTACCGTCAGGGGACCCGTGGGGTTGCACTCACATTATCCCGATGGGTGGATCGGAGCATTGCCCTATTCTTGAAAACGGGTCACGAACCCGTGTGTTGCCGTCCCAGAAGGTCAACTTCCTGAACTCGCCGCTCACGCCTCGGCTTTGCCGAAAACCCGGTTCACGGGCGTCGAGATGGAACCGCGGCATGGCACACCCGTCCTACGGTCGCGGCTAGTCGCGATCTCGCTCTTGCCGGTTGAGCCGGAGTAGGTCGAAGGCCATCCAGACCAGGAACGCAATCACGACCACCGCGACAAAGATTTCAATCGGGGTCATGCCGGGTCGCCTAAGCTCGGCGCCACCTGCGAAAGTGCTGGAACGCTGCCCGGATCACGTCGTCGCCTCATGTGCCGATCAAAAAGAACCGGGCCGCGCAAAGCACGGCCCGAGTTGACGGAGGGGGTACGCCCCCGCCAGGCAGTTGTCATAGCCTCGCCGGGCCGGCATCGCTCTTGTTGAAACGTGCCAAATTGTTGCTGGTGCAGGCCACTCACCCGCGTGTACCGAGTTCAGCGTCGAGTTCGATGAGATCGATCGCGGCGATCATGCACAACTCTGTGCCGCCCTCATCTGCGATATGTGTGATGAAGACAATGACACCCGTGGACCAGCGGTGGCGTCGCTCCTCAATGAGGAAGAAGACGTCAAGGAGCAGGCGACGATCGCGTGGAACGAATGGGTACTAAAACAGCGCAAGCAGTAACCCACTTCAATGCGTGCGCGTCCCGGAACCGTCCGCCTCACGCGCGTGCGAAGTGCCCCATGTGGAAGCCCGAGCATCGTGCCGCTGCGCGCGCAGGCGAACCTTCGACTTCTTTCTGGAACGGCTCTAAGATCAACGCGCTGGAGGACGCTCGGAGATCGCAACCCATTCAAATGCGGAGGCAGATCATGACCGACTTCGGCGCCGAGAGGATCAGGGATGAGGTCATTCTCATCTCTCGCATTCTACTTGCCCTGCTGTTCCTCATCTTCGGCTGGGGCAAGCTTACGGACTATTCCGGGACCGTCGCCTACATGACGCAGAGCGGCGTTCCCCTGCCGTCGCTCGCCACCCTCGTGGCAATCGTGGTCGAGCTTGTCGTGTCCATCGCGGTCATCCTGGGCGTCTGGACACGGCCGCTCGCGGTGCTGCTGGCGCTCTACACCCTTGCCAGCGCGTTCATCGGTCATCCTTACTGGACCATGGAGGGTGCCGACCGCTATGCGAACATGACCAACTTTCTACAAAAACGTCAGCATCATGGGCGGTTTCTTCTTGTTGTACGTCACGGGCGCAGGCAAATACTCGATTGACGCAAGGCTGGGGCTGACTGGTGCACCGCCGCTGCGGACCCAGGCTCCCTGAACGCTGTCGTAGGCCATCGATCCTTGTCCGCTGGCCTGCGGCGTTTCACGCCCTCGCGATCGGGGGCTCGCCAAGATGGAGACTGACGATGAGCTGGCAGCCTTGCCCTGATCCCGCGCCCGGCGACAAACGGACCGCCGATGCGATCGAGACCGTGATCGTGCCCCGCGCCCGCGATCTCGGCGGCTTCGAGGTGCGCCGGGCGCTCCCGTCCGCCGAACGCCAGATGGTCGGACCCTTCATCTTCCTCGATCAGATGGGGCCGGCGGAATTCGTGCTGGGCGAGGGGGTCGACGTGCGCCCGCATCCCCATATCAACCTCGCCACCGTCACCTACCTCTTCGAGGGCGAAATTCTGCACCGCGACAGCTTGGGGACCGAGGTGCCGATCCGCCCGGGCGCGGTCAACTGGATGACCGCCGGACGCGGCATCGTGCATTCGGAGCGCACGGCGCCGGACGTCAAAAGGCGCGGCGCGAAGCTCTCCGGCCTGCAGACCTGGCTGGCTTTGCCGCGTGCGCGGGAGGAGACCGACCCGGACTTCGCGCATACGCCCGAGAGCGAGCTTCCGGTCGTCGCCGACAAGGGCGCCCGCGCGCGACTGGTGGTCGGCTCGGCCTGGGGGCGTGCCTCCCCGGTCAAGACCTTTTCCGACACGATCTACGCCGACGTGGCGCTCGAGCCGGGTGCGGCGCTGCCGGTGGATGGCGCCCATGAGGAGCGCGCGCTCTATACCGTCTCGGGCGAGGTTGAAATCGCCGGCGACCGGTTCCCGGCCGGCCAGCTCCTGGTCCTGCGGCCCGGCGACCCGATCACCGTGCGCAATCCCGGATCCGTTCCGGCGCGTTTCGTGCTGGTCGGTGGCGCCACGATGGACGGGCCGCGCTTCATCTGGTGGAACTTCGTGTCCTCACGCAAGGAACGCATCGAGCAGGCCAAGGCGGAGTGGAAGGCGGGGCGCTTCGACACGGTGCCGGGCGACGCGGAGGAGTTCATCCCGCTGCCGGAGGAGAACAAGGTCGTGAGCTATCCCTGAAATATGTCTGAGCGCCCCGCCTGCTACGACATGAGTGCGGTGAGCCAGCGGATCCTGCGGGAGGATGCCGGCGGATCAGGGCAAGGTTTCGACGCTGGTCACGACTGCCGATCGGGCCTCCAAGGTCCGGTGGACCGGGCACTTGCCGGCGATATCGAGGACCTTGGCCTTCACGTCCTCATCCAGGTGGCCCTCGAAAGTGATGCGCCGGATGAACTGGTCGATCTTCCCGCCTTCTCCGGCCGCACACCCGGCGCAGTCTGCGGCATGAATCTTGTCGTGCGTGACATCCACCGTGAAAGGGGCCAACTGCCAACCCTTGCGTTCGGCGTACAGCCGGATTGTCATGGACGTGCAAGCGCCGAGGGCCACCGCGAGGAAATCATAAGGACTGGGACCACTGCCGAGGCCGCCATAGCTCTCAGGCTCGTCGGCGAAAAGCCGATGCCGCCCGGCCATGACGACGTGTTGGAAGAGCCCCTCGTCGGTGGCGCGCACACGGAGTGCGTCTACACCCGACACCTTGCCCTCGGCGCGATGTAACGGGACATAGCGACTGGCCCATGCGCTCACGACCTCGGCGACGAACGCAGCATCCTCGTGGCGGGTGAGAAGGTGATCCGCACCGTCGAGCGAGACGAAGCTCTTCGGGTGCCTGGCGGCATCGAAGATCCGCCTCGCATTGTCGATCCCGACGATCTCATCCCCGGGCGCATGGAGAACAAGAAGCGGCTTGTGCAAGCGGGCGATCGCCTTCTCGAGGTTCTGCCCACGAATGTCGTCG
Source organism: uncultured Alphaproteobacteria bacterium (assembly GCA_963800985.1). Classification (GTDB taxonomy): domain Bacteria; phylum Pseudomonadota; class Alphaproteobacteria; order Rhizobiales; family Beijerinckiaceae; genus Microvirga. The sequence goes on along the minus strand of CAWDDI010000012.1, from coordinate 12,688 downwards.
AGGAACTGTCGGCGAATGGTGAACCGGCGCCCGGCGAGTTCCACTTCAGCCTCGCCTTGGCTTTCGATCACCGGCACGCGCGCGTGGAAATGGGAGATCACGTGCTCGGCATCGGCGGGGGCGCCGATGGTCACGACGGCCTTCACGTCCGGCAGCTCCGTGGCCGCTGCCAGCACGGCTGCGCCGCCCAGGGAGTGGCCGATCAGGATTTCGGCCGGGCCGAAATGAGCGGCCAGGTAGGCGGCCGCCCGCCCGAGATCCTCGACGTTGGAGGAGAAATTGCTATTGGCAAACTCGCCGCCCGAAGCACCCAGCCCCGTGAAGTCGAAGCGGAGGACACCGATTCCCCGCATCGCGAGTTCGGACGCGATCCGCTGGGTAGCAAAGAGGTCCTTCGAGCAGGTGAAGCAATGGGCGAAGACGGCACAGGCCCTCAAGCGACCTGGCGGCAGATCAAGCCGAGCCGAAAGGCGATCGCCACTGCTGCCGGCAAATTCGACGCGCTGTGGAACAGTCATCTCTCGGCCTCCCTCTCAGGGATCGAAGGATCGAAGTGGAAGGATGTCGGCCTTGGCATCGTGGATCTGTTTGTGGCAGCCGCTGCCAGGCGGAGCGGAAGCCTCTCTTCAGTTGGCGCTGCCCACATGGCTCGATGACTTTCAGAGAGACCTGGATAGCCGGTGCCAGGACCGAGCGGATCATGTCAGCCTTTGTAGATCCGCTCCCAAAGATTGCGGAGTATGCCCGCGGTCACACCCCAAATGTTACGGTCGTTGAAGGAAATGGCGTAGACGCTGACGATCAAGCCGTTCCAATCCGCTCTCTCACGCCTGTGATTTTCCGGTGCCATTAGAAAAGCGAGCGGCACTTCGAAGATGTCGTCAACCTCACCGCGGTTGAGGCGAAGCGAGAAGCCTTCGCGCACGCGCGCTAAGGTGGGCAGGATGCGAAAGCCACTCGGCGTGATTTGGACGTCAAGGTACCCGATCGGCTCAACGAAGCGGCGGTCGAGCGCGATCTCCTCCTCGGCTTCACGCAGTGCGGCCGCAGCCGGGCTCGTATCACCGGCATCGATCTTGCCGCCCGGGAATGAAATCTGCCCGGCGTGGTCCCCGAGATGGGCGGTGCGCCCCGTAAACAGCACCATCGGCTCCGCCCGCGCAATGATCGGAACGAGCACAGCGGCCGTCCGGCTTGGCGGCGCAGCGGCAATGGCCGCCATCACGGCCGGGTCGGCGTCGGGATCATCATATCCCGGGATGACGTTTGGATCGGTGAGCCCTTCGGGCACATCGAGCGAGAGGCGCGCCGTTGCAAGCGCAAAGAACTCGGGCGCGGAGAGAAGGCGATCGATCGTGGTGCACTGCCGGTCATCGCACTCCCTATTGTAGTGCCCCACGTCGATGATGGCCACTTCTGTCGCAGGCCCTTGCTCGGCTCTGACGGCTATCGGCCAAACGAAGGTACCTCCCGCGGCGGTAACAGGGCGTGGTAAAGGCCTTTGCGTCGGTAGTCGCGGCCGACATCGCGCGCTTGAAGGCAGGTGTCGCTCATGCAAACTGCGACACGGGACCAGTTGCGCCCTAGAGAGCCAGCTTTTCAACCAGTTCAGAGTATGCCACGTTGATCGAAACTGATCAGAAAACGTCGGCCTGATAGCTTTGATGCGATAACGTACCAACAGCAAAGGGGCGCTATTGATGACCCGTCTGTTCGCCATCTCGGCGGCGCTGGCCAATGCCTTCGCTGCGAGCCTCTTTGCGACGACGGTCGTCGCACAAGACGTAACCACCGACATCGGTACGCTCGACCGGGAGGCAGCCGAGAAGGCGTTTCCCGCCAAGCCGCCTTACTCGCCCTACGCGGGGCGCAACTTCCCAACAAGGCCGTACTTCGGCGACACGCACACTCACACGTCGTATTCGATGGACGCGGGCGCGTTTGGCGCTCGTCTTGGTCCGAAGGACGCATATCGTTTCGCAAAAGGCGAGGAGGTCATCGCTTCCAGCGGGCAGCGTGCAAAGCTTTCGCGACCTCTGGATTTCCTGGTGGTGTCAGACCACTCAGACGGCATGGGGTTCTTCCCGCAACTGATAGGCGGCGATCCAACCCTGCTGGCGACGCCGCAGGGACGGAAATGGTATGACCAAATCAATTCCGGCCAAGGCGCGCAGGCCGCGATCGATATCATCACCAGCTTCGGCAAGGGTCAGATGCCGAAAGGCTTCCCAACGCCAGGCACGTCCGCCTACCGCAGCGCCTGGCGCGAGACGATCAAGGCGGCGGACGAGGCGAATGAGCCGGGCCGTTTCACCGCCTTCATCGGTTTTGAGTGGACCTCAAATGCTGGCGGAAACAATCTTCATCGTAATGTCATCTGGCGGGACAACGGAGCAAAGGCCAGTCTCGTCGAGCCGTTCACAACCCTGCCGCCGCTCGGCAGTCCCAACCCCCGCGATCTGTGGAAGTGGATGGCGAACACCGAAGAAAAGACCGGCGCCGAAATCCTTGCCATCGCGCACAACGGCAATCTGAGCAACGGCCGCATGTTCCCGATCATCGAGTCGTTCAACGGCAAGCGGATTGACCGTGAATATGCGGAAAACCGTGTTCGTTGGGAGCCGCTTTACGAGGCTACGCAAATTAAAGGTGACGGCGAGACGCATCCGTTTCTCTCACCCAATGATGAATTCGCGAACTTCGAGCGCTGGGACAAGGGCAACCTCGACCTCACCGAAGTCAAGAAACCGGAGATGCTGGAATTCGAGTACGCACGTTCGGCGTTCAAGAACGGTCTCAAGATGGAAGCCGAACTCGGGGTCGAATCCCTACAAGTTTGGTTTGGTCGGAAGCACCGACGCTCACACTGCCCTCCCGGCCGTCGAAGAGGACAATTTCTTCGGCAAGACGACTTCCTCCGAACCCAGCGCGGACCGGGCAACGCACCCCTTCATCAAGACGGACAAGGCCATCATCATGGGCTGGGAGCAAACGGCATCCGGTTACGCCGGCGTGTGGGCGACCGAAAATACCCGTGAGGCGATCTTCGACGCTATGAAGCGCCGCGAGACATACGCCACCACCGGCCCGCGCATGGCCGTTCGCTTCTTCGGCGGGTGGGATTTCGAGCCGAGCGACGCCAACGACCGCCTGCCGGCCAGGGTCGGCTACGCTAAGGGTGTTCCGATGGGTGGCGACTTGAGCACCGCCGCGAACGGGAAGGCGCCCAGTTTCCTCGTCGCCGCGCTGAAGGATCCCATCGGTGCGAATCTCGACCGCATCCAGATCATCAAGGGCTGGCTCGGCAAGGATGGCCAGATGCAGGAGCGCATCTACGATGTGGCAGTCTCCGGCGGACGTCAAATCGATGCCAATGGCCGCAGTAGAGAGCCAGTGGGCAATACGGTGGACGTCGCGAACGCGACCTGGCGCAACACGATTGGTGCAGGCGAGATGATCACGGTCTGGAAAGACCCAGACTTCGATCCGGCGTTGCGCGCGTTCTATTACGTGCGCGTGATCGAAATTCCGACGCCGCGCTGGACGGCCTATGACGCGAAATACTACGGCGTCAAGATGCCGAGCGAAGCCCCGATGACGACGACGGAGCGCGCCTATACGTCGCCGATCTGGTACACGCCTTGAAGCTGCCTCTTCTGAGCGAGCCGTTGCCGCATTTCCTCGTGCTTGGGGCGGTCCTGTTCGGTCTCTTTGGCATGGTCGGTAAGAAGGACGTCGAGGCGCCCACGACGCTCGTCGTTTCGGCATCACGCGTTGCCACCCTCGCAGATCAATTCGCTCGCACTTGGCGCCGCCCGCCTACCGAGCAGGAGTTGCAAGGCCTTGTTGAGGATTACATCCGCGACGAGATTTTCTATCGCGAGGGCCGGGCGGCGGGCTTAGACCGCGAAGACGTCGTTATTCGCCGCCGCGTGCGGCAGAAGATGGAGTTCCTCGCCGAAGATATCGCGGCCGCAGAGCCAACCGATGAACAACTCGCTGACTATCTCAAATCTAATCCGGAAATGTTTCGGACCGAGGACCGGCTGACCTTCCACCACGTCTTCTTAAGCGCAACGCGACGCGGTTCTGCATTGGAAGACAACGCCAAACAGTTGGCAGAAATCCTTGCTCACACGAGTGCCCCAGTAGACGCGGCTGCGATGGGCGACCCCTTTCTGCTCGGCGAGGAACTTCGGGAGATGTCGCAAAGCGACCTCGCGCGCACATTTGGCGAAGAGTTTGCTAAAGGTCTATCGACCGTGGAACCCGGCCGATGGGAAGGGCCGATCCCATCGAGCTTCGGAGTGCATTTCGTCTTCGTCGATGAACGGGTGAAGGGAAACTTGCCGCCACTTGATACCGTTCGGCAGGCTGTGCAGCGAGAGTGGATGAACGCGCGTCGGATCGAGGCTGAGCACAGCTTTTATCGCACGCTGCGGGATCGCTACGAGATCATAGTGGAGAGGCCGCCCAAGGCCGAGGCATCTGCGACCGCGCGATGAGATGCTTCGCGATGCTCTTTGTTGTTTTGGGTGCTCTGCTCGGGAATTCAGCGCAGTCGGACGAAATTCGGCCCGGCTACCTGGAACTGCGTCAGACGACCGCCGACACCTACAGCCTGCTTTTCAAGATCCCCGCGGTGGGCGATGACTCCCGGCTGGCGATCTATGTCAATCTGCCCCGAGATGCGGACGACGTGATGCCCCCGCGGGCTGGCTTCAGCGGTGCCGCCTACATCGAACGGCGCACGATCAGGCGCACCGGCGGGCTCGCAGGACAAACCATTGCGATAGACGGCTTGTCGAGCACGGCCACCGATGTGCTGGTGCGGATCGAAAGTCTTGGCGGTACCACGCAGACTGAACGGCTTTCGCCGACCAAAACGTCGTTCGTCGTCCAGACCGCGCCTGGTGCTTGGGAAGTCGCCGCGACCTATCTACGCCTTGGGATCGAACATATCCTGTTCGGGTTCGATCATCTGCTGTTTGTGCTGGCGCTGGTGATCCTGGTTCGGGACTGGCGGCGCGTCGCACTCACAGTGACTGCGTTCACCATTGCGCATAGCTTCACGCTGGCCGCGGCGACGCTCGGCTTGGTTGATGTTCCAGGCCCGCCAGTCGAGGCTACTATCGCGCTCAGCATCGTGCTGGTCGCTGTCGAGATCGTGAATGCGCGGCGCGGAATATCTTCCCTGGCAGCGCGCTGGCCGTGGCTCGTTGCTTTCTGCTTTGGTTTATTGCACGGCTTCGGTTTTGCCGGCGCCCTGGCTGAAGTAGGATTGCCGCATCATGCGCTTCCCATCGCGCTTTTGTTCTTCAATCTGGGCGTGGAGATGGGGCAACTGGCCTTCGTGGCTGCGGTTTTGACGGCCGGTGGACTATTCCGCCGCGTAATTGCGCTTCGCCTCGAGCCTGCCCTGGTCCAGCGAGCAGTTGATTGGCTCGACGTGACCGCGGCCTATGCGATCGGCACTGTGGCGGCCTATTGGCTCATCGAGAGAACCTCAGCCTTTTTCGTATAAGTCTGCAAGGGGTGTTCAAAGCGAGACGCCCATCCAAACTGGCTAGGAGTAAGGGGTGATTCCTTGGACGCTGCTCGACACGGCGGAAATGCCAGGCGGTGGCGAACTCCGCCTGAAGCGGCGTGGTGCTGAATTCTCGATCATGTTGGGCCACATCGAGCTGATGAACAGCCGGCGGTGCGGTTCTGAGGAGGCCCTCGCCACCATGTCTTGCGAGCGGATCGCAGACCGCCGACGGCCAAACATACTGATCGGCGGACTCGGGATGGGCTTTACGCTGCGTGCTGCGCTCGCCGCGCTCGGTTCTGATGCTCGGATCATCGTCGCGGAACTTGTGCCCGCTGTCGTTCGATGGGCCCATGGGCCGATGGTCGAGGTCTTCAGGGAAAGCCTTTCCGATCCGCGAGTCAGCATCCGCGAAGCCGACGTCGCTGACCTGATACGGTCGAACCAGTCGACCTATGATGCGATTTTGCTCGACGTTGATAACGGCCCAGAGGCACTGACCCGGAAGGCCAATGACGGTCTGTACACATTGAACGGCCTGAGCAACGCCCGAACGGCACTGTGCCCCGGTGGAGTCCTGGCCGTATGGTCTTCAGGACCGAGCAGAGCTTTCACCCAGCGCCTTCGCTCAGTGGGGTTTCGTGTGGCTGAGGTCCGGGTGCGCGCCCATGGAGTGCGAAGCGGGGCGCAACACGTTTTATGGATCGCGACCCAACCTTGACGTCCCTCAAGCCCAGGCAGGAGAGGAGGGCAGTTCGTCGACCGTGCGCACGAGCGCGCCTATCCACAGTCTTGTAATATCAGGTTAGCGAATCCTGTCCAATCGAGAGTGACGCTGACACAGCTTAGAGGAGATGTGTAAATGACAAGACCGCCGAACAGATACCGACCAAGCGACCCGAGAACAGCCGCTGAAGCTGCTTTCAAAAACACAAGCTCGGAACCGGCCCGGCCGGTATCATCGCCGACGAAGCAGTCTCTCCCAGTCGGTAAAGAGGTCGTCTCCCTGCGTATCGACCGTGATGTGCTGGAGCACTTCCAACAGGACGGTCCGGGCTGGCAGGACAGGATCAACGCGGCGCTGAGGAAGGCCTCCGGCCTCTCAGAAAGATCGAGCGACGAGGGCATTCGGCCGGAACACCTCACGAGTGAGAACGACGGGTGAAAAAACGGCGGTGCCTGCTGTAGCTCGTTCCGTGGTGCTCCCGAAGTTCGATTTACCCACCATGTTGCTGATTGGGAGCGTGAACCAGAGCGTGCCGCCGCTGCGGTCGAACACCGCCGTATGCGAGTCCTTCGCCGCGGCGTCCGGCATCTTGTAGACGGTCACCTCACCGGACTTCGGGTCGAGCTTGCCGACTGTGCCGTTCTTGTTGCCGGTGTACCAGACGTTCCCGGCCTCATCGAGTGTTACGGTGTGGGATACAGCGTTCGACGGCAGCGGCAGAGGGTCCCGGCTTCGAGCCCCGGCGCGCTCGCCAGCAAGCCCGCCTGAGGGGTGGATCGGCAAGGGGTACCCTGCTGTCCCGTGACGAACCGCCTAGAGCGTCGGACTAGAAACAGGAATCGAGGTTTGGTGGGAGCGGTTGGACGAAGGTTCGCATGCCGCTCTTGGGTAGCTGGGCCCAGGTGCTTCTCCCACGAGGCCGCGAGGTCGTCGCCCTAGGCCTCGCGCAGCTGCGGGCCGCGCCGCCGCCAGGGTGTAACCAGCCGTCCGGGAGGCCTGCTCCGGCGGCCGGGACGGGCAAAGCCAGGCCCCCTAGACGAAGTCCACTCGAAGCAGCAACATCATCGTCCACGATCCAGACTAGTCGAGCATGAGCGGCGGAACCGCAGATGCCAAGGTTCAAAGACGTCTCGCGGCCATCTTCGCGGCCGACGTGGAGGGCTACTCGCGGCTTATGGGTGCGGACGAGGTCGGGACACTGCGGACCCTCACGGCCCATCGGGAGATCATGGACAGGCTCATCGGCGAGCATGGGGGTCGGATCGCCAATACGGCTGGTGACAGTGTGCTGGCGGAGTTCCCGAGCGTGGTGGACGCGGTTCAAGCGGCAGTGGAGGTCCAGGAGGCGCTCAGGACCGCTAACGCGACGCTGCCCGAGGATCGTCAGGTCCGCTTCCGCATCGGAGTGCATGTCGGGGACGTAATGGTCAGAAGGGGTGACCTCTTCGGCGAAGGGGTGAACGTAGCAGCCCGCCTTCAGGCCATCGCCAAACCGGGAGGGGTTTGCCTTTCAGGGTCCGCACATGAGCATGTCAGAAAAATTCTGCCGCTGGCTTACACGGATCTGGGACTTCAACGAGCCAAGAACATCCAGGAGCCGGTCAGAGCGTACGCCGTCAATGGACCAGCGAGCGCGGTAGTCGAAACGCCATCAAGCCCCGCCGTGAGGGACAGACCTCTCCCGCTACCAGATCGCCCCTCCATCGTGGTTCTGCCCTTCACCAATCTCAGTGGTGATCCCGAACAGGAGTTCTTCGCAGACGGCATGGTAGAGGACATCACAACCGCTCTCTCGCGTATCCGCTCTTTGTTCGTGACAGGCCGAAACTCGAGCTTCACATACAAGGGCAAAGCAGTCGATGTGAAGCAGGTCGGGCGAGACTTGGGCGTCCGTTATGTTCTCGAGGGTAGCATCCGACGCTCAGGACCACGACTTCGTGTCACAGCCCAGTTGATCGAAACCGAGCAGGGCTCCCAAATCTGGGCTGAACGATATGACCGAAAGCTCGACGATCTGTTTGAGGTTCAGGATGAGATCACGAAAGAGGTCGCTGGTGCCATCGAGCCGCAACTGCTCGCTGCTGAAGCCCACCGTCTGGAGCAACACCCCACAAGTGACCTTCAAGCCTGGGAATGCGCTATGCGCTCCCTCCCGCACATCTGGCGGTTCACGCTGGAGGAGACCGAGGTCGCTCAGGAGTGGCTTAGACGGGCCATCGAGCGCGACCCAACTTACGCCTATGCCCATGCTCTCATGGGCTGGAGCTACCTGAAACTGTGGGGCATCACCAGCACGGACCTCCAGCCGGGGATCGTTCAGAAGGGCGAGGAGTTCGCCAGAGCGGCGGCGCTTGAACCGCACCGAGTTTTCCGGAGGCGGTTTGGCTTGGGTTACGCGGCCAAAGATAAGATCTCCCCATGCTCGTGGTAGCGGGATTCTGCCTCGGCCGGTGGGATGTTTCCGATCGGCTCAAGCAGGCGGCGGTTGTTGAACCAGTCGACCCATCCGAGAGTGGCGAACTCCACCGCCTCGAAGCTGCGCCACGGTCCGCGCCGATGGATTACCTCGGCCTTGAACAGCCCGATGACGGTCTCGGCCAAAGCGTTATCGTAGCTGTCTCCGACGCTGCCGACGGACGGCTCGATACCCGCCTCGGCGAGGCGCTGCGTGTAGCGAAGTGAGACGTATTGGACTCCTCGATCGCTATGGTGGATGAGGCCGGCTCGCCGGATGGGCTGCCGTTCATGGAGGGCCTGCTCGAGCGCATCGAGCACGAAGCCGGCGTGCGCGGTACGCGACACCCGCCAGCCCACAATGCGGCGGGCGTAGGCATCGATCACAAAGCCGACGTACACGAAGCCCGACCAGGTCGCGACAGAGGTGAAGTCGCTGACCCACAAGGCGTTCGGCCGCGGTGCCCGGAACTGCCGGTTGACGCGGTCGAGCGGGCACGGGACAGCCTTGTCGCTGATCGTGGTCCGCACCGGCTTGCCCCGGACGGCACCCTGCAGGCCCAAGGCCCGCATCAGCCGCGCCACCGTGCAGCGGGCCACCGCGATGCCCTCGCGGGCGAGCTGCCGCCAGACCTTGCGCACGCCGTAGACCCGAAAGTTCTCCTCGAACACCCGTCGGATCTCGACCTTCAGGACCTCATCGCGCTTGGCGCGGCGAGACAGCTTCTCAGGGTCGGCCCGCCGGGCGGCATGGGCGTGATACGTCGAGGGGGCGATCGGCAGGACCTTGCAGATCGGCTCGACCCCGTAGACGTCACGGTGGGTGTCGATGAAGGCGATCATGGCTTGGACCGGCGGTCGAGCTCCGCCTGGGCAAAATAGGCGCTGGCTTTCCTGAGGATCTCGTTGGCTTGGCGCAGTTCGCGGTTCTCCCGCTCGAGCGCCTTGATGCGCTCGCGCTCGTCCGTGGTCGGCCCGTCCCGCAGGCCTTGGTCGCGCTCGGCTTGTCGGACCCAGTTGCGCAGCGTCTCGCCCGAGCAACCGATCTTCTGTGCGATCGAGCGGATCACCTCATACTGCGAGGCGTGCTCGCCCTGGTGGTCGAAAACCATCCGAACCGCACGCTCGCGGACCTCAGGCGAATAAGGGGGTGTTCGCTTCGTCATGGCTCCATCCTCTCAGGAGTAGGAGCCTCCGACAAACCCGGGGCGGTTCAAGTTGGCACTCGCGCATCCTGGCGGTTATACGGGGCCGGCTGTGGCCGCCGTTCTGATCGGGGGGCCCGCTTTGTTTCTTGTGCGCGCGCTGCTCTTCAAGTTCAGCCGTTTTTGGCGTGTGGTCGCCTGCCCGCGCGACAGGGCTTCTGCTGGTGCTGGTATTGGTCTTCGTTGAAACGCGGTTCTCTCCATTAGCACTCGCCGCCCTGGCTACCGGCATTCTCGTTCTGGTCGGCGCTTGGGAGACAGTGTTGCTGCACCTTCGCGAGAGGTGCGGCCCCTCCATCAGGGGCTCCATCAGCGATCCGGCTAACACCACGCCGGTGTAATGGCAGGCGCCAGCCTCATCATCCAATCCTGACGAGGTTCTGGTTGGGCAAATGGCCGCCGGGAAACTGCATGAGTTTGCCACCAATCGCGAGCGGCCCGAGATCAATGCCCGCAAACCCGAGGCGATCGTTCAGCTCCGCAACCTCCGCCTTCGCGGTCTCGTCGTCGCCCGAGTAGAATAGCACGCGACGGCCGCCATCCCAAGAGCTTCCTCCGAAGGGAGGTTCCAATGCGCACCACCAGCAAGCTCGAAACTGATGTATCGCTGATTGAGTCTGCGTGTGGGATCAGCCTGATGCTGATTGCCTTCGCAGTGTCGGCATATGTGATGTTTGGTGTCGCGAACCTCGCCGCGGAAGCGGTACGTGTTCCTTTCCTTGCGATGCCCTGACGCGGGTAGCCGGGCCGCCGCAAACGGCCATTGGGTGCTGGCTTCCTGACTCCTTGTGCGGAGACTCACATAGCCTGGGCTGAGAACAGGTGTAGTCCCATGTGTCGTTGACCTGGGTGGGAGGCTTCCATGCGGCGCTCCTCAATGAAAGACCTGGAAATCTCGACAGCTTCGCAGTGGATCGCACTCGCCGCCTTTGTCATGGCTGCCATCACTGCCACCCTAGCAGTGATGTCCTGACGTTCGATAGCCTCTGGACCAGCTCTGATCGCCTCGGACTTGCCAGGTGAGCACGGCCTGCCCACGTGACGGCTGGTGCCCGCAATCGCTTCATTGCTTCTCGGACGTGTCGGATAAATCGGTATAGCCACACGCGCTCTGGAGTATGCCAAGGAGCTGCAGGAGGAGGGCGTCGTGGTGCAGTTCCCGCGACGATACCATTGCTCCCCACACCACATTCAGCAAACATATGCCAGGTGATGCTCGGGCGAGGACATTGAGGCCGCGATGGCCGCAGCAGGCGGACGGTAACAGTGATGTGCAGGATCTGCAATGAAGCGCGATCGGTGGTCGTGAGGGCGGCCCCGGAGACCTCCGGCGTGATGGGAGCCAGGAGCGTAACCCAGCAGGCGGTTCCTAGGGACTCCGGTCTACCGGGGCGCCGTTTGCTGCTCCGGGGCGGCCATGTGCTAAGCATCGATCATGCGGTCGGAGATTTCGCCGCGGCCGATGTGATGATCTCCGGTCGCACTATCGAGGCCATCGCGCCGAACCTCGAGCCGGGCGATGCCGAGATCGTTGACGCCACCGGTATGATCGTCATGCCCGGCTTCATCGACACGCATCATCATCAGTTCGAAACTGCGCTCCGCAGCTTTCTTGCCGATGGCATTCTGATCAATGACGGGAAGCCGCATGGCGCCGTCAACTACTACGACTACGTGCTTCAGAAATTCAGTCTCGTCTATCGGCCACAGGACGTCTACATCAACGAGCTGTTTGGCTCTCTCGCTCAGCTTGACGCGGGCGTCACCACAGTCTTGGATGTGTCCCAGATCCACCATTCGCCGGAGCATTCCGACGCGGCGGTGCAGGCCTTGAAGGACAGCGGACGCCGCTCGGTCCTCGGCTACTTCGAAGGGTGGGGTGAAAAGGCCAAGTACCCGGATGATGCCCGGCGCCTCAAGGCCGAGCACTTCGCCTCCGACGATCAGTTGCTGACGATGGTGATGGGCGGCGAAATCTACCTACCAGGTTACGAGAACGCCTGGAGGTTCGGCCGGGAGCTCGCCATTCCTATTGCTCTGCACGTCGTGGGGACGTTCGGCATGGCGCCGACCTTCGACGAGCTGGCCCGTGCCGGGCAGATAGGACCCGACAATATTTTCATCCACATGACTGGTATGTCCGAGCTCGGCTGGAAAGCGGCCGCCGACGCCGGAGCCCACGTCTCGCTTTCTGTTCCTATCGAGATGACCATGCGTCACGGCATGCCGCCCCTCCAGAAGGCGCTTGATTTTGGACTCCAGCCTTCACTCTCCAGTGACGTCGAGTGCACCATGACCGCTGATCCATTCACACAAATGCGGTCTGCATTGACGCTTCAGCGTGCGTTCGTAAACGAGGCAGCGTTACAAGGACAGACAGAGCTTCCAGCGCTGCTGAGCTCGCGCGACGTCATTCGTTTCGCTACGCTCGAGGGTGCCCGTGGACTCAAGCTTGAGAGTAAGGTCGGCAGCCTCACCCCCGGCAAGCAGGCGGACCTGATCCTTCTTGATGCGAAGGCGATCAACGTCGCTCCATTGAACCACGTTCCGGGAGCGATCGTGACATTGATGGAGCGCAGTAACGTAGACGGCGTGATGGTGGCCGGGAAATTCCGTAAGTGGAAAGGCGAACTGCTCGATGTCGACCTTCCGAAGCTTCGCTCCGAGTTGGAGGCCAGCCGCGACTATCTTTTTCAAGCTGCGGGGGTCGACCGCGATCTCTTCCGCTGACGGGCGGCTGGCAGCCAAGGGCAATGGGAAACTCGAAGGCGA
>CAWDDI010000011.1:0-66210 GCA_963800985.1 uncultured Alphaproteobacteria bacterium | reverse complement strand
GGAAGAGGTGGGATTCGAACCCACGAACGGGTTGCCCCGTTGCTGGTTTTCAAGACCAGTGCCTTCAACCACTCGGCCACTCTTCCGTGCCGTCGCCGTCCCCGCCGCTTACTCGGTGCTTACGGATTTCGGTTTTCACCGGCGCAGGCATTTAGCGGACCTTCAGCTAACCCCATGCAACCGTGCTCCTCATTCTCGGTCTACTTGCTCCTAGCGGCGGAACCTCCAGAAACTTTCAAGACCGCTGCCCTAAACCACTCGGCCCTCCTTCCAAGTGCTTGACGCTTCTGGGAAGCATCGTTCCGTATCGGAAGACCAAAGGTCGATCTTGCTGCCGGATTTACCATTTCGGTCCGCGGGCACTTCTAGTGCCGTCCGGATTGCGCCGTCAACTTTCTCTGCCGCGCGGGCCTGTGCTCGGAAGGGCGCGCGAGATGAGAGGTCTCGGATCGGCCGAGATTTCGGACGACGCGTATCGAGTGTCGGGCTGGACCGGGCTTTCGACCGCACGGCTGAAAGCGTGCACGCGTCCGGAAGCCGGATCTCCGGCCCGCGCCGTTCTTTCGCAAGCGAGCCGGTGAACCCGCCGTCGGCACAGACAAGGGAGGGGAGGGCGGCGGTCTGCTTGCGACCGTTCTTCATCGCGGTCCGAGCGCCCTGCGCGGTTCCGAGGCTCTCCGCAACCGATTATGACCCGCGGTCGCCCGCGACTCAGGTGAAGGACGGTCACCTCCTGAGGCAGACCATCTCCATCAAAGAACGATGCGCTTGGCGCTTCGTCCCTCGAGGGCTTCCTGCGTGGCATGGGGCTTCGGAGATGGCAGCCCGACCCGCTTCCTGAGGATCTCCCTCGCTCGCTCGCAGCTCGCCGGGCCGAGGGACGATTGCGGCACTACGAGAGGCTTTGCGTTTGTTAGAGATCCTTTCTCAGAAGCAGTGGTCACTCGCACCCGTCGATGCAGCGCGGCGCGGTGAGCCGCCTCTCGGACGACATCAAGCCAAACAACCTACCTGCTGTGGGCATCAACATAGGCTGCTCCCGCCAGTAAAATACCGATCGGCCCAATGCTTGAGGACCAATTACGCTTCCACAAAGATCTGTGGCGCCTGTTGAGCAACTTGCCCGGTGTGCTTTGACAACTTGCCTTATTCTCGCCGCTTTGGGTGTGAGACTGCGGCAGCAACAACAATAACAATCCACACAGGGGGTAAACCCATGATCATCGCCTACTTGTTCGCGGGCGTTCTCGGCGCAGTGGCCACCGCGGTGGTCCTCCTGCCTTATAGCTGGCTGCTCGCGCTCCTGTGCGCTCCATTCGGCGGGAGCGGTCTCATGCTGGTCGTGGCGCTGGTTGTCTCTGTGGGCGTTTCTCTTCCGACATCGAAAAGAGAGTCGTCGCCCCCCACTTTCGTCGCGTAGCCGACGACGAGAGCGTCGGACCGTGACGCGAATGCGTCGCGGTGGCCTTGCGGTCCAGACCACCGGGCTCGCAGCGGCCCGGCAGGAGCACATGGGCGGTGCGTCCAGCACCTTTCGAGCGGAATTCGCGGATGAATGTGCGTGAGCGGCCGCAGCCGCGCAGCGGGGGAGGGGACCTTTGAACCGAGCGCAGCTCGCATCGGCCCCTGCCCGTTGTCCTCTTTTCGAGAGGCTCGCCTTTTGCGACGGCCGTTTCCGGCCGCCGGCACGGCAGGGCGATGCGCAAGCAACGCGGCACCTCACCGTGCCTCCGGGACCCGTACAGCGGGTCTCCGCGGCTCGGTGCCAACGATTCCTCGGCCGAGAAGATGTTCGACCAACTTTTTCGCTTGGCGTTTGGTCGCGATGATCAGGAGGTGATCCTAGCGCAACGTCGTGAATCTCGGTTTGCACGTTGCAATGGGAAGGTCGCTCGAGGCTGCTTACGTTCGGCAGTCGACGTACCAGGGGCTTGCAACCTTTGCGGGCGGCAGCGCGTTGCCTTTCTGGTCAGAGCCACGGCGCGGGTCGAGGCGAGGGCCGACCATCCTCACCCCATCTCGCGAGGAAGGCCGTTCCAGGCGTAAAGTCGGAAAACGGAGGTTCTGGCCATGGCAACTCCAGACTGGCGCATGCCAAGACATCGGGCGGAAGATCCCCAGGGCACGCTGCGTATCCGCGACTTTGGCGACAAGGTTCATCTATGGTTCAAGCAGCGGGTGTCCTGGCCAGTCGCGCTGGAGATCTTGAAGGAGCTCAAAGCTCCCGATCCGGCCGACGATGCGATGAAACTCCCGAGTCGTGATGATCCGAGAATGCGGGCTTCCAAAGACAGCCGGCGGAGCGCCTAGCCGAGTGGGCCTGAGACCAAGCTCGGATCGATCCTCGCTATCTGCGTTTGGTGACCTTCACGTCGACGTCCTCCGCGCCGCGACCGGCCCGAGCGGTGAGATCGATGAGCACCGCCTTTGGAACGGAGAAAAGGCAGGTCCGAAATTCAACGGGTTTGCCGAAGCGCCGGGCCGCCCGGCAGTGAGATTCACCGGCCCTCCAGGGGGCCGTTGCGCCCGCGAGCGCCTGGGCCGGCTTGAACGCCCCGTCGACCTCGGTATGCGCTGCGCCGCGTTCGATCCCGGATGCCATGATCACAGGATCAGGGAATCCCGTCATGGACCGCCTTCTCCAATCGTATTCGTCCCGCCGCCCTGACCGACAAGTCGGGCAAATTTCGGCGCTTCGCTCCAGCTCGCGCCCGGTCGTTAAATTTTCATTAACCACGATGCGTCATCACAGGATCCGGGCATCCCGGAGCGACAGGAGCGAGGATCGCTTCTTCGACAACCGGCTTTTCTGTCGATGGCGGCCTCGAGGCGGACGAGAGCGGATTCCACCACCGGGGAAACACTTTGGTCCGGAGCAATCCGGCTCCTTAAGTTGGGCAGGACCTTGTCCTGTGACAGAAGGATACAAGGATGAAGGCGATTACCTTTGTGACTCAAAAGGGCGGGAGCGGAAAAAGTACCCTCTGCATCTCGTTGGCCATCGCTGCCCAGGAATCCGGGGCCTCCGTATGCATTCTGGAGATGGACCGCCAGGCGACCGTGAGCGACTGGGCCGAACACCGGCGTATCGAAACCCCTGAGGTCGCCCAAATCGACGCGACCCAGCTTGAAGACATCATGCAGCGTCTTCAGGGCTCGGCGTACGATTACGTGTTCATCGACACGCCGGGGGTGGACAGCCCCGGCACGCTGTCGGCCATTCGCGCCGCCGATCTCTGCATCATCCCGTGCCGGCCCACTCCCGCCGACTTGCGGGCCTTCAAGCCCACGCTCGCAGCGATCTACCGGCTCGAGAAGAAGTTCGCCTTCGTTCTCAACCAGACGCCACCGCGCAGCTACCGAGTGCGGGACGCCACGGATGGTCTGACGGTCCTCGGCGTGTTGCCCGACGTGAACATCGTGATGCGAAACGATCATCAAGACGCCATCGGCATGGGGCAGGGGGTCACCGAGTTCAACCCCGCCGGCCAGGCGGCGCAGGAAGTCCGGAAGCTTTGGTCTTGGATCGAAAAGCGGATGCAGGTCAGCAAGCATGTCAAAGCCGCCTAAGCTCAGCCTGAAGTCGATCGTCGCGGCCTCGGTGCCGGGTTCCGCGCGCACCGACACGGATGGCCCGTCACTTCCCACCCCGACGGCTATCCCGGCCGCGAAGCAGCGAACCCTGAAGGAGCGTGCAAGGCAGCTTTCCGTCTATCTCGAGCCTCCCGTCTACGATCAGCTCCGGGATCTCGGGTATACGGAACGGACGAAGATGCACGCGCTCATGCTCGAGGCTGTCGATCTTCTCTTCAAGCATCGTGGTGCGCTCTCGATCCGCCAGCTGACGGCGCCGCGACGCGATGCAACGCCCGGATCCTAGGTGTGCGCACCAGCGCGTGAGCCCCGTAGACGGTGACCCGATCCGAGAAGTCCCGCGCGTCAGCCGATGTGTGCTCTCCGCCGAATCGCTCGGGACCGGTGCGACGATCCGAAGTCGCGGCCAGACTCGTTTTCGTGACCGGTTTCCGTTCTCTCCTTGTTCGTGAGAACTCTGTACGAAGCCCTTGCGGTGAATAGCCAAACCGGCGCCCCAGAAAGTGCCGGGCCCGGACCTGCCGTTAGGGACCGACTCGAGACAGACGTGTGGACCCGGTGCAACACCAGAACAAATTTTCATCGGCGGCACCTTCACCTGTTGTTTCATGAAACCGGCTTAATGCGCTGCTGCAACCGCAGATTTCGATCTCGTCGGAACTGACAGAGCTGCTTTCCCCCGCGTTGACAAGCGTGGCTGTTTACCTTGGCTTAATCGGCCAGCGAGCACCCTCTCCCGAGCAGGGTGCCTGTCGAACGATGCGGCCGCCAATAAGGTCGCTCCTAGGGGAACGCGCAGCATATGACGTTGCATGAAGCCGACTGGCGCGCCGTGACACCTGTCCGTCGCGAGACCTCAGCCGTTTGCGGCTCCCGAAACGCCTCCATCGCCACTCGAATCGCCTGTGTCGCGGCCGTATCGCTCATCGCGACGAACTGCTCGCAGCAGAAGGTAGGGAGTTCGTACGATCCCAAGTACGGCGTCTACGCAAGCCCTCGCGTCATCCGGGACGGAGAGCCCGTTCCGAAAGGGGGCGGCAGGGAACTCGTCGGCAGACCTTACATGGTGGCGGGCAGAACGTACGTGCCGCGGGAAAATCCGAACTACGCGGCCGAAGGCCTAGCCTCGTGGTACGGGGCCAACTTCCACGGTCGCCTCACGGCCAACGGCGAAATCTTCGACCGCGATGCCATCGCGGCCGCGCACACCACGATGCCGCTCCCGAGCTACGCCCGGGTCACCAATCTAGCGAACGGACGTTCCATCGTGGTGCGCGTCAATGACCGCGGGCCATACCACGCAAACCGGGTCATCGACGTCTCGCAGCGCACGGCCGAAGCCCTCGATTTCCGCCGACAGGGCACCGCGCGCGTGCGGGTGGAATATCTCAGGCGTGCCTCGCCGAATGGCAGCGACGATCAAATCCTGCTGTCGAGCCTGCGGACCGACGGCGGGCCGGCTGTCCTCCCGGGTGTGACCCCGACCGCCCTCGCGCGGGCGGAGCCGCGGCGCGACGTTCCGCGCCAAGCCCTCGCCCTGCGCAGCTACGAGCCAAGCCCCGCGGAAGCGGTTTCGTTCGCGTCCGGCAGCGGGAGAGGGGAGTTCGACGGTTATGCGAGCGAGGGCGCCGCTCCCGCCCCGCTTCCGCCCGAGCGTCCCTTCGATCTTGGAACGGTCCCGGATGCGGCGGGGCCGATTCCCCTTGCCGGCGCCTCTCTCAGCGCCCGCGCGCCGCGTCCGGCAGTCGGCCGGGTTTCCCTCTCGTCGGGGTCGGCGAAGGACGGGGGTGCGAGAGAACCGGCCGTCGCCCAGCCGCTTGCGACGAAAAGCATCGCGGGCCCGACCCTGCGGCGGTGATCTTTCGACGAACCTTGGCGTTGATAATGCCAGGGGCGCGGTCCACATTGTGCGCGCTCTCCGTTCCTCTTGGAGATCGTGAAGGTCATGCTGGGTCGCCTCAAAGCAATACGTAACGCTGCGTCTCTGGCGCTTCTAAGCGGGCTGGTGTTTGGTCTCGCGCCCGCGCAGAGCCAAACGTTTCAGACGCAGGCGTCGCACGCGATCCTCCTCGATGCCGATTCCGGGACGGTGCTTTTCGAGAAAGCGGCCGACGAGCCCTTCGCTCCGGCGAGCATGGCGAAGCTCATGACGGCGGAACTCGTCTTCCGTGAGCTGCAGCAGGGCCGGATCACGATGGATACCGAGTTCACGATCTCGGAGAATGCCTGGCGCAAGGGCGGCGGTCAGGCCGACGGATCGTCCATGTTCGCGCCGCTCAACAGCAGCATCAAACTCGCGGATCTCTTGCGCGGAATCATCGTACAATCCGGCAACGATGCTTCTATTGCCGTTGCGGAGGGAATCGCCGGCTCCGAAGAGAATTTCGCCCGTATGATGACCGAGCGAGCACGCGAGATCGGGCTGACCAAATCGACGTTCCGGAACGCGACCGGCTACGGCCATCCGGAACAGAAGGTGACGGCGCGGGACATCGCGAAGCTCGCGATCCACCTGATCGAGACCTATCCGGATTATTACAAGATCTATGCCGAGCGGGAATTCACCTGGAACAAGATCCGTCAACAGAACCGCAACCCCTTGCTGGCCGAATTTCCGGGCGCGGACGGGCTGAAGACCGGCTATCTCGCGGAGTCGGGCTATGCCCTTGCGGGTTCTGCGGTTCAGAACGGTCAGCGGCTCGTGCTGGTGGTCAGCGGCCTGAAAACCATCCGTGACCGGGCCGCGGAGGCGCGCAAGCTCCTGGATTACGGGTTCCGCGCGTTCGAATCCCGTCAACTTTTCGCCGAAGGCGAGACCGTCGGCGAGGCGCAGGTCTTTGGAGGCGACAGTCGATCCCTGCCGCTCGTTTCACCGAAGCCGATCCGTGTTCTGATGCCCCGTGGGTCGACCGAAAGGCTCACCGCCCGGGTCGTCTATACCGGGCCGCTGCGGGCCCCGGTGCAGAAGGGCGCGCAGGTCGCACGGCTGCACGTCATGCGTGGAGACACCCAAGCGCTCGATATCCCGCTCTTTGCCGGCGCGAACGTCGAAACCGGAACGCTGAGCCAGCGCGCTCTCGACGGTCTCCTGGAATTCGGTTCGGGCCTGTTCCGCCGCGCCTTTTCGAGCCTGACCGAACGCGGCTGATGCGCGGCTGGTTCATTACCTTCGAGGGCGGGGAGGGTGCTGGCAAGTCGACGCAGATCGAGCGCCTGCGGCGCCGCCTCGAGGGCCTCGGCCACGCGGTGGCCGCCACCCGGGAGCCCGGCGGCTCGCCGCGCGCGGAGCGAATTCGCGACGCCATCCTGAGCGGGAGGGTCAAGGCGCTCGGTTCGTCAGCCGAAGCCCTCCTGTTCTACGCGGCCCGCGCCGACCACCTCGATTCGGTGATCCGGCCCGCATTGGACCAAGGCATCCATGTCCTGTGCGACCGCTTCGCGGATTCGACCCGAGCCTATCAGGGCGTCCTCGGGCAGGTCGCCCCGGAGCTCCTCGGATCCTTGGATCGTGTGATCGTGGGAGACACGGAACCGGATCTTACCCTTGTCCTGGATGTGCCGGCAGAGGTGGGGCTGGCGCGCGCGCGGCGGCGGCGAAACGAGAAGGGGGAGGGCGCCGATCGGTTCGAGTCCGAGCGGGAATCCTTCCACGAAGCGCTCCGGCAGGCGTTCTGCGCCATCGCGGCCGCCCACCCGGACCGGTGCGTTCTCATCGATGGCAGCCGGGATCCGGACGCGGTCGAGGACAGCATCTGGGCCGCCCTCCGGGAGCGAGCGCCCGTACTCACGATCCCGGCGCGGGCCGACGCTCATGTCGCGTGACACCGACGCGATGGTCGAGCCGGACCGGTTCGAGGGAGCTCCCCATCCCCGCGAGCAGTTCGCCCTGTTCGGCCATGAGGAGGCCGAGGCCGCGTTCCGCGAAGGCATCGACAGGCGTCGCCTTCATCATGCCTGGCTCATCGGCGGGCCTGAAGGCATCGGCAAGGCAACCCTGGCCTATCGTGTGGCTCGACGGCTGTTGAGTTCACCAGGATCACAGGATCCTGCGACGAGCGCGAGGGATGAACCTGCTTCGCCCATGCCATGGCGCGCAGGATCAAAGGATGCAGGGACCGGCCTGGCGGTCGATCCCGCGTCACCGGTGGCGCGGCAGGTTGCAGCGATGTCCCACCCGAACCTCGCGATCCTGCGGCGGACGCCCGGGACCGAGAAGAAGGCCGCCTCGGCCACGATCCCCGTCGAGGCTGTTCGGCGGGCGCTCAACGTGTTCGGCTCGACCGCCGCGGACGGCGGATATCGGGTGTGCATCGTGGATAGCGCGGAGGATCTCACGATCGCGAGCGCGAACGCACTCCTGAAGGTGATCGAGGAGCCGCCGCCACGCTCCGTGTTCCTCATCGTGAGCCACGCGCCGCAACGGGTCCTGGCGACGATCCGATCCCGGTGCCGGCGCCTGCTCCTGCGTCCGCTGAACCGAGAGGCCGTCCGGGCCGCGATCGACGGGCTGGGACCGCCCTGGGCCGCGACCTCCCCCGACGTCCTCGATCACGCACTGGAGCTCGGGGAGGGGTCGGTGCGACGGACCCTCGAAATGCTCGACGAAGACAAGATCGCGTTCGTGGGCCGAATCAGGGGTGCTTTGGACGGGCTGCCGCGGACGGACGTCAAAGCCGTGCTTGGCTTGGCCGAGGCTCTGGGTCGACGCGACTCCGGTGAGGATTTCGATCTCGCTCTCGCAGTGGTTCAGCGATGGGTGAGCCGGCGACTTCACGATCGGGCCGCGTCCGGCGCCGCTCGTCTTGCGCCGCTCGTGGAGGTATGTGAGAAGGTCGCCCGCTCGGCGCGTGAGATCGACACGTACAATCTCGATCGCCGGCCTCTCGTCCTCTCGCTGTTTGACGATCTGGCCGATGCGGTTCGCCGGACGGCGTGAGACTGCCGCTCAGCGAAGGGTCTTGACCATGGCCGAACGCCAGAAGTTCTACATCACGACGGCCATCTCGTACCCGAACGGCTCGCCTCACATCGGCCACGCCTACGAGGTCGTCGCGTCCGATGCGATCGCGCGGTTCAAGCGGCTCGACGGCTACGACGTGTTCTTCATGACCGGCACCGACGAGCACGGCCTCAAGGTTCAGCAGACCGCGCAAAAGAGCGGGACCACTCCAAAAGCCTTCGTCGACGGGCTGGCGACGGAGTTCCGCGCCATGGCGGACCGCCTGAACTGCTCCTACGACCGGTTCATCCGCACGACGGATTCCGATCACCTGCCCTCGACGCAGGAGCTCTGGCGGCGGATGCGGGAGCGCGGGGACATCTATCTCTCGAAATACTCCGGCTGGTACTCGGTCCGCGACGAGGCCTACTACGACCAGGACGAACTCACCCGCGAGCCCGACGGCTCGTGGCGCGCTCCGACGGGAACGCCCGTGGAATGGATCGAGGAGGAGAGCTATTTCTTCCGGCTTTCGGCCTATCAGGACCGGCTGCTCGCGCACTACGAAGCGTACCCGAGCTTCATCAGCCCCGAGACGCGCAAGAATGAGATCGTGAGCTTCGTGCGCTCGGGGCTCAAGGATCTCTCGATCAGCCGCACGACCTTCGATTGGGGATTGCCGGTCCCCGGCGACCCGCGGCACGTGATGTACGTGTGGGTCGACGCTCTCAACAATTACGTCACCGGCTGCGGCTTTCCGGACGAGGCCGATCCACGCTGGCGCTACTGGCCCGCGGACGTTCATATCATCGGAAAGGACATCGTACGATTTCACACGGTGTACTGGCCGGCGTTCCTGATGTCCGCAGGTCTGCCGCTGCCGAGACGGGTGTTCGGGCACGGGTTCCTGTTCAACCGCGGCGAGAAGATGTCGAAGTCGGTCGGAAACGTGATCGATCCGTTCGCGCTCGCAGAGACCTACGGCGTCGACCAGTTGCGCTATTTCTTCATGCGCGAGGTCCCCTTCGGCCAGGACGGGAACTACTCCCACGAGGCGATCGTAAACCGCATCAACGCTGACCTCGCGAACGATCTCGGAAATCTTGCGCAGCGCTCGTTGTCGATGATCGCGAAGAACTGCGGCGGCGCGATTCCGCCGCCGGGCGAGTTCATTCAGGCCGATCGAGACATCCTGTGGCTCGCCGACAGCCTGCCGCCGAAGGGGAGGGCGGCGATGGAGGATTTCGCCCTCCATGTGGCGCTCGCGGAGATCTGGGCGGTTGTCGCCGAGGCGAATCGCTACTTCGCGTCCCAGGAGCCCTGGGTCCTTCGTAAGTCGGATCCGCAGCGGATGGGGACCGTGCTCTACGTCACGGCCGAGGTGATGCGGGCGATCGGCATCATGGCGCTGCCGTTCGTTCCGAGCGCCGCCAACAAACTCCTCGACCTCCTGGGTGTTTCGGCCGGCGAGCGATCCCTCGCCGCGATCGGTCCCGGCGCCCGGCTCGTGCCGGGCGCGACCCTGCCGCAACCGGAGCCGATCTTCCCGCGTTACGTTGACTCGGAGGCGGAGTAGGCCTCCGCGTTGCCGCACCCGCCCGAGGCGCCAAGCCGGAAGCCCACGATGCCACCGCCGTCGTTCATGTTTGCGACCGGGATCGAGAACAGCATCCCGACGATCGATAACGGTCGCATCCGAATCGATCAGATGGAGAAGTGCGGACATTATCGCCACTGGCGGACGGACTTCGAGCTTCTGAAGGAGCTCGATATCCATTTCCTCCGCTACGGTCCGCCGCTTTATACGACCTTCCGGGGACCGGGCCGGTACGACTGGGACTTCGCCGACCAAACCTTCGGGTACCTGAAGGCCCAGGACGTCGTCCCGATCGTCGATCTTTGCCACTTCGGCGTACCCGATTGGCTGGGGAACTTCCAGAACCCGGATTTCCCGGAGCTCTTCGCGACCTACGCGAAGGCGTTTGCCTGCCGGTTCCCATGGGTGCAGCTCTACACGCCGATCAACGAGATGTTCATCTGCGCCCTATTCTCGGCCGCCTATGGCTGGTGGAACGAGCAGATGCAGAGCGACCACGCTTTCGTCACCGCGCTGAAGCACATCGTGAAGGCCAATCTGCTCGCCATGTCGAGCATCTTGGAGGTACGCCCGGACGCGATCTTCGTCCAGAGCGAGTCCTCCGAGTACTATCATGCGGAGAATCCGGCTGCGATCAGGCCCGCGGAGATCATGAATTCGAAGCGTTTTCTATCCCTCGACTTGAACTACGGAAAGCGTGTCGACTCCGAGATGTACGAATACCTCACGGACAGCGGTATGACCCGCGAGGAGTATCATTTCTTTCTCGAGCGTTCGTCCCTTCGTCACCACTGCCTCATGGGGAACGATTATTACGTGACGAACGAGCACCGGGTGCGTTCGGACGGGTTCAGCACGGCGGCCGGGGATGTGTTCGGCTACGATGAAATCACCCGGCAGTACTACGCCCGCTACAAGCTCCCGGTCATGCACACGGAAACGAACCTGATGGAAGGCCCGAACGGTGACGAGGCCGTCCACTGGCTGTGGAAGCAATGGGCCAACGTGCTCCGCGTCCGCAACGACGGCGTACCGATCGTCGGGTTCACCTGGTACTCGCTCACCGACCAGGTCGACTGGGACGTCGCGCTCCGGGTGGTGAACAACCGCGTGACGCCCGTGGGCCTCTACGACCTGGACCGGAACATCCGCCCGGTCGGACGGTCGTACAAGCAGCTCATGAAGGACTGGTGTGAGGTTCTGCCGGCGCAAAGCATCTGCCTGACCGTTCCCGTCGTGCTGCCGAGCGAGTACCACGAGCCCCAGGCCCGGCGGTACCGCGAGCGCGCGCAGCAGCTCCTCGCGACCGAGCTTTCCGAGGACCTCCACCGGGCCTCGGCTCGGTGACGGGGCCGTCCGCAGTCCCGATCCGCCGAAGATCATGCGTCACTGTCCAGCGCCGGTAGAGGAGGGCGCCCCATAACGCCGATGCTCGTCGACAGCCACTGCCATCTCGATTTCCCCGACCTTTCGACACGTCTCGGAAGCGTGCTCTCCGCGGCCGCCGCGGCCGGTGTGACACGCATGGTGACGATCTCGACGCATGTGCGCCGGTTCGAGACCTATCGCGCCCTGGCAGAGGCGCACTCCAATGTATTTTGCACCGTCGGTACCCATCCGCACCATGCGGCAGCGGAGCCGGATGTCGGCATCGACGAGATCGTCCGCCTGTCTGCCCATCCGCGCTGCGTGGCTGTCGGGGAATCGGGCCTCGACTATTTCTACGACAAAAGCCCCCGCGACGTGCAGCAGAAGGCATTTCGAACTCACATCGCCGCCGCCCGGGAGACGGGTCTGCCCTTGGTGATCCACGCCCGGGACGCCGACGCCGATTTGATCGCAATCCTCAGAGAAGAGATGAACGTAGGCCGGTATAGTGCTGTTCTGCATTGCTTTTCTTCCGGGGCCGAGCTGGCTCGGGTCGGCGTCGAGCTCGGCTTCTACGTCTCGTTCTCCGGCATCCTGACGTTCAAGAACTCGGACGGAATCCGCCGCATCGCTGCCGGAGTGCCGCAAGACCGCGTGCTGGTCGAAACGGATGCTCCGTACCTTGCTCCGGAGCCCCGGCGGGGTCGCATCAACGAGCCTGCCTTGGTTACGCACACGGCAGGCGTTCTCGCCGATGTCATGGGGGTCTCGAAGGACGAGGTGGCGCGGATCACGACGGAGAACTTCTATCGGCTTTTCCGCAAAGCCGCCGCGACCGATGGTGTCGGCGAGGCGCAGCCATGACGCTCCGGGTGACCATCCTCGGATGCGGCTCGTCCGCGGGCGTGCCGCGTGTCGGAACGGGTTGGGGCGCCTGCGATCCGCATAACCCGAGGAACCGCCGTCGGCGCTGCTCGATCCTGGTCGAACGGCCCGGACGCGCGGGAACGACCTCTGTTCTGGTCGATACCTCGCCCGATTTGCGAGACCAGCTCCTGTCGGCCGGCGTGAGCCGTCTCGATGCCATCCTGTTTACCCACGATCACGCGGACCACACCCACGGCATCGACGACGTCCGGCCGCTCGTCATCGCAATGCGACGGCGCATACCCGCCTACCTCGATGAGCTCACGAGCGCCGTGCTGATCCCGCGTTTCAGCTACTGTTTTCGCGCGCCCCCCGGGAGCACCTATCCGCCGATCCTGGACGAGCGCCGCCTATGGGCCGGCTCCGAAATCGCCATAGACGGTCCCGGCGGCCCCATCGGCGCTCTGCCGTTCCGGCTCCTGCACGGCGATTCCGATGCCCTCGGCTTCCGCTTCGGCGCGCTCGCGTACGTCCCGGACGTGAGCCGGGTGCCCGAGGAAAGCATGCGCTATTTTCGCGAACTCGAAGTGCTCGTTATCGACGCGCTGCGCTATGCGCCGCACCCGACTCATTTTTCCGTCGACGAGGCCATCGCGCTCATCGACGTGGTTCGCCCTCGGCGCGCGATCCTGACGAACCTCCACACCGACCTCGACTACGACACGCTTCGGGCGAGACTGCCGGACCACGTGGAGCCGGCCTTCGACGGCCTGCAGATCGAGGCGCGAGCTGCCGACGATCCGGCGCTCTGACGGCCGATGCGCACGGCGAGCTGTCGCGCGAACATTCACGCCGCAAGGCTCTGAACGCCCAGGAGAAAACGTCGGTCTGGCCAAAATCTGAAAGGACTGAGTTTCGGTTCCATAATATATCTTATGCGAAATAGATGTGTAGGCGCAAAGCTAGAATGTCAGCGCTGAGCAAAGTCGAACTGTCAGTCTCCTGCCCTCTGGAACCAGGGAACGGAGGCGGCAGATCTGATGGGCGTGGTGCTGATGAGCAAACGAGAACTCAACCGGATCGATGTCCTGGCCCGCCTCGAGAGTGGCCGTCTCACCCCGGCCGTAGCCGCATCGCTGCTGCAGGTCAGTGAGCGTCAGGTCTATCGCCTGATGCGCCGCTTTCGGGATGACGGTCCGGCTGGGATGGCGGATCGGCGTCGCGGCCGCCCCTCCAACAATCGCCTGCCGGATGTGTTGCGCGAGCATGCCGTGGCCCTGGTGCGCGAGCATTATGCCGATTTTGGCCCGACGCTCGCGGCCGAGAAGCTTGAGGACCGCCACGGCCTGCGGGTTTCCCGTGAGACACTGCGCACCTGGATGGTTCAGGCCGGGCTCTGGTTGCCGCGGGCCGAGCGCAAGCACTTTCAGCAGCCGCGTCACCGCCGGGAGCATCTGGGTGAGTTGATCCAGATCGATGGTTGTGAGCACCGTTGGTTCGAGGATCGTGGGCCGCCCTGCACCCTTCTGGTGTTCGTGGACGATGCCACCAGCCGCCTGATGGCACTGGGCTTTGTGCCGTCAGAGAGCACCTTCGCGTACTTTGACGTGCTCCGGCGCTATCTGGAGACGCACGGCAGACCGGTTGCTTTCTACTCCGACAAGCACTCGATCTTCCGAGTTAGCAAGCAGGAGGCTGCAGGAGGCGACGGCATGACCCAGTTCGGCCGCGCCGTGGCAGAGCTGAACATCGAGATCATCTGTGCCAACACCGCGTCGGCCAAGGGGCGGGTCGAGCGGGCTCATGCGACCTTGCAGGACCGGCTGGTCAAGGAGTTGCGGCTGGCCGGCATCAGCGATCTTGAGGCCGCCAATGCCTTTCTGCCGGGCTTTATCGAGACCTACAACAGCAAGTTCGCCCGAGCGCCCGCCCATGATCGGGATCTGCATCGACCTTTGGAGGGCATGAACGATCTGAGCAACATCTTGTGCTGGCGCGAGACCCGGCGGGTCTCCCAGCAGCTCGTGGTGCACTACAACCGGATGAAGTTCACACTTCATCCGACGGACATCACGGCGCGGCTGGTCGGCCAGGAGGTCGAGGTCTACGACTTTCCCGACGGGCGGTTGGAGATCCGCTGGAAGGGGCTGCCGCTGGCCTATGCTGTCTTCGATAAGCTGCAGCGGGTCAGCCATGCGGCCGTTGTGGAGAACAAGCGACTGGGCGAGGTTCTGGCGTGGATCAAGGCGCGGCAGGACGGCCTGCCCATTCCGTCCGGTGACCGCGCAGGGCCACGCCGTTCAGGCCAGAAACCTGGCCTCATGAAAGATCGGGTCGACCGCCTGGCCCAGGTCGCAAAGTCCCGCCCGAAGCTGGAACGCCTGGGTCGCCGGCGCTCCGATCGGAAGGTCTGCGCACCGGCGTCCCAGGCTCCGTCTCACCCGGCCTGACTGACAGTTCTACTTTGCGCCAACCGTGTCATTTCAACTTGGTTGCCACAAGATGTGGGGCCAAGCGGCGGGCAGCTGTGGTCGTCGTCGCGTATCGAGCTGCCTAGAGTTCAGGTCACCCCGCTCGAAGGATGGCCGCTTGACCTTGCCGTCGTGGGAAGGTTCACGTTGTCGGCCTGCCGCGCCGGATGTCGAGGCCCGGCCGGCTTATGACGAGATCGCTTCGAGATCGCACCATTTCGATGGACCCACGGTTCGAACAAGGAGAGCTCGAGATGAAGACGCCCTGGTTGACCGCCCTCGCCCTCTGTGTCCTGGCCGTACCGACGGTCGTCCAAGCGCAAACCGACCACCAAGGGCACCACCCGGCCGGGTCAGGCCCGCCACAGGCTCAAACTCGGCCGCAAGCGACCCCGCCGGCCGCGACGGCGCCGACCGGGCCGCAAGCGCCTGGGCCATCGACGGGCGAATTGCAGACGGGTTGGACGATGGGGCAAATGCCGGAGCCGAGCCCGGTGGCGATGCGGCAGATGATGGCCCAGATGATGCCAGGCGGTATGATGCAGGGCGGCATGCAGGGTCACGGGACGCAGGGCCACGGGACGCCGGCCGCACGGGCGGGTCGCCAATCCGAGGCGGCAAAGGGCTACGCGGCGGCCGTAGACAAGATGCATGCGCCGATGATGCAGGGCATCCAGGACCCGAACCCCGATGCCGCCTTTGTGAAAGGCATGATACCGCACCACCAAAGCGCGATCGACATGGCCAGGATCGCTCTCCAGTACGGGCAGGACGAGCAGGTCAAGAAGTGGGCCAATGACGTAATCCGCGAGCAGGAGCGTGAAATCGGCGAAATGCAGGCTTGGTTGAAGAAGCACGGGCACTGATGAAGCGACACGGCTTTCGCCCATAATCGCGGGGGTGTTGTATCCTCGATGCCGAAAGAACACCCCTGCGCGACGGCCGACGACGGCCGCCCGTTTGGCAAGGAGAGCGAAATGTTCACGACGCGACTGACCCGCCGAGCCCTTCTGACGGGCGTAGCGGCTTCCCCTGCCCTGATCCGTTTGCGTCCGGCGCGCGCCGAGGCCCTCCCGAACGTCGTCGTCAGGAAAGATCCCGACTGTGGCTGTTGCGGGGGCTGGGTTGACCACATGCGAGCCGCCGGTTTCAGCCTGGAGGTGATCGAGACCGCGGAGGTCAACCGCGTGAAGGTTCGCCTCGGCGTGCCGCAGGATCTCGCCTCTTGCCATACTGCCGAGGTCGGGGGCTACGTCCTCGAAGGACACGTCCCCGCCGACGCCGTCAAGCGGCTCCTGGCCGAAAGACCGAAGGCGAAAGGCCTCGCGGTGCCGGGCATGCCGGTGGGCTCTCCCGGGATGGAGGTGGAAGGCGTCGCACCCGACACGTACGAGGTCGTGCTTTTCGGACCCGCGGGGCGCTCGAATTATGCGCGGTACCAGGGCGGGCGAGCGCTATGAGCCGAGCGCGTCCGAGCGCCCCGCGCGGGTGGCGCACCCACGCGTGACGACGTATGGGCCGGCCCCGCCACCCTGGCTCAAGGTGCCGGCAAGCGGCTATGAGAGGAACCCGGCCATTTGCCCAGGGTGCCTCTCATGACGCCGTCCCGAGATATCCAGCGCCTGCTCGAGATCATGGCCGCGCTCCGCTTGCCCGAGACGGGCTGTCCCTGGGATCTCGAACAGGATTTTCGCTCGATCGCGCCCTACACGCTGGAAGAGGCCTACGAGGTTGCCGACGCGATCGAGCGCGGGGATCTGAAGGACCTCAAGGACGAGCTCGGCGATCTCCTGCTGCAGGTCGTCTTTCATGCCCGCATGGCCGAGGAGGAGGGCGCGTTCTCGTTCGGCGATGTCGTGGAGGGGATCACACGAAAGCTCATTCGGCGGCATCCGCATGTCTTCGGAGAGGCCCGCCATCTGGCTCCAGCCCAGGTCAAGACGCTCTGGGACGAGATCAAGCGGCAGGAGAAAGCAGACCGGCGCTCCGCTTCGGGCTCGTCCGCTGCCGTCGGCGAGGAGCCTGGATGCCTTAGCGGCATCCCTGTCGCCCTGCCGGCTCTCACCCGAGCCCACAAGCTGACCGCCAAGGCCGCCAAGGTCGGTTTCGACTGGCCGGACGCGAGCCAGGTCATCGACAAGATTCGCGAGGAGCTCGAGGAGGTGGCGGGCGCCATGGCCGAGGGCGACGCCGATAGGATCGAGGACGAGATCGGCGACCTTATTTTCGCGGTCACCAATCTTGCACGCCACCTCGCAGTCGACCCGGAAGGCGCCCTGCGGCGAACGAACGCCAAGTTCGAGCGACGTTTCGGCGCAATCGAGAGTGCCCTCAAACGGCAGAATCGGACCCTCGACGAAGCCAGTTTGGAGGAGATGGAACGGCTGTGGGTCGAGGCGAAGGCGTCCGAACGCTCGCGTTCGTAGAGCCTTTCCTCTGCGCGTATGAGAAAAGCCACGAGACAGCGGCCGACACGGACCTGCGCACCGGCCGGGCGCGTCGGGCGCTCGCCTCAGAGATGGCGCGCCTGCGGGAACCGGTTCAAGAAGCGCGGCTCCTTGCCCTGGGTCATTCGCACTCGGGCCACGGTGTGGCCTTCGTGTGTGGTGCGACGGTCGAGAATTTCGGCGTTCTCATGCAGCCATGCGAGCCCCTCGCCGTCTTCGCGCGCGACACTGACCTCATAGCTCGGCCGCCCGATCGAAAGGTGGTCCTCGATCCCCGCGAGAAGGTCCGGGACGCCCTCCCCGGTCAGAGCGGAGATCAGGATGGGCCGCCGCTCCGGGGCGCTGCGGCTTGCGGCCGTGGCAAGTCTCCGACGCTCCTCCTCGCTCAGCAAATCGGCCTTGTTCCAGACCTCGACCACCCTCCCCGTGTCGCTCGGGTCGATTCCAAGATCGCGCAGTACGCCTTGGACATCGCTCGCCTGCGCTTCCGTCTCGCCATGCGAGACGTCGCGGACATGGAGCAGCACGTCGGCTTCGATCACGTCCTCGAGCGTCGCCCGGAAGGCGGCGACCAGCATGGTCGGCAGGTCCGAGATGAAGCCGACGGTGTCGGACAGGATCGCCTTCTCGCCGTGCGGCAGGTCGATCGCACGGGACGTCGGGTCGAGCGTGGCGAACAGCATGTTCTCGGCAAGCACGTCCGCCGCGGTCATGCGGTTGAACAGGGTGGACTTGCCGGCATTCGTGTAGCCCACCAGGGCCACGATCGGATAAGGCACTCTCCTCCGGCTCTTGCGGTGTAGAGCCCGGGTCTGAACGACCGTCTCGAGCTCGCGCTCGATCCGCGTCATACGTTCCTGGATCAAGCGCCGGTCGGCCTCGATCTGGGTCTCCCCCGGACCGCCAAGAAAGCCGAAGCCTCCGCGCTGGCGCTCCAGGTGCGTCCAGGACCGCACGAGCCGGCTCTTCTGGTAGGAGAGGTGAGCGAGCTCGACCTGAAGGGCGCCCTCCTTGGTTCGCGCCCTGCGCCCGAAGATCTCCAGGATCAGGCCGGTCCGGTCGATGACCTTGCAGCCCCAAGCCTTTTCGAGGTTGCGCTGCTGGACCGGGCTGAGGGCGCAGTCCATGACGACGAGCCGGATGTCCTCGGCGCGCACGATTCCGCCGAGTTCCTCGACCTTGCCGGACCCGACATAGCTCGCGGGCCGCGGCGAGGCCAACGGCGCCGTGATCGTCTGTACGATCGTAAGATCGATGGCGGCCGCGAGACCGGCTGCCTCCTCGAGCCTCGCCTCGGGCGGTCGCGGGTTCGTGTCGCCTGCGCCGATCGACTCTCCGGTCGAGGCGCGGCGGCGCTTGCGCGTCAAATAGGGCCCGACGACCAGTGTCCTCGTCCCGACCGCGACCTCTTTTTCAGGCTCGGCGAGTTGGGCTAGTCGATCTTCCCCTCGGCTGCGAGGCTCGACCACCTCAGGGTTTCTCGTTCACCTCGTCCGCCTGTTCGAACAGCTGGACGGGATGGCCCGGCATGATTGTGGAGATCGCGTGTTTATAAACCAGCTGCGAATGGCCATCCCTTCGCAAAAGCACGCAAAAGTTGTCGAACCAGGTGACGACTCCTTGGAGTTTTACGCCGTTCACGAGGAAGATCGTGAGCGGAATTTTGTTCTTCCGGACATGATTGAGGAAAGTATCCTGCAGGTTCTGCGCGCGATCGCCCGCCATTGAAGTTGCCTCGCCAGCCCTCCGCCGCCGGTCTTGGCTGTCGGGCCGCCAATATGGTTGTCCGCACCGAGGTGCGTTCGGTCACCGGCCTGTATATTACAGGGCGAACCCTCACGTTGCGCAAGGGGATAGGGCCCACTTCGCCGCGCCCCGGCCGAATTTTCGGTGAAAAGCCCCGAATCAGCCGCCGATGCCGAGGGATTTCAACTTTCGATGCAGGGCCGAGCGCTCCATGCCGATGAATTCGGCCGTTCGCGATATGTTGCCGCTGAATCGAGCGATCTGCGCGAGGAGGTATTCCCGCTCGAAGATCTCGCGCGCATCACGCAGAGGCAGGCTCATGAGCTTCTCGCCTCCCGCCCCTCCAGGTGTCGAGGGCACCAGGGTGCCGATCTCCGAGGGCAGCATGTCGGCGGTGACCTCGGCGTCCGGATCCCCGGAGGTGAGAATCATCAGCCGTTCCACGTTGTTGCGGAGCTGGCGCACGTTCCCCGGCCAGTCGTGCGACTGCAGCACCGCCATGGCGTCATCCCCGATGCGCCGGCGCGGGAGGCCGGTCGCGGCCGAGATCTGCTCCATGAAGAAGTCGATCAGCTCCGGCACATCCTCTCTCCGCTCCGCGAGAGAGGGAATCCGAATCGGTACGACGCCGAGCCGGTGGAACAGGTCTTCCCGAAGGCGTCCGGCCGCGATCTCCGCGGGCAGGTCCCGGCTCGAGGACGAAATGATCCGAACGTCCACGTGGACGCGGGTGGTTCCGCCGACCCGTTGGAAGTTCTGGTCGACGAGCACGCGCAGGATCCGGTTCTGCGTCTCGCGCGGCATGTCCGCGATTTCGTCGATGTAGAGCGTGCCGCCATGCGCCTCCTCGAGGGCGCCGACACGGCGTCCCTTCCCGTCGCTGACCTCCACCCCAAAAAGCTCGGGCTCCATGTTCTCCGGCGTGATGGTCGCGGCGGAGACCACCACGAAGGGTCCGTTGGCGCGCGCCGACGAAGCATGAATCGTGCGGGCGACGAGCTCCTTTCCGGACCCCGGAGCACCGGTCACGAGGACGCGCGCGTTCGTCGGGGCAACGCGCTCGATCGTCTGCCGGAGCTGGTTGACCGGAGCCGAACGGCCGGCGATCCGGCTCGCCTGGACCGAACGCGACTTGAGATCGCGCACTTCGCGCTTGAGGCGCGAAGCCTCGAGGGCGCGTTCCGCGACGAGAACCAGCCGGTCGGCCTTGAAGGGCTTCTCGATGAAATCGTAGGCCCCGGCCTTGATCGCCGAGACGGCGGTCTCGATGTTGCCGTGCCCCGATATCATGACCACGGGCAGGTCCGGGTGTTGGCTTTTGACGAGGTCGAGCACCTGCAACCCGTCGAGCCGGCTTCCCTGCAACCAGATGTCGAGGAAGACCAGATGCGGGCGACGCGATTCGATCGCCGCCAGCGCCTCCTCGGAGGAGCCGGCGGTGCGCGCCCGGTGGCCCTCATCCTGCAGGATGCCCGCCACAAGCTCTCGAATGTCGGTTTCGTCGTCGACGACCAGAATATCAGCGCTCATTGAATTGCTCTGCGCGGTTCGGCAACGGCGGCTCCCAACCGCGGAAGCCACATGAGAACCTGTCCGCCGCGGCCCGACGGGTTGTCCAAGAGCTCCATTCCGCCCCCGTGCTCCTCGAGAATCTTGGCGACGATCGGCAGTCCAAGCCCCGTGCCGCCCTCTCGGGTCGTCATGTAGGGCTCGAGCAGGCGCTGCCGGCCCTCGACGGGAAAACCTTTGCCGTTGTCGGTGACGGTCAGGATCAGGTAGTCGGGGTGGCTCTCGTCCAGAACGACCTCGATCCGGCCCTGGCCGCGCTCCAAGTCGGGCACGGCCGCGATGGCCTCCGTAGCGTTCTTGACGATGTTGGTCACGGCCTGCGAGATGAGACGGCGGTCGAACGAGGTGATCAACGGCTCATCGGGAATGCGGTCGGTGATTTCGATCTCCGGATGACCGATCCGCATCATGAAAACCACTTGGCGGATCGTCTCGGAGAGATCCTCTTCCCCGATCGTGGGCTTCGGCATACGGGCGAACGAAGAAAACTCGTCAACCATTCGCTTGATGTCGTCGACCTGGCGCACGATCGTCGCCGTGCATTGGTCGAACACCTCGCGATCGGTCGTGATCACCTTGCCGTATTTGCGACGAATGCGTTCGGCCGAGAGCTGGATCGGCGTGAGGGGGTTCTTGATCTCGTGCGCGATGCGGCGCGCGACGTCGGCCCAGGCGGACGTGCGCTGGGCCGATACGAGATCCGTGATGTCGTCCAGCGTGATGACGAGATCCCGTTCCTCGCCCCGCGAGTGCTCGCCCGCAACACGGACGTTGAGCGTCCGCTCCTTGCCGTTGCGGGCGATCAGGATCTGCTGCTGGACCAGCCGCAGGCGGCTCTGGTGGGCTTCCTCGACGAGGGGCGCGACCTCGGGAAGGACGGCGGCAATCGGCCGACCGAGGAGATCCTCTCGCGATGCGGCAAGAAGTTCCTCGGTTGAGGGGTTCACGAGCGTGACGAGTCCGTTGGCGTCGATTCCGACGACACCAGCGGAAACCCCGGCGAGCACGGCCTCCGTGAAGCGACGGCGGCGATCGATGAGTTCGCTCGCGGCGGTGAGGCCGTCGTGCTGGCGGCGCAGCTCCGAGGTCATCTTGTTGAAGGTCTCGCCGAGATGGGCGAGATCCCCCTCCCCGCCCCTCACGGGCACCTGCGCATAGAAGTTGCCGCTCGCGACCTGGTCGGTCGCGTGGATCAGCCGACGGATCGGCGCCACGAGCCTGTCCGCGAAGTTCAGGCCGAACCAAATCGCCGAAAGGAGAACGATCAGCGCGATCAGGGCGAACATCGATCCGAACGCGACCTGGATCCCTGCCTTTTTCTGCTCCAGCGCATCGTAGATCGCGACCCCGGCCTCGGCCACGATGGGGAACTCCACCGCCCTTGGATCGACTTCGCGGGCCACGTAGAGGATTCGGCCGCCATGCGCCTGGAGCTTCAGCATGGCCCGGAAGACGTTGCCCTTGCCGGGAAACAGGCAGAGCGCTTCGGTCTCGCTCGCATCGTCGAGATCGGCCGGCGCGGGCTGTGGAACGCCTTCCAGCGGTCGGGCGTCCACCCGCTCGACGATCGTTCCGTCGGGATCGAGGATCATCGCGACGGGAAAGCCGAGGTAAACGGCCCGCGAACTCAGGAATTCCCGGAAGACGCGGCGGTCGGAGTCGAAAATGAACTTGGCCCGGTTGAGATCGGCGGCCATGAGCTGCGTCTCGCGGGCAAGGGAACGGCACTGCGCCTCCCGGTAGGAGCGGGCGATCGTCAGCGTGTTGCTCACGAGACCCTTCATGGAGCCCGAGAACCAGGGATCGAGCCCTCGCTCCAGGGTCACGGTCGCGACGACCGCAACCAGGATCGCCGGCAGGACGGCGACGAGGCTGAACAGGCCCACCATGCGGATATGAAGGCCCGACCCGGCCGCGCCGGCGCGGCGCTCCCGCATCAGGCGCTTCGTCTGCCACGCCACGATGACGATGAGGAGGAGCACCAGGGCGCCATTGATGGCGAAGACCTTGAGCACGACCTCGTGAGTCGGCAGAACCGGGGTCAATCCGGCGAGCACGAGGAAGGTCGCCAGAGCCGAGGCCAGCGCCGAGAGGACCGCGATCGGGCCGAGCCAGCCGGGCCCATGCCGAGTTGAGTCGGCAATCGCCGGGCGCCGTGCCACTTGATCCATCAATGAAAGCCCCACCCGGTCCGACCGCGTTTCCGATTCACTGTCGATCAGGAACAGTGATGCCCCACCACAACACTGTGGTCAAATTATTACAGGTCTTTTTGGAGGTCCGACCTGGGCCGCACCGCACAGCGA
This sequence comes from uncultured Alphaproteobacteria bacterium, assembly GCA_963800985.1. GTDB lineage: Bacteria > Pseudomonadota > Alphaproteobacteria > Rhizobiales > Beijerinckiaceae > Microvirga. Next base: position 43,306 of record CAWDDI010000011.1, on the reverse strand, counting down.
CGACGACATCACCAAAGGTCGCCGAGGGTTCCGCGACCTCCGCCAAAGACTTGCCGGCGGTGGATCCGTTTGATTGTGAACCGTCCTGGTCCAGAACCCACCATAGCACTCGCGACGCAGCAAGGAAGGCGCGGCATTGCCGCGCTGAGAAGGCCCTTCTCCGGGCCGCCACAAAAATCCTGAACGCGCGTCGCTGCCCGCTCGAGCAATTTTCGGCAAGTGGAGTTGGTTCGCCGTCGAAATTGCGGCACAAGGCAGAAGTGGGCCCGATTCCACGTCAGTGGATGCGGCGCTAGTACCCGAGCACGACGGCGGTCACGAGCAAGAATGCCGCCAGCGCGGCAACCCACCAGGACAGAGACGCTAAGTTGATGCGGCTCGGTGTATGCATGAGTGCGTCGTCCTCACGAGAGAAGGTCAGAGGCTGCTGCCAGCACGCCGCGGAATCATGAATTGGAACACGGGTATGGACGACCGGGTGGGAGCACGTTGCGAGACACGAACCCTCCTCCAAGGTCACAGGGCCGAAAGGAAGGATACGGGGGACCCGGGCGCCCGGCCATCGAATGGTTAAGGGATGGTTAATCTAGCCGAGTGTTGATGTGGGGATGCATTGCCCTTTCGGAAGTTCGGCGGAGTTGCCTCTTCCCCGAGCTGCAACCCCTCATTAACCCCGGAGCTTTTACAGGCAACCTTACGACAGTTTCGTCGATTGCGACGGCGCCCGGCGTTGCTGCGTTCCAGCGCCGGGCTGGAGGGACATTTCAATGACGACCGTGGATTCAAGAACCGCCGGAACCTTCGCGATCGAGCGTTCGACCCCGCCGCACCGCTGACTCTTGGCCGCTCAGATCAATGTCATGAAAATCATATGGAAGTTGACGAACGAGGTCTCTCCAGACGTCGCGCCAGGCCCCGACTTCACGGCTTTCGATGGGCAGGAGGTCATCGGGCGAGTCCGCCAGGTCGAGGAGGGTCCCGAACGTGGGCTCTGGCTCTGGACGATGACGGCAGGACAGCCCGGACCGGATGCCGCCCACGCGACCAGCGGTCGAGCCGCGGAACGGGGCAAGGCCGGGCGATGTCTGATCCAGGCGTACCGTAAGCTGCTCGCGCACCCCACCCCCGCACGGGTCGCGAAGCGCAGACTGTCCGCTCTGAAACAGCCTCGCGACTGAGCAAGGTCCGATATCGAGAGCCCGCGAGCGCGATTCGCTCTCGGCGCGCTTGTCGAGGCGCTCGACACCTCTCCCCGCGTACCGAGATGAGGCGCCGCGGCAGCGACCTGCCGTGAAGCCGGCAAGGCGATTTCGAGAGGGCGCTTTCAGGACGCAGCGCACTCCGGCACAACCGCTCACCGCCTCCTTTTGTGCGATCGGCTCGCGGCCTGCGGCGGCCCTCCGCGCACGCGAGTGAACGCAGGGCGCCGATACCCGCGTGCCACCGGGCTATCGGAACGCAAATTGCCCTACGTGCCCGCCATTCGTAAGACGAGGAACGCGAGGAAGCTGAAGTAACCAGCAAAGCCGATGGTTCCGAGAATGAATTGGATGGGGCTGGTTCCGCTGTCCACGAGTCGTGTCTCCTCGTCTACTTCGCGGGATCGTCGCAGCGACCTCTTAACGCTACGTTAACCACGCGGCGGTGCGACGCAGTAAAGCGACCGAGCCAGCGTTTGGACCAGAGCGGCCCCCTGACGGGTTCACGACCCGCTCTCGATGACCGCGCTTGAAACCGGCCCCGTGCTCGAGTCGGTCGCGCCCGCGGACGGCTGACCGTCACGCGCCGTCCCATGATGGCGGCCTGCTGCGGAACGGGCCAAGCGGCACAACCTTGAAATCGACGAAGCGTGTCCGCAAAGTCACGCTTTTACGCTCCGGTCCACCCTATCCTAACGAGATGATTCGGCCTCTGCTGACCATCGCCATCGGGATCGTGCTCTGCTCGCTCGTCATCCTATACGGGGCGTGAAACGGCGAGATCCCGAAGGCTGCTTCGCGAAACTTCGAGTTAACGGCTTGTCGCGGCGGCGCGATGTCCGTCGAACCACGACCTGACGCGAGGGAGCGTTGGTCGGCGGGCGGATGGCACGGCAGACCGACGCGTACGTGGTTCGAACGCCGACTATGGCGCACCCAGGACATAAAGGAGGGGCTCATGATTCATGCGACGTCTTCGAAGGCTCGCGCCGAGCGTACGAGAGTGCTGAACCTCGCCCGGGATCTAGCGCGATCCGGCCGATACCTTGATCACCGAAGCATCTTCGCGCAGCTTGAGACGATGCAAGGTTTCGCCGACGCCCGCAACCGACTCCAAACCCTTCGTTCGCAACTCGATAGCCTGTGCGCTTTGGCTCAGCCCGGGCGAGCGCGAATCGACATTCCCGGTCGCCAGCGGCCCGAGAACGACGGCTGCGCAGAGCAGCAGCGATGCAGCGAGTGAGAGGGCAGACCAAATCATCCGCCTAAGGTAGCTTGGCCATTAGGGCACAAATACGGCCTTTTGTTTTACGCCGTTCCGTCCGGCAATTTTTCCGGACGGGCGTTCTGGACAGGGGACCGCATTCTGTCCGGCGCCGTGCGGCTTCACGCCCGCGGCCCGTTCATGTCGCCTGTAGACGAGCCTCGGTCCGGATTTGCCGGGCAGCGGCGGCCGCTGCGGCCGCGAAGGCCGCCTGGATGCGCTCCTCATCCGTGTCGACGCCCTCGGCGGCGAAGTCGGCTCGAACCCGCTCGATAAGCGCGCGTTCGGATTCGCGCCGAACGGCGCTCTCGGCAAACGAGCGGACGAACGCATGGTAGTCCGACGGCCGGAGACCTAATTGTTCCGCGGCCCAGCGGGCGAAAAGCTGATTGCGTCGCGAAAGGGCGAGAAAGCGCAATTCCTCCTCATGGGCGAAAAGATTCTCGAAGGCGCGCTCGCGCTCGTCGAAAGTCGTCATGGCGTTCCCTCGCAACCCGTGGCGAACAAAGCAGTGCTGGGAGGGGCCAAAACGGAGCCTAGCCTCACTGATGCAGCTCCAGGGGCCGCTCCCAGCATGCCGTCCGTGAATGAGCCGCTACGCTGAGGCCCGTCCGAGTGCCGCAGCGATCATAGCGGCCAATCGCCCAGGTGGAGCCATGATCTTCTCCGGATCCCATGGGTGCGCCGTTACACCGAACGGCACAGGGAAGGTTCCGCCCATTCGCGTGGGGTGTCAAGTCGTCAGTTTCGGATTCGAAACGTTAAGAAAGTATCGGGAGCCTCATCGCATTTTTGACAACTTGGCCGTAGCGCAATTGTCGCGACGGCGCATAGTATTCACCTCAGCTCGTGTCAGGTGCGGCGTTCGCGAGTTTATCTTCGAAAGAAGAGCGGAACCGCGCCCCGCGCAACGCCAGTCGCATCAGGGGCCGCGTGGGAGTCTCCTCGAAGCCGAGGTCGCGGAAGACCGGAGCCAGCCGGACCGCCTGCCCCGAACGGCACAATGATACGAACGCTCCGCACCGGATCGTCCTCGGCGAGGGCGGGAAAACCGAAGCCGGTCAGCAGCAACAACCCAATCGCGAACGACCGCACCATGGGCCCCTCCCCCGAGCCTATCGAACTCAACCGGCCGCTTCGTCGATGTTTCATTTTGAGAGAAGTCGGACGTTGAAGAGCCCAATGTCGAGCGGTCCTGGGGGGACGACCTTTGCGGCCGCAAAGCAGTGGTTTATCCGAAAGGGACGTTGGATCGGGCGCGGCAACACAGGACCCGAATTTGGCCCCACGCGCCACCGTGCCCAAGAATCCCGAAGTTCTCCCGTCAAACGGGCAGATCCCGATCCCAGGGAGGGGCGGACCCGAAGCGTTCCGCAACGAAGTCGACGAACGCCCGTACCTTGGCGGGTGGGCGGCGATTGCTCGGATAGACCGCGAACACGCCGGCCAATTCGATAGGCGGGTGGTCGAGGCTGATCGCTACAAGCCGTCCCGCACGAATCTCCGCCCCGACCAGGAAGGTCGGTTCGTAGATCAGTCCTTGGCCCGCGACGGCAGCCGCCACGAGGGCATCGCCGTTGCTCGCCTGCAGGTTGCCGCTGATCGACACAGCGATTTCCCCGTCGGTCCCGAAGACCCAGCGACGCGGGCCAAGGACGCTCGACAGCGTGTACCCGAGGCAGTTGTGGGACGACAGGTCGGCAACGGTTCTCGGTGTTCCCTTGCGCGCCAGGTAGAGAGGAGAGCCGGCCACCAGCGTGCGGCAGCGAGCGATCTTTCGCGCGATCATGGTCTGGTCCCTGACGCGCCCGATCCGGACCGCCACATCCCATCCCTCCTCGACGAGATCGACAACGCGGTCGTTCAGCCCCATATCGATGGTGAGCGCAGGGTGGAGTTGTGCGAAGTCGGCCATCAACGGTGCGATCTCGCGGATACCGAACGAGACGGGGGCGTTCACCCGGAGCACGCCGGTGACATCGACGCGCTCGGCCGCAGCGGTCGCGTCCGCCTCCTCGAGCTCGGCGAGAATGCGCTCGACGCTCTCGAGGTATCGCCGCCCGGCCTCGGTGAGAGTGAGTTTGCGGGTCGTCCGGTGGAGCAGCTTGACCCCGAGCCGCTCCTCCAGCGCAGCCACATGCTTCGTCGCCATGGTCTGCGACATCCCGACGGCACGCGCGGCTCCCGTGAGGCTGCCCAACGCGGCCACCCGGGAGAAGATCTGCATTCCCGTGACGCGATCCAGCATCCGCCTCACTCCCCTGGTGTGAAGTGTTATCCGGATTTGCGGGATTATCAAACCACGCGGAGAGAGGCATATCGGAACTGCAACCTGGTCCGGAGACTCAAAATGATCGACCCTCGCACAGCTCCCTACGCCGCCACCGCCCTTCGCGTGACCCTCGGCCTCCTCTTCCTGGCCCATGCCGGCCTGAAGCTGTTCGTGTTCACGCCCGCCGGCACCGCGCAGTTCTTCGGCAGCCTCGGCCTGCCGCCCGCCCTCGCCTACGCGACGATCTTCGCCGAGGTGGTCGGCGGGCTTGCGCTGATCGTCGGCCTCTACAGCCGCGTTGTCGCCCTCGCGCTCGTCCCGATCCTGCTTGGAGCGATCTTCACGGTGCACGGTCCGGCCGGGTTCTTCTTCACGAACCCGAAGGGCGGCTGGGAATTCCTCGCCCTTTGGATCGTTGGGTTGCTCACGGTCGCTTTGATCGGGGACGGCGCGTATGCGCTCCGCACGACGCCGGCCGCCCGTCGTCAGGCCCTCGCGGCCTGAGCGGCGACCCCCATGCCACAGACGCCACCGCACCAGGAGGGCCCGATGACCCCGCTCGATCCGACAGTCTCGCCCGTCCGCGCTGAGCCCCAGTCGGGTGCCCCCGGCGGCGCCACCGCGGACGCGGTGCTCGCAAACGCGCCGCACCGCATCGGGAGGGTCACGCTCAGCGTGCGTGATCTCGACCGCGTCGCCCGCTTCTACTCGGATACGCTGGGGCTCGCGGTGCTGAAGCAGGGGCCCGGGCTGGTGCAGGTGGGCATGGGCTCCTCGGTTCTGCTTGAACTGAGGCACAACCCGAGTGCCCGCGCTCGGTCGCCGCGGGATGCCGGCCTGTTCCACACGGCCTTCCTCCTTCCGACCCGGGCCGACCTTGCGGCTTGGGTCGATTTCGCGGCACGGCACGATGTCCCGATCAGCGGGGCGTCCGACCACCTCGTCAGCGAGGCGATCTATCTTGCCGACCCGGAGGGCAACGGGATCGAGATCTATGCGGACCGCCCCAGTTCGATGTGGGCGAAGGCGGATGGCGCGATCGTCATGGCGACCGAGCCGCTCGACTTTCGGGATCTGGCGCGCGCCGGCGAGGGCCATAGCTGGTCCGGGTTCCCGGCTGGCGGCACGGTCGGACACGTCCACCTTCAGGTCGGCGATCTCGCGCCCGCTGAAGCCTTCTACAGCGACCTTCTCGGGTTCCCGATCACGTGCCGGTACCCCGGCGCGAGCTTCTACGGCTCCGGCGGCTACCATCACCAACTTGCGACGAACGTTTGGAACAGCCGCGGCGCTCCGCCGCGCTCGGACGAGGCTACCGGCTTGGCGGACGTCGAGATCATCGCCGAAGGCGCCGTGATGGACGCGGTGCGGTCCCGCCTCCCACCCTCGGCGGCTCATGCGGACGACCCGTCGCACCTGCCGCTCCGCGACCCCTGGGGCACCTCCGTGACCCTGGTCCGTCGCTGATCTCTCGGCCTGCGGTCGTGGGTCCTCGATCGCGAGCCGGTTCGCGGCGCCCGCGGCGATCCCATAGGGGGCGGAGCGACCGATCCCGCCGACGTTAGGCCCGCGGCATGGCGGGATGCGGGGCGAGACGGGCTTGTGCGGCGAGCCGGATCGGTGCGTTCGCGGCGCCGAAGCCTGCGTAGTTCCTGCGCTCCACGATCTCGAAGAAAAACCCGCCTTCGAGGGTCTTCGTATAGACCTGAAAGTATTCTGCCGCTCCGTCTCGGTCGTACAGGATGCTGTTGCTGCGCAGATGCGCGATCTGTTGCTCGTCGAGATCGGTCCTCGCTTCCAGGTCGTCGTAGTAGTTCGTCCGGAATGGGGAGGAGCTCGATGCCGTTGGCGCGCAGGCGGCCGACCGTCGCGGCGATATCGTCCGTCGCGAGCGCGATGTGCTGAACTCCCGATCCGAAGAGTTCGTGGAGGAAGCGCGACGACAGCGTCTGACGGCTCTGCGAGGCGTTGAGTACGAGCCGGAATGTCCCGTCTTCCGTCTCGACCACCTGGCTCTGGACGACGCCGCCCGGATCGACGACGTCCTGGGTCGGCGTTTTCCGCACCTCGAGGAGGGACGTATAGAACAACAGCCAGCTGAGCATCTCCTCGTAGTGCATGGCCTGGGAGAGGTGATCGAAGGTGGTCAGCCCCGCATCGGGACCGGGGTCGGAATCCTCCACGCGCTCGAAATCCACGTCCCAGAGCCGGCCGAGTTCGCTCTTGTCGTCGACGAAGTAGAGCAGACTGCCCCCGAGGCCGCGCACTGCGGGGATGTCGAGCTCGCCCGGCCCGACGGCCTGCCGGAACGGTTGATCAAGCAGCTTCAAGGCGCGCTTGATGGTGGCTTTGGCGTCCGCGACCTTGAGCGCGATCGCGCAGACGGATGAACCGTGGGTGATGTGGAACGAGTGAGCGAAGCCCTCCTTCTCGGTGTTCACCACGAGGTTGATCCGGCCCTGCCGCCAGTGCGCGACCGTTTTCGACTTGTGCTTTCCGACCTGCGTGAAACCCATGCCGCGCAGGAGGCCCTCGAACGCGGCGGCGGCGGTGTCGTCCATGGCAAACTCGACAAACTCGACGCCTCGACAAACAGAGCGCGGCGGAAGCTCGGGGGTTCCTGCCGGACGGATGCCGGTGCGGCGCCGCAACTCGTCGAGCATGAACAGCAAGGACCGGTGGCCGTCGAGCGCGACGCCGCGAGCCGAGCCGGCACGGAAGCGGTCGTTGAAGATCTCGAGCGAAAGCAGGCCGTCGAAGCCGGTTGCCTGAAGAGCCTCCATGAAGTCGCCGACCGGCAGTTCTCCCTGGCCGGGGAAACAGCGGTAGTGGCGGCTCCACGACAGGTAATCCATCTCGAGCTTCGGTGCGTCGGCCACCTGAACGAGGAAGATGCGGTCCTTGGGAATCGACCGGATCGGCGTCAGGTCGGTACCGCGCACGAGCACGTGGAACGTGTCGAGCACCAGGCCGACCGACGGATGGTCCGCGCGGCGCACCACCTCCCAGGCGTCGCGGTAGTCATGGAGGTGCCGTCCCCAGGCCAGCGCCTCGAACGCGACCTTCATGCCTCTCTTGGCTGCGCGCTCGCCGAGCTCGTGGAAGTCGGCCGCAGCCCGGTCGATCCCGCCGAGCGACTCCGGCGAGACGTTGCTGCAGACCATCAGGAAATCGCAGCCGAGGTCCTGCATGACATCGAATTTGCGTTCGGCCCGGGAGAAGGCCTTCGCGCGCTGCGGCTCCGGCATGCCCTCGAAGTCACGGAAGGGCTGAAAGGTCACAAGGCCGAGGCCGAGATCCGACACCATCCGGCGCACGTCCGCCGGGGTGCCGCTGAAGGAAAGAAGGTCGTTCTCGAAGATCTCGACGTTCTTCAGCCCGGCGGCGGCAATGGCTTCGAGCTTCTCGCTCAGAGTTCCGCTCAAACAGACGGTCGCGATGGCAGTTTTCACGAGTTCATCCTCACAAGCGGGCGGCAGCACCGTCAGCGTTCACGTCGTGACGGCTCGGGGAGCAGTTCCCGGTTTGGCGACTGAGCGCAGGAAGCCAAGTGAACAAGGACGAGCATCGCCGTGACGCCGAAAGGGCTTCAACGGCCCGCAGATAAAGATCGACGATCGCGTTCATGCGAAAGCCTCTCCTGCTGCCTCGAAGTTCTGGAACATCTGGTCCACGTCGGGCTCCTGGCCAGTGAACAGGCGGTAGGCGCCCACAGCCTGGAAAACCGCCATGCCCGCGCCCGACATGGTGCGGCAGCCGAGGCTTCGCGCTGTGCGAAGCAACTCCGTCTCGAGGGGAAAATAGACGATGTCGGCGACCCACTGCGCGGGGCGCAACAGATCGGGGTCGAGGGGAGTGCCGGGGTATTTCGCCATTCCGATCGGGGTGGCATTGACGATGCCGTCGGCCGCCGCCACCGCGGGGGCGATGTCCTGATCGGCCACTGCCCGGCCGGAGCCGAAACGGCCGCTTAGGTCGCGCGCCAGCGTCTCGGCGCGGGCGCGATCCGTATCGACGATGGCGAGCTCCTGAACCCCCGAGGTCAACAGCGCATGCGCAACGGCCGCTCCGGCGCCGCCGGCGCCGAATTGGACCACGCGCCGTCTGGCGACGTCGGGCAATTCCCGTTTGAAGCTTTCCGAAAAGCCCCACCAGTCGGTGTTATGCCCGACGGCGCGGCCTTTCTCGAAAACGACGGTATTGACGGCGCCGAGGGCACGCGCGTCCGGCGTCAGTTCGTCGAGGTGCCCGATCACCGACTGCTTGCAGGGGTGCGTGACGTTGAGGCCGGCGAAACCGAACCGCCGTGCGGCCTCGATCACCTCGGGAAGCACGGCAGGGTCGAGGCCCAGCGCGGCGAGATCGATCAGCTTGTACACGTACCGGAGGCCCTGGGCGGCCCCTTGAAGCTCGTGCATGACGGGCGTCCTCGAGGCCTGAATGCCCGTGCCCACGAGTCCCGCAAGGATGGAGCGGCCCAACATGAACTGCGGTGTGCCGTGGGCGGGTCGAGCTCGGCCCTCGTCCGGCTGAGCCGTTGCCTCGTTTGACCGCTCGGCTTTCGGCAAGACCGATGGTGAAGACATCTCGCCTCCGTGCACGTGATCGCCCGGCGGGCACAGTCACCGGCGTAACCGCTTCTCCGGGCGAGTTGTTCGGGTGGGCGTTAACGCGGCAAGGATGGTCGCGTGATCAGCCTTCCGTGCGCCCGCAGCGGTTCACCCACTCTTCTTCAACGCCGGAATCCTTGAGCTCGATTTCCGAAAGCGTTATGTACGAACTAGTTAGTGCCGTCAAGACTTCGGGAAACTTAGCCGCGGATGACGTTCGGGAGCTTTGACGAGGTCGGCCTATGTTGTCCTAGCGCACGAGGGGAGCGGCAGCGATGCGTTCCAAGAACACCCAGGTCCGGATGGCTGCAGGAGCTGAACCGCCGCTGCCCTTTCCCGACCACACGGGACCGAGCCGAACGAACGATGCGGAGCGCACGAGGCGGAACATCATCGCGATCGCCATGGATGAGTTCGCGAACAAGGGGTTCAGCGGTGCGCGCGTGGATGAGATCGCCGCGCGCACCAACACCAGCAAGCGGATGATCTACTACTACTTCACCGACAAGGAAGGTCTCTTCATAGCGGTTCTCGAGGAGGCGTACCGGCGGATTCGTGAGATCGAAGCCTCCCTGGATCTGGCCCACCTCGACCCTGAAAGTGCAATCCGTTCCCTCGTCGCCTTCACGTTCGACTATCAGAACGCCAACGAAGACTTCATTCGCCTCGTGATGGTGGAGAACATCCACCGAGGCGTGCATCTCGAACGCTCGCAAGCCGTTCAAGACCTCAACGTGTCCGTGATCGACACGATCCGCGACATCTACGAGCGGGGACGACGCGAGGGCGTGTTCAGGGCCGGAATCGACGAGATCGATCTTCACATGTCGATCAGCGCGCTGTGCTTCTTCAACGTCGCCAACCGATCCACGTTTTCCCGGATTTTCAAGCGCGACATGAGCACCCCGAAGGCGCTCGAGCGTCGGCGGGAGGTCGTCGTCGAGACCATCGTGCGGTTCCTCAGGGCGGATCGCGCGCCTTGATCTGCGACGCGCGGGCAAACGGTCTCGGCCGCTCAGGTCTCGCGAGACGCCGCGGTGGTCGAGGGATCTCCTTGTCGCGCCGCTTTCCGGTCGTGCGTCGGCAAACGGAAGAAGAGCGGCACGAACAGCACCGCCATGAAGGACGCGGCGAACGACCGTCAGCGGGATGCCTGGGGCCGTGCCGCACCTGCGGACCGACTGCCTCGGCGCTCGGCGAAGGCCTTCGTGAACTCGGCGCCGAACAGAAGGATCAGCGAGGAATAGTAGATCCAGAGCAGGATGGTGATGAGGGACGCGGCAGCACCATAGGCGGATGCGACGGCGCTGCTGCCGAGATACCAGCCGATCAGGAACTTGCCTCCGGTGAACAGCACGGCGGTCAGCGCCGCCCCGCTTGCGACGTCGCGCCAGGTGAGGTTCACGTCCGGGAGAAACCTGAAGATCATCGCGAAAAGGAGAGCCGCGATCCCAAACGCGACGGCACTGTTGAGCACCTGCAGGATCACGGTGGCCCCGGAGAAGCTGGCCTCCAGGTAGGAGCCGAGCGCGGACAACGCCGCATCGATGACCAGGGACACCAACAGCAGGAACCCGAAGCCCACCACGGTGGCGAGGCTGAGGAGGCGAACCCGGATGAACTCGGCGACGCCGTAGTGGTGCTGCTCGACCTTCCAGATCAAGTTCAGGTTGTCCTGCACCTCGATGATGGCGCCCGTCACCAGGACGAGGAAGGTCACGGCGCCGATCATCGTGCCCGTGATGCCTGCTTGGACGTTGCTCGCGCTGGCGATCATCTGCTCCATCGTCGCGGCGGCAGGCTGCCCGATCAGGCTGCTGAAATCCGCAACGATGGCGCCTTGCGCGGCCTCTCGACCGAAGGCCAGGCCCGCGACGGCGATGGATGCGAGCAGCATCGGGGCGAGGGAGAAGAGGGTGAAGAACGCGATCGACGCCCCGCGGCTCATCGCTCTGTTCTCGATCCAGCCGTGCGACGATGTTTTGAGTAACTGCCAAAATTCGGACAGCATGGCTGGACCCGGGACGCGCTCCGCCTGAAGCAACTGAACTTCGGCGTTCGAGTTCCGCTCCCCGGAAGGCGGCGGCGCGGTCGGGGGTTCCGTCGGCCCGGTGCGTGCCCGTCACGGCGACAACTGCGCGACCGGGGTTTGAGTCGGCTGGGGCGTGGAGACGATCGACATGTGACGATTCCGAGCTTCTTATCCCGAGTCGGCGCGCCGCTCCTCGCAAACGAAATACGACTCAACCCGCGACGTGCGCCGCAGCGGATTGTCCGCCGAGCCAGCCGAGCGCCACGGCCGTGAGGAGCCCATTGCCGGAGAGGTAGCCGGATGCCTGCGATCCCGACACGCCGCACGCGGCCCCACCCGCTGCCCACAGATTTGGGAAGTGTCCACCGTTGTGCTCGAGGACTCGCGCCGAGGTATCGACCACCAGCCCACCTTGGGTGTGGAAGAGAGCTCCCGTGACCTGTACGGCGTGGTAGGGAGGCTGCAGGCGGGGAACATTGTCGAACCGGCGGCCAAACCGGTCTACGCCGCCGCGACGCTTGAGTTCGTCGACCTCCTCCGCCGTCGCGGCGAACGCGTCAGGAGGCACGCCCGCGCGGGTCGCGAGTTGCTCGAGGGAGGCGGCGGTCAAGACGGCGCCGAGGGCCTCGGCCTGCCGGAAGTCTTCAAACTGGCGCGCCACGGCGGCGATCCGCGAGTCGAACACCGACCAGACGAGGCCGCCCGGCTGACGAACGACCTCGGCGGCCTGCTCGGAGTAGCCGCGCATCTCATTCGAGAACCGCTGACCCAGCCGGTTCACCTGGAACCCGCCTTCCGTAATGGTAGCCCAGGTGATCAGAATGCCGTGCGGATGCGCGACCGAGCCATGGCCCTGGTGACCGGAAAGGTGTCGCGTCGAGGCGCCGAGCGCCTCCCCCCACAGCAATGCATCGCCCTGGTTGCCCGGGTGTCCAAAGTAGAGAGCGTCCGCGAGGTCGGGGATGTGCTGTCGCACGAGCCCCTTGTTGCCGCCGTAGCCATTGCAGGCGAGGATCAGTGCGCGGCAGCCGATCCTGTCCTGAGAGCCGTCCGGTCGCGTGACCTCGAGCCCCCTCACCTCGCCGCCGCGATCCGCGAACAGCGCCGTCGCATGAGCCTCGCAGAGCAGGTCGGCGCCCGCCAGGACGGCCGCTTCTCGCATTCGGTCCACGAGTTCGGCGCCGGAGCGGGTCGGCAACCCGTGCATGCGCATGGCCGAATGTCCGGGATAGACGAAATTGTCGAGGACCGAGAACAGCAGCCCGTGCCGGTCGGCGAGCCACTCCAACGCCGGGCCGATCGCGCGAGTCACCGTCGCGACGAGCGTCGGATCGGGCTCGCCGTGCGCCTTGCGCATGATGTCGGCGGCAAAGAGTTCCGGACTGTCCTCGATCCCGGCTTCCCGCTGCCAGCGGGTGTTCGCGGCCGGGACGAGACCCGCCGACAGGGCCGTCGATCCGCGCGGGACAGGATCGCGCTCGAGAACGAGGACTTCTGCGCCGCCCTCGCGGGCGGCCAGCGCGGCGGTCAGTCCTGCGGCGCCGGCGCCCACGATCACGAGCGGCACGTCGACCTCGAAGGCGACACCTTCTGGCGAGCGGATCGTCATGGCGCGCCCAGTTCCGCCATGACCTCGTCGATGCGAGCGACGCGACAGACGGGCCGAAGTGCTTCGATTGCCGTGTCGTGCGTGTCGGGAGAGAAGGCCGCGCACCCGTCGTCCAGCACGGTTGTCTCGAAATCCCGGACGTGGGCCTCGCGCACCGTCGAGGCGACGCCGCCGTTCGTCACGATGCCGGCGATCAACAGTCGATCGATCGCGCATTTGCGGAGCACCCACTCGAGGCGGGTCATGAAGAACGCCGAATAGGCGATCTTCTCGACGACCAGATCGGCCGGTTGCAGCGCGTCGACGAGTCGGTGGCCCCAGGACCCTGGCGCGAAGTCGCCCTTCGTGAGAAAGGGCCGCAGCTCCCTGAGGTGCGGCGAGATGAGGGGCTCGCCGCCCTTCGCGGGGACGAGCGTGAATTGGGTCGAAACGATCCAGCCGCCCCGCTGCCGCAGCCGATCGGCGAGCGGCTTGATCCGCTCGGGCAGAGCGGCGATCTCCCGCGCGCTCTGGCCGGCTCTGCCGTACGCGCCGTTTGGGTGCAGGAAGTCGTTCTGCAGGTCCACGATCAGGAGCGCCGTCCGGGCGATCGGAACCGCATCATGCGTCATGCCCTGTCCTCTCGACGATGAGGTTGCCGAAGCCGTCCACTCGCGCGACCAGGTCGGGATCGATCACCGTCGTGGCATCGGGTTGTTCGAGGATCGCGGGACCGTGAATCACGGCGCCGACCGGAAGGTCGAGGCGGGCGTAGATCGGGGTGTCGTGCCAGCCGCCGTCGAACCAGACGGTTCGCGAGCCGAGCGATGCCCTCTCTCGGCTCGCCTCGGGCCCCGGCGCAAGCGCCGTCAGGTCGAATGGCGGGCGACGTCCGACGGCTGCCGTGCGCAGGTTCACGATCTTGACCGGAAGTCCGGGCAGGAGACGGCTGAAAGAGGTCTGGTAAGCGCGCTCGAAAGCCGCGCGAACGACGGCTCCGGAGACTCCCGTCGATCCGGCTGCCGGCACGACCGGCAGGGGCACTGAGACGGTATGGGTCTGGCCGAGATAGTGCATGTCGAGTTCGAACAGGATGTCGATGCGCTCGACCGACAGGCCCGCCGCCTCGACGACCTCGCGAGCAGCGGCCGCCTCGCCCATCATGCGTCGGTCGAGCGCCGCGTCGTCGAGCGCCTCGAGCATCAGATTCACGGTCCGGACCTGATCGTGGCGGATGTCCGCGATGACGCAACCGAGGGCCGAGGTGACGCCGGGAAAGCGAGGCACCAGCGCCGCCTTCAGACCCACGTCCTTGATGAGCGCGCCGGCATGGAGCGCCCCGCCGCCCCCGAAAGGCACCGCGGCGAAGCGGCCGGGATCGTGCCCCCGCTCGATCGACATGAGACGAATGGCGCCGGCCATCTTGGCGTTCGCGACCCGCACGACGGCCTCGGCGGCGGTGAGCGGTTCGAGCCCCAGCGGTTCGCCGACGTGTCGGGCGATCGCCTCCCGCGCGCCGTCGACATCGAGCCGCTGGAGCTTGCCGCCCATCGGGCGGTCCGCGTTGATGCGGCCGAGCACGACATTGGCGTCCGTGAGGGTCGGGCGGGTGTTGCCCTGGCCGTAGGCCACAGGCCCCGGACGCGACCCCGCGCTCTCCGGCCCGATCTGCAGGAGGCCGCCCGCATCCACCTGGGCGATGGAGCCGCCGCCGGCCCCGATCGTCGCGATCTCGATCATCGGCGTGCGGATGACCAGACCGAAGTCGATGGTGGTCTGTGCGGCAAGGGAGGTCTCGCCGTCGACGACCAGCGACACGTCGAAGGACGTGCCGCCCAGATCGCAGGTGATGACGTCCGGAAAGCCCGCCGACTTGGCGATCGCAGCGGCGGCGATCACGCCGGCGGCTGGGCCCGATAGAGCCGTCCGCACGGGCAGGCGCCGGGCGGTGCTCGTCGACATCACGCCGCCGTTCGATTGGACGATATGGAAAGGGCCTTCGAAGCCCTCGCGGGCGAGCGCGTCGTCGAGCTTGGCGAGATAGCTGCCCACGATGGGCTGCAGATAGGCGTTGAGCGCCGTGGTGGACGTGCGCTCGAATTCGCGGATCTCGGGCAGGATCTGGGCCGAACAGGCCACGTTGTCGTTGGGCCAGACCTCGGAGGCGGCGGAAAGCGCGTTCATTTCGTTTTGCGGGTTTGCGTAGGCGTTGACGAACACGATCGCGAGTGCTTCCGCGCCGCGCTCGAGAAGGCCGCGCGCGGCATCCCGAACCTCGGCGAGGTCGACCTCCGCACGAATGCTGCCGTCGGCCAGCGTTCGCTCGGTGACCTCCAGCCTGAGATCCCGGTCGATCACGGGTACGAAATCGCCCCACAGCCCCCAGGTGTGCTTCCGGTCGCGGCGACGCATCTCGAGCACGTCGCGAAAGCCCCGCGTGGTGAGGAGGCCAACGCGGGCGCCTTTGCGTTCGAGCAGCGCGTTGGTGCCAACCGTCGTTCCGTGCACAATGGAAGACAGCTTCGCCACCGCTCCGAACGATCTCAGTCCTTCGAGGAAACCGACGGCCTCGTCGCCGCGCTGCGATGGAACCTTGGCGGTCCGGAAACGCCGCGCGTCCTCGTCGTAGTAGAACAGGTCCGTGAAGGTGCCGCCGACATCGACCCCGACGACGGGCCCGATCGGAGCGCTCATGCCGCCGCTCCCGCGCGAAGCGCCGTGGTCGCGCGCTCGTCCACGAGGCCCTCCGGGCTCACGACCGCTGCGTAATCCCGTGCCGCGGCTTCCGCGCCGATGAAGCCGAGACGCACGTCGCGGGCGACCGCGCGCGGATCTCTGGCCTTCGGATCCCCCCACCCTCCTCCGCCCGGCGTTTCAAGCCGGACGCGCTGACCGGCCCGGATCTTCACGTCTGCGATCTTGGAGACCATCGGCGGGGAGCGCTCTCCCCCGTCCGTCTGCCAGAAGAAGCGGTTCAGCGCGCCCGGCTGGCCGCCCGCCACGCCGAAGGGCGGGAACTTCCCGCGTTCGCCCAACAGGAAGACGTCCGCATCCGTCAGAGCTTCGATCTCGTAGACGGCGCCGAACCCACCCCGGTGGGTCCCGGCGCCCGCGGAATCTGGTCTCAGCGCCCATTGGGTGAAGAGGACCGGGTAGCTCGCTTCCAAGATCTCGGCCGGAGGAATGGTCGCCATCGAGATCGGATTGTTGGCGTGATTGAGCCCGTCCGTCGCGGGGTTGCCGCCCAGTCCGCCGCCGAAGAACGAGAACATCACCCATCGGGAGCCGTCCACGCGGTGTCCGGCCAGCGAAAGCGCATTGATCGTGCCGAAAGGCCCCGCCGTCGCGCGCGAGGGATCGGCCTTGGCCAAGGCCCCGAACACGACGCCGATGACCCGCAGGATGGTCTCGGTGTAACCGCCGACCGGCTTCGGGGGCTTCACGCCCAAGAGCGTGTCGTCCGGGATCACGAAGGTGATCGGGCGAAGGCAGCCGGCATTGGCGGGGACGTCGGTGAACACATGCTTCAGGGCCACGTAGCAGCATGCGGCGGCGGTCGAGTAGGCAATGTTGAGCGGCCCGGCGCACGGCTTCGACGAGCGCGAGAAATCGAGGGTCATCGCATCGCCCGTCACGGTGAGATCGAGAGCGATCGTCAGCGGCTCGTCCCCGATGCCGTCGTTGTCGAGATAGTCTTCGAAGCTGTAGGTGCCGTCCGGAAGTGCCCGGATGGCGGCACGCATCATCGCCTCGGCCCGATCCGAGAAAGCCTCGAAGGCAGCGGCCACGGTGGCGTCGCCGACCTCGTCGAGGATGCGCGCAAGGCGCCTCTCGCCGAGATCGAGCGCGTTGAGCTGACCGTTCAGATCGCCGAAGTTCGACATCGGCACGCGCGAATTGGCCGACAGAATAGCCACGATGTCATCGTTCATCACGCCGGCCCGGAAGAGCTTCACGGGCGGGATGCGCACACCCTCCTGGAAGCTCTCCGTCGCCCTCGAATTGAAGCCGCCCGGCACGTTGCCGCCGATGTCGAGCCAGTGCCCGACGGAAGCGAGCCAGCAGAACAGCCGGCCATCGCGGAAGACCGGGCGCACGAGCCGGAAATCGTTGAGGTGGGTACCGCCGTCGTAGGGGTCGTTGAACAGGAACGTATCGCCAGGCGACAGCCCGCCGTCCCGTGCCACCTTGTCGATGACCGCCTTGACGGCGAACGCCATGGCGCCGACGAAGATCGGAAGGCCCTTCGTGCCCTGCACGAGCGTCGCTCCCGTCTCGGGATGGTAGAGGCCGTGGCAGGCGTCGCGCGCTTCGGCGATGATCGGGTTGAAGGCGGAGCGGTAGAGCGTTGCGTCCATTTCGTCGGCGATCTGCTCCAGCCGGCCCTTCAGCACCGCGAGAGTGACGGGATCGACCTTGCTCATTCGGCGGCCTCCTGGTCGCCACTCCCATAGGCCTCGCCGAGCGCCAGCATCTCGGGCGTGCCGATGAGGCGGTTGAGCATCGCGAAATCGAACATGCGGTCGCGGAACGGTTCGTTGGTGCCGTGCTGGCGCAGCGAGCGGTAGTACTCCTGCCCCGTGCGCGCGAGTGCCCTGACGATGCCGCCCGGGAAGATCACGAGGCGAAAGCCGAGGCGGCCGAGATCCTCCGCAGAGGACAAGGGGGTCTCCCCGCCCTCGACCATGTTGGCGACGAGCGGGCGGAGCGTGCCGAGCGCATCGGTCACGGCTGCGAGTTGATCACGCGATCTCGGGGCTTCGACGAAGAGCATATCGGCACCCGCTTCGGCATAGAGCCCCGCGCGCTCGACGGCTGCCGCGAACCCTTCGACGGCGACCGCGTCCGTGCGCGCGATGATGAGCGTGTCCTCGCTCGCGCGGGCATCCACGGCGGCTCGCACCTTCCCGGCCATCTCTGCGGGTGGGATGATCGACTTGTCCTGCAGGTGGCCGCAGCGCTTCGGAAACGTCTGGTCCTCGATCTGGATGGCGCTGGCGCCGGCCCGCTCGAACACGCGCACCGTGCGCTGCACGTTGAGAGCATTCCCGTACCCCGTATCGGCGTCGACGATGAGCGGCGTGCGGACCCGGTCGCGCACGAGAGCGATCGTTTCCGCGACCTCGCTCATGGAGACGAGGCCGATATCCGGACGGCCCAACCGCGTATACGCGATCGCCGCCCCGGAGAGGTACAGCGCCTCGAACCCCGCAGCGGCCGCAAGCGAGGCCGTCAGCGGGTCGTAGACCCCTGGCGCGACGATGATTTGGGTGCCGGACAGCCGCTGCTTGAGGCTCATGGCGGCGTCTCCTGCTGCGGGGATCGGGCGACAAGGCGGCACAGTTCGTCGACTCCCCTCCCCTCCAGCGTCTCGACGACGCCGACGAGAAGCGATGCGTGCTCGTCGCCCCAGACCGGTTCCACGAGCTCGCGAAACTTCTCCCGAACCTCGTCGACGGAATAGGGATCCTCGGTGTCGCCGCGGTTCGTGAGAACCTCAGCCGAGAGAGTCCGGCCGTCTCTCATGTGAAGCCGCAGCCGCGCCGGGCGCAGCCCCGGCAGCATCGCCGTGAGCGACGGATCCTCGCGCACCGCCACGCGACCCGCGAGGTCCCGCGTCACCGCATCCGCGCGCGCGCGGTCGCGGAACGCCGGGACGGAGGCCGCACCGGCGACGATCGCCGTCGCGAGTGCGAAGGGCAGCGAAAACTTGGCGGCCAGCATGTTCTTCGGCGCGGGCGAGTCGAGCTGCGCCGCCCACACGTAGGTATCGACCTCGATCGACTCGACGCCCGCGGGATCGATCGCTCCCCCCTCCCGTCGAACGATGTCCGCCAGAGCATCGAGCGCCCCGTGCGCGTAGCGGCAGGCGGCGTGTCGCTTGAAGTAGTTGCGCGCGATCTCCCACCGGGCGCCGAGCTCGTCGACCATAGCCTCGGGCTCGAATCGGTCTGCGACGACCGAGCCGAAGACCGTCCCGATGCCGTCCGTCTCGCCGATGAAGCCGGACAGGACGAGATCGTAGGCCATCCATCCGAGCTGGTTCGAGAAGCCCGCATAGGTGTTCCTGACGGTTCCGCCTTCGAGCATGGTCCGGCGGCTCGTGGCCAGCCCGAGCGTCGACGCGACGTTTATGGTCTCGATCACGGTGTCGGCTTCGGCCCGGTTCAGCTTCGCCGCCGCGAGGGCCGCTCCCACGGTCCCCCACGTGCCATGCGGGTGCATGGTGACGCGGAGCTTCGCCGACATGCCGATGCGTGCTCCGACCTCGTAGCCGAGCGCGACCGCCAACAGGAGGTCTCGGCCGGATGCCCCGATGCGTTCGGCAGCGGCGAGCGCCACGGGAACGACGTGGACGCCCGGATGGCCGCGCGCGTACTGGTTGCCCTCGTCGAGTTCCAGCATGGTACCGGCGGTCCCGTTCGCGAACGCCGCCACGGCGGGAGAAAGTCGCGTCCCCGAGCCGATCGCCGGCGCTCCCTCGTCTGAACCATAGGTTCCGGCGAGGCGGCGGACCAAGGCGCGCATCTCGGGTTCCTGCATGCCGGCGGCAATCGCCCCGATCGTGTCGAGGAGAACGAGTTTGGTCCGCTCGACGACCTCGGCCGGCAGATCGTCGAACCGCGCCGATGCCGTGAACGCGCCCCACCGTTCGAGCCAAGGCGGCCGTCCGCCCTGAAGCAGCTTCGACGCTGGGAGAACACCGGGTGTGACGATCGTCATGGCTTCTCCCTCACATTCCCAAGTAGGCGCGCTTGAGGTCCGGATTCGCGCGAACCTCCGCCGCCGAGCCCGACAGGGCGAAGCGTCCGTTCTCGAGGATGTAGGCGCGCGACGCGAGCTCGAGCGACTGCACGACGTTCTGCTCCACGAGCATGATCGGCAGGCCGTCAGCGTTGAGGCGCCGGATGAGAGCGAACATCTCTTCGACGAGGAGCGGCGACAGACCGAGCGAAGGCTCGTCCAGAATGAGCAGGCGCGGTTCGGCCATGAGGCCACGTCCGATCGCGAGCATCTGCTGCTCGCCTCCCGAGAGAGTGCCGGCGAGCTGCGTCACGCGCTCGCGGAGCCGCGGAAAGATCTCGAAGACGCGCTCGCGATTGCGGACGCGCCGCTCCCGTCCGCGGCGATAGCTGCCGAGATCCAGGTTCTCACTCACGTTGAGGTTCGGGAAAACCTTGCGGCCTTCCGGAACGTGGATCAGGCCGGCCGCGACGATGGCCGGCGCCGACAGGTTCGAGATCGGGCGGCCGTCGAAGACGATGTCGCCCGTGCGCCGCGGCAGCACGCCGGAGAGCACCTTGTTGAGCGTCGTTTTGCCGACGCCGTTGGACCCGAGGACCGCAACGATTTCGTCGGCAGCGACGCTGATGTCGATCCCGCGCAGGACCTCGGTTCCGCCATAGCCTGCTCGAAGGCCGCGCACCTCAAGCATCGGCCGTCTCCGCCCGCAGACGCGCCGCCGCGCCGTGGCCGAGATAGGCTTCGATCACGGTCCCGTCGTCGCAGACGACCGACGGCGGCCCGTCCGCGATCATTTCGCCTTGAGCGAGAACATAGACTCGCTCGCACAGGTTCATGACGGCCTGCATGACGTGCTCGATCATCAAGATCGTGACGCCCTCATCGCGGATGCCGCGGATCACGGGAACGATGTCGCGGATCTCGGACGGGTTGAGGCCAGCGAGCACCTCGTCGAGCAGCAGCAGCTTCGGTTCGGTCGCGAGCGCCCGGGCCAGTTCGAGGCGCTTGCGGCCCGCGACCGTCAGGCTCGAGGCGGATTTGTCGAGCTCCGGCCGAAGCCCGACCCGCTCGGCGATCGCCGTCGCGCGGGCGAGGGCCTCGGCGCGCTTGGCGTGTCGCAGGTGAGCGCCGACCGCGATGTTCTCGCGCACGGAGAGTCCCGCGAACGGCTGAACGATCTGGAAGGTTCGCGCGATCCCTCGGCGGGCGCGGACGTGCGGCTCCTCCCGGCTGATATCGGTACCCTCGAAAACAATCCGGCCCTCGGTCGCCGGCTCGAAGCCGGAGATCACCGCAAACAGAGTCGTCTTGCCGGCACCGTTCGGACCGATGAGGCCGGTGATCGAGCCGGCAGCGACCTCGAGCGAGGCCCGGCTTACGGCGACGAGCCCTCCGAAGCGCTTCGTGATGGTCTCGACGCTCAGCACCTCAAGCTCTCCTTTGCCGCAGGCCCATCGTCGCGACGAGGCGGCGCGCCACCCCGAGGATTCCGTCGGGTGCGAAGGCGATGGCGATGACCAGGAGCATGCCGAAGACCACGAGGTCGATGCCTGGAACGCTTCCCGCGAACCCCTTGGTGACTTCGCCGAGGCCGTGCAGCGCCAGAGCGCCGACGAGCGGGCCGAACACGGTCCCGAGGCCGCCGATGATGGGTGCAAGGAGCGCCTCGACCGAGATCCAGGTCCCGTAGGCGATGTTCGCGTCGATGTAGAGGAAGTACTGTGCGTAAAAAGCTCCCGATGCGGCCGTGACCGCGGCGGAGAGCGTGATGGCCTGGAGCTTCACGCGCAGCGTGTCGACCCCCAGAGCCTTGGCGGCCGCCTCGTTCTCTCGCACGGCGACGAGCTGAGCGCCGAAGCGGGAGTTCGCGACCGCGCAGGTGATCACGAGCGCGACGGCCACGAGCGCGAGCGCGACCCAGAAAAAGGCCGCCCGGCTGGCGAACTGAAAGTTCCCCGGCCGGACGTCCAGCCTGACCAGGAGCCCTGCGGCCCCCCCGGTCATCGCGGACGCGTTTGCGAGGATCCGCAGCACCTCCGCGAAGGCCAGCGTCACGAGCGCAAAATAGGATCCGCGGAGCCCGGAGCGGAAGCTGAGGAACCCGATCACCCATCCGGCCAGCCCGCCCGCCGCGATGCCGAGCGCGAATCCCGCCCAGGCGTTGACGCCGAGCCTCGCCTGGAGGAGCGCCGTCGCATAGGCGCCCGTCCCGAAGAACGCAGCGTGCCCGAACGAGAACTGCCCCCCGAAGCCGCCGAGAAGGTTCCAGCCTTGCGCCGCGAGCGCGATGACGAGCGTGAAGACGAGAAAGTTCAGGACCGTGTTCGAGGTGACGACGAGCGGAACCAGAGCGAGAAGCCCGATCAGGACCGCGATGGGGGCGAGATCCCGGACGGTCATGCCTTGGCTCCGAACAGGCCCGTCGGCCGCACCAGCAAAACCACGATGAAGATGAGGAAGATGCCGATCTGGCCGAGAGAATCGCCGAGATAGAGCCCCGAAAGGCTCTCCACGACGCCGATGAAGAGGCCGCCGACGAGCGCTCCGGGGATCGAGCCCATGCCGCCCAGCACGACGATCGTAAAGGCGACGAGCACGAAGGCGTTCCCGACTCGCGGATTGACGTAGAACGTGGGCATGAGCAGGCACGCGGCGACGGCGAGGCACGCGCAACCGAGACCGAAAGTGACGGCATAGACATGCGCGACGTCGATGCCGACGAGACTGGCGCCCAGTTTCTCCTTCGCGACGGCGCGGATCGACTTCCCAGTGTCGGTCCTCGAGAGCACCAGCCACAGAACGAGCGTGACCAAAACCGCCGCACCGAAGCCGATGAGGCGCGGTCGCGAGAGCAGCAACGGTCCGACCTCGACGACCTGGAACCCGTAGTCCGTATTGAGCGTCCGCGTATCCGACCGGAAGGTGGCGAGAAGCGCGTTCTCGATCGCAATCGACAGGCCGAGCGTCACGAGCAGGATGTTGCTGTCGTCGCCATGGCTCGCCGGCCCGATGACGAAGCGCTGCACCGCGTACCCGAGCGCGAAGAACACCGGCGTCAGCAGCGGAATGGCGAGATAGGGGTCGAGACCGAACGCCGCGTGGACGCCCCAGACCGCGAACATGGCTGCGGTGAGAAGCGCTCCGTGCGCGAAGTTGATGATGTGGAGCACGCCGTAGACCAGCGTCAGCCCGAGCGCGATGAGCGCGTAGACGGCTCCGGTCATCAGACCGTTCACGACGGCTTCGAGAACAATCGCCGGGGAATACATGATCGTCACCGCGATCTCCGGGGCACCGGGCGCGCCCCGGGGATCACGCCTGCTCGTCAGGTCGTCACGGGAAAGACGGGCTTGCCGTCGGCGAAGGCCTCGGGGAAGATCACCTTGATGTCGTTCCCCTGGACCTGCGTATTCACGGGCGCCGCCCCCATGTTCTGACCGTTCTCGAACCGCGTTGGGCCGTAGGGCATGATGTGGTCCTTGAACGAAGACGTGGTGAGTGCCTCGAGGATCTTGCCGCGGTCCGCGGCACCGGCGCGCTCGATGGCGTCGGCCAGGAGCTTCACGCAGGAATAGTTGAGCGGCACGTTATAGGCGAAAACCTTGCCTTGCGCTTCCACCTGCTTCTTCAGGTCCTGAGCCTTTGGGTTCCGCGGATCGTACCAATGATTGCAATCCATCACGTTGGCGGCGGCTTCAGGAAACTCCTTCACGAACCGGTAGTTCGACGCCGCGCCGTTGAGCACTGCGTAGATGCCCTTCGGGCGGATGCGCTGCTGCTGCATGGTGCGGGCGAGCAGCACGAATTCACCGTAATAGCTCGATGGAATCACGAGATCGGGATTGAGCGAGCGTATGCGCAGCGCCACGTTCGACATGTCGCGGGCCGGCGTCGGGTGGGCGATGGTCTCGAGCACCTCGAAGCCGCGCTTGGGCAGTTCCGACTGCATGAGCTTCGCGAGACCCGAACCGAAGAGGCCGTCCTCGTGGACGAGCACCACGGACTTTGCGGGCTTGCCTGCCGCATCGTTGAGCTTCACGAGATTGTCGAGAGCGACACCGGTCACCATCCCGAACCCGGGCGCGAAGCGGAACGTGTTCTTCAGACCACGCTGCGTGATCTGATCCGAGACGCCGACATCGACGATGTAGGGCAGGTCGTACCGGGCGGCCGCTTGCGTCGCCGCAAGGCAGATCGGGCTCGCGAAGCCGCCCACGATCGCGACGACGCCCTCCCCGTTCAGCTTCTCGACTTCCTGGGTGCCGGCCTCCGGATTCGAGCGCGCGTCGCCGAACACCATCTGGAGCTTGGCGCCACCCAGCGCTTTGAGACCGCCGGCATTGTTGATCTCGTTGATCGCCATTTCAGCGCCGACGCGGCCGAAATCGCCGTCCTGCGCGAGCGCTCCCGTTACGGGCTGCAGGACGCCGACCTTGATCGCCGCGGGTTGGGCGCGAAGAATGGCGGGCGCCGCGAGGACGGCAAGAGAGGCGACACCGCCCTTGAGGGCGGTTCGGCGGGTCGGTCGCGCGAACAAGGTCATGGGGAAGCACTCCTCTGGTGTTTGTCCCGCGTGCGGCGGTCGCTGGCTGCGAGGCTCTCCGGCCTCCTCGGAAGAGGGTTCCACCGACGCTCGTCGGCCGCGCCGGCGCGCACGAGGTCCATGTGGAAGGAATACCGATCGGGACGGTAGAGCGCATGGAGGTGCTCCACGCCTCGGCCGGAGCGATCGATCACGACCCGCGTCAACGAAAGCAGGGGCGAGCCGATCTCGAGGCCCAGGGCGTCGGCCACATCCGGACCCGCGAGGGTCGCCCCGATCGTCTGACTCGCCTGTTCGACCACGACTCCCGACCGCTCGAGGAGACTGAGGAGCGGCGTCGCCGCGAGGTCCGCCTCCGAGTAGGTCAGGCCGATCCGCTCCGGGACGTGGGTGGTGAGATAGGAGAACGGAGCGCCGTCGATGAGGCGAACGCGGACGGAGCGCTGCGTCCGCTCGCCGGGGGCAAGCCTGAGCGCTTCCGCGATGGTTTCCGGAGGCGACACATACGAGAAGGACAACAGGCGCACGCCGGTCTGGCGCCCCATCTGGACAAGGTGGGCGAGAACGTTCGAAAGGTCGGCCACGATGGGCCGAACCGCGGCGGCTTCGCGAACGAACGTTCCGGAGCCGGGCCGCCGGTCGATCAGGCCCGCGGCGGCCAGCGTGTCGAGCGCCTTTCGAACCGTCGCCCGCGAGACGCCGTTTTCCTCGGCGAGCGACGGTTCGCCGGGCAGGCGCGCGCCGGGCGCGAGCTCACCGCTCACGATGCGTTCGCGCAGAAGAAGATACAGCCGACGCGCCTTGAGGGGCTCGACGCTTGCGTCCAAGGGTGATCGCCGGGTTGGTTCGCGCCGTTGCATGCGTGATCGACCGAACAGCTACCTGTCTACAGTAGAGGACAACTCCCTTGCGTCAAGCCGTCGCCTGGGAGATCATCGGCATGGACCCGAAATTGAGGTGTCGGCAGTCTTCGGGAGACGACAATGGCGCACCGGCCGCCGCCGAGAACCCTCTTCGACAAGCTCTGGGACAGCCACGCCATCGTCACCCGCGAGGACGGCCAAACCCTCGTGTGGGTCGATCGCCACTTCGTGCACGAGGGCTCGTTTCATGCCTTCGACAAACTCAAGGAACGCGGGTCCCCGGTGGCGCGCCCCGATCTCACCTTCGGGATCGCCGATCATTACGTCCCAACGCGCCGGGCCGGCGGCGTCGCCGATCCGGCCATCCGGCACATGGTCGACCAGCTCCGAGACAACGCCGCCGCCCACGACGTACTGCTGTTCGGTCTCGAGGATCCGCGCCAAGGGATCGTCCATGTGGTCGGCCCGGAACAAGGGCTTACATTGCCGGGTCTTCTGGTCGTCTGCGGCGACAGCCACACGTCCACCCACGGGGCGTTCGGAGCCTGGGGCTTCGGGATCGGGGCGTCCGATGTGGCGCACGTGCTGATGACTCAGACCCTGTGGCAGCGCAAACCGCGGCGGATGAGGATCACGGTCGACGGCGACACCGCACCCGGCGTCGGCGCCAAGGATATCGCGCTCTCGATCGTCGCCCGCATCGGGGCGGACGGCGCGCAGGGCCATGCCGTGGAGTATGCCGGCTCCACGATAAAGGCGTTGTCCATGGAGGGCCGTCTCACCCTCTGCAATCTGTCGATCGAAGCAGGCGCCCGCTGCGGCATGGTGGCCCCGGACGAGACGACCTTCCGATACCTCGAAGGTCGTCCCTTCGCTCCCGCGGGCGAAGCGTTCGAGCGCGCCGTGGCGGATTGGCGGCAGCTCGCGACGGACGGCGATGCCGGCTTCGACCGTGAGGTCGGATTGAGCGCCGACGACATCGCGCCTCTCGTGACGTGGGGCGTGAGCCCTGAAGACGCCCTTCCGATCGGCGAGACGGTTCCCGACCCGGACCGGACGGCGGATCCCGGCAGGGCGGCCCATGTCCGAGACGCCCTCGCCTACATGGACCTTCGCCCCGGCCAAAAACTCACCGAGATCCGCATCGACCGGGTCTTCATCGGATCGTGCACCAACAGCCGAATCGAAGATCTGCGCGCCGCTGCCGCGGTCCTCTCGGGCCGCCGCGCCAAGGTGCCCGGCCTGGTGTCGCCCGGTTCGTCGCTCGTCAAGCGGCAGGCCGAGGAGGAGGGCCTCGACCGAATCTTCCGCGACGCCGGCCTCGAATGGGTCGAGTCCGGCTGCTCGATGTGCGTCGGCATGAATGGCGATATCGTCGAACCGGGGGAGCGCTGCGCCTCGACCACGAATCGGAACTTCAGGGGCCGGCAGGGGCCCGGCTCGCGCACCCATCTCATGTCGCCCGTCATGGCCGCCGCGGCGGCGGTCACCGGACATCTCACGGATGCTCGCGATCTCCTCGAAGGACGTGCCTGATGCAGCCCTTCCGCCGCCTCGTCGCACCGGCCTGCCCCCTCCCGATCGCCAACATCGACACGGATCAACTGATCCCGGCGCGTTTCATGAAGCGCTCGCGCGCGGAGGGCTACGGCGGTTACCTCCTGCACGATATGCGCTTCAAGTCGGATGGAACGCCCGATCCCGCCTTTCCGCTCAATCAGCCGGCGTTCGCGAACGCCCAGATCATCGTGGCGCGGCGCAATTTCGGCAGCGGGTTCGTCGCGCGAAGCGGCGGTCTATGCTCTCGCGGATTTCGGCATTCGCTGCATCGTCGCTCCGAGCTTCGGCGATATCTTTGCCTCGAACGCGGTGAACAACGGGCTGGTGCCGGCGAAAGTCTCCGAGGCCGATGCCGAAGCGTTGCTCGGCGCGCTCGGCGGCGGCGCGAGGGAGCTGACGGTCGACCTCGAACAGCAGACCATTACGGTCGGCAAGCTCGCCCTTCCCTTCGAGATCGATTCCGTTTGGCGGATGAAGCTCCTGAACGGCTGGGACGATATAGACCTCACTCTCAGCCAGGCCGGCCGGATCGCCGCCTTCGCCGCCGCCGACCGATCGAAGCGTCCTTGGGCGACCCCCCGCAAGAACTGACTCCGCAATCGGGCCACGCTCGTCCCGCGCTCAAAACCGCGCAGGATCGCCACCAAGGCCAAACGTCACTCCTAGAGCGCGGTTGCCCGATCGCCCAACGGGGCCGAGCCGGGAGGAGCTCGCAAACCGTGGAGTTTCTGAATGCGAAAAGGCCCTGCCAGTCTGGAACGACCGACAGGGCCAGTGCCCGAGGCTCGAGTAGGGAGGACACCTCAGACCTCACCCCTACCCTCCTCGCGAGAGCGGCGCGCTCACATAAGTCAAACATAGCCGCGGTTTTTCTGGTCTGGCTTATTCCTGACGAGCGGGCGCGGATCCCGTGGTCGGACCTCGATCGAGGGGCGCGATGCCGTGTCGCTCCTCGAACGAAAGCTCGCCGAGCCGTTCGGAGCGTCCAGTGCAGCTCGACGGCACGATCTCCTCGCCTGGGAGCGGCATCGATGCGGCGGTCGCGATCCGGCGTCACCCCGCCAGCCCGGCCTTTCGCATCCCATCGAGGAATCGCTCCATGGGCCCTGGCGTGTACGGCACCGACTGCCTGATCCAGGCGACGGATAGATCCGGCTGGAGCTGGCGCAGCTGCCTCATGGCGGCTCGGCCTCATCGACGAGGCCCGCCTGCCCCAAGCTCGCGCACAGAATACGGTAATTGTTCGCGATTCCGGGACGTAGCTGGATTCCTTGCCGGGCGCAGTGGACTGCCTCGTCGTAACGGGCCGCCATGTAATGGGACACCGCCAAACCGGAATAGAAGAACGAACTCATCGGGTCGCGCGGGCTCATGCGGATGGCCTGCTTCAAATGCGCGATCGCCTCGTCGGAGCGAGCGTCGAAGGCCAGAGCCCACCCGGTATAGCCGTGCGCCGCCGCGAAGCTCGGATTGAGCTCGAGGGCGGTCCCGAACCGTTCAACCGCCTCATCGGTGCGGCGCACCGCAAACGCAAGATAGCCGAGCGCCATGTAGGCCCAAGGGTCATCCTCGTCGAGTTCGACCGCGCGATGCGCGAGCCGCGCCGCGAACGCGCGGTCTTCCGCGTTCGGCAGCCATCCGACGTGGGACGAAAGGAGCAGCGCGAACGCCAACATGCTATGAGCCGGTGCATAGACCGGGTAGCGCTCGACGGCCTTTTTCAGGATCGCGATGGCGGTCTCGCTGCCCGCCGGTGTCAGCTTCCAGAAGTGAGACACCGCCCGCGCTACAAGGTCCCAGGCATTGAGGTCCTCGACGGACCGGGTTTCGGCGCGCAGGACCTCTGCCGCGAGGAGCTTCGGTTCGATCGCGGCCAGGACGCTGGTGGTGATCTCGTCCTGCAGAGCGAAGATGTCGGTGAGCTCCCGGTCGTACCGGTCGGCCCAGATATGGTTTCCCGTGACGGCGTCGATGAGCTGGCCGGTGATGCGGACCCGATGTCCGCTTTTCCGGACGCTGCCTTCCAAGACGTACCGCACGCCGAGCTCGCGTCCGACCTGCTTTATGCCGACGGCTTTCCCCTTATAGGCGAACGTGGAATTGCGGGCGATCACGAAAAACCACCGCAGCCGCGAGAGCGCCGTGATGATGTCTTCCGTCACACCGTCGCTGAAGTAGTCCTGCTCGGGATCGCCCGACATGTTGGTAAACGGCAGGACCGCTACGGAGGGCTTGTCCGGCAGCGGCAGCGGGAGGCTTGCGGCCTGCGCCGGGCCGGCGCGCCAGCGCCAGACCTTCACGGGCTTCGGGACGTTCTTGACGGCGTGTTCGCCTGCGCTCTCGAAATTCGCGCCGATGTTCCCGCCGATGTGGTGATGGACGGTCTCGGAGATGCACACGCCGCCCGGCTCCGCCAAGGCTTCCAGCCGCGCCGCAACGTTCACTCCGTCACCGAGGATGTCGTCCCCTTGGCTGACGATGTCGCCGAGGTTGATCCCGATCCGATACCGGATGCGGCGGTCCTCCTCGATCCCCGCCTGGTGGACGGCGACGGCCTCCTGCAGCAGGATTGCGCAACGCACGGCGTCGACGACACTCGGAAATTCGATCAGAAGCCCATCGCCGATCGTCTTGACGATCCGCCCGCCATGCGCCGCGACCAGGGGTTCGATCAGTTCCCGACGGAGCGATTGCTGACGGTCGATGGTCCCTTCCTCGTCGAGCCGTACCAGCCGCGAGTAGCCGACCATGTCGGCCGCGAGAACGGCGGCAAGCCGACGGCTGACCCGCTCAGTCATGGTTTCGCTCTCAGGCACCACCTCGACTATATCCCGGCGGGATCGGTTTGTCAGACCGGACCTCGCTCTGCCTCAGCCGACCGTTCCGTCGGGCGCCGGGACAAGCCGATGCCCCGGAGGACGGGAGCGCGTCGCGATTTCAGGCGAGCGTTGGAGCCCGATCCGAAGAGCGCCCGTGAACTCTAGAGCCGCTTCCACTTACGTGGAATCGGCTCTCTTCTTTCTTGTGCCGCAATTTTGACAGCGAACCGGATCCACTTCGCCGAAAATTGCTCTAGCAGCTGTCAGAGGTCCGACGTCCCCCGTTTGCGGCGGTGGTGACTGTCAACGGAGCGCGGAATGGACCGCAAAACTGTTGCGTTCTAGCAACCGTTGCAGATGCTCCGAAGGGCCCGTGCAGCCGATTGGTCGAGTTTGGAGATGTTGCTATCTTCCTCGAGCTGCTTCCTGCGGCGCTGCTCTTCCATGCTCGAAGCCTCGGTCGAGGGGCCGACATCTCGCCTTTCTGCTCCCGTTACCTCCTGCCCGACCCGGGCCTGTGGCGGCGATGTGTCCGGCGGCGGAGTCTGCGTCAGTCGCGGAGATACGGTGCGGCGAGGAGCGGGCGTTCGCCTGGGGGACGGCGCTCCGGGATCAAGCTCCTCGGTCGTCTGCGGAGCGCCCGCCTCCGGAGAGGCGACGTCGAGAGCTTGATCAGGAACGGGATCAGCGGCGGCGACGCTACTGGTCTGGACGGAAGCGCACCCGCCAAGAGCCAGGCCGATGACAGTCAATGTCGCTCCGAGGAGGACCTTCGGCATGAGCACACCGCAAAAAGAACCAAGCCCAACGCGTCGCCGCGAATAAAGCAGAGGCTCTAGCAGAGGCTCTAACCTAAGGGAATATCCC
Organism: uncultured Alphaproteobacteria bacterium; assembly: GCA_963800985.1. Classification (GTDB taxonomy): domain Bacteria; phylum Pseudomonadota; class Alphaproteobacteria; order Rhizobiales; family Beijerinckiaceae; genus Microvirga. Next base: position 12,945 of record CAWDDI010000011.1, on the reverse strand, counting down.
ACCTCTGCTTTTCTATTGCCGTGCCCCTGAAGATGTCATCGAGGCTCAGGAGAAACGTTGTTTCCAAAAAGCTCAAGGCCGGGCGAGACTGGATGTCCGCCGCCTGCGGATCGGGGTGTCGCCGTGAGACTCGAGAGTGCCCCCACCTGAGCTCGCAGTTCGCCCAGCTTCACGAACTCGATATCGTCCGATCGACCGTCATCCGGGCTGTTCGTCATTAACACTAATTCAAATTTCCCCTAGAGGAAGGTAAATCGACAAGCGAATGGCCGTAAGTAGTTCTTGAAACACGGGGAACTCGAACGCTAACATATTTGGCATATAGGCAGTTTACCAATCACGTGTTGACCTAATACCTTTGGATATGATGCCTTCACTTCACGGTTGCTTCATCTCTTGGTCATGCGTTCCGGCCGACATGCTCCCACTTTCTCCTGTGACGACCGCGGCGCAATGGGCGTGAAAATCGGAGCGGTCGACGAGGAGTCTGCACCGGTCCGGCGGCGCAATCGTGTACCGCCGATGGCTCGCGTTCCGGTGCGCGATGGAAGCGAGCTTTGAGCCCATCGAAACAGCGCCCCGAAGTTTCCATCGACACTGACCGAGATGAGACCCGTCGTGAAAAGAGTTCTCGCGTGCGTTCTTGTATTTCTCGCTTCGACGCCGGTCGCGCTGGCCGACGACCTCGTTGCGAAACGGGCGAGTTGTCTCGAGCTTGCACGAGATCGAATCAACACACGAGGCAGAACGAGCAGCGATATCTATCGGGTCATCGTCGAGCGCCGAAGGACCTTCGTGCAGAAGTGCATGGCGGAGAACGGCTCGTCCGATGCCGAGCCGAGGCAATCTCATGACAGGTCGAGCTGACGGCCAAGAAAGCTAGCGGTCCCAAGGGATTTTGCGCAAAAACGGCGCTGGACCGGCGCTTGCGCCTGTGGGTCGTACTTCGCTCCCGATGACGGTCCCGATCTTCGAGGTTTTCCCGGCGGGCGGAACTACTGCAGCGCTCGATCGACGGCCTCGCAGCGGAGAAGCTCGGCATGAAAGGGCAATGTCGCCGGAGCGGCATCGATCTGGCTGCTCGGCTCATACCCGAGCGCCCGAATCCAGCCCTCCCCCGCGTTCAACTCGACCGCAACCCGGGTGTTCCAGTTGCGCACCGGCGGGACGACCCAGCTGAACGGCTCGCGTGATCCGGCGACCGCCTGCTCGATGGCGGCGCATCGAGTCACGCTGTCGATCCGGCGGTCCGGCAGTGCGCAGGGACGCGGCTCCCAGCCCGGCCGAGCTTGACGCCAATCGTTCGCGACGGCGCCGGGACCAAGGTGAACCGTGGCGTCGCGCTCGCGGCGCTCGATGACCGCAATCTCGTCCGGCGCGGTTCCCACCAAGGTCAAGAGGACGGGACGAGCAAGCTCGACGGTCTCGAGCAACTCCAGCGCCTGCGAGAAGCTCCGGGCCGTCTCGAAGGCGTGACGGAGGAGGTGCAGCGGCGGCATGCCCCTCTCGCGAGACAGCGTCCCTGCGAGGTTGCGGGAATAGTCGATCACCCGAAGGACCTCGGTGCGGGTGCGGCGCAGGAGCGGAGCTTGGTTGATCGCAGCCGCGAAGCGTCCTGGCGCAACGGCGGTCAAGGTCCCCACCGCCCCGGGCCATGTCACGTCGAGGAACTCGCCGGCAGGTCCGCGGCGGTGTGCGACGATGATCGCTCGGCCGAGCCCGAGGAACGGCCAGTCCAAGGTGCGTCGCAATGTCGGGGCGCGACCCGGGGCGTCGCTGCATGCCAGCGTCGTGCAGGCGTACTCGTAAGCCAGATTGATGGCGAAGATGCCCGACACCCGCGTGTGGGCCGCGATCGCGTCGACTTCGGCGAGGTACGGTGACGCGCTGCGGGACAGCCAGCGGCGCGCCATGCGGTCCGCCACCGGCAGGGCGGGCATGACAATTGATCTGTACGGGCCGAAGATGGTGTCCCGAAGCGTGCGGACGGCGGCAGGATCGGCCGTCGCCAGCGGGTCGGACCGCGCATCGACGATCGGAATGGATGGAAAGGCTTGACCAGGCATGCCGTGAGATCCGAGCGTTTCCGAATAGATGGTTTCCGAACCTCGGTTTGCGAGTCGTCGAGGCAATCTCCGAATCGCTGGAGTTAAGTCCGTAACGCGGCTGATTCGTCTACGGTTCGCCCCGCGACCCGACGGGAAATTGGCATTGCTATGCGACCCTGTTCATCGCCGACGGATCATCGGGCGTTCCTCGTCGGGCTGCGCCAGCGCCTCCTGGGGCACCTCGGCGCCATCGCTCGTGAGCGTGACCCCTACCGGTCACCGGGCGGGCACTCCGAGGTCAAGCATTACATTCTCCGCGAGCTTGCGAAACACGGAGCGGTGAAAGCTCACGACTTCGACCATATGGGGCGAGCGCATCAGAACTTGGTCCTCGACCTCCCGGGCGAGCAGGACCGCGGCTTTATCCTCGTCGGCGCCCACTATGATGCCGTGCCGGGTTCGCCAGGGGCCGACGACAACGGCACGGCAGTCGCCGTTCTGCTGGAGCTCGCGCGGGCGTTCGCCGAAGCGCCGCCGCGGCGCCCCGTCCGCCTCGTGGCCTTCGACCTGGAAGAGACGGACCGCCTCGGCAGCCGGGCCTATGCGCGTGATCTCCGCCAGGAAGCCGAGCCCGTTGCGTTGATGATCGCTCTCGAGATGCTGGGATACCGCGATGCGCGGCCAGGCTCCCAGCGCTACCCGCCGGGGCTGCGCTTCTTCTATCCGGATCGAGGAGATTTCATCGGACTCATCGGAAACATGCGGACGCTCCCGGCCATGTGGCGGCTTGCCCGGAGGATGCGAAAAGCGGTGCCCTGTGAATTCCTTCCCGTACCTTGGCGGGGCCGCATGCTGCAAGACACGCGGCGAAGCGATCACGCGTCGTTTTGGGACCTCGGGTATCCGGCCATCATGGTCACGGATACGGCCAACATGCGCAATCCCCATTACCACCAGGCGAGCGACCGCATCGAGACGCTGGATTTGGATTTCCTGACGGCGGTCTGCGACGGGCTGATTGCGGGGCTGGCGTCGTTGTAGACACCGCACGAAGGCGCAGACCGCTTCGACCCGGGACCCATTGGGGGTCAAGGTAGCCTTAGCGGCCCGCCGCCCTGCAGGTGCGTTGCCGCACAGCCTTGGAGCTTTCCACTCACCATGTTCGTGGTAACGTCGTGCTGAAGCCTCGCTGACCGCGCCGTCATGCCCGCAGGCGCGACACTGGTCGAAGACACCAGCATCGGAAGCAAGGCCGGGTGCCGGAAAAGTCGACGATCAATCACGGTGGAGAGCGCCTGATGAGACTCATTCATGCCAGCGGTCTTCTCGTTTCGATGATGCTGGCCGCGCAAACGCCTGCGGTGGCCCAGGGCCCCGCTGCACCGCCGGTGACGGTCGCAAAACCCTTGGTGAAGGATATCGTCGAGCAGGACGATTTCATCGGCCGATTCGAACCCGTCGATCAGGTCGAGATCCGGTCCCGCGTGTCCGGCTATCTCGACAAGGTGCACTTCCAGGACGGCGCCCTCGTTCAGGTCGGCGATCCGCTCTTCACCATCGACCCGCGACCCTACCGGGCGGCTCTCGAACAGGCGGAGGCAACCGTCAGCTCGGCGCAGGTCAGGGTGGATTTCGCATCGAGCGATCTCGATCGGGCCGAGTCCCTTCGCCGTTCCGGCAACATCGCCGACCAGATCCTCGACCAGCGCCGGTCGAACTACCTGACGGCGCGCGCGGATTTGGAGCGGGCCCAGGCCGCCCTGCGGCAAGCGCGCCTCGACATGGAGTTCACTGAAATCACTGCGCCGATCGCCGGCAAGATCTCCCGCAAGAACGTCTCGGTCGGTAATCTCATCAACGCCAACCAGACAGTCCTCACCAACATCGTTTCACTCGACCCGATCCACTTCTACTTCGACGTCGACGAGCGGTCATTCCTGGCCTATTCGCGTCAAAACGCCGGCGGCACGCGAACCTCGAGCCGGGCCGCGCCCAACCGGGTCGTGCTCACCATGACCGACGAGCGCGAGGCGCATCGGACCGGGGCGCTCGATTTCCTCGACAACCGGCTCGATGCCGCCAGCGGAACGATCCGCGCCCGTGCGGTGTTCGAAAACAAGGACCTCTTCCTGACCCCCGGACTTTTCGGGCGCGTCACCCTGAGCGGATCCGACCCCTACAAGGGCGTGCTCGTGCCGGACGAGGCCGTCGGCAACGATCAGGACCGCCGGGTGGTCTTCGTGGTCGCGGAGGATCATTCCGTCACCATGCGTCCGGTCCGGACCGGGCCGCGGATCGACGGGTACCGGGTGATCCGTTCAGGTCTCACGGGCGACGAGACCATCGTGGTCAACGGCGTCGTGCGGATCCGCCCCGGCATCAAAGTCACGCCGCAGACGACGACGCTCCCGCCGGTGCGCGAGCGCAACGGTTCCTGACCTCGCCGGGCGGAGGCTCCCATGCGGTTTGCCCATTTTTTCGTCGATCGGCCGATCTTCGCGACGGTCCTTTCCGTCCTTCTGCTCCTCGTCGGGGCCATCTCCTATACGACGCTCCCGGTCGCGCAGTACCCTGAAATCGCGCCGCCCACGATCGTGGTGCGGGCGAACTATCCCGGGGCGGACGCCCGGACCGTCGCGGCGACGGTTGCGACGCCGCTCGAGCAGCAGATCAACGGCGTGGAGGACATGCTCTACATGTCCTCCTACGCGACCTCCGACGGGGCGATGTCGCTGACGATCACGTTCAAGCTCGGAACGGACCTCGACACCGCGCAGGTGCTCGTACAGAACCGCGTCGCCATCGCGACCCCACGCCTGCCGCAAGAGGTCAGGACCCTCGGCGTCACGACGCTGAAGAGCTCGCCGGACCTCATGATGGTCGTGCATATGCTCTCGCCCGACGAGACCTATGACCAGCTATATGTCTCGAACTACGCCCGCAACAACGTGCGGGACGTCCTGTTGCGTCTCGGCGGAGTCGGCGATCTCATCATCTTCGGCGAGCGGCAGTACAGTCTGCGAGTCTGGCTCGACCCCGAAAAGCTCGCCGCTTTCGGGCTCACGTCGGGCGACGTCGTGCGGGCCGTCCAGGAGCAGAACGTGCAGGTCTCGGGCGGCTCGCTCGGCGCACAGCCGGCGCCCTCGGACAACGCCTTTCAGCTCGTCGTGACGACGCAAGGACGCTTCGAGGATCCGCGCCAATTCCGCTCGATCATCGTGCGGGCCACGGCGGATGGAAAGCTCGTTCGGCTGCAGGACGTCGCCCGCGTCGAACTCGGCGCTCAGGACTACGTCACCAATTCCTATCTCAACGGCAAGCCGGCGGTCGCGCTCGCGATCTTTCAGCGCCCCGGCACCAATGCGCTCGCCGCGTCCGACGAGATCATCCGCACCATGGAGACCTTGAAGCAGGGTTTCCCGCCGGGTCTCTCCTACGAGATCGTCTACAATCCGACGGAGTTCATCGCCGACAGCGTCCAGGCGGTCTACACGACGCTCTTCGAGGCGGTGCTCCTGGTCATCCTCGTGGTGATCGTCTTCCTGCAATCCTGGCGCACGGCGATCATTCCGATCGTCGCAATCCCGGTGTCGCTGATCGGCACCTTCGCGGTCATGGCGGCGCTGGGGTTTTCGCTCAACACCCTGACGCTCTTCGGCATGGTTCTCGCCATCGGCATCGTGGTCGACGATGCCATCGTCGTCGTGGAGAACGTCGAGCGAAACATCGCGCAAGGCCTCCCCGCGAAAGAAGCGGCTCACCGGACCATGGACGAGGTCGGCGGCGCGGTCGTCGCAATCGCGCTGGTGCTCGCCGCCGTGTTCGTTCCGACCGCGTTCATCCCCGGAATTTCGGGACAGTTCTACCAGCAGTTTGCGCTCACGGTGGCGGTTTCGACCCTCATTTCGGCCTTCAACTCGCTCACCCTTTCCCCTGCCCTCGCGGGCCTGTTGCTCAAGCCTCATACCCATGAGCCGCCGCGCAATCCGATCGCGCGCCTCGGCGGCTGGGCGGCGGACAAGTTCAACTCGGGCTTCGACGGCACGGCTCGCGGTTACTCTCGCGTGGTCGGAGGACTCGTACGGCGCAAGCTCCTCGTTCTGCCGGTCTATCTCGGCCTCCTCGCGGGCACCGTCTGGATCGCCAACGCGGTGCCCCGCGGGTTCATCCCGACGCTCGACCAGGGTTATGCCATTGTCGTCGTCCAACTGCCCGATGGCTCGTCGCTGTCGCGGACAGACGAGGTCGTGCAGCGCGCCTCGCGGATCATGCGCGAAACACCCGGCGTGCAGGATGCGGTCGCCTTCGCGGGCTTCTCCGGAGCGACCTTCACCAACGCCTCCAACGCGGCTGCGATCTTCGCCCGGTTCCGCCCATTCGACGAGCGTATCGCGCAGGGTCAGTCGGCCGATGCGATCATCGGACAGCTCTTCGGCCGCCTCCAAGAGATCCAGGAGGCCTTCATCATCGCGATCCCGCCGCCGGCCGTGCGCGGCCTCGGCAATTCGGGAGGCTTCCGCCTGCAGCTGCAGGAACGCTCGGGCGAGGACGTCGACCGCGTTCTTGCCGCAGCGTACGAACTGATGGGCCGGGCGCGCGAGAACCCGAAGCTGGCGGGCGTCTTCACCACCTTCTCGGCGAACTCGCCGCAGATCTATCTCGAGATCGACCGGGTCAAGGCGCGCATTCTCAACGTGCCGATCTCGGCGATCTTCGAGACGCTGCAGGTGAACCTCGGCACCGCGTACGTCAACGACTTCAATTTCCTCGGACGCGTCTGGCAGGTGCGGGCTCAGGCCGACCAACGATTCCGCGTCGAGCAGGCGGACATCAATCGCCTGCGGGTGCGCTCCTCGACCGGCGCCCTGGTGCCTCTCGGGACCTTGGTGGAGATGCGCGACGTCACCGGCCCGGATCTCGTCCAGCGCTACAATATGTACACGTCCGTTCCGCTTCAGGGCAATCCGGCGCCCGGCATCTCCTCCGGTGCGGCCCTGGACGCCATGGAGCAGCTCGCCCGCGACGCCCTGCCCGCCGGCATCGGGTTCGAGTGGACCGAGCTCGCATTCCAGGAACGCCAAACGGGCGACACGGCGGTCGTGATCTTCGCCCTATCGGTGCTGTTCGTGTTCCTGGTTCTCGCCGCGCAATACGAGAGCTGGACGCTGCCGCTCGCGATCATCCTCATCGTGCCGATGGCGGTCCTGTCCGCGCTCGTCGGGGTCATGCTGCGGGGGATGGACAACAACATCCTCACCCAGATAGGGCTCGTGGTGCTGGTCGGCCTCGCGGCCAAGAACGCCATTCTCATCGTGGAGTTCGCGAAGCAGTCCGAGGAAGCCGGCAAGACCCCCGTGGAGGCGGTCGTCGAAGCGTCCCGGCTGCGTCTCAGGCCGATCCTGATGACGGCCTTCGCCTTCATCCTCGGCGTCGTCCCGCTCGTCGTCGCAACGGGTCCCGGAGCGGAGATGCGCCAGGCCCTCGGCACGGCGGTGTTCTTCGGGATGCTCGGCGTGACTTTTTTCGGCCTGTTCCTCACGCCGGTGTTCTACGTCGCGATCCGGAGCCTCTCGATCTGGGCAACGCGGTTCCGGAAGTCCCGGCGTCGGCCGCACGTCAATCCCTCGCCGGCCGAGTGAGCATCGGCCCGAGCGCCGAGGCTACGGAAATCCAGAAGCAGCCCGGCCCTCCATTCCGGCGCTTCACAAGCCTAGGGCATTGGTGCCGTAGCCAAGCACTACTTTCGCTCTCTCATCGTCGCGCGCCAGGATTCTCGAGGAGCGGACGACGTGTATCCGTCGATTCCGGGACTCGTTTGCATGCAAGGCCGGCCACTATCGCTGATAGCCTCGGCTGCCTGCCTTCAGGCCGCCCGGAAGACGGCCCTCCGCGCGAGTGTGGGACCTTGCTCCCGAAGCTTTTCGTCACTCCTCTCGGGCAGGGAGAAAACCGGCATCGGTCGAGTGACGCCCTGGAGCAGATGCAGGCCGAGGTGTTCGAGTGGCTTCCCCGCCAACGAGGCGACGACATCGGACACCACGATCGGTCGATCGAGGGTTTTGCAGACCGACTCCAATCGGACAACCTCGTTGACCGTTGGCCCGGTAACCGTAAAGTCCAGTCGGTGTGCCGAGCCCACGTTGCCGTACATCACGTCGCCCGCATGGAGGGCGATGCCGTAGTGGATGTTACCCAATCCGCTCTCGGAACGCTCGGCGTTCACCTTCTCGAGCCCGTCTGCGACATCGCGCGCTGCTGCAAGCGCCCGCTCGCAGGCCGCTACTCCGGCCTGAGTACCGGCAGCGAACGGAAACATGGCCAGGACGCCGTCCCCGATGAACTTCAAAACCTCGCCGCCCTGCCCCACCACGGCATCGACGACACAGTCGTAGTAAGCGTTGAGTGTCGCGAGGTAGCTCTCGAGGGGCATGCTCCCTGCCAGGCTCGTCGAGTCCCGCAAGTCGCTGTGCCAGACGATGGCATGAACGACCCGCCCTTGGCCCCGTCGTACCTGTCCGCGCAAGACGCTTCGGCCGGCGGCGCGGCCGAGATAGGTGGTCAGGAGGGTCTCTGCCATCTCGAGCACGGACGCTCCCTTGACGACAACCGCGAGAGGGGTCGCGAGTGCACGCAGCACGTCGATCTCATCCTCGGTGAAGCCGCCAGGACGCGTCGTACTGAATGAGCTGGTGACCCCCTCGTGCATCGTCGTGCCGCTCGGGAGATCCTGCCACAGCGACGGATCTGCCGAGGTGCCGAACGGTTCGAAGAAGGCGGTGTAGTCCGTGAAGCCGAGACCCTGAAGACGTTCCAAGAAGGCAAACGGGAGGGGTCCGTTCGTCTCGTCGAGTCGATGCCTCAACTCGGTCCTTCCAGTGCTATGCAGGTGGAAGAAGGGCGTGGAGCACTGCAGGATGTCGGTCCGCTTGATCGGGTGGCGTTCGGCCTCGACCGTATCAGGGGTCCAAGTGAAGTTGATCGCATCGTACTGGGGGTGAAAAACGAGACAGCCCACAACGGCCCGCTGAATTTCGAACCCCGCTCCGATGAGCCTCTCGCAGAGCGCCTTCAGAACCGTGCCGCCGTCTGCGCCTCTGAGGGCCTGCTCGTGGAGCCAGGGCACGAGCGAAGCGACCTCCGCCGAGGTCCTCGACTCCGGGACGCGAGCGTCAAGCGTTCCTCGCATTTCACGTTCTCCGCCCACTTCGGCCACGAACTTTGAGCGAAGCATGTTGCGCATCTATTTCTTCTCGTATTTCGTAGCGGTCGAATGGCCGCGGTCTACAAGCCGGCCAATTCGCGAATGAGCTCTCGGCACATGCCGAGGAGAAAGCTCCTGGAACGTCGGCTGAGCAGGAGATCAACCAGCTCGCCCCGACCGTGAGCCTGTGCGGTAGCATCCTCCTTGCGAGCCCCGAAGGAATTGGCATCGAGCGGCCGCCCGTCGCTCGCAGCGGAGCTCGACGAGGTCCGCTTCCGCCGGATGAAATTCATGTCGTCAGAGAGAATGCGGGTCCGGTCGGTCGAAAGCGTCCGCCCTTCTGCTCGCTTCGAGCCGAGGGCGGACTTTGCGCGTGACGAGGATGGTTACACCCACGGTTGCCGCGAGGCCCAGCGCGAGGAACGCCCACTGGGGCCAGCCCATGGTACCACTCGCCATCGCTTGACCCACAAGACCCAAGTACACGTACATGGCCGTGACCGGAATCGTGCCAACGAAGGTGGCGACCAGGTAGGCTGCGAACGAGATCCCGGTCATCCCGCAGAAGTAGTTCATCAGGTTGTACGGGACCAAAGGGCTCAATCGCAGCAGTACGACGACTTTCCAACCCTCCTCGGCAACGACCTCGTCAACCGCCCGATACCGCGCCTGACGGGTCAACCACTCCCGAATCTTCTCTCGCGCGACGTATCGACTGATCAGGAATGCTGCGAGAGAGCCAAGCGTGGCCGAGACCGGAACCAAGACAAAGCCCCAGGTCCCGAACGCAAGCCCGCCGGTGATCGAGAGCGGCCACACGGGGATGAGCAGGACTGCTGCAAGGATGTAGGCCAAGCCGAATGCGAGAAAACCGACCGCCCCCAGCCCTTCGATCCAGGCCCGGAAGGATTGCACCCATTGCTCAAAGGGGATCAGGGAAACCCCAAGTGCCACCGCAACCAAGAACCCACCGAGCACGGTCCAGGTGATGCGCTTAGAGACCTTGGGTCCGGATAACGGCGGTGTCTCTCTCACAGCACGTGCTTCTGAAGGCTCGAGGATGATCGCAGTATGAACTCGGACCGGGCTTTCCTTGATCCAAGGGCAGACGGACCGGCAGCCGGGTGAACGCCCACAGCCCGATCGCAAGCGCTGCAGATGTTCCGAGCCGGCCCTGCGCCGCCCGTTCGAAACGGGCCGCCCGAACTCATCCGTCGGCCGGGAGGTGTAACGACGCGAAATGCCCGAACTCATCCGTCGGCCGGGAGGTGTAACGACGCGAGGTGCCCGATTTATCCGTCGGCGGGAGGTGTAACGACGCGAGGTGCCATTCGACTTCGAGGCGAAATCGGCCAGGACCATTCTCACCAAAGCCGATGAGGATAGCCGTCGGTGGCCCCGTGACGGCTTGCTTGGGGACTTCGACTCGATTGCTGTCTGCGCGTCGTGGCGAGGAGCTTCGCTTTGGCGGAGCTTGCTTCTCCTCTCCGCGGTAGACCGCGATGCGGGGCCCATTCGAGCTAAGTGCATGAAAATGGTGGCGCGCCCAACGGGAGGGCAATCCGCGGGATTTGAGGAGCCATAAAACCGTTAAGGAAGAAGGCGTTGTGCTGTGCCACTGACTGTGCCAGTATGGCGGACCAGTCAACTGTGCCGTCGGAGTTTTCCCGTGCAGCGCGACTACCTCTATCGCAGGTCCGGCAGCAGCAATTGGTGGCTTCGATTTGTCTACCCGCCGGAGCTTCACGAGCAGTATGGGAAGGAACATCGGGTCAGCCTGAAGACATCGAACCGGGCCGGGGCCGAGCTTCGCGCCAGCCGCTCATTCACGAGCACAAGCGCCGCCTGCTCGAATACCAAAGCTGGAAGACCAACAAATTCCAGATGGCAGGCTACAGCTATCTCTATGAACTCGGCGAGTCGGTCCAGGAGGACGGCACGCGGGTGTTCGCCACCGAGACTAAGGCGCTCCTCCTCAGGACAACAAGCTCGTCCGCGAAGAACCCAACTTCCTTCTACCCGTGCCGACCTTCGGCACCGACCCAACAAAGCCGGAGCCGCGTCCGATCCTTCTCAATCACGACCGGCTCAGGGACCGCGACGGCAACCTGATCCCGCCACCCGCTCCCCAGGCGAAGCCTCGCCGCCCCGTCGCCAAGGATGAAGACAACGACATCGTCGAGGCGTGGATCAAGGACTGCGCGATCTCGCCCCGGATCGCCGACGACGCCCCGGCGAACACTGGCGCTGTTCAAGCAGGTGACCGGACGCAAGCGCTTTGTCGAAGCTGATTTCGATGACGGGCGGGCGCTCGTGGACGCCCTCTTCGCGCAGGGTCCATACGGCCTCGGTTGGCAAGCTCGTCGGCTGGCTCCGGGTCAGCGTCAACCGGGCCAGGAAGAGCCCGAAGAAGTACCCGGCCTGCGCATGAACCCGTTCAGCGACGTGGCCCCGAAGAGAGTGAAGGGGCCGGACGGCAAGCCCGTCTCCGACGCGACCGTGCGGCTGCCTCTCGACGAGCACGATATGGCCCTGGCGCAGGCGCGCCTCGACGAGCTTGATCCCGAGGACAGGCTGCTGTGGCTGCTCCTGGCCACCACCGGCATGCGTCTCAGCGAGGCGTTCCGAGGTCCGTTCAGGGCCTAGTGGAGGGGCGTACCCCTTCGAACTACGAAGGCGTGCCCTCCTTGCCCGGTGGGAAGCTGCATGAAAGCTGTCTCGCCGCCATTCCGGGCGTGCAGTCATAGCGCCGGTTGAATATCTAGCGATCCTGTGCCGATGGTGCCAATTGTGTCAAAACTCCTGTCCTCCATTTTCGCGGGCTAGTTTTGGCACAAACGGCACGATTGGCACAGGTGAAAGAACACAGCTGGCGAGATCCGGCAGCGCCTCAAATTGATCGCCCATCGCCTTCTGCGAACCGTCGCAACGCGCTGAAAGAAGCAGTTGGAGCTAGGGCCCGGGTCGGGCGCCGTTCGCCGCAGAGCCGCTTCTAAGTAATCAAGTCAGAGAGACGCATTTCGACATTCCCGACGAATTTCTCGTGGGAAGCGAAAACTGGTTTGATCACCTTGACCGTCGACGGGGCAGGCGAGTGGCTGAAGGGCCTTCATGAGCGAGACAGAACGGGGCACGCCTCGCATGGCGGCGGCGAACCAGCTCTACGAGGTCGCGACGTTGGGAGTTGGGGTGCTCGCCGTGCCAGGACTAAAGCGGATTCGATTTAGGTGAGGTCATATCCGCAGTGAGCGAGATAGTTGCGACACTCGGTTTCGGAGAAGGAGTCGAGCGCCCGGCCGATCGTTCCCACAGGGCGTCCTTGGTGCGGGCCGAGGCCGACCGGAGCATCGCTTTGAGCTTGGCGAAGAGTTGCTCGATCGGGTTCAGGTCGGACGATAGGGCGGCAAGTAAAATACGCTTGCGCCGACCGCCCGGATCGCCTCTCTGCACGCCGGCGACCTTATGGGCAGGCAGATTGTCCAGCACCACCACATCGCCGGACGAAGCGCCGGGGCGAGCATCTGCTCGACATAGGCCCTGAACCACTCGCCGGTCATAGGCCCATCCAGCACGAAGGGCGCGATGATCCTGCCGACGGGCTCACAGCAAAGCGCTGCGCAGCCTGGCGGATCGAACTCCCACCATCCACCGCGCGCACGATCCGATCTCGTAGATCTTGGGACAAAGGGGCCATGG
>CAWDDI010000010.1:0-25164 GCA_963800985.1 uncultured Alphaproteobacteria bacterium | reverse complement strand
GGAGGGTGAGCAACAAGCAGCGGAGAAGCTCGTGGAGGCGGGCAGGGACATGGCCCAGGAGCCGCTCTCGATGCAGCTGCGCTACTTCGCAGCTCTCCATGACATCGCGGGTGACCGCTCCTCGACGGTTGTATTTCCGCTGCCAGTCGACCTTCTGGCGCACATCAGTCCAGCCCGAGCCGAGGCGGCGACCACGTCGACCAAGTGAGGGCACTCCCGAGGCGGCGCCACCGGCAGGCCTCCCGAGGATGCTCAGGCCCCAAAAGTTAAGAGCGCGCCGTCATCCCTCGACCAAGTGGTGCGAACAGGCGATCCTCGTCAGTCACCTCGGACAACACCAACTGTCCCCTTGTTCTGATACCAGCGGCTTGCGCCGTCGTGGAATGGGAGAAAGGTGTTCCGTGTGAAATTCGCCGGCACCGTCTCAGCCGCTGCTGAGTGTACCTCCACCAACTCTTCGTGATTTGTGAAAACCGCTTCGAGAATGGCATACGCGAGATCGTCTGGAAGGTCTCGATGTGCCACTGCGAAGTTGTAGAGGCCGACGGTCGCGTAGTTGTTCATCAAGGATGGGTAGGTGCCTGCTCCGACAGTGGAGGCCGCAAGCTCTGGGAGTGCGAGGCGGAGATTGAGAATCTCGCTCGGCGCAAGCGGAAGATACCGCACCTTCACTTTCCGCTCGAGCTCGATGAACGAAGGGAAGGGAACCCCGGCCGCCACCGCAAGCGCATCGAGGGCTCCGCTTTGGACCTGTGTTGCCAGGTCGGCCCAGTCGCCGTGGACCAACGCGCTGTCGACCTTCAGAACCTTGAAGAATTCAGGAACGTAGGCAGCTGACGTGCCGCCCGTCGGCCCGATCCCGACGCGTTTGCCATTGAGCGAACCGACGGATCGAATGCCGGACTCGTCACGGCTCATGAACTGGAAAGGCGTGTCGTACATGGGGAAGAGTGCACGCATGGCTCTCAATTGTTTGCCCCCGGTCCAAGGACCCAATCCGTTCCAGGCCTGCAGAGCGACTCCCAAGGTGACGAACCCGACCTGGATCTCGCCAGCCTCCAACAACAGAATGTTCTGCCCCGGACCCTCGCTCGGCCGGGAAATCACCGGGATCCCGAGGGCGCGCGTCAGAATGCGCGCAAGCCCTTCGCCATAGACGTAATACGTCCCTCCCGGAGAGGCGGTACCGATCGTCAGAGATTGCGGCCAATGCGGCTCTACGGCCGATGCCGTAGGATGGATCCCGACGACCGCCAGGATCACTGCGGCGAGCTTCAGAGCGTAGCGCATCGTGAGATCCTTCTCGCGTACTGGACGCCGCCGCTTCGGAATGGTTGCAGCAGTGTTCCGCAAGGTTTGTAAGTTGTGAAGCGCCATCGTGAGTCAATAGGGTGAACCGCCAGCATCGGCGGCATCCACTCTAAGGCTAAATTAAAACCGGAATCATCAGCCTACGAGGAACTTTATACGCTTCGGACGATTGCACGTTGAAGCTCCTGTGCTGTTCTCCGTGTCGTAAGATCGGTCAGTATTGCTTCCAGTATATGCAAGTAAGTTGCGCACCCGCATCTGAAGGATCGCGCAAGGGAGGTGATGGTGGAGCGCAGTCGCGACCTTGACCCGGTCGAGACCCAGGAATGGCTCGACTCCTTGAATGGTGTTCTCGAGGTGGAGGGGCCGGAGCGAGCCCATTTTCTTCTCGAGCAGGTGATTGACGGAGCCCGGCGAAAAGGTGCTCCTGTCCCATACTCGGCGACCACCCCTTACATCAACACGATTCCCGTTGAGAGGCAGGAGCCCCATCCGGGCGACCGGGCCATTGAGCACCGCATCCGGTCCGCCATTCGCTGGAATGCTCTTGCGATCGTGCTCAAGGCCAACAAGGAAGTCCTCTGAGCTCGGAGGCCATATCGCCAGTTTTCAATCTGCTGCGACCCTTTACGATACCGGTTTTATGCATTTCTGGCGTGCCGCGTCGGACCAGCACGGGGGCGATCTCGTCTACGTGCAGGGCCACTCTTCGCCCGGAATCTACGCCCGCGCCTTCCTCGAGGGCCGGCTCACCGAGGAACAGCTTCTGAATTTCCGCCAGGAGGTCGACGGTCTGGGCCTGTCATCCTATCCGCACCCCTGGCTTATGCCGGATTTCTGGCAGTTCCCGACCGTCTCGATGGGGCTCGGACCCCTCATGGCGATCTATCAGGCACGGTTCCTCAAGTACCTGCACTTCCGGGGCTTGACCCAGACCGAGGGACGCAAAGTCTGGGCCTTCATGGGCGACGGCGAGATGGACGAGCCGGAGAGCCTGGGCGCCATCTCGCTGGCAGGACGCGAGAAGCTGGACAACCTCATCTTCGTAATCAACTGCAACTTGCAACGTTTGGATGGGCCGGTTCGCGGCAACGGCAAGATCGTTCAGGAACTCGAGGCCAACTTCCGGGGGGCTGGCTGGAATGTCATCAAGGTGCTGTGGGGGTCTGGCTGGGATGTCCTCCTCGCGAAGGACGTGTCGGGGCATGCTCGTGAAGCTGATGGAGGAATGCGTCGACGGCGAGTACCAGGACTTCAAATCGAAGGACGGCGCCTACATCCGCGAGCATTTTTTCGGCCGCTATCCGGAGACTGCGGCATTGGTGGCCGACCTGTCGGACGACGAGATCTGGAAGCTCACCCGCGGCGGACACGATCCCAGCAAGGTCTACGCGGCTTATGCGGCCGCGGTGAAGCACAAGGGCCAGCCGATCCTGATCCTCGCCAAGACCGTCAAGGGCTATGGCATGGGGGAGGCCGGCGAGGGCCAGAACATCACGCACCAGCAGAAGAAGATGGGAGAAGCGGTGCTGCGGCAGTTCCGCGACAGGTTCCAGATCGACTTGACCGACGAGCAGCTTAAGGAGATGCCGTTCATTCGCTTTGCCGACGACAGCCCGGAGATGCAGTATTTGCGTGGCCGCCGCGGGGCGCTCGGCGGTTATCTGCCGGCACGGCGCCGGGCGTCCGAACCTCTGAAAGTGCCGCCGCTCTCCGCCTTCGAGGCGCAGCTGAAGGCGACCGACGGGCGCGAGATCTCGACCACCATGGCGTTCGTGCGAGTCCTGAATACGCTGCTGCGCGACAAGAGCATCGGCAAGCGCGTCGTGCCGATCGTCCCGGACGAGAGCCGCACCTTCGGCATGGAGGGGATGTTTCGCCAGTTCGGAATCTTCTCGCAGGTCGGCCAGCTCTACCGGCCTGAGGATGCCAACCAGCTCATGTTCTACAAGGAGGACAGGAGCGGCCAGATGCTCCAGGAGGGCATCAACGAGGCCGGTGCGATGTCTTCGTGGATCGCGGCCGCGACCGCCTACTCCACGTCGAACACGCCGATGATCCCATTTTATGTCTATTACTCGATGTTCGGGTTCCAGCGCGTGGGCGATCTTGCCTGGGCGGCAGGAGACCTGAGGGCGCGGGGCTTCCTGATCGGGGGTACGGCCGGCCGCACGACCCTCAACGGCGAGGGCCTGCAGCACGAGGATGGGCACAGCCATCTGTTCTCGGCCACGATACCGAACTGCGTCTCCTATGACCCGACCTTCTCGTACGAGGTCGCCGTCATCGTCCAGGACGGGCTCCGGCGAATGTACGCCGAGCAGGAGGACGTCTTCTATTACCTGACCGTGATGAATGAGAACTACGAGCACCCTGCCATGCCCGAAGGCGTCGAGGCCGGGATCCTCAAGGGCATGTATCTGTTCCGGCAGGGGCAGGGCCCCAAGAAGGCGCCCCGGATGCAACTCCTCGGGAGCGGCACGATTCTGCGGGAGGTGATCGCCGCAGCCGATCTACTCGCGCAGGATTTCGGTGTGGCTACCGACGTGTGGAGCTGTCCGAGCTTTACGGAGTTGGCCCGCGAGGCGATGGCGGTCGAGCGCTGGAACCTGCTTCATCCGACGGAGGGCGCGCGGAAGTCCTACGTCGAGTCCTGCCTGGAGTCGCGCGAGGGGCCGGTCGTGGCTGCGACGGATTACATGCGCCTCTTTGCCGATCAGATCAGGCCTTTTGTGCCGCGCCGCTATCGGGTGCTTGGCACGGACGGTTTCGGCCGGTCGGACTACCGCAAGCGCCTGCGCGACTTCTTCGAGGTCGACCGTCGCTGGGTCGCCGTGGCGGCGCTGAAGACCCTGGCCGAGGAGGGAAAGATCAAGCCGTCGCTGGTCGCGGAGGCCATCGCCAAGTACGGCATCGACACGGAGAAAGCACCACCCTGGAAAGTCTGAGCCTGCAAGCAAGATATCGAAAACAGCGGCCCGCCCAATGAGGCCGCCCGATTGAAGGAGGGAACGCGGTGGCGACCGAGGTGAAAATCCCCGATATCGGCGACTACAAGGACGTGCCGATCGTTGAAGTGCACGTGAAGGAGGGCGACGCGGTGAACGCGGACGATCCCCTCGTCTCCCTCGAATCCGACAAGGCCACCATGGAGGTCCCTGCGCCGACGGCGGGCGTTGTCGAGAAGCTGCTGATCAAGTTGGGCGACAAGGTCAGCGAGGGCCGCCCGATCGTTCTGCTGAAGAGCGGCGACGGCGCCGCGACACCCGAGCCCCCATCCCTGATCGAGCAACAGGAGCCGGCACCGGCAGCACCGCCCCCCGCCGCGGCACCGGCGAAGCCGAACGGTCCTGGAGCGCGGGCGGACCTCTCGCAGGTGCATGCGAGCCCAAGCGTCCGGCGCCTCGCACGCGAACTCGACATCGACCTCCCGAGTCTTCGCGGCACAGGTGAGAAGGGCCGAATCACCAAGGACGACGTCAAGGCGGCTCTCAAGGGCCCGGCTGCCGCGGTCTCTGCCCTCGCACCGGCGGGCGGCATGGGCATTCCCGACGTTCCGGCAGTGGACTTCTCCAAGTTCGGACCGATCGAGACGAAGCCCCTCCCGCGCATCAAGAAGATCTCGGGACCGCATCTTCACCGCGCCTGGCTGAACGTGCCGCTCGTCACGCACCAGGACGAGGCGGACATTACCGAGACGGAGGTCTACCGCAAGGAACTCGACGCTGCCGCCAAGGACAAGGGCTTCCGGGTCACGCTGCTGGCCTTTCTGATGAAGGCTTCCGTGTCGGCCCTCAAGCAGTTCCCCGAGTTCAACGCTTCGCTCAGCCCCGAGAAGGACAGCCTGATCCTCAAGCGATACTACCATATCGGGGTTGCGGTGGACACGCCGGAGGGTCTCGTTGTGCCGGTCATCCGGGAGGTGGACCGCAAGGGCATCGACGACATCAGCCAAGAGCTCGGGGCGGTGTCGAAGAAGGCCCGTGACGGCAAGCTCACCGCGACCGACATGCAGGGGGCTTCCTTCACGATCTCGAGCCTCGGGGGGATCGGCGGCACGGCCTTCACGCCGCTCGTCAATGCCCCCGAGGTCGCGATCCTGGGTGTCGTTCGTTCCCGGATGGCGCCGGTCTGGGACGGTGCGTCATTCAAGCCGCGCCTGATGCTCCCGCTTTCCATGTCGTACGACCACCGCGTCATCGACGGAGCGCTGGCCGCGCGGTTCACGCGTCAGCTCGCCCATGTGCTGGAGGACGTTCGCCGCCTGATCCTCTGACCGACGACCCACGACCCGCCTGCGGAGAGACACCGCGATGAGCACGACGACCGAACTCCGCCTGCCCGACATCGGTGATTTCAAGGACGTTCCGGTGATCGAGGTCCACGTCCAGCCGGGCGCTCGGATTGCCGTCGACGACACCCTGGTCACCTTGGAATCCGACAAGGCCACGATGGACGTGCCGGCGGCGGCGGCCGGGACGGTGCGCGAAGTGAGAATGAAGACGGGCGACCGCGTTTCTCAAGGTGACCTGATCGTCACTCTCGAGGCCGAGGGGGCGCCCGCCGTGCCCCCGAAGGAGCGGATCAAGGAAGACGCTTCGCCGTCCCCGGGCTCCGGCCAAGCCGGCTACGGCAGCCCGAGCGGCGTCTACGAGGCGATTGAGGTCCGGATCCCCGATATCGGCGATTACAAGGACGTCCCGATCATCGAAGTTCATGTGCAGCCGGGGGCGACGATCAAGGTCGACGACCCGTTGGTCACACTCGAATCCGACAAGGCCACCATGGAAGTGCCGGCAGCGCAGGGCGGCACCATCCGCGAGGTCCATGTCAAGATCGGAGACCGGGTTTCGCAAGGCGACGTGATCGCCGTCATGGAAGGGGGTATCGCTGCTGCTGCGGCCCTCGGCCAACATGGGCCCGGACAGGGTCAAGCGGGTTATGGATCTTCCGCGCTCGAGGCCAGAGCCGACGCCCGTGCCGGCGCGCTCAAGGCGCCCGCGCCGGCTCCAAAACCGCCTGTTGCGGCCGCGGGAGACTTTCACGCCGAGGTGCTGGTGCTCGGCGCCGGGCCCGGCGGCTATACGGCCGCCTTCCGGGCTGCCGATCTCGGCAAGAACGTCGTGCTCGTGGACCGCTGGCCGAGCCTCGGGGGCGTGTGCCTGAACGTCGGTTGCATCCCCTCGAAGGCGCTCCTGCACGCAGCCAAAGTCATCGACGAGTCCAGGAGCATGGCGGCCCACGGCATCGCCTTTGCGGAGCCCTCTGTTGATATCGAGAAGCTGCGTGGCTGGAAGGACGGCGTGGTGAAACGCCTCACGGGCGGCTTGGCGGGGCTCGCAAAGCAACGGAAGGTGACCGTGCTGCCCGGGGTCGGCCGGTTCGTTTCCATGAACCAGCTCGAAGTCCGCTCCAAGGACGGCGCGACCAAGATCGTGAGCTTCGAGCAGGCGATCATAGCGGCCGGATCCGAGCCGGTGACGCTGCCGTTCATCCCGCACGATGATCCGCGGGTCATCGACTCGACGGGCGCGCTGGATCTCGACGGTATCCCGAAACGCCTGCTGGTTGTCGGCGGTGGAATCATCGGCCTGGAGATGGCGACCGTCTACCACGCGCTCGGCGCGAAGGTGACGGTCGTCGAGTTGATGGACCAGATCATCCCGGGCGCCGACCGCGACATCGTCACGCCGCTGATGAAGCGGATCTCGAAGCAGTACGAAGCCATCCACCTCAAGTCGAAGGTCACGAAGGTCACGGCGAACGGGGAGGGGCTTACGGTCCAGTTCGAGGGCGGCAGCGCACCGGCATCCGACACCTTCGACAGAATTCTCGTGGCGGTGGGCCGCAAGCCGAACGGCAGGCTGGTCGGCGCGGAGAACGCCGGGGTCGCCGTCGACGAGCGCGGCTACATTCCCGTCGATCGGCAGATGCGGAGCAACGTCCCGCACATCTTCGCCATCGGCGACATTATCGGGCAACCCATGCTGGCCCACAAAGCGGTGCACGAGGGCAAGGTCGCGGCCGAAACAGCAGCGGGGAAGAACGCCTTCTTCGACGCGAAGGTGATCCCCTCCGTTGCCTATACGGATCCGGAAGTGGCCTGGGTCGGCCTTACTGAAAACGACGCCAAGGCGAGCGGTATTCGGTACGGCAAGGGCGTCTTTCCCTGGGCCGCGAGCGGCCGCTCCTTGTCGCTCGGGCGCGACGAGGGTCTCACCAAGGTTCTGTTCGACGAGACGACTGACCGGATCATCGGCTGCGGTATCGTCGGCCCCTCTGCGGGCGACCTTATCGCGGAAGCCGCTCTCGCGATCGAGTTGGGCGCGGACGCTCATGACATCGGTCTGACGATCCACCCGCACCCGACTCTGTCCGAAACGATCGGCATGGCCGCCGAGGCCTTCGTAGGCACGATCACGGACCTCTACCTCCCCAAGAAGCAATCAAAGAAGGTGCACTGAGTTGGAGAACAAATACCAGCAACATCCTTTTCAAGTCTAGGACCGCAGGCCGCTTCTTGTGACAGGGGAACAAACATGAGCCAGGAAATCGCGTTCGAAGGACCGGTCACAGACGCCGATGAACTCCTCGTCAAGGCGGCCCTCGATTATCACCGCTTCCCGACTCCCGGGAAGATCACGGTTCTGCCGACCAAGGACATGACCACCCAGCGCGATCTCGCGCTCGCCTACTCCCCAGGTGTTGCGGCCGCATGCCTGGCGATCAAGGGTGATCCGCTTGAGGCTGCGAACCTGACGTCGCGTGCGAACCTCGTTGCCGTGATCTCGAATGGGACGGCGGTTCTGGGCTTGGGCGACATTGGTGCGCTGGCCGGCAAGCCCGTCATGGAAGGCAAAGGCTGCCTGTTTCGCAAGTTCGCCGGCATCGATGTGTTCGATATCGAGATCGACGAGAATGATCCGGACAAGCTTGTCGACATAATAGCTTCGCTCGAGCCGACCTTCGGCGGCATAAACTTGGAGGACATCAAGGCTCCGGAGTGCTTCGTGATCGAGACGAAGCTTCGAAAGCGCATGAAGATCCCGGTCTTCCATGACGACCAGCACGGGACAGCGATCGTTGCCGCAGCCGCCATTCTAAACGGCCTGCAGGTCGTCGGAAAGCGCATCGAGGACATCAAGCTCGCCTGCTCCGGAGCCGGTGCTGCCGCGATCGCCTGCCTCAACCTCCTGGTTGGCCTCGGACTTCGCAAGGAGAACATCCTCGTCACCGACTCGAAGGGCGTCGTCTACGAAGGTCGAACCGAAGCAATGGACGAACAGAAGGCGCAATACGCTCGCAGGACATCCGCTCGTACTCTGAGCGACATCGTCGGCGGAGCCGACATCTTCCTCGGGCTTTCTGCAGCGAATGTCCTCAAGCCCGAAATGGTGAAGGCCATGGCCGAGAGGCCGCTGATCCTCGCGCTCGCCAATCCGGACCCGGAGATCCGGCCGGAACTCGCCAAGCAGGTTCGGCCTGACGCGATCATCGCGACCGGGCGTTCGGACTACCCCAACCAGGTCAACAACGTTCTCTGCTTCCCGTTCATCTTCCGCGGCGCCCTCGATGTCGGTGCCAGCACAATCAACGAGGAGATGAAGCTCGCGGCGGTCCGGGCCATTGCGGAGCTTGCCCAGGCGGAACAGTCGGACGTCGTGACGGCTGCCTATGGCACCCACGATCTCAGCTTCGGTCCCGATTATCTCATCCCGCGCCCGTTCGACCCGCGACTGGTCACCAAGGTCGCGCCCGCCGTTGCCCGGGCCGCGATGGAGAGCGGCGTCGCGACACGGCCTCTGCGAGATATCGAGGAGTATCGACGCTCTCTTCAGCGGTTCGTTTATACATCGGGAACAGTGATGCAGCCGGTGTTTGCCGCGGCTGCCGAGTCTGGCCGCAAGAGCATCGTTTATGCCGAGGGCGAGGACGATCGCGTTCTTCGTGCCGCGCAAGTAGTAGTCGACGAGGGCCTTGCAACTCCGATCCTGGTCGGTCGGCCGAATGTGATCGCGCAGAAGCTCAAGTCACTCGGTCTTCGCCTAGAGCCCGGCTCGGATGTGCAGATTGCCAGTTTTGATGACCACGATACGATTTCCGAAGCTGCGGAAGCCTATTACCAGCGCCGCAAGCGGCATGGCCTCTCCCGCGATGTTGCCGCGCACGAAATGCGGCGCAACAGCACCCTGATTGGTGCGATGCTGCTTTGCGCAGGCAAAGCCGACGGGCTCCTGTGCGGTACCTTCGGGGCCTATGCCAATCATCTCCGCTACGTCGAGGAGGTGATCGGGCTGGCCGAGGGCGCCCACAGCTTCGCCGCCATGAGCCTGCTCCAGCTGCCGCGGCATACGGTCTTCATCTGTGATCCCTACATCCACCTCGACCCGACGCCGGAGGAGGTCGCCGAAATGGCCGTACTGGCGGCAGCGGAGCTGAGGCGCTTCGGCCAGATGCCGCGCGTCGCCCTCGTGTCGCATTCCAATTTCGGGAGCGCTAACGATGCCTCGGCGCAAAAGATGCGTGACGCTCTCGAACTCATCAACCGTCGTGCTCCGGACCTCGAGGTCGAGGGGGAAATGCATGCCGACGCGGCCCTAAGTAAGCCGTTGCTCGACCGCATCTTCCCGGATGCGCGACTTTCCGCCGAGGCGAACCTCCTCATCATGCCGAACTTGGATGCCGCGAATGCCACCTTCAACGCCCTCAAGGTCGTCGCGGGGCAGGGCATCAGCGTCGGACCGATATTGCTCGGCGCGGCCAAGCCGGTTCACATTCTCACGCCCACGGCCACCGTCAGGGGGATCGTGAATATGACCGCACTGACGGCGGTCGCCGCCGGATCCGCCGTGCAGGTTGGCTGATCGAACTCTTGGAGGGAGGACGCGAAATGGTGACCGTAGCCCCAACCGCTGCAGCCCTGGGGTCCCACCACCAGGGCCGGTGGTATCAGCATCTCTACGTCCAGGTTCTCGCAGCGATCCTGATCGGTGTCCTCCTGGGCCACTTCTATCCCTCAGTCGGCGAATCGATGAAGCCGCTGGGCGACGCCTTTATCAAATTGATCAAGATGCTCATCGCGCCGATTATCTTCTTCACGGTCGTGCACGGCATCGCAAGCATGAAAGACATGAGGAAGGTCGGCCGCGTCGGTTTGAAAGCGCTCATCTACTTCGAGGTGGTGACGACGCTTGCCCTCGTGATCGGCCTCCTCGTCATAAACCTTTGGCAGCCCGGCGTCGGCATGAACGTGGATCTCTCGACGGTCGATACAAAGTCGATTGCGACCTTCACCGCGAAGGCAAAGGACCAGAGCACGGTCGCGTTCCTGATGGACGTCATTCCGTCGACGGTCGTAGGCGCCTTCGCGACCGGCGAAATCCTGCAGGTTCTATTTTTCGCGATCCTGTTCGCCTTCGGGCTCCAGGCACTCGGCGAGCGCGGCGAATCCGTCCTGCGCCTGATCGACGTCGTCAGCCACGTGTTCTTCCGTATCGTCGGGATCGTTATGAAACTTGCCCCAATCGGGGCGTTCGGCGCCATGGCGTTCACGATTGGCAAGTATGGTGTCGCAACGCTCCTGTCGCTCGGCAACTTCATGTTGGCATTCTACACGACCTGCCTTCTGTTCGTTTTCGTGGTTCTTGGCGGTATCGCGGCGTTGTGCGGGTTCTCCATCCTCAAATTCATCCGGTACATCAAGGAAGAGCTTCTCATCGTGCTCGGCACCTCGTCGTCGGAGTCGGTGCTGCCGCGCATGATCGCCAAGATGGAAAACCTCGGTTGCGACACGTCGGTCGTCGGACTGGTCATTCCTACCGGGTACTCCTTCAACCTCGACGGAACCTGCATCTATCTCACAATGGCTGCGATATTCCTCGCACAGGCCACCAATACCGACCTGACGCTTTGGCAGGAACTCGGGATCATTGGCATTCTTCTGCTGACGTCCAAAGGGGCAGCCGGCGTCACCGGCTCCGGCTTCATCGTCCTTGCCGCAACGCTCGCTTCGGTCGGCACGATCCCGGTCGCGAGCATCGCTTTGATCCTTGGCATTGACCGGTTCATGTCGGAGGCGCGGGCGCTCACGAACCTCATTGGCAACGGACTCGCGACCGTGGTGGTCGCCAAATGGGAGGGAGCGCTCGATGAGGACCGGCTCCGCCGACGCCTCAACCAGGAGACGGAACTCGAAGCGGACGAGCCTGAGACCGTAAAGGTCGAAGAGGATGTCGTCGAAGCGGGCGGGCTGCAGCCGATACGAGTTTAGGCCGGGCCCTATCCCCGGAGGCGGACGATCATGGCCGACGAGCAGAGTTCGGATACGCCGGTGCGCCCCTTGCAGGACCCGAATTCTCGACGTGCCGGAGCGCCGTCCGTCCACAAGATCATCATCGTCGGCGGCGGTGCAGCCGGGCTGCAACTCGCAACTAAGCTGGGAGACCGGCTCGGTCGTCGCAATGAAGCACAAGTCATGCTTGTTGACCGCTCGAGGACGCACATCTGGAAGCCACTTCTGCACGAGGTGGCAGCCGGGAGCTTGGATGTTGGCCACCATGCTGTCGACTATCTGGCGCAGGCGCACCGCCATCATTTCCGCTACCGGATCGGCGAGATGCTTGCCCTCGACCGGGAAAAGCAGGAGGTTTATCTCGCGGCGAGCTTTGACAATGAAGGTCGCGAGGTCACTCCACCACGATCATTTCCATACGACACATTGGTGATGGCGGTTGGCAGTGGGAGCAATGATTTTGGCACCCCGGGCGTGAAAGAGCACGCCATCGCGCTCGATACGCCAGACCAGGCCGTGCGTTTCCACCAGCGCCTGGTCAACAGCCTCATCCGGGCTCACGCGCAGCCCGACCCGGTGCGGCCCGGTCAGTTACATGTGGCGATCATTGGTGCTGGTGCAACCGGGACCGAGCTTGGCGCCGAGCTGCACCGGGCGACTCGCCAGGTCATCGCACATGGGCTTGACCGGATCGATCCGGAGAAGGACCTCAAGATAACTCTCATCGAAGCGGCCGATCGCATCCTCCCGGCGGTTCCGGAGCGGGTCTCCGAAAACGTCATGCGGTTGCTGGGCACGATCGGTGTTGAGGTGCGCACAAAGGCCCGTGTCACGGAAGTATCCGGCAAAGGCGTACACCTGGCTGATGGAAGCTTTGTGCCGTCGGAACTTGTGGTCTGGGCTGCAGGAGTGAAGGCTCCTGATTTTCTGAGAGATCTGGCCGGTCTTGAAACGAGCCGGAATAATCAGCTTGTGGTCTTGCCAACGCTGCAGACCACGCGGGATCCGAACATCTTCGCAATCGGTGACTGCGCCTATTTGGTCACGCCGGAACAGCCCACGCCAGTCCCGCCACGCGCGCAAGCCGCCCATCAGCAGGCAACGCATCTCGTGAAGCAGATCCAACGGCGCATTCAGGGCAAGCCTCTGCAGCCCTTCCGCTACCGTGATTTCGGCTCGTTGGTTTCGCTCGGCGAGCACACTGCGGTCGGTAATCTGATGGGCTTCATCCGGGGCAAAAACTTCTTCGTCGAAGGTGTGCTTGCCCGCCTTATGTATCAGTCGCTCTACACGATGCATCAGAGAGCCCTTCATGGTTCGCCGAAGGTCGCTCTCGACACGACAGCCCGCATGTTGTCGCGCCGAACCGAACCACGTGTAAAACTTCACTGACAGTAATGGGCGCGTTCGGGGCCTCGACATCGGACGGCTCTTGGCGGGGCTGTGATGCATCTGGCGCTCGGCCTTCACGGCGACTCCCGTCAGCACGGGGTCGCGCGTCGCTTTCGGGCCTATGTGAGTATGGTGGGTCGTTCCGCTATCAGTGATCCAACGGACCTGTGGAAATGCTCGCAATAACCCAATGAGATCACCCGAACTTAGCGCCTCAGAAAAGGCCGCGCTTGCGGCCCTGGAGCCCCGCCTCGGTCCTGTGCACGTGAGGCAGCGGCTAGGGCTGGAGCATGACTACGAGGCCCATGTTTTCCGAAAGGGCACTCACTTCTTCCACATCGAGAACTGGTACTCGATCCATGGCCTGATCCGCGCCAGCTTGCGCCTCGTCGGATTGCTGGGGCGCGGTCGGCGCAACGCGCTTGCGATCGAAGTGCGCAGCCACGAGGTACCGCTCCCTCACCTCCCAAAAGCGTTCGACGGCTTCACGGTGCTACAACTCTCAGACCTCCACATCGACATCAATGCGGAGTTCGTTGACGCGCTGATCGAACGTGTGCGTCCACTCGAATATGACCTTTGTGTCATCACGGGAGATTATCGAGCGCGGACCTTCGGACCCTTGCGAGGCCACCCTGGCTGGGCTTAAGCGCCTCCGGCCGCATCTCAGGGGGCCTGTTTACGCCGTGCTCGGCAACCACGATACCATTCGCCTGGTGCCGGGCATGGAGGCAATGGGCTATAAGCTCCTGATCAATGAGTGCGTAAGGATCGAGCGAGCGGGCGCGGCCATCTACCTCGCGGGCATCGACGACGCACACTTCTACAGGTTAGAGGATTTCCATCGCGCCGCGCTCAGCATTCCAGGCCAAGCTGTGTCGATCCTGCTGTCCCACACGCCCGAGGTTTATCGGCATGCAGCCCACGCGGGTTTCGACCTGATGTTGTGCGGGCATACCCATGGCGGCCAGATCTGCTTGCCCGGAGGTGTTCCCTTGCTTACCGAAGCGACCAGCCCCCGCGCGCTTGCCCGCGGAGCGTGGCGCTACCACGACCTGATCGGGTACACCTCGGTAGGCACGGGCACTTGCATCGTTGATGTGCGGATCAACTGCCCGCCCGAAGTCACCCTGCATCGGCTTCAGTGCGCCCCGCGACCTCCCCAGCAGGAAGCATGAGTCTTCAGTAGGGCCGGTCGCGAATGCCAAGCCTAAACAGCAGGCGTGAGAGCGCGAGTTGGAGAGCAAGGAAGCATGTCAAGCAGCGCAGTGATATCCAACCAGCTGAGGCCGAGGTGGTCTTGCACGAGCAGCAGAGGCAGCAGCGCCTCGGGAATCTGATCGAGCCCGAACACTTGAGCATGCAGCTTCAGCCGGAGGCGACGCTTCACGAAGCTGGAGGAGAGATCTCCGAGCATCGCGCCAGCTGCGATACTAACTCCGACAGGTCCATTCGAAGCCGAGGACCAGAGCCACGATCGTGGTGGAGCAGATCGATGCCACCAGGCCACGAATGGTCTTTGACGACCCGAACACGGGCTGCCCGTCACACAGCTTGCGCCCGCCATCAAGCGGCGCGCTGAAGCGCTCTTTGAGCAAGTTCGCGGCGACGACGGGGCTCCCGTTGGCGATGCCAAGCAGGAGCAAAACGCCCAGGAGTAGTGGGGCTGCTAGCATTGCTCGCGGGCTCGTCCGCGCTGGCCTGAGCAACACCATATTGCGAGATCAAGCGATAGCTCTGGACCGATGGACGTGCGGTTCGTGACACATTCGTGCAAGATGTCGCCTCCGTGGTGCTGTCCATTCCGCCAGCTCGTGCAGGTGTGCTTCCCGTCAGGCACAAGGAGGTAGGCTCTCGAAGCCGACGCAAGGTCAAGAGAACAACGAGTGCAACGCATGCGTGATTGAGCTTACCATCAGTGACGGTCAGTGGGCCCGTCGTTTTGCATGCTGCTCAGATTAGTCCGGAACGCGTTCAATGCCTGCCTGATGTCGCTTGAGCGGCGCGTTGTAGCGCAGCCGTTCTCGGACCCTCGTGGTGGTAAGGGTTGGTGGGCCTGGCTCTCACGGGCGCCCGCATACAGGCTGAGCCGTGTACGTATCGGGATCGCAGGCTGGCCCCAGTTCAGCCGCCCATTGCGCATCCTCTTCATGTCGGACCTTCACGTCGGCAGCCACACCGAGGATGTCGAAAGGCTCACCCGAATTATGATGTCTGCAGCTGAGCTCCAGCCCGACCTGATGTGTCTAGGGGGTGACTATATGAATGGCCTGCTCTTCGGAGGCGGGCGCGTTCCTCCAGAGACAACTGCAGCAATCCTCGGTCGGGTGAAGCCGCCGCTTGGCTCGTTCGCCATTCTCGGCGACCACGACGAGCTCTATGGGGCGCCCGCGATCGC
Organism: uncultured Alphaproteobacteria bacterium; assembly: GCA_963800985.1. GTDB lineage: Bacteria > Pseudomonadota > Alphaproteobacteria > Rhizobiales > Beijerinckiaceae > Microvirga. Next base: position 9,772 of record CAWDDI010000010.1, on the reverse strand, counting down.
CCGTGCACTTGGCGACGCTGGGCTGACCGTTCTTCTCAATGAGGCTGCGCCGATTATCTTCGAGGGGCACGAGATCACGATCCTAGGCGTAACCCCGGATGCCGCGAGGTTACCCGAACTGATCCAGCGAGCACGCATTGGCATTCCGAGGATTGTCCTCGCACATGATCCTGCGGCCTTCGCACTACTCCCGAGAGATGCTGCTGACCTGATGCTGTGCGGCCATACCCACGGCGGACAAATTCAGCTCCCGCTGCTTGGGCCCTTGGTCAACATGAGCGACGCGCCGCTGAGGTGGACTTATGGGCATGTGGTCGAAGGAGACTGTCACCTCTACGTGACCAGTGGCCTTGGAACGAGCGTGCTACCGCTTCGCCTGGGCATCCCGCCGGAGGTCGTCATCGTCGAAGTTGATGGCGTTCACGGCTGGCGAAAGCCCGCATCAGCTTCATGAGCAGAAGAAGTCGAAAGATCGCCCGAGGGGCTCCTGCGTCCCGCTATGATGTTTAAGCTCGTCCAGGGGATGTTGTTGCCCCTTATAGACCGGACCGGGCCTCCTGGGTTGATCGGGCGATGAACTCGCGCGGCGAGCGGTAGCCCAGCGCGCGATGGGGGTGAAGCTCATTGTAGTGCGCCAACCAGAGCGGCAACTGGCGCAGCACCGCCTTGGCGTCTGGCGCGGGGGAGACTCGCGCGTCATCGCGTTTCAGCGTGCGCACGAACGCCTCGGCCATGCCGTTGGATTGTGGACTCTCCAGCGGGGTCGTCTTCGGCATCAGGCCGATCTCGCGAGCAAAGCGGCGGGTCTCGCGAGCAAGGTAGCAGCTGCCGTTGTCGGTCAGCCACTCGATGGTGCGCGGAAGGCGGTTGACCCGTCCGAACCGGTGCTCGACGGCGCACCATCAGGTCGCGCACGTCCTCGCCCGTGATGCCGCCTGTGGTCGCGACGAAGCTGATCGCCTCTCGGTCGCAGCAGTCCAGCGCAAAGGCCCCGCACCCGCTGACCGTTCTCGGCTGCGATCTCCAGCCCGTCCGAGCACCAGCGCGTGTTGCGGGTTGCGACCTCCACCTTGCCTTCATGCCGCCGTGCCTCGGCTCCGCCCGCATGGCGCTGGAGCAAGAGCCCATGCACCTTCATGACGCGATAGACACGCTTCACGTTGGGCGCGGGTCGTTAGTTCGCTTCGGCCTGGCGGCGCAAAAGCGCGTGCACGCGCCGGTAGCCATAGGTGGGCAGGTCGGCGATGAGCTCCTGGATCGCAGCCAGAAGCTCGGCGTCGGGCAGCGGCGGGCACCCAGCCGTCGCGCCAGGGGCTGCCGAGACGAGGCGAGGTGTGGGCGCGAACGCTAGTGCGACCCGCCGCCAGACGCAGCGCACGTGTAACCCACTGTGCATTGAACTCCATCTCGGGTCGCGTACGTCTGAGGCCAGATCAGCTGCCGCCCCGCGCAGGACGGCATGGTCCATGTCCTGCCTACATGGCCTTTCCCCGCGAGCACTGGCCGCAGATCGCCAGCACCAATCCGCTCGAGCGGCTCAACGGCGCGATCAAGCGGCGCTCTGACGTGGTCGGCCCATCTTCCCGAACGAGCCGGCCATTGTGCGCCTGGTACGCGCGCTCATGCTGGAGCAGAACGACGAGTGGGCTGTGTCGCGCCGCTACATGAGCCTGGAATCGCTCGCCGACTTGAGCGATGATCCCGTGCTCAGGCTCTCCGCCGTGGGCGCCTGATCATCCTTGGACCCTGCCAAGGAGCGGCGTTCCTACACCACGCGGTGGGACACGACCACGGCCATCCTTCCGGGCTCGCAAATCAGTGGCGATGGTTATCAGCTTCCTTCGATCGGGCAACGCTGTCCGGACGAAGGCGAGCTTGCGATGCTCCGCGCACCTGGAACAGCCGGGAGCCATAGGCTCGCCGCGTAGAACTCGACGTGATCCCACTTCTCCCCAGCCGCCCGCAATGCCTAGTTCTCAGGTCCACATGCCCGGAACCCCCTTGTTGTGCCGTGCTGGTCTCCGTCGATCCGCCGTGCGGGATCATCCTGCGTTCGATCGACGAAGGTTTTCGGATCGGATTGGCGTTGGATCGGCAACAGTACGGGCCCGACCGTACGGTGCGGGCCCGAGTGACCAAAGTCACACGTCGAAAGACGTCGTCCCGGCGCAAGCCGGTCAAGTCAGATAGATTGTCGGGCTGACAGGATCTCCTGTCACGCAACGGCCTTCAATAGGGATCCTTCCGCCCAGATGAAACCGCGATCGGAACCTCCAAGAGCCTGGGACCGAGGCGGGTGCTCGGCCCGTGAAACACGATGATCGGCTGCCTCCTCAATCCCCGCGAGCGGGATGGTACCGATGCATGAAGCGGACAGGCTGCTGTGCGCAGGTTGGTCCACCATTAGACCAAACCGGGACCAGCGCCACATGTTTCAGCGGGGCCGGAGATAATTGGACAGGACGAGGCTCGAGGTGAAACTCTCCCCGAGCTCTCTACACGTGTCCGGATCCCGTCGGTTTATGTAAGCAGCGCGCCGATATGTCGAGAACCTTGGGCACGCCGCCGTCGTGGTGCGGGACCGACCACGGTTGCCGAGGCGTTTCTTGACTAGGGATACTCGCCTTCCAGCGTGAAACCGACTTTGAGCATGACCTGAAAGTGACGGACGCCGCCACCCTCCACTTGGCCGCGGCTCTGCACAACCTCGAACCAGCGTATGCTCCTCAAGGTCTGGTCCGCGCGGTTGATCGCCGACCGGATCGCATCCTCGATGCTGTCCTCTGATGAACCAACCAGCTCAACGACCTTGTAGACGTGATCAGACATCGAACACTCCCAGCTTCCCGAGGGAGAAGCAGCCCTAATTAGGGCTTCAGGACAAGGTTAGTGCTTTGCGTCGACTTTCGACGCGAGCCTGTCACTCACAGCCCATTTGGTGGTGGACTGGGCTTCGCCTTTCGGCTTTTCCTTTCTCGGCTTCTTCGTTTCGCGGTTACCGTGCTGCTCACGGTGTGCCATGGCATAGCCCTCCAGCGTGTTAGTGCGGTACCAGGCCGTTAAGCGTGGGCTCCGAGTATAACACGATTGCCATAGATCGGCGCGTAGCGATCACTCGTGGTGTGGTTCGGTGGCGCCCATCCTCGCCCCCAGGCCCGTTCGTTTTGGCGGTTCAAAGGCGGCCGAATGAATGGCGCCGATGGCATGGGAGACAACACACCGCCCGACGAACTCAACGAACTGCGACCGGGCGCGTTCTATGGCTTTCCCTATTTCGGGGGTCGGGTGCGATTGCGCGGCTTCGAGGCGGCGACGCCACCTGTGCCGCAGACCCCACCCGTGTATGAGTTCCAAGCGCATGTGGCGACGCTCGGCGTGCACTTCTATCGAGGCACCATGTTTCCCGAGCTGCGCGGCGAAGCACTGGTTGCCGAACACGGGAGCTGGGATCGCAGCACTCCGGTTGGATACCAGGTCGTGCGGCTGCGCATTGGCAGCGGCTTTTCCGGCAACGGGCAGAGTTTCCTGCACGGCATGGGCCGCCCGGTTGACGTTAAGGAGCTGCCAGATGGCTCGATTGTGGTCTCTGATGACGCGGGAGGCCGGATCTGGCGGGTGGCTCGCTAATCACCATGCAACCCGGAAAACTTCGGGTGGATCTGCCCAACATTCCGTCAACATTCTTGGGCGGTGAAGTATCTCGACTTCTGCGTGGACCGGAGCTCGCTAGCACGCCTCCGTGGCAGGTCCGGCGCGCAGGAGGTCACCGTTGGATTCCACTGATCATCGAGTGATCCCAACCAGGGCACTTTCGCCTCTCGGCTGGAAAACGAAGCCTAGCACATTACTGGCCGGGAAATCGGCGCAATTGGCTCGCTCAATTAGGTGGCTACGCATAGCGGAACATTGCCGGGTCTAGCGGCGGTGGACGACCGATCACAGGCAAGCGAGGGAGGATCCGATGAAAAAATTCATGGTCTTGTATATGGCCTCTGGCGCTGAATTTGAGAAGATGATGAAAAATTCCACTCCTGAACAACAGAAGAAAGGGATGGACGCGTGGATGAAGTGGATGAATGCCAATCAAGCCTCCATCGTCGACGGTGGGGCGCCTTTAGGAAAAACCAAGCGTGTTGACGCGAACGGTGCCTCAAACACGAAAAACGATGTCGGCGGCTATTCGATTGTGCAGGCCGAATCGCATGATGCGGCTGCCAAGATATTTAGTAACGAGCATCCTCATCTGCAAATGCCTGGCGCATGGATTGAAATCGTCGAAGTAATGCCGATGCCGGGGAAGTAGAGCACCTCGCCGGCCGCGGCTCTGCGAAGGCGGTGGAGTTGTCAGATGACTCCCGCCCCAGCCCTTGTGGGAGTGGGGCACCTCAGTTGTTAAGCTGACGCCACGGACCGGACGCAACACTCATACTCCTGCCGCGCAACCCTGCGGACATCGACCAGGTGCGCGGCCTGCTTTCTGGTTCGGGACGGCTGGCCCTGTCCGATCTGCCGTGGCGTTCTGCGTTCTGCCTCCGCTCCTCTTGCAGGACCACCTCGGCCTGAGCTGGTGGGGATACCGCCATGTTGCTTCCAGCCTTCGTGGCTCTCCAGATCTGGCTCTCACGTCTGTTGTTATGTTGGCATTCGCGACCGGTCCCACTGCGCGGAATGCTTGTTGCTCCACCGCAGAGGAGGCGCCAATCGGCGCAGGGCAGAGAACCTGACCTGAAGGAACTTCGTGCTTGGGTCAAAGCGGACCGACGAGACCCACGTCCCCCTAACCCACGTTCCTAGCGGGGCTGCTCTCCAGTCCTGAATCAGGGCAACTTGCTCTCCGGACAGTGCAGCCGCACCATGGGGTTCGGCCTTTAGTCGGCGCGACCCCTGCTCCGCGACTGGGCCGCAAGAAGGAGGGCCGCGATGCTGACCCAGAGCGAGCAACGCGATCTGCGCCCTGTGATCAACCCACCGGTGTTTCCGAGTACACCGAGCGAGTTCGTCACGGTTGTCGCTCATTTCCACCGGGCAGAGATCGCCCGCATGGCAGGCTGGCGGGATCGAATTGATCGGACCACGAACTGGGCCATCACCGTGGTCGCGGCCATGTTATCCCTCTCCCTTTCGACGCCGACGGCTCATCATGGCGTGTTGCTCTTTGCAATGGTGCTGGTGGCGCTGCTGTTGGTCATCGAGGCGCGCCGGTACCGATTTTTCGATGTTTATCGCAATCGGGTCCGCCGGTTGGAACGCAACTACTTCGCCCAGATCTTCGCACCTGAGACGACACGACCGATGATTGGATCCCGGGTCTTGGGCGACGACCTCAGACGTCCCCTGTTCCTCGTCCAGCCTACAGCCAAGCCACGGCGCGCCGATTGCGTCGCAACTACTGCTGGATGTTCCTGATACTGCTGCTCGCCTGGCTTCTCAAGACCACGTTCGACCAACCTGCCGACGAACGCTGCCGAGACCCGTCTGGTACAGTCCGCCAGTGAGTGGGTTGCAAACGCGGCCATCGGTCCGCTTCCGGGCTGGGCTGTGATTATTGGAGTCGCGTGCTTCTACGCCTGGGTGCTCTACACCTCGGTGCGGAGACCAAAGGGTGAGGGCGAGCTCGCGTACGGCAACGTGCACGTCTAAAGGGCTGATCTGCCACAGGCCATGGCGCAAGCTGGCGTGCCGGGCAGCGCTCCTCGCTTTGGGACTTCTCGTCGCCAGCGGCGCGATCTCGATGCGGTGGATGACCTGAGAAAAGTCACATATGGTCGTTCGAATCCTCTGTGCGTCTGCTGTTTCTAATGCGATTAAGTGGCTCGGAAATGACGCCAAGCGCTACCAATTATAGTGCGGGTCGCTTGGTCAGCCATTCCACCATCTCAGGCGTAAGTATGGATAAGAGACGGCGTAGGTCAGGCCTCATCAATAACTATTTCGGTTGGGAGGGTATCGCTCGACAATCTGGGTGGAGAGACACAGTGAAGTAATGCGCAGCTCCGCCCAGCACTCCGAGCTGCCCGGATGCCATCCTCCTTCGATGAACTCGATCCGACCAGCCTTCTTACCCGGCCGGTTTAAACCGCATCCGACGTTCAGTTCCTTCAGGAGGGCGTGGGCTGTTGGCTCGGATTCTCTCAGAGCACGCCCCGGGGCTCGGATGAGTTGTACTCGCCAATTGGTACTCGAACCTTAGGTGCGGTTGGCAGTTGACCCACGCGATGGATTCGGGTCCTCGTGGGTCTGGCAGCGCGACCCGCCGCAGCGGCCACTATTTGGTGCCAAAGCCGATCCGGCCGGACGCGAGAGCTACGCAGGAGGGACTTCATGGCCACCACCGCCGCCGACGTTCTCGTGAACAGACTGATCGATTGGGGCGTCGACACGATCTTCGGCATGCCCGGCGACGGCATCAACGGCATCATGGAAGCTCTCCGGCTGCGGCAGGACAGGATCCGCTTCATTCAGGTCCGGCACGAGGAGGCCGCGGCCTTCATGGCTTGCGCTTACGCCAAGTGCACCGGGCGCTTGGGAGTCTGCCTCGCGACATCCGGCCCAGGGGGCATCCATCTCCTCAACGGGCTTTACGACGCCAAGCTCGATGGCGCAGCCGGTCCTCGCCATCACGGGCCTGCAATATCCACGACCTGATTCAACACCCACACACAGCAGGACGTCGAGCTCGACAAGCTGTTCACGGATGTTTGCGTCTACAACAACCGCGATCATGAGCCCGACCCACGTCGAGAACGTGGTCGAGCTCGCCTGCCGCACCGCGCTCGCCTATCGCGGCGTCGCGCACATCACCATGCCGGTCGACCTGCAGTCGCACTCCGCTGAAGTCGGCGACGCGCTCGAAGCGCAACGTCGCCGAACCACGTCTCCGACCTGATGGCGGAGAGCGCCCAGCTGCCCGCGCGAGGATCAGCTCGCGCGCGCCGCCGCGATCCTCAACGAGGGCAAGAAGGTCGTGCATCCTCGCCGGCCGCGGCGCTCTTAGCGCCCGCGACGAGGTGATCGCGGTCGCCGAGCGACTCGGCGCGCCGATCGTCAAGCCGCTGCTCGGCAAGGCGCGTCGTGCCCGACGACCAGTCCCTACACCACCGGCGGCATCGGCCTGCTCGGCACCACGGCCCTCCCAGGAGGCTCTCGAGAGCTGCGACACGCTCCTCATGATCGGCACGAGCTTCCCGTACATCGAGTATTACCCCAAGCCCGGTCAGGCGAAATGCGTCCAGATCGAGCTCGATCCGAAGCGCATCGGCCTGCGCCACCCGGTGGATGCGGCGTTGGTCGGCGATTCCGCACGCGTGCTCCGGCTGCTGCATCCGAAGTTCGACGACCACGCAGGACCGCTCGTTCCTCGAGACGGCTCAGAAAGGTATGGAGAGCTGGCGCGAGCTGATGCTCGAGCGCGGCACGCGCACCGACACGCCGATGAAGCCGCAGGTCGTCGCGCACGAGCTCAACAAGCTCCTCTCGGACGACGCCATCCTCGCCACGAATTCCGGTACGATCACGACCTGGATCGCCCGTCACGTCGACATCCGCGGCAGCATGATGTTCTCGTGCTCGGGCAACCTCGCGTCGATGGCCTGCGGCCTTCCCTACGCCAACGCAGCCGCCGTCGCCTATCCCGGCCGCCAGGTGATCTGCTTCATCGGCGACGGCGGTTTCGCCATGCTGATGTGCGAACTTGCTACGGCGGTGAAGTACAACCTCGACGTCAAGATCGTCGTGATCTCGAACAACACGCTCGGCCAGATCAAATGGGAGCAGATGGTGTTTCTCGGGAACCCGGAATATGGCTGCGACCTGCAGCCCATCGACTTCGAGGCGGTCGCGCAGGGGTTCGGGGTGCCGGGCTTCCGGATCGAGGATCCGGCGAGCTGCGGCGACGTCCTGCGTCAGGCGCTCGCCACGCCGGGGCCCGTCCTCGTCAACGCGGTCGTCGACCCGCACGAGCCCCCTATGCCGCCGAAGGTCGACGCGAAGCAGGCCGCCAAGTTGGCGCGGTCGCTCGCAAGCGGCACGCCGAATGCCGCGAAGATTGCGCTCACGATCGGGTCGAACACCGTCCGTGAGATCATCTAGCCCCGACGAAGGCCAGAGGTCGGGATGACGGAAGCAGAGGTGGATTCTGAATGACTCAGGTTGTCGATTGGGAAGGCTTGGCCTTGTGCGGTTCCGGTCCTGCGACGTCGGGGCTGCCGTTGCAGCTTGAGAAAAGCGGAGTTAGGTGCTGCAGGAGTTTACGCATGACCGACAGCCAGACCTTCGAGGGCGGATGCCTCTGTGGGTTGATCCGGTACCGCGCTACCGCACAGCCGCTCCGCGGCGTGATCTGTCACTGTGACATGTGCCGCAAGCATTCCGGCGCGCCCGCCCTGGCCTTCGTTCATTTCCCCACTGAGTCATTCGCGTGGCTCGAGTCAAAGCCAAGCTGGTACCGCTCATCCCCGTTTGCAGAGCGAGCATTCTGTCCCTCCTGTGGCAGCACACTCGGTATGCGAGAGGAGGTTCTCGGCGATCGCGTGCAAGTGTGCATCGGTAGCCTCGATGAACCTGGCCGCGTGCAGATCCAAGACCATGTCTGGACGAGTTCTCGCGTGTCTTGGTTTGACACCAATGATCGCTTGCCGCGCTTTCCAAACAGCAGCACTGCGGTACCATGCAAGGCGTAGGGCGCGGCGGCACCTCGCCATGCATTCGAGCCGAGAGCCGCTTCGCGGCTCGGCTTAGTTCAGGCGTTAGAGCACCACAAGGTCGACGGCCGACGCTCGGGATTACACCGATCAGCGCCGGCCGGGGGTCAGCCGAGGAGATCGCATGGCATCGATCCGCAGGGAAATCCACGTGGACGCCGCATCCGATCGCGTGTGGGACGCGCTGCGCGACGTTGGCCGCATCCATGAACGGCTGGTGCGGGGCTTCGTGAGCGACTGCCGCCTCGACGGCGACGCGCGGGTGGTTACTTTCGGCAACGGCATGACGGCGCGCGAACGCATCGTCGATGTCGACGATGCGCAACGCCGTGTGGTCTGGTCGGTGGTGGGCGAGCCCTTCACCCATCACAATGCGTCGGTGCAGGCTTTCGCCGAAGAGGGAGGGCGCACCCGCCTGGTCTGGATTGCCGACCTGTTGCCGGATGAGCTGAAAGACCAGATCGCCGGAATGATCGACCAGGGCATGGCGGCCATGAAGCGGACGCTGGAATCAGGCGCGTAGCCGGCTTGCGCAGGACAGGTTGAACTCAGCAACATCAGAACATTCCCCCGCAGGGCCGATAGGGCCCAGCAGCGCCTGTCTGTCCGCGCGAGCGCCCCGCTTGGATCAGGCTGGGAGGTAGAGTGCACCCGATGCGAAGAGCGCGAGAGACGCTCGCGCCCGGACGGTGAGCGTTTGCGGCCGACAGGTTCGGGGTCTTCGGCACCTATTGGCAGATGCGGTAGCGGTCGCTCGACCCGTGCTGCTGGATGTCGACATGCAGGTGGTCGTGATGGGCCGCGTCCGAGCCAGGGCCGAGGACTGTCGTGAACCAGCCACAGGCAGCCGTTCGCAGGCTCGCGAGAGCGGGATCTGCCGCGGCACCCGCCTCGGGCTTGATCCGCAGGGTTGACCCGCTCGCGAGTTCGAACCCGGCGATGTCAATCGCGAGCCCTTCCGCATGGGCCGAGAGCTTGCCCGTTTGCGCTCGGTTGCGGTTACGACACTCGAAGCCGGGGCCGGTGCGGACGGCCTTCAGGTCGGTTCCCTTGATGCCGGCGATCAGGGTGTG
>CAWDDI010000009.1:0-61931 GCA_963800985.1 uncultured Alphaproteobacteria bacterium | reverse complement strand
GAGACCATCGTGGTCAACGGCGTCGTGCGGATCCGCCCCGGCATCAAAGTCACGCCGCAGACGACGACGCTCCCGCCGGAGCGCCAGATTAAGGTTCCTGACCTCGCCGGGCGGAGGCTCCCATTTGCGGGATGTCGAAGGGCGGATCAGCGGCTTTCTCAAGCAGGGTCGGGCGTCGTGTGGGGTCGGGCGACAGTACACCGGCTCGGCGGGCAAGATCACGAACTGCCAGATCGGCGTGTTTGCCGCCTACGTCTCCCGCCATGGCCATGCCTTCATCGACCGGGCGCTGTATCTCCCAAGGCCTGGACGGATGACCGGACCCGCATGGCCGCGGCCCATGTTCCTCGAGGAACACCCTTCAGAACGAAGCCTCAGCTGGCGGCTGCGATGATCGAGCGGGCGATCGCCGCGGACGTGCCCTTTGGCTGGGTGGCGGGCGACAGCATCTACGGCGTCGGCGAAATCGAGATCGCCCTCAGGCGGGCCGGCAAGGGCTACGTGCTGGGCGTGAACGCCTCCCATCCCTTCGGCTCGTGGGGCGACAAGCCCCTCCTGGCCGGCACCGCCGAGGCGATTGCGCGAGGTCTGGGCGAGGCCGCCTGGCAGCGGTTGTCGGCCGGCGCGGGCAGCAAGGGCGAACGGCTGTACGACTGGGCCTATTGCGAGCTCGCCGATCTCGATGCCGGCATGTACGACGACGAACGCACGGGGCTGTGGACGCGCGGTCTTCTCATCCGCCGCAGCCTCGGAGACGGCGAACTCGCCTTCTTCTCGACCTGGTGTCCGGCCGGTACGCCGATCGCGACGCTGGTCGCCGTCGAGGGGCGGCGCTGGGCTATCGAGGATGCGTTCGAGACCACCAAGAATGAGCTTGGGCTCGATCACAACGAGACCCGGTCGTGGCATGGCTGGCACCGACATGTCTCGCTCGTGATGCTGGCCTTCGCGATGATGGCTGCGGTCCGGCATCACGCCAACACGATAGCGCCCCCAAAAACAACAGGCAGGGCTCGCCGGGTCGCGTTCTGATCCGCTGGTCCGTTCAAGAGATCCGGCGCGTGGCAACGCGACTGGCTCAAAGGCGCATCCGACCTGCCCACGTCATCGCATGGTCGCTCTGGCGACGAGCCCATCAAGCCGCCGCCCGTGACGCCCACATCAAACTCAGATCGCAACTGTAATGTTAGGCCGTGAACCCATAAATCTGCGGGGCAGACAGCTTGCTAGAACGCTATGCCCCGATAGCATCGCGACGGAATGACGCGATGTGCCATGTGGAGACGTTGACACTGGGACTCCAATCGCGCCGTCCAAGCTTCACCTTCGTGACTTGCGCGATGCTTTTCTATGCGACCGGCGACGCCCTTTTGCTTTGTTCGCCTTTGTAACTTTTCGAATAGGCGCCTCAACCCATCTGACAGCATCACCAACCTCTCGATCAGCCACCGCCCGGCTGGACCCGGCGGATTATCGATCATGTGTATGGCCTGCATGACATGTTCTCCACCACGCCAGTCGGGAAGGTTCAATCGCACGAGCCTTCCGGATTTCGATATCGGCGCGAACATTCGGTTCCGGCATTCCGCACCATCCGAGCCCAGCGAGAAGAAGCTTGTGCCGCGCTGCCAGATCGCCGATGCGCCAGGTATTGAGACTGACGACGCCAAAGTCCCGACCGTCCGCCGCGGGTTGTTCCGAAAGAACAAGCTGGACGAAATCGCGTGCCTGCGGTGGAGCAGCTTCGCTCGCCTTGGCCAGCGGATGACTGGGCGCGGCCACGGGAATGATTTGGACGCTTTCAATATCGATGCGGCGAAGACCCGTCATGTCCATGTGCAGCAGGCTTCCAACGCCGATGGAAGCATGGCCGTTTCGGACCACGCGTTCGACGCCGCCAAGGGTCTGCACCAAGAGGCGAACCGGCACCGTCGGGAACTGGGCATGGAATTCACGAAGCAGCATTGTCAGCCGCTCGCTCGGCAACATGCTGTCGACCACGAGCGACACTTCAGGCTCAGTTCATCCAGAACCCCGAACGCGCGCGCGTAATGTCTCGACGCTATGGGCAACCGCTCTGGCTTCGGACACGACCGCTTCGCCCTGTTGTGTGAGCTTTGGCTTGCGGGTCGTCCCGCGTTCGAACAGAGAAAGACCGAGCTGCGCCTCCAGCGTGTCGATTGCGTAGCTGACGGCGGAGGTGGCGCGCCCCAGACGTTTGGCGGCCGCGGTAAAGCTTCCTGCTTCGGCCACGGTCAGCAGCACCAGAAGCTGATCGATACTCGGTACGGCTGGGCTCCGCATTTCGAATTTCCTGAAAAGAGCTTTCAGTTTTATACGGATTTTTTTTGGTCGAGAGAAGTCCTAGTTTCTCCGGGAAGGGCCTGCCTCACGTCTAGAGGAGATCGCAATGACCAACAATCCGAACGCAGCCTCGTCGAGCCTCTGTTCAAAGCCTGTATTAGCGGCATGGGGGATCGCCGTCGACATGAACCGCCGCCCGACCGAATCGCCACCCGATGAACCTCGAGCGGCGCTGGTCGGCACCACAGCGGTCTCACAGGTGCCGGAGGATGGAGACGTGAAAGCGCCGAGGCCTTGACAAATTTGAGTACCATATAACAATTGGCCCGGCGGCATGGTGCCGGCCCGAGGCCGCTTCCTCGCCGAGCAGGCGACGTGGTGATGGCGCAACGAGGAAGACGGCGAAGGCCGCGGAGTCAGCGAACAGATCTATTCCCGCCTCGACGTCGACGTGTTTCCGGCGAACGGTGGCGGAGGCCACAGTGGACGGCCGAGGCGCCTTGTCGCGCCCGACAAGGCGGTCCTCGCCGGGCACCGACCGACGGCAGACGAAAACGGCCGCCAGTGAAGAAATCGGCTTCCGACACGGAGACAATCGACATGACCACCAATCGCAACGAACCGGCGACGGACGCGGTCAACCGCACGGCGCAGGAGATTCTGGCAGCGTTGCAGGCGAAGGATTCGGCGAAGGTGAACTCTTATTACGCGCCGGACGCGGTGATCGCCACGACCGGCCACCCGGCGGCCAAGGACGGCCGGGCGGTGTCCAAGGCCATCCGCGACGATATTGCGGATCCCAACTTCAAGATGAACTCTCTCCAACGAGAAGACCGAGGTCGCCGGCTCGGGTGACCTGGCCTACCGCCGCGGCTCGTACGAAATCATGCTACGAACCCGCAGACCAAACAGGCGGAGCATAGCGCGGCCACCTACTTGACCGTCTTCAGGAAGCAGGCGGACGGAAGCTGGAAGGTGGTGGAAGATTTCGGTGTTTAGGGCGGCTAGTGAGCGAGGAAGAACATGCTGAATGTGGCGATCATCATCGGCAGCACCCGTCCCGGTCGCAAGGCCGAAGACGTCGCGCGCTGGGTCTACGGCATCGCTGCGAAACGGAGCGATGCCTCGTTCGAACTCGTGGACATCGCGGCTTTCGACTTGCCGCTCCTCGACGAGGCGCTTCCTCCCTCGATGGGCCAGTACGCACAGCCGCACACGAAAGCCTGGGCTGCAAAGATCGCGACCTTCGATGCGTTTGTGTTCGTCACGCCAGAGTACAACCATTCGACCTCCGGCGCGCTCAAGAACGCGATCGATTATCTGTTCCGCGAATGGAACGACAAGGCCGCCGGGTTTGTCGGCTATGGCGGTATGAGCGGAGCGCGGGCGGTTGAGCAGCTGCGACTGATCATGGGCGAACTCAAGATTGCCGACGTGCGCGCGCAAGTCGGTCTGTCGCTTTTTACCGATTTCGAAAACTTCTCCACGTTCAAACCCGCCCCGCATCAGGAGGCGACGGTCAACGCCATGCTCGATGACCTCATCCCCTGGGGTCGGGCGCTGCAGGCCATGCGAGCGCAAAGAGCCGAGCGCGAGCAATAATAGCGCTAACAGAGAAAGAGAGTCCTCATGACCAGATCCACCGCGGCGACTCAAGAGCGCACCCGCCAGATCGTGCATCGGACGCATGGCCGGCTTCACGGACCCATCACTCGCCTGATGAGCCCGTCTGACCTCGGCCAAAGTCTCAAGCCCTTCGTTTTTCTCGATCTCTTCGATGACGAGGGAACCTCCTTCTCAGGCTTCGGGTGGCATCCGCATTCGGGCATCGCGACGCTGACTTACCTTTGGGAGGGCAGCGTCCGCTACGAAGACACGACCGGCGCGGCCGGGTTCTTGCCCGCCGGCGGGGTCGAATGGTTCAAGGCCGCCGGCGGCGCATGGCATGGCGGCGGCGCCGGCAACTCCGGACGGTCGCGCGGATTCCAGCTCTGGCTCGCCTTGCCGCCCGAACATGAACTGGGATCGGCCGAAAGCATCTACCAAAAGCCGCAAGACGTTCGCACGAAGGGACCTGCCGCCGTCTTGCTCGGCACCCTCGGCGAGGTGTCGAGCCCGCTAAAGGCGCCGTCCTCAATCAACTATCTGGCCGTGCGGCTCAAGGCCGGCCAAACCTGGCGCTACGAACCGCCCGCCGATCACACGATTTGCTGGGTCGCGCTTGCGTCGGGAAGCCTTGCCGATCCCGAGCCCGTGCACGCTGGCGAACTCGCTGTGTTCGAGCCGTCGAACGAGGCGATCGACTTCCATGCCGAAGCCGACAACGAGTTCGTGCTCGGGTCGGCCGCAAGCCATCCGTACGAACTCGCCCTCGGAAACTACTCGGTGCACACGAGTCCGGCCTCGCTTCAAGCCGGCGAACAGCGCATCGCCGAGATAAAGGCGCGGCTGCAAAAAGAAGGCCGGTTGTAGCCGGCTGCGTCTGCAGGAATCGACGCTGGAGTCCTTTCGCGGGGCGCCCGCCGGAACAAGATGCGTCAATAGAAGGAACTGAACCATGGCATCCGACGATAGAAAACTGATCGCCGTGATCGGCGCAACGGGGCAAGCAGGGAGGCGGAGTGGTACGCGCCCTGCAAGCCAGTGGCCAATTCAAGGTACGCGCTTTGACCCGCGATCCAGGCAAGCATCGCGACCTCGCCGAAGAAGTTGTCGAAGCAGATTTAGACCGCCCGGAAACCCTTAAAGCCGTCTTCGGACAGAAGGGCATGAACGAGCTGATCTATCTCGTCGGTCTTTATAGTCTTGTATCGACGACGCTCAACGGCTTCAACGTTCCCGTGCCCGAGCATGAATAGGCCGGTCCGCGCGCCCGCCGAGTTACGCCGGCCTTGCGCCACACCGTTCGAGAGCATTGCGCTGCTGCTTCAGGGTGGCGGCGCGCTCGGTTCCTACCAGGCGGGCGTTTACGAGGCACTGCTCGAGCGTGGCATCGAGCCGACGTGGATTGCTGGCATTTCGATTGGCGCGATCAACAGCGCGATCATTGCTGGCAATCCCGTGGGGGAACGCGTCGCAAGGCTGCGTGCGTTCTGGGAGTTGGTGAGCGACGCAGGCGATTGCGGCGTGAGCGCCTGGTGGACGGACCTGCTCAGCGGCGATGCCGCGCGGGGCTGGGTGAACCAGCTCGCCGCCGGCGCGATCATGTCAAATGGCGTCCGCGGCTTCTTCAGCCCGCGCTTCCCTCCTCCCTACCTCATCGCCGGCGGAAGCGCTGCGGCAACAAGCTGGTACAACACCTCGGGGCTCCGTACGACACTCGAGGGACTAGTCGACTTTGACCGGATCAACGCCAGGACGACGCGCTTCAGTGTCGGCGCGGTAAACGTCCGCACCGGCAACTTCGCTTACTTTGATAACGAGAGCGACACGATCCGACCCGAGCACATCATGGCAAGCGGCGCGTTGCCGCCGGCCTTCCCAGCGGTCGAGATCGACGGCGAATTCTACTGGGACGGCGGCATGGTGTCGAACACGCCGCTCGACTGGGTGCTGTCGGCCCGCTCCGATCTTGATACGCTGGTGCTCCAGGTTGACCTGTGGAGCGCTCGCGGCGAGCTGCCGCGCGACCTGAGTGAGGTAGCGGTGCGGATGAAGGAAATTCAGTTTCGAGTCGAACCCGCGCCGCGACCGACGACTTCCGCAAGTTGCAGAAGATGCGCGCAGTATTCAACGAATTGCTCGAACAAATGCCCGACGACCTTAAGGCGACGCCACAGGCAAAGCTGCTTGCCGAAGCGTCGGACCCATCGGTGTATAACATCGTCCAGCTCGTCTATCGTTCACCGACCTACGAGGGCCAGTCGAAAGACTTCGAATTCTCCCGTCGGACGATGGAGGAACACTGGCGCGCCGGGCACCGGGACGCCGTCAAAACGCTGAGCCACCCGGAGGTGCTGGTGCTGCCGACAACCGCGCACGGCGTCGAGGTCTTCGACTTCACTACACCCCGGGCGGAACAGACACCTGCTAAATCAACGAAGCACACTCTGCCGTAGACCCAAGTGACGCCGCTAGACGCTCACGCATGCTGCCGGAATCTCGTCGACCGGAGATCCGACGCTCGACCTACGGCTTCCCTTCGACGAGCCCTATCGCATCCCGTGAGGACCGCGGCAGCCATAGCGAAGGCCAAGGCAGAGGGCGGGCGCATTGTTGCGATCGGGACGACCGTTGTTCGCGCGCTCGAGTCGCACGGGCGCCGACGGCGCCGTGTGCGCCGGAGAAGGCGTTGCGCACGGGCGCATCGGCCGCGAAATCCGGCTGCGCGTCGTGGATGCGATCCTTACCGGCGTGCGCCAACCTTGGCGAAAGCCACTTCGAGCTTCTGCGCGCCTTCGCCGATGATGCAGTACTCGACCGGATGTTCCGCCGCCCTCGCGGAGCACGGCTTCGGCGCGCACGAGTTCGGCGACTCCATACTGATTGCGCGTCGAGATCGTATGGCGCGCCGATAAGGCGCGGCTGAGAGGACCGATCGTGCGTCCAGGCGTTTTGACTGCGTGCCGCCTTCATAAGGGCAGCCTTGGGTCAGGTCCCACCTTTCTAGGGGTTCCGCAGGATGTACTGTATTGCCACCCTTCGCTGTTGACCTCGAGTACCTCCCTGAACTGGCGAGGTGGCGAGGTACATCGCTGCCCGTTCGTCCGCTCAGGGCGTAACGAACCCGAACATTCCTTAACGCGCCGAAGCGTAACCTCAGGCGTAACCTGAGGCGTCTACTTCAAAGCACAGGAAAGCTAAGTCATTGATTTTGTTGGTGGGTGTTGTTTGATCGCGAAGAGGACGTCAAGCCTTGCATGAGACGTGCTCCACCGCCGGACCAGGGTTGTTTCCGCAGTCGGCCCTGCTGACCGCTGCACGATGCGTCTCGGAACAGGGCTCGCCATGTGCAAGGCGCGGTCTGGCGTTGCCAGCCGCACAACCCACCACGGGATAACCCTGCTCGCGTCCCGGCGGGGACGCCTCGCCCGCCTCTGGCGGATCCCGTCAGACCTCCATCAGTCGATCGGGTCACCTGGCTATGCCGGCCAGGCCTGGAAGGGCGTGTTGCTGCGCCACATGGCATGCAGCACCACAGCCAGCTTGCGCGCGACGGCCGCGGCCGCATGCTTGAAGCCCATCCGCTTGGCGAGCGCCCTGCCCCAGGTCTTCAGGGCCGAGTTCTGCCGCACGCGGATCAGCAGACTGGCGGCAGCCTCAAACAGATAGGTTCGCATCAGCCGATCCCCTCGCCGGGAGATGCCGCCGCTCCGGTCCGTCTCGCCTGATTGATGTCGCGTTGGCGTGAGGCCGAGATAGGCCCCCACCGAGCGGGAGCGGCGGAAGTGCTCAGGCGCCTCGATCGAGGCCGCAAAGCTCGTGGCGACGATCACGCCAACGCCCGGGCAGGTCATCAACAGACGGCAGGTTGGATCCCCCTTGGCGAGGCTGATCAGTCGCCGGTCGAGCACGGCAATCTGCTCACGCACGGCCTGCCAAGCCGCAAGGAGTGGATCAACGATGGCAGCCAGCGAGGGCCGCCCCTTGAGGAGCTCCCGCACCCGGATCGCAAACGTGTGGCCTGCTCCCTTGCCGGCCATGAGGCCGAAGGTCTTCAAGATGCTGCGGATCTGATTCGAGAGGTCGACGGACACGCCCTTGAGCTGGGCGCGTGCGCCAACGAGATGGCGCACCGCATGGGCCGCGAAGCTCTTCACACGCGCCTCCCGATACCAGCCTGTGCGCACGAGCTGGGCCAGGGTCTCGGCGTCATTTGCATCTGTCTTGTTGCGCTGAAGGGCCGTCGCGGCTCGGGCATGGCGGGCCTCCAGGCAGACGACCGGCAGGCCGGCTGCCTTGAGGCTGTGATAGAGCCAGGGTGTCAGGAAGCCGGTCTCCAGCCCAACGCGAACGAGGTCGGGCGCGTGGCGGCGCAGGGCAGCGGCGAGCGCCTCCGGATCACTCGCCCGCTTGCCGCGCCAGACGGTGCGGCCAGCTTCGTCGACGACATGAATGGCGGTCTCCTCGTTTGAGACGTCGAGGGCAGCGTAGTGCGGCATGGAACGCTCCAGCATAGGTCGGGACGAGGTCATCAGACCTCATCGCGTCCCGCTAAGCATCCCTGCCGTGCCAGCGCCCTGCGGGTCGCGATCACCGCATGTGCAAGGATTCGAACCTTGGACCCGCTGATTAAGAGTTGTCGGGTCTGCTGCATTCGCCAGCCGATCACCGTTTTTGCCACGATCCATCGGAGTAAATCGAGCTTTGCCGCCTGTTCGCCTTGAGGGTCGGAGGGAGACGACGCTGCGCTCATCGCTCTCCGCGCCACCTCCGGGATGCGCGCTGTGCGCCCGAACATACTGCTGCCCGTGCACCGGGCGCGCACTATGCGCCCGAGCACAGCGGACATACGCCGACATCTCCCGGGTCGTGCCATTAGGGATGGTATGTTGCTGAGCCAGCCACCGGACGCTTCGAGCGCACAACGAGGAGCGGGTAGACGACCGGGTAAACGGACTTACCGGCGAACCTCTGCAAGCCATTGTTTTTGTTAGTGTTACTTCTTTGATATGGCCGGAGACGGAGGGATTCGAACCCTCGATACCCTTTTGGGGTATGCTCATTTAGCAAACGAGTGCCTTCAGCCGCTCGGCCACGTCTCCGGGTGGCGTTTCCTGGCATTTTCGAGCTGGAAGGTCAACGCGCGACGGCATCCTTCCGCCGCTGCGCCCGCAGGCCGCGCGCCTAGTCGGCTTGGCGATCGGACCCGCCGACCGCGTCTCCGTTGGACCCGTTGCCCGCGGCCCCGATTCGGCGGCGCTCATAGTGCTTCGCGATCCGCAGGTGACGGGAAATCGCGTAGTTCATTGCCGTGAGGAAGCCATAGGCACCGCGCAGGGCATGGCGGCGCCCGATATAGGCCTTGATGAAGGCCGCTGGAAATTCGACGAAGACTCGCCACGTCGGGATCGAGACGCCACGCTGATCGAGATCGTCCGCCTGCTGGTCGGAATAGCGGTTGAGCTTCTCGATCTGGTTTCCGAGCGAGCGCACGGATCGGTGATGGATATATCCCCTTAGCCGCCCCACGCGCGTTCCAGGTTTCAGGTCGACCCGGTCGTGGACCGGAGAGGACGAGTAGCGCCCGGCATCCTTACGATACAGGCGCACCGGCGCCAGGGCGTAGGCCAGGGGATGCGGCGCAGGTTCGCCGGGGAAGATCTCGGCGATGCGGATCCGGTAGGCCTGCCTCTCGGGCTCGCCTTTCGCGAACAGAGCCCTGATCTCGGTTGCAAGGTCGGACGGGACGACCTCATCGGCATCGATGTTGAGAAGCCACGGATGACGGCATTGGTCTTCCGCAAACCGCTTCTGCCGTCCGTAGCCGGCCCACGGGTTGTAGGTCACCCGGGCGCCGAGGTCCGCTGCGACCTGCTGAGTGCCGTCGGTGGAGCCCGAATCCACCACGACCACATCGTCGCTGAGCTCACGCACGGCCCGGAGCGTCTCGGGAAGGCGGTCGGCCTCGTTCTTGGCGATGATGAAAATCGAGAGGGGCGGCATGACAGGTGCGGCCGGAGGCGCGACGAGAAAGGTGCAGCCGAAACGTGACCGGCGTGGCCGCGAGAGTGCGGGGCGCGGTCGGTAAGGCACCTCTAGCGTCGGAGCGGACCCGGTGCAAGGGTCCTGGTCCCGCAGGAGGGACTTCCGACCGTCATGCCGTCTCGATCGACACGCCCTCGGCGATAGGAGCCCTCCGGCCGGGTGCCGTCTCCCCGGCGACGCGCAGCTCGGCGAGGAGCGGAAAGTGATCGGACGCGATCCTGGCCAGGGCGGAGCGGACGGGCGAGGCGGCGACGACCTCGGCCGAGGGCGTCACGAAAATATGGTCCAGACGCAGCACTGGGGCGCGGGTGTGAAACGTCGCCTGAGGCTCGCCATTCGGGTTGGCGAGCTGTGCGTCCCGCAGGCGCGAAGCGAGGAGGCGGTACGACCGGGACTGGGGCGGCGCGTTGAAGTCGCCGAGCAGCACCGCGGGGTCGCGACAATCGGAATGGCCGAGCCAGTCGGACCCGAGCAGGGCCTCGGCCTGGCACAGTCGCTCGCGGGAGCGCAGCGACAGGTGAGCATTGACGACCTGCAGCTCTGCGCCGCCGATTTCGACGGCCGCCCACAAGGCGCAGCGCTTTTCGAGCGAAGGACCGGTCGCGAGGCTCGGGAGGCGTCCGGAACGGACGACGCGCGACGGGTGACGGGTGAGGATCGCGATGCCGAACTGTTCCCCGAACACCCGGATCGTCGGCTGGAAATGCATGTTCATGCCGAGGGCGGCCGCGAGCCCGGCCGCTTGATCCACGGCGCCGGCGCGGGCCCGGCCGACACGGACCTCCTGGAGGGCCACGATGTCGGCCTCGCAGGATTTGATGACGTCCGCGATTCGGGCCGGCGAGATCTGCCGGTCGGTTCCGAGCCAGCGGTGAACGTTGTAAGTCAGGATGCGTGCCAACGGTCGTCTCTGCGCGATGCCGTCCAAGCGTCATCCTCCGGTCTTCGGCACGAGGGCAGGCCGTGGCGATGGAACATGCAATGCCCGAGTGCCGAAGCGCTCTGGCCCCAAGACGCGCCTGCCCTGCCCGATGAAGGGCCGACCGCCTATTGACGGAATATGTCCGATCCGTGGCTCGGCACAACCCCAGCCCAGCTTTTCGTTGCCGACGAACGACTCCGGACTCGTTCGGCGCCCGAACTGGCACAAGTTCCGGCTCGAGGACGTTGGAAGGGACAGCAGGTGCCGGGCGCGACGATGGACGTTTTCACGGCACCAACTCCGGATCGGCCGGGCTTGAACCAATGGACACCCTCAAGATCCACGGCAGTCACGACGACAACACCATCCGGCAGATGCGGACCTGCATGGCGATCGGCTCGGTGCACCGGGGCGTCCTGTGCGCGGACGGGCACTACGGATACGCGCAGCCGGTCGGGGGCGTGATCGCCTATGAGAACCACGTCTCCGTTTCGGGCGTCGGGTTCGATATCGGCTGCGGCAACCTCGCCATACGTCTCGACGCCACCTTCGAGGACATCAAGGACCGCATCCCGCCGCTCGCGCGCGATATCGCACGCGAGGTCAACTTCGGGCTCGGGCGTACGAACAAGAGGCCCGTGGACCATCCGCTCTTCGACTCGGCGTTGTGGCACGACGGCGGTATCGGCGAGCTCAAACCGATGGCACGACTGCAGCTCGGCACCGTGGGCTCCGGCAATCACTACGTCGACGTGTTCCGCGACGAGGAGGACCGGATTTGGGTCGGAGTCCATTTCGGCTCACGCGGGCTCGGGCACAAGACCGCCACCAAGTACCTCAAGGCGGCCGGAGGCCGGGACGGGATGGACGTGCCGCCGGCGCTGCTCGATCAGGACTCGGAACTCGGGCAGCGATATCTTTCGGCCATGACCCTCGCGGGCGCGTATGCCCACGCAGGCCGCGAATGGGTCGCGGGAACCGTGGCCGGTTTGATCGGGGCGCCCGCCGTCGAGGAGGTTCACAATCACCACAACTACGCCTGGCGCGAGGTCCATGACGGGCGCGCCTATTGGGTGGTCCGCAAGGGTGCGACCCCGGCGTTCCCGGGCCAGCGCGGCTTCGTGGGCGGATCCATGGGGGACGACGCGGTCATCCTCGAGGGAGTCGAGACGGCGGCCGCAAAGGACTCGCTCTATTCGACGGTCCACGGCGCCGGACGGGTCATGGGGCGCAATGCCGCAAAGCGGACCCTGTCCCGGGCCGAGATGGAGGAGTGGCTCCGACGCAAGAGGGTCTTTCTCGTGGGCGGCGATCTCGATGAGGCGCCCCTCGCCTACCGCCGGCTCGACGACGTCCTGATCCATCATGCCGACACGATCCGCGTCGTGCACCGCCTGCGCCCGATCATCGTCGTCATGGCCGGTGCGGACATCCGCGACCCCTACAAGGATTAGCCCTGAACCGGACGGCCGCTGCGTTCCGCGTCTCCGACAAGGATGAGCTCTGAACCGAACGGCCGCTGCGTTCCGCGACCCCTACGAGGATGAGCCCTGAACCGGAGGGCCGGTGCGGACATCCGCGATCGACAACGATGCGCCCGCAACCGCATCCGCGTGCGACGTGGCGAACGGGGGTTCCGCGGCCCTCTCGGGCGGGGTCTGATCAGCGACCACCGGCGGCTGAGGCGTAGGCCTGAAGCCGACCTCGCGGCCGCGGCTCCTAATCGGGACGGCGCCGACGCGAGGCCGTTCGGCCCGGCACGCCTTCGGGTCGAACGTGACGTACTCTCCGGACCTGGGATCAAAAAGGATCATGCCGCGCGCTCCCACATTCGTCTGGGGTGAGAACGCTCGAACCGGAGGTTCGGACAATTTGAGTTAAATTCGTAGTTAAGGCCTCCTTACATCCGTGTGCGGGTCCGGGAGGACCCGCGCGTCCGGCATCAGCGCCGATCGTGGTTGCGACGGGAGGGGAAGGCCAGCCACGCTCCGGGCCGCTCCCACCGGAGAGCGGTCGCACGCGCGTTCGGCGGGCTGGCCCGCCCCCCGACATCGTCGACGATCATGGAGTCGCAGGCGCGGGAGAACGGCGACGGCTCGGCGCCGTTCGTGCCGCTGACGCCTTGGGTTCAGCGGTCTTGGCCTGCGCGCGGGGTTTCCGCGTTCCGACGGCTGCGCCGCCGGCCTCGGACCGCTGGAGAGTGATCGGCGAACCGTCCTGATCCGCACTGGTCAATTCGAGCTTGGCGGAATGCCAGTGCGCCTCGTGGCGACCATGGACGCGGCCCTCCCGTTCCCAGATCTGGTAGGCGCGCTCGCGAACCGACTGCTCTAAGTCCATATTCATAGGTGTCCTCATCCTGATCTCGCCCGACGCAGGTACCAGTGGCCTCCAGCACGAGAGAAGTCGAAGCCGGTTGTCCTCAGATGGTGCTTCGCCCGATCTGTCAATCCGGAACGGAATCACATAGTCGGCAAAGCTTACTTTCTCCTCAGACTGTGACACTTCTTGCTCAAATATTGAGCCTGCCGGCTGCACTCGTGATGCGGAAGGGCGGAGTCCGGTCGCGACACGTCGCTCTTCTCGCACGCGACGCCAATCCTAAGTGGAAGAACTTCCGCACAGATCTTTGTCGGTCCTTCGGAACACGGGCCCAAGCTTGGTTGTTGTACCGTGCCGGTGTCGCGCTGGGTCTATCGTACGATCACCCGGTTGAGGTCGTCGGCATCCGTTTGCTGCGCCCCGCCGTTGTCCCGGTCGGCTCGGCGCCTCCTCCACGAGCCGGAGCGAAGCAGACCGTAACATGAGGGTCGATCTGGATCCGCCCCCGTCACACCGGCTCGTCGTCGTGTCGAACCGGGTTCCGCTTCCCACGAAGGACGGCTCGTCCAGCGCCGGGGGTCTCGCGGTCGCTCTCGAGGGCGCCCTGAAACGTCAGGGCGGGCTATGGTTCGGTTGGTCGGGCAAGACCGTCGACCGGTCGCCGGGTCCGCCACACGTCACCAAGGCGGGCAACATCACCTTTGCGGTGATGGACGTGCTCCGGAGGGACTTCGATCTCTACTACGGCGGCTTCGCCAATCGTTCGCTCTGGCCGATCTGCCATTACCGCCTGGACCTCATGCAGGTGGACCGAAATCAGACGGAAGGCTATTTCCGCGTCAACCGCAGTTTCGCGGAGGCCTTGGCGCCGCTCCTCAACCGCGACGACACGATCTGGGTGCACGACTATCACTTCATCCCGCTGGCAGCGGAACTCCGCCGACTCGGGCTGAAGAACCGCATCGGCTTCTTCCTGCACATTCCTTGGCCGCCCTCCGACGTGGCAAGCGCTCTTCCCTCTTATGACCGCCTCCTGCGCGGGCTCGCCACCTACGACGTCGTCGGGTTTCATACCCCGCAGGACGCCGAGAACTTCAGGCAGTGCCTCATTCGGGAGAGGATCGGATTTCCTCTCGACGCGCGCAGCGGCGAGTACCAGTTCAACGCCCACCGCTTCAAGATCGGCACCTTTCCGGTCGGCATCGACAACGACGGCTTCGCGCGTACCGCGGAGGCGTCCGAGCGCAACCCCCTCGTGAGGCGCATGCGGGCAAGTCTCGGCGATCGGGCGCTGATCATCGGGGTCGACCGCCTCGACTATTCGAAGGGAATCCGAGAACGTATCGAGGCCTTTGCGTGCTGCCTCAAAGGAAACCCGCAGTTCCGGAACCGGGTCACTTATCTTCAGATCACGCCGAAGTCGCGCTCCGAGGTGCCGGAATACAAGCGTATGCAACACGAGATTGCCGAGCATGCCGGCTGGGCGAACGGGAACCTCGGCGAAGTGGACTGGACCCCGATCCGTTACGTGAACAGGTCGGTCGGTCATAAGGCCCTTGCCGGACTCTACCGGATGGCTCGCGTCGGCCTCGTGACTCCGCTTCGGGACGGAATGAACCTCGTCGCGAAGGAGTACGTAGCCGCGCAGAATCCCGAGGATCCCGGCGTGCTCGTGCTGTCGCGCTTCGCCGGCGCCTCTCATGAGCTCGACAGCGCTCTCCTCGTGAATCCGTACGACACGGAGGCGACCGCCGCTGCGATCACTCGCGCGCTCGACATGTCTCTCGAGGAGAGGAAGGAGCGGTGGGCCGCAATGATGGATCGCCTGCAGGCGAATGGAGTGGAGCATTGGTGCCGGGATTTCCTTTCCGTCCTTCAGGAGGGCGTTCCGGATCCGGAGCCTTCGCCGACCTCCCGCCGCGGTCGACCCGTGTTCGGGACCGGGATCGCCCACGTCCCGGGGTGATCGCTCACGCCCGAAGGTGGCGGCCGCCGCGGATCCGGATGGATTGCTCTCGCCCCGCCGGTCCGGGTCCGGTGTCGGTTTCGTGAACCCGCGCGGACCGGAGCCCGTGGCGGTCGGCGTGCTCGGTTCCCCTTCCTCCAATGAGCAGCTTTGGCGACATCATGAGGCGTGTTCACCGGATGCCTTTCGGGGCGGAGATCACCGATGGCGGCGTGAGGTTCTCGCTTTGGGCGCCGACCGCCCGAGAGGTCTCGCTCGTCCTCGACGGATCGGACCTGCGGATGCCGCAGGAGCACGATGGATGGCGCCGCCTGGTCGTTCCGGAGGCGCGCAGCGGCAGTCGTTATGCCTTTCGGATCAATGGAGATCTCACCGTCCCGGATCCGGCTTCGCGCTTCCAGCCGGATGACGTGCACCGGGAGAGCGTCGTCATCGATCCCACGTCCTTCGAGTGGTCGGATGGGTCCTGGACCGGACGCCCATGGGAGCAGACCGTCCTCTACGAGCTGCATGTCGGGACCGCGACTCCGGAGGGCACGTACCGGGCGCTCTCGGACAAGCTCGAGACCCTGCGCGATCTCGGCGTGACGGCGATCGAACTCCTGCCGCTGTCCGACTTTCCCGGCCGCCGAAACTGGGGCTACGACGGCGTGCTGCCGTTCGCGCCGGATGCCGCCTACGGGAGCCCCGACGATCTCAAAAGCCTGGTCGACCGTGCGCACGCGCTCGGTCTGATGGTGTTCATCGACGTGGTCTACAATCACTTCGGACCGGCCGGGAACTACCTGCACGCCTATGCCGGGACCTTCTTCACGGATCGTCACCAGACCCCTTGGGGTGCCGGGATCAATTTCGACGGGGCGGACGGTGGCCCGGTGCGCGACTTCTTTGTCCACAATGCCCTGTACTGGCTCGAAGAGTACCACGTCGACGGTCTGCGCTTCGACGCAGTTCACGCGATCCTCGACGACAGCGAGACGCATATCGTCGCCGAGGTCGCCGAACGCGCCCGTTCGGCGCTGCCGCACCGCGAGGTTCACCTCGTCCTCGAGAACGAGGCCAACGAGGCGCGCTGGCTGCCCCGGAGCGAACACGGCAGCCCGATCCTGCACACGGCCCAGTGGAACGACGACCTGCACCATTGCTGGCACGTTCTCCTGACCGGCGAGGCGGACGGCTACTACGCGGCCTATGCCGACCGGCCCGTCGCCCGACTCGGACGCTGCCTCTCCGAGGGTTTCGCGTACCAAGGCGAGCCTTCCGGGCATCACGGGGGCGCACCCCGAGGGGAGCCATCCGGCCATCTGCCGCCCTCGGCCTTCGTGGGATTCCTCCAGAATCACGACCAGATCGGGAATCGGGCGTTCGGCGAGCGCGTCGGACAGCTCACATCCCCGGAACGTCTCTCGCTCGCCCGCGCCGGGGTGTTGCTTTCCCCTCAGATCCCCCTCATCTACATGGGCGAGGAATGGGCGGCCTCCACGCCGTTCCTGTATTTCGTGGACTTCTCGGACGACGAGGAACTCTCGAAAGCGGTTCGTGAGGGGCGGCGACGGGAGTTCGCGAACTTCAAGTCCTTCGCCGAACAGCATGGCGAGCAGCAGCTTCCCGACCCGACGTCCTACGACGCGTTCGCGAAGTCCCGGCTCGACTGGAGCGAAGCGTCGCGCCCGGTCCATGCCGAGGCCCTGGCCGAGACGCGAGACCTCCTGAAGATCCGCCACGCGGACATCGTCCCGCTTACGATGACGAGCTTCCTCGGTGCGGCCTGCTCGCTGCCCCAGCCCGCGTGTCTCGACGTGACCTGGCGGTTCGCCGGCGGCACTCTCAGATTCCTCGCGAATTTCGACGAATTGGCCGTCGCGATCGAGCTCGGAGGGCCTTACCGGGTGCTCTGGACCAGCCCCGCAGCGTCCGCCGACCGCGACCGTGCTCGCCTGGACTCCTGGACGGGCCTGTTCCTGACGATCCCCGCGCCATGAGCCAGCACGACGACATCATCAGCGAGCTCGCCGACCTCATCGGCGTCGCCGACGCGTACCGGGACCTGCGGGGGGAGGTCGTGAGGACGTCGCTCGGGTCGAAGCTCGCGGTCCTGGAGGGGCTCGGGCTGGAGATCGCAACCGCGGCCCAAGCGCGGGAGGCGCTGGCCCGCGTGCGGGGGCTGAAGAACGGGCTGGTTCCTTCGCTGATCTCCGCCGAAGCCGGACGCCCGGTGAACGTTGCCCTGCGGCACGTCACCGGAGCGGCGGTGGTCTGGCGCCTTCAGGACGAGGCCGGAGCGGCCCGCGAGGGACGCGCCACGATCAGAATGGGACCCGGGGGCGCGACCATCACGCTTCCGGCGCTCCGGCCCGGCTACCACGAGCTGCAGGTCGAGATCGAGGGGCGGTCGCACCGCGCCACGATCATCGCTGCGCCGCGGCGGTGCTGGGAGCCGCGAGCGCTGCGCGAGGGAGCGCGGCTCTGGGGAACGACGGTCCAGATCTATTCCCTGCGCTCGGCGCGCAACCTCGGCATCGGCGACTATACCGATGTCGCCGATCTCGCGGTCGGGACGGCGGAGTTCGGGGCGTCGTTTCTCGGGCTCAGTCCGGTTCATGCGCTGTTTTCCGCAGATCGCACGAAAATCTCGCCGTACTCGCCCTCCTCGCGCCTGTTCCTGGAAACGATCTTCATCGACCCGCAAGCGGTCGAGGTCCGCGCGGCAAGCGAAGCCGCACGACGGCTCGCGAATCCTGACTTCCGGGCGCGGCTCGAGGCGCTGCGCCAGGCGCCGCTCATCGACCATGCCGCCGTGTGGGACCTGAAACGGCCCGTCCTCGAGGCGCTGTGGACCGACTTCCAGCGCCAGGGCAACCAACGCGAGTTCGCAGCCTTTCGCCGCCAGGGTGGCGAGCCGCTCGAAGCGCACGCGACGTTCGAGGCATTGTCGGAGCACTTCCGTGCGCAGGGCCGATGGTGGCTCGGCGATTGGCCCGAGGGCTTTCGCCGTGCGGGCTCCCGGGATGTCCAGTCGTTTCGCGAAAGCAACGCGGAGCGGGTTGCCTTCCACGCCTGGCTGCAATGGCTCGCCGACCGCCAGCTCGGGGACGCTGCGGCCCGCGCGCGTTCCGCCGGAATGTCGATCGGCCTTTATCGCGATCTCGCCGTGGGAGCGGATGCCGGGGGATCGGAAATCTGGGCCCATCCGGACCGTTTCGCGCCGGGTCTCTCCGTGGGATCGCCGCCCGATCCGTTCGGCCCGCAAGGTCAGAACTGGGGACTGCCGCCCTTCAATCCGCTGACGCTGGAGGAACAAGGGCTCGCGGCGTTTCGGGCGCTCGTGACCGCCAACATGCGGCACGCCGGCGCGATCCGGATCGACCACGCGTTCCAGCTCCAGCGCCTGTTCCTGGTCCCGGCGGGCCAGGCTCCCTCTCAGGGCGCCTACGTGGCATACCCCTTCGAGGCGATGCTCGCCGTGCTACGCCTTGAAAGCAATCGCGCCCGCAGCCTCGTCATCGCGGAGGACCTCGGGACCGGTCCGGAGGGATTTTCGGATGCCATCATGGCGTCGGGCATCCTGAGTTACCGTGTGCTCTGGTTCGAGCGCGACGGAGCGGCATTCAAGCGTCCCGAGGACTATCCGCGCTCCTCGCTTGCGGTGTTCACCACCCACGACCTGCCGACCTTCCGCGGGTGGTGGCGGGGCCTCGACATCGACCTGCGGCAGACCCTCGGCATTCATAGCCGCGAGGCGGCGGATCACGACCGGACCGCCCGGACCGGAGACCTCGGCGAGTTCAGCGGGGCGCTCGCCGCCGAGGGCATTCTGCCGAGCCGGGATACGCCCGAGGAGCCGCCCTTCGAGGCGATGATGCGGTATCTCGCCCGGACGCCGTCCGTTCTCGTCGGCGTGCAGATCGAAGACGTGTCGGGCGAACTCAACCAGGCCAACCTGCCGGGACAAGACCAGAGCCATCCCAACTGGAAGCGGCGGCTCGGAACAGACCTCGAGGCGCTCATCGCGCCCGGCAGCGATCTCGCGAAGCTCGCAGCCGCTCTGACCGCGGAGGGGCGCGGAACGCAGCCGCGGTCGAGCGCGCTCGCCGGCCCTCCCCCTCGAGCAACCTATCGACTGCAGTTCCACAAGGACTTCACCTTCGACGACGCAGTCCGCATCATTCCTTATCTCGCCCGCCTCGGCGTCAGCCACGTCTACGCATCCCCGATCCACACGGCACGGCCCGGCTCGGCTCACGGGTACGACATCGTGGACCATGGCCGGATCAACCCTGAGCTCGGAGGCGAGGACGGCTTCGTCCGTCTCACGGACGCTCTGCACGAGCATGGCCTCGGCCTGATCCTCGACGTCGTTCCCAACCACATGGGGGTGGGCGGCGCCGACAACGCCTGGTGGCTTTCCGTCCTCGAGTGGGGCGAGCTCTCGCCCTTCGCGCGCGCCTTCGATATCGACTGGGGGCGGATCGGGGCGCATCACAAGCTTATCGTCCCGTTTCTCGGCGACGGTTACGGCGAGGCTCTCGAGAAGGGAGATCTCAAGCTCACCTTCCACGCCCAGGAAGGCAGCTTCAGCGTCTGGCACTGGGAGCACCGGTTCCCGGTCTGCCCGCTGAGCTATCCCATCGTTCTCGACCGGGCGCTCGCCGCTCTCCCGGACGGCGAGATCGGCGACAGCGCCGAGATGCTCGCCGTCAGCGAACGGCTTCGCACGATGAACGACGACACCTCGCCGGAGCGGCGGGCCGGCTTCCCCGAAGAAAGCGAATCCTTGAAGGCCCGACTCGCCCGCGCGGTCGCTGCATCCCCGGCCCTGAAGCAAGCCATCGACCGTGCCGTGTCCCTCGTCAACGGTACGCCCGGAGTGCCCGAGAGCTTCGGTACGCTCCACCGCATCCTCGAGGCGCAGTCCTACCGCCTCGCCTACTGGCGGGTGGCGGCCAGCGACATCAACTATCGCCGCTTCTTCGACATCAACGCACTCGCCGGCCTGCGCGCCGAGGATCCGGAGATCTTCGAGCGCAGCCACGCCACGGTCTTCCGCCTCGTGCGTGAAGGACGCATCCAAGGCCTGCGCATCGACCACATCGACGGACTCGCGGATCCGGAGGGCTACGTACGAGCGCTCCAGTCCGCCATCGGTCCCGGATTCTACATCGTCGTCGAGAAGATTCTCGAACCCGGTGAGGCGCTGCGGGCCTGGCCGGTTTCGGGCACGACGGGCTACGACGTCTTGAACCTTCTCGATGGGGTGTTCGTGGATCCTGCTGCGGCGCTCCCGTTCGAGCAGCTCTATCGGGAGTCGACCGGCCTCGAGGGGCGCTACGGCGTGTTGCTGCGCGGCGCGAAGACGGAAATCCTGGAGACGAGCTTCGCGAGCGAGCTCGAGGTGCTCACCTCCGACTTGAAGCGCCTCGCCGATGCCGACCGGCGGACCCGCGACTACACCGCCTACGCGATTCGTCGGGCTCTCGTGGAAATCGTTGCGCGATTCCCGGTGTACCGGACCTATCTCGGCGACGCCGAACCCGCGCCGGAGGATCGCTCCGTGGTGGAGGACGCCGTCGATGCCGCCAAGCGCGGCAGCGCCCTCCCCGACCGGACCGTACACGACTTCGTTGCGGCCGCTCTGCTCGACGGTCCGGGATCCGACGGAGCGGTGCGGCCCGATGCGGACCATGTGCGGCGCTTCCGGCGCCGGTTCCAGCAGCTCACGGGCCCCGTGATGGCGAAGAGCCTGGAGGACACGCTGTTCTACCGCTATGTGCGCCTGCTTTCGCTGAACGAGGTCGGCGGCGATCCGAACCTCTTCGGCATTCCGCCGGAGGAGTTCCACCGGGCGAACCAGGAACGCTCCCGGACGTGGCCGCACGAGATGATCGCGACGGCGACCCACGACACGAAGCGCGGCGAGGATGCGCGTGCGCGCCTCAACGTGCTCTCGGAAATGCCGGAGGCGTGGGACGAGGCGCTGCGCCGCTGGCGGACGCTCGCCGCGCCGCACGTCGGGGCGGGCAGCGAGGAAGCGCCGGATGCGAACGACCAATACCTGCTCTTGCAGGCGATCCTCGGCGCGTGGCCGATCGAGCTCCTGGAACACCGAGATGACGAACAAATGTCCGCGTCGTTCCGGGAGCGCATGGAGGCGTTCCTTGCAAAGGCGCTGCGCGAAGCCAAGCGGCACACGAGCTGGGTGCACGTCGACGAGGCTTATGAGGCCGCCGCTCTGAGCCTCCTCGGATCGCTGCTCGTTCCCGGCGGAGCGTTCCTCACGCAATTCCGGCCTCTCGCCCGCCGCCTCGCCTTCCTCGGGATGCTGACGGGTTTGTCCAGGACGGTCCTCAAGTGCACCGTGCCCGGCGTACCTGATTTCTATCAGGGCACGGAGATGTGGGATCTGGCGCTGGTCGACCCCGACAACCGGCGCGCCGTGGACTACGACAGCCTAGGCCGCTCCATCGAGACGCAGGAGCCGGCCCCGGTCCTGCTTGCGCGCTGGCGCGACGGCCAGGTCAAGCAGCAGGTGCTCGCACGGTTGCTGGCGGACCGGGCCGCGACGCCGAACCTCTATGCCTACGGCGACTACCACATCCTGAAAGCCGGTGGCTCGTTCGCGAAACACGTCGTCGCGTTTTCCCGCACGAACGGCAGCGAACGCCTGGCGGTCGTCGTGCCGCGCCTCGTGGCGAAGCTCGCAGCGGAGGAGACGGCGCCGCTCGGCGCGGTCTGGCGGGATACGTCCGTCGCCGTGCCCGCCGGCCGATGGCGCGACATCATCACGGGCGACGTCAGGGAGATCGGCCCGGATGGATGTCCGGTTTCGGAACTCTTCACCGCTCTGCCGTTTTCCGTTCTCAGGTTACAACCATGAACCGGCGGAACTCTTCTCCGGTCACGTGTTTTCCGTACCGGCGGCGCGGTTGCGAGCCGTCAAGACCCCTTTTGCATCACATCCTTTTCCGGTCAGGGCCCGATCATGAATATGATGGAACGGAAGCGTGCGGCGGCCGTCTCGGGGGCTTCGTCCCGGGCTCAGGCCGGGCCCAGGATCTACAACCTGTTCCCGCTCCTCGTGGGCAGCGTGTCGGCGTGGGGCCGCGAGCTACCGCGAATTGCGCGCATGGGATTCGACTGGGTCTACGTTAATCCTTTCCACGCAACCGGCTCGTCCGGCAGCCTCTACGCCATCAAGGACCCTTTCCGCCTCGACGCGCGGTTTCGCGACGACGGCGCGGACGACGACGCTCAGATCCGCGGTTTCGTTCAAGAAGCGGGGAAGCTCCGACTCAAGGTGATGACGGACCTCGTCATCAACCACGCCGCCAAGGACGCGGATCTCGCGAGCGAGCGGCCCGACCTGTTCCACCGCGACGAGTTGGGAGCGTTGGTGAGCCCGTATGCGGTCGACCCGAACGACCCGACGATCAAGACGGTGTGGGAGGATCTCGCAGAGCTGGATTACGGGAGCCGCTCGTCGCGCATGGCCCTGACCGCCTATTGGGACGGCTACCTGCGTCACTTCCAGGGACTTGGCGTCAAGGGCTTCCGCTGCGACGCGGCCTACAAGGTTCCTCCCCAGGTCTGGCGCGAGCTGATCTCGGCCGCGAAGGCGCGTGACCCGGAGTGCTGTTTCGCAGCCGAGACCTTGGGCTGCACCTTCGAGGAGACCAAAGCGACGGCGGATGCCGGCTTCGATTATCTGTTCAACAGCTTCGCGTGGTGGGACCTGAAGGCGCCCTGGGCGCTCGAGCAGTACGAGACGTTGCGGACCGTCGCGCCGTCGATCGCTTTCCCGGAGAACCATGACATGGCCCGCCTCGCGGCGGACTTCGGCGACGATCGGGACCAGATCGCGCGCGCCCTGAAGGCGCGTTATGCCCTCGCCGCCTTCTTTTCCACGGGCGTGCTGATGCCCATCGGCTACGAGTTTGGCTATCGGCGTCCGCTTCACGTGGTGGAAACGACGCCGGCGGACCGGGAGGATACCGGGATCGACATTTCGGAGTTCGTTTCGGCCATCAATCTCCTGCGCGCCGAGCTGCCGCCGGTCAACCGCGAGGGCGCGCAGTGGTCCCTCACCGGTCCGGACGCGACGGTGAGCGCGCTTCTCCGTTACGACGCCGGTCACGCGGCGGCGGCATCGAGCGCCACGCTCGTTCTCGCAAATCTCACCGGCGCCGCGCAGGCGATCGACCCGGCGGTGGTGATCGGACGCACCGGCGGCGTTTTCGACCGTTTCCGCGACGTGACCCCGAGCGCCGATCCGCTGCCGATCGCGCCTGGCTCTCCGATGACCCTCGCGCCGCAGGAGGTTCGGATCCTCGCCGCGCGTCGCGCCGCTCCTGCGAAGCCGCGGGGGCGAGCGCGCACGCCGTCGGGCGAAGGGCGGGTGGTGATCGAGAACGTGTGGCCGGAGATCGACGGCGGCCGCACGCCCGTGAAGCGGGTCGTAGGGGACGTGCTCGAGGTGTGGGCCGACATCTTCACCGACGGTCACGACAAGTTCGACGCGTCGATCGTTTATCGGGGGCCGGGCGAGACGGAATGGCGCCGGGCTCCGATGCGGTTCGTCGACAATGACCGGTGGCGCGGGACGATGCCGCTCGAGCGCAACGGCCGTTACGAATATTCCATCGAAGGCTGGCGCGATCCGTTCGCGACCTGGCTGAACGAGGTCGAAAAGAAGCGGGCCGCCGGTCTCGACGTACGGCTCGAGACCATCGAAGGGCTGCGCATCGCCGAGAAGGCCGCTGGGCTCGCTGAGGAGCCCGATGCCGGCGCCCTGTCGGTTCTCCTGTCTCGGCTGAAAGAGCACGAGGACGGCTCGGCCGCGCAACTCGCCATGCTGCTCGACGAGAGCAGCTGCACGCTCATCGACCGGAACGCCGAGCGGTTGAACGTCACGCGCTACAAGCCCGTTCTGGAGGTCATAGCGGACCGCCTCGCGGCCCGGTTCTCGGCCTGGTACGAGATCTTCCCCCGGTCGCAAGCGGGTGACCCGAACGTCCATGGGACGTTCGACGACGTGATCGCCCGCCTTCCGCGCGTCAAGGACCTCGGGTTCGACGTGCTCTATTTCACGCCCATCCACCCGATCGGCCGGAGAAATCGCAAGGGCCGCAACAACAGCCTGCAACCGGCGCCCGGCGACCCGGGCAGCGTCTACGCGATCGGCGGCGACGAGGGCGGGCACCGGGAGGTCCATCCCGAACTCGGTACGCTGGAGGACTTCCGCCGGCTGGTTGCGGCGGCGCACGAGCACGGTCTCGAGATCGCCCTCGATTTCGCCATCCAGTGCTCGCCGGACCACCCTTGGATCAAGGAGCATCCGGAATGGTTCGACTGGCGCCCGGACGGTTCCATCAAGTACGCCGAGAATCCGCCCAAGAAGTACGAGGACATCGTCAACGTCCACTTCTACGGGGAGGCGCTTCCCTCGATCTGGCTGGAGCTCAGGGACGTGGTGCTGTTCTGGGTCGAGCAGGGGGTGAAGATCTTTCGAGTCGATAACCCGCACACCAAGCCGATCCCGTTCTGGGAGTGGATGATCGCGGAGGTCAATGCCCGGCATCCCGACGTGATCTTCCTCGCCGAGGCCTTTACCCGGCCGAAAATGATGAAGAAGCTCGCGAAGGTGGGGTTCCAGCAGTCCTATACGTACTTCACGTGGCGCAATACCAAGAGCGAGCTCGTGGAGTATATGACCGAGCTCGCCCATACCACCATGGGCGAGTACTACCGGCCGAACTTCTTCGCCAATACGCCGGACATCAATCCCTATTATCTCCAGACCAGCGGCCCCGCCGGGTTCATCGTCCGCGGCACGCTTGCCGCGACCCTGTCGAGCGTCTACGGGATCTACAATGGCTTCGAGCTGTGCGAAGGGACGCCCGTGCCCGGCAAGGAGGAATACCTCGACTCCGAGAAATACGAGCTCAAGGCGTGGGATTACGACCGGCCGGGCAACATCGCCGACCATATCCGGCGCCTCAACCGGATTCGCCGCGAGAACCCCGCGCTCTGGGATTTCCGCAACATCGCCTTCCTGAATGCCTGGAACGACGAGATCCTGGCCTATGCCAGGACCACCCGCGACAAGGACAACTGCGTCTTCGTGCTCGTCAACCTCGACCCGCGCAACCGCCAGGAATGCACCTACGAGGTGCCGCTCTGGGAGTTCGGGCTCCCGGATCATGGCGCGATCGAGGCCGAGGATCTCCTGAACGGCGGCCGATTCACGCTTCGCGGCAAGACCCATCGCATCGCGCTCGACCCCGCGGAGCGCCCGGTCGCGATCTGGCGCCTGATCCCGCCGGGCAATGCGTTCGCGACGCCAGATGGTGGATGAGACGAGTGCTCGGCCCTAGAACCTCCTCGCCGAGACCCCGCGCGTTTTCAAAGAAGTGAGCCCATGATCGATCGCAGCGACACGGACTGGTATCGCGATGCCGTCATCTATCAACTCCACGTGAAGTCCTTCTTCGACTCGAACGACGACGGCGTTGGCGATTTCGAGGGCGTGACCCGCAAGCTCGACTACATCAAGGAGCTCGGGGTTTCGGCGATCTGGGTGATGCCGTTCTACCCGTCGCCGCTTGCGCGATGACGGGTACGACATCGCGGACTATCGCGGGATCAACCCAAGCTACGGCACGATGAGGGACTTCCGCCGGTTCGTGCGGGAGGCCCATGACCGCGGCCTGCGCGTCATCACCGAGCTCGTCATCAACCACACCTCGGAGCAGCATCCGTGGTTCCAGAAGGCGCGTCGGGCGCGGGCCGGTTCCGCCGCGCGCGACTTCTACGTCTGGTCGGCCACCGACCAGAAGTACAAGGACACCCGCATCATCTTCCTCGACACGGAGCCCTCGAACTGGTCCTGGGATCCGGTCGCGCAGGCCTACTACTGGCACCGCTTCTACGCCCATCAGCCGGATCTCAACTTCGATAACCCCCGCGTCCTCGAAGCCGTTCTCGACGTGATGCGCTACTGGCTCGACATGGGAGTCGACGGGCTGCGGCTCGACGCGATCCCGTACCTGATCGAGCGCGAAGGGACGAACTGCGAGAACCTCCCCGAGACGCATGCCGTGATCAAGAAGGTCCGCGCGGCCCTCGACAAGGGCTATCCCGATCGGATGCTGCTGGCCGAAGCCAACCAATGGCCGGAGGAGACTGCCCCCTATTTCGGCGAGGGCGACGAATGCCATATGGCGTTCCACTTCCCGCTCATGCCCCGCATGTACATGGCGCTCGCTCAAGAGGACCGGCATCCCATCACCGACATCATGCGGCAGACGCCTGAGATCCCCGAGGGCTGCCAATGGGCCATCTTCCTGCGCAATCACGACGAGCTCACGCTCGAGATGGTGACCGACAGGGAACGGGATTATCTCTGGTCGTTCTATGCGAACGAGCGCCGCGCCCGGATCAACCTTGGGATCCGCCGCAGGCTGGCGCCGCTGCTCGACAACGACCGCCGAAAGATCGAACTCTTGAACTCTCTCCTGTGGTCGATGCCGGGCACGCCGGTGCTCTATTACGGCGACGAGATCGGGATGGGCGACAACATCTATCTCGGCGACCGGGACGGGGTCCGCACGCCCATGCAGTGGTCTCCCGACCGCAACGGCGGCTTCAGCCGGGTCGATCCCGCGCGGCTCTTCCTGCCTGCGATCCAGGACCCGATCTATGGGTTCAACGCCGTCAACGTCGAGGCGCAGCTGCGGAGCTCCGCGAGCCTGCTCAACTGGACACGCCGGCTGATCGCCATCCGTCGGAACCATAAGGCATTCGGGCGCGGCGCTCTCCGCTTCCTCTACCCGGCCAACCGCAAGGTCCTGGCCTACATCCGCAGCGCCGAGGACGAGAACATCCTGTGCGTCGTGAACGTGTCCCGTTCGCCGCAGGCCGTCGAGCTGGACCTCTCCGAGCACAAGGGCTCCATTCCCGTCGAGTTGACGGGCGGCAGCGACTTCCCGCCGGTCGGCGAATTGCCGTACCTGCTGACGCTGCCCGCCTACGGTTTCTACTGGTTCCGGCTCACCACGGCGCCGGCCGATCGGCCGGTGCAGCTTCCGGTCTCGCCGGAGCTCTTCACGCTCGTCCTGACCGGCGGCCCCGAGACCCTCTTCAAGGGGCGCGAGCGCACCGCGTTCGAGCGCACCATCGTGCCGCGTTTCCTCAGCGGACGGCGCTGGTTCGCGGGCAAGGGGAAAAGCATCACCGGTACCAAGCTCATCGATTTCGCCATGTTGCGGAGCCGGCAAGGCCGCGACGACATCCTTCTACCTCTCATCGAAGTCGAGATGCGGGACGGCGAGAGGCACGATTACTTCATTCCTCTTGCCCTTGAGGAGGCGCGCGAGGAGGAGGAGCTCCTGCCCTACGCCGTCGCGCGCGTGCGACGCGGCCCCAGGGTCGGGCTACTGTACGGTGCGGGATCGTCCCCCAACTTCGCGGTTTCGTTCCTCGACGCGGTCCGGCACGGCAACGAGGTGCCGACCGCCGAGGGTGGCCAGCTGCGGTTCACGCCGACGGCGGCGCTGGCGGGCTATGCCGACGTGGACCCGAGCGAGGTCAAGAGGCTCTCGGCCGAGCAGAGCAACACCTCGATCATGCTCGGCGAACAAATGATCCTCAAGCTCTACCGGCGCTTGCAGCACGGGATCCATCCGGAGGTGGAGGTCGGCCGGTTCCTGACCGAAGTCGCGAAGTTTCCGAACACCCCGGAGTTGCTCGGATCCGTCGACCATGTCGCACCGGACGGCACCTCGACGGCGGTCGCCGTGCTGCAACGCTTCGTGCGCAACCAGGGGGATGCCTGGACCTGGTCGATCGACACTCTCAAGCGCGAGCTCGACACCGCGGCTCTCGTCTCGGAGCGAGATGCCTTGAGCCTCGAGGATACGCTCGCGAACTATCTCCAGACGGTGCGCACGCTCGGCCAGCGCACGGCGGAGCTCCACCTCGCCTTCGCGAGGCCGATGGACGGCACGGCTTTCGCGGTCGAGGAGCTTACGCACGCGGACGTCAAGGCGGCTGCCGCCGATGCGAGGGATCAGGCCGACCGAGCCTTTGCGTCGCTGTCCCGGCTGGTCAACGGGGCTTCCGAGAGCGCCATCGCGGCCATTCACGCCCTTGCTGGACGCAGTGACGAGTGCCGGGCGCTCATCGACAGCCTCGCGGCGCCCCCAATCGGGGCCATCAAGACACGCATCCACGGCGACTACCATCTGGGGCAGGTTCTCATCGTGCAAAAAGACGTGATGATCGTCGACTTCGAGGGCGAGCCGGCGCGTCCGGCCGACGAACGTCGCTGCAAGAGTTCGCCGCTGCGCGATGTCGCGGGCATGCTGCGGTCGTTCGCCTATGTGGCCGAAACCGCGGTGCGCAACGTCGAGCAGCGCGTGGTCGCCGAAGCCGCTCTCCGACTGGCCGAGATCGCTCAGACCTGCCGAGAGCTCGCGGAGGCCGCGTTCATGGAGGCCTATGAGGATGTCGCCGCCGGAACCCCGGTCTGGGTGCAGGATGCGACCACTCGGCGGAACCTCCTTCAGCTTCATCTCCTCGGGAAGGCTCTCTACGAGATCAACTACGAGGCCGATCACCGGCCCGAATGGATCGAGACCCCGGTTCGAGGCGTTCTGTCGATTCTGGACCAGGCGGGAGACCACGGATGACGACGGAGATCGAGATTGCCGCCAAGAGCCTGGAGGGCCGCGCCGACGCCGGTCGCGCGAAGGGCGATCGCCTCCCCCCGGGCGCGATCGACGCTATCGTCAACGCCAGCCACTCGGATCCATTCGCGGTTCTCGGTCCGCACGAGGTGGCGGCCGGACAGTGGGAAGTCCGTGCGCTGGTGCCGAACGCCCCTGTCATCGACCTTCTCGACTGGAGCGGCACCAAGACGCTGGCCCCGATGGAACGGCGGCACGAGGCGGGTTTCTTCGTCGGGAGGGTCAAGGCGGCGGAACGGCCTGGCTATCGGCTCCGGGTTCAGACCGGTCACGGCACGAGCGTGCGCGTCGACCCGTATTCCTATGGGCCGATCCTCAGCAACCAGGAATTGGGTCAGATCCGCGACGTCGGCAGCGAGGCGCACTTCCATGTGCTCGGAGCCCACCGGCGGCAAATCGGCGAGGTCGAGGGCTTCCTCTTCGCGGTCTGGGCGCCGACGGCCCAGCGCGTCAGCGTCGTCGGCGATTTCAACGACTGGGACGGGCGAGCGCATCCGATGCGTCTGCGCCATCAGGCCGGCGTGTGGGAGCTGTTCATTCCCGAACTGCAGCCCGGCATGCGCTACAAGCTGGAGCTCAAAGGCCCGGACGGACGCCTGCTGCCGCAGCGTGCCGACCCGCTGGCGTTTGCCTCCGAGCGTCCGCCGGCGACGGCCTCCGTGCTGCAGGAGACGATCGATTTCCGGTGGAACGACCGAGGCTGGATGGAAAAGCGAGCCCTCCAGGACCCGCGCCGGGCGCCGATCTCGGTGTACGAATGCCATCTCGGGTCCTGGGCCCGCGTCCCCGAAGAGGGAAACCGCTATCTCACCTACCGCGAGCTTGGCGAACGGCTGATTCCCTACGTCAAGGATCTCGGGTTCACGCATATCGAGCTCTTGCCGATCACCGAGTACCCGTTCGACGGCTCCTGGGGCTATCAGCCGGTTTCGCTCTATGCGCCGACGAGCCGGTTCGGCAAGCCGGAGGATTTCGTCGCCTTCGTGGAGGCCGCGCACGAGGCCGGGATCGGTCTGATCCTCGACTGGGTTCCGGGACATTTTCCGAACGACCCGCACGGTCTCGGCTATTTCGACGGCACCCATCTCTACGAGCATGCCGATCCCCGTCAGGGCTATCACCAGGACTGGGGAACCTACATCTACAATTACGGACGCCAGGAGGTCGCCGCCTTCCTCGTCGCCAACGCCCGCTTCTGGCTCGAGCGCTACCATCTCGACGGGCTGCGCGTCGACGCCGTCGCCTCCATGCTCTACCTCGACTACTCGCGCCGCGCCGGCGAATGGGTTCCGAACCGCTTCGGCGGCAACGAGAACATCGAGGCGATCGACTTTCTCCGCCGCATGAACGAGACGGTCTACGGCCACTCGCCGGGCGTCGTGACGATCGCCGAGGAATCGACCGCCTGGCCGGGCGTCTCCCACCCGACCTATACGGGCGGCCTCGGGTTCGGCTTCAAGTGGAACATGGGCTGGATGCACGACACGCTGCGCTACGTCAGCAAGGAGCCGATCCACCGCCGCTATCATCACCACGACCTGACCTTCGGCCTCCTCTACGCGTTTACGGAGAACTTCATCCTTCCGCTCAGCCACGACGAGGTGGTGCACGGGAAGGGATCGCTCCTCGGCAAAATGCCCGGCGACCGCTGGCAGCGATTCGCGAACCTCCGCGCCTATTACGGATTCATGTGGGGCCATCCGGGCAAGAAGCTTCTGTTCATGGGCGGCGAAATCGCCCAGGAACGCGAATGGAACCACGACCTCAGCCTCGACTGGCACCTTCTCGAGGATCCTTTTCACCGCGGCGTGCAGGCGTTGATCCGCGATCTCAACCGGGTCTACAGGGAGTTTCCGGCCCTGCACGAGAGAGACGCCGAAGCAGGCGGTTTCCAGTGGCTCGTCGCCGACGACGCGGAGAACAGCGTCATCGCCTGGGCCCGACGAGGGGCGGACGAGAAGCAGGTGGTCGTCGTCGTGTCGAACTTCACGCCGGTGCCCCGCGCGGGCTACCGCATCGGCGTTCCGGTCCCCGGCCACTACCGGGAGGTGCTGAACACCGACGCCGAGATGTACGGCGGCGGCAACGTGGGTAATCTCGGCGGCGTCACCGCCGAAGCGAGCGAAAGCCATGGGCACCCCTGCTCGGTCACGCTGACCCTGCCGCCGCTCGCGACCGTGATGCTGGCGCTGTCGTGACGGACCCCGCGGGTCAGGCGAAAACCTCCGGGTGGCGAAGCTTCAAGGCCTGCGTGAGCACGAGGGTTTTGAGATCCTCGATCCCGCCGCTGTCAACGAGCGCCCACAGATCGCGCAAGGGGATCTCCACCGCCTCGATATCCTCATGCTCCTCCGCGAGCCCGCCACCCTTTCCCACCCGGTCCGACGGGCGATAGCGCGCGA
Organism: uncultured Alphaproteobacteria bacterium; assembly: GCA_963800985.1. GTDB lineage: Bacteria > Pseudomonadota > Alphaproteobacteria > Rhizobiales > Beijerinckiaceae > Microvirga. The sequence goes on along the minus strand of CAWDDI010000009.1, from coordinate 30,626 downwards.
GAAAGAGGTGTATCCGTTCTGTCGATAAGCCCGGCATCGGCCAGGCGGTCGCGATCCGCTCCATTGGGCCGAGGCGCAGTCCGACCTCCTCGTATGCCTCCCGGCGAGCGCAGGACTCGGGATCGTCCTCGTCGAGCAGACCGGCAACGGCTTCGAGGAGCGTCGGTGGGCCGCCGGCGTGGAACACCGGGGCCCTGAACTGGCGTACGAGGAGCGCCATCCGGCGCTCCGGATCGAAGGGGAGCACCGCCGTCGCCGACCCATGATCCTCGACCTCGCGTTCCATGGTGTCCCCCTGGGGACGCCGGATCGTAAGCTTCAGAAATCGGGCCCACCCTTGGTAATGCGTCGTTACCGCGACGATGTCATGCGATCCCACGTCCGTCTCCTTCCTCGAAGCGTCGATCTCCGTCGTAGCAAGGTCTCGAGCATCTCGCACGCTGAATGCACCTCATGGGAGGCGTGGCCCGACGAGAGCCGGTTCCACTTGCGCGGAATCGGCTCTCTTCTTCTGTCGCCTGGCAGTCCCGATCGATCTGCGCTCGAGCCGGGGCCTCAGCCTGCGCGGGCTTCGATCCTGGTGGCGATCGCATTAACCATCCATTCACCAATCAATGGCCGACCGCGGCGCACCTCCGTATCCTCTTGGCTCCTCTCCCTGGAGGCAGAACAGGCGGAAGGTGCTCGATGAGAGAACTCGCGCTCGATCCGGCAACGAGGGCCGAGACGCTCTCGGGCGTTCGACGATCAATCAAGGCCGCCCTCGCCATCGCAGCCCCTTTCTTGCTCGCCGCTTGCAATCAAACGGGCGGCTTCAAGGCCGGCTGGGAATTGTTCATGAGCAGCCTGGAGCCGAACCTGCGGCGGGAGCAGGCGCCTCTCGCCTCCGTGGGCGCGGTCCTACCGCCCGCGCTCGAAGCATGCCGACGCACCATTGCCGATCAGGCGACACCTCACGGCGCCATACAGGTCGACGTCATAAGCGCCGGCACGCCCAGGCGGCTCCCCAACGGCGTCAGCGAGGCCCCGGTCGAAGTGAGGATCACGTACCGACGTGAGGATCAGGTCCAGATCCGCCAAGCCGACGTCACGTGCCAGCTCGACGATGACGGGAGCGTGGTGGCGCTCCTTTGAGGCGACCACGCTCGATCGAGTTGCTCGATCGAAGCCCGTCGGATCGGCAGGAGCCCGCTATGCCTTTTCGCATCCGATCTGCGCCACTCCGGCAATGATCGCGGAAAGACCGAACTCGAACGCGCTGTCGAAATCCCACTCATGCAGCGAGACGAAGCGCTGGATGTGGGCGAAGTCTGCGCCCTCCAGGCGGCGGCTGCGTATCGCCTGTGCGGGGTCGAGCGCTTCGAACGGCCCGCGCACCTCGTACGACACCTGCCCGATCGTGAAGTTCATCAGCAGGAAATAGGCCCTCACCGCGTCGGCGGGGCTCAACCCGGCCTCCTCGAGTGCCGCGAGCGTGACTTCCATCGGGCTGAACACAGCCGCCGGCGCGATCTCCAGGCTTTCCAGCAAACGCATCGCGCTCGGGTGCGCGAGGCAGGCTTGTCTCAGTCGCCGAAAGCAGGTGCGGATCCGTTCGCGCCAGTCCGGATCGTCGCAGGAGAAGTCGATCTCTGCAACGAGGTGTTCGGCCATCCCCTGCAGAAGGTCCTTCTTGCTGCTGACGTGGTTGTAGAGCGCCATCGGACTGACCTTTAGATGATCGGCGAGGCGCCGCATCGTCATCGCCTCTGGCCCCTCGCTTTCAAAGAGACGGAGCGCCTCGGCGAGAACGCGTTGTCGGGTGAGAGCTCGCCGTCGGCGCGGATCCAGCCGGCGCCTCACTTTGCTCCCGTGCGGCATCGCCGACCCTTGCGCTTGGTGCATGTACAGCGTACATATACACCGTAAATGCCACTGGTCAAGACCCATGGAGAGTGTCCATGCTGATGATCTTGCAAGTCGCGACAGTGTTCCTCGTGTCGATCGCTTGGGCTCAGGCCCTGGCGCATGCGCTCGAGCTCCCGGGTAAACTGCGCCTGGGCAAGGACGCCTACATCGCTGTTCAGACAATCTACTATCCCGGCTTCACGATCGGAGGCGCCATGGGAGAGGGCCTCGGGATGTGCGCGACGCTGGCCCTCCTCCTCGCGACCGACCCGACGGATCCAGCATTCGCCTGGACGCTGGCCGCGTTCCTGGCGCTGCTCGCGATGCACGCGACCTACTGGATCGTGACGCATCCGGTGAACAAGTTCTGGCTCAAGGACCGCAACCTGAAAGGCCTCGGCGCTGGGTTCTTCGGGCTAGGGAAACGAGGGCGCGACCTTGCCGAGAGTGCCGAGCCCGATGACGTCTGGGCTCGGCTCAGAGACAGATGGGAGTACTCTCACGTCACCCGCGCCGCATTCGCAGGCGCTGCCCTGCTCTCTCTCATCATTGCACTCGCGATGTGATATCTCAGCAGGACGAACGACCGCATGGAAGGGCGACGAGAGCGGGTGGAGGCGCCGCGCATGATGATAGGACGGTAGGAGCGTCCCAGGTCCACGAGGCGGCTTTCGATGTCCCCTCGCCTCTCTCGAACGGCCGCCGCCGGCAACGCTAGGAACGGGGATCCCCGAACCCGCGGCCCGTCTCGCTTGCCGCCTCCGGCGACCTACCTCGCCACCAGCTCGAAATGCGAGCGGTCTCTCTTCTTGAAGCTACGGAAGTTGCCACCCCAGCGGATGGACACGTGTAGCTCCGACGCTGCTTTCTTCATGGCAGCGCCAATCCGATCCTGGGCTTCCCGATCGAAGCTGATGTGACCGCGCGGGTCGAGCGGCCACAGGTCTACGGCGCGCCCCGTCCGGTGATAGCTGTGCCGCGTTCTGGACCAGCCCCACGCGACGGCCCTCCGCTGGAGTGCGGCATCGCGCTTGCCTGACCCGATTACGAACGGGAGGCCAGGATTATCGGCCTCAGTCTTCCGGATCACCCGGGCGAGCGACGGGTCGAGGGCCTTGAGGTTGGCCTCGTGATTGCCGATCGGATCGGGGTTCCACGCGCGGAACATGGATATCTGATCCCGCCCGAGATCATCCCTCGGCGGAATGCGCGCGTAGACGTCGCGGACTCCGTCGAGAGTGCCGGAACCCACGGCCGCGAACGCGTCCTTTGCGGCGGTTCTCGAGACGGTGCCGAAAAACAGGAGGATGAGGAGACCGAAATGGAGAGAGCGCAAGATGGGACCCACGGCGGCACCCGAAAGGCGGTACGCCATAGGCTTACCAACCAACCCTCGCTGAACCGTTAGCGTGACTCAGGTCAGCAGGTTCGACACGCGCAGGGGCATTGCCGACCGCACCCGACGGCCGACATCAGAGCTCTCCGTCGCTGCGGCTACGCAGCCGCGTTCCAGGAGAATGGCATCGATCGGAAACGTCCCGCCGGAGCTAACCGCCGACGACCTCATCGTGCTCGGCGTCGCCAGTCGACTGGCGCTCGCCGACGCTGGAGAACGCGCGAGACGGGCCGCCTTCGCGAAGGGCGTTTCGTTGGCGCCGAAGCCGGCCGTTCCGCGTCCGTCAAGCCGCCGCGGAGGTCGCGACCAGCCGCTTGGAAAGGTGCGAGGGTATCGAACCGATGAACGTGCGCAGCTGCTGTGCGAAATCCGGAGCGACAGCGTCCCGGACGGACGGGCGTCGCGCGAGGGCCGCGCGCCAGCGGGCGATCTTCGGCGTGTTCGCGAGGATGCCGAACTCGCCGATCTCGTCGAACAGATCGAAATACCGGAACACGGGCGCGTAGACGGCGTCGACCAGGGAGAAACGCGCCCCGTCGAACCAAGGCTTGGCGGCGAGCCGTCGCTCCAGCCGGGCGAACCGTTCGACGAGCAGCGCCCGTTTCTGCTCGAAGCTGTCGGAATCGGGCGCGCGATAGAAGCCCGCGATGTCGTTGAGGATCGCCGACCCAAACTCGATCCAGGCGCGGTGATCGGCCCGGCGCAGCGGCTCGGAGGGGTGAAGGCGCGGCACGATCGTCTCCTCCAGGTATTCCAGGATGACCGCCGACTCGAACACGATGTCGTCGCCGACCGCGAGCAGCGGCACCTTGCCGAGCGGCGAGATCGCCTTGAACCACTCTGGCTTGTTCGACGTGTCGACATCGACGCGCTCGAAGGGCTGTCTCTTCTCCGCGAGCGCGATTGCGGCGCGCTGAACATAGGGGCAGAGATGGCTCGAAATGAGCTTTAACGTCGTCATGCTGGGTCTCCGGACGGTTTGGCTTGACGACCGCTCGCGGGGGGCGAGCGGCCGGTGAGTTCAGGAGCCTGCTTCGGGCGCCTCGTCAGGCGGCGCGGCCAGGAGCGCGGCTCAGAGCGCCGGTCGGAAATCGTGGAACCAGCCTGACGTCCAGCCCGAGCGGACGGGACGGGCTCAGGGCATGAGCGCCATCGCCGACGAGCGCCTGCACGATCGACAGCACCAGCAGGTACAGCGGGTACTCCCAGCCGCCGCCCGGAGCGGAGAAGACCCAGCCGTTTCCGGCATGGACCCAAAGCGCGCCGAGCAGGATCGGCGACAGAGCCAGGGCGACCCAGCGACTTTGAATGCCGAGGATCAGCATCGCGCCGCCGAGGAGCTCGGCGAAGATCGTGGCATGGGCCAGCGGTCCCGGAAGACCGATCGACTCGAAGAACGCCGCCGTGCCGTCGAGGCCGAACGTCATCCACTTCAGGACGACCCCATGCGTGAGATACATCGTGCCAAGGGAAACGCGGAGCAGCAAGGCACCATAGGCCGATCCGGATGTGTGTTCGAGGGTCATAGCGACCTCCATGCAGTTGCATGTATCTATTTGATGCAGTTGCATCGGAACGTCAACTATGATGCAATTGCATCGTTTCGAGGAAGGGTTTGCCCGAATGCAAGGACCGTCGCAGGCCGTCGTGAAAGCTTGGGCGGGGCTCGTGCGGGCCCAGCGTGCCGCGACGAGCGGGATCGAGGCCGACCTCAAGCAGGCGGGCTTCCCTCCCCTCTCCTGGTACGACGTCTTGTATGGTCTGCGCCGCGCGCGGGGCGGGAAGCTCACGCCGGGTGAGCTCGAGGGCGAGATCCTCCTCGAGCAGTACAACCTCTCGCGCCTGCTCGACCGCATGGAGGCTGACGGCCTCGTGCGACGCATCCCCTACCCCGGCGACAAACGCCGACAGTTCGTCGCGATCACGGCGCGGGGGCGTGAGATGCAGAAGCGAATGTGGCCGGTCTATGCGGCCGCCATCGAGCGGCACGTCGGTGCCAGGATCACCGAGACCGAAAGCGAAGCTCTCGCCAACATACTCGACAGGCTCCTCCCTTCGGCCGGCGCGTGACGGCCAGAGTGGATCGTCCACGTGGCGGCGCGCTTCGCCCCGCCCGAGACCGAAATTGACCTTTGTCGATCGTGTGCTTTGAAAATCGGCGCGGCTCGACTTCGGCTGCTCGGCTCGAACGCCGCAAAGGCGCTCGCCTGCACGCTCACATGACGCGCTTCGGCCTCGGGCTGCGCGCGGGAGCCTTGCGCCGTGTCGACGCCGGGCTGTCCGGACACCCAAGGCCGGCGAGCACGAAGTCCGTCAGGGCGTCCAGCGATGGACCGGGCTCATTCGCGCATTGCACCATCAGGACCGGATGAAAGAAACGGATCATCGCGACCTGAACGCAGCGCGACGCCGTCACGGCATCGTCCGCTCGGAATTCGCCCGATGCGATGCCGTCAGCGACCACACGGTGGAAGATCTCGCTCTTGCGTTCGATATGACCGTGAACGACCTGCCAGCTCTCGGCGAGCGCAACCTCGACCATCTCATGCATCCGCAGGTCATGCGTGTAGAGCGCCGCGTTCATCCGGTGCATCGTGGCGATCATCTCCCGCAGGCGCTCGGCCGCAGGCGCCTTTCGGTCGGCGATCTCGCCGATCGCGGATTCGACTTCGCGCATCAGCCGCTCAGCGACCGCCTCGTTGATCGACTTCTTCGAGTCGAAGAAGCGGTAGACGTTGGCGGGGCTCATCCTGAGCGCCTTGGCGATGTCGGCGACCGTCGTCTTCTGGTAACCGATCTCGCGAAACAACCGCTCCGCGGTCTCCACGATGCGAACCCGCGTGTCCTGGTCGGGCGATCTCAAGGCCGCTGCAGTGCTCATGTATAATGTATTATGACGAATTCCCTCATTCGTCAATTATCAGGGCGCCTCGGGACCAGCGACTACTCAGCGGCGAGCGGAAATGGTCGGCGCTCGGGTGCGACCAGCGTCGCGGGCCGACGCTCCTCGGTCGGCGAACTGGCGCCGCTCTCATCCAGGCGCTTGCGGAACCAGAGCGCATAGAGCGCCGGCAGGAACAGCAACGTCAGAAAGGTCGCGACGAACAGCCCACCCATGATCGTGAACGCCATCGGCCCCCAAAACGGGGAGGACGACAGCGGGACCATGGCGAGGATCGCAGCGAGCGCGGTGAGTACGACCGGGCGAGCCCGCCGCACCGTCGCCTCGGTGATCGCCTCGCGTCGAGTCAAGCCGTGTTCCACGTCCGTCTCGATCTGATCGACGAGGATCACGGCGTTCCGCATGATCATGCCGGCGAGCGCGATAAGCCCGAGCAGCGCCACGAATCCGAACGGCTTGCCGGAGAGATTGAGGGCGAGGGATGCGCCCACGATCCCGAGCGGCGCTGTGATGAAGACGAGTACGAGCCGCGAGAAGCTCTGCAGCTGGATCATCAGGAGCAGCAGCATCACGCCGATCATCAGCGGGAAGAGCGCGAAGATCGATGCGTTGCCTTTGGCAGATTCCTCCACGGCGCCGCCGATCTCCAAACGATACCCCGGCGCCAGAGCGCCGCGGATGCCGGCGAGCGACGGCCAGATCTGGTTCGTCACGTCCGGCGGCTGCACGCCGTCGACGACGTCGGCGCGAACCGTGATCGACATGTCGCGATTGCGCCGCCAAAGGATCGGCTCCTCATGGGCGTATTCGATGCGGCCGACCTGGGCGACGGGCACGGCGAGGCCGTTGCGCGACACGATCGTGAGGTCGCCGATGCGGCCGAGGTCGAGGCGTTCCTGAGCGGAGGCCCGGGCCACGACATCGACGCGCTCGGTGCCGTCCCGGACCGTCGTGACGGCAGCGCCCGAGAGGAGCGTCTGAAGCGTTTGCGAGACGGTCTGCGGGTCGAGGCCGAGCGCCCGGGCGCGCTCCTGGTCGACGACGAGGCGCACCGACGGCGTCAGCTCGTTCCACTCGAGATGCGGGTCGACGACGTTGCGGTTCGTCCGCATGACGTCGCGCACTTGGAATGCGATATCGCGCACCTGCATCGGATCCGGTCCGACGACCCGGAACTGAACCGGAAAGCCGACCGGAGGCCCGAAATTGAAGCGGTCCACGCGCACCCGCGCCTCGCCCAGCGCGCCGTCGGACACCGCCTTCTCGAGGCGTGCCTTGATGCGCTCGCGAGCCGCCACGTCCTTGGAAACGATGACGATCTCGGCGAAGGCCTCGTTCGGAAGCTGTGGGTTGAGGCCGAGCCAGAAGCGTGGCGAGCCCTGGCCGATGTAGGTCGTGTGGGTGAGAATGTCGGAGTCCTCGCCCAGCAGCTTCTCGGCTTGCTGTGCTGTTGCAGCAGTGACCCCGATCGCCGTCCCCTCGGGGAGGCGCATCTGGAAGAAGAGCTCGGGGCGCTCGGAGAGCGGGAAGAACTGCTGCTGCACGCGCCCGAACGCGACGATGGAGACGACGAAGATCGCGACCGTCGCCGCCACCGTGAGCCCGCGACGGTTGACGCACGCCTGCACGATCCGGCGCAGGGCACGGTAGAGCCGCGTCTCGTAGATGGCGTGCGGATCGTCCGCCGCATGGGCGGCGAAGCGCTTGGGCAGGAGCTTCACGCCGATCAGGGGAGTGAAGATCACCGCGACGAACCAGGACGCCACCAGGGCGATCGTCACGACCCAGAAAATCCCTCCCGCGTACTCGCCCACGGCAGAGTTTGCGAAGCCGATCGGCAGAAACCCGGCCGCCGTGACGAGCGTGCCGGTGAGCATCGGGAGGGCGGTCGAGGTCCACGCGTAGGCCGCGGCGCGCATCCGGTCCCACCCCTGCTCGATCTTCACCACCATCATCTCCACCGCGATGATGGCATCGTCCACGAGGAGACCGAGAGCAATGATGAGCGCGCCCAGCGTGATGCGATGCAGGTCGATGCCAAGCGCGTTCATGACCGCGAACGTGATGGCGAGCACGAGCGGCACCGAAAGCGCCACGACAATACCGGTCCGCCAGCCGAGCGAGATGAACGACACGAGGAGCACGATCCCGAGCGCCTCAAGGAACGAGCGCTCGAACTCGAAGATCGCCTCCTCCACGACTTTCGGCTGATCGGCGATCTGTTCGATCTCGATACCCTGCGGCACCGCCTGCATGAAGTCATGGGTGGCGGCCTTCACGGCCTGTCCGAAGGTCACGATATTGGAGCCCTTGGCCATGACGACGCCGACGCCCAACGCGGGCCTTCCGCGCTGGCGTACGAGATAGTCGGAAGGGTCCTCGAAGCCGCGGCTGATCGTGGCGATGTCGCCAAGGCGGAAGACGCGTCCGTTCGCCTCGACCGGCGTCTCGGCGACCGCCTTCTCCCCGCTGAGAGCGCCCGTGACACGGACCGACACGCGCTGCGCCCCGCTCTCCACCGTGCCGGCCGGCACGACGGCGTTCTGCTTCTGCAGGGATTCGAAAAGGGCTTGCGGCGGGATGCCGAGCGTGGCGAGCTTCGCGTGACTGAATTCGACGTAGATCTTCTCGTCCTGTACGCCGTAGAGGTTCACTTTCGTGACCCCCGCCACCTTGAGAAGGTGCTGGCGCAATCCTTCCGCAACGGTCTTCAGCTGCGCGAAGTCGACGCCGTCGCCGGTGAGCATGAAGAGCGCTGAATCGACGTCGCCATATTCATCGTTGACGTTCGGTCCGATAAGATCGCCGGGAAGCTCGCCGCGAATATCCGCGAGCTTCTTGCGAAGCTGATAGAACAGCTGCGGAACTTCCCGCGACGGCGTGTTGTCTCTGAAGCCCACGTTCATCGCCGTGAACCCGGGCTTGGTGTAGGTCACGACCTTGTCGAACCAGGGCAGCTCCTGAAGCCGCTTCTCGATGCGGTCGGAGACCTGGTTCTGCATCTCTTGAGCCGTCGCGCCGGGCCACGTGGCCGTGACGATGACGTTCTTGATCGTGAAGTTCGGGTCCTCCGCCCGGCCGAGGCTGCGGAACGAAAGGAACCCGCCGACGCCGATCGCCAGGATCAGGAAGAGAACCAGCGCCTGATGATGCACGGCCCATTCGGAAAGATTGAACCGCTTCATCGATGCCTCCGTGGACTAGAATCCGAGGACTAGAACTGGAGCGCTTGCACGATCCGGACCTGCTGGCCCGCATCGAGCTTCTGGACGCCGAGCGTAATGACCTTGTCGCCCTCGGCGAGGCCGCGGCTGATGAGGACGTGGCGCGCCTCATAGGCCTCCACGTCCACCGGGCGCAGGCTTGGGCGTCCCTCGGCGTCGATCACCCACACGCCGGGGCCGCTGCCTTGGTTGTAGAGAGCGGAGAGCGGAAGACGCGCGATCCGGGATCCGGAGCCGTCCATGATCGTGATCGTGGCGGTCATGCCGAGCTGCACCTCGGCGCCCGCGGCCGGGATGGCGAAGCGCGCGAGATACGTGCGCGTGGCTGGATCGGCCGAGGGAGCGAATTCCCGCAGGCTGGCCTCGTAGCGCTTGTCGGGATCCGACCAGAGCGTGAGTGACGCCTTGCCGCCGCGCACGGCCGCGATGAGCGCCTCGGGCACCGCGATCACCGCCTCTTTCTCGGCGAGACGGGCGAGTCGGATGGCTGGCTGGCCGGTGCTGACGACCTGGCCGGGCTCGATCTGCGTCGCCGTCACGATGCCGTCGCTATCGGCCGCCAGGGTCGCGTAGGACAGTGCGTTGCCGGCCAGCAGCAGGGCGCGCTCGGCCCGGGCAAGACGACCGCGGGTCTCCTCGGTCGCGGCTTTCTGACGATCGAAGCCGGAGGCGGTCGACCAGCCCTCGCCGCGCAAGGTGGTGATGCGCTTGAGCTCTGCCTCCGCCTGCGCGTGTGCGGCCGAAGCGGCCCGGGCCTCGGCCTCGGCCTGCTCGTGCTGCAATTTCAGATCGGCGACATCGAGCACTGCCAGCGCCTGGCCGGCCTTGACGGCATCGCCGACGGTCACCAGCCGACGCGCGACCTTTCCGGGTACCCGAAAGCCGAGATCGCTCTCGACCCGCGGTCGGATCGTAGCCACGAAGGTGCGTTGCGGCGTGCGTGCCTCGAAGGCGACGGTCTGCACCAAAACGGGCCTTTGCGGATGGGTGCTTTCCTGCGGCTCCTCCTGGCAGGCTGCGAGCGCGAGCAGGAGGGCCAAGAATAAAATCGACCAGCGACCCGACATGGCGTGCGCCTCTGCCTCTAACGCCGGAACCGCCGTGGTCTCCCGCATCGAGGTGCGAGGTCGGCCGTCCAGCCCACATCGAGCTATGGTGATGGGTGACGATTGTCAACTTTTATCAGTGAGTGATCATCACGAGAACTCACAGGCTGTGCGGCAGCGCACATTGCACCCGGAGGTCGTCACCTCGGTTCCCGAGTCCCTGCGGCAGCTCATGCGACCGCGAGCCTGTCGGATGGGCGGGCCTGACCGATCTGGCCCTGCTCCAACGGTCGGCGTCTCGATTCCAAAACACAGCGAGTGCCCGCGGGGAAACCGCGGGCACTCGCGACGGCCGCCTTCGGGGTCAGCGTGGGCGACGGGTGAGATCGATGCCGAAACACCCCGTGACCGACGTGATCTCCGAACGGCTCAGGCCGATGTCGTGCAGCATACGGTCCTCGAGGGCGCCGAGTTCCTTCAGCGCCTTTCGATGAGCGTGCCTGCGCGAGAGCGTATCGATACCCCGAGATGCAGCCTTCGTGAGTGCCAGGACGGCTGCATGCGCCGAGGTCGACGCGGATGGGAAAGAGAGCGTAAGCATGGCGTTGTTCTCCAAATCGGCTGCACAAGCAGCCCATGAGCAAACCCTACGCGGCGCGCCGCCGGGAGACTTGGAGCCGACCTTGCGATTTCCTGGAGATCCTCGAGAGTTTTCGAAAAGGAGCCGCGTCGCAGCTCGAGTCCGATCTTTCACAACGCCCGATGGAACGGGTTCACGACAAAGCGCCGAGCCGCGTCCCCCTATGGGACGCGAGCCCCGACTCGCCGGCGACAAGGCCGAGGGCGGTTACGACGCCACGCCCTCCGGAGCGCCCCGTCCGAGGCGGTCTGGAATCGGCTCGCCTTTTGCGATGAACCGCATCGAGACCGAGTTCATGCAGTAGCGCTCGCCCGTAGGCGGCGGGCCGTCATCGAAGACGTGCCCGAGGTGACCCTGGCAGCGGGCGCAGCGGATTTCGGTGCGAAGCATGCCGTAGCTGCGGTCCTCCACGAAGGCCACGTGACCGCGGTCGAGCGGCTCGAAGAAGCTCGGCCAGCCCGTGCCGGACTGGAACTTCGTGCCCGATCGAAAGAGCGGCAGGCCGCACAGGCGGCAGACATAGGTCCCCTCCTCCTTGGCGTTGTCGAACAGGCCGCAGAACGGCGCCTCGGTTCCGTGCTCCAGCAGCACCTCGCGCTCCTCGGCGGTGAGGTCCTGTACGAGCGCCGCGAACTGATCCGGCGTGGGCGGCGCAAGGCTGAACCCGGTCTTGGAGCGCCGCTCGCCTGTCTTGGTGTCCGATTCGGCCATTGTCGCTTCTCCTCGTTCGGAAGACGCCGACCGCGGAACGGGTTCGGCACGTTCCGAGCCGTCCCACCGAACCAACGCTCGGCGCCCCGGCCGAAGCATACGTCCCGAAGCGCCGCTCCGCCATGCGCACGTAAGTGGTCTCGACGCCGGTTTTCGGAAGCGCGGCCTGGTACCGTCGGCCGATGTGCCAGCGCGTCGAGTCGGATCCCCCGGGAGGCATCGCGCTGCAGCCTTCGGGGTTTCGGTTTCCGGGAACTCGCAGCCTGTTGGATGGTTCCTGGCAAAGCAGGAAGTCAGTGCCAGTTCATGATCCGAACCCTGATCCTGATCGCCACCGCTTCAACGCTGCTGCTTGTCCGACCTGGAGCGGCTGAGAGCGATCCGCGGGCGGCCCGCGAGAGAATGATCCAATCCCTTGCGGCTCTCTCCAGAAGCCCGGCCGGTCCGAGCGGCAGCGACGGACTCGATCCGTCCGTCCTCGCCGCAATGCGGGAGGTTCCGCGGCACGAGCTCGTGCCCGAGAACGTCCGTCCCGCCGCCTACGACAATCGACCCCTGCCGATCGGCCACGGACAGACGATCTCACAGCCGCTTATCGTCGCGCTCATGACCGACCTCGCGCAGCCCGACAAAGACGATGTCGTGCTCGAGGTCGGCACCGGCTCGGGCTATCAGGCCGCCGTGCTGTCTCGCCTTGTGGACCGCGTCTACTCGATCGAAATCGTCGAGCCGCTGGCCAGGCAGGCGAAGGAGCGGCTGCACGGGCTCGGCTATCACAACGTCACGGTGCGTCAGGGTGACGGCTATCACGGCTGGCCCGAGCACGCACCGTTCGACGCCATCCTGGTCACGGCGGCCGCAAGCCACATCCCGCCCCCCTTGGTCGGCCAGCTCAAGCCCGGCGGCCGGATGGTGATCCCGGTCGGTCCCGCCTTCATGGCCCAGAACCTGATGCTGGTCGAAAAGGACCCGACCGGAAAGGTGAGCACGCGCGTGCTCCTGCCCGTCAGCTTCGTGCCCCTGACGGGCAGCGGCACCCGCTGAACCATGGCTCTCGCCGCCGCGGTCGGCATCCTGGCTGGCGCGTCGATTGCTTACGAGATCCTGCTGACGCGGTTGTTCTCGATCCTCCTCTGGCACCACTTCGCCCATATGATCATCAGCGTGGCGTTGCTCGGGATCGGCGCGAGCGGTACGGCCCTCGCCTTTCTGCGAGACGCCCTAGCGTCCCGCTTCACGCTCGCCTTCACGGCTTGCGCGACGCTGTTCGCGGTCTCGGCCGTCGGCGGCTTCGCGCTCGCCCAGCGCGTGCCGTTCAATCCGCTCGAGGTGATCTGGGACCTTGAACAGCAGCTTCATTTGGCCCGCATCTACCTGCTGCTGGCCTTGCCCTTCTTCGCCGTCGGAGTTGCGATCGGGCTTGCCTTCGTCCGCTTTTCCGATCGCATCGCCGCTCTCTATCGCGCCGACCTCGTCGGAGCCGGGTCGGGGGCGCTGCTGGTCGTGGGGCTGCTGTTCGCCTTGCCAGTGCAGGATGGCCTGCGCGTCATCGCAGGGCTCGGCCTTGTATCCGCGGCACTTGCGGCCTGGGCGGGAGCCGCGCGGGCCGCGGCCGTCGCGCTGTCCGCGATGGCCATCGCGTCGGTCGTGGCCTGGCCGTCATCCTGGTTGGAGCTGCGGCCGTCGCCATACAAGGGCCTGAGTGTCGCGCTGACGGCTCCGGGCGCCAAGGTGCTCACCGAGCGCTCGAGCCCGCTCGGGCTGCTGACCGTCGTCGAGAGTCCGGTGATCCCGTTCCGCCACGCGCCGGGGCTCAGTCTCGGCGCCGCGGTCGAGCCCCCGCCCCAGCTTGGCGTGTTCACCGACGCGGAAGCGTTGAGCGTGATCAACCGCTTTTCGGGCGACGCGCTGGCCTATCTCGACCAGCAGACGGCGGCGCTCCCCTATCACCTCCTTGCGCGTCCGCGCACGCTCATCCTGGGCGCCGGCGGCGGCAGCGACGTCCTTCGAGCGCTTCATCACGGAGCCGCGCACGTCGATGCGGTCGAGCTCGACCCCAATCTGGTCGGCCTGGTACGGGAAGAATTTTCCGCCTTTTCCGGCGGCGTCTATGGCCGCGCGGACGTGACCGTACACATCGCGGAAGCGCGAAGCTTCGTCGAGGCGAGCACCGGGCGCTGGGACCTGATCGAGGTGGCGCTCCTCGACTCGTTCACGGCGGCTGCGGCCGGGGTCCATGCTCTGGGTGAAAGCTCCCTGTACACAGTCGAAGCATTGCGCGCCTACGAGGCCCATCTCGCACCGGGCGGGCTCCTCGCGGTGACGCGCTGGCTGCGTGCGCCGCCGCGTGATCCGATCAAGATCTTTGCAACTGCCGTTGTGGCGCTCGAGCAGGCGGGGGTGACGGCGCCCGGCCATCGGCTGGCGATGATCCACACCTGGAACACGGCCACGCTGCTCGTCAAGAAAGGGCCGTTTGAGCCGGCCGAGGTCGCGCGGATCCGAGCGTTTTGCGAGGAACGATCGTTCGATGTGGCGTGGTACCCCGGCATGGCAGAAGCGGAGGCGAACCGGTACAACCGCTCAGCCGAACCCTACCTCCACCGGGCCGCCGTGGCGCTGCTCGGGCCGGAGCGCGAGCAATTCCTCGAGGCGTATCGGTTCCACGTCGCCCCTGCGACCGACGACCGTCCCTACTTCTTCCGCTTCTTCAAATGGGAGTTGCTGCCGGAGCTCTTCGCGCTGCGGGCGCAGGGCGGCCTGACGCAGGTGGATACCGGCTATCTGGTCCACCTCGGCACCCTCGCACAGGCGGCCGGTGCGAGCTTGATTCTCATCCTGCTGCCGCTGGCAATCCGCAGGGTCGGAACCGGCGGGGCATCCCTTGAGCGGTGGCGTGTGGCGATTTACTTCTTGGCGCTCGGTTTCGGATTCATCTTCATCGAGATCAGCTTCATTCAACGCTTCACGCTCTTTCTCGGTCACCCGCTCACGGCGATCGCCGTCGTGCTGGCCGCCTTCCTGGTGTTCGCCGGTCTCGGGAGCGGCGCTTCCGCCGCGCTCGGGAAGCAGTCGCGCGCTGCGCTCTTGAGTCGCCGCAGCTGCCATCATCGTTCTCGCGGGGGCCTACCTCATCGCACTGCCGGTTGCGCTTTCGAGGCTCATGGCCCTGCCGCTCCTCGCAAAGGTTGCGCTGACGACCACGCTCATCGCGCCGCTCGCCTTCACGATGGGTCTCCCGTTTCCGCTCGGATTGAGCCGGGTGTCCGCGGAGGCGCCCGGCCTGGTGCCATGGGCCTGGGCCATCAACGGCTGTTCCTCGGTCGTCGGTGCCGTCCTCGCCGGGATCCTCGCCATGCATTTCGGCTTCACGGCCGTGGTCTGCTCTGCGCTCCTGCTTTACGCGCTGGCGGCCGTCGTGTTCAGCCTCGAACCCGGTTCCAAAGCCTTTTGACGCCGCAGCGATTCGGCTCCCGTTCCGCTCCTGCCCGGCGGCTGCCAGCGTCTTTTTTCAAGCGTCGGCACGGTGCGCGGCAGGGCACGTTGGCATGCTGGACCTCCCGCTCACATCCCAACACCGTGGAACCGGAACTCCCGATTTCGCCCAATGCCAATCCGCTCTAGCCGCTGCGCGCGGACGTGTGACCGACCTCGGCGTGCGTGTCGACGAGCATGGACAGCCTGTCCGCGAGCCGATTCAGGTCCCACTCGCGCGCGAGCTGCGCCGCCTTGGGCCAAGTCGGCTTCTGAGCTCGCAAGGGCGGCAGAGGCGCCGATGCATCCATGGTCGCGATCCTGCGGTAGAGCCGCAGGTCATCGGCCTGCACCGGGAACCGGCCGCTCGCGAGGAGAGCGTCCAAGGTGCCGTGCTTGCGCAAGAGGCTGGCCGCGCTCTTGGCCCCAATGCCCCGCGCCCCGGGCAATCGATCGGACGGATCGCCCCTCAGCGCAATGAAGTCCGGCACCTGCTTTGGGTCGACGCCATATCGCTCGCGCACCGCGTCGGGACCGATGCGCGCGATCTCCCCTGCCCGGATGGGCTGGAGGAGGGTCGTCTTCTCCGATACGAGCTGGAATGCGTCCCGATCTCCGCTGGCGACGACGACGGTCCCGCCACGGCGCTCTTCTTTCGCCACGGCGGCGGCCAAGAAATCGTCGGCTTCGTAGCCGGGTGCCTTCGCGTTTGCAAAGCCGCACGCGGAAACGAGCTCTGGCAGCGTCTCCAGCTGCTCCACGAGGTCTTCGTCGAATTCGCGCCCGCTCTGGTAGGAGGGGAAGAGCTCGTTACGGTACGTCGGCGCGTTCAACGTGTCCCATCCCACGAGCACGGCACGCGGTTGCTCCTGATCGTAGAGGCGCAGGAGAAGGTTGGCGAAGCCCAGAATCGCCCCTGCCGGCCTGTTCCCCTTTCTCCGGATGGTTTTCGGCAGGGCGTGATATGCCCGATGGGCGAAGGAATCGCCGTCGATGACGAGAAGCGGACGCGGCACTCTTGCTCTCCCCTGCACACGCACGACGCACACCCACGGGCCCCTCCGCAGCGGAGCGACCGATTGGATTCGGAGCATGCCATCTGCGGATCCCAAGCGCGATGAGCAATTGCGGGTGCCGGATGCGGCTCGCATTCACGCGGGATGTAGGATTCTCCTCGTGACCGTTCGCTAGGCTGCCGACACGAGGTGCCAGCTTTCCAGCAGCCGGGCGAGTCGGTGGGCCTGCGGGGCCGTCAGAGGCCAGGCCGACGGAGGGCGGGTCGCGCCGCAATCGGCCCGCATCATCTGCAGAGCGGTCTTCACCACGGTCACGTTCGTTCCGTTCTGCTCGTCGGCCCGCAGGTTCTCGAACTCTGCGATCTCGTGGATGAGCAGGGCGGCTCCGCCGTAGTCTCCTGCGTCGAGAGCCGCATGGATCGCGACCGAACGCTCCGGCCAGACATTGATCAGACCCGAGGTAAAACCGCGCGCGCCCACGGAATAGAGCGGGGGTGCCCAGGTCTCGGCCAATCCTCCGACCCAGACGATGGCCGGATCGGTTCTGCGCATCGCCTCCGCGAGGCGAAGCGGGGTGGGCGAGGCCCATTTGACGCCGGCGACGCCCGGCACGGCGCAGAGCTGCTCGATCGCCTCGAGCCCGATCGCGTCGTTCCTTAGGTAAAGCATCAGCGGCAGCCCCTCGCCTGCCGCCGCGACACGCTCGACGTAGTCGACGACGCCGCGCGGCGAGACGAAAGGGTCGGGCGGCTGATGCACCATGAGGGCGGAGGCGCCCGCCGCCCGTGACGCGCGCGCGAGAGCGCAAGCATCCTTGATGCTGCGGCCGACGCCGCCGAGAAGCGGCACGCGGCCGCCGACGAGTTCGGCCGTCGCATGGATCATGCGCTCGGCTTCCGCCGTGGTGAGACCGTAGAACTCACCCGTGTTGCCGTTCGAGACGAGGATGTGAACGCCGGCTCCGACGGCGCGGTCGATGATGCCGGCGAGACGGTGCGGCGCCACCTCGTCCTGGTCGTCGAACGGCGTGACCAGGATACCCGATATGCCCGTCAGCGCCTGGCGAAGTTCCGGATCGATGGGATTCATGACGCGCCTTCTCGGCTCAGCGATCGTTGGCCTGCCGCCAAGCCGCGAAATCGACCTTCGTCTGCTCCTCGGTGGCCGGATAGAGCCCGAGAATCGAGCGTCCCTTCATGACCTCCTCGGTGACGAAATCCTCGAACGCCGTCATCTCCACGGCCTCGGCGGCGATTTCGTCGGCAAGATGGGCCGGGATCACGACGACGCCCTCCGCATCGCCGACCACGACGTCGCCCGGCCAAACGGCGACGTCGCCGCAGCCGATCGGCACGTCGATATCGAGTGCCTGATGGAGGGTGAGGTTGGTAGGAGCCGAGGGCCGGTTGTGGTAGGCCGGAATGGCGAGCTGCGCGATGTCCGGCGAGTCCCTGAAACCCCCATCGGTGACGATGCCCGCCACCCCGCGCTTCATCAAGCGCGACACGAGGATCGATCCCGCGGATGCGGCGCGCGGATCCTTGCGGCTGTCGATGACGAGGACCGCGCCGGGCGGGCATTCCTCGACCGCCTTCCGCTGGGGATGAGCCTGGTCCTGGAAAACGCCGAGGGGGTTCAGGTCCTCCCGCGCCGGGATGTAGCGCAGCGTGAACGCCTCGCCGACCATCGGGCCCGCCGCCGGGTTGAGCGGGCGCACGTCCTGGATGAATTGATTGCGCAAGCCGCGCCTGAAGAGGGCGGTGCAGAGCGTCGCCGCGCTCACGGTCTTGAGCATCTCGCGTGTCTCGGGTTTCAGACGTGGCATCGGCGAGTTCCGCTAACGAAGGTTCGTGCAGCGAGCGTCGGCCGAAGACCGACCGACGCTCCGGGAGATTTCACGCCTACTGGATGCTTGCCCCGGAGGCCTTCACGACGTCCTGCCATTTCTTGCGTTCGGCAGCGATGAACTCCACGAACTGCTCCGGGGACATCGGCGAGGCCACGGCTCCGATTTCGGTCAGCTTGTTCTTCTGCTCCGGGCTGTCGAAGATCGTCTTCACCTCGGACGCCAGGCGATCCACGATGGGACGCGGCGTGCCGGCCGGGACGAAAAGACCATGCCAGGACGTGGCTTCGAAGCCCGGCAGCGACTCCGTCAGAGTCGGCACGTCGGGCGCCGTCGGGCTGCGCTCCTTGCTCGTGACCGCCAATGCGCGAACCGTGCCCGCCTGCGCCTGCGGCCAGGCCAACGTCATGTTGTCGAACGCAAGATCGATGTGCCCTCCGGCGAGCGCATTCATGACGTCGTTCGAGCTGCGGAAAGGCAGATGGTTGATCTTCGTGCCGGTCATCATCTGGAAGAGTTCGGAGGCGAGATGGGTCGAGGTGCCGGCCCCGGACGAGCCGTAGTTCAGTTTGCCCGGGTTCTGCTTGAGGTAATCGACGAGTTCCGCAACCGTCTTCACGGGGATCTTGGGGCTCACGACGAGGAGGTTCGGCAGCCGCGCGATCAGACTCACAGGCTGGAAGTCCTTCTCGGTATCGTGGGCGATGTTCTTGTAAAGGAACGGGTTGATCGCGTGGGTGCTCACCGTCCCGACGAGAAGGGTCGACCCGTCCGGCGGCGCCTTGGCGACCTGGGCGGTGCCGATGTTGCCGCCCGCGCCGGCCTTGTTCTCGACCACGAAGGCGGAGCCCGTCTTGGTCTGTAGCGACTGGCCGAAGATCCGGGCGAACATGTCCGTCGTCCCGCCGGCCGCGAACGGAACCACGATGGTGACGGTGCGCGGCGGCCATTCCTGTGCCTGGAGCGGAGAGGTCAGAGCAGCGGCAGCGAGCAGCACACTTGTCAAAAGTTTCTTCACGGGGACCTCCTCGAAGGGAACGGTTGCATCGGCACTACCGCCCATTCTGTCGTGGGCTGCTGCAGTCCCCGGGATCCTTAAATCAACGCCTGCGAGTTTGCAACTCTTGACAACTTGAGGCAAGTGAGGACAAGTTGACGCCGCAGCACCGCCGGCGTTTCGTGCCAGCCGGTGACGCGAAGAAGAACCGCAGGAACCTGGGAATGGCCGTCGAGCGCGCGAACCTGGAGCTGGCGGGCGGGGTCGCGAAACGGAGCGCGGCGATCTACGACGGCATCGTCGGGCTCATCGTGTCGGGGGAATTCGCCGAGAATACCCGCCTGCCCTCCGAAATCGAGCTTTCGCGCCGCTTCGGTGCCTCTCGGCCGGTGGTGCGAGAGGCTTTGGCTCGCCTGCGTGATGACGGGCTCGTGGTGTCGCGCCAGGGATCGGGCTCGTACGTGAGGCGCCGCCCGGATGACGCCGTGCTGCGCTTCGTTCCGGTCGGCTCGATCGCCGATATCCAGCGGTGCTTCGAGTTCCGCGTCGGCCTCGAAGGAGCCGCCGCGGCCCTCGCGGCCGAGCGCTGGCAGGGCACCGACCTGGCCGAAATACGATCGGCCTACAAGGCTCTCGAGCTCTGCATCCGCACGGGGCAGCTCGGTGTCGATGCGGACTCGCTATTCCACCAAGCGATCGCCCGGGCCACCCACAACCACTATTTCGTCTCGGTGCAGCTCTCGTTGCAGGCCCACATTTCGCTGGGCATGAACCTCACGCGCAATCTCTCCATGCTGCGCACCGATGCGCGACTTCGGCTCGTGCAGGACGAGCACACCGCCATCCTGGCCGCCATCGAGGCCCGCGATGCGGCCGCGGCACGCCGGGCGATGGAGAGCCACATCGAGAACGCACGCCGCCGCATGTTCGAAGGCGCGCCGGCCAAGGGATCAGCAGGACAATGAAACGGCCTGAGGAGTTGAGAAGCTATCGCTGGTTCGGCGTGCAGGATCTGCGTGCCTTCGGCCACCGCTCGCGTACGCTCCAGATGGGCTACGCGCCCGAAGAGTTCATGGGCAAGCCCGTGGTCGCGATCATCAACACATGGAGCGACGCGCAGCCCTGCCACCAGCACTTCCGGCAGCGCGCCGAGGAGGTCAAGCGAGGCGTCTGGCAAGCCGGCGGCTTCCCCATCGAGCTACCGGCGCTCTCGCTCTCGGAGAGCTGGGTCAAGCCGACGACGATGCTCTACCGCAACCTCCTGGCGCTCGAGGTCGAGGAACTTCTCCGTTCGCATCCGATGGACGGCGCGGTGCTCATGGGCGGCTGCGACAAGACCACGCCGGCGACGATCATGGGCGCGATCTCCGCGGATCTGCCGATGATCTTCATGCCCGCAGGCCCGATGATGCGCGCGCACCACGGCGGCAAGATCCTGGGCTCCGGGTCCGACGCCTGGAAGTACTGGGCCGAGAAGGAAGCCGGCACGATCACGAACCAGCAATGGAACGACATCGAAGCCGGCATCGCCCGCTCGAACGGCACCTGCATGACCATGGGCACCGCATCGACCATGACATCGATCGCCGAGGCGCTCGGCCTGACGCTGCCGGGAGCCGCGTCGATCCCGGCCGCCGACGCCGCGCACCCGCGCATGGCCGCGGCCTGCGGGCGGCGCATCGTCGACATGATCTGGGAGGACCTGAAGCCCTCCGACATCCTGGACCGGCGATCCTTCGAGAACGCGCTCTTGGTCCACAACGCGCTGGCGGGCTCGACCAACGCCATGATCCATCTCGTCGCCCTCGCGCGGCGCGCCGCCGTCGAGCTGAAGCTCACCGATTTCGACGACTTCGCAAGGAAGGTGCCGGTGATCGCGAACGTGCGCCCGTCCGGCGCGTGGCTCATGGAGGACTTCCATATCGCTGGGGGCATTCGCGGTCTGCTGACGCGCCTCGCGGGTCTGCTTCACCTCGATGCGCGCACCGTCACAGGGACAATGCGCGACGCCCTCGAAGGCGCGGCGGTGTACGACGACGATGTGATCCGACCGCTCGACAAGCCGATCGCGGCGTCCGGGGGCACGGCGATTCTCTACGGCAACCTCGCGCCCGACGGCTGCGTGATAAAGCCGCCGGCCGCCGAGCCGCGCCTGCTCCAGCATACCGGTCCGGCCATCGTCTTCGACCGTTACGACGATATGGCCGCAGCCGTGAAGGACCCGGACCTCGACGTGACGTCCGACCACGTCATGGTGCTGCGCAACGCCGGTCCGATCGGCGGGCCGGGCATGCCCGAATGGGGAATGCTGCCGATTCCGCAAAAGCTTCTGAAGCAAGGCGTGCGTGACATGCTCCGTATTTCGGACGCCCGCATGAGCGGGACGAGTTACGGCGCCTGCATCCTGCACGTTGCGCCGGAGGCCCATATCGGCGGGCCGCTCGCCGCCGTGCGCAACGGCGACTTGATCACCGTGGACGTGTCGAAGCGCTCGATTCACCTGCACCTGAGCGATGACGAGATCGCCGAGCGCCTCAGGACTTGGGCGCCGCCGCCGCGGGATTATCCGCGCGGCTACAACCGCCTGTTCGCTCAGCACGTCCGGCAGGCCCACGAGGGTTGCGATTTCGACTTCCTCGAGGGACGCGGCGGCATCCCCGAGCCGGAGATCCATTAGAGGCGGACTCCCAGGCGTGGCGATCGAGGGGACGAGGCCGCTCGCCGCCTCCGTCGTTCTCCGTTACGCAGAACACCTCCTCGAGACGAATTCGAGAAGAGGTAGGACGGTCGGAGGGGATTCAGCATCGCCCCATGAGGCTCGGTGCATCGGCGGGTTCAGTCCTCTTCCAGGTCATCGGGGTCATAGGCGTCTACGAGAAACATCACCGTCGGGCCCTCATCGTCCTCCGCGCCGTGAGGGGGATGGGGGTCGGGTCCCTGGAACTGAGCCGCTTCCTCTTCAGACGCCGGCCTGACACCGAACTCTGCCCGGCCATCCCAAAGTGCGCTGTCGCCGAGCTTCCATCGTTGCATGTCAGCTTTGAAGACCTCTCCCGCGACAAGGGCTCGTGCCTCTTGTTCGTCAGCATCGATCAGAGCGATGGGCTTACCGGCGATCTCGAGCGTGTACATCGCATGCTCCCTCGGAACGGGTGGCTTTTCAGGGGACTTCCCTCGCCCCGGCTGCTGCCGGTCGTCGCCGACACGACCGAGGCTCATCGCCGGGTCACGTTGCCGTCCCTCATGGACGGCGCAGTCGTGCGGTCGGCAGGCGTGACCCCCGCGCTCGTCAGTGCCCATCGACCTCGCGCAAGGCGGTCACCTTGCCGTTCTCGATCGTCCACACCGCCATGACGGGAATGCGCTCCACCGCCCCGTCCGTCTTTTTCGCCTCGAGCGTGTAGGCGACGACAACCCGATCCTCAGCGGCGAACAGTTCGTCCCACGATGGAATGCTGAAGCGGTCGTAGGCGCTCCGGTACTCAGCAAGATGCGCGGCGTAGCTCCGGAGGTCGCGGCGCATTCAACGTTGCTCATCGTATCCTCCTCCCGAAGGGTGCAGTCTCGCCTCTTCAGCGCGGCGGATCGAAATTCGTCGGCGGGCCGAATCCCGCGGACGTCACGATCGTTCGCGTGGCGGGCGCACCGTCACGGCTGCCGCCGACGGCGCGGCGGCGTCGTCGGCGTGCCGCCCTGGTACATTTGCAAGCATGTGAGCACCTCGACGTAGCTCGGTGACCCGCCGACCTGGGTTTCCGCCGCGCAGGTTTCCCGGTGAGCCGCAGCCGTCGCGGGCCACACCTCCCTGAGCTGGCGCTCCGCATCCCTCTCGTCGCGTATGCAACCCTGAACCGGATCGCGATCCTCCGCGGTCAGCGCCTGCGCGGTGCTGCATATCGCCTCGATGTTGAATCGCGGCAGCTGCTGCGCCGTGGCCGCGAAACTCCAAACGGAACCGATCACGAGGGCATAGGCGAGGGTGCGGGCCTTCATGCGTGTCTCCTGCGCGGGACGGTCGGGGATTTGCGTCTGGTTCTGACGCGAGATGCTCCAAGGATCTCGATACGCTGCGCAGCTCGCTTCCTCGCGGGCAGGAACGAGCGTGGTGTCTGCTCGGAGGCGGCGAGATGCGCTGTCTCCGCAGTATAGCTCCCCGGGACCCGACAGGGTAGTAAGTCCGGCCTTGCGGCTCCCATCACTGGCCGCGGGACCTCACGACCGCCGCGGCCCGGCGCTCGTCTCTTGGCCCGCGGGAACAGTGCGCCTTTCAAGACGAGTGACCATCCCCGGCTCATTCGGCCTTACGGGCCGGACCCGCTCAATTGACCCCTCGGGAGCGCTTTTTCGCGGCGCTGGTCCCGTTCCCGCCGGCGCAGATCAAGTCCGGGCTCCGTCAGGCCGTGTCCCTACCCTATCGGACGACGTATAGCCGAATGATCCCTTGTTCGCACTCGGGGTTCGGCTCACCATCGTGAAGGTTGTGCCGGCCCTTGCGACAGTCCCCCCTGACGCAGCCCCCCGGCGCGGCGCAACTCCGCACAGGGCCGGGCGAGTCTCCGGCCCTGTGCGTGCATGCGCCCCAATCCGCGGCGCAGCCTTTCGATCATGATCGACCGAGGTCGGGAGGACCCGTGACCGTCAGCCGCCGCGCTTGGAGCCCGAGTGGGCAGAGATCACGACGGTGAGGCAAGCGCGGCCCAGGTCCCCGCAAGGCCATGTCGCGATGGTCCGGTGCATCGAGTTGTCCTACGCGGCTCGCGGCGAACTCGCGGCGCCAAGATGAAAAGGGGAGAGGCCGATACGCAAGACAGCAGCCCCTCCCGAGTTTACTGGAGCGGTAATCCCCGAAGGTGCTCCAGCACAGACGAGCATGCCCGAGGCGCCTCGCAATCGAGTGAGCCGGATTGCTAGAACTTTAGGGATCGGTCGATTGAGGGTCGGATCTGGCCCGGGCGCTCATCCCTTCGATGGCGGTTAAGGGTCCGAAAGTGTCCGCCTGACGGGCCTCCTGACCGGGAATTTCCGCGACGCGTCGTCCGCCGAGAAATGCGCCTGCGGTGACGACCCCGGGTTCCAGGCCGGCATCGGGAGGTGCACCTCGCCGACCGTGACCAACGTGGCTCGCCTCGGGCCGTTGCCGCGGCTCGGGCCTGTTCTTTGCCACCGCCTCGGAATGCCTGTTGCCGCCGCGCCGCACTCTCGCCAAAAGCATCGCGTCCGCACCTTTTCACCGCCCTTTTTGGCCGGCCTTGGCGGGACCTTCACGCCGCGACCGCCGGTGCCGCATCGTAAGCGCGGCAGTTTGGCTCTTGACTCGGTCTGGTGGCAAGGATCATGTGAGAATGAACGTTCATTCTCACATGTGTCATGACTCCCGCTCCCCTTCCTTCCCGGCCCGACGCCGATGCGACCCCCGATCGCCACGCCCGCATCCTTGATGCGGCCGAACGCTGCTTCGTACGCAGCGGATTCCACCGCACCACCATGCACGACGTGGCCGCGGAAGCGGGCATGAGTCCCGGCAATCTGTACCGCTACTTTGCTTCCAAGGAAGCCATGGTGGTCGGTTTGGCGGAGCGGGATCGCGCGCGTGTCGGCGAAGACTTTTCGGCGTTCACCGGCACCGAGGATTTCCTCGAGACCTTCGCCCGGATCGCCCGCAAGCACTTCGCGGAGGAGCCGCGCGAGCGTGCGATCCTGTGCCTGGAGATCTGGGCGGAGGCGACGCGCAACCGGACTTTCGCGACGATCTCGCGCGACTTCGAGTGCGACATCATCCAGCGCCTCGCGACTTTGTTCGCGGAAGCTCAGCGTCGCGGGTTCGTGAACGCCGAGGTGGATCCCAATGCCGTGGCGGTGGTTGTCGCCACCTTGGCCGATGGTCTGTTCGTGCGCCGGGCGATCGCGCCCAATTTCGATGCGGAGCGTGAGGTCGGCTACACGCTCAAGCTCGTCGGCGGCCTTCTCAAGGGAGCCATCGATCTGCGTCCTGACCAGGACCATCCCGAGGCCTCGTCATGAACGCCAGCCGCATTGCTGCGACAGCCATTCTCGTCGCCGCCGCTGGCTGGGTTGCATCCGGCCATTTCGGCGATGCACGCACGCCCCCTGCGCCGGCAGCCGCGGTGGCAGAGGCGCCGCGCTTTCGCGTGTCCGTCATCCCGGTCGAGGTCACGCTCCATCAACGCAGCACCGTCCTCTCCGGCCGGACGGAGGCGGACAAGCGGGCGACCGCGGTGTCTCGTGCGTCCGGCATCGTCGTCGACCTCAAGGTCCGCCGCGGCTCGACGGTCCAGACCGGCGACGTCGTCGCCGTGCTCTCCGATGAAGCCCGCGAAGCCAACGTGGCTCAGGCGCGGGCCCGCCTCGAGCAGCGCCGTAGCGAGTACGAAGCGAAGATGAGGCTCATCAGGTCGGGCACCCTCCCGGCCCTGAACCAGCCTCAGCTCGAGGCCGAACTCAAGGGCGCCGAGGCGACGCTGGCCCAGATGGAAGCGGAGCGCGACCGGGGCGCCGTGCTGGCGCCGATCGCCGGCGTCGTCAACGACGTTCCGGTCGAGGTTGGCCAAGCCCTTCAGATCGGCGGCAACGTCGCCGAGATCATCGCGCTCGACCCGATGCTTGCGGTGGTCGAGGTGGCCGAACGACAGCTCGCGGGCGTCAAGGTCGGCGACAGGGCTCAGGTTCGCCTTATCACCGGGCAGACCACAGAGGGCCAGGTCCGCTTCATCTCGCGCAAGGCCAGCCCGCAGACGCGTACCTATCGTGTCGAGATCGGGGTCGACAACAAGGATGGCGCCATACCGGATGGCGTCACCGCGGAGGTCGTTCTGCGCTTCGCGCCCGTGCCGGCCTCTCGCATCCCGCGTTCCGCGCTCACCTTCTCGGGCGAAGGAAAGCTGGGCGTTCGTGCGGTGGATACGGCCGGCAAGGTCGCCTTCGTGCCGGTCTCGGTCGTGGAGGACGGGCACGCCAGCCTCTGGGTGGCTGGCATCGGCAGCGAGCTGCGGGTCATCGTTCAGGGTCAGGATTTCGTGAAGGAGGGCGAGCTGGTCGAGGCCGTTCCCGTCCAGACCACGTCGCGAGGTTAGGTCATGGGCAAGCTTGTGGATTTCGCGATCTCGCATGCGCGCTTGACCCTTGCGACGCTGCTCTTCCTCCTGGTCGCGGGCTTCTCGGCCTATCGGACGATCCCGAAGGAAGCCGAGCCGGACGTTCAGGTCCCGATCATCTACGTCAACATCACGCAGCGGGGCATCAGCCCGGAGGATTCCGAGCGCCTGATCCTGCGCCCTCTCGAGACGCAGCTGAAGTCGGTCGCCAACATCAAGGAGATGCGCTCGTCCGCGTACGAGGGCGGCGGCTACGTGCTGCTCGAATTCGAAGCCGGATTCGACGGCGCCAAGGCTCTCGCCGACGTCCGCGCCAAAGTCGACGACGCCCGCCGCGACCTGCCGCGCGACGCGGATGAACCGCAGGTACGCGAGGTCAACCTTTCGCTTTTCCCGGTGCTCGTGGTGGCGCTCGGCGGCGATGTGCCGGAACGGACCCTGCTGCGCCTCGCGCGGCAGGCCAAGACCACCGTCGAGCAGGTGCCGGGCGTTCTTTCGGCGGAGCTGCGCGGCGCCAGAGACGAGGTGGTCGAAATCATCGCCGAACCCATGCTGCTCAAGAGCTACGGCCTCTCGCTCGATGACCTCGTGCGCTCCTTCCAGGGCGGCAACAGCCTCGTCGCGGCGGGCGCCATCGAGAGCGGCTCCGGCCGGTTCGCCGTCAAGGTGCCGGCGCTGATCGACAACCCGGCCGACATACTGAAATTCCCCATCGCGGCGTCCGGCGCCGCCACCGTGAGCCTCGGCGACGTGGCGGAGGTGCATCCGACGTTCAAGGATCCGACGTCGGTCACGCGAGTCAACGGAAAGCCCTCGATCACGATCGAGGTGTCCAAGCGCACAGGTTCGAACCTGATCGAGACCGTGGACGCCACCAAGGCGGCTATCGCGCAGCTGAAAACCACCTGGCCCGGTTCGGTCAACGTCACTTTCACGCAGGACAAGTCCAAGGACATCAGGACGATGCTCCACGAATTGCAGAACAGCGTGATCACGGCTGTTCTGCTGGTCATCGTCATCATGCTCTATGTCCTCGGCGGGCGCGCCTCGCTGTTCATCGGCATCGCCATCCCGGCCTCGTTCCTCGCGGGCATCCTCGGGCTGCAGCTCGCCGGGCTGACGGTGAACATCGTCGTGCTGTTCTCGCTCATCCTGGCGGTTGGAATGCTCGTCGACGACGCCATCATCGTGTCGGAGTTCGCCGAGCGTCGGATGGCTGAGGGCACGCCGGCCCGGCAGGCCTATTCGGAGGCCGCCAAGCGCATGGCGGGTCCCGTGATCGCGGCGACGCTGACCCGCGTCGCGGCCTTCTCGCCGCTGATGTTCTGGCCCGGCATCGTCGGTCAGTTCATGATGTACATGCCGATCACCCTGATCGCGACGCTCTCCGCCTCGCTCGTCGTCGCGCTCATCTTCACGCCGACCCTCGGGGCCCTGCTCGCCAGGCCGCCCAAGAACCTGCACGACGAGCATGCGTCGAACCGGGGCCTCTACATGGGGACCGTGCGCGTCGTGCTCCGTCACCCCGTCGTCACGCTGATGCTGACCGGCGTCATGCTCGTCGGCGTGGTTAGGGCCTATGCGGTCCACGGCAACGGGGTGGAGTTCTTCCCCAATGTGGAGCCGGACTACGCCCTGGTGCAGGTGCGTGCGCGCGGCAACCTCTCGATCACCGAAAAGGACAACATGGTCGCCGAGGTCGAGCAGCGCCTGCTCGGCATGCCCGAGATCGCGACCGTCTATGCTCGTGCCGGCGAGGGCCAGCGCGGCTCCGGCGAGGTGACCGAGGACACGATCGGAACGGTCCAGTTCGAGTTCGTCGACTGGCGTCGGCGGCGCAAGGCCACGGACATCATGCAGGAGATCCGGGAGAAGACCAAGGACATCCCCGGCGCGATCATCGAGGTCACCAAGCCCGCGGCAGGTCCGCCGACCGGCAAGCCGGTGACCGTCCAGCTTGCGGCCGTCGACCCGGCCTACCTCTTCCCGGCGGCCCGGACGGTTGCCGAGATGCTCCGCCAGCGGCCGGACACGCGGGACGTGGACGACGGCCTTCCGTTGCCCGGCATCGACTGGACGCTGCAGGTCGACAAGGCCGAGGCAGCCAAATATGGCGCGAGCCCGGCCAGCGTCGGTACGGCTGTTCAGCTCGTGACGAACGGCGTGAAAGTGACGGAGTACCGCCCCAACGACACCGACAAGTCCGTCGACGTGCTCGTGCGCTTCCCGCCTGATCGGCGCAGCCTCGATCAGCTCGACGAGCTTCGCCTCAATACGCCGGTGGGCTCGGTCCCGATCTCCAATTTCGTGAGCCGCGAGCCGACCCGGAAAGTCGGCCTCATCAACCGGGTCGGGGGTCAGCGCGTCGTGACGGTCACCTCCAACGTCGCGGAAGGGGTGCAGTCGGCCAGTGTACAGCAGGCCGTCGTCGAGACCCTCGCGAAGACCGAGCTCGGACCCGGCGTCACGTTCCGGCTGAAGGGGGAAGACGAGGAGCGCGCCAAGGCCGGAGCGTTCCTGGGAAAGGCGTTCGGGGCCGCCCTGTTCCTCATCTTCGCCATCTTGCTCGCCCAGTTCAACAAGTTCACCAGCGTTCTCATCACTCTCTCGGCCGTCGTGCTGTCCACCATTGGCGTTCTCATCGGGCTGATGGTGATGCAACAATCCTTCGGCGTCGTGATGACCGGCATCGGCATCATCGCGAACGCGGGGGTGATCGTGAACAACAACATCGTGCTGATCGACACCTACGATCGCCTGCGGCGCGAGGGGTGGGCGGCGCGCGACGCGATCCTCGAGACGTGCCGCGAGCGGGCGAGACCCGTCGTGCTGACCGCCGTCACCGCGGTGCTCGGCGTGCTCGCCATCGCCTTCGGGATCAATATCGACTTCGTCACGCGCGCGGTCGATGTCGGGGCGCCCTCGACGCAGTGGTGGGTGCACCTCTCGGTCGCGATCGTCTTCGGCCTCGGCTTTGCGACCGTGCTCACCCTGGTCGTCACGCCAGCGATGCTGATGTCCTTGGCCGATCTCGCCGCGTGGCGCCAAGCCCGCAAGAGGTGGCGCACGGTGGCGAGGGCGGAGCGTGCGGCGGCTCGAGAGGTTCGGGCCATGCAGCCCGTGCCGGCGGAGTAACATCCTTGCCGGCGCGTTAGCCTTCGCGACAAGGCAAGCCGCAGTGGCGCCCCGGCGCTACGCCGGTGCACCGGGATGCGACACGGTTCTCGCCTGAAAGCACCCGCGTGGGTCACGCCCGTCGCCTTGCAGGAGGCATTGCTGTGGCCGGGCCGCGCTTGGTTTGGTCAGCCATAGTCACAAGAGCCATCGCTTGCAGGCTGCGGCACTTGCCGGACCGTCGATGCGCGCAGTCGACGCCAATAGGAGGAGTGAGGGCGTATGCCCCCGCCGGAAGGATTAAACGAGCGAGACGCCGGCGGGCGTTGGACGCTTCGTCCGAGTCCCCTCGTGTCATTCGGGTTACAGCACGGATCCGGCAAATCAGACACGCTCTCCCGGTTCGCTACCCCTTTTTCCGCCCGAGCATGCTTGCTGGAAGCGGGGTACCATCAATCGCGCGCGCGGAGGTCAGCAGTGCATGTCTACTTCCATCTGAAGGACGCACACGAGGTGATCCGCGATGCGGAGGGCGTGGAGGTGTCTGATGTGCAAGAGGCTCGTGTCCACGCGATCCGGGCCATCGAGGAGCTGCGGCAGCAAGAGGGTCAGCACTGGTCGGGATGGACCCTTGCGGCCACCGATGCGGCAGGACAGATCCTTTTCACGATCGATCTCGACAGCACTGCCTGATCCGGCATTGGGCCCCGCTCGTGATCGCTGCGGTTCCTTCCAGTCGGAAACTAACTCGGCATACTGGCGGTTGCTCGTCGGATGCCACGCGCGCTTTTTCTGCCCGATGCATCCGCGGTCCCCTGATGGAGGCTGCTCCGCAGCGATAGGAGGCCCGCCATGCGCGCTGCTCTCGTTCTTGCTGCCCTCTGCCTCGCCGGGCCTGGTCTGGCTCAAGAGAGCCACGGGTCCTTCAATATTCAGACCCTCAATGGTGTTCGCGTCTGGCGCTCGAAGCCCGCGACCGTGTCTGCACCTCCGGCGGCACCTCAGCCGAGTAGCACCTCAGCCGATCACGATCGTGGTCAACCCGGCTCCGGTCGTGCGCCCGACGACGACGCATTCATCGCGGGGTCGATTGGAAGCCCGTTCTTTCATTCGCGTCCGTTCGTTCGGGGCCGCCCGTTCTTTCATAGCCGCCCTCGTTTCATGCGCGCCCGCTCTTCCCTGGCGGCCGAGGCGGCCATCACGGGCGACCCGTGAGTGTTCAGCACTTCCGCGGGCGATTCTAACCGGAACGGCGGCGGGG
>CAWDDI010000008.1:0-73247 GCA_963800985.1 uncultured Alphaproteobacteria bacterium | reverse complement strand
ACCAATTGCAGGATCGTCCTTGACTCAAGAAAAGCAAGGATCTCGATCGCGGCGCGAACGTTTCAGAGTCGCCGCGCTGAGCGTTCTGCGAAAGCTCCAGACCGCGTCCGCATCCGGTACCGGGGTCCGCGATACCGGAGCCCAGAAAGCGCATGAAGGAAGAGCCGAGTCCCAGATGAGGAACTCGGCGGCGCTCGTCCGAGAGGCTGTGGCTCGCGTGCAGGATCAGGACCTTGAACATGAAGACGTGATCGAAGGGGCGGGCTGACTATGATGCCAGCGACCGGCTTGTGGCGCGGCTCTCTCGAGGTCAGGCTGGAGCAGCTCGAGTTCATGGAGCCGCATCCAGCCTGCTCCCCCAGCGTGTCGTCCTTGCCCGAGAGCTCCTTTAGGCGCTCATCGAGATCGAAGTCTTCCCAGCCTGACCCTTGATCCCATGCACCTGTTCGTGATGATGTACAAACAGGGGAATCATGAAATCGAGCCGAGAGCGACGAGGTTTCTGGAGGTCTCCAGTCTATCACGGAACTACTCGGTGTTGCTCCCGTTCGGACTGGATGTGTTCGAGGGTCACAGGCAAAGACCGGAGGAGGCCGCGCGGCAAGCCGCGGAGCGGTTGGCGTCGCTAGGGATCTCCATATCGCGCGGAGATCGCGGGACGAAGAGAGGCGCCGACGGGAGCGACACAACGTGGCTCCACTGATGGTGCAAACGCCCATCGTCCACGCTCCACTGCATCATTCGGCTCCTGCCGGAGACCGGCGCGACGCTTGCAGCGGGCGCGATGGGCAGTGTGCGCCTTCACCCACTGCGCAGCCGCCAGGGGCGTACAGTCGCGCCGCACCCGCACCCAGCAGAACTCGATTCGGGTGTGGTGGCGGTGACGTGCCATGG
The DNA here is from genome assembly GCA_963800985.1 of uncultured Alphaproteobacteria bacterium. Lineage (GTDB taxonomy): Bacteria > Pseudomonadota > Alphaproteobacteria > Rhizobiales > Beijerinckiaceae > Microvirga. Next base: position 72,353 of record CAWDDI010000008.1, on the reverse strand, counting down.
CTTCCGCCGATGCTCACGATTGCCATCCTAGCCGTCGCCCTCGCCGCATCGACCGGCGCGCCGAACGGCCGATCAGCCAGGGCAGCACCTCGCCTGTCAGGAGGACTGCCCGGCGGCAGATTACGGGCCCGCGGCGGGGCCAACCTGAACTCTACAGGCGCGTGGTGGATCGGCGGCGGCTCTATGTACCCCAGTGCATTAAGGTTGCTGGACCACGAATCATCGAGCAAACCGGGTCCATCTCCGTGCCGCTCCCGCCGAAGCGGCCGATCGCTTGAAAACCGCCTCCTCGGAACAAGCCCGGGTGGATCGGCGCCATGCCTGGTGCAGTCCGTCCTTGCGGCTCTCGCTGCCCGTGCCGCAATTCGCGAGGGCGGCGATCCCTTCGCGGGCCGCGAGCAGGTGCGCAAATCCCTCCACCCTGAGGCGAACCCGAGCGTTGAACGCGACCCTCGAGCTTCGCAGGAGAGCCGGCGTGGCGATCAACGATGTCATCCCCAGCAAACTTGGTGTCAGCGAATGACGGCGCTGACGTGCAGTCCTGCACGGGCATGTGACACAAACGATCGCAATCGCTGATCAGTGCACGCTCATTCAGCCGGACCCGCGCTCGAACGAAGGTCCTGCGACACCGGAATGGTTAGACCAACCTGGAGCCCGTCAGCGGTCATTCGCTTTCGGGGCGCGTTCCTGTGGTGCTGGTTCAGATGTTGTCGCCGCGAAGCGCCTCGCAAACAGCATCCGTGACCTGCCTGCGTCGTTGCCTTTCCGCCGAGATCAGGCGTGTGCAAACCTGGGATCGGCAGTCACACGTTCGACGGCCCGCATCAGCCTGTCACCCGCGGCCTTCTCGCCCAGGTGGTCAAGCATCATCGCGCCCGTCCAGAAGGTCGCCACGGGGTTGGCGATGCCCTTGCCCGTGATGTCAAACGCCGAGCCGTGGATGGGTTCGAACATCGAAGGTGTCTTGCGCTCGGGATTCAGGTTCGCGGTCGGCGCAATGCCGAGCGAGCCCGCCAAGCGCCGCTGCCAGATCGGACAGGATGTCGGCATGGAGATTGGTGGCAACGATGGTGTCGAGCGTCTCGGGCCGGCTGACCATGCGCATGGTCATCGCGTCGACCAGCATCTTGTCCCAGGTCACGTCCGGGAACCCCTGCGCGACCTCGGCGGCAATCTCGTCCCACATGACCATCCCGTGACGTTGCGCATTCGACTTGGTCACGACGGTGAGGAGCTTGCGTGGGCGCGAGCGAGCGACCTCGAAGGCGAAGCGAATGATGCGTGTCACCCCGGCGCGCGTGAACATCGCCACGTCGGTCGCAGCCTCCTCCGGCAGGCCCTTGTGGACGCGCCCGCCGACGCCGGCGTATTCGCCTTCCGAGTTCTCCCGCACAATGACCCAGTCGAGCTCTGGTCCGGATACGTGCCGGAGCGGGCTTGTGATGCCCGGCAGGATGCGAGTGGGCCGCACGTTGGCGTATTGATCGAGCGGCTGGCAGATCGCAAGCCGCAGGCCCCACAGCGTGATGTGGTCGGGGATGTCAGGCGCGCCGACGGCACCAAAATAGATCGCGTCGAAGCTGCGCAACCTGTTCGGCGCCGTCGTCCGGCATCATGATGCCGTGCTTCTTGTAGTAGTCTGATCCCCAGTCGAAATGCTCGACCTCGAACTTGAAGCCGCCGTCGCGCTCGGCGCAAACCTCGAGAACCTGGAGACCGGCAGCGATCACCTCCGGCCCGATGCCGTCCCCGCCGATGGCCGCGATGCGATGGGTGCGCATGATCATTCCTTTCACGTCAGTGAGTTTGAGCGTCGAGCGCGGCCTTCGTGATGGGCTCAAGCCCCGCTCCTGAATCCATTGCCCTCGCGGTTTAGAGGCGGACGCCCGCGGCCGGACAAGGTGGCTGCAGCCCGCCAAACGCCGAACCATCGATCAAGCCCTTACGCAGGTCAGGGAATTCGGGACGGCGCTGGTGGCCGTCCGCGCGGTCGGTCAGGAATGCGGCTCACTGTGGGCTGGCGCCGGCGAGGAGCTTGTTCCAGCGCACGAGCTCGGACTTGAAGCGCGCGTCGAGCGCGGCAGGTGTCGCCATCTCGGCGGGCACGGGGGCGGTGCCGAGGGCAGCGAAGCGATCGATCACCGTCGGGTTGGTGAGCGCCTTCCGAAGCGCGGCGGCGAGCTTCTGGCGGATCGGCACAGGCGTGCCCTTGGGAGCCCAGATGGCGTGCCAGGCCGAGATGTCGAAACCCTGGACACCGCTTTCGGCAAGCGTCGGGACCTCGGGCAGGATCGCGATCCGCTCGCGCGTGGTGACGGCGTACGGCTTGATCTGGCCTTCCTTGATCTGGTTGGCGGTGTTGGTGGTCTGGTCGCACATGAGGTCGAGCCGGCCGCCGACAAGGTCGTTCATCGCCGGTCCGGTGCCCCTGTAGGGAACCATCGTCAGCTTGATGCCGGCGGCATCGGTCAGGAGGCGGCCGCACAGGTCGGACACCGCACCGACGCCGGCCGTGCCGAAGGTCGCACCGGCGCCCGCCCCCTTCAACCAGTCGAGCAGAGCCGTCACGTTGCCCGGCGGAAGGTCCTTCCGGCCGGCGAGGGTCATCGGGACCTCGGTGACCAGGCCGACCGGATCAAAGGCTTCGCCGGGCTTGTACGCCAAGTCCGGATAGAGCGCGCCGAAGGTCGCAACGCCGATATGGTAGAGGAGAAGCGTGTAGCCGTCCGGCGCCGCCTTGGCGACGCGGCCGGCCCCGAGCGAGCCACCAGCGCCGCCGACGTTCTCGATGACCAACTGCTGACCAAGGTCAGCCCTCATCGCCTCGGCCACCAGCCGCGCGACAGTGTCGCTCGGGCCGCCTGCGGCCGCCGGCACCAGCATGGTGACTGGTCTGTTGGGATAGGTGTCCTGCGCCACGGACGGACCGGAGAGCATCATCGCCGCTGTTGCAAGCGCCGCAGTCGAGAGTGGATCGCGCCTCGTCTCATGCTTCACCTCCCTTGAAACGTTGCCTCCGTGAGAGCTGGCGCGCCGCACAGCGTCCCTGCTTCCTGACCTACGTCAGGCTCGCAGCCTTGCATGGAAGTTTCCATGCGCTCATCTCGCATAGGCGACCGCGCCGAAGTCAAGCATCCATTCTTCCTTGCATGGAAGTCCAGCGTCGCGCGATGATGGTTCAGGAGGTCGGCATGGTTGGAAAGGTGCAGCCGGGAGCCGCTCAGGGACATGCCCAAGAGGCCATCACTGGTCGAGGATGCGTACATGGCTCTGAAGGTGGCTATCCGCGACAACGTGTTCCCGCCAGGCTACCAAGGTTCCGAGCAGGAGATCGCCGTCGGCTCGGCATGAGCCGGACGCCCGTTCACGAGGCCATCATTCGTCTGCAGGAAGACGGCCTCGTTCGCGTGTTGTCAAAGCGCGGGTCATGGTCTGTCCGCTCGCCCCGGAGGATGTCCGCGAGATCTACGACGTCATCATCGCGATCGAGTCCATGGCAGCAGAGCTGCTGGCGGCGCTCCCTCGGATGAGGAGCGACGGCTCGTGGCGACGAGCTTGAAACGCTACCGCCCGCATGGAGGCGGCTCTTCGAAAGGATGATCTCCTCGGGTGGGCTGCCGCCGACGACGATGTTCCACCGAACCTTGGTTGAGCGTTGTGGCAATGGTCGCATCCGAAGGATCGCTCAAACGGTCACCGACCAAGCTCACCGGGCTCGCATGCTTACGCTGAAGCTTAGGCCTAAGCCGACAGGATCGATCGCATCTCACAGGCGGATCATCGGAGCCATTCGGAAGGGAAAAGTTGCCGAGGCTCACCAGCATGCCCGGCAACATCGCATCGCACGCCCGAGATGAACTGGTTCCGCTGATCGTGAGCTTCGGCCTGAAGCACCTATAGGACTCACCCGAATTTCGCTCCGAGGCGGGGTCCTACAGCAGGGATTGCTGACGTCTGCCTTGGGTCTTGGCCGTGTCAAAACGCTCTGAAGAGGCGCTCCTACGCTCTGACCCCCGGGTGGCAGACACTGGGATAGCGTGCGGCGTTAATCCTCGGCTCGATACGGCTCAGATTTGCCCCAGAGCGCTTCGAGCCAGCGAGGCAGACAACGGCGGCTTAGGCTCTTAGCCGGCGCGGATTGCCGCGATCAGCGCGGCTCGGCCGACGATGTTCATGACCCGGGTCAAGTTGTAGGCGAGAACGTGCAGTGCCATCTCGGCGGCGACATTAGGTAAGCGCTTCATTAGGAAGTGCGTCGCACCCATCCGGGCCTTGATCGTGCCGAAGGGGTGCTCGACTGTCTCGCGCCGCGTGCGCATGGCCTCGGGATTGGCGTCCAGACGACGTTGCACGTCCTCGATCAGATGCTCGTGAACCCACCGCGAGACACGTCGCTCCTTGGACGGCGTGCAGCAGCTCTTGATCGCGCAGGCCTTGCACGCGGCTGTCGACCAGTACCGGCGCAGCTCCATGCCGTTCTCGACGTTGCTGTAGTGATAGGGCAGGATCTGCCCCGCAGGACAGCGGTAGGCGTCCCTCTCCGACAGGTAGGCGAAGTCCTGTTTGCCGAAGCGGCCGTCGGCCTTCGCGCCGGAGGTGAGCGGCTTCGGCAAGGTGACGGTCACGCCTGCCTCGACGCATTCCCGGATCTGTTCGCCGTCGAAGTAGCCGCGGTCCGCGATCACGTCGAGCGTCTCGACCTGGAGCGTCTCTTTTGCCTCCTTGGCCATGGGTGCTAGTTGCGCGCGGTCGTTACCGACATTGATAACGTCGTGTGTGACGATGAGGTGATGCTCAGTCTCCACCGCGACCTGCACGTTGTAGCCCACCACGCCCGAACCGCGCCCACTCGTCGCCATCGAGCGAGCGTCGGGGTCAGTGAGTGAGATCTGTTGATCGGGCGCCTCGCGCATCTTGGCATCCAGCCCCGCAAGCCGCCCCATCTCCTGCTTCAAACGCGCAATCTTCTCATTCAGCCGCGTGGCCTTGGTTAGGACGGCCTCTGACGGCTCTTGCCGGTCGGCGCTGTCGAGTTGATGCAGGTAGCGTGCAATACTCTCCTCGATCTGCGCCATCCGCCGCGCCATCTTGGCCTGGGTGAAGTTCTTGTCGCGGTTGTTGACCGCCTTGAACTTGCTGCCGTCGACCGCGACGCTGGTGCCCCGCAACAGCCCCATGCTCCGACACAGCGCCACGAAGCGCGCACACACCTTGCGGATCGCGGCGCCGTTCTCCTTGCGGAAGTCGGCAATCGTCTTGTGGTCGGGAACGAGCCGCCCGAGCAGCCACATCAGCTCGACATTGCGCCCCGCCTCGCGCTCGAGCCGACGGCTCGACTGAACACAGTTGAGATAGCCGTAGATGTAGAGCCTCAGGAGGACAGCCGGATGGTACGACGGCCGTCCGGTTGCCTTGGCGATTGCGCCCTCAAAGCCCAACGCAGGAAGATCGAGCGCGTCGACGAAAGCCTCGATCACATGAACGGGGTTGTCCTCGCCAACCCAGTCGTCCAGGCACTCCGGCAGGAGGGTCATCTGGGAGCGATCCGCGCCTCTCACGAAACGACCCATGCGGTCCTCCCCTAGTCCGATCGAGGGAAGCGTAGCCGACTCGCGCGTTTTCACACAGCCAGGGTCAGGTGCGGAGATCCCCTGCCCTGCTCTGAATGTTGTTAAGACCTGGAGCGGACATACGCGCAACTTCCGCTTTGTGCCATAAGCAGTCGTTCTTGCAATGGGCAGTAAGCTGTAAACGGTGATAGAGTTCAAACCGTTCAAGCTGCCCGATCGACTTTTGTCATGAATGGATTCAATTCTGGAGCTCCGGAGCAAGACGGGAGCCCCGACATGAACTCACAGAGAGGGTTGAGAACGTCGTTTCGCCTGACGACGGCGCGGACGCTGAAACTGAAGTTGTGTCCGTCGTTGGTGATGGCGGCACTCTCGATCGGACCCTGCCAGCCGAGTCTGGCGCAGGGGGCGCCGGACCCGACCTCTGTTGTCTCAACTCTCTTTCAGAGCGTTCGGATCTTCGATGGCAGCAGCGCCACGCTGTCGGCTGCCTCCAACGTGCTGATTCGTGGCAACACCATCGAGCGCATTTCTGTGCCCCGATCACCGTCGACGCGAATGCAAACGTTCAGGTCATCGCCGGGAATGAGCGCGTCCTGATGCCGGGCCTGATCGACAATCATTGGCACGCGATGTTGGTGCGGGTGACCCCGGCACAATCATTCGGTGACGTCGGCTACACCAATCTAGCGGCTGGCGCCGAGGCGACTGACACTCTGATGCGCGGCTTCACCACCGTTCGCGATGTGGGCGGGCCGGTGTTCGGCCTCAAGCGCGCCATCGACGAGGGCATCGTCCCGGGCCCGCGCATCTATCCGTCCGGCGCCATTATCACGGTCACGAGCGGGCATGGGGATTTCCGTCAGCTGACCGATCTGCCACGGACGATCGGCGGCATGCTCACCCGCATGGAGCAGGTCGGTGGCGCCTGGTCGCCGACAGCCCTGACGAGGTGCGCGTGCGCGTGCGCGAACAGCTCATGCAGGGGGCCTCCCAAGTCAAGTTGACGGCGGGCGGCGGGGTGTCGTCACCCTTCAGTCCGGTCGACGTGACCACCTTCACGCAAGCCGAACTGCGCGCCGCGGTTGAAGCGGCCGAGAATTGGGGCACGTATGTCGCCGCGCATGCCTTTACTCCGGCTGCGATCCAGACAGCCATCGCGGCTGGTGTGAAGTGTATCGAACACGGCATGCTGATGGACGAGGCAACCGCCAAGCTGCTTGCCGAGAAGGACATTTGGTTGAGCTTGCAGCCCCTCCCCGAGGACTTGAGGCTGGGCTTTCCGGCGGGTTCGGTCCAGCGAGCCAAGGCGGATGAGGTCTGGCCCGGCATAGCGAGGTCCTACGAGTTTGCAAAGAAGTACAAGATCAAGACCGCGTGGGGTACCGACGTCCTGTTCTCTCGCGCGCTGGCGCAGCAACAGGGGGCAATTCTGGCCTCGCTCACTCGCTGGTATACCCCCGCCGAAGCGCTGATCATGGCGACATCGACAAACGCCGAACTGCTGGCGCTGTCCGGCAAGCGCAATCCCTATCCCGGCAAGCTCGGCGCGGTGGAAGAGGGTGCGCTCGCCGACCTGCTGCTCGTCGACGGCAATCCGTTGGAAAACATCGGGCTCATCGCAGATCCCGACAAGAATTTTCTCGTCATCATGAAGGATGGCAGGATCTACAAGAATACTCTGCCCAGGTGAGGGCCTGTTCACGTCGGCGGGGCCTAGAGGCGGTTGCGTGAAACGCCGATGGCTTAAGCTGACCGCGCGTGCCAGGGATCATATCGGTGAATCGCTGCTGGAGCGACGTAAACAGCCGTTGCGCCTCGGCATCGGTGTCGGCTGCGATCACGTTGACCCCCACCATGGCGTGCGGGCGTTCGAGTTGCGGGGACGGCTTGAACGTTGCGCGGTCGATCTCCAGCGCGTTCATCAACGCGTCTGGCGCAAAGTGCGAGGCGAATGCGAACGGCAGTCCCAGCATCCCGGCAAGCTGCGCCCCGAACAGACTGGATCCCAGGATCCAGAGCGGCACGTTCAGACCGGTCCCTGGGACCGCCTGAACGGTCTGTCCCGGCCGCAGAGGCCCAAGAAACGCTTGGAGCTCAAGGACATCCTGCGGGAACGTGTCGGCGCTGGATGGATCCCGACGTAAGGCGCGGAGCGTGAGCTGATCGGTGCCAGGCGCGCGACCGAGGCCGAGATCGATCCGCCCAGGGTACAGCGACTCCAGCGTGCCGAATTGCTCAGCGATGATCAGAGGCGCGTGGTTCGGCAGCATGATCCCGCCGGCGCCGACCCGGATCGTGCGCGTGCCTCCGGCGATATACCCGATCACCACCGCTGTCGCGGCACTCGCGATGCCTACCATGGTGTGGTGCTCGGCGAGCCAGACGAGCTTGTAGCCCCAGGTTTCCACGTGCTGCGCAAGCTCTAGGCTATGACGAAGCGCGTCAGCAGGCGTTTCGCCCTGGGAAACCGGGGCGAGGTCAAGAACGGATAAAGGGACCATCAACATTCGCCAGGATCGCGCTGCGGAGGGGGTGTTTGGATCTGTGCTATCGCCTCAGAGTTTGGCTCACACCTCGAGCCCGGACCGAGGGTGAACAGGTCTCGCGGGAGGTGGTGGCCGACTGCACGCGAGCAAGGACTCGGCTGGAAACAGAGAACCCGAGTGAGCGAGCTGGCCGCCCACGTCGGACCGGCAGCCGTTTCAGCACAGGCGGCCGACGAACCTATCGTCCGTCCCGGCCCCCAAAGACCAGGCGCTCAAGCTCGGATTGGCCCTTTTCTCGGGCTTGCCCCTCGGATGGGTGCGATCGATCGGATCGTTGGATCAGTTTACCGCGCTTTCGAATCGCCCACTGAAAGTGTCCTGCCGGCTTCTCGCAGGGGGCGATCTCAAGTGAGTACGGGTAGGTTCGTTCGGTGCTCATCGGAGGGATATGGCACGCCCGTGCTCCGTCGACCAGCGTCGCCGCGGGGATTGCCTATCGGGGCTGCAGCGACCGGTGCTTCGCGCGCGCGGGTGCGACGGTCTTCGCGGAGGTCATAGGATCTTTCGGAGCGGGCTGTTTTCCCGTTCGGTGCCGGTGGACGTTGGCGGTACCACTGAAACGCCTGACCTGACTCTGACTGATCCCGAGCCGCTTGAACTCTGCAAATCCGCCAACCACTCCAGATTCTCGAACACCTCGTGGAGGTCGTACCGATTATCGGCATGCGCCAACTCCTCGAGTGCGGCGCGGAGCCTCTCCGATCCAACATCGGACCACCTCTGCGCTTCCATTCCCTAGGTTTCGGAGGCGCAGGGACGCGGTTCCCCTCCACAAGGGCTTCCGCCCACAATTGATCCGCCGCCAATTGCAAGCGCATCCGCCTGCGGCTGCGGGCCGCATACTCGTCGCACGATCCGAATGATGTCGCGAGATCCTGCTCCGTGATCGGCCCTCGCGTTGTCTTTTCCCACTTCGTGTCCGGTAGACGAAGAATGCGCCATGCTCCGGGCGGTCGAGAGGCCGCCCTTTTTATGAGCTTGGTGCCCCCGGCGTGCCCCTGCGCTCGAGAAACAACGAAGCCGCCCGAAATCGGCATCTCTCAATCACTTACAATGTAAGGCTTTGAATGGTCGGAGCGGCGAGATTTGAACTCGCGACCCCTAGTCCCCCAGACTAGTGCGCTAACCGGGCTGCGCTACGCTCCGACGTGAGGGTGGATATACGGGCTTCGTCGCCCTGACGCAATCGGGTGCCGTCCGGCCGCTGACCAACGTCAGCCCGGTTTCCCGAGGCGGCGGGCGTTGGCCCGGACGCGACGGCGGTAGCCGGTGCAGACCTTTTGAGCCGTGCCGCCGGTCGCGATGGTCAGCGAGGCCCTCGCGAGCTGATCGACCTTCTCGGCGACCATACGATGCGCCTCCCTGTGGGCGTCGGTTCCCCCTCCCATGAGGCGCATCATCCGAAGGCCGATCACGAGTTGGGACTCCATGCCGAGGAGGGTCATGTCTCGGGCGAGCTTGTGCCAGGCTTTCGGCGGCATGCAGGTCTCCTTTGTTCGCCACAGACAACCGCTCGCAGCACGTTGCGTTCCCAAAACGCCGCGTCGAACGATCGCCTGCGGGCGTCCTATTCCCGGAGAGGCTCGCTTGCGTCGAGGGTGCTCAGCACCCGGTCGGCCTCGCGAAGCTCGTCGAGGGCGCCGCGCAGGCGCTGGAGCGCCGCATGGGGCAGAATCTCCTCGGGCGTCGCGGCGAGCGCGACGGCCTCTTCGGCGGACTCGGCCCGCGTCTCGGGCGGTGGAGCCGTCACGGTCTCCTCCCCGCGTCCGACTCCCTGCACGAATCGCACGCCCTCGGTTTTGAGAATGCGTTGCACGCCCTTGATGGTATAACCCTCACCATAGAGCAGGTGACGGATCCCCTTGAGAAGATCGACGTCGTCGGGCCGGTAGTACCGCCGTCCGCCGCCTCTCTTCAGCGGGCGGATCTGGCTGAAGCGCGTCTCCCAGAAGCGAAGCACGTGCTGCGGGAGGTCGAGGTCCTCGGCGACCTCGGAAATCGTGCGGAAGGCGTCGGGGCTCTTGTCCATGGCGGCGCCGGTGGCGAACCCTTAATCGTCGGCCTCGACGGCCTCGCCATTGATGCGGGCCTTGAGCACGTTGGACGGTTTGAACACCATCACCCGGCGCGGGTCGATGGGCACTTCGATGCCGGTTTTCGGGTTGCGGCCGATGCGCTCGCCCTTGTCGCGCACGATGAAAGAGCCGAACGAGGACAGCTTCACGGTCTCGCCGCGCGAAAGGCAGTCGCAGATCTCGCCCAACACGGACTCGACGAGCGCCGCGGATTCGGTCCGCGACAGGCCGACCTTCTGGTAGACCGCTTCGCTCAGATCGGCTCTCGTGACGGTTCGTCCAGCCATCCACGCCCCCCGGCGTTCCACACGGGTTTGCAAGGTTCGACGCTATGCAGACCCACCAAGATGGTCAATGGCGAAACCGTTGCCCCCGCAAGCCCGACACCCCTCCAGGGCACGCCGGAGGCTCATCGGCGGACGAGTGTGACATGCGTGCGACGCTGCCGTCGCCTGCGCCCCCGACGCCCCCTCGTGGGCGCGAACGTCGCAGATCGACCAGGGTGGCGCAACGCCGCGACGCCCGCCTTGCGCTCATCGGTGGACGGGGACGACGCTGCCGTTGCCTCGCCCCCGCTCGCCTCGCTGGGATTGACGAACGCCGCCGATGAGCGCGGTGGGCAGCGCCCAAGCGGCCCGTCCCGGAGCGCTTCGCCCTTCTACCATCGGATCAGCGCGGAGCCCCAGGTGAAACCGCCGCCGATGGCCTCGATCATCACGAGATCCCCTTCCTTGATCCGCCCATCGCGCTTGGCGACGTCGAGCGCGAGCGGGATCGACGCGGCCGACGTATTGCCGTGCCGGTCCACCGTGATCACGACCTTCTCGGGCGCGATCCCGAGTTTATCGGCGCTCGCGGTGATGATGCGCTTGTTGGCCTGATGGGGCACGAACCAGTCGAGGTCCTCCGCGGTCGTGCCGGTCGCCTCGAAGGCGTCGCGGATGACGTCCGTCACCATCCCGACGGCGAACCGGAACACCTCGCGCCCCTCCATCTTGAGCACGCCGGTGGACCGGGTCGAGCCAGGGCCGCCGTTGACGTAGAGTTTGTCGCGGTGGCGCCCGTCGGAACGTAGATGCGAGGTGAGCACGCCCCGGTCGGCGGAACTCCCCTCCCCTTCGGCGGCCTCCATGACGATCGCGCCGGCGCCGTCCCCGAACAGAACGCAGGTGGTGCGATCCTCCCAGTCGAGAATGCGCGAGAAGGTCTCGGCGCCGATCACGAGCGCCCGCGCGTGCGACCCTGACGCCAGGAACTTGTCCGCCGTCGCGACCGCGTAGACGAAACCGGTGCACACGGCCTGAAGATCGAAAGCGGCGCCATGGTGGATGCCGAGCCCCTCCTGGACGATGGTGGCCGTCGAGGGAAAGGTATAGTCCGGCGTCGAGGTCGCGACCACGATCAGGTCGATGTCCCTCGGCTCGAGACCCGCATCGGCGAGAGCGGCCTTCGCGGCCCTGATGCCGAGCCAGGACGTGGTCTCGTTGTCGGCCGCGATGTGGCGTTGCTCGATTCCGGTGCGTTGCACGATCCACTCGTGCGACGTCTCGATCTGCGTCATCAGATCTTTGTTCGTGACGACGCGCTCCGGAAGGTAGGAGCCGACGCCGCGGACGATGGAACGGGTGCGTTTCAAACCGTCAAGGCGCCCTCACGCCTGCTGCTCTTCATCGACCGGCCCCTGTTCGAGCATGGTCCGGATCGTCGTCATAAGATCGTAGTGCGCCATGTCGTATGCAACATCGATCGCGCTCGCGAAGCCGAGCGCGTCGGTCCCGCCGTGGCTCTTCACGACCACGCCCTCGAGGCCGAGGAACACGCCGCCGTTGACCTTCCGCGGGTCCATCTTGTCGCGCAGCGCCGTGAATGCCTGGCGGGCGAAGAGATAGCCGATCCTGGCCATCAGGGTGCGGCTCATGGCGGCGCGAAGGTACTCGCCGATCTGCTTCGCGGTGCCCTCGGCGGTCTTCAAGGCGATGTTGCCGGTAAATCCTTCGGTGACGACCACGTCGACGGTGCCCTTCCCGAGGTCGTCGCCCTCGACGAAGCCTCGATAATCGAGGTTCGGCAGGTTCGCCTCGCGAAGGAGCCGGCTCGCCTCCTTGACGGCCTCGATTCCCTTGATCTCCTCGGTGCCGACGTTGAGCAGGCCCACGGAGGGGCGATCGAGGTCGAAGACGATCCGGGCCATGGCGGCGCCCATGATGGCCATGTCGACGAGATGCCCCGCGTCGGCCCCGATCGTGGCTCCGACGTCGAGGACGATGCTCTCGCCGCGCAGCGTCGGCCACATCGCCGCGATGGCGGGCCGCTCGATGTGGGCCATGGTCTTCAGACAGATCTTGGCCATCGCCATGAGGGCGCCGGTATTCCCTGCCGAGACGCAGGCGTCGGCTTCCTGGTCCCGCACCGCCTGAACGGCGCGCCACATGGAAGATTTGCCGCGACCGGCGCGGATCGCGACGCTCGGCTTCTCGTCCATGCCGATGGCGATTTCCGTGTGATGGATCTCCGCGGCGCCCCGCAGCCGCTCATTGGCCGCGAGGAGCGGCGCCACAACGGCCTCGTTGCCGAAGATCACGAACCGCACATCCGGGTGGCGCTCCAGCGCCAGGCCCGCGCCCGGGATCACCACCGAAGGACCGTGGTCGCCGCCCATCGCGTCGAGCGAAATGCGCACTGGCTTCGGCATGGGCGGGCGGAACCCTCACGTGTCAGGATGCACGAGCACTTTCGGGCGAAGTGGATCCGCTTTCGCCGATGAATGCACGAGCACATTCGGGCGAAGTGGATCCGCTTTCGCCGATGAAAATGCGGACTCAATCAGACCGGAGCTGTTTCCACGAATGTGGACCCGGCTCCAGAGCGTTCTCGGGCGAAGTGGATCCGATCCGCCGTCGAAAACACGTCCTCGATCGAAACGAGAGCTGATTCCCAGCACGTGGAAGCAGGTCCAGGCCGATTTGGGCGGCGGACCATAGCGCGTTGCCGAAGCGGGGCAACTGGTTTTCTCCGCCGCGCGGTTTCGCGACCCGCCGGGCGAGGGTCGGGCGCCGGTCGTTTCGACGGCTTTGCAGCCCACTCGGGGTCCGGTCCCCCTCGGGTCTCCCCATGCTTTCGGCTCGAGGGCGCAAAAAACGCCGGCCGCGAGCGCCCGTCCGCTCTCGAAGCGCCGGCGTGGTCCGCGAGAGCCCCGCGGGGCGCGACCGCTACGCCGCGTCGGCCTTGCGGAACTCCTAGACCTCGCGCTTCAGCTTCCCGAGCGCAGCGAAGGGCGAGTCCGTCTCCTCGTCGCCGCGGAACTGGAAATCCACGCCCGGCTTGCGCGGATAGGGATCGAGGCCCAGCACCAGGAACTCGGCCGTCAGCGCGCCGAGGTCGATATGCCCGTTCACGATTTCGTCCGGGGGCTCGTAGTCGTGCATCTCGTTGGGCGGTTCGGCCGGCATGCCGCGGGGCTCCGCGAAGTCGACCTCGACCCCCTCCGTGATGGTGGAGTCGAACTCGTCCAGGGTCACCACGCAGACCTGCGTGATGTCGGCGGTCACCGTGCCCGCGACGTGAATGCCTTTCGCGGAGCCGCTGAGGCGATAGTCGCCCACGAGCGAACGGATCGCGGGCAGCTTGAAGTCCCGCGCGAGGGCTGCGCATTCCCCCTCGGTTGCGATCACCTGGACGGCCGTGCCTTGGGGAGGGATGTTGGCGACATCCACCTGGCGGGAGAGCGGTCCAACCGTCTCGAGGGTCGGAGCGACGCGGCGTGGGTCCCTCATGGCGTTCCTCCTGTGTCGGCGGCATAGCTCCCCGGTGGCGGAAAGCGCGGCCCCCTCGTCAGCAGATCGTCGAGATCCTGGGCCCGCAGGCCGCGATCGGCGGCCAGGGCATAACGCGCGAGACCGGCCGCGGGTGCCGGGCCCGTGACGTTGCGGCCGAGCGCCTCCGCGAGCGCGGCCTCGGCCCCGGCGTCGAGGGCGCCGTCATAGGCGCGGGCACGGCCATAGAACGCCTCGGCAAGGCTTCTCATGCGCTTTGGCACCTTGCCGTCCGACACGCCCGATTCCCGCAAAACGGCGTCGAGGTCGCGGAAGAAGGCTCCTGCGAGCTCGTTCGCGACCTCATCGGCGGGGGATGGCTGCCCTCTCAGAGCCCGTAGCACCAGGACGACGTGCAGCGACAACGCCTCGAAGCGCCCCTCGACGGTATCGGGGACACCGAGCGCTTCGAAGAGGCCCGGAACGCGGGCCGCCGTGGCAACCCGCTCGTAGAGCGTCGCGATCAGCGTCCGCCGCGGATCCTTGCGGAAGAGGCCCAGGATCATCGCATCGCCCTCCTCTTTCGCCCGGTCGAAATGCAGCCCTCGGTCTCGACGTGCCTTGTCCCTGGGGCAGGCCCGTCGTCGCGAGAAGTCTTGTCAAAGCCGGTCCCTCGGGTTAGGGCATCGCGGTTCCTCGGCGCAAGCTCATCGGCGCCTTTTTCCATCTTGAGAAGATGTGCATGACGCGTCGACCTGACACCCGCTTCGTCCGGCTTGCCGCCCTCGCGATGCTCGCGATGCCCCTTGCGGGCTGCCTCGGGAGCGAGGAGTTCCAGCGCGGATACATGATCGATCAGCGCGCCTTGGGCCAGGTCACGCGGGGCATGAGTGCGGAAAAGGTGCTCGAAACCCTCGGCACTCCCTCCACGGTGTCGACCGTCGGCAACAAGAACTGGTACTATATCAGCCAGCGCTCGCGCCGAACCTTTCAGTTCGCGGGCGAGACCGTGGTCGACCAGCGGGTCACCGCGGTTTACTTCGACCGGAATCTGAAGGTCGAGCGGGTGGCGCTCTACGGTCTCCAGGACGGTCGGGTCTTCGACTTCCTCAGCCGCACCACCCCGAGTGGCGGCGAGGACCTGAGCTTCGTCGGCCAGATCTTCAAGGGCAACACCAGCTTCAACCCTCTGTAGGAACGCTTCCCGAGCCCGGGAATGCAAAGACCCCCGCGGTCCGTGCCGCGGGGGTCGCTCCTCTGCCATCAAGGCGTCTTGCGGCCGCGCCGAAGCCACCAATGCCGCACCTCGATGCGCGAGCGTCGTTCCTCGGCTCGTACACCAGCAAGGGCATCCTCCCGGCCGGCCGCTCAGCTGTGCGCGAGGATCGCCAGCAGGAGCAGGGCGATGATGTTGGTGATCTTGATCGCCGGGTTCACCGCGGGTCCTGCAGTGTCCTTGTAGGGGTCGCCGACGGTGTCGCCCGTCACGGATGCCTTGTGGGCTTCGGAGCCCTTCTGGTGCGTGACGCCCGCTTTGTCCGTGAAACCGTCCTCGAAGGACTTCTTCGCGTTATCCCAGGCGCCGCCGCCGGAGGTCATCGAGACCGCGACGAAAAGGCCCGTCACGATGACGCCCAGAAGCATCGCGCCCACCGCCGAGAAGGCCTGCGACTTGCCCGCGATCCAATAGACCACGAAGTAGGTCACGATCGGCGCCAGCACCGGCAGCAGCGACGGGACGATCATCTCCTTGATGGCCGCGCGGGTGAGCATGTCGACCGCCCGGCCGTAGTCGGGACGGTCCGTGCCCTGCATGATTCCCGGCTTCTCCCGGAACTGCCGGCGGACCTCCACGACGACAGCGCCCGCAGCGCGCCCGACGGCGGTCATCGCCATGCCGCCGAACAGGAACGGGATGAGGCCGCCGAACAGGAGCCCGACGACCACGTAGGGGTTGGCGAGCGAGAAGTCCGCCTGGACGCCCTGGAAGTAGGGATACTGGTTGGCATTCTGGACGAAGTAGCTCAGGTCCGAGGTATAGGCTGCGAAAAGCACGAGCGCGCCGAGACCGGCCGAGCCGATCGCGTAGCCTTTCGTCACCGCCTTCGTGGTGTTCCCGACGGCGTCGAGCGCATCCGTGGACCGGCGCACCTCCTTCGGGAGGCCGGCCATCTCGGCGATGCCGCCGGCATTGTCGGTCACGGGTCCGAAGGCGTCGAGCGCCACGATCATGCCCGCCACCCCGAGCATCGCCGTGACCGCCACCGCGATGCCGAAGAGACCGGCGAACTTGAAGGCCACGATGATGCCCGCGACGATGACGATCGCGGGAAGCGCGGTCGATTCGAGGGAGACCGCAAGACCTTGGATCACGTTCGTGCCGTGACCCGTCACCGACGCCTGGGCGATCGAGCGCACCGGACGGTAGCCGACGCCGGTGTAGTACTCGGTGATCACCACGATGAGCGCCGTCGTGGCGAGCCCGACGATTGCGCACCCGAACAGGCCCGCCGAGGTGAACGTGACGCCCGTGCCGGTCCGGAACTCGGCACCGAATCCGCCGAAGATCAGGAAGTTCACGATGAGGATCGCGACAATCGAGAGAACGCCGGTCGCGATCAGGCCCTTGTACAACGCACCCATGATGGATTGGTTTTGGCCGAGCTTGACGAAGAAGGTGCCGGCGATCGAGGTCGCGATGCACGCGGCGCCGATCGCCAGCGGGTACAGGAGCATGCTCTCCAGCACGTTCACGCCGTTCACGTTGGTTTGCCCGGCGAAGAAGATCGCCGCGAGCACCATGGTGGCCACGATGGTCACCGCATAGGTCTCGAAAAGGTCGGCGGCCATGCCCGCGCAGTCACCGACGTTGTCGCCGACATTGTCCGCGATGGTGGCGGGATTGCGCGGGTCGTCCTCCGGGATTCCCGCCTCGACCTTGCCGACGAGATCGCCGCCCACGTCCGCGCCCTTCGTGAAGATCCCGCCGCCGAGGCGGGCGAAGATCGAGATCAGGGACGCCCCGAAGCCGAGCGCGACGAGCGAGTCGATCACCTCGCGGCTCGAGGACTCGAGACCCCCCACGCGGGTGAGGAAGCCGTAGTAGAGGGCGACCCCGAGGAGAGCGAGGCCGGCTACCAGCATCCCGGTGACGGCGCCGGACTTGAAGGCGACGTCGAGGCCGCCCCCCAGCGACTGGGTGGCCGCTTGGGCAGTGCGGACGTTGGCGCGCACCGACACGTTCATCCCGATGAAGCCGGCAGTGCCCGACAGGACGGCGCCGATCGCGAACCCAACCGCCACGCGGATGCCGAGGAAATAGGCGATCAGGACGAAGAGCGCCACGCCCACGATCGCGATGGTGATGTACTGGCGGCGCAGATAAGCCTGGGCGCCCTCGGCGATCGCGCCGGCGATCTCCTGCATGCGCTGCGTGCCCGCATCCCGCTTCATCACGTCGTTGATGGCCCACAGGCCATAGGCGATCGACAACAGGCCGCCCAGAATAATCAGGAGAAGTGCCATTCTTCCGTCCTTGTGGAGAGGGGGGCGGATGGATCGAGCCGGCGGGAACGCGGTCCGCGCGCCCGATCCGGCCTCCCGCCCCCGGGAGATCCCCTCTCACTGCCAAAAATCCCGGGACTTCGCAAACGGGACTTCGAGCGGCCGCTCCTTCATCCCCGGTGAAAGGCCCGGACGGGCGTCCCGGAACCGCTTTCAGGTGCGCTTCAGCTCGCGCCATCGGATCAAAGGCCGCGATCCGTCCTGCCGGCCGGCCGGGAACGGACCAAGGAGAACCTCGCATCGGGATCAGGCATCAAAAATGGGAGAAGGAGCCCTTCCCGAAGCGCCGCTCCGTTCCGTGCACGAGAAACGTGGGCAAGCCGCTTCCCTCGACGACATGCCCGATGGCCGAGAGCGGCACGCCCGCGTTGTGGGTCTCGGCTTCGAAATCCGCCAAGCGCTCCGGTGCCACGGTACAGAGAATCTCGTAATCGTCGCCGCCGGTGAGGACGCGGTCGACGACACCGGGTTCGACCTGGATCGCCGCCTGGACGGCTCGTGAGAGCGGCACGCGATCGACATCGACGACGGCCGTGACCCCGCTGACGCGGAGCATCTTGGCGAGGTCGCCCGCGAGGCCGTCCGAGACGTCCATGGCGGCGCGGGCGTACTCACGAAGGATTCGCGCCAAGGCAATCCGGGGCTGCGGGTGGAGGTAGCGGTCGACGAGATGGTCGCGCTCGTCCGCGGTCAGGGACGCCTGCCAGTTCCCGTCACCGCCGGCCGCCGAGCCGAGCGGCGCTCGCAGCGCCAGTCCGAGCGTCGCGTCGCCGACGGTCCCGGTGAGGCAGACGAGATCGCCCGCCCGGGCGGTCGTCCGGAGAACCATGCGACCCGCCGGGACTTCTCCGAGGGCCGTGATCGAGAGGGTCACGGGTCCGCCCGTTCTCACGGTATCGCCGCCGAGGAGCCTGCACCGCCAGTCCTGCGCGGCCCGTCCCAAGCCCTCCGCGAATTCCGCGAGCCAGTCTTCCGTCCAATCCTCCGGGAGGGCGAGCGTGAGGAGGAAGCCGGTCGGATCGGCCCCTTTGGCGGCAAGATCCGACACGTTCACCCCGAGCGCCTTGCGTGCGATCGAGGCAGGCGGGTCCTCGGATAGGAAGTGGACTCCCGCCACGAGAGCGTC
The DNA here is from genome assembly GCA_963800985.1 of uncultured Alphaproteobacteria bacterium. GTDB lineage: Bacteria > Pseudomonadota > Alphaproteobacteria > Rhizobiales > Beijerinckiaceae > Microvirga. Next base: position 53,714 of record CAWDDI010000008.1, on the reverse strand, counting down.
CGCCGTGATGACGAGATCGTGGCCGGACCTCGGCCCTAGGACCGCCGCATCGTCGCGAAGCCCCAGGGCGCCTTCACCCGCGAGCGGCGCGAAATAGCGGGCGATCAGGCTGTCTTCGGAGGGGCGGGGCATGGCGGACCTTCGCGCGGGCGCAGCGTGCGATCAACCCCGAGAAGCCGGCGGCTACGGCCGGCCGGCGGCCTTCTTCTCCAACTCTCCCGGCCGGACCTCGCGCGTCACGGCGTCGAGCACCGCGTTGACGAGCCCCGGCTCGTCCTCGCCGTAGAACCCGTGCGTCACGTCGACGTACTCGGTGATGACGACCCGCGCAGGCACGTCCTTGCGGAACATGAGCTCGAACGCGCCGGCGCGCAGGATGGCGCGCAGCACCGCCTCGATCCGGGCAAGCGGCCACCCGGCCGCAAGGGCCGAATCGATCCTCAGGTCGATTGCCCGCTGGTTGTTCACCACGCCCGAGAGGATGTTGCGGAAGAACTCCGTATCGGAGGGTTGAAACCTGATGCCTTCCACCTCGCGGTCGATCCAGAAGGATTCGAACTCCGCGAAGGCATCAGGGACGCTCTTGCCGGACAGGTCCATTTGGTAGAGCGCCTGCACGGCCGCGAGTCGCGCAGCCGAGCGCTCGGCGGGTTTTGTCATCATCGGACGTCCAGCTTCTTCTTGATTCGAAGGACCGCGAGCGCCGCCTCAGCCGCCCCGCCACCCTTATTCAATTCGCTCACCCGCGCGCGGGTCCAGGCCTGGCCCTCGTTTTCGACCGTGAGGATGCCATTCCCTAGTGGAATGCGGCGCTGGACCGAGAGGTCCATGAGAGCCCGTGCGCTCTCGCCGGCCACGATGTCGTAGTGGCCGGTTTCGCCGCGGATCACGCATCCGAGAGCCACGACGGCATCGAAGGGGCGGCCTGCCCGCTCCGCGGCCTCGAGGGCGATCGCGACCGTGGCCGGGACCTCGAGCGCACCGTCCACCGTGAGCACCTCGGCGGTCGCCTGCGCGGCCGCGATGACTTCGAGAGCCCCGCGCACGAGCTCGTCGGCGAGATCGTCGTAGAAGCGCGCCTCGACGACGAGGATGCGGGCGCCGGGAACGGGCGGCCGGCCGGGACCGGCAGCGGGCGTGTGGGTGACCATGAGACGAGCCGAGCGGTGACGATCGGATCCCCGATCCTACGGGCTCGCAACGCGCGTCTCGAAGGTCGGGGTTCGAAGCGATTGTCCTTTGGGTGGCCCTCTCCTTCGGGACGCCGCTTCGAGCGGCTCCTCGGGGACAGGGCCGTGGGAATAGGTCCCCTAGCGCGCCGGTGACGCCTCGGCAAGCCGGGCCGCGTAGCGCGCCATCAGGTCGACCTCGAGATTGACGCGGTCGCCTGCGCGGCGCTCTCCCCAGGTGGTGACGGCTAGCGTGTGGGGGATGATCAGCACGGAGAACACGTCGTCCTCGACGGAGTTCACCGTGAGCGACGTGCCGTCGAGGCACACGGATCCCTTGGCGGCGACGAAACGATGCAAGGGGCGCGGCACGCGCACGTCGAAGCGGGCGGTCGGTCCCCAGCGATCGCCGCCCGCCGTTACGGTCTCGCGACCCACGATCGTGGCGACTGCGTCCACGTGCCCGGTCACGATATGTCCGCCGAGCTCGTCGCCGATCTTCAACGCTCGCTCCAGGTTCACACGCGTGCCGACCCGCCACTCCCCTGCCGTCGTGCGCTGCAGCGTCTCCGCGGCGGCGTCGACTTCGAACCAGCATCCGCGCTCGCGCGCGCCGAAGCCCACGACGGTGAGGCAAGGGCCCCCGCAGGCGATCGAGGCCCCGAGCGTCAGGGTGGCGGCGTCGCAGGAGGCGTGAATGCGCAAGCGTCTCAGGGCATCCTGCGATCCCTCGACGGCGACGATCTCGCCGACATCCGTCACGATGCCCGTGAACATCAGCGCTGTCTCTCGAATGTGTCGAGCCGATCCGCGCCGAGATCCTCGGTGCTCAACCGGGTGAAGCGCTCTGCGCAAAGGCGTTCAGACTTCGGCCCGAGAGCAGGGACGCCTGCCTCGCCGAGCGCGGTGCGGCTCGTCGCGAGGGCCAGCACGTCGACGAGATCCGCCGCGAGGAGGGCCGCACCGACGCTGGGTCCTCCTTCGCTGAAGACGCGCGTAATGCCGCGCGCTCCAAGAAGCCGCAGGGCAGCGCCCACGTCCACCCGCCCGCCCGGCGCGCCGACCCGGAGGACCTCCGCACCGGACTCCACGAGGCGGCGCTCGGCGGCTACGGATGCTCCCTCCCCGGCGATGATCCAGGTCGGGACCTCGGCCGCCGTCGCGATCACCCGGGCGGAGGGCGGCGTGCGCAACCGGGTGTCGATCACGACGCGAACGGGCGAACGGTGCTCCAGACCCGGAAGGCGCACGGTGAGAAGCGGATCGTCGGCGAGGACCGTGCCGACGCCGACCATGATGACGTCGTGACGCGCACGCAGGAGATGGGTGCGGGCGTTCGAGATGTCGCCGGAGATCATCAGCCGCGCTCCGTCGCGGCGGGCCGCGTAGCCGTCGGCGGTGCGGGCGAATTTCAAGGTCACGAACGGCCGCCCCTCGCGCACCCGGAGACAATGCCCGCGATGAGCGCGCCGAGCCTCCTCGGCCAGAACGCCGGACACCACCTCCACGCCGGCGGCTTGGAGCCGCAGGAAGCCGGCGCCACTCGCCAGCGGGCTCGGATCGGCCGCCCCCGTCACGAGGCGCCTTATTCCGGCCTCGACGATCAGGTCCGTGCACGCGGGACCGTACGCGTTCTGCGAGCGCGACGAGCAGGGCTCGAGCGTGACATAGAGGCTCTGCCCGCGAGCCGCGGACCCCGCGCCCTCGAGGGCGATGCGTTCGGCGTGGGGGCGACCGCCCAGGCGCGTGACACCCTGGCCGACGATGACGGGCTCCCCCTCCCGATCGGCCACCACGACGGCCCCGACCGAAGGGTTCGGCCAGGTCAAACCGAGGTTGCGATCCCCGAGCGCGAGCGCGAGACGCATGAAGCGCTCGTCCCGGGACAGCTCCGGACTCGCCGCGGCGGTGGTCGTCGGCGCGGCGCTCACGAGCCCGACGCCGGTTTGCGCTTCGTCCTCAGCGCGGATTCCGGCACCTCGCCGGCGAGTTCGCCGATAATCTCCTCGAAGTCCTTCGCCTCACGGAAGTCCTTGTAGACCGAGGCGAAGCGCACGTACGCCACGTCGTCGAGACCCTTCAGGCCCTCCATGACGAGTCCGCCCACGGTTTCGCTCGGCACCTCCCCGTCACCGAGGCTTTCGAGCTGGCGCACGATGCCGTTGATCATGCGCTCGACCCGTTCGGGGTCGACGGGACGCTTGCGCAGGGCGATCTCCACCGAGCGCTGAAGCTTGTCCCGGTCGAAGGGCACGCGGCGGCCCGAGCGCTTGACGACGACGAGGTCCCGAAGCTGCACCCGTTCGAAGGTCGTGAAGCGGCCGCCGCAATCGGGGCAGACGCGGCGGCGGCGGATCGCGGACGCGTCGTCGGTCGGACGCGAATCCTTCACCTGGGTGTCGAGGCTCCCGCAATAGGGGCAGCGCATGGCCTGTCTTTTTCGCCTCAGGCGTAGATCGGGAAGCGCCGGGTCAGCTCATGCACCTTGCGCTTCACGGCTTCCTCGATCGCGGTGTTGTTCACGTCTCCGCTCCGCGCCAGTCCTTCGAGGGTCTCGACGATGAGCTCGCCGACGCGACGGAACTCGCCGGCGCTGAAGCCGCGCGAGGTGGCGGCCGGTGTCCCGAGCCGAATCCCGGAGGTCACCATCGGCTTCTCGGGGTCGAAGGGCACGCCGTTCTTGTTGCACGTGATGTGAGCGCGCCCGAGCGCCGCCTCGGCGGCCTTGCCGGTCAGCCGCTTCGGGCGGAGGTCCACGAGCATGAGGTGATTGTCGGTGCCGCCCGCGACGATCGCGTAGCCGCCCGACCGGACGGTGTCGGCGAGCGCGCGCGCATTCTCCACGACCGCATGCGCATAGACCTTGAAGTCGGGTCGCAAAGCCTCCCCGAACGCCACCGCCTTGGCGGCGATGACATGCATCAGCGGCCCGCCCTGCAGGCCTGGAAACACCGCGGAGTTCACCTTCTTGGCGATGTCCTCGTCGTCGGTGAGGATCATGCCGCCGCGCGGGCCGCGAAGCGTCTTGTGGGTCGTCGTCGTGACGACATGGGCATGGGGAAAGGGCGAGGGATGGGCGCCGCCGGCGACGAGTCCCGCGAAATGCGCCATGTCGACCATGAAGAATGCCCCGACCTCGTCCGCGATCTCGCGAAAACGCGCGAAGTCCCAGTGGCGCGAATAGGCCGAGCCGCCCGCAACGATCATCTTCGGCTTGTGGCTGCGGGCGAGGGCCGCGACCTCGTCCATGTCGATGAGCTGGTCGTCGGGACGCACCTTGTAGCTCACGACGTTGAACCACTTGCCCGACATGTTGACGGGCGAGCCGTGGGTCAGATGACCCCCGCAGGCGAGATCGAGGCCCATGAAGGTGTCGCCCGGCTTCATCAGGGCCATGAACACGGCCTGGTTGGCCTGCGAGCCCGAGTTGGGCTGCACGTTGGCGAAGCGGCAATCGAACAGGCGGGCGGCGCGCTCGATCGCGAGTTCCTCGGCCATGTCGACGAATTGGCAGCCGCCATAGTAACGGCGCTTTGGATAGCCCTCCGCGTACTTGTTGGTCATCACGGACCCTTGAGCCTCGAGGACCGCGCGGGAGACGATGTTCTCGGACGCGATGAGCTCGATCTCGTCGCGCTGGCGACCGAGTTCCAGTTCGATCGCCCGGGCGATCTCCGGGTCGGCATCGGCAAGGCTCGCCGAGAAGAAGGTGTTCGACAGGTGGCTCGCGGCCTGCGATGCGCTCATGGGGGCCCTCTCCTTCCCTGGGATCGCCGCACCATCCGGGGCGCCTCTGGCGCCCGCGCCTACATGTTGCGGCGATCCAGTCCCGGAATCCCGCCCGGCTTTATCATGCGCGCTGGAACGCCGCCACCCTGTTGCGGTGCGAGCACGCAGCTGTCGCCACGGACCCGCGTCAGCAATCGATCTCCTTCTTGATGGCCTCCACCTGCGCGAGTGATCGGCAAACGTTCTCGCAAGGGATCCCGTCGTCGTCGGCGTCGGCCTCGGCGATACCCGCCGCACCAAAGAATGACAGCCTCCCGGCAGGAGCTGACCGCCCTGCAGGTGCGGCCACCTTGGGCCATCTGGACACGCTTGTCCTGCAGCGGCGGCTGGCCGTCCTCGTGAGGGATTCCGAGCGCACCGCCGGCGCCTCCTGCGGAGAAGCCTAAGATTGCTGCGCCGACGATCAATTTCCGGCACATGAGCGGCCCCCCGTCTCCAGGCTTACTGCCGGTCTCCGGCGGGCACAACTTTAATGTGATATTCTATCCAATACAACTTTAGAGCGCATCATCTCGCGAAAGTGGCTGTTGGCGGTCTATGGTGCGGCCACAAAAAAGGGGCGTAGAGCCCCCTTCTGGTTCGTTCCCGCGATGCCCGCGGTCAGTTCAAGAACATCTCCTCGTCGGGCTCGTTCGGAACCCGGCTCGCCACCGGGATCGCTTTGCCGAAGCCGTCGCGGTTGTAGATGTCGTCGCGGAACTGCACGAGGCCGTCCGGGGTCGCCCAGGCGGTGATGTAGGTCCAATAGACGTTGACGGGCTGCGCCAGGCGGGCGTCCGTCCGCGAGCCTGCCTTGAAGGTCGCGTCGATCTGCTCGCGGCTCCAGCCGGGCGTGTCCTTGAGGAGGAACTGGATGTAGTCGCGCACGTTCTGCACGCGCACGCAGCCCGAGGACACGAAGCGGAAGTCGTCGCCGAAGATGCCCTTGGTGGGCGTGTCGTGCATGTAGACGCCGTGCGGGTTCGGGATGTTGATTCGCACGAACCCCATGGAATTCAGTTCGCCGCCCGGGTCCTGCTTGAACATGTAGCGCGTGGCCTCGTCCGAGAACCAATTCACCTGCGAGGGCTGAAGCTCCCGGCCCGCCGGCGATGATGCGGATCTTGTTGTCCGTGAGGTAGTTCGGATCCTTCTGCATCTTCGGGATCAGATCCTTTCGGATGATCGACGCCGGGACCGTCCAGAAGGGGTTGAAGTTCACCTCCGTGATCTTCGCGTTCATGACAGGCGACTGGCGGTCGATCTTGCCCACGCCGGCCGCATGCCGGGACTGCACGACGCCGGCCTCGACGGTCTCCACGAGGGCGGCGGGAATGTTCACGATCACGAAGCGTTGACCGAGATTGCCGGCATAGGAGCGCAGGCGCACGATGTTGAGCTCGAGCTGGCGCAGGCGGACTTCGGCCGGCACGTTCATCGCCGCGAGCGTCGGGCCGTTGACGGTGCCGGTCGCGTTGAGACCGTGGCGGGCCTGGAAGCGGCGGACGCCGGCTTCGACGTAGGAATCGTAGATCGGCGACTCGCCGGCGGCCGGATCGAGGTCACCCGTGAGGATGAGCCGCTCGCGCAGCGCCACCACGTCGGGGCTCTTGACGCCGACGCGCAGCCCCGTGCTCACCGCCAGGGACGGCCAACCGCCCTGCGCCGCGAGAGAGCGGTACCGGTCGATCATCTGCTCCGTCGCCGCGAGCGTCTGCGCCGACAGGATGGGTGTCGTCGAACGCGTCACGCGGCTGCGGGAGGCGCCCTCGAAATTCTGCTGCCACTCGGCCTGCTGCGCGAGCACGGCCGTCGCCGGGGTGAAGACGAGGGCGAGCGATCCGGTCAGAAATGTACGTCGAGACAACATGATCCGCAGGCTCTTCGGTTGTTGGACACAAAACAGGAAACGCGAGGATCGTCCTGCCCTCGATCGTTCCCGGCTTCTGAAATGGCGGGGATACGCTTAACGGACGGTATTCAAGGCAAGGAACATCCCGGGCAGCAATATGGCAGATCACGCAAACGTGGCCATAGCCTGAGGTGCAATGTCGTATCGGAGGCCGGTGTGGAGTTTGGGCCACAAGCGGCGAAGCCCTGCCGTTGCGACAGGGCTTCGCGGAGTGCCGGGTCGTTTCGCTGAGCGATGCCGACGGGAAGAGGCCGCTTCCCATCCTCGAGCGCGAGGTCGGTTTAGAGCCGGTAGCGGATCTGGTCCGTCCAGAAGCGCTCCAGGCGAATGAGCGAGTGGTTCAGCCGCTCGAAGTCGCCATGGGAGATGCCTCCGATGGGCTCGATGGTGCGGGCGTGCTTGTCGTAGAGCGCCTGAATGACGTCATGGACCTGCCGTCCCTTGTCGGTCAGGCTGATCCGCACCGAGCGGCGGTCGATTCGCGACCGGGCGTGATGGAGGAAGCCCAATTCGACGAGCTTCTTGACGTTGTAGGACACGTTGGAGCCGAGATAATAGCCGCGCGTGCGCAGCTCGCTCGCGGTCAGCTCCTTGTCGCCGATGTTGTAGAGGAGCAGCGCCTGGACGGAGTTCACGTCGCCGCGGCCGCGGCGCTCGAACTCGTCCTTGATCACGTCGAGCAGGCGGCGGTGAAGCCGCTCTACCAGGTGCAGCGCTTCCAGGTAGCGCGACTTCACGGCCTGCTCGGGTGTGGCGGGGGCCTCGCGGACCTCCGCGGTCATCAGAGTCTTCATGGTTCGCCTCACTGTTTATCGTAAACGGCCGGTTGACCCAGCTCGACTGTGAGACGCAGTGTCGATGAGACGCGTGAAAGTCAGTTTAAATTGTAGGATGAATCATCGATTTACGAATTGGCGTAAACGGGAGAATAAGTGAACGGCAGTTTACCTTGCCAGATCCTTTCGATGTTCGGAAAAAAGCGGAGTTTTACTCCTCCTCACGAGCGGCCAACCAAGACATTACTAGGTACGATACGATCAATCCAAAGAAGAAAGCAATCAGCGTCGGCCCGGCGAAGACAACGCGGGGGAAGAACACCGCAAGGATCAGGTGGCTCATGACGGCAAGGAGCCAGAGCACGCCGCCCCACGACGACGCCATCCAAAGGCCCACGGCGGCGACGAGATCGATGACGGCGAAATAGATCAGCGTGGCCTGGAAGCCCGTGGAGCGCCCCTCGAAGCCGGCCCCCGGGGTGGCGCCGACGATGGTCGCCCAGGCGCTCAGGCCCTTCACGATCCAGAGAACCGCCACGACGCGCATGAACCAGGTCAGGATCACGCTCCAGCGCATCGCCGCCGGATCGGACCTCTCCTCGATCCGGTCGGGCGCGTTGTCTCGCGAGAGGTCGAGGGGCTGCGGTTTGCGCGCCATTCACGGAGCCTCGAGTTCGGTCGAACCGAGGGGCGCGAAATGGGCTTCGATCATCGCGGGTGTGACGCCCTCGAGGGTGGCGGGCCGCCATCGGGGCGCGCCGTCCTTGTCGATGATGGTCGCGCGTACGCCCTCGTAGAAGTCGTGGCCCTCGCAGATGCGCGAGACGATGCGGAACTCGGTTTTCATCGCCTCCTCGAACGACAGGGCGGCGCCCCGGCGCATCTGCTCGAAGGCGATGACGAGGCTCGTCGGGGACTTCGTCCGGATCGTCGCCGCGGTTTTCCGTGCGAACTCGGAGTCCTGCGCATCGAGGCGCGCGAGACACCCGGAAACGCTGTCCGCGGAAAAGCACCCGGCGATCGCCGGACGATGGGCATCGAGCGGCGCCGGACCGGGATCGACTGCAGCGGCGGCTAGCACGTCGTCGACCGGCGAGTCCGTCGTCAAGTCTTCGCGCAGCGCCGTCATGGAGCTCGAACGCACCGCTCGGGTGGCAAGCCCGAGCCCGATCAGGTCGGCGGTGCGGATCCGTTCGCCCGTCAAGGCGAGATAGGTCCCGATCCGGTCGGCCAGGCGCGGCAGCGCATAGGTCGCGCCCACATCGGGGAAAAAACCGATCCCGACTTCGGGCATCGCGAAAAGTAGCCCGCTCGCCGACCACCCGGTGGCTGCCGTGCAGCGACAGGCCGACGCCCCCGCCCATGACGATCCCGTCGATGAGCGCGACATAAGGCTTCGCGTATCGCTTGATGCGGATATTGAGCTCGTATTCCTCGCGCCAGAAGACCCGTGCTTCCTCCTGCCGACCCGCCTTGCCGAGATCGTAGAGGCGCCTGATGTCCCCGCCGGCGCAGAAGGCCTTCTCACCGGCGCCCGCAACGACGACGCGGGTCACGGCCGGGTCGGTTTCCCACGCGTCGAGCGCCTGGCGCATCTCGCGCACCATCGCCAAGGTGAGGGCGTTCAGCGCCTGCGGACGGTCGAGGGTGACGAGCCCGGCAGAGCCTCGTCGTTCGCAGAGAATCTCGGGCTCGGCCATCCGGTCAATCCTGTCGTGCTCTGCGAATTAAGTCAGGGGTGCGGGGGCGTCAATCACGCAAATGCCGCCACCCGGAGCCGCCGCGGTTGCGCGCCGGCATTGTTTTTCACGAGCCCCATTTGTGCTAACCGTGCCATCATGTCGAAGCTCAACCCGTTCCCTCGCCCCGCGGTGCAGGAATCCCCTGCCCTGTCGCTCAGGCAGCGCCCGCGCCGCAATCGCAAGACGGAATGGGCGCGCCGGCTCGTCAGCGAGAACCGGCTCACGGCCGACGATCTGATCTGGCCGATCTTCCTCGTCGACGGCGACACCCTGCGCCAGCCGGTCGCGCTCGATGCCCGGGGTGGAGCGGCTCGGGCTGAGCGAGGCCGTGCGGGCGGCGGAGCGCGCGGCGGAACTTCGGATCCCGGCGCTCGCGCTGTTTCCCTATACCGATCCGGCGCTGCGCGACGAACAGGGCTCCGAGGCGCTGAACCCACGCAATCTCGTCTGCGCCGCCGTGCGGGCCATCAAGGCGGCCGTCCCGCAGGTCGGCCTCGTCACAGACGTGGCGCTCGATCCCTATACGAGCCACGGTCACGACGGGCTTATGCGCGGCGAGACCATCCTCAACGACGAGACGGTTGCCGTCCTCTCCCGTCAGGCGGTGGTGCAGGCTCAGGCCGGTGCGGACATCATCGCCCCGTCCGACATGATGGATGGGCGCGTGGGTGCGATCCGGGAAGCGCTGGACAAGGCCGGTTTCCAGGATGTGCAGATCATGTCCTATGCGGCCAAGTTCGCCTCCGCGTTTTACGGGCCGTTCCGTGACGCCGTCGGCACGAGCAGGACGCTCGTCGGCGACAAGCGCACCTACCAGATGGATCCGGCCAATTCGGACGAGGCGATCCGCGAGGTTGCTCTCGATCTCGAGGAGGGTGCCGATATGATCATGGTCAAGCCCGGCCTGCCCTATCTCGACATCGTGCGCCGGGTGAAGGACACCTTCGCGGTTCCGACCTTCGCGTATCAGGTTTCGGGTGAATACGCGATGATCGAGGCCGCGGCGGCCAACGGCTGGCTCGATGGCGAGCGGGCCATGATGGAAAGCCTCCTCGCCTTCAAACGGGCCGGAGCCGACGGCATCCTGACCTACTTCGCGCCGCGCGCCGCGGAGACGTTGAAGACACTCGGCTAAGAGCAGGTCGCCCGTGCTACCGGCGCGTTCGGTGCCCGGATCGCCTCGCCGCCGGGTCTCGGCGAAAGACCGGAACCGACCGACCGAACATCCGCCGCCGGCGATCGTGGGGTTGGGCCGGGCCGCATGGCGGCTGGCGCTCGGACTGGGCACGCTTCTGCTCGCCGCCTGCGGTCCTTCCATCGACAGCGAGCAGCTCCGGATCTGCCGCTCGATTCTGCCGGCTCTCCATCCGGGCGCCGGCGTCATCGTCGAGCGCGCCGAGCCGGGGCCCGGACCCCGGTCGCTCCGGGTCGTCTACGCGGTCGAGCGGATCGACAGGTCCCCCCTGGCGCGCAGCGTGATCTGCCGGTTCGCGGGTCAGGGGCTTGCCGGCGACAAAGCCGATCTCACCGGCGTCGTGACCGAGGACGGGCCGCTCTCCGAGGCCAGCGTCTTTTTCCTCAAACGCCACTATCTCGAAACCCCGGAGGGCTTGGCGGGGGATCCGGGCAGCCGGGAGGGCGTGAACGCGCCCGAGGTGCCGGCCATCATGGCCTACGCCCTCCAGCAATTGCTCGTGGGTCTGCCGCGCACGGCCATCTACGCCCTGCTCGCCGTGGCGTATGCGCTCGTCTTCGGCCTCGTCGGCCGGATCAATCTTGCCTTTGGCGAACTCGCGGCGGTCGGCGCGGCGGCGACGATCGCCGCCGCCGCCCTCGCGACGCTCCAGTGGAGCGCGGCGTCGCCCCTCGTCGGGCTCGGCATCGGCCTCGTGGCGGCGGCCTTCGCGGGTGCGCTTCACGGGTTGGTGGGCGGGCACTACACCATCGCCCGCGTGACCGCCCGAAGCACGCAGCCGAGCCTCATCGCCACGGTCGGACTGTCTCTCGCGCTGATGGAATATCTGCGCCTCGCGCAAAGCCCGGTGACGGTGTGGCTCCCGCCGATCTGGTCGAGCGCCCTGTCGCTGGTGCGCGCCGGGGACTATTTCGTGAGCCTCACGCCGATCTCCCTGGTGACGGCCGGCACCGGACTCGCCGTCGCGCTCGGACTGCTGGGGCTGATGCGGTTCTCGGCTTTCGGTCGGGCGTGGCGCGCGTGTGCTGACGACGCCGCCGCCGCGGCGCTGTTCGGGGTCGACGGTCCCCGCCTGCTGCGCCAGACGCTCGCCCTCGCGGGCGGCGTGGCAGGGATCTCCGGCATGCTCATCGTGGCGCAGTACGGCGGCCTCGGCTTCGCGGGTGGATTTCAGTTCGGCCTCAAGGCGCTGATCGCCGCCATCATCGGCGGGATCGGCTCGATTCCGGGGGCGCTGATCGGCGGCGTGGCGGTCGGGGTGTTCGAGACTCTGTGGTCGGCCTATTTGCCCATCGTGGGCCGGGATATCGCCCTCTACGCGGCTCTCGTCGTTTTCCTGATCTACCGCCCGGGCGGCTTTTTCGGGCTGGGAAGCCTCGCACCGCGTCTGGTTTAGGCCTTTGTCGAGCTCGACCGACCCCCGGGTTGGGAAAACCGCTGGACATTCGGTCGCCTCTGGATTTCTGAGAGGCGATCGGTTCTGTGTGGGGACGGGAGGCTTCGGGGCACGATGGGCTATGCGATCGGCATTGACGACATCCGGAGGGCGGCAAAGACCATCGAGGGCCAGGTGCTGCGCACGCCGCTCGTGCCCGCTCCGCGATTGTCCGAGCTCACCGGCGCGACCGTGTGCGTGAAGCACGAGAACATGCAGCCGACCGGCTCCTTCAAGGAACGCGGCGCGGTGAACAAGCTCGACAGCCTGTCGGCCGACGAGCGTCGTCGCGGCGTCATCGCGATGTCGGCCGGCAATCACGCCCAGGCCGTGGCCTACCACGCCAAGCGGCTCGGCATTCCTGCCACCATCGTGATGCCGGAGAGCACGCCCCTCGTGAAGGCGCAGAACACCCGCTCGCACGGGGCGCGCGTCATCCTGTTCGGAGAAACGCTTTCCGACTCGGCGGACAAAGCGAACGGCATCGCGGCCGAGGAAGGCCTCGTCTTCGTGCATCCCTACGACGATCCGGCGGTCATGGCCGGACAAGGCACGGTCGCCCTCGAGATGCTGGCGGACGCCTCCGACCTCGACCAGATCGTCGTGCCGATCGGCGGCGGCGGGCTGATCTCCGGCATCGCCACCGCCGCGAAGGCCTTGAAGCCCGGAATCGAGATCATCGGCGTGGAGGCGTCGCTTTATCCGTCCTTCTCCAACGCGATCCGGGGCGAGGAACGGCCGATGGGCGGCGCGACGCTCGCCGAAGGCATTGCGGTGAAGACCGTCGGGCGTCGGCCCTTGCCGATCGTGCGCGATCTCGTCTCCGACATCATACTGGTGGACGAACCCGCGATCGAGCGCGCGGTGAACGCTTACGCGACCCTCCAGCGCACGATGGCCGAGGGCGCCGGGGCCGCGGGGCTGGCCGCGATGCTCACAGAGGGCGAGCGGTTTCGCGGCAAGCGGGTCGGTCTGGTGCTCTGCGGCGGCAACATCGACGCCCGCCTCCTCGCCTCCGTGATGGTGCGGGAGCTCGAACGCGACGACCGCATCGCCTCCTTTCGGATCACCTCGAACGACCGGCCGGGACTGCTCGGCCGCGTCGCGAGCCGGCTCGGCGAACTCGGGGCCAACATCCTGGAAGTCTCGCACGGGCGACTGTTCCTGGACGTCCCCGCGAAGGGCGTGACCATCGACGTCACGATCGAGACCCGGGACGGCCGCCACACCGCCGATATCTTCGAGGCGTTGAGAAGCGACGGCCTCGCCCCGAAGCGGCTGGGTGCGGGCGGATTGTCCGAGACCGCTTACTGACCAGGATCGCCTCGGCAGCGGCCGGCAGGATCGTAGGGGTGGCGAGTGGCGAATGGCGAATGGGGAGTGGCAGGACGTGCTCCACTGTCGCCCCCGGCCGGAGCCCCGGACTTGATCCGGGGCGGAGGGGGATCCAGTCCGGCGGTGCGGTTCATGGATCCCCTTCTCGGCCCTTCGGGCCGCCGGGGATGACAGTGGAGGGCTTCCCCACCCCCCATTCGCCACTCGCCATTCGCCGCCGGAGGCACCCTCATTCAAACGCAGCGCCCCATCCCTATATAGACCGCAGGCCAACCGATGGAGCCCATCATGACCTCTGGTTACGGCGCGTCCTATGCCATCGAGCCCCGCGAGACCGAGGGCACGCTGGGGCGGCGCTTTCTCGGCTATCTCGTCGACATCGTGGTGATCACCGTCCTCATGGGTCTGCTTTATGTGCTCGTCGCGGCGCTCGGGGTGCTCACGTTCGGGCTCGGGTGGCTGCTGTTCGGCCTCATCCCCTTCACGGCCATCGTCTACAACGCCGTGACGATCAGCGGCCCCTCGCAGGGCACGATCGGCATGCGCATGGCCGGGGTGCGGGTGATCGATGCGACCACCGGCGGACGGGTGTCGTTCATCGCCGCCGCCGTGCACGCGTTCCTGTTCTACGTCGCGCTCGGCGCCGCGGCCCTGCTATGGGTGGCGGACGTCCTGTTCGGGCTCGTGCGGCCGGACCGCCGCCTCGCCCGCGATCTCATCACCAACGTGGTTTTCGTGCGATCTTGAGGCATTCACCGACAACGCCCTAGACGGCCATGGCACCAATGGTAATCTTGGGCGTTAAGTCATCGCTTCCGATGGTTTGTGCGAGGCCTCCACCAGCGTGACAAGTCACACGCGCGACGCGCCACAGTTCTATCTCACATCGCCTTCCGTGTGCCCTTACCTGCCCGGAAAGGAGGAGCGGAAAGTCTTCACGCACATCGTGGGCAAGCGCGCCCGCGACCTCAACGAGATTCTGACCCAGGGCGGCTTCCGCCGCTCGCAGACCATCGCTTACCGCCCGGCCTGCGAAAGCTGCCGGGCGTGCGTTTCGGTCCGGGTGGTCGTCGACGAGTTCCAGCCCTCGAGCAATCTGAGGCGGATCCAGAAGCTCAACCGCGACCTCATCGGCGCGGCGATGCCGAACCGCCCGACCTCCGAGCAGTATTCGCTCTTCCGCCGCTATGTCGACACCCGCCATACCGACGGCGGAATGGCGGACATGACGGTGCTCGACTATTCGATGATGGTCGAGGATAGCCACGTCGACACGCGACTGATCGAGTACCGCCGGAGGGGGATCGACAGCGGGATCACGGGCCGCGGCACGGGCGACCTCGCCGCGGTCTGCCTGACGGACGAGATGGCCGACGGCCTGTCCATGGTTTACTCGTTCTACGATCCGGAACTCTCGCAGCGGTCGCTCGGCACGTTCATGATTCTCGATCACATCGAGCGCGCCAAGCGCCTGGGCTTGCCGTATCTTTATCTCGGCTACTGGGTCGAAGGCTCGAAGAAGATGGCCTACAAGGCCCGCTTCATGCCCCAGGAGCGACTGCTGCCGCAGGGCTGGGTGCGGTTCGGATAGCGCGCGTTTCGGGCGATCTTTCACTCCTCACCCGTCATGGCCGGCCTTGTGCCGGCCATCCACGTCTTGTCACGTCGCAACGGAGCGAAGACGTGGATGCCCGGCCCAAGGCCGGGCATGACGGGGAGGGTGTCCCGCCTGTCTTTCGCGCCCGCGTCATAGCCGTCCTCTCGCCGTCCTGGCCGCCTTCGCCGTCCCCGGACTTGATCCGGGGATCAGTCCCGGCCATCCACGACTTGCCGACGTAGGAATAGCGCGAAGACGTGGATGCCCGGCCCGAGGCCGGGCACGACGGCGGAGGGTGTTCCAGCCTGTCTCTCGCGACCGCGTCAGCACCGTCATGGCTGTCCCCGGACTTGATCGGGATCAGTCCCGGCCATCTACGTCCTGCGTGCGCAGGAGCGACTCGAAGACGTGGATGCCCGGGCCGAGCCCGGGCATGACGTGGAGAAGCGAAGACGTGGATGCCCGGCTCAAGGCACGGGCATGACGGATGTCCGGCCAAGCCCGGACATCAGCCGCGTCGTCGTCCCCACTACTCGAACCTGTTCGACTTCGGGAAACCCTTCGGCGGGAGCCTGCCGGCCTCGGCGCGGTTGGCGATCCAGTCCCGCAGGTCCTCCTTGGCGACCGTCCAGGTGCGTCCGGAGGTGTCCCTCCAGGTCAGGCCTTCCTTGAGCTTGAAGACCTTCGCGTCGGAGACGCCGCCGTCCTTGTAGCGCTGAAGCCGCACGCCCTTGCCGCGCGGCATTTCGGGCACCTGCTTGACGGGGAAGATCAGGAGCTTGCGGTTCTCGCCGATGATCGCGATGTGGTCGCCCTCGGCCTCGGTGCAGACGACCGCCTTATGGGGCGTGTCGAGAGTGAGCACGCCCTTGCCTTTGCGGGTGTTGGCGACCGCCTCGTCGGCAGGCGCCACGAAGCCGCGGCCGTCGCTGCCGACGACGAGGAGCTTGGCGCCGGGGCGGTACGGGAATGCCGCGACGAAGTCCGCCCCCGCGTCGAGGTCGACCATCAGGCGGATCGGGTCGCCGAAGCCGCGGCCGCCCGGGAGCTTCGAGGCATCGAGGGTGAAGAAGCGGCCGTTCGTGGCGGCCACCAGGATCTTCGAGGTCGTCTCGGCGAAGAACGACACCTTCAGTCTGTCGTCGCCCTTGAAGGTCACGCCCGAGAGATCCGACACGTGACCTTTCATGGCCCGTATCCAGCCCTTCTCGGAGACCATCACGGTGATCGGCTCGCGCTCGACCATGGCCTCCGCGAAATCGATCTCGGAGGTATCCGGGGCCTCCGCCAAGGTGGTGCGGCGGCGCCCGAGCTTCGTGTCGGGCCCGAATGTCTTGCGGACGTCGCGGATCTCCGCGGAAACGGTCTTCCACTGGATCTTTTCGGATGCGAGCAGGCCCTCGATCTTGGCCTTCTCGTCCTTGAGTTCCTTCTGCTCGCGCTTGAGTTCCATCTCCTCGAGCCGGCGCAGGCTGCGCAGGCGGGTATCGAGGATGGCGTTCGCCTGCGCCTCGGTGAGCTTGAAGAAGCGCATGAGCTCTTGCTTCGGCTCGTCCTCCTCGCGGATGATCTTGATGACCCGATCGAGGTCGAGGTAGACGATCAGGAGGCCGCCCAGGATCTCGAGGCGCCGATCGATCGCCGCGAGGCGATGGCGCGAGCGGCGCACGAGCACCTCGCGGCGGTGGTTGAGCCACTCCTTGAGGCACTCCGCGAGGCCGAGCACCTTCGGGACCTTGCCGCCGGCGAGGACGTTCACGTTCACCGGGATGCGGCTCTCGAGTTCCGTCAACCGGAACAGCGACTCCATCAGAATGACCGGATCGACCGTGCGGGCGCGCGGCTCCAGCACGATGCGAACGTCCTCCGCGGACTCGTCGCGGACGTCCGCGAGCATCGGCAGTTTCCGCTCCTGAAGGAGTTCGGCGATCTTCTCGATCAGGCGGGACTTCGGGATCCCGTAGGGGATCTCGCTGACCACCACGGCCCACGTGCCGCGGCCCGTGTCCTCCTTCTTCCAGCGCGCCCGCACGCGGAACGAACCGCGCCCGGTACGGTAGGTTTCGGCGATGGCCGCGGGCGTGTCGACCACGATGCCGCCGGTCGGGAAATCCGGGCCTGGCACGAAGGTGACGAGTTGCTCCGACGTGGCCTTCGGGTGGGTCACGAGGTAGAGCGCGGCGTCGCACAGCTCGGCGGCGTTGTGCGGCGGGATCGAGGTCGCCATGCCGACCGCGATGCCTTGCGAGCCGTTGGCCAGCAGGTTCGGGAACGCCGCCGGGAGCACGGCGGGCTCGTCGCTGGTGCCGTCGTAGTTCGGACGGAAATCGACCGCGTCCTCGTTGATGCCGTCGAGGAGCAGGCGCGCCACGTCGGTCATGCGCGCCTCGGTGTAGCGGTGCGCCGCCGCGCTGTCCCCGTCGATGTTTCCGAAATTGCCCTGGCCGTCGACCAGCGGATAGCGCGAGGCGAAATCCTGCGCGAGCCGCACCAAGGCGTCGTAGATCGCCTGGTCGCCGTGCGGATGGAACGAGCCCATCACGTCGCCGACCACCTTCGCGGATTTCTTGTATGGACCGCCGGGGTTGAGCCGGAGCAGGTTCATGCCGTGCAGGATGCGGCGGTGGACGGGCTTGAGCCCGTCGCGCGCGTCGGGCAGCGCCCGGTGCATGATCGTCGACAGCGCGTAGGCGAGGTAGCGCTCTTCCAGCGCTTCCTTGAGGTTGATGGTCTCGATCCCACCGTCGGAGGGCGGGTTTACCGGCTTGCCCATGAGGATTGGCCCCTCGTGCGAATCGCTTGTGTCGTTTGAGGCGAGAACATATCAGAAACGATTACGACCGTCCGCCCTGGTCGCCAGTGCGACGAATCGCGCCCGTTCCTCAGGCGGCGTCTCGCCGCGCGGTTCGAACACATTCTGGCGCAGAAAGAAATCCGTCAGCCGGAACCCGGCTTCGACGTCCTCCCGCGACGGGTGGCTCGCGCGCGACCGGCCGGTCAGGAATGCCGGCAGCAGGAGCAGCCGGTCCCTGTAGGGTTCGCCAGCCATGGCGCACACCGCCCTGCCGCTCCTGGGCGAGACGTAGGCGAGGTCCTCCGTGGTATTGGTCGCGGCGCAGCGGGCAAGATCGAGGCCGAAGCCGAGTTCCGCCAGAACCGCGAGTTCGAAGCGGACGAAGAGAGCGGGTGCGAGGTCGCGGTCGTCGAGGTGGTCGACGAGGACCGCGAGCGTCTCGAAGAGGGCCCGGTGCGGGTCGCGTTCGGGCAGAAGACGCACGAGGGCCGCCATCGTCGCGAGGCCGTAGAGCGCCAGCGGCGAGGCGATGAAGCGGGCGGCGCGCTGGTCCTTGCTCTCGACTTGGTAGGTGCCGAGATGCTCGTCGAGGCGGGCGCGCCAGGTCGCGTGCACCGTGTTGCCGGGTTGGAGCACCGGTTGCAGGGTCTTCGAGCGTCCGCCATGGACGAGGCCGAGATGGCGTCCGTGGTCGCGCGTCATCAACTCGAGGATGACGCCCGACTCGCCGTGTCTGCGGGCGCCGAGCACGACGCCTTCATCGACCCATTGCATGCCAACCCGCTCGCCAGCTCTCCCGGAATGTCGCGACGGACGGACTCGTTGAGGGCACCCGACCGATTCCTGATCGTCGCGACGGCGCCCGTCGCGAGCGAACGATCTGCCATCTATTTAGGCGTTCGAAGCACAGTTTTCCACAGGTTGCTCAATCCTCTCGCAGCGGGAACTCTCCTTTCGTCGTAAGGGTTTGCCGGCCATAATTAACGATTCGGTTACCAATTCCGCCCACCATTCGTGGTGGGCGGCGAAGTGATGGAACAACCACCGGCTTTCGCCTCCCGACGTGGAGGCCATGATGACCGGTCGTTTCCGGACAGCCCTGATCGCGCTGACCCTGCTGCCGGTTTCGGCGCACGCGTCGCCGGTCCTCGTGAACGGAAACGAGGCGCCGCCGATCGCCGCCTGGTCGGTGTTCTGCGGCGAACGCCCGGCGGAATGCGCCACCGATCCGGCGCAGCCCGAGACGGTCCCGGGCACCTCCGAACTCCTCGAGCTGATCGACGCCGTCAACCGGTACGTCAACCGCACGATCCTGCCCGTCAAGGACATCGATGCGCGCGGCGTGATCGACCGCTGGGAATATCCCGTCGACTCGATGGGGGACTGCGAGGACATGCAGCTCCTCAAGCGCAAATACCTGGTCGAAGCGGGCGTGCCGCAGCGCGCGCTCCCCATGACCGTGGTCCTCGACGAGCGCGGCGACGGCCATGCGGTGCTGACCGTTCGCACGGACAACGAGGACCTCATCCTCGACAACAATCTGAGCGACGTCCGGCGCTGGGACCGAACCGGCTACGCCTTCATCAAGCGCGAGGCCTCGACGCCGACCGGCTGGGCTTTCGTCGAAGCGCCGCCGGAACGGCCGGTCGTCACCGCCGCGGCCCGGTAGCACGCGCCCGAGGGCTCCAGACGCGACGCGCGGGCACGGATCGCCCGATTGCGCCCAAGAGTCACCCCCTCGGGAACTCCAGCCCCATCTCGCGGTATCGCTCCGGGTCGTCGCCCCAGTTCTCGCGCACCTTGACGAACAGGAAGAGATGCACCTTGGCCTCGGCGATCTCGCTGATCTCGCGGCGGGCGAGCTGCCCGATCGTCTTGATGGTCCGGCCGCCTTCGCCGAGCACGATCTTTCGCTGGCTCTCGCGCTCGACGAAGATGGTCTGTTCGATGCGGACCGAGCCGTCCGGCCGCTGCTGCCACTGGTCGGTCTCGACCGTGGAACGGTAGGGCAGCTCTTCGTGCAACCGCTCGTAGATCTTCTCGCGGGTGATCTCGGCGGCGAGCATGCGCAGCGGCGCGTCGGAGATCTGATCCTCCGGGTAGAGCCAGGGTCCCTCCGGCATCATGCCCGCGAGCGTGCGCCTCAGCGCGTCAAGTCCGTCGCCTTTCAGGGCCGAGATCATGAAGGTGTGCGCGAACGGCGCCCGCGCGTTGAGCCGTGCCGAGAGATCGAGAAGCTTCGAGCGCTCGATGAGGTCGATCTTGTTGAGGATCAGGATCTTGGGCTGGCGCAGCTCCGGCAGCTTGTCGAGAATGGCTTCGCCTTCCTCGTCCAGTCCTTTGCGGGCGTCGAGGAGGAAGCAGACCGCGTCCGCGTCCCCCGCCCCGCCCCACGCCGAGGTCACCATGGCGCGGTCGAGCCGGCGCCGGGGTTTGAAGATGCCGGGCGTGTCGACGAACACGATCTGGGTCGTTCCCTCGATCGCGATCCCCCGCACCAGCGCCCGCGTGGTCTGCACCTTGCGGGACACGATCGACACCTTCGAGCCCACGAGAGCGTTGAGAAGGGTCGACTTGCCGGCGTTCGGCGCCCCGATCAGGGCCGCGAAGCCCGCCCGCGTCGGCCCGCTCGCCGGCGGCTGGTGTTCAGGCGAGGCCATTCTCATCCTCCGTCCAGACCCCTTCCCGCAGGAGAAGGTTACGCGCCGCTTCCTGTTCCGCCGCCCGCTTCGAGGTCCCGACCCCGAGCCCGCTCTCGATCCCCTTGACCCGGGCGATCACCCGGAACTGCGGCGCGTGATCCGGACCGACCCGCTCCACCACGGTGTAGCTGGGCGTCGGCCAGCCCCGGCCCTGAGCCCATTCCTGAAGTGCGCTCTTGGGGTCGCGCAGGGACCGCCGCGTCGCCGACAGCAAGGCCCCGAAGGCCTGCTCGACGAGCGCTTTCGCCGCCGGATAGCCGCCGTCAACGAACACGGCTCCGATGATGGCCTCGCAGACGTCCGCGAGAATCGCCTGATTCCGCCGCCCGCCGGATTGCACCTCGCCCGCGCCGAGGTTGAGGTAGGGTCCAAGATCCCACGCCAGCGCCACCTCCGCGCAGGTCTCGCGGCGGACGAGTTCGGATAGACGACGGGAGAGTTCGCCTTCCGGAGCCTCCGGATAGGCGGCGTAGAGCATCTCGGCGATCGTGAGACCGAGCACGCGGTCCCCGAGGAATTCGAGCCGCTGATAGCTGCCCTCGCTCGCCTTGGGAGCGCTCACATGGGTGAGCGCGCGGATCAGCAGGGCAGGATCCTGGAAGTCGTAGCCGAGCCGCCGCTGCAGATCGTCCGGCTGGACCTTGCGCCGGGCCACCGACTTAGCGGATGGTCTGGAACATGCGGCTCCAGCGGATGCTCTGGGGCCATTCCCAGATGCGCCAGAGCGACGCGCCTTCGTCGATGGAGAAGAAGATGATCTCCGCCCGGCCGACGAAGTTCTCGAACGGCACGAAGCCTACATCCGGGTCGCGGCTGTCGGTCGAATTGTCCCGATTGTCGCCCATCATGAAGAAGTGGCCGGCCGGAACCACGTAGACCTGCGTGTTGTCGCGGATCCCGGTGTCGCCCTCGAGCTCGATGATCTCGTGCGACACGCCGCCCGGCAGGGTCTCGCGATAATGCGCAACCGCCTTGGGAGAGCCGAATACGTTGACGGTCTGGTAATCCTCGATCCGCTGGCGCTCGGCGGCCTTGCCGTTGATGTGGAGCACGCCGTTGATCATCTGGATCCGGTCGCCCGGCAGGCCGATCACCCGCTTGATGTAGTCCGTGGAGCCGTCCTTCGGGAGCTTGAAGACCGCGATATCGCCGCGCTTGGGCTCGGAGGCCCACACCCGGCCATCGAAGAGGTGCGGACTGAACGGCATGGAATGGCGGGAGTACCCGTAGGAATACTTAGAAACGAACAGATAATCGCCGATCAGCAGGGTCGGGACCAGCGACCCCGAGGGAATGTTGAAGGGCTGGAACAGCAGGGTGCGCACCACGAGCGCGATCAGGAGCGCCTGGACGATGACCTTGACGGTTTCCCAAAGCCCGCCTTCATCCTTCTTGACGGTCTCGTTCGCGCGAACCTGGTCCGTGATTGGTTTCATTCCGGTCACCTGCAAACCCGAGCCTCGGGGGCGCGGTCTAGCCTAAGGGAGGTCCCGGAGCAACGTACGCCCCGGCACTTTCTGGAGCACCGCGCCCGACCAAAGGGTCACCCGGTCTGCGGGACACGACGAGCGATGTGCGGCCGTTTCGTCACCTCGTGGGGCGGCTTTCGATCAGGACGAGAGCCTGGGCAACAGGCGGGTCGTCGGTGAGCGAGACGTGCAGGAAGGCCTCATGGCCCTCGGGCGTCATCGCCCGCAGCTGGTCCAAGGCGCCACCGGTCAGCCGCAGGGTGGGCTTGCCGCTCGCGAGGTTCACGACTTCGATGTCGCGCCAGAAGACGCCCGCCCGCATGCCTGTGCCGAGCGCCTTCGAGCACGCCTCCTTGGCGGCGAAACGGCGGGCGTACGAGGCCGCGCGGGCGGCCCGCCGGTCGCTTCTGCGGCGCTCGCCCTCGGTGAACACCCGCTGCGTGAAACGCTCGCCGAAGCGCTCGAGCGAGCGCTCGATGCGGCGAATGTCGCAAAGATCGGAGCCCATTCCCAGGATCATGGCCCCTTACGTGGAGGTTCTCCCGAGGTTTGTCATCCCCGCCGCCGCTCGATCACCGCGACGAAGAAGCCGTCCGTCCCGGTCCTGAGCGGGGTCATCTGCAACCCGTGGCTCGTGAACCGCAGCGCTTCCGCGAGCGGCGAGAGACCCGCCCTCGCGAGCACGTCCGCGCTCGGGACGACCCGGTAGCCGTCGAAGCGGGCCAGCAGTCCCGCGACGGCCTCGTCGTTTTCCTCGGGCAGAACGGAACAGGTGACGTAGACGATGCGGCCGCCGGCCCGCACCAGCCGAGCCGCCCGGTCGAGCGCTACCGCCTGCTCGGTTCGGCGGGTCTCGAGACTGCCCGGCCGCAGACGCCACTTGGCGTCGGGATTGCGGCGCCAGGTGCCGCAGCCCGTGCAGGGCGCGTCCACGAACGCGCAATCGATCCTGCCGTCGAGGTCGGTCACCGCGTCCGACCTGCCTCGCGGCGTGCGAACCTGGACGTTGCGCGCGCCGGCGCGGGCCAGGCGCTCGTGGATCGGCGCGAGGCGACGGGCGTCGCTATCGGTCGCATAGACCTGGCCGTGGTTCGCCATCATCGCCGCCATGGCGAGCGTCTTGCCGCCGCCGCCGGCGCAAAGATCGACGACCTGCTCGCCCGGCTTGACGCCGGACAGCAGGGCCGCGAGCTGGGAGCCTTCGTCCTGGATCTCGATCCGGCCCTTGAGGAACTCCGGTTCGGCCTGAACGGCGGGGCCGCGCCCGTCCTCGCTCGGCCGAATCCGGAGCCCCAGAGGCGAATGCGGTGTCTCGACGGCGCCGAGATGCGGGAGCGCGTCGTGGATTTCCTCGCGCGAGCCCGCCTTGAGCGTGTTGACCCGCAGGTCCAGCGGCGCGCGCGTGGCGAGCGCCTGAAGCTCGGGCACGAGGTCGTCGCCGAAGATCGCCCGCAGCGACGGTTCGATCCAGTCCGGGAAATCGCCCGCGACGGGAGGCGGCGCGCCTTCGAGCCGGGCACTCTCGAGGCGCCTGCGCTCGTCATCGGACAGCGGCTCGGGGGCAAACCGCTCCCCCGAGCACAAGGCCGCAACCCCCTCGGGCGTCATCCCGCGCTGCAGCGTCAGCATGCCGAGGAGGACGGCGCGCGGGCTCCCCTCGCCCATGATCCAGGCCGCCGACGCCTTGCGGCGAAGCGCATCGTAGACGAGGCTTGCGATCGCCGCCCGGTCCTTCGATCCGGCGAAGCGGTGCGCCAGTCCCCAGTCCTTCAAGGCATCGCCCACCGGCCGGCGGCGGGTCTCGAGATCCGCCAGGACCTCGATCGCGGCGGAGAGGCGCGCGGCGGGGGTCATGCCTCGAGCAGGATCCGGACCGCGAAGATCAGCCACATCAGCATCAGGATCAGAGTCCCGACGAGGAAGACCTGGAAGCGTCGAGGGACCACGTTCGTGGTGGTATAGACATAGGCGTGGGCGAGGCGCGCCACGACCCAAAGCCACGACATCACGACGAACAGCAGGTCGGCCTTCCGCGTGATGAGCGCGAGGGCGACGAGCGCATAGAAGAGCACGGGGGTCTCGAACTGGTTGGCGAACGCATTGCCGATCTTGGTGACGCGCTCGGGCCAGGCGCGCTGCGCCAGCGCGATGTCCCTGATCCGCACCTCGCCTGCCTTCAACGCCGCCACCCGGGCGCGGCCCATCCAGAGGAGAAGGAGGAAGGTGAGCCCGACCTGGGCGAACACGGGCGCGAGGATTGCAGGGACGCTCATCACGATCTCGTCGGGTAGTTCGGGCTCTCGCGCGTGATGGTCACGTCATGGACGTGGCTTTCACGCAAGCCCGCGTTGGTGATGCGGATGAACTCGGCCTTGTCGCGAAATTCCGCAAGGGTCGCGGCCCCGACATAGCCCATGGCGGCGCGCAGGCCGCCGGCGAGCTGGTGCAGCACCGTCGACACCGGTCCCTTGTAGGCGACCTGACCCTCGACCCCCTCGGGCACGAATTTGAGCGCATCCTGCACCTCGGCCTGAAAATACCGATCCGCCGAGCCGCGCGCCATGGCGCCGACCGATCCCATGCCGCGATAGGACTTGTACGATCGGCCCTGGTAGAGAAACACCTCGCCCGGCGCCTCGTCCGTCCCGGCGAGCAGCGATCCCACCATCGCGCAGGACGCGCCGGCCGCGAGGGCCTTGGCGAGATCGCCGGAAAACTTGATGCCGCCGTCCGCGATGACCGGAACATCCGACTCCATGCCGGCCTCCACGGCCTCCATGATCGCGGTGAGCTGGGGCACGCCCACGCCCGCGACGATCCGCGTCGTGCAGATGGATCCCGGGCCGATGCCGACCTTGATGGCGTCGGCCCCGGCGTCGATGAGAGCCTGCGCGCCCTGCCGCGTCGCCACGTTGCCGGCGATCACCTGGACGACGTTGGAGAGTTTCTTCACCCGCGCGACGCTCTCGAGGACCCGGACGGAGTGCCCATGCGCGGTGTCGACCACGATCACGTCGCAACCCGCGTCGATGAGACGCTCGGAGCGCTCGAACCCCTGCTCGCCCGTCGTGGTCGCCGCCGCGACGCGCAAACGGCCCTGCTCGTCCTTGGCGGCATGGGGATAGGCGACCTGCTTCTCGATGTCCTTGACGGTGATCAGGCCGATGCAGCGGAAATGGTCGTCGACCACGAGAAGCTTCTCGATCCGGAACTGGTGCAGGAGCCGCCTTGCCTCGTCCTGGCTCACGCCCTCCCGGACCGTGATGAGCCGGTCCTTGGTCATCAGCTCGGAGACCGCCTGGGCGGGATTGCTCGCGAAGCGGACGTCGCGGTTGGTCAGAATGCCGACCAGCTTGCCCCTCGAGCCGTTCGGTCCCCGTTCCACGACCGGGATCCCCGAGATGCCGTGCCGCTTCATGGTCGCGAGGGCGTCCGCCAAGGTCTCGTCCGGGTGGATCGTGATCGGGTTCATCACCATCCCGGATTCGTAGCGCTTGACGAGGCGCACCTGCTCGGCCTGCGCCTCGGGCTCCAGGTTGCGGTGGATGACGCCGAGGCCGCCGTTCTGCGCCATCGCGATCGCCATGCGGGCCTCCGTCACGGTATCCATGGCGGAAGCGATGATGGGCACGTTCAGATGGACGCTGCGGGTGAGGCGCGTGCCGACGTCGACGTCGCTCGGCATGACCTCGGAGCGCCCTGGCCGCAGCAGCACGTCGTCGAAGGTGAGGCCTTCGATCAGTCGATCGGCAACGATGCGGGCCATGGCCAACTCCTGGTCTTAAGGGGTGGGACCTCACCAACGCCGGTCCGCTCCTGAGTTGGCGAGGGTCGGTATCACGCAGCCGAGCCTTCGCCTAGCGGCGAATCCCGGGCGGCCGGCGCGGATCGGAAAAAATGCCGCATCCTCGGCCAATTTTCATGCGCGGCTCGAAGACCTGGGATGAGCAGCGGCGGCAAGAGCAATTTTCGGCGAAGTGGATCCGGTTCGCCGTCAAAATTGCGGCATAAGAAAGATAGAGAGCCGCTTCCACGTAAGTGGAAGCGGCTCTAGGCAGCGGGCGCCTGCAGGCTTAGACCCGCAGCGCCATGCGCCACCGCCGCCTCGTCCCGTTCATCATCGCCACCGCGCTTTTCATGGAGAACACCGATTCGACGGTGATCGCCACGTCCCTCCCCGTCATCGCCCAGGATCTCGGTGCCGATCCGATCTCGCTCAAGCTGGCGCTGACGTCCTATCTCGTGAGCCTCGCGGTCTTCATCCCCGTCTCGGGGTGGATGGCGGACCGGTTCGGCTCCAGGACGGTTTTCCGGGCGGCTCTCGGGGTCTTCATGCTGGGCTCCCTCGCCTGCGCGGCCTCGTCGTCCCTCGGAGGCTTCGTCCTCGCCCGCTTCGTGCAGGGGATGGGCGGGGCCATGATGGTCCCGGTGGGACGCCTCGTCCTGCTACGCAGCGTGCCCAAGTCGGAACTCGTCCAGGCCATGGCGGCGCTCACGATCCCGGCGCTGATCGGACCCGTGATCGGGCCGCCGCTCGGCGGCTTCATCACCACGTACTTCGATTGGCGCTGGATATTCTTCATCAACATCCCGATCGGATTGCTCGGCGTCCTGCTCTCGACGATGTTCATCCCCGACATCAAGGAACCCGACATACCGCCGCTCGACCTCCTTGGATTCCTCCTGTCCGGCGTCGGCCTCGCGCTTCTCATGCTGGGCCTCGCCACCGGCGGACGGCACCTCTTGCCCGCGGAGCTGTCCGTCGCGTGCGGCGTCGTCGGAACGCTGTGCCTTCTCGGCTACGTCGTCCATGCCCGCCGTGCCGAGGCGCCGGTCCTGCGGCTCGACCTCCTGAGGATCGCGACCTTCCGGATCAGCGTCCTCGGCGGATCGTTCTTCCGCATCGGCGTCGGCGCCATTCCATTCCTGCTGCCGCTGCTGCTCCAGATCGGTTTCGGCCTCGACCCGCTCCAGTCCGGTTCGCTCACCTTCGTCGCGGCGATCGGCGCGATCTTCACGAAGACCTTCGCGAAGCGGCTCTTGGAGCGGTGGGGCTTCCGGCGCGTCCTGACCGTCAACGCCGTGATCGGCGCCGCCTTCATCGCCGCGAATGGGTTCTTCACCATCGCGACGCCAACCTGGCTCATCATGACCGTGTTGTTTCTGGGCGGCTGCTTTCGCTCGATCCAGTTCACGAGCCTGAACGCGATCAGCTATGCCGACGTCTCGCAACGGGCCATGAGCCACGCCACGAGCCTCTCGAGCGCGATTCAGCAACTCGCCCTCAGTCTCGGCATCGCGCTCGGGGCCTTCGCGCTCGAAACCTCGGCCATCGTACGGGGCGGGAGCGGGCTCGCCGCGGCGGACTTCGCACCGGCCTTCCTGATCGTGGCCGCCATCGCGGCCGTCTCCAGCTTCATTTTCGCCCGGCTGCGACCTGAGGCCGGGGCGGAGATGTCCGGCCACCGCGCGGCGAGGGTTCACGTTTCCTCGACCGGCATGGGCGACGGTCTCGACTCGACCTGACGGGCCACTAAGTTGCGGACACGACAGGAGCAGCTTGGGAGATATCCCGTGGACCAGCGCATCATCGACCTTTACGACGTCTACACCCACGGCGGGATGAGCCGGCGATTGTTCCTCGACAGGCTCGCGATCCTCGCGGGCAGCACGGCGGCGGCGTCCGCCGTTCTCTCGGTCCTCAGCAACGACTACGCGAAGGCCCAGAAGGTGCCGGAGAACGATGCCCGGATCGCCACGGAGACCGTCGACATTCCCGGCGTCCAGAACCTCAAGGGATACCTGGTGCGGCCGAAGGCGGGCGGCGACAAGCTTCCGGCCATTCTTGTCGTCCACGAGAATCGGGGTCTGAACCCGCACATCCGGGACGTGACCCGCCGGGTTGCGACCGAAGGCTACCTCGCGCTCGGTGTCGACTTCCTCTCCCCCCTCGGCGGCACCCCGGCGGACGACGACAAGGGGCGCGAGATGTTCGGCCAGCTCAAGCAGCCCGATGCTCTCCAATACGCGAAGGCCGCGGTGGCCTATCTCAAGGGGCACCCGAACGGCAACGGAAAGGTCGGCGCGGTCGGCTTCTGCTGGGGCGGCGGCCTGGTCAACAATCTCGCGGTGAACGAGCCCGGTCTCTCCGCCGGCGTCGCCTATTACGGCCCGCAGCCCAAACCCGAGGACGTGCCGAAGATCCAGGCCGCGATGCTGCTTCACTATGCCGGGCTCGACGAGCGGGTCAACGCCGGCATCCCGGCCTACGAGGCGGCCTTGAAGGGGGCGGGCAAGACCTACGAGATCTACATGTACGAGGGCGCCAACCACGCCTTCAACAACGACACCGGCGGGCCCCGCTACAACCAACAGGCGGCCGACCAGGCCTGGAGCCGGACGCTGGCGTTCCTGAAGAAGCATCTCGCGTGAGCACCCGGGCTCGTTAGCGCAGGGCGCGGGACGAGCAGGGGCGGCGGGACCGAGGACCGATCCCGGCGCCTCTCGCTCGCCCACGGGACGACATGCGACCCCGTCCGGGCTGCGGGACGCCTCATGTCCCGCTTTCCCCGCGCCGAGCTCCGGCGGTTCCCGAGCCGACGGTGTGGCGAACGAGGATGAACAAGACGGCGGGCGGCAACCGCCCGGATATCGCATCACCTCGCTTCGTCGTTGCTCCGGCCATCCTCAGAGGCAATAATCGCATAGGGCTCACGGCGGGCCGGGCTGGTTCGATGATGCCTTTGAGCCTAGGAGGGTCCCATGGCTCACTTCAAGGTCGGCTATTTCGTCGGTAGTCTCGCCACCGCATCGATCAATCGAAAGCTCGCCCGGGCGCTGACGCGGTTCGCTCCGCCGGAGATCGAAATGGCGGAGATCCCGTTCAAGGATCTGCCGCTTTACAGCTATGACTACGACGCCGATTTCCCGCCGGCAGCTCGCGCTTTCAAGGACGCTCTCTCGGCCGTCGATGCGGTGTTGTTCGTGACGCCCGAGTACAATCGATCGATCCCCGGCGGCTTGAAGAACGCCATCGACTGGGCGAGCCGGCCGTACGGGCAAAACTCGTTCACGCGCAAGCCCTCGGCGGTCATCGGCACGTCGCCCGGCAAGATCGGCACCGCGGTTGCGCAACAGCACCTGCGCAGTCTGCTCGGTTACTGCAATTCGCCTCAGATGAACGCTCCGGAAGCCTATATTCAGTTCACGCCCGGGCTCATCGACGATCAGGGCGAGGTTACGGACGAGTCGACGGCAGACTTCCTGCGCAACTACATGGCGGAATTCCATAAGTTCATCGTAAGGGTGTACACGGTCTTGCCGCGGAATGCCTGAAGCGAGCGCCGGTCGGGGGAAGGGACCGTTCTCCGCTCGGCCGCTGCACCCCTTGCGAAGGCGGGAGGCCGTCGTCGGCACACCCCATCGAGGAGAATGGTTCAAAGTGGCTCTCGTCCTCCAGACGGGAGAGGACGGCTCGAACGTTGCGCGGGATCGGCTGCTTCAAAACGTCCTCGTAGACGGATCGAAGGGCATCGCGTATGGCGAGAAGAACTTCAGTGTCAGATTGCATTGGGTCGTCGACGACTCGATGGCTCCGCTCCATCCCTTCCTCCGAAGCCCCATCCCCAATCGCCATCGAACGCGAGTCTTACAGCAAAGCCAAGCCTCGGATACGCGGGCTGTGTGTCCTGGGGACTGCCTTCGAAACGAAGATTTCCCGCCTGAAACGCGCCCGATTTGGCGGAAATGAATGAGCGCGAGATTCGGGGCCGTCCGCCGGCGCGGACCGGGCACAGCGTCGATCGTCCGCTCGGAGTTCCGCGAATGGGTTTCCCCTGACCAAGGCCGAGGAGTCGTTCCGTTCCATCTCAGCCAGGTGTTTCCTTGGCCGCTCAGTCAGAGGACCAGCATGTCACGATCCCTTGCCGCCGTGATCGGCATTACCCTCGGCTTACCGATCCTCGCGTTCATCGCCATCACGGAAACGGGCGGCGTCGACCCCGGCCTCCTCTTGATGTTTCTGATCGGTGGGGTCGTCACGGCCTTCGCGGTCGGCGCCATCTTCGAGATCAAACGACTCGTCGATCTCGACCATCGTGAACACGTCGAGCAGTTGCAGACCGCCCACGCCGAACCGCTGCCGGAGCCGCGTGCCGACGAGGCCGCGCCGCTCCCGTTGGAAGCCATATCGGCCGTGCCCGACAAATCCGATCGGATACTCGTGCCTGAAGACGCGTCGACCCACGTCGAAGTGGTTGCACGTGCCGAGGCAGAACCGATCGTCGTGGAGCCCGTGGCCGAGACCATTGCCGCGCCGGTCGCTGCCAGGGCCAAGCCGAGGGCCGGTCAGGGTCGCCGCGCCAGTGCGCCGCCCGAGGGTCCGCCCTCCGAGGTGCCGCCGGCTGCAGCGAAGAGCAAGCGGAAAAGCGGGCAACGCAAGCGCGCGAAGACCGCATGAGCGCTTCCGTGGTCGAGCGCCAATTTCGGCGAAGTGGATCCGGTTCGCCATCAAAAATTGCGGCAAACGAAGGAAGAGAGCCGATTCCACATCAGTGGAAACGGGTCTAAGACCTGACTGAGGTGTCGCCCCGCAAGGCCACGGCGCGACCCGTCGTGAGAGGCCGGGGTTTCCCGCTCGCGGGGAGCGCGCACGCGAAGCGCTTCCCTTCGGCTCGCTTGAGGGACTGCCCGAGGAACGGGGCCGCTTCGCGCAGAGCTATCGGCCGCGCGGGACGCCAGAGTTGGGCAGATTGCAAGCCGAGGGTTTTCGATGCCGCGCTATTATTTCCACATCCGGAAGGACGACGTTCTGGTCAACGACCCCGAAGGTGTCGAGGTCGCTGCGACCGAGTCGCTGGAGGAAGAGGCGATCGAAGCCGCCCGGGATCTCCTCGCCCAAGGTGACCTCCAGGGTCTCGACCGGAGGGAGTGGGTGTACGAGGTTGCCGACGAGAGCGGAACGACCGTGCTCACGCTGCCTTTCGCGGACGCCGTCGAGCCGGACCTGCCCCAGAGCCCAGGCGGCCCGGAAGATCCGTCGTAAGGACGCCATAGGCCTTCGAGTCCAGCATCGGATAGGACGCCGGCCGGGGAGCGGGTCAGCCCAGTAGGGACGTCCGGGTGAGCGGGATCACGTTCGACGGCCCCGACGACGGCGCTTCCATCGTCGCCTGCTGGATCACGGAGAGCAGAGTGGATGGCGGATAAGGCTTGATCAGGAGCGTGAACCCCTCCTGCGTGGCGCGATTGGCGGCATCGCTGTACCCGGTGGCGAGCAGGAGCGGCAGGTGAGGCCATCTCTCGCGGACGACCCGGGCGAGGTCCAATCCGTCGCGCTCGCCGGGCATGACGAGGTCCGAAAACACGAGATCGAAGGTCACGCCCGCCTCGAGCATCCCGAGGGCCTCGTCGGCATTCTCGGCATGGGTCACGGAGTGACCTCGCTCCGTCAGGAGCGATGTCGCAACCTCGGTCACCTGAGGATTGTCCTCGACGAGCAGGATCCGCAGCGGGCGGCTCTGGGCGGAGCGGCCGTCCGCGGTCTGCTCCGTCTTCGACGCTGGAGCCTTGCCCTTCGGGAGGTACAACGTCACCGTCGTGCCCCGCCCGACCTCGCTGCGGATATCGACCGTCCCACCCGACTGCTGCGCAAAACCGTAGACTTGGGCGAGCCCGAGGCCCGTGCCATGACCGACCTCCTTCGTGGTGAAGAAAGGCTCGAACACCTGGGACAAAGTGTCCTCCGGGATGCCGACCCCCGTATCGGAAAGGCTGATCGCCACGGCCTCCCTCAACCGCCCGTTCCGGAGGACGGTGTTTTCGGTCTTCACGCGGAAGCTGCCGCCCTTCGGCATCGCGTCACGGGCGTTCACGGCGATATTGATCAGCGCGATCTGAAGCTGGGAAGCGTCGATCTCGACGGGCCAAATTCGCTCCGCCAGATCGAACTCGAGTCGGATGTCGCCCCGAAGAGATTGGACGAGCATGTCGTCCATTCCCGCGATCATGACGTTGAGGTCGACCGACTCCGGGAAGAGGGTCTGCCGGCGGCTGAAGGCGAGGAGCTTGCCCGTCAGCTTGCGAGCCTGCTCGACGGCATGAAGGGCGTTGTCGATCAATGTAGGGCGTCGATCGTCCCGCGCCCGCTTCAGCATGTCGAGATTGCCCATCACGACCGTCAGGAGATTGTTGAAGTCGTGCGCGATCCCTGATGAGAGTTGGGCGATCGCCGCCATCTTCTGGGCCTGGTGGGCCTCGGTGCGGGCCGCCTCGAGCGCCTCCTGGGCTGCCCTGCGCTCGGTGATGTCGCGGGTCACCTTCGCAAAGCCGATCAGGGTGCCCTGCTCGTTGAAAATCGCGTCGATGACGACGTTCGCGAAGAACCGGGTGCCGTCCTTGCGCACCCGCCAGCCCTCCTTCTCGTATCGACCGACGCGGGCCGCGGTGGCCAGGGCCTGTGCCGGCAAGCCGGCCTCGCGATCCTCGGGCGTGTAGAAAATCGAGAAGTGCCGACCCGTGACTTCCGCCTCGCTGTAGCCCTTGATCCGGTGGGCGCCGACATTCCAGTTCGTGACGTGACCGTCCGGGTCGAGCATGTAGATCGCGTAGTCGGTCACGCCTTGGACGAGCAGGCGAAAACGCTCCTCGCTCTGCCTGAGCGCCTCCTGCGTTTTTCTCCGTTCGGTGAGGTCACGAGTCACCTTGGCGAACCCGATCACCTGACCCCGCTCGTCGCGGATCGGGTCGATCACCACGTGGGCCCAGAATCGCAAGCCATCCTGTCGGACGCGCCAGCCCTCCGCCTCGAAGCAGCCGTCCCGGGCCGCAATCGCCAGGGCGCGGCTCGGCAGATCGGCGGCCCGATCCTTCTCGGTGTAGAACTTCGAGAAATGATGTCCAATAATCTCGGAAGCCGTGTAGCCTTTGAAGCGTTGCGCCCCGGCATTCCAACTCGTCACGATCCCTTCGGGATCGAGCATGTAGATCGCATAATCCGTAATGGAATCGACCAGGAGCTGAATCCGCTTTGCCTCAGCGGCAGGGCTCTCACGAGACTCTTCACTGTTCATTGAACTCGTCCAGCACTCCCCGGCCTGCACCCACCGTTGTGCGCTTGGCGGCAGGCCAACCATCCGTAACGAAAGTTGCCGTAAATGGTTCCACTTCAAAAGAATAGAGCCCGGTCGGAGCATCGTGCCGCCGGGCCTCTGGGACCGGCGATCGTGGGATCCGAGCGGCGCCGATGCAAGCCGGCGGCACGGACTCGCCTGGC
This sequence comes from uncultured Alphaproteobacteria bacterium, assembly GCA_963800985.1. Lineage (GTDB taxonomy): Bacteria > Pseudomonadota > Alphaproteobacteria > Rhizobiales > Beijerinckiaceae > Microvirga. The sequence goes on along the minus strand of CAWDDI010000008.1, from coordinate 20,548 downwards.
GTCCGGCGCTCTCGAAGCCGGGACCGACACTTGCAACGCCGCTCCCATGCCACAGAGGAAATTGCCGCCCTCGCAACCTTGACCTTTGCACTCTGGAGAATCGGGGAGTATAGTTTGCCTACAAGAACCGTGTTCCGGCTACCCTGCGTTGAACGCCCCTGCGGCTACTCCCCAGAGGAAGGGTAGTATCTCGGCCCACCTTTCAACGGCCATTACGTACGCGCGACGAGTCGACCGAGCGGTGTTGCCCACGACCTGCCGCGAGATAACGGACGCCTGCCCGTTGGGGGAGTCCATACCCGCCGTTTCGAGCACCGCATGGGAGCACCCCCATGCGCCCGAACAGGGAGAGAACTGTGGTTGCCGAAACAGAAACCATCGGTCGGTCTGATCAAACATACCCCTCCGACCTCGCTCCGGAGATCCAGGTCGCACTTGCCGCTCTCGCGGATGTCGAGACCAGGTACGATATCGAGCGGGAGGCGATAAAGCGGGCCGGCTCCGAGATCGAGCAGGAACATCTCAGGCGTCAGCTCGAGGAACGCCATCGTGCCGAACGCGGGCCGCTCGTGCAGCGTCTGGCGGAACTGCAGCAGATCATGGCGTTTGCGCTCATGCGCCGGTCATGGGCTACCGCTCCGCGGACGCAAACCGCCCGTTCCGTCGAGGTCGAGGTCGAACGCACGCTCGATGGATGGCCCAGCGCCTCGCAATGGTTCGCATAGGCGGAACCTGAGGGGCACGACGGCGCCATGCGCTCGATCATGGAGGCTCGCGAAAGCCTGCGGGCCTCGCGATCGCGGCATGGGTCGGCGTCAGTCGTGGAACGGCTCGACGGCCACCCGGCGACCGATCATGAACGCGTCGGCGACAAGGCGGAAAGGGACGTCGTCGACGTCGCATTTGCGTTCGTCGAGGAGAGTAGCGAAGCGCTCGTAGATCCGCTGGTACTCGGCGGGCTTCTCCTCCGCGACAACGCGGCCGTCGATCTCGAGGCGACTGCCGCCCTGCGCGAGAAGTAACTTGGCGCCTTCCTGCGTCTCGACTTCGATGTCCCAGGTTTGCGGTCCGGTCTGACGCCAGTCGAACACGGCGCGCAGGTCGTCGCCCTCATGGCCAGACGTGAACGCGAGATCCGCGGCGATCGGCGCGTCGCGGTTGTCCGGGAAGAAGAGGTCGGCCCGGCGCACGAAGAGCGGCGCGGGCATGATCTTCGTCACGATCGAGAGCGCGTTGATGCCGGGATCGAAAACGCCGAACCCGCCCGCCTCCCAGATCCATTGCTGGCCCGGGTGCCAGTGGCGCACATCCTCCTTCCAGGTGACGAGGAGCCGCTTCACGCGCTTCCCGCGGAGCTCACGGCGCGCCTCGTCGACGGCACGGTTGTACTGCGAATGCCAGGTCGTGAAAACGACGAGGCCGGTGCGCTCGGCAATGCGGCTGAGATCCTCGAGCTCGGTCAACGTCGCGGTCGGCGGCTTCTCGAGGAGCACGTGCTTGCCGGATTCGAGCGCCTCGCGCGCGAGGGCATGGCGGGCCCGCGGCGGGGTGCAGATCGCAACGGCATCGAGGATGGGAAGCCGCAGCAGCTCGCGATAGTCCCTGACGGCGTGCTTGACGCCCTCGACCTGCAGGCCCCGTTGACTCGAGACCGCTACGAGCTCGAACGCACGGTTCTCCCGGATCACCGGAATGTGCTGATCCTGAGCGATTTTGCCGAGCCCGATAATGCCGATCCGGTGCGCCATGCTGCCTTCCCGATGCTCGACCGCCTGACGGGTCCCCGTCCGCGCAACGGCTTCCCGTCACTCACTTGCCGCCGCCCCGGAAACCCGTCGCGAGCACGTACAGTTCCGAAGAATCGGCCCGACTCGCCGCGGGCTTGACGTGGCGCACGGTCGCGAAGTCCCGCTTGAGATCGGCGAGAAGGTGGCCCTCGGTGCCGCCCTGGAAGACCTTGGCGATGAAAGCTCCGCCGGGAGCGAGGATCCCGCGCGCGAAATGGATCGCGGCTTCCGCAAGGCCCATGATCCGCAGGTGATCCGTCTTCTTGTGACCGGTGGTGTTCGCCGCCATGTCGGACATCACGATGTCCGCCGGACCGCCGAGCATCTCGACGAGCTTCTGTGGTGCCGTCTCGTCGAGAAAGTCGAGCTGGATGAAGTCGACGCCCGGAAGCGCGTCGATCGGGAGAAGGTCGATCCCGACCACGCGGCCCTTGCCTGCGGCGCTATCGACCTTCCTGGCGGCGATCTGCGCCCATCCGCCCGGGGCGGCCCCGAGATCGACCACCCGCTGGCCCGGCTTGAGCAGATGGTACTTCTCGTCGATCTCCAGGAGCTTGTAGGCGGCGCGCGAGCGATATCCCTCGCGCTTCGCACGGGCGACATAAGGATCGTTGAGCTGCCGCTCGAGCCACTTCTGCGAGGACAGCGTGCGCTTGCGGGCCGTTTTCAGCCGCTGCTTCAGGGAGCGGGTCCCCCCAGCCGTGTCGTCCCTCACCGACCGTGTTCCTCGACATCCATCGTTCGTCTTCGGATGCGCCGGCTCGAGCGCTCGTTCCGGGTCCTCACGAGCCGTTCCGCGGCGCTTTGCGGCGCCAGACCCGGTCTTCCCGCATCATGTTCATGAGGATGCCCTCGCGCAGACCCCGGTCGGCGATGCGCAGGCGCTCAGAGGGGAAAGCGCGGCGGATGGCCTCCAGGATCGCGCAGCCTGCGAGGACAAGGTCGGCCCGCTCCTTGCCGATGCAGGGATTGGCAGCCCGCTGCTCGAAGCTCGTCTCGACGAGACGGTCGATCACCGAGCTGACGTCGCAATCCCGCATCCAGAGCCCGTCGACCCGACGCCGGTCGTAGCGAGCCAGTCCCAGGTAGATGCCGCCCACCGTCGTGACCGTGCCGGACGTACCGAGAAGGTGAAAGCCCGGCGCGCGCTCGGCCGCCGCTGCAACGAGGGCGAAATCGAAGAGGAGCTCGGACACCTCCTCCACCATGCCCTCGAACACGGCCGGCGTGACGTGGATGCCGCCGTGCCGCTCTGCCAGGGTGACGACCCCGACCGGCAGGGAATCCCAGGCGCGGATGCGCTTGCAGGGATCGGCGAACATGCCTTCCGTCGGACCATCGAGCCATGCGATCTCCGTAGACCCGCCGCCGATGTCGAAGACGATCACGGATTGCGCCTTCGGGTCGGCCAGCGATGCGCAGCCCGTGACCGCGAGGTACGCCTCCGTGCGTCTGTCGACGATTTCGAGCTCCAAATCGAGATCGGCTTCGACCCGTTCGATGAACGCGGCGCCGTTCTCCGCGAGCCGGCAGGCCTCCGTCGCGACGAGCCGGGCACGACCGACATGCCGGCCGGACATCTTGTCCTTGCAGATCCTGAGGGCCTCGATGGTGCGCTCGACGGCGCCGAGGCTGAGACAGTTGCTGTGGCCGAGCCCCTCCCCCAGGCGGACGATCCGGGAGAAGGCGTCGATCACCCGAAATCCGAAATGGGCCGGCTGAGCGATGAGCAGGCGACAATTGTTGGTGCCGAGATCGAGAGCCGCATAGGTATCCGACCGTCCCCCGCGATGTCCGGGGCCGGGCATGAGGAGCAGGGCGGCTCGTCGACCACGGCGAGGGAGCGCCCGCGCTCGAGGTCACGCTCGAACCGTCGGCAGCCTTGAAACTGCTTCTCTCTCAGTCAACACGGTCATCCTTGGCGGCCGGCCAGGGAGCCGGACTCCCCGTTCACGGCAGAGTAACCATTGGGCAGCTGTCCTGCCAAGGGCGGACGGGGAAGAAACGTCGGTTTACACCGTCGCCCGCCGTGCCCCGCTGGCTCAACGGCCTGACGAACTCCGCCCCGGCTCTGCCATCCCGAAGGATGAACGATGCGGCGGCGGGTTCGCGGCGCGGAAGGGGAAATTCCGCCCCGGCTCCCCCGGAAGGATGAACCATGCCGCGGCAGGGTTCGGGGCGCGGAAGGGCGATATCAATCCTACGATGGCACCTGGCTCGAGCCCTCCAACGCACGGTCGATATCCGATCGCTTATGGTAGCAGCCGAAACCGAAGCGGATGCGGTTGCCCCGCACGTCGGTGACGATGCGAGCGGCGAGCAGCGCGCGGTGGAGCGCGTCGGCGGCGGGGTCTCGAACGTCAGGAAATGACCTCGCCGGCGGTCGGTCACGGGGGTGACGAGGCGAGCCGTCCTCAGCCCGCTCCAAGGACCCCTTTCGAGCGCATCGAGGAAGTGTTCCTGGAGGGCGAGCACGTGCTCGTGGATGGCGTCCACCGTCAGGCCGATGCTTTCCATCCAGGCGAACACGGCGCGCAGGCGATAAAGACCGGAAGGATCGAAGGTGGCCCCGAGAAAACGCGAGCCGTCGCTGCCATAGGGCACGCCGGCCTGGTTCGAGGAGAGCGCCCCGAACGCGGCAAGCCAGCCGGTGTCGCGCGGGCGCGGCACGTAGCCCGGCGGGCAATGCATGAAGCAGACGCCCTCACCCGCCATGGCGTACTTGTACCCGCCCGCGAGATAGAAAATCCGGTCCGCGACCAGGACGAGGTCCGTCGGCAGCGCCATGAAGCCGTGATAGCCGTCGACGGCGACCAGAGTGTCGGCGTCCGAACCGCGCCGGCGAGCGCCGTCGAGGTCTCCGCGCGGTCGCCCCCGAATTGAAGAAGACCTGGCTGACGTAGACGAGGTCGTGTCCGCCGCGACCGCAGGCCGCGCCGAAGCGCTCCGCGAACGTCTCGGCGGGTTCCACGGGGATGCGTTCGACCTCGACGAGGCGGTCCTCCTCAAGGCGCGCGATCTGGCGGGTCAGGCTATGGAACTCCCCGTCCGAGGTGAGGATCCGGCTCGGCCGGCCGGCCGGCAGGCCCGAGAGCAGGCGGCGCAGGAACTCGTGGGTGTTGGGCGCGAAGGCGATGGTCGAGGGATCCGCGAGGTTGAGCACCCGCGCGATGCCCGTCTGCACGGCCGGGATGACCTCGCCGAAAATCAGGCCCCACTTCTCGTCGGCATTTCGAGCCGCGTCCTCCCAGCAGCGCTGCTGGGCCGCGAACGTCACATCGGGCCAATAATGGTGGCTATGGGCGGCGAAATGGATTCGCTCCGGCTCGGCCGCCATGAAGCGTGAAAAGTGATCGGCAAGGTCGAGCACTCGGGTCTCCGGGAACTGGGCGCGGCTGCGACGGAGCGGACCCAGGGCTCAGCCGTCTGCCGCGTAGACGAAGCCCATTCCGCGGGCGACGCGGGCCGGCAGCGGCGGCAGGGCCGATCGCGGAATGAGGTAGGTCGAGAGGCGGAAGAGATCGGCGAAGATGCCGTGCCGCTCCGCCGTCGCCCGCAGGTAATCGTGTCCCGAAGAGCCGCCGGTGCCGATCTTTACGCCGAGCATGCGGCTCACCATCAGCGCGTGGCGGTAGCGCCAGAGAGTCATGGTCTCGTCCACGTCCATGACGGTCTGGAGGAGCCGGAAGGCTTGGTTGAGCGCCGGCTCGTCGCGGTACAGGGTGATGAGCAGCGCCGCCTCGATCGCGCGGCTCGACATGCGCCACGAGCTTTCAGCGGTCTGGTCGTCGAAGATGGCCGAGAAGTTCTTCAGCGCCGCCTCGATGGCGAGCGCCTCGGAGGCGCGCTGGTGCGAGGAAAGGTGGGCGTCCCCCCTCACCTTCTCCGATCGGCGGTCAGCATCCGCACGACGGCGGCGCGGTACGCCTCGCGGAAGGAAGTCCCGCCCCAGTCGACGAACGGCGTACGAGCGAGCCAGGCATCGAGGAGGCCAAGAAGCGTCGGCCGCTCCGCCGCCCGGCTCAGGCGCTCGCGGTCCGCGTCGGAGAGCTTGGATTCGAACGGCGAACGATCGAAGCTCAACCGGTTGTCGTGGTCGAGGCCCGAGACGGATCTCGATCTCGCGGAACTGCACCGACTGGAACCCCGAGGCCGGGTAGAGCAGGTCGCGGAAGTCGAGAAAATCGAGCGGCGTCATGGTCTCCATGACGTCGAGCTGGTGGACCAGGAGCTTCAGGACCTCATGGATGCGATGAAGTCCATGGATGATCCTCCCAAGGACGCGGTCGTCGACCGGGTTCGCCGAGAAGTCGCCTCGATGCGGGAGAGCTCGTGCAGGATCTGCTTGAACCAGAGCTCGTAGACCTGATGCACGGTAATGAAGAGCATCTCGTCATGAGCGGGCTTTCCGATGGCCACGCTCATCGGAGACTGGGCGCCGAGAAGCTGGTCGAGCTTGAGGTAGGCGCCGTAGTAGCACCCGGGAGGCGCGCCGGGAGCGCCTATGGTCTCGTGATCGCGCGCGGGTTCCGACATCAGAGCCTCCTTTTCTAAACATAGTAGCGCGAATGGGCTGACATCGCCATCCCGGGGACGGGAGTGGCCATACCTCCGGCGAGCGCTTAGAGCGTCATGCCCTGGAACCGCCCCGTCAGGCCGGCCAGGATCTCCGACCCGACATTGGCGAACGCGACCCGCAGGTGCGTGTCCTGTCCCGGGCCGAAGTAGCTCCCGGGCAGGCACAGCACGCCGCGTTCCGTCGCGAGTTTCTCGGCCACCTCCTGCGCCGTCCGGCCCTCGAAGGGATGGCGCAGGTAGGCGAAATAGGCTCCGGCCGAGTCGATTCCCCAGTCCTGCAGCGGCTTGAGGGCGCCGCGGAAGACCTCTGCCCGGTGATTGATGTCGGCGCGGTTTTCCTCGCGCCAGTCCCGCAGCGCCTGGATGGCCCACGGCAGAGCCGTCTGCGCAGTGCGAGGCGCACAAATCTGAATGCAGTCGAGGATCTTGGCGGCCTGCTCGATCAGGCGCGCGTCCGCGGCGATCGCCCCGGTCCGGTGGCCGGGAATCGCATAGGATTTCGAGAACGAGTAGAGCTGGATCACGCTGCTGCGCCAGCGATCCGCCCTGAACAGTCCGTGCGCGCGCTTCATGCCGGAGGGCAGGAAGTCCCGATAGGTTTCATCGAGGACGAGCGAAGACGCCGCGATCGCGACACAGCTCGGCGAAGCTCTCGACCACGGGCCCGGGATAGACCGCGCCGGTGGGATTGTTGGGCGTCACGAGCACGATCGCCCGCACGCGCCCGTCGAGGAGCGGCTCGGCGTCGGCGAGCGCCGGGACGAACCCGGCTTCGGGCCGGCATGGCAGCGGACGCGGCTCGATTCCCAGCATGGCGAGCGACATCTGGTGATTGAAGTACCACGGCGTCGGCAGCAGCACGGCATCGCCCTGGCGTGCGATGAGCATCATGGCGACGAAGAAAGCCATGTTGCACCCGGCGGTGATCGCGATGTCGGCCGGGTCGATCCGGCCGCCGTAAAGCCGGCACAGCTCGTTCGCGTAAGCCTCGCGGAGTTCCTCGTCCCCGCCGATGGGCCCGTACCGCGCCCCGGCAGCCGAACCGGCCGTTTCGCCGAGACGCTTCAGGAACTCGGGATGCGGCGCCGAGCCGGGAACCGCCTGAGAGAGGTTGATGGGCGGGCCCCACGCGCCGTCGTAGCGCTGAATCCAGCCCTGCGCCTCGGGGATCGGCGGCGAGCCGACATCGACGACCAGTGGATTGAGGGCGGCACCGTGCATGGCAAAGCATGATGGCCGGGGGCCGGGTCGACGCGCAACCGTCTTTCCTCGATGGCCGCCCTCACACGCGGCCGACGCGCTCCCTCCCGTTCGCGGTGGGGTCCGGGTGGGGAGCGAGCTAGGCCGACGCGACCTCAATCCTTCGCGCGCTCCACGTAGGAGCCGTCCTCGGTCATGATCACGACCCGGGTGCCGGCCTGGATATGGGGCGGCACCATGGTGCGGGCGCCGTTGGAGAGCTTGGCGGGCTTGTAGGACGAGGATGCCGTCTGGCCCTTCACGACCGGCTCGGTCTCGACGATCTCGAGGGTTACGCGGGGCGGGAGTTCGATGGCGATCGGCACGCCGTTGTGGCTCGAAAGCATCACGGGCATGCCCTCCTGGAGATAGATCGCCTGCTCGCCGAGAATGTCCTTCGGCACGACGACCTGATCGTAGGTTTCCGGATTCATGAAGTGGAAGCCCTCGCCGTCCTGATAAAGGAAGGTGTGCTCCCGGTCCTCCACGAAGGCGCGCTCCACCTGCTCCGTGGTGCGGTAGCGCTCCGAGACCTTCACGCCGTCGGAAATGCGGCGCATGTCGAGCTGGGTGACCGGCGTCCCCTTGCCGGGGTGAATGTTCTGGGCCGTCAGCACGACGTAGAGCTTGCCGTCCATGTCGACGACGTTGCCCTTGCGGAGCGAGGAGGCGATGACCTTCACGAAACGTCTTCCTTGTGAGATGGGAGGGCCGCGGAACCGGCGCCCGGCGAAAGGGCCGGGCCGCACCTAACCCATCCTGGGCCAAATCTCCAGCCTTGCCGGACCAAACAGTTGAGTCGAAGCGCAGCAAAGCCGTCATCCTGGTGGATGCCCGACGTCCATGCGGACCGACGGCCGTTCCTCCTCGCCCGCAACCGGATCACGGCCGCCCTGCGCGACTTTTTCGCGAAACGGGACTTCGTCGAGGTGGAAACGGCGGCGCTCCAGATATCGCCGGGCAACGAGGCCCATCTGCACGCGTTCGCGACGCAGGTCGTCGGGCCCGACGGTTCGATGCAGCCGCTCTATCTCCACACGTCTCCCGAATTCGCCTGCAAGAAGCTGCTCGCAGCGGGCGAGCCGCGGATCGCCTGCTTTTCCCGCGTGTATCGCAACCGCGAGCGGGGGCCCCTGCACCATCCGGAGTTCACCTTGCTTGAATGGTATCGGGCGCGCGTCGGCTACGAGGCGCTGATGGCGGACGCCGCGGAGATGCTGGCGCTTGCGGCACGAGCGGCAGGGTCGCGCACCCTCACCTTCCGGGGCCGGACGGCCGACCCGTTCGTCGAGCCCCGAGAGGATCTCGGTGGCCGAAGCCTTCGATCAATTCGCAGGCATCGATCTTCTCCCGACTCTTGACGGCTGGCGGACTCACGGACCGGGACGGCCTCGCCGCGCAGGCTCGGGCCGCCGGCTTGCGCATCGCGGACGACGACACCTGGTCGGACCTCTTCAGTCGCGTCCTGGTGGAACGAATCGAGCCGAACCTCGGACTTGACCGCGCCACGATCCTCGATGAATACCCCGTCGTCGAGGCGGCGCTCGCGCGCCCGACCGCACGGGATCCGCGGTTGGCCGAACGGTTCGAGCTCTATGCCTGCGGCGTCGAACTCGCCAATGCGTTCGGCGAACTCACGGACCCCGCCGAGCAGCGCCGCCGGTTCGAGGACGAAATGAGCGAGAAGATGCGGGTCTACGGCGAGCGATACCCGATCGACGAGGACTTCCTCGACGCCCTGGCGTACATGCCCGAGGCAAGCGGAATCGCGTTGGGACTGGACCGGCTCGTGATGCTCGCGACGGGCGCGATCCCGGATCGAGCAGGTGCTCTGGACTCCCGTAGGGGGATCGCCATGAATGCGCCCCGCATGCTGCGCACGCCGGCCGAACTCGCGGACGCCGGACTTCTCGCACCCGAGGTCCTCCCCGCGATCGAAGAGGTGGCCGCGCGCTATGCGGTTTCGATCAGCCCCGCGATGGCCGAGTTGATCGATCCGGCCGATCCCGCCGACCCGATCGCCCGCCAGTTCCTGCCGCACGTCGCGGAGTTGGTCGCGCGACCCGAGGAGCGGGCCGACCCGATCGGCGACGCGGACTACAGCCCCGTCGAGGGCATCGTGCATCGCTACCCCGACCGGGTGCTCCTGAAGGCGGTGCATGTCTGCCCGGTGTATTGCCGGTTCTGCTTCCGACGCGAGATGGTCGGCCCTCATGGGCTCGGAACGCTTGCAGCCGACGCCCTTGACCGAGCCTTCGCGTATATCCGAGGCCACCGGGAGATCTGGGAGGTCATTCTCACCGGCGGCGACCCGCTCGTGCTTTCAACGCGCCGCTTGGGCGAAATCACGCAGCGTCTCGCCGACATCGAACACGTCAGGGTCGTCCGCTTCCACACGCGGGTCCCGGTGGTCGAGCCCCATCGTGTCGATGCCGATCTCCTGGCGGCGCTGACGGCGAGCGGCAAGACGACCTACGTCGCCCTCCACGCGAACCACCCGCGCGAGCTGACCGCCGACGCGCGCGCGGCGTGCGCCCGGCTCATCGATGCCGGCATCGCCATGGTGAGCCAGACCGTGCTGCTGCGCGGCGTCAACGACGATGCGGACGTTCTCGCCGACCTCATGCGCGCCTTCGTGGAGGCGCGGGTGAAGCCCTACTACCTGCACCATCCCGATCTTGCGCCCGGCACGGCGCACCTGCGCGTGTCCATCGCGGAGGGACAGGCGCTCGTCGCGGCCTTGCGCGGGCGCGTCTCGGGACTGTGCCAGCCGGCCTACGTGCTCGACATCCCGGGCGGCCACGGCAAGACGGCGATCGGGCCGCCGACCGCGCGCGCGCGCGGGGATGGGTCGTACACCGTCGTCGATTATCAAGGGGCCGAGCACCTCTACCCGCCTCGGAGCTAGCGCGATTTTCGGCGAAGCGGATCCGTTCGCGGTCGAAAATTGCGGCACAAGAAAGAAGAGAGCCGATTCCACGTCGGTGGAACGGCTCTAGTCCAGGGCGGGCTTTCCGATCCGCAAACGTTTGAGCTGCGAACGCTTCGCCTTTCCCTCGAGGCGGCGCTTTTTGGACGCGAGGGTCGGCTTGGTGGGCCGGCGTGGTTTCGGGCGCTCGGTGGCCTGCCGGATCAGTTCGACGAGCCGCGCCCGGGCATCCTCCCGATTGCGTTCCTGCGTGCGGTGCCGCTGCGCCGTGATGACGAGCACGCCATCGCCGCTCATCCGCTTGCCCGCGAGTCGTTCGAGCCGCGCCTTGACGTCCTCGGGCAGGGAAGGCGAGTGACGCACGTCGAAGCGCAGCTGCACCGCGGTGGCGACTTTGTTGACGTTCTGACCGCCCGGTCCCGAGCCGCGGATGAACGTCTCCGCGATCTCGCTCTCGTCGATGGCCAAGCTTCCGGTAATCGGGATCATCCTCCCATCATAGGTCATTCGCTCCGCGACACACGCCTCGGGAGCCGGTTGACCCCAGCAGAAAAAGCACCTATCTCCACGGCCCTACCACCGCCGGCACGCCCATGCCCCTTGGGGGATAGTTTAACGGTAGAACAGCGGACTCTGACTCCGTTAGTCGAGGTTCGAATCCTCGTCCCCCAGCCACCGTAGTGCACTGTTTTCTTTGATGTTTTATTCACCCGTGTCACCGTGCCCATGTGCGGTGTCACTCTCATGTCACCACGCGGCGATCCCTTCGCCGCCCGCGAGCAGGTGTTCAGGACGCGCCACCCTGAGGTGACTCAGGCGGTGAACGAGATTCTGGACCTCCTCAGGAAAGCCGGCTTGAGTGATCAACGATGTCATCCTCAGCAAACTCGGTGCCGGCGAATGACGACGCTGACGTCCAGCATTGCAGGGGCATCGAACACAAACGATCGCAATCGCTGATCAGTGCACAGCCGGACCCGTGCTCGAACGAAGCTTCTGCGGGAATGTTTGCTCGGATGTTGGGCGGACCTGGAACCGAAAAGCGGATGCCGGTTGTCCTGAGCAGGTGGATGGAGGTGCTCGTGATGGGCAACGGACGCTGGAAATGGCGCTGAAGGGCGAGGTGCTCGGGTCAGGAGCTTAATCTCAGATCGACTACTAAGACATGCCGCTTTGAGCCCGTGAGTGGGCTTGATGACCAGTTTTCATTCGATACACCTGACTCGAATAAACGGGGGTGACTCGGTGCCCAGGCCGTAATCCGAATGCGTCAGGGTGAGGAGTTGCTTGGTATACATGCGACTGCCCTTCTCGTGGTTCGGCAGGCATGGGCTCCGGTAAACCAGTACAGGTCGTCGTGATCCCGCCTTGAATGCTTCGGAAGGTTCGCTCGAGGTGCGACTGCGTCCCTCCGAGGAGCCGTGGACGGTCCGCCTGCTGCCGGAAGGCGGAATTCTCGTCGAAATCTCTCCCATGCCAGGTTGAGCCTTTTACCCTGCCTCCAATTGGCGGCCCAGGTGATGGCTCGAATAGCAATGCTTCACGCAGGTGGATCTGCTGGCATCAGCGGACAGGCAAGCCTCAGTCCACCAGCTCCCCCACGGGAGGCCAGTGATAGATCTGACCCGCGCGACGAACGAGGGCATTCGCCAGAATGGTGCCGTTATCGGAGTTGGTCATCAGCACCAGTCCTTTTCCAATGCGCGGAAACAGGATCAGAAATGACTGGTAGCCGATGTTCTGACCTCGCTTCATGAGCACCTGTGCCTCTCCGTCGCCGCTGACCGCCGCCCCCAAGCCATAGGGGCCCGGCGGCTGACGTGTGAGCATGGCATCAGCCGCCGCTTTCGACAGAAGCCAGTCACCGCTGCCGCGCGCGGCTTGCGTAAAGCCGACCAGCAGCGTCCCAAGATCATCAGGGGTCGACCATAGCCCTCCAGCCGCAAGTTCGGGAATGATCCGCCAGCCCCCTGGTAGTTCGCGTCCGTCCGGCCCATGGCCGGTTGCGGCCCGCGCGATCAGGCGCCCAGGCAGGGGTTGGGCGAACAGGCTGTCGGTCATCCCGGCCGGTTCCAGCACGAGGGTGTTCTTGGCAGTCACAAAGGGCTCGCCGGTGACGTCCTGAATCACGGCCTCGACGATCTCGTAACCTCCCCCTGAATAGGCGTAAGCGGTTCCGGGTGGCGCCGTAATCGTAACGGGCTGGGAGTTCGCGGGCGGCGATCCGTTCAAGATTTCGCGGAGTGTGGGCAGCGGGGCACCCGGCGCGTAGCCGAGGTAACCAGGAACGTCTATGCCCGCGGTCATGCTCAAAAGGCGCCGGAGCGTGACCCGGCTGGTGTCCAGATTCGGGTTCTCGGGCAGGCGCCATGACTTGAGATAGGCATTGACCTCCCGGTCGAGGTCGAGCCGGCCCGCCTCCACGAGCCCCATCACGGCACCGCCGGGACGAACTTCGACAGCGAGGCGGCTTGGAACAGGGGTTCCCCGCGCCGTGGCCACCAAGAACGGTGGTCCAAGCGATCCTGCCATTCTCGATGACGCTGATCCCAACTGACGGAACGTTCAGCACCTGCATGGCCTGATCCAGGGACATGCTTCGGGAGGGCTGTCCCGGGGGAGCGATCTCGAGATCCTGAAGGAGGCTCGATGCCTCCGCGGAGTGGGCGCAGAGAGGCCCAGCCCAGGCCACCAAAAGGAGCAAGACCAGCGCAAGCGCAGTGGCACTGAGGCGAGGCATGGGGGCGCTCCTTCTTCGATCATGGGGTCGAGACCGTCGGTAACACTGCTTTCGGACGGTTCTCAGGTCGATTTGTCAGAAGTCCCGCGTACCGGTGCGCCCTCCTTGCTTCGACGCCTGAGCATCTTTCCATTTGTCTCTCGGTCCCTGACTGGTGGCTCCAAAGATTCGCTGTCGGTCAACAAGCGAAAATCCCTGCCTTCGCTGAACTTCAGGTCATGCGCCGTAAGCCGACCCCGGGCTTAGAGCCGTTCCGGAAAGAAGTTGAGTCACTGGAATCGGTTGTGATTTCGTGTGCGGCATCTGAGTCGACGCGAGGTGCCCCATGTGGAATCCCGAGCATCGTGCCGCTGCGGATCGGCGCGGACTGCGCTACCCGAGCGATTTGACCGATGCCGAATGGGCGCTGGTTGCGCCGCTGATCCGGCCTGCCAAACGCGGCGGGCGTCCTCGGTCGGTCAACTTGCGCGAGGTGCTCAACGCCGTCTTCTATGTGCTCTGGACGGGGTGCCAGTGGAAGGCACTGCCAAAGGACCTCCCGCCGCGCAGCACGGTTTGGGAATACCTCGACCTGTGGGACTGGGACGGCACGCTGGGGCGGATTCATCACGCGCTGTATGTCGAGGTGCGCGAGAAGGCAGGCCGGGAGGCCAGTCCGAGCATGGCTATCATTGATAGTCAGACCGTCAAGGGTGCTCTCAAAGGGGGGCCTCGCTCGACCCGTCCGGCTATGACGCGGGCAAGAAGGTGCTGGGCCGCAAGCGCCACATCCTGACCGACACACTCGGACTGCTGCTGGCCGTCAACGTCCATCCCGCCAGCGTGCAGGATCGAGACGGAGCCGAGGCTCTGCTGCGAGAGGCGCGACGGAGCTTTCCCTTTCTCGAACGCATCATCGCTGACGCGGGCTATCAGGGCCGGAAAATGGCCGCTGCTGTCTCTCGGACCGGCACGTGGGTGCTCGAGATCGTCCGCCGCTGTGACCGGCATCGCTTCGTGGTGCTCCCGAAACGATGGATTGTCGAACGAACACTGGCGTGGATCAGCCGTTGTCGTCGGCTTGCACGCGACTACGAGCGCCACGCCCGAAAAGCGGCTGCCTTCGTTCGTCTCGCGATGATCCGCCTCATGCTGCGCCGTCTCGCGGCAAGCCCCTGATCGCGAATCCAAACTTCCCGGAACGGCTCTTAGGCCCGGAACTTGCCAGAACCGGACGTTCGCGCACGGGCAATGCGCAAAGGGTCCTCCTGATGCCGAACCCGCTTCATCGAGTTCCCTGGGGCTGCATGATGGAGAGGACGCGATCGATCATGACGTTGACCTGATCTGGCACCTCCAGCTGGCACGTGAGGTCTTGCGTCACCAGAGGCAAAGATTTTCCTATCCTGCCATTGCCGTCCGACTAAGGGCTCAAGGTAAGTCCTTGCCGTCTGTCTTGGGTGCTTCCTAGGCGCGCTCAGATGGGGACTCGACGATCACGTTCGGGGGCTGCGCGCCTGGCCCACTGCTTAGAGCTTCGTGAAGGTCCTCCTGAGCCACAGGCCTAGCAGGGCCGCCTACTCCCTCTGCTGCTCCCTTGTCGATATCCTGCGCCACGTCCTCCGCGACGCTTGAGATCGCATCAGGGGCTATCAGGCCGAGCTCCGCGGCATGCTGGGCTATGGCTGCGCTGTCGGCAGCGAGGACGAGGCTGCTGCCGGCCATGACCACGGCTTTGGCGAGTTCCTCGATCTCTTTGATCCGGTCCGGCTCCCGGGACACGTTCCTGATGTACACAGCGAGCACTCGGCCAGGATGTTCGTCAACTACCTTGCGATAGATCTCCGGGTCGTGCTGCCCACTATCGCCCATCAGCACGATGGGCAGGTCGTGGTAGAGAGCAAGCATGTTGTTGATCAGGTCCCGCTTGTGCTCCTCCGCCTTGCGGGGGAATGGCCACGTCCAGGAGACGCCCCACTCCCGTAGGAACAGGATCGGACCGGCCGGGATCCTGTGCTGGGCGAAGAACTCGTCGAACACGTCGTAGATGCCCCAGGGCGCCCGCGATACATACAGCATTGGATTGGCCTGGTCGCCCGACGTTCCGGTGTGCAACGCGCGATAAAGGGCGGCAACTCCGGGAAACGGCACACGGCTGTCCGCATCCTCCACGAACAGGCGCCAGAGCATCTTGAGCTTGTTGGCCACCCCTGTTTCCATGACGGTGTCATCAATGTCGCTGATCACCACATAACGGCACCGATCCGTGGGAATGAAGATCGAGCCCTGTGCTTGGACAGCTGGGTGATTCTCAAGGCGGAGGTCCATCGCGTGCCAGACGGTGTTGGCGGGCGGCACGTCCGGAAGCTTTAGATGAACACGAAAGTAGCCGTCCTGGTCAGTCGTGAACCGCTCCTGCGTGCCATAGAACTCCGCGACAACACTGACACCTCGTACCGCGCGGCGCATGATGCGCCGCCGTACTGCCCGGAGTTGATCAACGAGGCTTTCCTCATCCGCTGGCGTATCCTGTCGGGACTGCCGGAACACTCGACCGATCAGAAACACCTCTGTCGTGGATCCGTAACCCCGGCTGGCCTTAAGTACTAACCCGTCCTTGCCTCGCCGGCCGCGAACGGGCCGCGCGAACACCAGCAGGATGTGGACGGTCGCCCGTTTCCACTTCGCGAGAGTTTCGCCAAGGCTCATGAGGTCCGCTCTTCCATCCTCACAGCCTAACATCTAGGGCCGCGGTTCGAAGGGCTAAACTTCCGCGGTCTTCGCTTGAAACTGCGTTTTCCAACTCCTCGCTAGGCAGGGCGACACGTCCGCTTCGGGTCTTGGCCGTGTCAAAACGCTCTGAAGAGGCGCTCCTACGCTCTGACCCCCGGGTGGCAGACACTGGGATAGCGTGCGGCGTTAATCCTCGGCTCGATACGGCTCAGATTTGCCCCAGAGCGCTTCGAGCCAGCGAGGCAGACAATGGCGGCTTAGGCTCTTAGCCGGCACGGATTGCGGCGATCAGCGCGGCTCGGCCGACGATGTTCATGACCCGGGTCAAGTTATAGGCGAGAACGTGCAATGCCATCTCGGCGGCGACATTAGGTAAGCGCTTCATTAGGAAGTGCGTCGCACCCATCCGGGCCTTGATCGTGCCGAAGGGGTGCTCGACCGTCTCGCGCCGTGTGCGCATGGCCTCGGGATTGGCGTCCAAACGACGTTGCACGTCCTCGATCAGATGCTCGTGAACCCACCGCGAGACACGTCGCTCCTTGGACGGCGTGCAGCAGCTCTTGATCGCGCAGGCCTTGCACGAGGCTGTCGACCAGTACCGGCGCAGCTCCATGCCGTTCTCGACGTTGCTGTAGTGATAGGGCAGGATCTGCCCCGCAGGACAGCGGTAGGCGTCCCTCTCCGACAGGTAGGCGAAGTCCTGTTTGCCGAAGCGGCCGTCGGCCTTCGCGCCGGAGGTGAGCGGCTTCGGCAAGGTGACGGTCACGCCTGCCTCGACGCATTCCCGGATCTGTTCGCCGTCGAAGTAGCCGCGGTCCGCGATCACGTCGAGCGTCTCGACCTGGAGCGTCTCTTTTGCCTCCTTGGCCATGGGTGCTAGTTGCGCGCGGTCGTTACCGACATTGATAACGTCGTGTGTGACGATGAGGTGATGCTCAGTCTCCACCGCGACCTGCACGTTGTAGCCCACCACGCCCGAACCGCGCCCACTCGTCGCCATCGAGCGAGCGTCGGGGTCAGTGAGTGAGATCTGTTGATCGGGCGCCTCGCGCATCTTGGCATCCAGCCCCGCAAGCCGCCCCATCTCCTGCTTCAAACGCGCAATCTTCTCATTCAGCCGCGTGGCCTTGGTCAGGACGGCCTCTGACGGCTCTTGCCGGTCGGCGCTGTCGAGTTGATGCAGGTAGCGTGCAATACTCTCCTCGATCTGCGCCATCCGCCGCGCCATCTTGGCCTGGGTGAAGTTCTTGTCGCGGTTGTTGACCGCCTTGAACTTGCTGCCGTCGACCGCGACGCTGGTGCCCCGCAACAGCCCCATGCTCCGACACAGCGCCACGAAGCGCGCACACACCTTGCGGATCGCGGCGCCGTTCTCCTTGCGGAAGTCGGCAATCGTCTTGTGGTCGGGAACGAGCCGCCCGAGCAGCCACATCAGCTCGACATTGCGCCCCGCCTCGCGCTCGAGCCGACGGCTCGACTGAACACAGTTGAGATAGCCGTAGATGTAGAGCCTCAGGAGGACAGCCGGATGGTACGACGGCCGTCCGGTTGCCTTGGCGATTGCGCCCTCAAAGCCCAACGCAGGAAGATCGAGCGCGTCGACGAAAGCCTCGATCACATGAACGGGGTTGTCCTCGCCAACCCAGTCGTCCAGGCACTCCGGCAGGAGGGTCATCTGGGAGCGATCCGCGCCTCTCACGAAACGACCCATGCGGTCCTCCCCTGGTCCGATCGAGGGAAGCGTAGCCGACTCGCGCGTTTTCACACAGCCAGGGTCAGCAAGCGAAGTTCCCTGTCCTCCTTGAACTTCCGGTCATGCCCCGTAAGCCGACCTCGGGCCTAGGTCTGGAAGGTGCCAGGAGCGGACGACTGATCGCGGCAATTTTGCCGCCATCAGCCATGGAGCATCTACCGCGCCGCGCCGCCTCGATCGCGGACCTTACGCACCTGACCTCCTCCAAGACACCGGAGTCCCCCGGCTGACGGAGTTCAAGCGGGTTTCGTAGGTTTTTGGGAGGAGTTGCTCGAACTTGCGCCGGATGGTGCCGTAGCACTCGCAGG
Source organism: uncultured Alphaproteobacteria bacterium (assembly GCA_963800985.1). Lineage (GTDB taxonomy): Bacteria > Pseudomonadota > Alphaproteobacteria > Rhizobiales > Beijerinckiaceae > Microvirga. The sequence continues at coordinate 2,502 of CAWDDI010000008.1, read as the reverse complement.
GAATGCCTGCGTGCTGGCGGACCACGGCCGGGAGCCTTGGCCTTTTCAGTGAACGAAATCTTTGCGCCCTGACGGTATGGTGATCCTGCGCCACCGCTGTCGCAACAAACGGACGCCCTAACTCTAACGTAAAGCAGGCGCCGGCTTGCCGAAATCGAAAGCTCCTCTCGCGGCGGCGAAGCGCTGCGCGCGACATCCTGTTCGACAAGCCGACGCGACCGGACCTACGTCGGCCGCCAGAAGATCGCCCAGCGCGCCATCTGATTTGGCTTCTAAGGGGCGACAGCGCCACCATCTTATATCGGCGCAATTATGAAGTGATCCTGCTGAGGTAAGAGTATGCAGTCAGGGAGTGGATGCGCCCGACCCGGCGGTGTCATCCTGAGTTCGTCGTGGCCTGCGCCTTCTGATACCCTCAGCGTGAGTGCATTCCTGATGAGGAGCGGGATATGAGCGACCTTCATCCCTCCGACTGGCGACGCGCTCTCGGCGCAAGCCTTTTGGCTCTGACATGGCTTCTGGCGCCCGGCGTCCGTGCGCAGACGGGCGCTCCTGCACCTGAAGCCTCGACGGGCCGCATTGCCAAACAAGCCGCGACGACAACGCGCGACATGGTGGCAGCGGCTAATCCGCTCGCGGCCCAGGCCGGACGCGAGATCCTGGCGGCCGGCGGCAGCGCAATCGATGCGGCTGTGGCGGTCCAGCTTGTTCTCAACCTGGTCGAGCCTTCGAGTTCAGGCATCGGCGGCGGCGCATTCCTGCTCTATTGGGACGAGGCTAACCTCGTGACCCTCGATGGGCGTGAGACGGCCCCGGCTGCCGCGAAGCCGGAGCGCTTCCTCGGGCCCGACGGCAAGCCGATGCAATTCTACGATGCAGTGGTCGGCGGCCGTTCAGTCGGGGTGCCGGGCACGTTGCGGCTGCTCGAGACAGCCCACAAGCGTTGGGGCAAGCTGCCCTGGTCCCAGCTTTTTCAGCCAGCGATCCGCCTCGCTGAGGAAGGTTTCACGGTATCGCCTCGCCTCAATCGCCTTCTCATGCAGGAGAAGTATCTTCAGAACGACCCGATCGCGCGGGCCTATTTCTTTCAGGAGGACGGCAACCCAAAACCGGTCGGCACCGTCCTGAAGAACCCAGCATTCGCTAGGACCCTCCGCGAGATTGCGGACAGAGGCGCCGATGCCTTCTACACAGGCGACATCGCTGCCGACATCGTCGCGACCGTGACGCGCCATACCACGAACCCGGGCGACATGACGCTTGAGGATCTCAAGGCCTATAAGGTTGAGGAGCGCGCGCCCGTCTGCGGTCCCTATCGCACCTACCGGATCTGCGGCATGGGCCCCCCGAGTTCCGGTGGCATCGCGGTGCAGCAGATCCTGAGCACCCTCGAGACTCAGGACATGGCCGCCATGAAGCTTGGCCCCGAGGTGGTGCACTGGATATCCGAGGCCGGCCGCTTGGCCTTCGCGGACCGGGCACTCTATCTAGGCGATCCAGCCTTCGTGAACGTACCGGTGCGCGGTCTTATGGACCCGGGCTATCTGAAGGACCGCGCCGCCCTCGTGAAGCCCAGATAAGTCCATGGGCCGGGCCAAGGCAGGCGATCCACCGTTCCAGAAGACTGAGTTCCGCTTCACACCCTCGGACAGCCATGAGTTCGGCACGAGCCATATCTCCGTGGTGGACCGCGATGGCCACGCTGTTTCGATGACGACGACCATCGAGGACGATTTCGGGGCCCGGATCATGACGAGGAGTGGCTTCCTCCTCAACAACGAGTTGACCGACTTCAACTTCGCGCCGCTCGAGGACGACAAGCCTGTCGCGAACCGGCTCGAGTCTGGCAAGCGGCCGCGCAGCTCCATGGCGCCGACGATCGTCTTCGACGGGCAGAACAAGCTCCATGCCGTGGTGGGCTCCCCCGGCGGCAGCCAGATCATCACCTATTTGGCTAAGACACTTGTGGGCATCCTCGATTGGAACCTCGACCCGCAGGTTGCTGTCGACCTGCCGAACTTCGGCAGTCGCAACGGCCCGACCGAGATCGAAGCCGGTACGGAGGCCGAGACCTGGAAGGCGGCGCTTGAAGCCAAGGGCCACCAGGTTCGCGCTATCGCGATGAATTCCGGTATCCAGGCCATCGTCGTCAGTTCTAACGGCCTCACCGGCGGCGCTGACAGCCGGCGCGAAGGTGTGGCGATCGGGAATTAACTGGGTGAATTGCGCCGCACCCTCACCCGCCTGATTGCGCCTGGCCCGCCGGGACCTTAACCCGTCGCGACACTACTCATCCCGGGCTTGCCCGCAACCCATCGCGAGCCCTCTTCAGGACCCCGTCCGATGACCTACCGAGCGGGGTTTCTTCCTTCTCGCGCAAACACTGCCTCGGCCGGCGAGTTACCCCTGGACTGACCCACCGACGAGACCACCTGCAGCTCGAATAGATCGGCATAGCGGCCACGCATCGCTACGAGTTCGGCGTGCGCATCCTGTTCAATC
>CAWDDI010000007.1:0-278945 GCA_963800985.1 uncultured Alphaproteobacteria bacterium | reverse complement strand
AGGTCGTGGGCGAAACGAGCTCGTCGATGGATTTTTCCCAATGGAGTCCACGGCCCAGGTCCGGTGGCCGTGCTTGGGGTGCAGTCAGCGACCGGCGGTTGCGGATGTGGTCGGCGCACGGCCGTCGCCATGAGGCCGAAAGGCACCGTCTTGTAATGACCGCCCTGCCCGACGTGGGGGCACTGGGGGTTCCGCAGCTGGACGCGCCGAGTCCCAGGTGAACGCCCCGTCGTCATCGACCCAGCCCCAGTAGCCCTAGCCAGAGCCCCTCTCGGGTGGCAGGCCGCCGCCGGACTCGACGGCTCCCCCAGGTCAACGGGCACGAAGATAGACGTCGTCGCTCAGGCCAGCGCGATGTTCCTCGCCGTTCGGCGCCGGTGACGTCCCGCCGTTCGGGCCAGTCACCGTGGGCCAAGCGGACGCTGTTCTCCAGGGTCGGCGAGGCCAGCCTGCAGGTCCTCGACGTTCTTGCGAGACCATGCCCTGGGACCAGTCGAGCATTTCGGCCGGATTGGGAGCGGCGCGGCCGGTGGCGCCGCTCGCCGGGAACCGCTCGGGGAGAAGGGCCGCGCACGCGAGGGCATCAGGCCCGCCGCCCGACCGCCCCCGACCCACGCACGGTCCTGTCCCCGAGCGTCGGCAGATCCATCGCGTCGGTGCAGCCGTCGCTTACCGATCGGCCCCACCGGCGCCCCGCTGCCTCCGTTCTGCAGGCCCGGCTGAAAGCTATGCGGAGGCAGCGGCCAGCCCCGCACGTTGACCAGCCATGCCCGGCCGCTGGTCCCCGAGCCCCCCGACTGCCATGAAGATACAGGACCGTGCCCCGTGAGCCCGTTCGTCAAGTCCACCAAGGTCGACGTCGCAGGCCTCCGACCGTCACGCACCCTGGACCCATGGTTGAGAAAGCGACCAGCGGTCCACATCAGCCGAGCTTGAGCTGGGGCAGGACCCGCTCCCCGTACGCGCGGATGAACTCCGACTGGTTGCGCCCGACGTTGTGGACGTGGACTTCCCAGAAGCCCTTGTCCACGAATTCCTGGATGTGGGCCGCGTGCTCGTCGAGGTCGGCGCTGATCAGCATCCGGTTGGCGAAGTTCTCGATCCGGACCAGCTTGGCCATGTTCGCGAAATCCTCGGGGTTGCGGATGTCCTGCTTGGGGAAGGGCATCCCGCCGTTCGGCCACTCTTCAGCGCCTGGGCCTCGGCCGCTTCCTGGGTCTCGGCCCACGAGACGTGGACCTGGAGCAGCTTGGGCATGGTGTCGGGGTCCTTGCCGCCTTACGAGGCCCCGTCGGCGAACTTGCCCCCGCATCTCGAGCTTCTCGTCAGCTGCCCCGACCGTGATATCCCGTCCGCGAACTTCCCGGTCCGCTTGGCGTTGAATGGTCCGGCGGTGGCGACGTAGATGGGAACCGGCCGCTCCGGCCGGGTAAAGAGCCGCGCGGACTCGAGGGTGAAGTACTCCCCGTCGTGCTTGACCACGTCCCCGGTGAACAGCTTCGCGATGACCTCGATGGCCTCGAACAGCATGCTGCTGCGAACGCCTACCTCGGCCACTCCCCGCCGATGACATGCTTGTTCAACGCCTCCCCGGCGCCCAGGCCGAGATAAAACCGGCCTGGGTACATCGCGCCCAGGGTCGCGGCGGCGTGGGCGATCACGGCGGGGTGGTAGCGGAATCCCGGGTGGTGACCGCGGTCCCGAACGGAAGCGAGGTTCGCTGGCCCAGGGCTCCCATGAAGGCCCACGCAAATGCCCATTGACCCTGGTCCGGTGTCCAGGGATGGAAGTGCTCGCTGACCATGAATCCGGCGTTGAATCCGGCGGCCTCGGCTTCCTCGGCCCACCCCAGCAGGTCGCTCGGATGGAATTGCTCCAGCATGGCCGCGTAGCCAATCTTGGTCACCCGCCTAGCCTACCCTCTGACCAATGAGCGAACGGCTGCGAGTGGACCGATACGAACGCGCCGACGAGTTCCTGGCTGCCGCAGGTCCGTGGCTCGCCGAACGCGAGGCAGAGCACAACCTGATCCTCGGATCAGCGGGACAGTCCGCGATCACCCCGAGCTCTACGCGGTCCGCCGTACCTCGCCGTCGTCCTGGCCGCGCGACGCCGGTTGCAGCCGCGATCCGCACGCCGCGAGCCGGGGGAACCTCGTCCTGTCCGAGGTGGACGACGAGCAGGCGCTCGACGTGCTCGTCGGCCGACCTCGACGGCATCGACCTGCCCGGCGTCGTTGGCGCGCCGGATATGGCCACCGGTTTCGCGAATCGATGGGTGGCGGCCCAGGGTGGCGGCTGGGAGATCGGCATGGAGGAGCGCGTCTTCCAGCTGACTGCGGTTGTTGCCCCTCGCCCGTGAGCGGCGGCATGCGCGCCGCGTCCCCGAGGACCGGCCGCTCCTGGAGGACTGGATCACCGCCTTCGGCCGCGAGGCACTCGGGGAAGAGGACGCTCCCGGGTCGCGGCATCGGTCGACGACTGGCTGGCCGGGAAGGGTCGCCGCTCTGGCTGTGGGACGACAACGGCCCAAGGTCGCTGACCGGCGTAGGCGGCGAAACGCCGAACGGCATCCGCATCGGTCCCGTTTACACCCCGCCCGACGATCGTGGACGGGGCTATGCGTCCGCCCTTGTGCGGCGGTCAGCCAGGCCCAGTTGATGCCGGCCGACGGTTCTGCTTCCTCTACACCGACGTCGCCAATCCGACCTCGAACAAGATCTACCGGCCATCGGCTACCGCCCGATTACCGACGCGTTGCGGATCGACTTCGCTGACGCTGCATGCAGGCCGCGGCGTCGGGCAGGATGTACCGATGGCGCAGGTGCTGACCCAGATCACCGAGCTGCCGGGCACGACCCGGGGAAATGGCATCGGGCCGGCGCATCTCCACGGGGAGGGGCCGCTGGTCGACGGCTTCGGCCGCACGCTTCGTGCCCTGCGCGTGTCGGTGACCGATGCATGCCAGTTCCGCTGCCTGTACTGCATGCCCAGCGAGGACATGACGTTCCTGCCCCACGGGGAGCTGCTCACCCCCGACGAGATCGAACGGCTGGTCCACCTCATGGTCGGGATGGGCATCACCAACGTCCGACTCACCGGTGGCGAGCCGCTCGTCCGCCGCGAGCTGCCGGACATCGTCGCCCGCCTCGCCGCCATGCGCCCTCCCGGCCTGACCGACCTGTCGCTCACGACCAACGGGTTCCTGCTCGAGCGGCACCTCCCCGCCCTCGCCGCCGCGGGACTCCAGCGGCTGAACGTCAGCGTCGACTCCCTGGTCGCCGAGACCTTCCGCGAGATCACCCGCCGCGACGCGCTGAACCAGGTGCTCGACGGACTCCGCGCGGCGGAGGCGTACCCGCAGCTCCGCCCGATCAAGGTCAACGCCGTCGCCCTGCGCGACATCAGCGACCGCGAGATCCGCGCGTTCGCGGACCTGGCCCGCCAGCGCGGCTACGTCGTCCGGTTCATCGAGTTCATGCCGCTCGACGGCGGCGGCCGATGGACCGCGGACGAGGTTCTGACCGGCGCGGAGCTGAAGACCGCCCTCGAGAATGCGGTCCCATCGGCCTGGCTCCCGCTCGTGCCGGTCCCGCTGGCCGACCCCGCCCAGACGAGCCGGGTGTATCGGTTCGCGGACGGCATCGGCGAGATCGGCTTCATCAACCCGGTCAGCGAGCCGTTCTGCGATGCCTGCGACCGGCTGCGGCTGACGGCCGAGGGCACGCTCCGGACCTGTCTGTTCAGCATCGATGAGACGGACATCCGTGGACCGATGCGCGCCGGCGCCTCGGACCCCGAGCTGGCCGAGCTCATCCGCGAAGCGGCCTGGAACAAGGAGCTGAAGCACCACATCGGCGACCCGGGCTTCCGACCCCCGCCGCGCAACATGTCCCGCATCGGCGGCTGAGAGCCCGCAGCCCGACAATGCCTCGAGCGGTTGATCTGGCCCTGGCTCCGCGTTACGACCCCTCGTGATAGCAGCAGCGTAGGTCCGCGGGTCGCGTTATCACGAAGGGTCGTAACAGGACGGTGGGGGCCTTCGGGCAGTCCCATCGCGAACCAAATTTGAGTCAGCGCGGCGCCATGCCCGCACATACCGGATGAGCGCACCGGATCCACCGGTGCTCCCTAGCGGAAGACGCATGGACACCGATCTGGTGAAACGGGCGCAGAACGGGGACGAGCAGGCCTTCGCGAGCCTGGCCGTGTCCGCCGGCGACCGACTCCATGCCGTGGCGCACAGGATCCTGCGCGACACGCACCTTGCCGAAGATGCCACGCAGCAGGCGCTGCTGAACATCTGGCGGGATCTTCCACAGCTGCGCGACCCGGCACGCTTTGATGCCTGGTCGTATCGGCTCCTCGTGCGCGCCTGCTACGCCGAGGGCCGCCGATCCGGTCGCTGGACGCCTGGACTGCGACTGGTGCCGACTGACACTGACGAACCGATGTCGGTTGACGGCACGGGCTCGGTCGCTGACCGCGACCAGCTCGAACGCGGCTTCCGACGGCTTTCCATCGATCACCGCGCGGTGGTGGTCTTGCACCACTACCTCGACATGCCGCTCGACCAGATCGCCGAAACGCTCGGCGTTCCGGTCGGGACGGTCCGATCTCGACTTCATTACGCGATGCGCGGGCTGCGGGCGGCACTCGATGCCGACGCGCGGCCCACGAGCGCGGGAGGTTGCGAATGAGCACCGAACGCGACGTCAACCGCATCGTTCGGTCGTGGATGGACGAGGGCGTCACGGCGCTCCCGGACCACGTCCTGGATGCCGTGCTCGACCAAGTTCCCGCGACCCCACAGCGCCGGTCCTGGTGGCTGGCGCGGAGGGATTTCCACATGAACAAGTTCGTGGCCATGGGACTCGGCGTCGCCGCCGCGGTCGTGGCCTTCCTGATCGTCGGCCAGCTGATCGGCCTGAACTCGTCGCTCCCCGGGCTCCGGAGCCGCGGTCTCCGGGGGGAGCCGCTGCCCCGACGAGGCGCAGGCGGCGACCGCTCGACGCGTTCCGGGCACATCCTTGGCGCGGGGCCGTGTTGGCACCGACGGCGCGTTCGCCTTCACGGTCGTGTTCGACCTGGGGAGGCGGGTCTCAAGCGAGACAGGAGGCGCTGCGCCTCCGGATCTCGATCGTGTCCGACCCGATTGAGATGTCTCACCGATGCGTGCGACTGGTTCATCGTCGACCGGTTCCGCCGACGCGACCTGCCGCTCGGGTCCGGGTGGTCGCCTTGCGTGCCAGCCGATGCGGCCGTCAGTCGACGATCTCGTCGCGGCAGCTGCGCAGCATGGTACCGGGGTCGCCGACAGAGGCCGATCAGCGTGTCGCTCGATGGCTACTCGGGACAAGTCGTTCGAGCTCACCACGGACTCATCCGACTGTGCGACAAGCGCCGTCGGGTGGACCGGACCTGGCGGCCTGGATCCATCAGGGCCCTCGAGACGCATCGATGGATCTGGGATCCTCGACGTCGAGGGCAGCGTCTCGTCATCGATGATGGACGCCTGGCCGATGCGACCGTCGGCCGAGCGCAGATCCAGGCGATCCATCGGAACTCCATGCTGATCGGCTGAGTAGCCGATGCGGGCTCACGGCAGCTGAGACGCCCGGGCGGCCCGGCGATCCGCGCAGGCGTCCGCGGCGCTTCGGCTCCTCGGCGACGACGTGCGGTTGCGTCACACTCGAGGACCATGACCGATACGCGAGCGGCAGCCCAGAACTGGGCGCGGACCTGGAAGAAGGCGTGGAACAGGCGCGGACGTAGAGGCCCTGCTCTCGCTGTATGCCCCGAAGATCGAGTACTGGTCGGAGCCGTTCCGCGAGCCGTTCGAGGGCATCGAGCGCGCTGCGCGAGTACGTCACCCAGTCTTCGCGGTCGAGCACTCGGTCACTCCTGGTTCGGCGAGCCGGTGGTGGACGGTGATCGCGCCGCGGTGGCGTGGTGGGCGACGCTGGTCGAGGAGGAAAAGCCGGTCACCCTGGCCGGTATCTCGCTCCTTCGGTTCGACCATGACGGCCTCGTGGCCGAGCAGTGGGATGCCTGGAACCCAGCGGACAGATGCGGCCGCGGCCGCCGACCTGGGGTGGCTGACGAGCCGCGGCCTCGGCTCCATGATCGAGCGCACGGTCGCGGCCTATCGGGTCAACTCGTCGGCCATTGCCGTGGCGCTGCTGATCATCACCAACCTCATCCCGCTGGTCGGCGTCCTGTGGCTGGGTTGGGACCTGATGCTGATTCTCGCCCTGTACTGGGCCGAGAACGGCGTGGTGGGCGTGATCAACATCCTCAAGATCCTGACCGCGGAGGGAACGAGCTCCAGTCCCTCGACCATGCGCTGGTCAGTGAACGGCCGCCCGGCGAGCTCACTCAGTCGCCTCGGCACGGCCGGCTTCTTCACCATCCATTACGGCCTGTTCTGGGTCGTTCATGGCGTGTTCGTGTTCACGTTCATCCCGGCCATGACCGGGCTCGCGGTGCCCGGGCTGGCGCCGGACGGGTCCCGGCCGGCCCGTTCATGCCCGGCTTCCCGCGGCGTAGACGTGCCGGTGTTCGCGTTCGCGGTGCTGGGCCTGGCCATCAGCCACGGGGTGTCGTTCTGGATGAACTACCTCGGTCGAGGCGAGTACAAGACCCTCTCCCCGGCGGACGTCATGACCCAGCCGTACGGGCGGCTGGTGATCATGCACCTCACCATCGTGCTCGGCGCGTTCGTGAGCATCTTCCTGGGGACGCCGCTCGGCTCGCTGCTCGTGCTGGTCGTGCTGAAGACCGCGCTCGACCTGGCCTTCCACCTCCGCCAGCACCGGGACGTTGAGGCTGGCACGGAACCGATGCGGGCCGATGGCCCGGGTATCGACCTGGACCTGAGCGTCTAGGAGCGCGGACTCCCGGAGACGCGTGCCGGCTTTGGTGCCGAGGAGCGCGACTGGCGGTCGCGCCCGAGGCCGATACCTGGCGTGCGGACTCGGCGCGCGGCGGCGAACCGCGGAGCGTGGGCGAAGCGACCGACGATGAGGCCCACCACGGCCCCGAACCACGTCCCGATGGCGATGGCCGCGACAACCATCGCCGGCTCAGCGGTGAGCGGCCCGGTCAGCGACGCTCCCAGGGCAACGGCCGCGCCCGCGGCCACGGTCCACAGGATGGCCACGGCTCGGGGACTGCCGAGCCCCACCGCGAACCCGGTGGCCATGCCCACCAGCGCGACCAGCTCCCCGTGGTACTGAAACGCGGCCGTGGTCCAGCCGGCGGCGGCGAGGCACGGCCAGGCCGGCGATCCACGCCACCAGGTTCGAGTACGCCGCCAGCTCGGCGGGCACCGGGCGCCGGACCCAGGACAGGAACAGGTCCACGGCCAGGTACAGCGCCGCGACGCCGCTCACCGTGAACAGCCACGACGGCGACCCCATGTTCAGGATCGCGCCCAGCAGCGGGACGACGAGGAACACCCCGATCACCGGACGCGCCAGGAAGCGACGCAAGACCCGCCGCGAATCAGCGCGGGTGGCGAGCTTCTGTTCGGCGACCTGCGGCGCATCGGAGGACCTACGGGTCAGGCTGACGGCCATGGACCGATGCTAGGTCGGCCTCCCGCCGGGGCCGATCCCCCAAAGGTACCCACGCCGAACGGCGGGCAGCGAAAAGGGCCGCCCCACAGCCCGGGCGGCCCTTTCGCGTAACTAGACGGCGCGGTCCGCGCCGAGGTTCCTACAGCCTTCTCGTTCCGCGTTGCAGCGGCGTTAAGCCGATGTGCCTTCTGCGTTGGAGTCTTCACTCGATGGCGTATCGGACGGGGCACCGGGCCGGAAGAACGGTCCGTGCCCATCGCCCCAATTCCCGATGCCGCCCTCGTTCAGCCAGGTCTCGAGCCGCTCGGAGATCGCATCGGCCTTCTCCTGGGTGATGGTGCCGGCTTCGACCGCCGCGTCGAGATCGGCCTGGGCCGATGCCAGGGCTGCCGCGACGACATCGGCGTAGTCGACGCCCTCCGCCTCGGCGACCTCCTCCAGCGTGGAGTCGACCAGCGCCTCCCGGAGCTCGGCCGTGGTCATGCCCAGCGACTCCGGCCGCCGCTTCCCACATGCCGGACATGAACTCGACGCGGCCGGCGTGGTGCGCCCAGTGGCCCAGCTTGAAGCCGATCCACCGGCATCCGTTGCCGTCCCACGCGTTGACCTTCTCGATCATCCGGTCGGCGACGTCCTGGGTCAGGTCACCGGCCTCGACCGCCGCGTTGATGGCGGCAATGGCCGCGGCCTTCGCCGCCGGCGCGAGCTCATCGGTCGAGACCCCGAGCTCGGACGCGAAGGTGTCGAGGAAGGTCTGGCAGTAGGCGGTCGCATCGGTCTCCTCGTCGCCGAACAGCGCGCCGGGGTTGCTGCTTCCGCTGGTGCCCGGCGCGGCCAGGACCGAACCGATCAGGGTGCCGCCCACCAGGGCGGCGGTGATGAGGGCAGCGGCGCCGCCCAGGATCTTCAGTGGCTGGGACATCGTTCCGTGGCTACCTCGTAGGGGATGCCTTGTCGTTGCGCCCTCCCTGGCATCCCGGACTCTCGGCAGTCGCGGTGAAGATCGCATCAAGAACCCGGCCTCCGCGTCCCGCATTTGTGCGTGAGATGTTCCGATCGGCCACGTTCGCACCGCCGCAGCGACCCATCCGGCGCCCGTCATGTGGCCGATATGAACGCCGGACGCTCAAACCGGCCAAGAAGCGGGCCTCACGGCGGCTTGGCAGGACGCCAGGCATCCTTCCTGGCCGATGTGAACATCGTGGCGCACATTCGCGCTGAAACCTGACGGTCGTTGAAGGAATTGCCGCTTCGGGCGCCCATACCGGTTGTAGCGTCGGTCTGAACCGACGCCGCAAACGTTTGGAAGGGGCATGGATACCGATCTCGTGGTACGGGCGCAACGCGGAGACCGAGAGGCATTCGCGCTGTTGGCTGCCACGATCGCGGATCGGTTCCTGGCGACGTCGCACCGGATCCTGAGCGACATCGACCTTGCCGAGGACGCCACCCAGCAGGCGCTGGTCAGCGTTTGGCAGGACCTTCCGCAGCTCCGCGACCCGGCCCGCTTCGAGGCCTGGTCGTATCGGCTCCTCGTGCGCGCCTGCTACGCCGAGGGTCGAAGAACCCGCCGCTGGGCGCCGAACATCAGGCTGCTGACGGTTGACGAACCGATGGTGGCCGATGGCACGAGCGCGGTCGTCGATCGCGACCAGCTCGAACGGGCCTTCCGGCGACTTTCCCTGAACCATCGAACGGTGGTGGTCCTGCACCACTACCTGGACCTGCCGCTCGACCAGGTCGCCGAGCTTGTCGGCGCCCCGGTCGGGACGGTGGCATCGAGATTGCATTACGCGATGCGGGCCATGCGCACGGCGATCGACGCCGATGACGCACGGCCGACGTCCCGGAAGGCCGCCCAATGAGCGCCGATCGAGACATCAACCGCGTCGTTCGGTCGTGGCTCCACGAGGAGCGGCACGAGGACGCCGACCGCGTCCTGGGGGCGGCGCTGGACCAGGTGGACACGACCCCACAGCGCCGATCCACTCCGTGGACGGCGTGGAGGGATTCCCCATGAACAAGTTCGTGGCCATCGGCCTCGGCGCCGCTGCCGTGGTCGTGGCCCTCTTCATCGGTGCGCAGATCTTCGGGGGCACAACCCCCGGGGGCCCGGCCGTCCGAAACCCCATCGCCAAGTGTGGCGCCGTCTGCTGCGGCGGAAGGGGCGCAAGATTTCAGCCGCGATTCCGGCGGGGCACGGACCTGCGACCGGGCGAGTACTTCTTCGACCACGACGCCATCCCCCGGGTCACGGTCACCGTCCCTGTCGGCTGGGAGAAGAACATGCCCGACTTCGTGATCTGGTCGGTCGACGACAACAAAGCGACGCTGGCTGTGATGAGCGTCAACAACGTGTACATCGACCCGTGCGACCCGACACTCCAGCTGCGTGATCCCGTGGTTGGACCGACCGCGGATGATCTCGTCGCTGCCCTGGGCACCGTGCCGGGGTGGGAGTTTTCGCCCCGACCGACTCGAGGTGGACGGCGTTGACGGTCAGTTCCTCGAGTTCGTTTCGGCGGCTCCCAGCGCCGGTTGCCGAGGAGCCCCATCTGTGGCAGATCAGTAATGGTGAGGGTCGTCCCAGCCCGCACCCACCGGAGACGACGTCTTTCGGGATCTGGATCATCGACGCATCGGTCGGGAGCGGCTGGTCCTCACGACCGCAGCTTCCCGGGAGTCCCGGAAGGGTCGGTGGCCGAGCTCGAGGAGATGATCAACACGATCCAGATCGAGCCGTAGCCCTGTACTCTGCAGACCGATGCGGCCTGACGGCCGCTGAACCCAGGCGCCCGGCGATCCGTCGCCGGGCGCCATCGGTGTGTGGCACCCGAATGAACTGGTTTTCGGAATTGAATGCCGACGCACGTTTCGGCCCCATACGAAGTGAGATCACGACCGTGGAAGGAAGGTCCAACCTGGAATCAGCCTTCTCGAGCCCGTCACCCCGGCAAAGCCGGGTCAGTTGAGGAGAAATCTCATGAGGACAAAGACACTGCGTCAGGCGATTCGCAGTCCGTTGCTGGCGCTGGCGCTCATCGTGGTCGTGGCCGGTACGGTGCTCGCGACGCCCTCGGTCATGTTCGTGGGCACCCGCTGGCGCGAGGGACCACGAGCGAGATCGGTGCATTTCAACACCGGCGAGGTCAAGTTCCAGACGAAGGGCCCGTGCTCCTCGCCACGAACTCGGTCACGATTCAGCCAGGCGGCTCATCTGGCTGGCATTTCCACCCCGGTGTCACCCTGGTCAGCGTGGCCGCGGGCACCGTGGTCCGCTATGACGCCCACTGCATGGCCACCGTGTTCCCGCCGGTTCCGCGTTCATCGAGTCGGGCAACCACCCGCTCAACGTTCGCAACCAGAGGCACCGTGCCGGCGGTCAACATCGTCACCTTCATCGTTCCGGCCGGGACGACCAATATGGGATTGCGGATCGACGCCCCCGCCCCCGGCTGCGACACGAACTAGGGATCGCTGATCCCTGACCGAGCGGCCTGACGGCCGCTGACCTGGCGCCCGGCGATCCGTCGCCGGGCGCCATCGGTATCTCCGCCAGCTCGGCGGGGGACCACCGCTCGAGTTACGAGGCTCCGTGATAACGGGTGACTCTCCTTATCACCGAGACGTCGTAACAGAAACGCCTCGCCGCCAGCGGACCGTTCGGCGGCGGTTACCAGCGGTCGTGGTGGACGAGGTCCTCGAGAGACTTCCGGCCGCCGGACTTGTTCGGGGCGGTGGCTTCGACGGGTCGGCCGGGTAGCCGAACGAGAGGAGGAAGTCGCAGCGCTTCCCCTCGGGGAGGCCGAGCAAACGGGCCGCCACCTTGTAGTTGTGGGCAGTCGCCGGCGCGCTGCCGATCCCCAGCTCCCAGGCGGCCAGGACCATGTTCTGCGCCGCACGCCCCATGTCCCACATACGGTGCGAGTGTGGCGCTCGTTGTCATCGGCGCCGACGAGGGCGATTGCGGCGGCCGCCCCGGCCAGATGGTCCGCGTAGCGGCCCACTGCAGTCAGCTCTTTCAACAGACTCCGGTCGGTGACCGCGATGAACGCCCAGGTCTGCTCGTTCTTGCTGCTCGCGGCGCGACGACCGGCGTTCAGGATCCGCTCCAGGTGCTGGGGCTCAAGCGGCTTATCGGTGAATTTCCGAATCACCCGGATGGCGTTGATGGCGTCCCACGTCTCCATGCGCCGGTAGTCTAGGCCGACTCATTCGCGAACCCCGCGCGGGCCAGATTGAACAGATGGCCTGCCCAGCCGACCCTCCCCTGTAATCGTGTCCATGTCGGACCGATGCTCGAAGACCCGGAGGACAGGTGCAGGAAGCACTGGTCGACCGCGCGAAACAGGGTGATGGCGAAGCCTTCGAAGCCCTCGCTCGCCTGGTCGGAGACCGATGCATGGCGATCGCGATTCGGATCCTTCGCGACGCCGACCTGGCGGAGGACGCATTCCAGGCCGCGTTCATCACGGCCTGGCGCGAGCTCCGCACCCTGCGTGACAGCCGGCTCTTCGAGCCTGCTTCATCGGATCCTGACTGCCGCCAGCTACGCCGAGGCCAGGCGTCGCCGGCGATGGTCGGAAGGCATCCGGCTCTTGCCCGTCGAGCGCAGCCACTGACCGATACGCGGGCGGCCAGCACGGGCCGCCCGCCTCGTACCCGCCGGGCAGCTTGGAGGATCGGTGACGACTGGCAACATCTTGACTGTCCGTCTGCACTGGGAGTACACAGCGCATACGCGGGTTGAACTGACTCCGTCGCCGCCCTGAGCGGCCCCGCAACCTCGCAACCACCCAACCGGAACGTAGGAGGAGTCTCATGCTCAGGAAAATCACCCTAATAGTTGTCGTGCTCGCCGGGCTGCTGGCGATAGCGGTCGGGCCCGCCCTTGGAACCCCTACGAGCGGCGTTACCGCCGAGACGGCGCGTGGGCCGCTGGTCGACCGACCACTCGGGGCGAACATGAAGTTCGACGACGGCAGCAGGATCAGACTCGACAGCAAGGGGCCGATCGAGGTGGTGACTCAAAGGATTGTCGCCATCCCGGGTGCGACGTTCGGATGGCACAGTCACTCGGGCCCAACCGTCGTCACGATCTTCTCGGGGACCATGTCCTTCTACCACGCCGAGCACTGCACCGCCGAGATCAACTACGAACCGGGTGATTCCTTCTCGAATCTGCCCCACGAGATCCACCTCGCCAGGAACGAGGGCACCGTCGACCTGGTGGTTTATGCGACGTACTACCAGCCGGTGGGCGCCCCAATTCGCATCAACCAGGATTCACCGGGCGCCGAGTGCCCTCAGTAGGAAGCTGAACAGACTGGGGAATCGTGGACTCCATTCAGTTCGAGTAGCCCCACAACAGACCGATGCGGCCTGGCGGCCGCCAACCCGGGCGCCCGGCGATCCGTCGCCGGGCGCCCTTGCCTTGACTCGTTACCGTGATTCCCATGACCCCCGTGACCATCCGGGTCCACCGAAACCGCTCGAGTCCCGAGGCGAGTCCCGCCCAGCCAACCCAGATTGAACGATTCGGCCTGTCCGGAACGATCGTTAGGGTCGTATGCAGGCCGCACTCATCGACCGCGCGCAGCAAGGGGACCGTGATGCGTTCGATGCTCTCGCCCGAACCTCCGGTGACCGATGCATGGCAATTGCCACCCGCATCCTCCGGGATACCGATGTCGCCCAGGACGCGGTCCAGGCAACCCTGATCACCGCCTGGCGGGACATCCGCCAGCTCCGCGACCCGAATCGGTTCGAGGCCTGGCTCCACAAGATCCTGGTCAACGCCTGCTATGCCGAGGCCAAACGCCGTCGGCGGTGGTCGTCCTCCATCCGGATGCTCCCCGTCGACGTGGCCTCGAACGCGAACGACATCCTCACCGTCCACGACCGTGACGAGCTGGAACGGGCGTTCCGCCGCCTCTCGGTCGAGCATCGGGCGGTGATGGTCCTCCACCACTACATCGGCCTTCCCGTCCCCGAGGTGGCCGACCGACTGGGTATTCCACTCGGGACCGCCAAGTCCCGCATCCACCACGCCACGACTGCGCTCCGGGCCAGCGTTGAAGCCGACGCCCGGATGCCTTCACAGGAGCGATCGGCATGACCCCACCCCGCAATCCTTCAACCCCAGATCCCGACCGCCTGATCTCCGCGTTCCTGTCGGAGGGACAGACCGATCTCCCGGAGCAGGTCTACGACGAGGTGCGCGCCGAGATTGACCACACCACCCAGCGAACCTTCTTTGGCCCGTGGAGGACCTCATCCGTGAACCGTTTCGCAACATTCGCCACCGTCGCGGTGGTCATGGTGGTCGCCGTCTTCGTTGGCCTCCAACTTGCCCAGGGCGGCCCGCTCATCGGCGGCGATCCGTCGGCCTCGCCCACGCCCTCGGTCGAGCCATCGGCAACAGACGAGCCGACCCCCAAGCCAACCCCGACCGAGTCGCCGGCGGAGACTCCGGGCGAGACGTCGGGACCGGAGCCCGCCTTCATCTGTGACAGCCCGTCCACCACCTGGACGCGGTGGGCAGCGACTTCCATCCGCTGATCGTGGCCGACATCCGGCTCGGCACCCATGACGGATACGACCGGATCGTGTTCGAGTACGTCGATCGACGGCACGCCGTACCTCGACATCGACGAAGCCCAGCCACCGTTCGTGGAGAACCCGAGTGGTTTGCCACTCGAGGTCGCCGGGTCCCCGGTCTTCCAGCTGACGTTTGGCGGGGCCTCCAAGTTCGACACCGAGACCGGCGAGCAGCCATACCAGGGATCGACCGACTTCCGGCCCGCGTATCCGCAGATCGAGCAGTTCGTGGAGTCGGGTGATTTCGAGGCCACCCACAGCTGGTACCTGGGCATGAACGGCGGCGAATGCCTCCGAGCCTTCTACCTGACCGATCCGAGCCGGATCGTGATCGACGTCCAGCACTGACCAGAAAGGACGCCCGGAGCTCTCATGAAGCGACATCTCTTCCTCGCCGTCGCGGCCGCGGTGGTGATCGGTCTCCAGGGCTGTGCTTCGCCGGCAGCGAGTGAGCCCTCTGCCTCAGCCGAACCCAGCGCGGGCGCGGCCTCGGCATCGGAAAGCCCGAGCCCGTCGGCGGCCAGCGCCGAGCCCAAGCCATCTGACCCGGCGTTCAGCTGCGAAGCGGCCCTCGAGGGCGATGAGGACGGGCACGCCCACCTCACGAACATCGAGGTCGGCACGCACGAGGGCTATGACCGGGTCGTCTTCACCTACCAGGAGGACAGCATCCCCGGTTACCGCGTCGAATCTGCGCACGCACCGTTCTTCGAGAATCCCAGCGGCCTGCCCATGGACGTTGCCGGTGTACAGGTCTTCCAGATCACCATCCACGGCGGCACGAAATTCACGGACGAATACGTATCGACGTACGACGGACCGCTGAACTTCGAGCCTGGCTACGAGCAGCTCGTCCAGCTCGTCGAATCCGGTGACTTCGAGGCCACCAACACCTGGTACCTCGGCACGAGCGGCGGGGAGTGCCTCCGGGCATTCACCCTCGACGGACCCGACGCGCATCGTCATTGACGTCCAGCACTGATCGAAGACCCGGCCGCTGCTGATCCAGCAACCTGAAGCCGTGACGCCGCCACCGCGCCCCGACCCGGCGCGCGGCGGCGATCAGCGGTACGCTCACCTCATCTGGCTTGGCGCATGACCGATGACGGCAGCGCGTGATACCAGCGCGTGAGGGAATCCATACGTGCCCATCCGGCCGCCAAATACCCGCCTCGGCCGCCGCGAGCCGGACGTCCTGCTCCTCCAGCAGGCGCCGGCCATGATCGCGGACCTGACCCGGACGCTCGACCAGCGCCTGGAGAACGAGCAGCGCCCGGCGGAGCGCACGCGGATGCTGCGCGAGGCCACCAACCAGATCACCCGCACCGCCAACGACGCCATCCAGGCCTACCACCGGGCTCGTGCATCGGTCAAGGCGGAGCTGGAGATGCCCGATGGCGACCATGCCCACGCCAAGCGGATGAGCGCCCAGCTCGAGGTCGCCCGTAAGGACGTGCTTGTCGCACTCGAGACCACGCGCCATCGGTATCCGTCCGTCCCGTCCGAGTAACCGTTCAAAATGTGGCGCGAAAACCGGGTTTGGAGTACCGTGTAACGCCTCCATCGGCTTCTCCGATGGATCCCGCGCTGTCGTCGTCTTCGAATCGACTGTGTGAGGTAACAAGGTTCGAGGAAGAATTGAGGTCAATGTGGCCACAGGAACTATCAAGCGAGTGATCTCGGATCGCGGATTCGGGTTCATCGGCGGCGAGGATGGGAAGGAATACTTCTTCCATCGCAACGAGCTCGATGCATCTCTCGACTTCGACCGTCTCGCCGGTGGCGAGACCGTGTCCTTCGACGTCGAGACCAGCCCCAAGGGGCCCCGCGCCGTCAAGGTCGCAGCCGGCTGATCCGGCACCCGCATTTCGAACGCCCGGTCGCAAGACCGGGCGTTTTGGCTTTTCTGGGCCGCGTTTTCCGCCGGAATGAACACCACGCGTTCATATCGGCCAACTTCGGCCAACTTCGGGTCTCGCCGCGCCCTTGAACCGCTTCTTCTTGGCCGATCTGAACACCTCGCGCACAAATCAGCCAGGGAACCGGCCCCCGCACTACTCGGCTGACGCCCTTCTTGTCCGATGTGAACGCATCACGCACATTCGTGGCCCAGCCGGCGGAATCGGAGCCCTTCACAACTCCTGAACAGGCGGACCGATAGCATCTGACCCGTGACCTCGGCCCCAGCCAGGCGAAACGGGACGGCCAAGCCGCGCATCCTCGTCGTCGAGGACGAGCCGCAGCTCCGCGCCCTGCTCCGCCTCTACCTGGAGCGCGACGGGTATGCCGTCGTCGAGGCCGGTGACGGCGCGGCGGCACTCGCCGCGTACGACGCCGAGCTGCCGGACCTCGTCATCCTCGATCTCATGCTGCCTCGGATGCAGGGGGAGACCGTCCTCGAGGAGCTCCGCGACCGCGGCTCGGTGCCGGTCCTGATCACGTCGGCCAAACGGACCGATGCCGACCGCATCGCCGGCCTCCGCCTGGGCGCCGACGACTACCTGGGCAAGCCGTTCAACCCCCACGAGGTCACCGCGCGCGTGGCGGCCATCCTCCGTCGCACCGCTCAATCCGCCGGTAACGGCGCGGTAAGCGCAGCTGACCTGACCGATGCACCCGAGCTGTCGCTGGACGGTGGGCGGCTTCGGCTGGACCCGGCAACCCGCCGATACACGCTGGTCGGGGAGGGGACCGGGCAGGCCTGACGCCCGGCGAGGCTCGGCTGCTCCTCGCGCTCGCCCGCCGACCGGGCATGGTCATGACCCGCGAGCAGTTGCTCGATGCCGTCGCTCGCCGCCCCGACGATGTGTTCGAGCGCGTGGTGGACGTCCACGTCGCCAACCTCCGCCGCAAGCTCGGGGACTCGGCGGCCGATCCGTGGCTGATTGAAACCGTCCCGCAAGCGGGCTATCGGCTGGTGGCGGAGCCCGACAAGCCGTGACCGAAACCGCCGAAACGCAGCCGCAGCCCCATCAGCGCCAGCAGCCCGCCCGCCCGGCGAGTCCCGCCAGCCCCGGCCGCACCAGCCACGCAGCCCACTTCCGGCGGGATGCCGCTCGCCATGCGGCTGGGGCTGATCCTGTCGGCCGCGGTTCTGGTCGTGCTCCTGCTCGCGGGAGCGGTGGTTAACCGCGTGGTAAGCCAGTCCTTCGAAGATGTCGTGAGCGGTCAGCAGGTTCAGCAGGTCGAGGCCGCCGCGGAGGCCGTGAGCGGCCTCCTGGAAATCGGCGGTGGTATCGGCCGCATCGGGGAGGCCGAACGCGTGCTGAATCGGTTGGCGCGCAGCCTGAATGCCCCGGTCGTGGTGATGGGCCCGGGTGGGAACCCCGTGAGCCGATATGGGCCGCCCTTGCCGCCGGGAACGCCGACGCAGGACATCAGTGCCTCGGTGATCGTCGCCGACCGGGAGGTGGCGATCATCATGGCCACCGTCCCGGTCCAGGGCGCGGGTGACGTGGATCGGCCGTTCCTGCGCCTGTTCAACGCGGCGCTGCTGGTGGCCGGGCTGGTGTCGGTAGCCGCCATCGCCGGTGTATCGGTCTGGGTGGCACGGCGTCAGACGAAGCCGTTGCAGGACGTGGCCGCGGCCGCGAACCGGTTGGGGGCGGGCGACCTGTCGGCCCGAGCCACCGGCGGCGGCGACCGGGAGTCGCAGGAGCTGGCCGGGGCGTTCAACTCGATGGCCGGGCGGCTCGAGCAGTCCGAGATGCTGCGCCGCCGCGCGGCGACCGACATGGCCCATGACCTGGCCACGCCGGCCACGGTGCTCGAGGGTCAGCTCCAGGCCATGATCGACGGCGTCGTCCCCAAGTCCAAGGCCAACCTCCAGGCCGCGGCGGCGTCCGCGGCCGCTCTCGGCAGCGTGATCGTGCAGATGGGGGAGCTGGCCAGCGCCGAGGCCGCACCCCTCCAGGCTCGACCCGAACGAACGCAGGTCGCAACCGTGGTGGCCGACGCGGCCTCCGCCCTCGACGGCCTGTACCGCGAACGCGGGGTCACGCTGGATATCGCGGGCATCGGCGAAGGCCTCGCGGCCTGGGCCGATCCCGCCCACCTGGGCCGAGCCCTCCGCAACGTCCTCACCAACGCGGCCCAGCACACCCCGAGCGGCAAGACGGTCCGCGTCGAGGCCACCAGCACCACCGGACTGACCGATGCCGCGCCAGACCAACCGGGTCCAGATCCGGGTCATCGACCAGGGCCCCGGCATCCCGGCCGAGGACCTGCCTCACGTCTTCGAGCGCTTCTACCGATCCGACCCGGCCCGCACATCCGCCGTCGGCTCGGCAGGCGACGCCAGCGCCAGCGGTCCGGGAGCCGGCGCACCGGGCGCGGGCATCGGTCTGACCATCGCCCGCGAGCTGTTGGCAGCGAGCGGCGGCGGCATCTCGGTCGAGCGCACCGGTCCCGACGGCACCACCGTGCTCATCGACCTTCGCTTGGCGTGAGCAGCGAGGTCGCAGCGTAGGATCTCCTCGTGAGCGAGCACCATGGCGAGGCGGAGGACGTCCACGAGGGCGGACCGCAGGACGCCGCCAAGGACACTGGCCGGCTGCCTTCCTTTACCGATGTGAACCTGTCCATCGGCCAATTCATGGCCGGGCTCGAGCAGAAGATCCTCCACAACCGCCCGCCGGCCGTCGTCGTGGTCGAAGAAGAGGCCCGCAGCAAACGAGTGGTCACCAGCGGCTGATCGTGGACAACCTCCCGACCGAGCCCCTTGACCGCCCAGGCCACCGGATACCTCGGCGCGAAGCTCTAGCCTCGATCTAGCCCGGATCACCGCGCGAAATCGCGCGTTTACACTCCACGCGGTGAAGGTCTGCCCGGCCTGCGCGACCGAGAACCCCGAGCACGCGCGCTTCTGTCTCGCGTGCGGGACTGCCCCTGGCCGACGCAGCGCCGGCGCGCGGTGAGGAGCGCAAGGTCGTATCGGTCCTGTTCGCCGACCTGGTGGGATTCACCGCTTCCGCCGACCGGGCCGATCCCGAGGAGGTGCTGGCCACCCTTCGCCCGTACCACGCCCTGCTGCGGACCGAGATCGAGCGCTATGGCGGCACCGTCGAGAAGTTCATCGGTGACGCGGTCATGGCCGTGTTCGGCGCCCCGGTTGCTCACGAGGACGACGCCGAGCGCGCGGTCAGAGCCGGCTTGCGCATCACCGAGGCCCTGACCGAGCTGAACCGCGAGCGGAGGGGAGCGAGCTGGCCGTCCGGGTGGCGGTCAACACCGGCGAGGCGATCGTGACCCTCGGCGCCCGCCCCGAGCAGGGGGAGGGGATGGTCGCCGGCGACGTGGTGAACACCGCCTCCCGCCTCCAGCAGATCGCGCCGGTCGGATCGGTCGTCGGTGGCGAGGACACCCGGCGGGCGACCGAGAAGATGATCGACTACGAACCGATGGACGCGGTCGAGCTCAAAGGCAAGGCCGAGCCGATCCCGGTCTGGCGCGCCACCCAGGCCAAGAGCCGATACATCGTCGAGGTCGATAGACCCACGAGTCCCGTTCATCGGTCGCGAAGCCGAGCTGGAGCTGCTCAAGCAGGCTTACCGCGCGGATGATCCGCGAGTCATCGGTCCAGTTGGTGACCGTTACCGGGGAACCGGGCGTCGGTAAATCCCGGCTTATCGGTGAGTTCTTCAGCTTCGTCGACGCCGAGCCCGGGGAGATCGTGCACTGGCGCCACGGCCGGTGCCTGCCCTACGGCGACGGCGTCACCTTCTGGGCCCTGGGCGAGATCGTGAAGGCGCAGGCCGGCATCCTCGAATCGGATGGACCCGATGAAGCCGATGCCAAGCTGAGTGCGGCGGTCGAGCTGGTCGTCGACGAGGGGGCGGACCGCGACTGGCTGGTCGCCCAGCTGGCGCCCCTGGTCGGGTCACGGCCGGGGAGCACCGTCTCGTCGGACCGGGCGGAAGCCTTCTCAGCCTGGCGGACATTCCTGGAGGCGCTGGCCGCCTTCCGTCCGCTGATCCTCGTCATCGAGGACCTCCACTGGGCTGATCGACGCGATGATCGACTTTGTCGAGCACCTGGCCGATTGGGTCACCGGCGTGCCGCTCCTCCTCCTGTGCACTGCGCGACCCGAGCTGTACGAGCGGCGCCCCGGCTGGGGCGGCGGCAAGCGCAACTCCACCACCGTCGCCCTGTCGCCACTCCAGGCGGACGAGATTGCGGCCCTGGTGTCGTCGCTGCTCAACGAGACGCTCCTGCCGGCCGAAACCCAGTCCGCGCTCCTGGAGCGCGCAGGTGGCAACCCGCTGTACGCGGAGGAGTTCGTCCGGATGCTCACCGACCGCGGCATCCTCCAACGCCGCGGGCGAGCGTGGCAGATCGCGACCGACGGGGACATCCCGGTTCCGGACACCGTGCAAGCACTCATCGCCGCCCGGATGGACACCCTCAGCCCGGAGCGCAAGGCGCTGCTGCACGACGCGGCCGTGGTCGGGCGTGTGTTCTGGCCCGGCGTGGTCGCCACCATGGGGAACGCGGACCGCGACGAGGTGGTGAACGGCCTCCACGACCTGCTGCGCAAGGAGCTGGTCCGACCGGTGCGACGGTCCTCGATGCAGGGCGAGGACGAGTTCACGTTCTGGCACATCCTCGTCCGGGACGTGGCCTACGCCCAGATTCCCCGTGCCCAACGCGCGGCGCGGCATCTCAAGGCGGCGGGCTGGATCGAGAGCGCGGCGGGAGAGCGGGTGGGCGACCACGCGGACATCCTGGCCCACCACTACCTCCAGGCCGTGGAACTTGGCGGGCTCGCTGGGGAGGAAGCCGATACCGCCCGGGCGGCCGCTGCGCGCTACCTGTACCTGGCCGGGCAACGGGCCAGCCAGCTGGACGTCACCCGAGCCGCGGCGCTCTTCCGCCAGGCACTGGCGCTCGTCCCCGCGGACAGTGTCGAGGCCGCCGAGACGCGGTACGCGCTGGGCACCAGTCATTTCGGTATGGCCAGCCAGGCGGAGGCCGCCGCGGAGGTCGAGGCCGCGATAGACATCTTCACGGCACGCGGCGAGCTCGTCCGTGCTGCGGAAGCCATGGCTCTGCTCTCGATGGTCAACGCCATCTGGCCCAGATGGATCGCAGCCGCCAGCTCCTGGCGGACGCCCGCCAGATCCTCGAGGGTCAGCCGACCAGTCCCGAGCTGGTGCGGGTCTACTCCGGCACCGCGGGTGACGCCATGCTCCGATCGCAGTATCCCGAGTCGAAGCGCTACGCCCAAATGGCCATCGACCTCGCCGAGGAACTCGGCCGGCCGGAGCTGAAGGTCCGGCCGCTCCAGTACCGCGCCTGGGCCCGGTGGGATGTCGGGGATTCAGAGGGCGCCGTGACGGACATGCAGGAGAGCATCGACCTGGGCCATCGCATCGGCTTCACCGGCGAGACATCGGTTGCCTACAACAACTACGCCGGCATGCGATGGAGTCTCGAAGGACCAGCCGCCGGGCTCCAGACTTACGAAGACGGGATCGCCTTTTCCGTCCGGCGCGGGGTGGTGGGCACACGGCTGTGGTCCCTGGCCGAAACGACGTGGCCACTCTTTGACCTTGGTCGCTGGGACGAGATCCTCGAGATCGCCGACGAGGTCAGTCGTGAGGCGGAGGCTCGCGACTGGTCGCAGATCGCCTCACTGGCCAATCCTCAGCGGGTGAAGGTCCTCCTGCTTCGCGGTGATACCGATCTGGCCGCCGAGTTCTCGGAGACCTACCTCCCCTCGGCGCGCCAGGTTGGTGACCCACAGCTCATGATCCCAGCACTGGAAGCCCAGGCCCTGATCTCCGCTCGTCACGGCGATCCGCAGCGCGTCATCGACTCGCTGCTCGAGATGGAGCGCATCACGGCCGAGACGACGCCGCTCATCCTGTCGGCCATGGGGGAACCGGTTCGCCTCGCCGTTGGGGCAGGTGACATGGACCTCGCGCGACGACTCCAGGCCGCCAACCGCGCCTACCCCGGGCGCTCGGAGCTCATCGTGGCAACCGGGGACGCGATCCTGGCCGAGGCCGACGGCCGCCTCGACGAGGCCGCGACCGGCTACCTGGATGTTGCCAACGCTGGGAGGGATACGGCAACGTTATCGAGCAGGGTTACGCGCTCACCGCCGCCGGGCGTTGCCTCATCGGTCTGGGCCGTGGTCGAGAAGCGGTCGAGCCGCTCCGCACCGCTCGCGCGCTCTTCGCCGGACCGGGTGCATCGGTCCTGGTCGCCGAGGTGGACGACCTCCTGGCCGATACGGCTGCCCGCGCCGGCTGACGCCTCCGCCAGCGCCTGGCGCTATCGTCCGACCTCACCGAACCGTACCGATACGCCCCAGACGTCCTATTGCCGGGCAGGTGCTCCAGCGTCGACCCTCCCCGCATGAACACCGCCCGTGTCGCCGTCGCCACCGGCCTGCCTCCCAGGCTCGTCGCGGTCGCCTTCCTCGCCTCCGCCATGCCGCGCTGTGGGCGACGGCCGCTGTCACATCGGTCCGTGCCGGGGTTCCCGTGTGCTCCATGCTTGTGAGTTCGGAGTCGTCGCCGGTTCCCGCCGAGACGGCGACCGCGTTCGTCGGAGAGGAGGGGATGATCACCGGCAGCGGCTTCACCCCGAACACCGACCTCGAGGCCGAGGTGACGGTCAACGGCGTGTCCATGGGCGTCCTCACCATCCCGACCGATGCCACTGGCGGCTTCGTCCTCAGCGGCACCATCGCGCCCGAGCAGCTGGGACAGCTGGTCCTCAGCGCTGGCGAGCCCAAGGGGTGCAGCGACTCGGTGACGGTCACCGTGCTGGCCGCTCCGGTGGCCACGCCGACACCAGAAGCATTGCCCGATGCCGCCATGCTGCCGATCACGCCGGCACCAGGTGGCCTGGCCGTGTTCGCGGGACTGCTCCTCTACGCCGCGCTGGCTGGGCTGACCGCGGTCACGTTGCGGAGCCGCCGGGTCACCGCAGAGGACTAGGTTCCGGCGAAGAACTCGTCGATGCGGGCGGTGTCGTCCGAGAACGCCCAACGGGCCGTGACCTTGCCGTCCTTCACGTGATAGATCTCGGCGGTGCGGTAGGTGAACGATTTTCGTCCATCTTCGCGGTGGCGGTGACGAGCGCGATGGCGTGCTCGTCGTTGGCCACCACGTCGTGGACCTCCGAGGTGATCTCCAGTTCGGCATCGCACCCGAGAACCGCTCGGCGAGGGCGGCCTTGCCCCGAATCGGCTCGGCGCGGCCTATCTTGTGCCACTCCACGTCGTCCGATAGCAGGGACGCCACGGCCTGGGTGTTGAGGGCGTTGAACGCGTCAATAGCTGTCGGATGACGGCCAACGCCGCATCTGACGAGCGCCTCTGAGTCTCCGATAGGGTCATGGGATGGTTCCTCCGTGGGCTAGGAGGGCCATCCTACGCCGGAGGCGCCCCGGCGAAGAACTTGTTGATCCGGTCCGTGTCGTCGGAGAAGGCCCAGCGGGCGGTGACCTTCCCGTCCTTCACGTGATAGATCTCGGCGGTGCGGTACTTGAACGTCTCGCCGCCCGGCTTCGTCACGGTGACGCTCACTAGCTGCACGAGGTGCTCGTCGTCCGCCAGCACGGCGTGGGTATCCGTCGAAAGGTCGAACGCTTGCCCGAGGCCTGCCCAGCGCTCGGCGAGGGCGGCCTTGCCTCGGATGGGCTCGTCGGCGCCGATCTCGTGCAACTCGACGTGACGGCCAAGTAGTTGGCCCAGGCTTCTGGGCCACCCGACTCCATAGCGGCTTCGGCTTCTTTGAAGAGGGTGACGTTGGGATGCTCGGGATGGCCCATGAACAGGTCTCCGATCAGGTGCCCTTGAAGAAGTTGTTGATCGCCTCGGTGTCGTCGGACATCGCCCAGCGAGCGGTGATCTTGCCATCGCGGACGTGGAACAGCTCGGCGACTTTGTAATCAATTGACTTGTTGCCCCACACCGCATGGGCGGTCAGCAGGGCCACCGTGTGGTCGTCGCCACCGATGACGTCGTGGACATCGCGGGCCACCGCAATCGGTCCGCGAGGCCCTGATCGCCCTCGCCAAGACGAATCTGGTAGAGATCCTGCCACAGCGCGGGACGTCGGTCGTCAAAATCTCGGTCACGAAGATGATGGAGGCGCGGTTCGTCCGCGAGGCCATCGAAATCGCCGTCGTGCGGCGCGCCTGTGAAGCCTTCGACCGGGAGACGCGCCAAGAATCGAGCACCTGCTCGAAAGCCAGCGCGCGGCCGCTGCCAACGGCGACCATCACGGTTTCCGGCGCTATGACGAGATGTTTCATATGGCTTTGTCCACAGGCGCCGGATGTCCGATGGCTTGGCGAACCGTCGAGGACATCAAGGCCCATATGGACCGCGTATGCCTTCTGACCCTTCCGGGTGCAGAAGCGATGCTTCCGCTAGTGGAGCAGCATCGCGAGATCATCGCGGCCGTAGACGCGCAAGATCCCGATCGGGCGGAAGAGGCCATGCGCCATCACCTTTCCGCCATCCTCCGCGCCTTGCCCCGTGTTGAGGCGGAACACCCTGATCTGTTCGAAGGATAAATTCTGGCTGCGGCTGGACCGGCGCCTGAACGGCGCTGACTCCAGTAGCAAAACGCAATGATAAGAGGCCGGTCAACGGCGGAACTAGCGGAGGAAAGAGATGAAATTCAGCAGACGACTCACCGTGATCTCGTTACTGGCCTTCGCGGCCCTGCAGGCGCCGCCGACTTTGGGCCAACAGACAATGCTGCTGAAGGCGACCGACGTTCACCCCCTCGGGTACCCGACCGTTGAAGCGGTCGTTCGCATGGGCAAGAAGCTCGAGCAGGTGACCAATGGCCGGCTCAGCATCCAGATGTATCCCGTCGATGCAGCTCGGCGGCGAGAAGGAGATGATCGAGCAGGCGCAGGTCGGCGCGCTCGCCCTGGCCCGCATCAGCGTCGGCCCGATGGGACCGCTCGTGCCCGAGCTCAACGTCTTCAACCTGCCGTTCATGTTCCGCGACGCGGCACACATGGAAAAGGTGATCGATGGCCCGATCGGCGACGAGATGCTGAAGAAGCTTTCCGACCATCCGACCGCCGGCCTCGTCGGCCTGTGCTGGATGAACGCAGGCACGCGCAATGTCTACAACTCCAAGAGGCCGGTGAAGTCAGTCGAGGACCTGAAGGGTCTCAAGATCCGCATGATGGGCAATCCCGTGTTCGTCGACACCATGAACTCGCTCGGCGGGAACGGCGTCTCGATGGGCTTCGACCAGCTCATCAGTGCCATGCAGACCGGCGTCGTCGACGGCGCCGAGAACAACTACCCGACCTACGCCTCGGGACAGCACTACCGCTACGCCAAATACTTCTCCCTGACCGAGCACCTCATGATCCCCGAGATCCTCGTCTTCTCGAAACGCGTGTGGAACACGCTCTCCAAGGACGACCAGGAGCTCATCATGAAACTCGCCAAGGAGGCGCAGCAGGAACAGCGCAAGCTCTGGTACGAGATGGAGGAGAAGTCTCTCAAGGAGATGAAGGAGGCGGGCGTGGAGATCGTGCCCATCGCCGACAAGCAGAAGTTCCAGGACGCTGTGAAGCCGGTCTGGGAGAAGCACGGCGCGCAGCACAAGGAGCTAATCCAGCGGGTTCAGGACGTGAAGTAGCGCGCAAATGGCGGCATGACGGGGGCCGGCCGGTCACCAGGTTGACCGCGCCGGCCTACTGTTGTCGGGGAGGGCGACATCATGAAGGCGCAATACAGCCGGGCGATGGAGCTGCTGCATCGCCTTTGCATGCTCATCTCCGGTGCTTGCCTCGTGGTCATCACGTTGATCATCCCCTGGGGGGTGTTCACGCGCTACGTGCTGAACTCGGCGTCGTCCTGGCCGGAACCGATGGCCGTTCTCCTGATGGTGTGGTTCTCGTTCCTGTCGGCCGCCATCTGCTACCGCGAGAACCTGCATATCGGGGTCGCTGTGATCCCTATGATGCTGCGCGGTGCGGCCCGGACCGCCGTCGGGTGGCTCATCCAGATCGGCATGATGGGGACCAACGTCTTCATGCTCTATTACGGGACCAAGCTCGTGCAGACGACCTGGCACCAGTCGATCTCCGATTTCCCCGGCTATTCGGTCGGGATGGCGTACCTCCCGGTTCCGCTCGGCGGCGGCATCGTCGCTCTGTTCGTGATCGAGCGCCTGTGGCAGGGCGACTTGTTCGCCGAACCGGCCGACGACAGCATCGTCCCGGTGTCCACCGAGTAAGAGGCGGGCACTGCGATGGACATCTTCATCCTGATCGGCGGCTTTACCGTCCTTTGCCTGCTCGGCATGCCGGTGGCCTACGCGCTCGGCCTCGCCGCGATCTTCGCGGCCCTGTGGATCGACCTTCCGCTCGAAGCGGTGATGCTGAAGGTCTCGGACGGAACCGACGACTTCGCCCTCCTCGCCATCCCGTTCTTCATCCTGGCCGGCGGCATCATGGCGGAGGGCGGCATGGCCGAGAGGCTCGTCAATCTCGCCAAGGTGTTCGTCGGCTTTATCCGCGGCGGGCTCGCGCTCGTGAACATCCTCGCCTCGACCATGTTCGGCTGCATCTCGGGATCGTCTGTGGCCGACACGGCCTCGATCGGCTCGGTCATGATCCCGCAGATGATCCGCAACGGCTATCCCCGCCTGTTCGCCGTCAACGTGACGGTCTCGGGCTCCCTGCAGCCCCTGTTGATTCCGCCGTCCCACAACGCGGTCATCTACTCCTTGGCGGCGGGCGGCACGATCTCCGTCGCAGACCTGTTCATGGCGGGAGTCATTCCCGGGTTCCTGCTCGGGCTCTCTCTGATGGCGCTGTGTCTCATCATCGCCCACCGCCAGAGATTTCCGAAGGGTGAGGTCGTGCCGCCGCGGCGGGCGCTCAAGATCGCCGGCGAGGCGTTCTGGGGCCTGCTGACCGTCTTCATCATCCTGGGCGGCATCCTGAGCGGCATCTTTACGCCGACCGAGTCGGCTGCCGTGGCCTGCATCTATTCGTTTCTCGTCACCATGTTCGTCTACCGCGACTACAAGTGGCGCGAGCTGCCGCTCCTGGTCGCGCGCGTCGTGCGCACCGTCGGCATGGTGATGATCATGATCGGCTTCTCGATTGCCTTCGGCTACATGATGGCGATCATGCAGGTCCCTGCGAAGGTGACGCAGTTCTTCCTCACGATTGCCGACGACAAATACACCTTCCTTCTGCTCATCAATATTCTGCTCCTGGTCCTCGGCACTTTCATGGATTTGGCGCCCATGCTCCTGATCTGCACGCCGATCTTCCTGCCGGTGGTGAAGATGTTCGGCGTCGACCCGGTCCACTTCGGTATTATCATGATCCTCAACCTGGGCATCGGCCTCTTGACCCCGCCGGTCGGCCCGACCCTCGTGGTCGGCTGCGCCATCGGCAAGGTGTCGATGGAGGCGGTGTCGCGGAGCATTATGATCTTCTACGTGCCGATGTTGATTGTATTGCTGCTGGTCACCTACGTCCCGGCCCTGTCGCTCTGGCTCCCGAGCGTTTTCAAGTAGAGGCCACTGTGGTCCCGCGGGAATCGGCCGGACCGCATCCAACCGCTCATTTATGCCTGCAAAGATTGGTGAGCGGCGGCGGCTCGCTGAGTACGCACGGTCGCAGAAGGACAACCCCTACAAATCAGTCCTCGTCGGCGCGCAGCCTCTCGCCGGCTTTGACCTGTGCGTTCACAACTTGGCGGAACCGACCTGCCTCCGCTACGCTGGATGCGGTGCGAGTGCGCGGCTCAGCAAGGGTGCGGTGTCATGAGCGACAAGTTCGATGACCAACTCTTCAAGCGCTTAGAGGACCTGCGCGGCCAAGTCGACGAGGCGAAACTCGATGCTCTCGAGAAGCGTCTCGACGAGGCTGACCGCTCTCTGGCGTACCACACCCAACAAGCTGCCGAGGCTCACTCGCCAGACCTGCGGATCGCCAATCTGGAGATCATCGAGAAGCGGCGAGGGGAGATCGCTGCGATCGCCGCCGAGGTGGATGAACTGGAGCCCCGGGCCGCGGTGCCGAAACGGCCGCGGTGAACGCGATCCTGGTTCTGCGCGGATCTTGATCCGTAGCTGGCCGAAGCCGGCAGATGCGGCGTGCGGACCATCGAGACCTTCGCGGTGGCTCCCGAGCAGGACGGGGGCCAGGGCAGGACTTGAGTTGCCGCGGATCCGTGGTTCGGAACCATCCTCAGGCTCTCCGCCGTGGGCGCCTGATCATCCTCGGACCCCACCGAGGATCGGCGGTCCTACACCACGCCAGGGAACATCACCGTCGAGACTCTCCACCCTTATCCATGTGTGGCCGCTTGTTGGCGGGACCTCCGCAACTAGAACAGCCCACTGGCCTTCAAAAAGGAGAGCGCAACCTCCTCGACCTCTCGCTTCTGCAGATCGACCATCCCGTTCAAGGCCGTCATCGTGGCGTTGTCGAGTTTGGCCGAGAGCGCGTTCAGGTGGCCGGCAAGCGCCGGGTGCTGGTCGAGTGCTCTCTTTCGTATCACGGGCGTGAGCAGGTAGCTCGGAAAGAACCTCTGGTCGTCCTCCAGCACGAGGAAATCGAACGCATCGATGCGGCCATCCGTCGAGAAGACCAGCCCGACGTCGATGGCAACGTCCTCGCGCAAGGCGCCGTAGATGGCGGTTGCCTCCATTCTGACGACATTCTGCTCGCCGAATCCAAACCGATAGGCTCTCTGCATCGGCATGAGACCATCGGGCCGGAGATAGAACTCGATGGTGCAAGCCAGCCGGAACTGCTCGCCGTCTCGAACGCGGGCGGCGAGATCGGAAATCGAGCTAATGCCCTTCGCGGCGGCATCCGCCCGCCGCATCGCGAGAGCATAGGTGTTGTTGACCCTCGACGGCGATAACCAGATCAGTCCTTTCGGGGCGTCCAGCTCCTTCACCCGGTCATAGGTCTCGTTGGGCCCGAGCTTCTCTGTGATGTTGTTGAAGGTCGCGAGAGCTGTCCCGGTGTACTCCCAATAGAGGTCGAGCAGGCCGACCTCCTGCTCCTTGCGGATGCCGGGCGTCGAGAAGCCGGTCCGAACTCTCGTCGTAAAGCCCTTCGCCCTGAGGAACTGGCTCGTGATCTCCGCGACGAGTTGCTGCTCGGTGAAGTTCTTGCCCCCGATGACAAGCGACTGGGCAAGCGCAGATGAATGCGCTGCGAGGACCATCAGCAGACAGACGACGCACCTGGCGAGCGTTGAGAGGGACATCTGACCTTCCCGGCATGTCCGATGTGCGCAAATAAAGTATCCGGGCTCCAGCACGCCCGTGATTTTGTCCCATAAGATCTAGCAATTCAAATTCATGCGCGGCCGAAGCGCATAAGCCTACCAACTCACAGCGTGTCGGCTGAACAGGGGAGGAATTGCGCAGCCTCGTTTTCACGCGAACGGATGGCCTCGGCTGCGTCACGACGTACTCGCGAACGCGGGCCGCTCGTCGGTGAAAGAGCCCCGCCCACGGCTGCCCCCGTGCACTCCTTCGAGGCTAACCGCGAGACACAGCTACACTTGTGAGAAGAAGAGCGTGTGGCGGATAGGGGCACGCATAAGGAGCTCCTGAGATCAGACGCGACACGAACGCCATCCCGAGATTGCCGGCTTGAAAATTTTGGCCTTCAAGGGGGATGAGCCATACTAATGGCCTGCCCAAAGGGTGAGCGCAAAGCAGAAGATTGCAACAAGCATCGATGTACCCGCTACCAGCCCAATCCAGGTGAGGTACCGCAGTAGACGCGCGGTAAACGTTGCAGCGGGTGTGACCATGGCGGTGGGGCTTCGGATGCGGGAACTTAGATTTTCTTAGCACGACAATGTTACGGCACCATTGCGAGCACGTCGGGCTGATTTCCGCCGCGTGTCTGGTACTCGCTCGGGAGGCGCCGGGAGCTTACCGACGACGCCGCAACAAGCGTGCTGCAGCCGACGTGAGCACTCTTGCGTCTCGCGCGAGGGCTGCGAGAGACCATGTGCCGTCTCGAAGTACCCGAAGGCTCAGCGTTGCGCTGAGCCATGCAGGTTGTCAGTTCGATCGCAAACAGGCCCGCTCTGGAAGTATCCTCCGACAGGACCCACATCGGGTGCTTTCCAACCGAGAGGACGCGCCATGTTTGAGAAGAAAGAGAGCTACACGCCCGCTGAAGCCAAGCGGGCTTATGATCAACTGAATCATCTTGTCGCGGAGAGGTCACTGACACCGCGACAGGCGGGTGCCCATCGCAGGCACATCGCGAGCCGGGTTCGCGTTTCCTTGAAGCCCGCCTACAACCCGCAAGCGGCGAGGCGAGCTAAATCCGAGATCGTGAAGCTGACCGAAGCTGGCACGATCACGATGAAGTCAGCGGCGGCCTATCGGGCGCACATCACGAAGCGCACCATGGCAGCCTGACATTTCGTCGGGAGGTCAGCTGCTCTCAGGCTGCCGATGGATCGCCGCGGTCGCGGGCGATCTTCCGCAGCGCCCGCGCCGTCACGGGGCGGAGTAGCCGCGGGCCCGCAACGAGAGATGACCGGTGCGCGGATCCCGGGTGAAGAACAGCCCGCCCTGGCGCACCGAATGCCCCGGCACGTAGTCGAACACGACACGGCTGATCTCGTCCGCTCCGCCTCCCGAGAGGACGCCCTCGATCTCGACCTGGGCGCCGGCCGATCCGCCCGTATTGCGGGCCCGGAACTCGACCCTGAATCCGCCCGGAACCGGCGTCACGTTTCCCACCTCCACGGCGATCGCCGGCGGCTCGGACGCGTCGTTCATGGCCTGCCACCCAATCAGCCCAAACACGATCGCTGCAAGCAAAAGGCCGACGCCGGACGCAACCCATTCAAGCCATGGCGTCCGTGCTTTGGCCCTTGCGCGGCGCTCGTCGGGGATCGCCTTGTTTCGATCCATGGCCGCCTCAAATCACCAGCCTGGCGATCGCGGCCCCCAGGGCGGCCGGAAATGCGAGCACCACGGCCATCATCGCGATCTGCGCCAGATCCACGGCGTGTCGGGCACGCTCTGCAGGGCCACCTTGCCGACGATCTCAGACCAGGTCATGTCGAGGGTGACCACCCCGAAGAGGGCCAGCATGGCGGCCGACGTGATCACGCCGACCCCGAAGGCGGCAAAGGCGTCCAGCGCGTCGTCTTTCCAGCTGAAGGTCTTCTCGAAGCCTGCGAAGTAGGACAACCCGACCAGGACCGCGAAGTTGATGGCCACGAACAGAAGGAGTCGGCCCCGGCCCATCGTGAACCCGAGAGACCACATCTCCATGGTCATCAGGAGCGGGATCGCAAAGATCACAGCGCCGCCGAAGGCCCTCGCGAGGCCAATGGCGTAGGCTTTGTTGTCTCGGGACTTGGCTCGTCGCTCGTCATCGCGCCTCGATGTGGCAAGCTTGACCATATGGGTCGAGAGGTCGGCTTGGTGTTCCCGCGGATCGGGACCGAGACGGCGGCGGCGAGCCTTCCGAACTTTCACGCGAAGAATGCAACGTATCTGACCACGATCCGCTTCGACCTCGGGGCCAGTCGAGAGCTGCCCTCCGACATGGCAGGCTTGGGGATTGCACGTCCTCTCGTCGTCACCGACCCAGGGGTCGTTGCGGCAGGGCTCGTCGACCGCGTGACGGGGCAGTCCGAGTCGCTCGAGCGGGCTCCCGTCTTCGATGAAGTCCCGACGAATCCGACCGAAGAGGCCGTCGAGGCGGCGCCTCGAAGTCTACCGCGAGCACGACTGCGACGGCTTGGTCGCAATCGGCGGCGGTTCCCCTATCGACCTCGCCAAGGCGGTGGCTCTGCTCGCGACCCATCACGAGCCTCTTGTCCACTACGCTGCGATCCTGGGCGGCTTGCCGAGGATCACTTCAGCGGTAGCGCCA
This sequence comes from uncultured Alphaproteobacteria bacterium, assembly GCA_963800985.1. GTDB lineage: Bacteria > Pseudomonadota > Alphaproteobacteria > Rhizobiales > Beijerinckiaceae > Microvirga. The sequence continues at coordinate 246,883 of CAWDDI010000007.1, read as the reverse complement.
CTTATCGCGGTGCCAACCACCGCAGGCACCGGGAGCGAGGTCGGCCGCGCGGCTCTGATCACCCTTCGCGATGGCCGCAAGCTGGGGTTCATCTCGCCTCACCTCATCCCCAGGCTGGCCGTCTGCGACCCGGAACTGACGCTGGGGCTGCCGCCCGGACTGACCGCGGCCACGGGGATGGATGCCCTCACGCACTGCGTTGAGACCTACCTATCCCCTCGCGACAATCCCCCGGCCGAGGCAATCGCGCTCGATGGGCTCTCCCGCGCGGTGCGGTTCCTGGAAAGAGCCGTCGAACGCGGGAGTGACGTTGAAGCGCGGCGCGAGATGATGATGGCCGCCCTCGAGGGAGGCCTCACGTTTCAGAAAGGCCTCGGAGCCGTTCACTCGCTGTCCCATGCTCTCGGCGGCTTCAGACAGCTCAAGCTCCACCATGGGACCCTCAACGCTGTTCTTCTGCCGTCCGTGCTGCGGTACAACGAGCCTGCCGCCCCTGCAAAGTACCAGAGCTTGCGTCGCGCGATGGGTCTTCGCGAGGACCAGGACCTTGCGACGTTTGTCGAGGAGTTGAACAGCCGTCTCGGAATGCCCAATGGACTAGCCGCAATGGGCGTTCCAGCTGGCGTCCTCTCTGCGGCGGCGGAAGCGGCTGTGGCGGACCATTCGACAGCCACAAATCCGCGGCCGGTGAGCCAGGACGGTTTCGCCGAGATCCTGACCATGGCGCTGTGACGGCCTCCTGCATATCGGATCGGCTAGCCGCGACGGCAGGCTGCACGAGATGGGCTTGTCGGCTTGCCACCTACGCACTCAAGGCGGGCTGATCGATCAGTCTCGCCGATGGTCCTGCGTCCGCGAGGGCGTCGGTCTACATCGTCGGGCCCGCCAGCAACGAGCCCGCGGTGCTGGACGATCTCAGTACGAAGCAGCTTACGCACCATTCATGAGACTTCCGTCGGGGCTGCCATCGCGCAGACGGCACCTAGAGCAATTTTCGGCGAAGTGGATCCGGTTCGCTGTCAAAATTGCGGCATAAGAAAGAAGAGAGTTGATTCCACGTAAGTGGAAGCGGCTCTAGGCCGTGTGGACGGATTCCGTCAGGCAATGGATTGGTGGATTCCCAAATCAGCGCGGTGGTGATTCATGCAGGTCGTCTCGAGGGGGGCGACCATGCTGACGCGAATGACGGAACAGGATTGGACGGTGGCGCTCGAGGTGTTTCGGGCGACCCGTTCGCGGCGCGGCGACAAGGGCCGCGATGACCGCAAGTTCCTGGAGGCTCTGCACTACTTTACGCTGCACAACATCACTTGGCGGGCTCTGCCGCCCGAGTTCGGGCCCTGGAACTCGGTCTGGAAGCGCTTCTGGCGCTTGCGCGAGGCGGGGGTCTTCGAAGCGTTCTTCGAGACGCTTGCTGGTCTGAGCAGCACGGCGCATCTCGTCCAGATGTTCAACTCCACGACGGTACGCGCCCATGTCTCGGCGGCTGGAACAAAGGCGCAAGCCTGCCAGGCGCTCGGCCGCTCACGAGGCGGCTTTTCGACCAAGATCCACCTCAAGAGCGACTTCGAGGGCGAACCACTCGCCTTCTGCCTGACGGGTGGCGAGGCCAGCGACAGTCCGCAGTTCGCTACCCTGCTCGATCTCGGACCTGACGTGACACCGCGGGCGGCTCTGGCCGACAAAGGCTATGACGCCAAAGCCAATCGTGCCGTCGCTCGGCAGCGCGGCATCGCCCCTGCTATTCCCCACAAGGCCAACGCCAAGAGCCCGCCCGCGTTCTTCCCGAAAGCGCTCTACCGCGGGCGCGCTCGCATTGAGCAGACCGTTGGCAAGCTCAAGCGCTTCAAACGCGTAGCGCTCCGGTGTGAGAAGACGGCCAAGAGCTACGGCTCGGTCGTCGCCCTGGCTCTTGGGTTCATCCTCATCAAATCCGTCCACACGGCCTAGACAATGCTGTCGCTGATCTCATCCGCCATGCTGATGACGGCAAGTCGGATATCCTCGACCTGCTCGGACTCAGTGCCGTGGAGGAACGGAATGCTCAGCGCCGCAAGCACCCGTCCGCCCTGATCCCGGATCGGTGCGGCATAGGCGTAGATACGAGGGCGCACTCTCGCCACGGTCCTGGGCCCAGCCCTGTCGGCGAATTCGCGCTGCTTCCGCGCTGGAGGCGCTTGGGATCCGTGACCGTGCGTGAGGTGAATGCCGCGAGCGGGCGGGAAAGCCAATCCGCCTGCCTCTCGGGCGGCTCGAATGCGAAGAGCAGCTTGCCGGCCGCGCCCGCATTGATCGGCATCCGCTGGCCCGGCGTCACCCCTAGCGCATAGGGCCGTCTCCCCTGCGCCGCGGCGAGCACCAGCACCCCCTCGCGATCAAGCACCGAAAGCTTGACGCTATGACCGGCCGAGATGGCGACCTCGTCGAGAAACGGCTGCGCCAGCGCGGCGAGATCGAGCTCGGCCGCGCCGGAGGGCACATGGGCGGCGAGCGTCCGCAGACGCCGGCCTAGCCGGTAGCAGCCGGAACCGTAGCGCTGGACGACATCGTGCGCCTCTAGCGTGTTGAGGATGCGGTAAACCGTGCTGCGCGGCAGTGCCAGGGCCGCCGTCAGCGCCGTTATCGAGGCGCCTTCCGGCTGCTCCTCGAGGGCAGAAAGCACGCCCATCATGCGGTCGATGGCGGGAATGGTGTGCTGGCTCGCTGCGGCATCGACCTTTCGGCGCGCGACGGTTCTCGGCTTCCTCATTGACTCGCAATCCGGCCCGTTCTTAAGATGATGCAAATATGAATTAGCCTGTTCATATTTGAACAGGAACATATGAGCAAGCCGATCGAACGGCTGCGTGGCCGGAGGAAGCGCCGATGCTGACGGTCTCGTCGATCGCCCATGTGGCCATCCGCGTGAAGGATGTCCCGCGCACGCTCGATTTCTACGTCGGCAAGCTCGGCATGCGCGAGATGATGCGGCTCGACCGGGACGGCCGCCTCTGGCTGCTCTATCTGCGCATCACCGACACCCAGTTTCTTGAGGTGTTTCCTGAGGGCGTAGGCGAGCGTGCGGCGGAGCGCGAGGCGGTGGGATACAACCATATGTGCCTCGAGGTCGCGCGACATCGACGTCGCTCTGCGGGAACTCGAAGCCGCAGGCGTGCCGCTGATCAGGGACAAGCAGATGGGCGCCGACGGCAACTGGCAGGCCTGGATCGAGGATCCGGACGGCCATCGCATCGAACTGATGCAGATGATGCCCGACAGCCTTCAGGCCAAGGCCATCGCCCGCATGGCGGCCGGCGGTTAGGCGCCGGCGATGAGAATCACCGGCCTCAAGACCTTCGTCGCCAACGTGTCGCGCACGAACTTCGTCTTCGTGAAGCTCTATACCGACGAGGGCATCGACGGCGTCGGCGAGGCCACGCTGGAGTGGAAGACGCTCGCCGTCGTCGCCGCTCTCGAGGAGCTCGAGCGCCAGCTCGTCGGCCGCGATCCCTTCCGGTCGGACGCGCTCGTCGAGCAACTCCATCGCGACAGCTACTGGCGCACGGGCGCGGTGTTCCGCACCGCGCTGGGCGCGGTCGAGGCCGCCATGCTCGACATCAAGGGCAAGGCGCTTGGCGTGCCGGTGTTCGAGCTGCTCGGCGGCAAGCACCGCGATCGAGTCGCCTGCTACGCCAATCATTGGTTTTTCGGCGCGCGCACGCCGGAGGAATATCATGCGGCGGCGAAGCGCGGTCGTCGCCATGGGGTATCGCGCGCTGAAATGGGATCCGTTCGAGGCGTCGGACCTCGAGATGGACCGGGCGCAGCGCCATCGGACCGTCGCGATCGTTGAGGCTGTCCGCGATGCCGTCGGTCCCGACATCGATCTTATGCTCGACGTCCATGGACGGCTCAATGTTCCGACCGCCATCGCGATGTGCAAGGCACTCGCGCGCTTCGACCTGACCTGGATCGAGGAGCCGACGCCGCCCGAGTCGATCGATGCGCTTGCCGAAGTGCGCGCCAATTCGCCCGTGCCGATCGCCGCGGGCGAGCGCTGGTACGAGCCAACCCGTTTCCTGGAAGCCCTGTCCAAGAAGGCGGTCGACATCCTGCAGCCCGACGTGTCGCATGCCGGCGGCCTCGCCGAGACGAAGCGCATCGCGCATCTCGCTCATCTGCATCTCATTCCTGTCGCGCCGCACAATCCTGTCGGGCCGGTGATGAACGCGATGACGCTGCACACGGCTCGTCGCCATCCCGAACTTCTCCGTGTTCGAGACCGTCAGCGTCGACGTCCCCTGGCGCAAGGAGCTGGTGAGCGAGACGCTCGTCTTCGAGGACGGGCATCTGCTCGCCCCGACGGCGCCGGGCCTCGGCGTCGAGCTCAACGAGGAGGCCTGCGCCCGCTTTCCCTATGCGCCCCACGATGTGCCGCTCTTCGACGGCTCCATCAATGTGAGCGGCGTCGCGACGGGCGCGGTCGTCATGAACGAGACAGAGCAACTCTAGCCCAGGAGGAGCCTGCCCGGATGCGCGTCGGCCTCACGCTCAGCGGGGACAATCTCAGCGAGGACGGCGCCGTCTTCGCCGCCCAGCTGGGCGTGACCGACGTCGTCATCCATCTCAACGACTATGCGGCCGGGCCCGGACGCGGCGCCCTATCTGCGCGGGGAGGCGGTCGGGCCGATCCTCAAGGACTGCCGCAACGTCGCGCTCTGGGACTACGAGACGATGGCAGGCGCCGCAGCCATGCTGGCGCGCCACGGCCTCAGGATCGCGGCCCTCGAGAACTTCTCGCCGGCCTTCTGGTCCGACATCCTGCTCGACGGCCCGAACCGCGCCGCGCAGATGGAGGGTCTCAAGCGGCTGGTGCGCGATGCGGGCCGGGCGGGCATCCCGGTCATCGGCTACAATTTCTCGATCGCCGGCGTATGGGGCTGGCGCAAGCGCCGCGCGGCGCGCGGCGGCGCGATGACCGTCGTCATGGACCTCACCGAGGAGGAGCGGAACACGCCGATCCCGGACGGCATGGTCTGGAACATGCGCTACCGCGACGGCGACCCGGCCGCCGCCCCGTCAAGGTTCGGAGGCGGAGCTGTGGGAGCGCTTCGCCTGGTTCCTCGCGCAGCTCGTGCCGGTCGCAGAGGAAGCGGGGGTGCGGCTCGCGGCTCATCCCGACGATCCGCCGGTCGAGAGCTTGCGCGGCACGGCGCGGCTCGTGAACCGGCCGGAGAAATACGACCGGCTGCTCGCCCTCGCGCCGAGCCCCGCCAATGCGCTGGAATTCTGCATCGGCTCGCTCCAGGAGATGCCCGGCTGCGACATCTACGAAGTCACGCGCCACTACGCTCGCCGGAAGGCGCTCGCCTATGTCCATTTCCGCAATGTGCGCGGCCATGTGCCCAATTACGTCGAGACCTTCGTTGATGATGGCGACGTCGACATGGCGGAGATCGTCCGCATTCTGCGCGACGAGGGCTTCGAAGGCGTGCTCGTTCCGGACCACGTGCCGGAGCTCGCCTGCGCCGCGCCCTGGCATGCGGGCCATGCCTACACCGTCGGATACATGAAGGCCCTGATCGGGCTCGCGCCCACGCTCGGACCGTCCTGGTCGGCACGCGGGCTTCTCAAGATGAAAGAAGAACCGCCTCAGGCCCAGTAGTGCCCCACGCAAGACTGAGGCGTCGAGAAGCAACGGGCACAGGAGGAAACGATGAAATCGCTGAAACTCGCAGGCTTCTTCGCCTTGTCCGTTCTGTCGTCGGTTGCGATGACGACAATCGCCCGGGCCGGCGACGTCGTGTGGTGGGCCCCGAACTGGGGCGAGGAACGCGCGCGCACGCTCGCCCAGAAATTCATGGCGGCCAATCCCGGCACCAATATCAAGATCGAGGTGACGGTCTCGAACGGGCTGCCCGAGCGCGTGCTTACCGCCACTGCGTTCCGGCGCGGCCCCCGACATCATCGAAGTCCAGCACGGCTGGGTGAATGGATACGCGCAGGGCGATCTGATCGTCCCGCTCGACGACACGATCCAAGACAAGCAGGACTATGTGAAGGCGGCAATCGACTATGTGAGCTGGAACGGCAAGCTCTGGGCCATTCCCTACCGCATCGAGACGCATGGGGTGATCTACAACAAGGACCACTTCAAGGAGGCCGGCCTCGACCCCGACAAGCCGCCGAAAACGTGGGACGAACTGATCGCCGCCGCCAAGGCGCTCACGAAGAACGGCCGCTACGGCTTCGGCATCACGGGCGGCGGCGAGGTCGGCAACACGATCTTCCGCTCGCTGCCCTTCATCTGGATGAACGGCGGCGACATCATCTCGCCGGACATGACCAAGGCCGTCGTGAACTCGCCGGAAGCGGTGAAGGCGGTCGAGTTCTACACGAACTTCTACAAGCAGGGCCTCGCGCCCAAGTCGACGCTGGAGAATGACGGCCTCGCCCTGCGCCGCCTCTTCATCGCGGGCACGGTGTCGGCCTACCAGTCCGGCCAGTTCGATCTTCCTGCGATCCAGAAGGAAAATCCGAACATCAAGCTCGCGGCGATGATGATCCCGCACCGGCCGGCAAGCAGACCGCGGCCATTCTCGGCGGTTGGAGCTATGTCATTCCCAAGAGCGCCAAGAATCCAGCTGAGGCCAAGAAGTTCCTGCAGTTCCTGAACACGACCGAGAACCAGGGCTACTACACCGATACCTTCCCGGCCCGCACCTCCTCGATCAAGCTGCCGCGTTTCGAGGATCCCGATGCTGAAGCCCTTCGCCGAGATGCTGCCCTATCGGACGGCCGGTCCCGGTGCACAAGAACTGGGTGAAGATCGTGCAGGCCTATTTCGACGGCATCCAGCGCATCCTGCTCGGCGACCAGACCGCGCAGGAATCGATGGACCAGGCGAATGAGGAGATCCAGGCTCTGCTGAAATAGCCGCCCCAGAAGGAGAGCGTCCGGCTCTCGCTCGGGGCCGGACCTCGCCCGTGCCCCGGAGCCCATGCCGTGAGATCGAATACGGGCCTCGTCTTCGCGCTGCCGGCGCTGATCGTGCTCTTCATGCTCGTCGCCTACCCGGTGACCTACACCGGCTGGCTGAGCGTGACGAACGATCAGGGACAGTTCACGGGCTTGCAGAACTTCGCCGACGTGCTGCGCCCGCGCGTGACGAAGCAGGCGCTGTGGAACACGCTGTGGTGGGTCTTCGGCTCCATCTGTGTTTCAGGTGCTGCTGGGGGTCGCGGCGGCGATCCTGCTCAACCAGAACTTCGTGGGCCGCGCGCTCGTGCGGTCCATCACGCTCATCCCCTGGGTGATCCCGGGCATCGTCGCGGCCACGACCTGGGCATGGATGTTCCACACCGAGTTCGGGATCATCAACTACATGCTGACGAGTACGGGCGCGCTCGACGAATCGGTGGGCTGGCTCACGCGCGGCAATACGGTGATGCCCGCGATGATCGCCATCAATGTGTGGAAGCTCTTCCCCTTCGTGGCGATCATGGTGCTCGCCGGGCTGCAATCCATCCCGCAGGAGCTCTATGAGGCGGCCCGGATCGACGGCGCGAATTACTGGGACGAGGTGCGCCACATCATGCTGCCGCAGATCCGGCCGGTGATCACGGCCGTCACGCTGCTGCTGGTGATCTGGGCGCTGAACGCCATCACCATCATCTACGCCATCACCAAGGGCGGCCCTGCCAACCGGACCCTGATCACGCCGATCCAGATCTTCCGGCTCGCCTTCGAGAACGTCGAGTTCAACCAGGCGGCGGCGCTGAGCGTGATGTTCTTCGGCGTCGTGATGCTGATCGTGCTCGCCTACATCAAGACTTTTCGCCAACCAGCCGGGAGAGCAACCAGTGAAAGCCTCGGCGACGGTCTCGCGCCCCTCGCGGCGGCCCGGCCTCAGCCGGCCGGCGATCTTCCTCGGATGCGTCCTGCTCGTCGTCGTCTGCCTGTTCCCGTTCGTGTGGATGGGCCTGTCCTCGATCAAGCTGCTGCAATGAGCTCTACACCATCCCGCCGCAGTGGTGGCCGGATCATCCGACGCTGGCGAACTACCACAAGGTCCTCTTCGAGAGCCGGATCCCGCGCTACTTTCTCAACTCCATCATCATCTCGGTCGGCTCGACCGGCCTTGCTCTCATCCTCGCCGTGTTTGCGGCGAACGGCTTCGCCCGTTTCCGGTTCAAGGGCAGGTCCTTCTGGCAGGCCTGCATCCTCGTCGGGCAGCTCCTGCCCACGGCGGCGATCATCGTGCCGCTCTTCATCACGCTGAGGGTGCTGGGGCTGGTGAACACCTATTGGGGGCTCATCCTCGTCTACATGATCATCACGCTGCCGCTCAGCGTGTGGATGCTGACGAGCTACTTCAAGGCCATTCCGCTCGAACTGGAGGAGGCCGCGATCATCGACGGCGCGAGCCGCGTCGGCATCCTGTTCCGCATCACGCTGCCTCTGTCGCTGCCCGGCATCGTGGCGGTATCTGGTCTATGCCTTCATCACCACCTGGAACGAATTCATCTTCGCCCTGTGCTTCGCGACGGACTCGAGCGTGAAGACGCTGCCCATCGGGCTCGCCGAATTCTCGACGGAGTTCAACACCGACTGGGGCGCGGTCATGGCGGCTTCGATGGTGATGACGGTTCCGATCGCACTCCTCTTCCTCGTCTTCCAGAAACTCTTCGTCGGCGGGCTCACCGCCGGAGCCACCAAGGGGTGAAGTCGCATCATGATGGAGATCCCGAAACTCGGGCTGGGCACATCCGGCCGCGCGGGCGACGCAGGCATGGCCGCGATCCTGAAGGCGCTCGAGGTCGGCTACCGCCATATCGACACGGCGCAGAGCTATGGCTCCGAAGCGTGCGTGGGCGAGGCCGTGCGCCGCAGCGGCGTTCCGCGGTCGGAGGTGTTCATCACCACCAAGGTGGCGGACACGAAGCTCGACAAGTCGCGATTCATGGACAGCGTCGAGCGCAGCCTCGATACGATCGGGCTCGGGCCCGTCGACCTCCTGCTGATCCACTGGCCGAGCAAGGACGACGCCGTCCCTTTCGAGGATTACATGCTGGCAGCTTGCCGAGGCTCAGCGCCGCGGGCACACGCGGCTGATCGGCGTCTCGAATTTTCCCATCGCCCTGTTGGAGCGCACCGAGCAGCTGCTTGGGCCAGGCGCAATCGCCACCGACCAAGTGGAGATCCACCCCTACATGCAGGCGCCCAAGTTGGTCGCCCATGCGCGAAGCAAAGGCCTGACGCTGACCGCCTATCAGCCGCTTTGCCGCGGCGCCGTGGCATCGGATCCGGTGCTGCAACGCATCGGCGCGAAGCATGGCGTGACGGCCTCAGCCGTCTCGCTCGCCTTTCTGATGGCGATGGGCCATATCGTCATTCCGGCCTCCACCAGCGAGGCAAATCTGCGCGCCAATTTGCAGGCGCGCGATGTCACGCTCGATGCTGACGACATGCAGGCGATCCGCGTCCTGCACCGTGGTGATCGCCGCATCGATCCCGACAAGTCGCCCGCCTGGGACGACTGAATCGGCCTTCCGACAGGAGCCTATCATGACCCATACGCCGGACATCGTGCGTCCCGATCGCAGCCTCGTCGAGACGCTGCGCGAGATCGGCACCGCCACCATCTCGGGCGAGTTGCGCAATCTCGGCATTCGCAACGCCGCGATCACCGGTCCGCGCGCCTTCACGACCGGCAAGATCTCGGCTGGACCTGCGCTGACGCTGCAATTCATGCCCATGCGCGAGGACCAGTTCGGCGCAGCCGAATATGACGACCCGGAGAAGCAGCTCCACCGCCACGTGCTCTACCACGCCCGACAGGGCGACATGGTCGTCGTCGATGCGCGGGGCGACATGGACAGCGGCATCTTCGGCGAGATGATGCTCACCTATTTCGCCGGGCTCGGCGGCGAGGGCGTGGTGATCGACGGCTGCATTCGGGACTCCGCCAAGGCGCGCGACCTCGGCATCGGACTGTGGGTTCGCGGCGTCACGCCCAATTTTCACGCGCAGACGAATATCTTTCCCTTCGCCGTCAATGCGCCCATCGCCTGCGCCAACACCTTCGTCATGCCGGGCGACATCATCGTGGCGGACGATGACGGGGCGGTGGTCGTCCCTGTGGCCATGGCCGAGCAGGTGATCGAGGTCGGCAGCAGGCATGCCGAGTGGGAGGAGTTCTCGCGGCTGCGTCTCTCCCAGGGCGGGGATCTGCGCCAGTACTACCCTCTCCGCGCCGATGCGGAGGCCGAATATATCGCCTGGAGAACGCAGGGCGGCTCGTGATCGACCCTGCGAGGACGATCCGACTATGAAGATTGTCGACCTGAAATGCGCGCTCATCGGCAACCACCCCATTGTCCGGGTCGCAACGGATGAGGGGATCAGCGGCTACGCGCAGATCGAACATCACAAGGCGTTCGTTAAGCCGCATGTGCTCTCCTTCCGCGAGGCTCTGATCGGCGCGGACCCCACGGACGTCGAGCGGGTGATGCTGCGCATCCGCCAGCGCGGTGCGTTCAAGCCTTACGGCAGCGCCGTGAGCGCCATCGAGATGGCGCTGTGGGACATTGCTGGGAAGGCCGCCGGCCTGCCTGTCTACAAGCTGCTGGGCGGCAAGGTGCGAGACGAGGTGCGCGTCTACAACGGTTCGCTGCGCTTCCCGATGGCGGGCTACGGCCCGCAGGATTACGCAGAGAACGTGCGCGGCATGATGGCGCTGCCCGAGGGCTTCACCATCATCAAGCAGCCCATTTCGTTTCATAGCCCGATGAAGCGTGAGGTGCCCGGTTACTATTATGGCGAGCCGGAGCTCGGTCACTTCCATGGCGCGCTCGACCGGGGTGTTCTGACGGAATACGGTTTGGCCCACACCATCGATTGCGTCGCAGCGATGAAGGAGGTGCTGGGGGACCGAGTCGGCCTCGCCCTGGATTGCGGCCCAGGTTGGATGCTTCCGGACGCCATCCGTTTCTCGCGCGCCGTCGAACGCTACAATCTCATGTGGCTCGAGGACATGCTCACTGGCGACTATATCCCTTATGTTCATGCCGACGTTTACCGCGAGCTGACGCTCTCGACCTCCACGCCCATCCATACCGGCGAGCAGATTTACCTTCGGCAGAATTACAAGCACCTGATCGAGACAAAGGCGGTGCGGGTCATCGGGCCCGACCCCTGCGACGTCGGGGGCATCGCCGAGCTGAAGTGGATCGCCGAATATGCCGACCTCCACGGCGTCCTGATCGCTCCTCATGGCACCGCCAATGGCGTGCTGGGCCTAGCGGCGCTCGTTCAGGTCTGCGCGACGCTGCCTCACAACTTGATCGCCTTCGAGTACCCGGGGGCCGACGCCCCATTCTGGCACGACATCGTCGAGGGCATGCCATCGCCGATCGTGAAGAACGGCATGGTCGCGGTCTGGGACCGGCCGGGAATGGGCTTCGACCTGATCCCGGAGAGGGCCCGACGCTACCTTGCAGAGGATGACTCCGCCTTTTTCGACTGAGGCATCGTTTCGGTGCCGGTTCAAGCGCGAAAGCGTCAGGCTCTGCTCCGTGGCATGAGTATGTTCCCTTTCGAGTTGGCCGAGTACTGCAGGCAGTCTCCTACGCTGCCCGCAGCACGAGCTTTCGGTAGGGTGACCACGTCGGAGTTAGCAATGATCAAGAATCCAATTCTAAAAGGGTTCAACCCGGATCCGTCGATCACGCGCGTCGGCGACGACTACTACATCGCAACGTCGACGTTCGAATGGTATCCGGGCGTGCAGATCTATCATTCACGCGATCTGCAGAACTGGCGGCTCCTGATCCGGCCTCTGCGCCGAGCGAGCCAGCTCAACTTGGTCGGAGACCCGGACTCATGCGGCGTCTGGGCGCCATGCCTGCGCTATTACGATGGTCTTTTCTATCTCATTTATACCGATGTGAAGCGTTACGGTCGCCCGTCGGCCGGTGCAAGCGTGGGGACCTCTCTGCGCGACACGCACAACTATCTCGTGACCAGCCCGACCATCGACGGAGAGTGGTCCGATCCGGTCCACATCAACAGCAGCGGCTTCGATCCGTCGCTATTTCAGGACGACGACGGCCGAATGTATTTTGCGAACATGCTCTGGGACCATCGCTCCGGCCACAACCGATTCGGCGGCATCGTCCTGCAGGAGTACTCTCCAAAAGATCGCAAACTGATCGGGGAGCGAAAACTGATCTTTAAGGGCACGGAGATCGGGTTCACGGAGGCTCCGCATATCCACAAGCGCAATGGCCTCTATTACCTCATCACTGCGGAGGGTGGGACCTACTGGGGCCACGCCGTTACGCTGGCCCGGTCGCGGGACATCTTCGGCCCCTATGAGCTCCACCCCGACGGATACCTGCTCACGGCGCGGGACCGGCCGGATGTCGAACTCCAGCGGTCAGGTCACGCCGACTGGGTCGTGACTCAGAGCGGCGACACCTACATGGTGCATCTCTGCGGACGACCCTTGCGCAATCGCGGGCGGTGCATACTCGGGCGAGAAACGGCCATCCAGAAATTGGTCTGGTCCGAGGACGACTGGCCTCGCGTCGAGCGCGAGGCGGGGGTGCCTGCGGTCGAGGTCTCTGCGCCAGACCTAGAGGTTCACGCCTTCCCGGCCGCCCCCTTGCGGGAGGATTTCGACGCTCCCGAGTTGCCGATCGATTTTCAGTGGCTGCGCACGCCTGATCCGAACGAGCTGTTCAGTCTCACCGAAAGGCCCGGATACCTTAGGCTATTCGGCCGCGAATTGATCGGAAGCGTTTTCAAGCAGTCCTTAGTCGCTCGGCGTCAGCAGGCCAAGTGCGTCAGCGCCGTTACAAAAGTCGACTTTGCGCCTGAGCACTTCCAGCAGATGGCGGGCCTCGTGTGTTACTACAACAGCACGAAGTACCATTACTTGTTCATCTCGCGAGATGAAGAGAACGGGCGCCACCTGCGTGTCCTATCCGCCTTTCCCGATCAGGTCACGCTCGATGCCGTGACGGCACCGGTGCCCCTCCCCGATGCAGGTCCCGTGCAACTGCGGGCCGAGTTCGACGAAGAGCGTCTGCGCTTTGCATATGCGGTAGCTCCCGGCCTTTGGCTGTGGCTGCCGAATGTTTTCGACGCGAGCATCCTCTCGGACGAGGCAATGGCGCCAGGGACGGCGAATTTCACTGGGAACTTCATCGGCGTCAGCTGCCAAGACCTCGCCGGCACAGGCCGCCACGCCGACTTCGACTACTTCATTTATGAAGAGCGTGATTATCTGCCGGATCCGGCCAGGCCACTGTGACCTCTTCGGTGTTCGCCCCCGAGACGCGTTCCCTGCTTTGGGCGCAGATGATCGATCTATTCGCACGTTTGTTGAACGTCTGCCAGACACGGGATTGCCTTACCGGTATCCCGCTCTACCCTATGTACAAACCGCAACACCATCAGCTTAGCTGCTTCTGGGAGGAAGTCATGCGCCTGAAACATGCATCTTTCCACATGTACGCTTGCCATTGTCTGGTTTCGAGTCGGCGTGCACGCACAGCAAATGAAGGCCGAAGTCTTGCACTGGTGGACGTCTGCTGGTAAATCGGCCGCCGTCAAGGTCTTCGCGGACCAGTTCACGAAGTCTGGCGGCACTTGGGTCGACAATGCCATTGCAGGCGGCGCCAATGCCCGTGCGGCTGCGATCAACCGCATGGTCGGCGGCAATCCGCCCACGATGAGCATGTTCAATACCGGCAAGCAGTTCGACGAGCTCGTCAGCAACGATCTTCTTCGTGACGTCGAGAAGCAGGCCCAGGCGGGCAAGTGGCGCGAGATCATGCCGAAGCCCATCGTTGATGCGACGGTCCGCGGCGGCAAGTTCTATGCAGTGCCCGTCAACATCCACGGGCAGAACTGGCTCTTCTATAACACGAAGATTATGGCCGACGCCGGCGTCGAGCCGCCCAAGACTTTTCCTGAGCTGATCGCGGCCGGCGACAAGCTGAAGGCCAAGGGCGTCAATCCCGATCGCCCTCGGCGGTCAGCCCACCTGGGAGCATAACCTGTTCCGGGCGGTCCTCGTCGGCCACGGCGGCGCGGACCTGTTCCGAAAGGTTTACGGTTGCGCGCGATTCGGCGGCCGCGAAGAGCCCGAAGTTCAAGGAAGTCACCGAGGTCTTCGGCAAAATGCGCGGCGCTCGTCGATCCGGGCAGCCCCGGCCGGAACTGGAACGATGCCGCCTCGCTCGTGATCACGGGCAAGGCGGCCATGCACTTCAACGGCGACTGGGCGAAAGGCGAGTTCGTCGCGGCCGGCCAGACCGCCGGCAAGGAGTACGGCTGCACGCTCGTGGGCGAAGGCGGCGGCAAACTCGTGATCGGCGGCGACGTGTTCGTCTTCCCGGTCACGAAGGACCGGGCCCTTCTCTCCGCACAGGACAAGCTTGCGGAAATCCTGCTCGATCCCACGACCCAACTCGAGTTCAATAAGAAGAAGGGATCGATCCCGGTGCGCCTCGACGTCGACGTCTCGTCCATGGACGTCTGCGCGCAGAAATCCCATGCGGTGGTGCGCGACCCGACCAACCAGGTCGAAGCCATGGAGCTCCTGAGCACGCCGAACTTCACGGGCGCGATGCAGGACGCCGTTACCCAGTTCTGGAACAACCCGAACATGCCGGTCGATGCTTTCGTCGAGAAGGTCGTTGCAGCCATGCGCGACGCCAGCTAAGGGCACGCGGCCTCGCCCACGGCGGTTTGGCGGCCGGTCGTCGGCGCGATGGCCGAATCTCGACGAGTGCCCTGATGATGGCACGGTCTCAGTTGACGTACCTCCAGCTGCCCAGCAGCGACGCCACCGAAGTCGCCGGCGCCCCGGATGCGCCCCTGCCGGCGGTGCTCGCCCTCCTCCCGACGGCACTCGTGGTGGTGGTCGTCTATGTCGGCTGCATGCTTTGGACCGTGCGGCTCTCGTTCACGAGCTCGACCTTGCTCCCCGGCCGACTGGATCGGCCTGACGCAGTATTGGCGCCTGTTCGCCAACGACCGTTTCGTGACCTCGGCCGAGAACATCGTGATCTTCGGCGCTCTGTTCATCGCCGGATGCCTCGTCCTGGGCTTTCTGCTCGCAGTCTTTATCGATCAGAACGTCCGGGGAGAGGGGCGTCTTCCGCACGCTTTTCCTCTATCCCTACGCCATGTCGTTCGTCGTGACCGGCGTCGCATGGCAGTGGTTTCTCAATCCTGCGCTCGGACTCCAGAAGCTCGTGCGCGACCTCGGCTTCGACGAGCTTTACCTTCGACTGGCTCGTGAACCAGGAGAAAGCAATCTACACCATCGTGATCGCCGGGATCTGGCATGGAGCGGGCCTCACCATGGCGATCCTTCTCGCCGGCTTGCGCGGGATCGATGCGGATCTCTGGAAAGCTGCGCGCATCGACGGCGTCCCGGTCTGGCGCTATTACCTGTCCATCGTGCTTCCGCTGCTGCGGCCGATGGTCGTGACCGCCGACCGTGCTCCTCGCAACCGGCGTCGCTAGGCTCTACGACCTGGTCGTCGCCATGACGCTCGGCGGCCCGGGGATTGCCACCGAGGTGCCGGCGAAGTTCGTGATGGATCACCTGTTCGAGCGCAACAACATCGCGCTCGGCACGGCCGCCGCCACAATGATGCTGGTGACGGTCATAGCGGTCCTCGCACCCTGGATCTACGCCAAGTATGTTCGTCCGCAGGGGAGGCACGCATGACGGCGGCGTCCTCGCTCCGCGTCGGCAACCCGGCGCAGCACTCGGTGCCGATGGCGCATGTCGAGCCGCAGGGCCGTCGTCCGCGTCGCCTGACGACCGGTCGCGTCGGCCTCTACGCATTCCTGATCACCGCAGCGTTGTTCTTCCTGCTGCCGCTCTGGATCATGATCGTGACCTCCCTGAAGCCCATGGAGGAGATCCGGCTCGGCAACATCCTGGCCCTGCCCGAGACCCTCACCTTCGAGGCTTGGACGAAGGCCTGGTCGGCCGCCTGCACGGGCCTCGAATGCAACGGCATCCGCGTGGGCTTCTGGAACTCGGTCCAGATCCTCATCCCCTCCGTGATCCTTTCGATCGCGGTGGGCGCGGTCAACGGCTACGCGCTCTCGTTCTGGCGGGTTCGTGGCGCAAACGTCATGTTCGGCATCCTGCTGCTCGGCGCCTTCATCCCTTACCAGGTGTTCCTCTATCCCTTGGTGCGGATCTTCTCCACCATTGGCATCTACAACTCGCTCCCGTGCATCGTGCTCGTCCACGTCATCTTCGGGCTCCCGACGATGACGCTGATGTTCCGCAACTACTACGCCGGGATCCCGATCGATCTCTTCAAGGCCGCCCGCATAGACGGCGGCGGATTCTGGGCGATCTTTCTGCGGGTCATGCTGCCGATGTCGGTTCCGATGCTCGTGGTCGCGACAATCCTGCAGGTCACCGGCATCTGGAACGACTTCATCTTCGGGCTCACCTTCGCGGGCCGCCAAAATCTTCCCATGACGGTGCAGCTCAACAACATCGTCAACTCGACCCAGGGCGAGCGTGCCTACAACATCGACATGGCCGCCACGATGCTGGCCGCTCTCGTGCCGCTCGTCGTCTACTTCGTCTCTGGACGCTGGTTCGTCCGCGGCATTGCCGCCGGCGCCGTGAAGGGGTGAGCCATGGCCGCCGTCTCCGTACGCGAGGTGTCCGTCGCCTTCGAGGCCGTGCGCGTGTTCGACGGGCTCTCGCTCGACATCGAGCAGGGGGAATTCGTGGTGCTCCTCGGCCCGTCCGGCTGTGGCAAGTCCACCCTGCTCAACGCCATCGCGGGTCTCCTCGACGTCGCGTCCGGTCAGATCTGGATCGGAGGACGGAACGTCACCTGGGAGGAGCCGAAGGATCGCGGCATCGCGATGGTGTTCCAGTCCTACGCGCTCTACCCGCGGATGAATGTGCGGGAGAACATGTCGTTCGGGCTCAGGATGGCAAAGACGCCGAAGCCCGAGATCGAGCGGCGCGTGAGACACGCCGCGGAGCTTCTTCAGATCACCCATCTCCTGGACCGCCGTCCGGACCAGCTCTCCGGCGGGCAGCGCCAGCGCGTCGCCATCGGCCGGGCGCTTGTGCGCGACGCGGCCGTGTTCCTGTTCGACGAGCCGCTCTCGAATCTCGACGCGAAGCTGCGCAACGAGCTGCGGGTCGAGATCAAGCGGCTGCACGCCCGCCTCGGCCAGGCCACCATGATCTACGTCACCCACGACCAGATCGAAGCCATGACGTTGGCCGACCGGATCGTCGTCATGAAGGAGCAGAAAATCCAGCAGATCGGGAGCCCCACCGAGATCTACCGGCGGCCCGCGAACCTGTTCGTGGCGGGCTTCATCGGCTCGCCGCAGATGAACTTCATGAGGGGGCGGCTGGAGGCGGAAGCCGGCGGCGGCGCGCTGTCGTTCGTCGCCGGGCAGCGGCGGCTGCCGCTGTCGGCGTACGGGTTCCAGCTCCGGCCGTCCCCGGGGCAGGAGGTGGTTCTCGGGGTAAGACCGGAGCACCTCGAGCCCGCCGAGGCCGGTACGTGGTCGGGGTTCAAGGTCGACATCGTCGAGCCCATGGGCGCCGACGCAGTCGTCTGGCTCAGCGACGGCGGCGAGCCCATCCAGGTGCGTACTGCGGGAAACCGATCGATCAACCCCGGCGAACGCCTTGCGCTCCACGTCGACCCTCATCAGGTCTCGCTCTTCGAAGCTGAGTCCGGCGACCGGCTTTGAGTCCCACGGGCCGCCCCCGCGGCCTTAATCCCCCATGCCTACGGTCGAAGCGCGAGGTTCTTATGAGCGTTGCAGACAGACTCTCGATCCAACTCTACACCCTCCGCACGCTCGAGAACCTCGATCGAATTCTCGACGTGGTGGCCGAAGCCGGCTACCGGTACGTGGAGACCGTTGGATCTCACCTGGACGATGCCGCCGGCGTGCGCGCGAAGCTCGACGCGAGAGGGCTCAAGGCGTCATCGAGCCATGTCAGCCTGGCCACCCTGCGCGAGCAGCCGGATGCGGTCGCGGACGCCTGCCGGACCTTGGGCTTGACGCAGCTCTTCATGCCGGCCGTGCCGCCCGACCAGCGCGACATGGACGCGGAGGGCTGGCGCGATCTCGGGCGCGAACTCGGGCGGATGGCTGAGCGCTTCCATCAACAGGGCATCACGCTCGGCTACCATAATCATCACTGGGAGCTGAAGCCGAAAGACGGGGCCAAGACCGCGCTCGAGCTGATCTTCGAGGCGGCTCGAGGCAGCCCGCTCGCCTGGCAGGTCGACATGGCGTGGCTCGTGCGCGGCGGGGCCGAACCCAAGGAGTGGTTGAACCGCTACCGCAATCTCGTCGCCTCAGCCCACGTGAAGGACATCGCGCCTGAGGGCCGCAACGAGGATCAGGACGGCTGGGCGGACGTGGGCGCCGGCGTGCTGGACTGGCGCGATCTGTGGCGGGAGGCACGCGCGGCGGGAGCCCAATGGATGGTCGTCGAGCACGACAAGCCGGCGGACCCGGCGCAGACAGCACGCGCGAGCTTCGCCTTCCTGCAACGCGTCGAGGACTGATCCATGGATACCCTCAACGTCGGCATCATCGGCTGCGGCAACATCTCCGGAATCTATCTCCAGAACATCCCCGCCTATCGCGGGCTGTCGCTCAAGGCCTGCGCGGACGCGAGGCCCGAGGCCGCGCAGGCGCAGGCGAGCCGCGCCGGCATCGAGGCGCTCTCGGTCGACGAGCTGCTCGCCCGTAACGACATCGATCTCATCGTCAATTTGACGGTGCCGGACGCACATTTCGGCGTGTCGCTCGCGGCGCTCAGGGCCGGCAAGCACGTGTTCTCCGAGAAGCCCCTGGCGGTCGATTTCGAGGAGGGGCGCACCCTTGTGCAGGAAGCTGAGGCGCGGGGACTCCTCCTCGGCTGCGCTCCGGATACGTTCCTCGGCGCGGGTGGGCGCCTCGCCCGTCGGATTATCGACCAGGGCACCGTCGGCCGCATCCTCTCCGGTACGGCATTCCTGATGTCCCACGGCATGGAGCATTGGCACCCGGACCCCGAATTCTTCTTCAAACCGGGCGCCGGCCCGATCCTCGACATGGCCCCGTATTACCTCGGCGCCCTGGTCAATCTCGTCGGTCCCGTGAAGCGCGCCATGTCGATGGCGAGCATCGGTTTCCCCGAGCGGATCGTGACGGCGAACTCGCCCCACAGGGGCCACCGCATCGTCGTCGAGACGCCGACCCACGTAACCGCGCTTCTGGAATTTGCGTCGGGTGCCCAGATCACCTTCTGCATGAGCTGGGACGTGTGGAAGCACGGCCACCCGCCCATCGAACTCTACGGCACTGAAGGATCGCTGCGCGTGCCCGACCCGAACTTCTTCGGCGGACAGGTGGAACTGACAGAGCGCGGCGGCGACTGGCGCGGCCTTGACACTGGCGACCTGCCCCTCGGCGCGCCAAACTGGCGCTCCCCGAACTGGCCCCCGGAGGCACCGTCGCGGGCGAATTACCGTGCCCTCGGCCTCGCCGATCTCGCGAGCGCTGCGCTGCACGGAACGCCGCATCGCTCCACCGGGCGCCTCGCGCTGCACGTGCTTGAAGTCATGCATTGTATCCTGGAGGCCGCTGCCATAGGGCGGGCGATGCCTATAACCACGGCTCTAGATCGGCCGGCCCCCATGCGGGATGAGGACGCTACCGCGCTATGGCGGGGCGAGCCCAAGGCGGCATCCGCGGCGTGAGCTGATCGAGAGGGTGCGCAGGGGTCGCTTGTGGGATGCCGGAGAGACGGGCGCTTGCGTAGAGCGACTGGGCTGATTCGGCGGAGCCGGTTGTGACTGGCTGCGAGGCGACCGACGCCAGCTCCTCTGTCTCATGGACTGGAGTGATGGAGACGTTGCTTGAGATTGCCCCTGAACTGACCGGACAGGGTCTCCCACCGTGTTGAAGATTTCGGCTTCCAGGGGCTTCTTGCCGAGCAGGCACTGCAACTCGCGGATCTGGTTCTGGAGAGCGCGGTAGTCGGAGGCGGGCACGACCGCCTCCTCGGATCCGGTCGTCAGCGCACCTTGGGCGGAACTGGGGCCACCGCCAGGAGTGCAATTGCTCCAGCCAGTTGGGCGCGCAGGGCTGCCTTGACGGGAGCCTGCTCCTTCAGCAGCCGGGCCTCCGCCATGAGCTGACCGGGGAGGCGGACGACCTCTCGCCAGATTGATCCTGACAGGACCTAGCGGATGATCGCGAGGTTCTTCTCGGTGAGGCCGCTCTGGCGGTACTCCTCCAACGAGGCACGCAAGTCATCGAGCTCGGGAAGCTGGGACTCGCTCAGGCACTGCGCCTCCCGGGCGACGGTCAGAAGCGAGCCCAACCGACACCCAGAGCCTTGCCAATGCCCTTGTAGCGCCCGACAAGTCTAAGGGGATCGATGAGCGGCGAGCGCCGAGTTGATGCCCGCGCTCGCGGTTCCAACCAGGGCCGTTTTCGCCTAGCGTGCGCCACGAATCGAGGTCGGGATGAGGAACGGGTCCGACATCTTTGCGCGCATCGTCGCTCTCATCGGTGGCACGATGGTCATGGCACGGCGGCTGCGGGACGGCACGCCGGCGCCGGCCTTCGGCGCCGCTCCCGCGATCCCGGAAGCGAAGCCGCAGGGCAGCTTGATGACGCTCAAGATGCCGACGGCCGTCGGGTGGAAAGCCGGCCGGACGCCGGTCGCGGCCCCCGACCTCAAGGTGCAGGCCTTCGCCAGCGGCCTCGATCATCCCCGCTCGATCGAGGTCCTGCCGAACGGCGACGTCCTCGTCGCCGAGGCCAGCAGCGTGCCGGATCCCGTGCGGACGCTCTTCGACTACGCCGTCCGCAGCACGATGCGGCGCGCCGGCGCCATGCCGCCGAGCGCGAACCGGATCACGCGGCTGCGCGACGCGGATGGTGACGGCGCGGCCGAGGTCCGAGAGGCCTTTCTGGAGGGACTGAGCCAGCCTTTCGGCATGGCGCTGGTCGGCGACACCTTCTACGTCGGCAATACCGATGGAGTCGTTGCTTTCCCCTACGCGGCGGGGGAGCACCGCGTCACCGGGCCGGGGCGCACGCTCGTGACGTTCAAGCCGAAGGGCCATTGGACCCGCAGCCTGCTCGCGAGCCCCGACGGCTCCAAGCTCTACGCGGGCGTCGGCTCGCTCAGCAACATCGGCGAGCACGGCTTCGAGGCCGAGGAGGGCCGCGCGGCGATCTACGAGATCGATCTCGCCACCGGCACGAGCCGCCTCTTCGCCACCGGCCTGCGCAACCCCGTCGGGCTCGCCTGGGAACCCATCACAGGGATGCTCTGGACTGTCGTGAACGAGCGCGATGGACTGGGTGACGAGACGCCCCCGGACTACCTGACCTCGGTCCGCGAGGGTGGGTTCTACGGCTGGCCCTACTCCTATTGGGGGCAGACTGTGGACGACCGAGTGCCGCAGGATCCGGCAGCGGTCGCAAGGGCCCTCACCCCCGACTACGCGCTCGGCGGACACACCGCGTCGCTGGGCTTGTGCTGGCTCCCCGCCGGCACGCTCCCCGGCTTCCCCGACGGCATGGTGATCGGGCAGCACGGCTCCTGGAACCGCAGCATCCTCAGTGGCTACAAGGTGATCTTCGTTCCCTTCGAGAACGGCCGGCCGTCCGGCCCGCCCCGAGACATCCTGACGGGGTTCCTGGCAGCGGACGAACGGGAGGCCTACGGGCGCCCCGTCGGGGTGACGCTCGCGCCCGATGGCGCGCTGCTCGTCGCAGACGATGTGGGAGATGTGATCTGGCGCGTGACCGGAGCATAGAGGGCCGCGGAAACCGGCACCGCGAAGGTCCCGGCAGACGTATCACGGGGAACTGCACCGCCGATGCCGGCAGTGCCGAACGCGTCTTTCGGGATCAGACGTCACCCTAGAAATTCAATCCGCTCATTCGACCGCCCATGCCCCACCACGCGGCATCGCAGGAGCAAAGGATCGCTTCCATAATGCAGCGTGGCATTGCCCGTATTGCGGAAGCGTGCCGCTGCCCTGCGGGCGCGATCACGGACTGGCCGGTGTTCAGCGTGGCGCGTTCCTCTCCGAGCCATATATCGGCTTGTGGGCGAGCACGGTCAGGATCTCCTCGATCCTGTGCAAGTGGGTGGGCGCGCACCACCGCTGGAAGACGCGTCGGCTCGCGGCCCCGGTCTCGGCGGGGATGCGCATCCGCGTGAGCACGCCGGGTCGCCAGTGATCTCGTTCCTGGCCTGAACCGGTGCGGTAGGATTGATTCCAAAGCTGGTTCTCGAGGTCTGCAATCCGCACGTCGATTGCGATTTACCAGTGAGCGAAGCTCCCATCGCGGGGATCAACCGCGATGGATGCGGCAATTGCCTCCTGTCGGAACGGATATTTCTGAGCAGCTCGTTCGTCGACGTCGATTCCAAGGCCGGGCGTATCGGGAATGGCCCAATGGCCACCTTCCATTCGGATTGGGTTTGAGACGACTTCGCTGAAGAAGCTAAAGGCATCAGAATATTGCTCAAGAATCACAAAGTTCTGTGTCGCAGCAGCAAAATGCAGGCCAACGACCGACGCGATCGGCCCCATGGGATTGTGCGGAGCCACGCCAATGTGCGAGTCAGCCGCGACCGCTGCGATGGTACGTCCAGCTGAGAAACCTCCGCAGTGGCAAAGGTCGGGCTGGACGAACGAGACGGCGCCGCTATCAATGAGCGCGCGGAACTCGGTAAGAGTCAGGAGACGCTCACCAGCTGCCAGTGGTACGCCCGTTCGATCAGCAACGATGCGCATCGACTCGGGATCTCCGGGTTGGATGGGCTCTTCAACGAACAGCGGCTTCGCGACGCTGAGTGCTTGCACCAAGGCTACTGCGGCGCCAACCGAAGCGGGCCGACCATGCAAATCAAACATTAGGTCAACATCAGGGCCGACCGCCTCTCTCAGCCTGCCTGCCAATGTCTCTGTCGCCCGTGTGTCGCTTGCTCTGGCTTCGTAGCGCACAACAGGAATCGGAAGGCACTTGAGAGCGCTGTAACCCCTCTCAGTCAACGCAAGAGCACCATCGACGTAGGCTTCGACGTCAATGGGGTGGTAGCGGAAGCCAGGTGTTGCCGAACCGATATGAGCATATACCCGAATACGATCCCGGACCTTGCCGCCTAGGAGCTGCCACACCGGGCGACCACAATCTTTACCGAGAATGTCCCACAAGGCCTGCTCGATGGCGCTGAGGGCTGTAAGGCCGATAACGCCTAGCGGCCAGAAGCTGTGTTTCAGTATCTTCTCGACAACATGATTGATGGACCGCGGATCCTCCCCGATGATCATCGGCGCTATATCCTCGACAGCGCCGACGACAGCTCTCGTCTTCCACTCCAATGTCGCTTCTCCCCAGCCATATAGCCCGGGCTGGTTCGTATCGATGCGAACGAATATCCAGTTCCGATCGCCCGCGCTGACCGTTGTGACGGATAAATTCTGTGATCTGCATTGTATCTTATCCTGACGATAGTGTTTGGCTTGGTTTAGCGCAGAAGCTTAGGAAGTCCTGAGGAGAGCACCGGAAATGCACACAGAAGAGCGACGACCGCGAGTTCAGCCACAAAAAAGGGAAGAACTGCTTTGGTGAGACGTCCGGTGCCAAGGTTCGCAATCCGACCCACTACGAACATGCAGACACCGACAGGTGGGGTGATCAGCCCGAGAGTCAGCGTTAGGAGCACCACCAGCGCAAACTGAAGCGGATCGACACCAAGTTCTGAAACAGTCGGCAGAAGAAGAGGTATGAAGAGTAGAACGGCCGGGCCGGGCTCTAAAAATGTGCCGATGACGAGGAAAAACAGCGCAATCGCGAACAGGAACAAAGTTGGCCTATCCGCAAACAGCGAGGCGAGTGCGTTGATATATTCGTCCAGGCCTGTGACGATAACTACATAGGAAAGGATCTCAGAGGCGCCCAGTATAAGGTACAGCGCGGCTGAAATCTTTGCTGTAGCAACGAGCGCATCAACGAGAGACTTGATCGTTAGGGAGCGGAAAGCGACAAAGCCCAAGAAGGCCGCGTAGACGGCAGCGAGTCCGCCTGCTTCCGTGGCCGTGAATACGCCTGACACAGCTCCACGTATGATGATCACCGGAAGGGAGAGAACCACGAGGCCTTCCCAAATCAGCCGACGCATCTCGCCAGCCTGGATCCGGTTCTCCGGCCGCGGGAGTTCTCCTCGAACTCCACCGATGAAGATGGTGACCGCGAGGGCTGCCGCAATCAAAAGACCTGGTACAATGCCGGCAACAAACAGATCGATGATGTTCACCTGGGTGATTGCAGCGTAGATCACCATGATGACCGATGGAGGAATGATCGGCCCAAGCATCGAACAGGCTATTATAAGACCGGCAGAATAATCTTTTGTGTAACCCTCCTTCGGCATTTCTCGAACGAAGATCGATCCGAGCGCAGCTGCATCTCCTACAGCAGTTCCCGAAACTCCCGACAAAATGACAGCCGCGCCAACCGCCGAATACGCCGTCCCACCTCTGATACGTCTGGTAATGAGGAATGACAGGCGGATCAGTCGCTCCGTCAACCCACAACGGCTCATGATTTCGCCGGCTAGGATGAAAAAAGGACCGGCGAGCAGTACGAAACTGTCCATGCCAGTGAACAGCTTGGTCGCGACAAGAATTTGCATTTGGCTCTCAGCCCAAAGGCCGACTGCCCCCGATAAGCCCATTGCAACAAAGACGGGCGCTCCGATCGAAAGGAGGGTCGCAAGTGCGACAGCGACCCAGATCATGCCGTTTCTCCCGCTGCGAGCTCATCATGCTCAGGTCGGGGCAAGCCAAGCCCCAGCAGGGCAACAACATTGACGAGCATCACGAGCCCGCCGATCGGCATGGCGACATACGCGAAAGCCAAGGGCATGCGCATCGCAGGGGAGAACTGGACAGTGTTGGCGAGAGCCGCTTTCGTGCCGTGGATCACCAGCAGTGTCGCAAAAGCGGCTGTTGTAGCAACGGACACGAACCTCGACACGAGCTGTACGGTCTCAGGAGCCGATGCCGGTATCAGACTCGAAATGACGTGCTCTTGGCGATACACGACAGCGGCACCGGCCAGCATCGCCATCCAGATCATGGCATAACGCATCGCCTCCTCGGACCAAGGAAGTCCCGAGTTGAAGCCGTACCGGAGGACGATCTGGGTGAAGTTGACTGCGACGGTAAAGACGAGAATGCCTGCAGCGCAGTACTCTATGGCCGAATTCAGGAGATCGGCGGCTCGGCGAAGCCGCTTGCGGGCGTCGATCATCAAAGTGCCGTCCGAGTGATCGAGAGCAGGGTGAGGCCGAAATGGCTTCGGCCCCACTGTGATGACTTAGGGATGAGCTACTGGCCTGCAGTCGCGGCGTTCGCCGCCTCCGCCGCCTCAACGATCTGCTTTACTAGGTCCGCGCCCACTTGCTCTTGGATGAACTGCCGCACCGGCTCCTGAACAACCTTGCGGAACTCCGCCTTTTCAGCAGCAGTCGTGAAATGCACCTTCAGACCCTTTGGAACGTCAACCCAGAGGGGCACCGTCGGATCGCCGTCGCTATCCGTGATCGGACGCTCACAGGGCCTATAATGAAACCATACGCCTGCTCGAATATCATCAGCAGGTTGCAAGGCGTCTCTCCGAGTCGGATGCTTTCGAGCCAGCGCTCTAGAGCCAAGACGTCACAAGAAGCAGGCAGCCGCACTTTGAGATTCTAAGAGTCCGCATTCGATAGCGCGGCGGACGCCAAGCGCGAGTCGCTCGACGAGCCCATCCGGGAAGTTTCGATTCATGATCAGCGTGTTTTGCCGACACGGCGCAGCATGAGGCGGATCATCGCGAGGCGCACGAATGCAGCCGCCTTGCGGGCCTGAACTCGGTGGCAAACGAGCCCCTGCGCATCAGGCCGGCTCCTGAACAGGACGACCAAGTCTCGGACGTTGTCACGGTCAGACGCGTCGACCGACAGGTCGCTGGTCTCGCCGATGTCGTAGACCCAATGACCAGGGTCCATGATCCGCGTCCGACCCGAACCGGCCGATCGGACGTGCGCCGTGACGGCGGGTGTCTCTCGAAGACAGGCCCGCGCGGTCGACACGTTTTCGCGGCGGGTCGCCGCGGCCAAGTGCGTCGGCGAGCCGGATCATCGTCATGGCGGGGTAAGAGGCGCGCCGCAAGGACATCGAGCCTTCACAGGGCCTCCCTTGCCGCAGCGGAAGAAGTGAAGCAAAATTCCGGAACGATTTCTTCGCGAGCTGGCATGAGGCTGAAGTGTCCTAATGTATGTCGCTCAATCATCCCTTCATTGTTGAACTCGCCCGTCGTTATTCGCCTGCTCCAGGACGTCTGCTCGATTTCGGCTGCGGCAGAGCCGATCTGGCGGCATTAGCTCTGGAGGCGGGATATGATGCTTTCGGTGTCGATACGTTCCTGGGTGTCGGTGATAGTTCGGACAACTTAGCGATTGCTGCAGCGAAGATCGGCAAACGAGCTCTCACGATCCGACCCGATGAGCCAATGCCCTTCGACGACGGCTTCTTCGATGTCGTGGTCGCCAATCAGGTCTTTGAGCACGTATCGGATCTCGAGAGGGTCCGTGATGAGCTTGCCCGTGTGACCCGTCTGGGCGGCATCCTCATCGCCCTGATGCCGACCGCGGAGATTCTCTGGGAGGACCATCTCAAAATGCCCTTGGTGCATCGGCGTCCTGCTGGATCAAAGCAGCAGCGCCGCATGATGAGAGCGTTCCGCCGTCTCGGCTTCGGGACATCGCAGCATGCTCCCGACGAGGAGTGGGTCAGAACAGCGGTCGATATTCTTCACCAGAGCGTGTTTCATCGCCCGGTGAGCGGTTACATCTCGACGTTCGACAAGCACTTCCGGCTCCTCGACGAGGCGGAGCCCGCCTGGGCGCACTACCGGATCAGGCATCATTGGCTGCTGAAGCGGGCCTTCTTTCTTTTCGGTCAGCGCGCGTTTGACCGTCCTATTCGACAGGCTGTGCGGCGAACGGCGGGGGCTGTCCTGGTTCTCCAACGGAGGGCGACCTAGAGGCATAGAGCATTTCACCCCATCTCCGCCGCGCGACCTGCGGACCAAGCGGTCCGGGATCGGATCATGACGCACGCCGGCTTGGAGCCGTTTCCACTTAAGTGGAGACGGCTCTCGTCTTTGTTGTGCCGCAACTGGACGCCTCCAAAAACCTCCCCTGGTTTGGGAGCGGGGATCATGATTCCATGGTGGTGGTCAGGGATGGGGGCGTCGGATGCAGGGGCAAGCCGGGTTCTTCGACATCGATGAGCGTCTGAAGGAGCTCTCGGCCAAGGGCGACACGCTGGAGCGGCTGAACGGGCTGGTCGACTTCGAGCTCTTCCGGCCTGACCTGGAGCGAGCCGTGCCGCGGGCGGACCGCTCGCGCGGCGGGCGCCCGCCGTTCGATCACGTCTTCATGTTCAAGGTCCTGATCCTGCAGGCGAGCCACAGTCTCTCGGATGAGCGCACGGAGTTCCTGATCAAGGACCGGCTCTCCTTTATGCGCTTTCTGGGTCTCGGCCTGGCCAACCCGGTGCCGGATGCCAACACGATCTGGACCTTCCGGGAGGCGCTTACCAGGGCCACCCTGGAGGATCACTCTGCCATCGAGGTGCTGTTTTCGGCCTATGAGGCGGTCCTGACGCAGGGCAGGGTTTCTCGCCATGGGCGGCCAGATCATCGATGCGTCGATCGTCGCGGCTCCGAAGCAGCGCAACACCGACGCCGAGAAGCGGGAGATCAAGGCAGGGCGTATCCCGCCCGAGTGGAAAGCCAAGCCCGCCAAGTTGGCGCAGAAAGACCGGGATGCGCGCTGGACCGTCAAGTGGTCCAAGGCCAAGCCCGCTGATGATGGCTCACCCCGGATGGACCTCGCGGTGCCGGCCTTCGGGTACAAGAACCACCTTGGCGTCGACCGCCGCCACGGTTTGATCCGCACATGGGTGGTGACGGATGCGGCCCGCCACGATGGCGCGCAGTTGCCCGCTCTCATCTCGAAGGCGAACACGGCCAGCGACGTATGGGCCGACACGGCTTATCGCTCCCGCGCCAACGAGAGACACCTGGCCAACAATGGACTTCGCTCGCAGATCCACCGCAAGAAGCCCAAGGGTAAGCCGATGCCGAAGCCCATCGCACGGGCGAACGGGGTCAAATCGAAGGTCCGGGCTGCCGTCGAGCACGTGTTCGCGCACGAGAAGGGACCGATGGGACTGGTCATACGAACCATCGGTCTGGCCCGAGCACGGGTGAAGATCGGGCTCGCCAACCTGGTCTACAATATGAAACGGGCGCTCTGGCTCACTGAGCGCCACGCTATCGCATAGCCGAAGAGCACGGGCCGGCTGCCCGATCCGCGTCGCCGATCCCCGACCTCTGCGAAACGCCCAACGGCGCACCGTCACGCCCTGGGCCCGCCTCGCGACAGGGTTTCTGGAGGTGTCCAATTTTCGACGGCGAACCGGATCCACTTCGCCAAAAATCGCTCTGGGGCATGGCGTGGGCGCCCCCTGAAGACGCCTCCGGTCGGCGGTCTCACCACGGGCGACGGTCTGGGCGAGAGCATCGCGGCGCCGGCTTTTCCTTCGAGCCACGGCCCACGGGTCCTCCAGAGTGTCCTCTCACGCCCTGTAAAGGGTCGGGCTCTCACCGCGGGCGAGGGCTATCCGTCACAAACAGAAACGGCGGGAGCGCCATGGCAAACATAGCCCATACGGTCCGACGAAAATGGGTAGCTCGGTGGCCCGTGGTGAAGAAAGCACACCGGGGCAGATTTCAGGGCTGAGCAACACTGGCCAAGTGATTCTGGTTCGTCACCAGGGTAGAACGACGTCGTTGACGTAAATGGAGCGTGGTCTCTTGTCGTCGTCACCGAACGTTGCACTATCCGGCGCCACAGACCTCCCCGTCCGCGATCGCGCGAAGACCTGCGCTCCCGCACGCAATGCTACCATTCAGTACCTGCGCGCCCTCGCGGCCGCTTCAGTTCTCCTGCACCACGCATCGATCGCCGACGGGCGATTTGCCGTTTACGGCGTTTCACTCTTCTTTGCGATCTCGGGGTACCTCATGAGCGACCTGGTGCGCTCGACCGACCCCTGGCGCTTCCTGTCGCATCGGGTCGTGCGCATCTACCCGATTTTCTTTCTCATGGTCGGGTTCAGCTTCATCCTCAGCCGCATTCTGGGAAGCCCGTTCACGTTCGACGCATTGGCCGTGACCCTGGCGCCGGTCGGCCTGCGGTCCTACTCGCTCGGCGGCATCGAATGGACGCTCGTCTTCGAGGTCACCTACTACACCGCTCTCTTCCTCATCGCCTGCGCCAAGCTCCAACGCCATCTCGAACTCATCGCAATCGGGTGGATCGGCGTCATTGTCGGATCAGCCCTTTTGTTCCCCTCCCTCGAAGGGCTCTATCTACCCGTCCATGTTCTCTTTCTCGCCCCTGCGAATTTGGCCTTCGCGGGCGGCTTGTTGCTGCCTTCGCTGATTTCCCGCGGCTATCTCCCGCGTGCGGGCGTGCTGCTCGTGCTGCCGATCGCATTGGCCTACGATTTCGTCGACCTCGGAACCAACCGCATGTTGTCCGGCGTTGCGGCCGTGCTCGTCGTCGGCTGGGCGGCTCAAAGGAAAGCACATGCGGCTCCTTCGGGGGACAACGGCTTGTTGCGCCTGGGCGACTGGAGCTATGCCCTTTACCTCTGCCATGTTCCTGTCATTCAAGCAGTTGTCCAGCTGTGGCCGACGCGGCTTCAGGAGCTGAACCCGGCGTGGTTTGCTGCCGGCGCAGCGTTCCTTCTCGTGCTCCTGTTCGGCCCGCTCGATGTGGCGCTCTACCGAAAACTGCGGAGCTTGGCCGATGCTGCGCATCCCCGGACGATCCGGGTCACTGTTTCCGCCTTCCTCGCCGCATTCCTTGCCCTCACGGTGTATGGAAGCGCTTCGAGCATCCTCGACGAGATCCAGAACCGCCGCATCCGAAGCACCTTGAACCAGCTCGGGCCGACCGCCATGACGTCGCCTGACGCTGCAAGCGCTCGCATCGCCGCAACGCGGTTGGCCTTGCCGGCGTCGTTCCAAGGCGCTTTCGAACGGATCGATGCGCTCCCGGACGGGAGAGTGATATTTCGCGGGTGGGCCTTGAGCGCTGACGATCCATCCGAGGACATCAAGATCCGCGTCTTTTGCGGCGGCCGCGAGGTGGAGGTCGAACGATATCAGCGCAAGATGAGGACCGACATCGCCAGATCGCTCGGACGTGAGGACGTCGCATCGCGGCGGATTGGCTTCACGGCATTCGCGTCTCGACGAGGGTGTCTCGAGGGGGCGCAAGCATTCGTCATCGCGTTCGACGAACTCGGCAAAGCTGCAGTTCTTCCCGGAGTGCACGATCCAGAGTCACGCTGATCGCTTGTGCTGGTGCCAAGCCTGAGGCGCTTCGCGCCGGCGCCCGGCCGGACACGGAAACGGCCGGCAGAACCTTTCGATGCGCCTTGACGGCCGCCTGCGGCGGGAGCCCAGGCCGACGATCGCTGGAGAAGACGACCTCTGTTGTTCACAGCTTGTGAAAAGTCGTCATCTGCTACGCTTCGGCGCTGCCACAGGAGGCGTTCGGATGGGGCGTTTTGTTGAGGGCCGGGATCGCCGCCAAACAGCCCTTCTTCCCGAGTGCCTCGACGACTACGTAGAGGCTGACAACCCGGTGCGCGTGATCGATGCCTTTGTCGACGGGCTCGACCTATTCGCGATCGGGTTCTCGGGCGTGCAGCCGGCATCTACGGGCCGACCCGCCTACCACCCGGCCATGATGTTAAAGCTCTATGTCTATGGTTACCTCAATCAGCTGTGCTCCAGTCGCAGGTTGGAGCGCGAGGCGGGCCGCAACGTCGAACTGATGTGGCTCACGGGCAAACTTGCCCCCGACTTCAAGACGATCGCCGATTTCAGACGCGACAACGCCGAACCGATCAAGTTGGCGTGCCAGCAGTTTATTGCCGTCTGCCGTAGCCTGGGGCTGCTCGCCGGCTCTGTGGTTGCGATCGACGGGTCGAAGTTCCGGGCCATCAACACGCACGAGAGGAACTACACGCGCGCCAAGCTCGCCCGGCGCATGGCGGAGGTCGAGGCAAACATCGTGCATTACATGGCTGCACTCGACGCGGGCGACCGCGCCGAGGCAGATGCGACGCCGCCCGCAAAGGAGCGCCTGGCGGACAAGCTCGCGGCCCTACGCAAGCGGATGACCGAGTTGAAGGAAGTTGGTGAGCGGCTCGAGACGGCGTCCGATGGGCAGATCTCGCTCACCGATCCGGACGCACGTGCGATGGCCACTGCCGCCGAGCGGCGCGGCGTCGTTGGCTATAACGTGCAGGCGGCGGTCGACGCGAACCACCACCTGATCATCGCACACGAGGTCACGAACACGGGCTCCGACCGTGCGCAGCTCGCCGGCATGGCGATCCGCGCCAAGGACGAGACGGCAGCCGACGAGCTGACTGTCCTAGCCGACCGCGGCTACTACGACGGCGACCAGATCCTTGCCTGCGAGAAGGCCGGCATCGCCGCGCTCGTGCCCAAGCCCGACACCTCGCCGGCCCGGGCGAAAGGGCAATGGAGCAAGGACGACTTCGTCTACGAGCCCGGCAGCGACACCTACCGGTGCCCCATGGGCGAGCGGCTGACCCGCCGCTTCCCGTCAGTCGAGGAAGGCAAGACGATACACATCTACTTCAACACCGCAGCCTGCCAGGCGTGCGCGGCTAGGGCGCGCTGCACGACGGGTCGCGAACGTCGCATTCGCCGCTGGGAGCATGAAGAGGTGCTCGAAGTCGTGCAGCAGCGCCTTAACGCGACACCCGACGCCATGCACGTCCGCGGGCGCACTGTCGAGCATGTCTTCGCCACGCTCAAGCACTGGATGGGTGCGACACACTTCAGGACGAAGGGACTGAAGAATGTCTCGGCCGAGATGAGCTTGTCGGTCCTCGCCTACAACTTGAAACGCACCATCGTCCTCGTTGGCGTGAGCCCGATCCTTGTGGCGATCAAGACCTGAAAACCAACGGGCGTCCCGCGCGCGTCACGTCGCCCCCGGCGATGCCGACCCAACTCGTTTCCACACAGCCTCGTTCACCACAGCAGACGCGCGATGCCAACGTTTCCAGTCCCACCCGAAACAGACCTCACGGATCCGATGAACGCTTGATCCGCAGGGTGCAGACAGCGCGAACGCACCCGCGCAGGCAACGATGGGCCGGGTCGGGGCAAGCCGCGCGTGCCAGCGCATTGAGACCGTGATCTCGGGCGGGGCGACCGGCAGCGGAAGCTAGTACTACAGTTGCGTCTGTGATGCAGGCGTGATCCTCTCCCTCGGCAGGGTTCCTGGGAGGGATGGATGTCGGTCGCGGTGTGGTCGGGGTCGCTGGTGGCGTGGGAGCGCGAACTGGCGGCCCTCAAGGGGCGGATCGCGCCCGTGTTCCGCCGGGCTGAGTCGCGACAGAGCGCAGGAGCCTTTCTCGACGGCTTGCTGTCCGGCGTCGAGCGCAAGACGGGCTGGCTTCTGGCCGAGCAGGCAGGCCTGGATCGGCCCTACCGCATGCAGTCGCTGCTGGGCCGCAGCCACTGGGATGCACAGGCCCTGCGCGATCGCGTTCGCGCTGATGTCATCGAGGCACTCGGGACTGACGACGGCGTGCTGGTGGTCGACGAGACGGGATTCCTGAAGAAGGGCGAGCACTCGGTCGGGGTGGCGCGCCAGTACTCCGGCACGGCCGGGCGGATCGATAACTGCCAGATCGGCGTGTTCCTGGCCTATGCCAGCCGCTTCGGGCAGGCGCTCATCGACCGGCGTCTGTACCTGCCGGAAGCCTGGGCCAACAACGAGGCCAGGCGGACCAAGGCCGGCGTGCCGCAGGAGGCTACCTTCGCGACCAAGCCGCAGATTGCCTGCGAGCTGATTGCCAGTGCCCTCGATGCTGGCGCCCCCTGCGCCTGGGTGCTGGCGGACGCCCTCTACGGATCGGACTCACGGCTGCGACGCATGCTGGAGAAGCGGGGACAGCCCTATGTGCTCGCCGTGCGCTCGAACCATCTTCTGCGCTTCTGGCACGAGGAGGGGCTGGAGGAGACCGACCCCGCGACGATGGCCGATGCCCTGGAGAGCGAGGCCTGGGCGACCCATGCCGCCGGCGAGGGCTCAAAGGGGCTGCGGCTTTACGAGTGGGCGCGCATCCCGCTGTCCTCACGCGAGGATCGCGAGCTTCGAGCGCTGGCTCCTGATCCGTCGCAGCCGGCGCGAGCCCAACAAACGAGCCTATTACTTTGTGTTCGCTCCGGCGGGCCTCTCGCTGGGCGAACTCGCGGGCGCGGCGGGGCTGCGCTGGACCATCGAGGAGTGCTTTGAGCGCGCCAAGGACGATCTCGGTCTTGATCACTGCGAGGCGCGCTCCTGGCATGGGTGGCACCGGCACATGAGCCTGTGCATGGCAGCTTTGCGCCTTCCTGGCCCGCTTGGCCGCCGATCTGCGCCGGGCAACATGGGGCAAAGCGAACGAAAGGAGTCCGGCGGCGGCCGCCGCCTGATGAGCCTGGCAGCGCTTCTGCCAAGCGTGCCCGAGATCCGCTCCCTTCTGGCGCGTCTCCTGCTCAGGCCGCCGACCAGAACCCGCTTCATCATGGCCTGGTCGCTCTGGCGACGACGCCACCAAGCCGAAGCCGCCGCTGCTCACTACCGCCGTCAAGCCAAGACGCAACTGTAGTACTAGGCAAGCCCGCGAGAGGTGCCGGAGTTGCTGCGATGAGGTCGGATGCGCGGGCGAGCGCCGGCGCCGTGGTACAGCACCGACGATCGTGGCGTTCGCCATTTCAACCCGAGCGGTCGCAGGGCATCATCGATGGGCGTTGTCGAGACCCGGCCGCGAGACGAGGCCATGCGGGCCAGCCGCAGAGCGGGCAGGGTTCGTCCTGCCCCGGCTCACGGGGTGCCCCTCCCGCACGACACCAACACCGGTCGCTGGACAGGGTCTCACGCACTACGCCCGTCTCCAGATCGAGGCCGCCATTGCGCAACAGCGCTGTCCTTGTCCGACGCCTGCAAGAAGCGGAGCCGAACACCAGGTCTTTGCCGGTGCGTGCCACGAGACCGGTTCGAAGGTCCCCGCCAAGCCTCGCCCCTCCGCAGGCAGATCCTGCGGGTGAGCGAAGCAAGGTCGAGCTTCTCTGAGGGGCGAAGCCCCGCCTCGGCATCCTGCGCGGACAAGGGCCTAGTCGGTTGCACACGTCTGATGCAAGGCAACCCGGTAACATCGTGCCAGGGCTGCCCGGATCTCATCGTCCGAGACAGCGACTCCTCCGCGCCTCAGGTCCTTTGCCAGTGCCGAAGCGAGCTTCGCATCGCTTTTGCAGAGGATACGCTGGCTGGTGGCATAAACCGTCAGGTCTTCTCCGGAGAGGCCGAGGAGTTTGCCGGCCCAGAGGGCCGCGAGCACGTTGCGGCGCGCCGTGATGCTGTCGGGTATGTTGGAGCTGACGCTCACAGGGAGAACTCTTCTCGACGGCTGACCGAGGCCAACCCGCTCCGTCTGGAGCTGGGGAGCGGGCGCCCCACGAGGGTTTAGCTGTGACTGCAGCACAGGCTCGTTCATGCGTACCATTTCGCTTCCTCTCCTTATTGATGTTTACGCAAATACCCTGCTCGCCGAGATCAGCGTGGATCTCCTGCCATCTTGTCGATCTCGAGACTCTGTACTGGCGTGTCGTCCCGGAGGATCGCTCCTCTTCGACGAACTGTGGCCTTTGCCGGCATCGATCGATGGGCCTAAGAGCCGGCATGCGGGCAGCGGACAAAAGGGAGGGCTGGTCAGCCCGCCAGGAGACGCCGGTTCTGTCCGGCTGCCGCCTTCAGCGCACGCTCGCGCCACTGCGCGAGTTTCTCATACAACGGCTCGCGCTCGTCGTTGCGTCTCCGTTGAAGCCGTTTGTTCGTCTTCGAGGGCAGGGCCCGCGAGAACCGCTGCGAGCCGCTCCTGGAGGACGTCGTCGTGGCACTCCACATCGGCGAGCGCCGCGAGAGTGCTCTGGAGTTGCGGCAGCAAATCGTCGGGATAGCAGAGAGACTGCTTCCAACGCGCATGGAAGCGCTGCGCCAACCGGAGCACGAACGGCCTCCTCCCTCTTTGATCCATTGTTTTTCTGGGCAACGGCGCAAAGCATAGCACAGCGGCGCCAAGGGCGAAGGTGCTAGTCTCGCACTGCGGCACTCGGCTGTTGCGCTGCGCAAAACGCGCTCAGGTCAGGGCATGCACTTGTGATTTATCCAAGACACATAAGCGCCCGGCACTTCCTCCGGAGAGCCGCCTGAATCGTCAATGCCTGTCGTCCTCGAACCGGACGCCCCGGGGGGAAGCCCGCTTGGTCGCGACGGAACAGCCGCAGCCTCGATCCATGGGCGGAGCGCCCTCGGTGGGGAACGGCCCGAGGGAGACCACCGAGGGCGGAACCGACCTCTCTCAATACGGCTCCTCCTGCCTCTCGGCAGAGCTCCGGACGATACGCCCGATCCGACCGCGATTGCTGCCCACGAGGTGACCGACTCCGCTGCGCTTCCTTGATCTCGCGCACCTGGGTCACTGGGCGGACCTAAAAGTTGGTGACATTCTGATCCGCAATAGCGATTCTTGAGAAGAAAGTACGCGGGCTCCATCTGCGATCCAATGCTCTCGAATGTGATCTGAAGCGACCCGGGCGACGTCGTTTGAGCGAGGAGGGTTGACCCATGAACCGCGGCGATGGGGTGGTCGGCTCGGCGATCGTGGGCGAGCCAGAAGCCAAGAAGCTCTTCAGCCAATACGGATGCGGCCCGGTTCAACTGACTGGATCGAGCGATGCCCTCTACGAGAGGCATCTCATGTTCGACAACGCGATCGATCCGGGCGCGGTCGGTCCTCGCGAACGCTACGAGGCCATCGCCCGCTCCGTGCGAGATATCCTTTCGCAGCGGTGGGTGCGCACGGAGCAGACCTACAGGCAGGAGAACTCGAAACGCGTCTATTATCTCTCGATGGAGTTCCTGATCGGGCGGTCGCTGGCAAATAACATCACGAACCTCCTCCTCGACCCACTCGTCGAGCGGTTCGTGAAGCACAAGAACCTCGACTGGCTCACCGTGCTCGAGCAGGAGCCCGACGCCGGGCTCGGCAACGGCGGGCTCGGGCGCCTCGCGGCCTGCTTTCTCGACTCGATGGCGACGATGCAGATCCCGGCGATGGGATATGGGCTCCGGTACGAATTCGGCATCTTCAGGCAAGGGATCCGTGACGGTTGGCAGACCGAGGAGGCGGACCACTGGCTGCGGCGCCCCGATCCCTGGGAACTGCCTCGGCCCCAGCAACAGGTGGAGGTGACGCTTGGTTGCTCGTTCGAGGTCCGCTGCGGGACCCTCGCCGCGGTTCCCGGCCAGCCGTCGACCTTGCTTGGGATCCCCTACGACCGCCCCGTGGTGGGCTACGGCGGCCGGACCATCAACACGCTTCGGCTCTGGGCGGCCGCGGCGCCCGCCGTGTTCGACTTCCACGTGTTCAGCGCCGGCGACTTTGTCGGCGCACTGGCCGAGCGGCTCACCGCCGAATCGCTGACGCGCGTTCTCTACCCGGACGACTCCACGAGCATGGGGCAGGGGCTACGCTTCGTGCAGGAATACTTCTTGGTCGCCTGCTCGCTGGCAGACCTCCTGCGGCGTTTCCGGGCGGGCAACTCGGAGTGGAGCCTTCTCCCCGACAAGGTCGCTATCCACCTCAACGACACGCACCCAAGCCTCACCGTCGCGGAGCTGATGCGGATCCTGATCGACGAAGCTCACCTCGAATGGGACGAGGCCTGGGATCTCACGCGAAGAACGCTGGCTTACACCAACCATACGCTCCTGCCCGAGGCGCTGGAAAAGTGGCCGTTTCGCTGGTTCGAGCTGATGCTACCGAGGCATCTGGAGATCGTCCTTGAGATCAACCGACGCCTCCTCGACGATGTGCGGGGCCGCTTTCCGGGCGACGAGAGCCGTGTCCAGCGCGTCAGTCTGATCGAGGAAGGGGAGGTGCGTAAGGTCCGCATGGCCAACCTCGCCATCGTCGGAACGCACAGCACGAACGGCGTCGCGGCTATCCATTCGTCGCTGCTGCGCACCATCACGGTCCGGGATCTGGCCGAGTTGTTCCCGGAGCGCTTCGGCAACAAGACGAACGGAGTGACGCCACGGCGATGGCTCCTGCTGGCCAACCCGGCTCTGGCCGGCACAATTACCGAGGCGATTGGCGACGGATGGATCACTGATCTTGCCGAGTTAGCGAAGCTGAAGCCTCTGGCCGACGACGGAGAATTCCGGGATGCGGTTCGCCGAGCCAAGCACGCGGCCAAGTCCCGTTTTGCGGAGTGGCTCAAGCAGACGTCCGGCGTGACCGTGGATCCGGACTCGATCTTCGACAGCCAGATCAAGCGGATTCACGAGTATAAGCGGCAGTTGCTGAACGGGCTGCGTTTGATCGTGCTCTACAATCGGCTGCGCGAGAACGCGGGCCTCGAAATGGCGCCGCGGACCTTCTTCTTTGCCGGCAAGGCGGCGCCGGCGTACCGCATGGCGAAGCTCGTGATCAAATTCCTCAACAACCTTGCCGGAACGATCGACGGCGATCCGGCCGTGCGCGGCCGTCTCAAGGTTGTTTTTCTGCCCGAGTACTGCGTGTCGCTCGCCGAGAAACTGATCCCCGCAACCGACGTCTCCAATCAGATCTCCACCGCGGGATACGAGGCGAGCGGGACGAGCAACATGAAGTTCATGATGAACGGAGCCCTGACGCTCGGGACACGCGACGGCGCAACGATCGAGATGGCGGAGGAGGCCGGGGAGGAAAACTTCTTCCTCTTCGGCTTGACCGCCGAACAAGTGGCGAACAGCCAGGGCTGGTACAGCCCGCAATGGCATTACGACAACGACCCGGAGACCCGAGCCGCGCTGGACCTGATCTTTTCGGACCACTTCAGCCGCGACGAGCCGGGCATCTTCTCACCATTGCGCGATACCCTGCTGACGCATGGAGACCATTACAGGCATCTCGCGGATCTCCCGGCTTACCTGAGCGCGGACCAGCGGCTGATCGACCTGTACACGGATCGGGAGGAATGGACACGGAAGGTCATATTGAACGTGGCCGGCTCCGGGAGGTTCTCCAGCGACCGCACGATTGCCGAGTACGCCGCCGAGATCTGGAACGCGAAACCGTGCCCGGTTCCCTAGGGCGACTTGGCGCGGCGTCTTGCGACGGCCTCTCCCGTCGGCGGTGCGGGGCTGACCTCGTCGGATCCCGGATTGGATAGGACGATGCTCGAGCGCGAGAAAGTGGCGCGTCCAGGTTCGTGGCATGGCCCGACACCCGGAAGTGCCTCCCCGTTGGGAGCGGCGCCGAGCACGGCAGGGGTGAACTTCAGCCTGTTCTCCAGACACGCGACTGGGGTCGCGCTGCTGCTGTTCGATCGCGTTGACGACGCGAAGGCTGCGCGGATCGTCAGCCTCGACCCCGTTGCTAATCGCACATATCACTACTGGCACGTGTTCGTTCCTGGCGTGACGCCAGGGCAAATCTACGGCTATCGCGTCGAGGGACCGTCGGATCCCGCGAACGGCATGCGCTTCGATCCGACCAAGATCCTGCTGGACCCCTATGGCCGCGCAGTGGCCGTCCCGGATCTTTACAGCCGCGCCGCCGCGCGCGAGGTGGGCGACAACACGGCAACGGCGATGAAGAGCGTGGTCGTGGACCCGTCCGCCTACGACTGGGAAGGCGACGCGCCGTTGCGGCGGCCGTCGGCACAGACCGTCGTGTACGAGATGCATGTGCGCGGCTTCACCCGCCATCCGAGTTCCGGCGTCGGCGAGAAGACCCGCGGCACGTTCGCGGGCCTGATCGAGAAGATCCCGTATCTCCAAAAGCTGGGGATCACCGCGGTGGAACTGCTGCCGGTGTTCCAATTCGATGCGCAGGATTGCCCGCCGGGCAAGGTCAACTACTGGGGTTATGCGCCGGTGTCGTTCTTCGCTCCGCACCAGGCGTACAGTTCGCGTCGGGACTTGCTCGGCCCGGCGGACGAGTTCCGCGACATGGTCAAGGCCCTGCACCAGGGCGGCATCGAGGTCATCCTCGACGTCGTTTATAATCACACCGCGGAAGGTGACCACCGCGGCGCGACGTCATGCTTTCGCGGACTGGACAACAGCACGTACTACATCCTCGAGAAGGACCGCTCGCGCTACGCTAACTACACCGGGACCGGGAACACCCTCAACGCCAACCATCCGATCGTCCGCCGGATGATCTTGGATAGCCTTCGGTACTGGGTGGAATCGATGCACGTGGATGGCTTCCGGTTCGATCTTGCGTCGGTCCTGGCGCGCGACGCGTCGGGTCAGCCGATCCCGGATCCGCCGATCCTGTGGGACATCGAGTCGGATCCGGCGCTCGCGGGCACAAAGCTCATCGCAGAGGCATGGGACGCGGCAGGTCTCTACCAGGTCGGCAGTTTTATCGGAGACAGCTGGAAAGAGTGGAACGGAAGGTTCCGCGACGACGTGCGCCGCTTCTTTCGCGGCGACCCGGGCTCCGTAATGCGCGTGGCGGACCGGCTGGTGGGCAGCCCCGAGATCTACGGCCATAAGGAACGCGAAGTCGAACAGAGCGTCAATTTCGTGACCTGTCACGACGGCTTCACTCTCAATGACCTTGTCTCCTACGACCGCAAGCACAACGAGGAGAACGGGGAGGACAATCGCGACGGCGAGAACGATAACCACAGCTGGAATTGCGGCGTGGAAGGGCCAACCGCCGACCGCGCCATCGAGAGGCTGAGAAACCGGCAGGTGAAGAACTTCCTGACGGTGACGATGCTCTCGCTCGGCATGCCCATGATCCTCATGGGTGACGAGGCGCGGCGCACCCAGTACGGCAACAACAATGCCTATTGCCAGGATAATGAAACCGGCTGGTTCGACTGGACGCTGGTCGGGAAGCATGCGGACGTGCTGCGCTTCGTCACCCTGCTCAACGCCCGGCGAGTTCTGCGGGTTGTGGAGCACGAGCGCCGGCGCGTGCCGCTGAACCAATTGATCCGGCAGGCTCGAAAGAGATGGCACGGCGTGAGGGTCGGGCAGCCGGACTGGAGCAATGATTCCCATAGTTTGGCCTTTGAGGCAGAGGTCCAGCAGGAAGGGCTGTGCGTGTACCTGATCCTGAACGCGTATTGGGAGTCGCTTGAGTTCGAGCTGCCACGAGTGGGTGACGGCCCCGCAAGCTCGTGGCGCAGATGGATCGATACGGCGCTTGAATCGCCAGAGGACATCGTCCCGTGGCGGAGCGCCCCACCGCTATCCGGCCGCACTTATGAGACAGCGGCGCGCTCCGTCGTGGTTTTGTTCAGGGACAGCGGGGACGGGAGAACGCCCACGTAACTCCTCATACCAATTCGTTGGGTGATCCGCGTCGCGAGAGCGGAACAAGGGGCGCGTCGAACGGGCGCCATCGTCAATCCGTAACAGAGAAACCGACCTTTTCGCCTCCAAGACAGCGCGTGGTACCTGTCGGATTGGGCCGAGGTTCTGCTGGTCGGGCGTGGCTTTGCGCGCGCTCCCGATGGGAACGTGTACGAGGGCCGGAGTGCTGAGGCATTCCCGTGCCAGCCTCCGAACCCCACCGCCGATTGACCGCCCTGCCGTCAAATGCCACAAATCCCGTGCCAGTAGGGTGCCGGATCCGAGGCGGCACCATGCCGGAATGCCCAGGCGAATTCGTCTCGAATCCGCGTACCGGCCATTGCGGGTATTCAAGTGGAACTCATCGAGAACCGCACCTTCGATGAAATCGGAATCGGCGACAGCGCCACGCTCGAGCGAACGCTCACCGAACAAGACATCACGCTCTTCGCGGTTATGTCGGGCGACATCAATCCCGCGCACGTCGATGCGGAATATGCAACGAGCAGCCGTTTCCGGGAGGTGATCGGCCACGGCATGTGGAGCGGCGCGCTCATTTCCACGATCCTTGGAACTCTCTTTCCCGGACCTGGCACGATCTACCTCGGCCAGAACCTGCGCTTCCGTCGCCCCGTGAAAGTAGGCGATACCATTACCATCAAGGTCACGGCGAAGGAGAAGGATGTCGCGAAGGGCAAGATCGTGCTCGACACCGAATGCACGAACCAGGACGGGGACGTCGTCGTTTCGGGCGCGGCCGAAGTGATCGCCCCCACGGAGAAGGTGCGGCGCCCCAAGGTCTACCTTCCCGCGGTCCGTTTCGACGACAAGGAGATCCGCTTCCGCGAGATCATGGGCCGAGTCAAAGCGCGCCAGCTTTCGCCGATTGCGACAGCGATCGTCTATCCGACGGACGCCGACTCGCTCACCGCCGTAGCGATTGCGGCGCAGCAGGGCACCATTGCCCCGATCCTCATCGGCAGAGAGGGTTTGATCCATGAAGCCGCCGAACGTGCCGGCATCGCACTCGCCGAATTCGAGATGATGCCGGCGGCAAACCCGAGGGAAGCTGTTGCGGTCGCCGTTCGGCTGGCGCGGGAAGGTAGGATCGAAGGCATCCTGAAGGGGAGCGTGTCGACCGAGGAACTGATCGGTGCCGTCATCTCAAAGTCGCACGGCTTGCGGACGGAGCGCCGCATGAGCCATGTGCACGTGCTGGACATTCCGACCTATCCCAAGCCGCTCTTTATCACGGACTCGATGATCAACATCGCGCCCGGGCTCTCGGAGAAACGCGAGATTTGCCAAAATGCCATCGATCTCGCACGCTGGCTCGGAATTCCAGCGCCCAAGGTGGCCCTGCTCGCGGCGGTGGAAACGATCAATCCCAAGATGCCCGCCACGATCGAAGCGGCGACGCTTTGCAAAATGGCCGAGCGCGGTCAAATCTCCGGCGGCATCCTGGACGGCCCGTTGACGGTCGATCATGCGGTCTCGTTGAAGGCCGCTCAGTTCACCGGCATCCGCTCTGCCGTGGCCGGTCAGGCGGACATCCTCCTCGCCCCCAATCTCGAATCGGGGAATATGATCGCGAGAGAACTGGCCTCGCTCGCCGACGCGCTGTCGGCGGGCATCGTTCTCGGCGCGCGGGTGCCGATTGCGCTGACGGGCCGCGGTGACGACCGTCATTGCTGGCTCGCTTCGGCTGCACTGGTGCAAATCGCCGCGCATATGCGCCGCCAGGCGGTCGCTGAGGGTGCCGACCGGCCCTGACCGTCCGCTTAGCGCACCCGGTACGGAATTCGAGCACTGCCAACGCGGGTGCGCGCACCGACGTCTCGCCGTCCACGATCGAAGGCCGTGATGGGACCTCCTTGGGCGTGATAAGCGCGCATGCCGCTGGCGGCCGACTGTGCCACCGCCGCCGGCGGCCTGCACGACTCAGGTCTGGAATCCAGCGAAAAGTCGCTCCACGTCCTCGCGACGGCAGAGTTCGGTCCCGGGCGTCATAAGGGTCGCAGCGCCGGCCGCCGTTCCAAGATGCAGCGCCTTGCGCAGATCGAAGCCGCGCAGAAGCCCGACGGTGATGGCGGCAACCATGCTGTCCCCGGCGCCGACGGCACTGCGGACCGGAACGTCGAGGGCCGGGAACGCCTCATGACTCTCGGCCGTCACCAGAAGCGCCCCCTGTGCTCCCAGCGAAACCACGACGACCTCGGTGATGCCCTTCGCGATCAGCTCCCGGGCAGCCTCCACCTGTTCGTCCGTTGTCCGGAGATCCCGGCCGGCCAACTCCTGCAACTCCCGTAGGCTCGGTTTCAGGAGGAACACTCCGCGCCTCACATTCCTGAGGGCCTCCCCGGAGGTGTCGAGGACGAAGGCGGCGCCGAGCTCTCGCGTCACGTCGGCAACCCT
This sequence comes from uncultured Alphaproteobacteria bacterium, assembly GCA_963800985.1. Lineage (GTDB taxonomy): Bacteria > Pseudomonadota > Alphaproteobacteria > Rhizobiales > Beijerinckiaceae > Microvirga. The sequence continues at coordinate 203,853 of CAWDDI010000007.1, read as the reverse complement.
CTGGAAGAAGTCGGAATGGCCGCCAGGAGGAAGGCTCCCGGTCGCGACGACGAAGCGCGCGCCCCGCGCGGCCTCCGCGAGAGCCGCGAGACAGCTTTGCTGCTCCGCTTCCGACAACTCCGGTCCCGGAAACACAAACCGATACTGCCCGCCGCTCCGACGCTCGTCCACGGTGAAGCTGACGCGGGTCCGCCCGCGGATGGGGACCAGGCGATAGGGAATGTCGTTCCGCTGGAGCAAGTCCTCGAGGGCGTGTTGCGTGAGGCCGCCAGCCGGAAAGATGGCAAGGGCATCGGCGCCGAGGGTCCGTGCTGCCCGCACGACATTGATGCCACCACCGCCCGGATCGAACTGCGCCGCCGTGCACCGGAGCTTGTGCTCCAGGACGACGGCCTCGGTGCTGGTCGAAAGATCGAGCGCAGGGTTCATCGTAATCGCGACAATGTCCGGCACCGGAACCGCTCCTCCCGATCATTCAGCGACATGCATCGCGTAGGACGTTCTCGGTTCCCGACGAGCACAGGTAAGCGCCTCACGCTGGTTCAGGTTAGCGATCGCCGGCCATGCTCGTTAGGGCCCATCGGACTCGTATCAAGGCCCTTTCCTCGCGGTCTTCCGAACAGCTAAGGTTGCGAGAGTGGATCTTGAACGAGTCTACCACGGACGTTCGGCCAAATCCTTAGCGTCGTAATTCCATCTCAGCAGTCGACGCGCGTGCGCTGGGTCCCGGCAAACGACCGCTCTCGCGCTCCAAAGCCGAATGCTCGACCCGCCGCCGGCGACTGCAACCCCGGCGCCTCCTGCGCTGTAATGGATCCGCCGCGATCTAGAAGTTAAGCTACCGCAAGGCCCGGGGGTACCTGCAGCCGTCCGAGCCCCCGAGCCAACTTCAATCCGCGGACGCGACCTTTGCGTTGGTGCAGCGGCCCCGCGTCGAAGCCTCCGTGCGCGGGTCGCAGTGCGTGGACAGGAACTGCGCCCAGTCGGACCGGCTGCCCCAGAAGGCGTTTCGATCGACAGCCGTGGCGACGCCGGGCACGCGTCCGGAGGCGGTGTACTGCCACAGGAGCCAAGGCCGTTCCGCGTATCGAGCCTCGGGCTCGGCCGCCACGCTCCTTGCCCAAAGCGGATACTCGAGGAGTTCGCCTTCGAGAACATCCTTGTAAAAGCCCGGATCGGTGTAAATGATGGGCCGTTTGCCGGTGTGCTCTCTCATGCCTTGAAGCATGATCCTGATCATGCCCAATGCTTGATGTCTCGGGAGCTTGTAGGGGCAGGTGCGAGAACTGCTGTTCCATTCCAAATCGAGCACGGGCGGCAATGCATCGGCCTCGGCGGGGACATTCCGCTTGAACCACTCGACCTGCTCGCGTGCATCCCGGCACCAGAATACGAAGTGATAGGCTCCGCGCGGCACGCCAGCCGCTCGAGCTTCGTTCCAGTTCTCGACGAAGCGCTCGTCTAAGTGATCCCCTCCCTCGGTTGCCTTGATGAAGGCGAAATTCGTGCCTGCTGCTTTGACCGAGGCCCAGTCGATCCTTCCCTGATACTTTGACACATCGATGCCGTGAACAGGCTGGGTCAATGCGCGCGCCACGCGAGGGTGTGGCCCCGCATGGACCGCCCCGGACCGGGTGGTCTGCCCCGGAGCGCACGACGCCAGGATGAGTGCGGTCGTCAGGACGCAAGCGAGCGGGTGCTTCAGGAGGTGGTCTAACTGCATCGATCGGGTTCCGAGCGGACGCTATGGCCGCCTCCTGGATATCATTGTAACTGTTTCGATTGCGTTGCCTCCAAGCCACATCCCGAAGGAAAGAGGCAGGGCAGATGATCCGTCAAAGTGCAAGGAGAACCAGGCCGCGGGAGATGAATGTTCATCGCAGACCGCGACGTGGAGGCCGTCCGACGCCCCATCGTTCTCGACGATCGCGAGCCCGAAAGCGTGGAGCGCTCCGACGGGACTTGGTGGAGGCCGCCCGGATGCTTTCGAGGTCGAGATACGACGGTGCCGGACGGCCGCGGAATGCAACCCCACCTCGGAACGACGGCTTGCCCGCAAGTCCGCGTCTCGCCGGGAAGCAGCGCCCATACCGGAACCCTTTGCCATTCCGACCCGTTCTCGCGATCCTGGCGCCAGCCGAGGAGGTTGAAAATGAGAGCTCTTCTTGCAACCGTTACTGCACTGGCGATCTCTGCCGGCGTTCACGCGCAGGCAAAGTCGGCCGATGATCTGAATCTCCAACGTTCCGACATTATGAGCGGCCTGCAAAGTCCGTGGGACATGGCGTTCACGCAGGACGGAGCGATGTTCTTTACCGAGAAATGCCGTGGCTTGTCGGTGCGCCTCCCGAACAGTCAAGTGGTACGCCTCTTTGGAACGGGGGGCTCAGCCATGATTGCTTCGGATTTGTTCTGTGAAAGCCAATCGGGAATGAATGGCGTCGCCTTAGATCCCGACTTCACGCAGAACCGATCGGTTTTCGTCTATATGGCCTCCACGGCAGGCGGCGAAAAGAACAACCGGGTCGTTCGGCTCGACCTCAACGAAAGCCTCAGCGCGGTGACTGATCGCACCGATATCGTAACCGGCATCAGTTACAAGCAGCGCCGCATGAAGGTTGGAGGACCGGGCGCCCATAGCGGCGGACGTCTACGCTTCGGCCCCGATAAGTTCTTGTATATTCCGACTGGAGATAACCACGAAGGCGTTCTCCCCCAAGATCTCACGCGGCTTGGCGGGAAGGTTCTGCGGATCGACCGCGACGGCAAAGCCGCACCCGGGAATAAGACTCCGAATGGTGGAGATGCAAGAATCTTCACTTACGGCCATCGCAATATTCAAGGTCTTGATTTCCACCCCGAGACCGGCCAGGCCTTCGTCGCCGAGCACGGCCCTGGCCACAGCGACGAAGTCACAGCCCTCGTCGCGGGTGGCAATGGCGGCTGGGATCCGACACCGGAGAAAGGTGTCGATTGCCCGGACGGCTACTGCGGTTACACGTCAAACAAGCCCGACGGAACCCTGACGCCGATGACAGATCTCACGAAGTTCCCTGACGCTATGAAACCTGTTTATGTCTACAAGGACTCCGCAGGGATCGCGCCGCTGGTGTTTCTCCGCGGCTCGAGATGGCAGGCGGTATCAGGCAACCTGGTTGTCGGCTTCCTGAGAGCCCAGCGTGTGGATGTTCTCAAGCTGAATGAAAAGGGCGCCGTGGAAAACGTCACGTCCTTCGACCTTCCCCGACGACGCGTCCGAGCCCTTGTGCAAGGCCCGGACGAGAGATTGTATATCGCAACGGACGAAGGAAACATTTGGGCCGTGGAACCTGGCACGTAACAGGTCCAGTAAGGCGGGGCGCGCGGATTTCGCGGTCGGCGTCCCGGCGGATGTCGATCGAGCGGCATGGAGGAGCGCGATGCGCTGACGGCTCGGCGTTTCCTATCGAAGGCAACGGCCTCGCATGCCGTCCGTGGAATCGGCGAAGCTCAGCTCGCCGGCATCGGCGGCGGCTTGGCGGCCCCCGTCATGATCGCGACCGCATCCGACATCGAGAATTCCGATGGGTCGATGACCGCGATTCTGCGACCCAGGCGGTGTATATGGATGCGGTCCGCGACCTCGAACACGTGAGGCATATTGTGGCTGATGAGCACGATGGGAAGGCCGCGGCGCTTGAGGTTCGTCATGAGTTCGAGAACCTTGCGGGATTCCTTCACGCCGAGTGCCGCCGTCGGTTCGTCCATGATCACGACCCGACTTCCGAAAGCCGCCGCCCTCGCGACCGCGACGCCTTGGCGCTGGCCACCCGACAGGGTCTCGACCGGCTGGTTGATGTTTTGAATCGTCATCAGGCCCAGGGCGGACAGGTGGTGACGGGCTTCGCGTTGCATGACGCACGCGATCCAACCGCCGGAACACCGTGCCGAGAATCCCGGGTTTCCTTCGCTCCCGTCCGAGAAAAAGGTTATCCGCGATGCTGAGTGCCGGCGACAGCGCGAGAGTCTGGTAGACCGTCTCGATGCCCGCGGATCGCGCCTCCATGGGGGAGCGGAACTGCACCGGCTTGCCGTCAAGCCGGATCTCGCCGTGATCAGGGACGACCGCGCCCGCTAACGCCTTGATGAGCGTCGACTTGCCGGCACCGTTGTCGCCGATGACGGCCAGGATTTCGCCCGGGAGGAGGTCGAAATCGGCTTGGTCGAGCGCCGTGACCCGACCATAGCGTTTGATGAGACCACGCGCCGCGAGAATGGGTTCCTGCGCGCCCGTCGAGCTCATGCGGATACCCTCCGGATCCATTGGTCGAGCGTCACCGCCGTGATGATAAGGACCCCGACGGTGAACTCCTGCCAGAGGACATCGAGGCCCGCGAGAGCGAGCCCGTTCCGGAACACGCCCACGATCAGCGCTCCGATCAGCGTGCCGACAATCGAACCGCGGCCGCCGAACAGGCTGGTTCCGCCAATGACCACGGCCGTAATGGAGTCGAGGTTCGCGGTGCCGCCCGCCATGGGGCTGACGGCCCCGATGCGGCCGATCAGGGTCCAACCCGCGACGGCGCAGATAAGGCCGGCGATCGTGTAGACGGCAAGGAGCGTTCGCCTCGTGTTGATGCCCGCGAGGCGCGCGGCATCGGGGTCGTCCCCGGTGGCGTAGATGTGCCTTCCGAACGCCGTGCGGTTGAGGACGTACCAGATCAGAACCGCGAGCAGGATCATGAAGATCGAGCCGTATGTGACCGGTGCCCCGCCGACCTGGATGCGCGTGCCGAGGAACTGAAGGAACGGTGCGGCTCCGGCGATCTCCTGCTGCCGAATGGTTGAACTCTGAGAATAGAAGAGGTTCAGGGCTCCGAAAATGCTCCAGGTGCCGAGCGTCACGATGAAAGGCGGCAGCCGGAGCGAGGTGATCAACGCGCCGTTGACGAACCCGCATGCCGCCCCTGTCAGGAGCCCGAGCGCGAAGGCTATCTCGATCGGCACGCCCGCGATGACGGCCAACCGCCCCATGACGACGGACGAGAGCACCATGATGGCTCCGACCGAGAGGTCGATTCCAGCCGTCAGGATGATCAGAGTCTGCGCGATCCCCACGACACCGATGATCGTGACCTGCTGCAGGATCAGGGACAGATTGAACGGGGCGAAAAACCGGCCGCCCACGAGGACCGAGAAAATGAGGATTCCAAGGAGAAGGACGATGAAAGGAACGGCAGTGGGATACTGGTGGAGAAAATGGTGCAGCCGCTTTAGCGGCGTCGTGGACTCGGCTTCGAACGTCGGAGTCGCGGTGTCGCTCGGGGCGATCGCCGCCTCGTAGTCCTCAGGGCCACGTTGGCGCGGTGCTTCGTTCATGATGTTCGATTGCCCAAATCGCCCGCCGAGCATGGCGGGCAGCCTTCGCCGACTGCCCGTCCGCTTCAGCCTCGGGACTCAAGAGCGCGCGTCAGCCCCAGCAGAGTTTCAAGCCTTCATCAGTGTTGATCGATGGAACGCCCTCGACGGGCTTGTCCGTCACGAGGGTCGCCCCGGTGTCGTAGAAGTCGAGGCCTGGGGTCTTCTCCGGCTTCTTGCCCGTCCTCGCGAAATTCGTGATCGCCTCGAGGGCCATGGACGCCATCTTGTGGGGATACTGTTGTGAGGTCGCGCCGATCACCCCAGCCTTGACGTTCTTGACCCCCGGACAGCCGCCATCGATCGAAACGAGAAGGACGCTGCCGTTGTCCTTGCCGGCTGCTTTCAGGGCCTCCCAGGCGCCGGCGGCGGCAGGTTCGTTGATCGTGTAGACCACGTTGATCCTGGGGTCCTTCTGGAGCAGGTTCTCCATGGCCTTTCGGCCGCCGTCCTCGGCGCCGCCCGTCACGTCGTGGCCGCTGACCCGCGGATCGTTTTCGTCGCCGTAGCGCTTGGGATCCTTGATGTCGATCCCGAAGCCCTTCATGAATCCCTGATCGCGGAGATAGTCGACCGTGGGCTGGTTGGACGAGAGGTCGAGGAAGGCGATGCGCGCATCCTTTGCCTTGGCGCCGAGCGTCTTCGAGGCCCAGGTTCCGATCAACTCGCCGGCCTTGAAGTTATCGGTCGCAAACGTCGCGTCCGCGGCGTCGATCGGATCGAGCGGCGTGTCGAGCACGATCACGAGCAACCCCGCCTTGCGGGCCTGCTGGATCGTCGGGACGATGGCGCTCGAGTCGCTCGGCACGATCGCGAATCCCTTCGCTCCGGCGGAGATCAGGCTTTCGATTGCGGCGACCTGGCTCTCGTTGTCGCCGTCGTACTTGCCTGCGAGTGCCTGCAACTGTACCCCGAGCTGCTTCGCCTTTTCCTGCGCTCCCTCTCTCATCTTGACGAAGAACGGATTGTTCTCGGTCTTGGTGATCAGGCCCACGATGTCGGCCGCGGAGGCGTAGCCCGTGGCGAACACCCCAAGCGCGAGCGCGCTCGCGAAGCACGTTCCCTTTGAGGCAAACTTTCTCACATTGTCCTCCCATGATTGCACCGTGCCGACTCTCGCCGCACGGTTCTCAGGCACCCCCTTTTGTTTTCCGTCGATCGGGCTTGCGCCCTTCGGTGAGGCTCATACGAGGACCTCGACCTGTCAATACGGAAACCTCGTGTATTCGCGTGTTTGAAGACGACGCATCCACCGGGTGCTAGCATGCGCCAGGATCGTGAAAGTGGCCGCCGGCGGTGCACCAATCGGCCCACGGTCGCGGCGGCGCAGCCGCGGGTCCAAGCCGTCGACATGGCCCTCCGACGACCAGGGAGGAAGCGCCCATGAAGCGCTCGCAAATCAACGCGGTTCTGCATGGTGCGGCATCCTTTGCCGCCCGTCACGGATTTAGCCTGCCGCCGTTCGCGCACTGGACGCCCGAAGACTTTGAGAGCCGCCGCGCCGCGGTCGGCGGGATCATCGAACGGGGCCTCGGCTGGGACGTCACCGATTTCGGCCTCGGCCGTTTCGATACCGACGGGCTCGTTCTTTTCACCTTGCGAAATGGCCGCCTCTCGGAACTCCGCCAGGGTGGCGGCATGATCTATGCCGAGAAGATGATCGTCGTCCGCGCGGGCCAGACCTGCCCATTGCACCGGCACAACTTGAAGACGGAAGACATCATCAACCGGGGCGGCGGCACGCTCGCCCTGCGCCTCTTCATGTCCGATTCGAACGGAGGCCTCGATGGTTCGACGGCCGTGACGGTCGAGACGGACGCGATAGGACACGTCCTGCCTGCCGGCGCCGTCCTCCGCCTCGGGCCGGGTGAGAGCATCACGCTTCGCCCCGGCGTCTGGCATTCCTTCTGGGCCGAGCGGGAAGACGTGCTCGTCGGCGAGGTTTCGACGGTCAACGACGACGAGACCGACAACGTGTTCCACGAGCCGGTCGGACGGTTCCCTCGGATCGAGGAGGACGAAGCCCCGACGCGCCTCCTCGTGATCGACTATGCGAGCCGGCTCGGCTGATCGAGCGAGGAGCGGTGCTACCCCTCGAACAACGCCCGGCGTTCCGTGCCGGAGACCTCACGGGATTTTCAGTGGGCAACCGGTCGCTCCGCGCACACCGGTGCATGCCGCTTTGCCGGACGGTCGGAGCCGAGGGGACGAAGGGAACCGAGAATTTTGGTGAAGGCTAGCCTCGGCGCGTCCCGAATGCCGCGGTCGACCTTGGCTCAGCGAGCCCGGAACTCCTCCCTCACGGCGCCGTACAGCCGCCGAAAGGCCTGCACGCGCGTGCGATAGATCGCGGTGAGGTCGGGGTCCGGCTCCACGACCTCGAGCACGCGCGGAGGTGTGCAGACGCCGCCCGGCTCCTCGCCCGTCACCGCGAGACGGGCGAGGCGCGCCGCGCCGAAGGCGGGTCCCTTGTCGGCGCCGTCATACCGCGCGAGCGGGATGTCGAGCGTCGCCGCGAGGATCCGTATCCAGAGACGCGAGCGCGCGCCGCCGCCGACGACGCCGGCGCGGGCGACCGGCGTGCCCGCCCGAGCAAGGCAGTCCGCGGCGTCCGCGAAACTGAAGGCGACGCCCTCCAGGACGGCTTGAACGAGGGCGGCCCGCCCGGTCTCGGGCGTCAAGCCGAAGAACACCCCGCGGGCGTACGGGTCGTTGTGCGGCGTGCGCTCTCCGGCGAGATAGGGCAGGAAGAGGACGTCCGACGGGCTCACGTAGGCGGCCTCCGCCTCGCGGAGCAGAAGGTCGATTTCGCACCCGAGCAGGCCGGCGGCCCAGGCGAGGCAGCTCGCTCCGTTCAGCATCGCGGCCATTTGGAACCAGCGCCCCGGCAGGGCATGGCAGAAGGCATGCACCAAGGTTTCCGGAGCCGGCCTGAACCGGTCGGTCGTCACGAAATACTGCCCCGACGTGCCAAGCGAGAGGAAGGCCGCTCCATCGTCCACCGCGCCGAGGCCGATGCCGCCGGCCGCCACGTCCCCGGCGCCGCCCGCCACGATCACCGGGCCGTCGAGCCCCCAGCGCGCCGCGATCTCGGCGCGGACCCGGCCAGAGGCCTGCGAGCCTTCGACGAGACGCGGCATCTGCGATCGATCGAGGCGGCATGCCGCCAGGGCTTCCTCCGACCAGTCCCGCGACGCCTGGTCGAGCCACCAGGTCCCTGCGGCATCCGACAAATCCGTAACGGCCTCGCCGGTAAGCTGAAGGCGTACGAAGTCCTTCGGCGGCAGCACCGTGCGTATGGAGCGGAATATTTCGGGCTCGTGCTTTGCGAGCCAGAGCAACTTTGGCGCCGTGAATCCCGGCATCGGCAGCACGCCGGTCACGTGCGCGAGATGGGAGTGCGTTGCGCGGAGGTGCTCAGCCTCGCGAAACGAGCGGCTGTCGTTCCACAGGATGGCGGGCCGAAGCAGCCTTCCGTCGGAGGCGATGAGCACCGCCCCGTGCATCTGACCCGTAAGGCCGATGCCCCGCACCGCCGCGAAGCGCTTCGGGTCAGGGCGGCGCAAATGGCCGACGACGGTCTCGACGGCGCGCCACCAGTCTTGCGGATCCTGCTCGGACCAGAGGTCCTTCGGCCGCGCGGTGGCCAGCTCGGCGCTCGCCTCGCCGAGCACGGCCTGATCGCCGCCGACGAGCACCGCCTTGACCGCGGACGTGCCGATATCAATGCCAAGATAGGCGGTCACCGATGCTTCCCGACCAGCGCAGGCGTCGCACCGCGATCATGTGGAAGAAAACGCCCGCGGGCAACTGACCGCGTGAGAAAGCCGACGGTCGGCGGCCTTTATCTAGGGCCGTCGCCGCATCGCGCGATAAAGACGGCGGTAAGCCTCGATCCGCTCGGCATACTTGTCTCTTAGAGCGGGATCGGGCTCGATCGTCTCGAGCCGCCGCGGCGGCCTGCATACCGCTTCGGGTGCCTCGCCCGTCGACGCTATTCGGCCGAGGCGGGCGGCGCCGAAGGCAGCGCCGGTGTCGCCTTCGCCGAGCCGATGGAGTGGTCGATCGAGGGCGCTTGCGAGAATCGCCGTCCAGACCCGCGACCGCGAGCCGCCGCCGATCACGTCGGCGCTCGCGATAGGCGTACCCGCGGCCGAAAGTGCATCAAGAGAGTCGCGGAGGCTGAACGCCACACCCTCGAGCACGGCCCGGGTGAGTGCGACGCGATCACTCTCGTGCGACAGGCTCACGAACGCGCCGCGGACCGCTGCATCGTTGTGCGGCGTCCGCTCACCTGAAAGGTACGGCAGGAAGAGAACAGGGCTCGGATCCATCGGGATGTCCCCGAGCTCCGCGAGGAGAGTCGCCTCGCTCGCTCCGATCACGCCGGACCACCAAGACAGGCACGAGGCCGCCGAAAGCGTAACTCCCATCTGGTGCCAGGTGTTGGGCAGAGCATGACAGAACGTGTGGACGGCGGCCGCGGGATTGGGCGCGAAGCGGGACGTCGTCGCCCACACCACGCCCGACGTTCCGAGCGACACGAAGGCGCTGCCGGGACGGACTGCGCCGAGGCCGATCGCGCCGGCCGCGTTGTCTCCAGCCCCTCCGGCGACGACCGGCGGCTTCATGCGCCAGCGGCGGGACAATTCGGGTTTCAGGGTGCCGCTCGGCGCGATGCCTTCGACGAGCCGCGGCATGTGCCCGGTCGTGAGACCACTCGCGTGAAGGGCTTCGACCGACCATTCGCGTCGTCCCACGTCGAGCCAGAGGGTGCCCGACGCATCGGACATTTCCTCCACGAGCTCGCCGGTCAAACGCCAGCGCAGGTACGCTTTGGGAAGCAACACCGTTGCAGCCCTTGCGAATACGTCCGGCTCGTGCCGACGGATCCAGAGGAGCTTCGGCGCCGTGAAGCCCGGCATGGCGAGATTGCCGGTGATCTCCCGCGAGCGCGGAAACGCCAGCTCGAACGCCTCGCATTCGACCGTGGAGCGCGTGTCGTTCCACAAGATGCAGGGGCGCAGCACTTCCCCGGAAGCATCGAGCAACGTCGCCCCGTGCATTTGACCCGACAGCCCGATCCCCGCAACGGCGGCGATCTCGTTCGGGCAGGAAGCGGCGATCGCGTCGATCGTCGCGAGCGCCGCCTCCCACCAGTCCTCCGGATCCTGTTCGGAGAACCCGGGTGCCGGCCGCCGTACGGCCAGGGGGACAGACCGCGTCGCAACGATCCGTTCGTTCTCGTCGACGAGCACGGACTTCACCGACGAGGTTCCGAGATCGATGCCAAGGAAGAAAGACAAATGGACCTCCGGGTCTATGCTAGGCGCCGGTGTCGACCACGCCGACGCGCTTCAGGGTTGCCGCAGGACGCTTGGAGAAATCCTTGCTTGGCCGGCGCGGCCTCGACATCGCCGAGCGAGGACCGGTGCCGATACATACACTGGCATGCGGCAGCCCCGTGTTGAAGCGACTGGTTCGCCGATCTTGGTCGAGGGAAAATCGCTCCGACTGCCGGAATCCGCCCTATCGTCTTGACTGCGTTATCGGTCGGCCTAGCTCCAAGGCGTAGTAGAGAGTCACGCGCGCCGCCTGGCGAACAGCGAGAGCCTCGAACGGCCGTTTCACAGCGCAAAGTACGTTGAACACCCCCGCCCATGGAGGCTCGCGCGGGCGCTCCTAGAAAGAGAGATCGAAGTATTCGAGCAAATACAACGTGGAGGAGGACACTATGCAGTTCGAGCGGCTCGCACTCTTATCCACACTTGCTGTGATGGCGGGGACGACACACGTTTCCGCACAGGGTCAGACGTTGACCATTGCTACCGTGAACAATGCCGACATGATCATCATGCAGCGATTATCCCCAAAATGGGAGCAAGCGACAGGCAATAAGCTGAACTGGGTCGTTCTCGAGGAGAACGTCCTGCGTCAGCGCGCGACGACCGATATCGCGACCAAGGGGGGTCAATTCGACATCATGACGATCGGCTCATACGAAGCGCCGATCTGGGGCAAGCAGAACTGGCTCGTACCGCTCGACGATCTCGGCCAAGACTACGACTACGGCGACGTTATTCCATCGGTGAAGAACGCCCTGTCCCACGGCGGCAAGCTCTACGCCGTGCCGTTCTATGCCGAGAGCTCGTTCACCTTCTACCGGAAGGACCTGTTCGACCAGGCCGGCATCAAGATGCCCGATCGGCCGACGTACGACCAGATTGCCGAATATGCCGCCAAGCTCACCGACAAGTCGAAGGAGCAGTACGGTTTTTGCCAGCGCGGCAAGCCGGGTTGGGGTGAAAACATGGCGTTCATCGGGCCGATGGTGAATGCCTTCGGCGGACGGTGGTTCAACGAGAAATGGGAGCCGCAACTCACGACCGAGCCGTGGAAGAACGCGGTGACCTACTACGTCAAGAACATGAGGGAGTACGGTCCGCCCGGCGCAACCGCGAACGGCCACAACGAGAACCGCGCGCTGTTCGCCACCGGCCATTGCGCGATCTGGGTCGATGCGACCTCGGCCGCCGGCTACATCTACAATCCCAAGGAGAGCCAGGTCGCCGACAAGACGGCTTTTACCGCCGCCCCGGTGCAGGTGACGAGCAACGGGTCCGGGTGGTTCTGGTCCTGGGCGTTGGCGATTCCCAATTCGTCGAAGAAGGTCGATGCCGCGAAGTCCTTCGTGAAGTGGGCGACCTCGAAGGAATACATCACCCTGGTCGGCAACGAGGCCGGCTGGGTTTCCGCGCCTCCCGGAACGCGCAAGTCGACGTACGACAATCCCGAATACCAGAAGGCTGCGCCGTTCGCGAAGGTCGTCTACGAGTCGGTGGCCAATGCGGACATCACCAAACCCACCAAGGACCCGGTCCCGTATGTCGGGATCCAGTACGTCGCGATCCCGGAGTTCCAGGGAATCGGCACGGCGGTCGGCCAGCAGATGGCGGCGGCGCTTGCCGGGCAGGTAACGGTGGACCAGGCTCTCGAAACGGCGCAGCGCTCGACTGAGCGGACGATGAAGCAGGCCGGTTATCCGAAGTAAATGGCGGCGAGCGACCGGCGGGGCGGAACCCCGCCGATCGCTTCATTCGGAATGCGGGCATCCCATGGCGAGCACCACCACGACTGCCGCGATTCCCGGTCCCTCGACGGCACCGGGCGGACGGAGCCGGCGCAACGTCAGAACCCTGCCGCTGATCGCGCCTTCGGTCGTCCTGCTGTTCCTATGGATGATCGTCCCTCTCGTCATGACGCTGTGGTTCTCGCTGCAATACTATAATCTTCTCGACCCATCGCTCGGCGGCTTCGCGGGGCTCGAAAACTACAGCTTCCTGCTGACCGACCCGTCCGTCTGGACGGCGATGATCAACACTCTCTTCCTTGTCTTCTGGGTCCTCGTGATCACCGTCGGGCTGGGCACCCTGCTTGCCGTTCTCTTCGACCAGGAGTTCTACGGCCGAGGCGTCGCGCGATTGCTCGCGATCGCTCCATTCTTCGTCATGCCGACGGTGAGCGCCCTGATCTGGAAGAACATGCTGATGCATCCCGTCAACGGGCTGTTCGCGTTTTTCGCTCGCTCGCTCGGCCTGCCCGCGATCGATTTCTTCGGCAGCTTTCCCCTCACTTCGGTCGTTATCATCGTCGCCTGGCAGTGGCTGCCTTTCGCACTCCTGATTCTGCTCACGGCCATCCAGTCGCTCGACAGCGAGCAGAAGGAGGCGGCGCGGATGGACGGCGCCGGACCGTTCGCGATGTTCTTCTTCATCATCCTTCCGCACCTCGGACGCGCGATCAGCGTCGTCATCATGGTCGAAACGATCTTCCTGCTTTCGGTTTTCGCGGAGATCTTCGTCACGACCTCGGGCGGCCCCGGCCTCGCGTCCACGAATTTGGCATTCCTGATCTACCTGCGGGCGTTGCGGGAGTACGACATCGGCGGCGCGTCAGCGGCCGGGGTGATCGCGGTGATCCTCGCCAACATCGTGGCGATCTTTCTCGTCCGCTCGATCGCAAAAAACATCGCAGACTGAGTGATAGCCATGCATCGCAAGACCCGCCAGCGGATCATCCTTACAATCGCCGGCTGGTCCGCGGCCGCAGTGATCTTCTTTCCGATCTTCTGGATGATCCTGACGAGCTTCAAGACGGAGGTCGAGGCGATCGCGACTCCGCCCAAGCTGTTTTTCACACCGACCCTCGAAAACTATGTCACCGTCCGCGAGCGCGCGGACTACGTCCACTTCGCCACGAACAGCATCGTGATCTCGGTCGGCGCCACGTTGCTGGCGACGCTCATCGCCGTGCCGGCGGCCTATGCCATGGCGTTCTTCCCGGGGCGGCGGACCAAGGACCTGCTGCTGTGGATGCTGTCCACGAAGATGATGCCCGCGGTCGGGGTCCTGATCCCGATCTATCTCCTGTTCCGGGATGCCGGGGCGATCGATACGCGGTGGGGGCTGACCGTCGTCTACACCCTGATGAACCTGCCGATCGTCGTCTGGATGCTCTACACGTTCTTCAAGGAAGTCCCGAAGGACATCCTTGAAGCCGGACGCATGGACGGGGCCAAGCCGAAGCAGGAAGTGTGGCTGCTGCTCATGCCGCTGTCGCTCCCCGGCATTGCCTCGACGGCGCTGTTGTCGATCATCCTGTGCTGGAACGAGGCGTTCTGGAGTCTCAACCTGACGACCTCGAACGCGGCGCCGCTCACCACCTTCATCGCCTCCTTCTCGGCGCCCGAAGGGCTGTTTTGGGCCAAGCTTTCCGCCGCTTCGACCATCGCGATCGCACCCATCCTCGTCTTCGGCTGGATGAGCCAGCGCCAACTGGTCCGCGGCCTCACGTTCGGCGCGGTGAAGTAAGGGGAGGGGAGTCCGATGGCGACCGTCACGCTCAAAGGTATCCGGAAGAACTATGGCGAGGTGCCGGTGATCAAGGGCGTCGACCTCGCGGTTGACGACCGGGAGTTCTGCGTGTTCGTCGGACCCTCCGGATGCGGCAAGTCCACGCTCTTGCGGATGATTGCCGGTCTCGAGGAGATCACCTCCGGGGACCTCATGATCGAGGGCCAGCGGGTGAACGACGTTCCACCCTCGGAGCGCGGATTGGCGATGGTCTTCCAATCCTATGCGCTCTATCCGCATATGTCGGTCGCCGACAACATGGGATTTTCCCTTCGGCTGGCCGGCGTGCCCAAGGAGGAGCGTCGTTCCAAGGTCACCGAGGCGGCTCGCATCCTGCACCTCGATCAGCTGCTCGATCGCAAGCCCAAGGAACTCTCGGGTGGACAACGGCAGCGGGTCGCGATCGGTCGGGCGATCGTGCGCAAGCCGAAGGTCTTCCTCTTCGACGAGCCGCTGTCCAATCTCGACGCTGCGCTGCGCGTACAGATGCGGATCGAACTCGCCCGTCTGCACGACGAACTCGCCGCGACCATGATCTATGTGACGCACGACCAGGTCGAAGCGATGACCATGGCCGACAAGATCGTGGTGCTGCAGGGCGGCGTCGTCGAGCAGGCAGGCACGCCGCTGGAGCTCTACCACCATCCGCGCAACCTGTTCGTGGCGGGGTTCATCGGCAGCCCGAAGATGAACCTGCTGCAAGCACAGGTGACCGCGGTCGATCCTTCGGGGACGGCCGTGCGGCTCGCGAGCGGCGCGACCATTGTGGTTCCCGTCCGGCCGGGCCGTCAGAAGGTCGCAGACGAGGTGACGCTCGGCGTCAGGCCTGAACACATGCGTTTGGCCGGCGAGGGCGAGCTCTCGGGCGAGGTCATGGTCGTGGAGCGGCTCGGTGGCGAGACGTTCCTCTATACCCAGCTTGACGATCGCTCGATGCTGATCATCCAAGCCGACGGCGAGATCCCGACGGGAGTTCACGAACGGATCGCGATCAAGCTGGACCCGGCAACCTGCCACCTGTTCGACGCGAGCGGCGCAGCGATCGAACGTGCCCAGCGTCACCCGCTGTCCGATCTTCGTCGTCTGCCGAGTCGCCGTGCGAGTTGATCGTCGGGTGCCGGTATGGTGGGCTGATGGAGCCGCTAGCCGCGCGCGGGACGCAGCAACGAGGAGAAATGCGACGGCACCCGTGTTTGCAAGGCTCTGATCAGCGCGTTCTCTGTCGCATGCGGAGCGCGGGAGAACGCCTCCGGTCTCCAAGGGAGCACGATGGCGTCCAATCGATACGACTACATCATCGTCGGCGGTGGAAGTTCCGGCTGCGTCGTGGCGAGCCGGCTGGTGGCCCAGCACGGAGCTCGGGTTCTGCTCGTCGAGGCGGGGCCGAAGAGAGCGAGTCCGATCCTCGGGATGCCCGCGGGATACATGAAGTTCCTCGCGCGGGATACCTACCTCACGATGCACCGCGTCGTCGCGCAGCCGCAGCTCGGCGGGCGGGCGCCGGTCGTGCCGCAGGCGCGGGTGCTGGGCGGGGGCAGTGCGGTCAACGCGATGGTCTACATTCGCGGACAGGCGGCCGACTACGACGCCTGGGACGAGGCGCTCGGCGGCGCGGGTTGGGGTTTCCGCGATCTCCTGCCGTACTTTCTCCGGCAGGAGGCGAACGACCATCTCGGCAAACCCTACCATGGGATCGCCGGCCCGCTGAAGGTCTCGCATCTCGGGCAGCACTCGGCCATGAGCCGGGCCTTCGTGCAGGCCATGCAGGAGAAGGGCGTACCCTTCAATCCCGACTTCAACGGCGCTCGGCAGGCGGGCGTCGGTTTCATGCAGCATACGATCGACTGGGAGACGCGCCGTCGGTGCGGCGCCGTCGATGCATTCCTTCGGCCCGTGATGTCGAATTCCCGACTGACCATCCTGACCGACGCGGTCGCGACCCGCGTTCGCGTCGAGAAGGGCCGGGCGACGGGTCTGGAGGTCAAGGGCAGGGCGGGATCCGAAATCGTGCACGCCGATGCCGACGTGATCCTAGCGGCCGGCGCCTATATGACGCCGAAGCTGCTGATGCTGTCCGGGATCGGTCCGCGCGACGAGCTTGACGGTCACGGCATCGCTGTCGAAGTCGATCTGCCCGGCGTCGGCCGGAACCTGCAGGATCACCATGAGGTTCCCATCGTCGCGACGACGACGGGTGCCTTCGGGTATTTCGGTCAGGATCGCGGTTTGGCGATGCTGAGCCACGGCGTCCAGTACATGCTGTTCAAGTCGGGAGCCGTGACCACCACCGGCGTGGAAGCTTGCGCCTTCATCGATCCCGCCGGCGGCGAGAGGCCGACGATCCAGCTTTACTGCGTTCCAACGGTTTATCTCGATCGCGACGTCACCGGCCTGGAGCCGACCCATGGGGTGACGCTGAATCCCTGCCTCCTGCGACCGAAGGCCCGGGGATCCGTGCGGCTGGCCTCGGCCGACCCGCTCGCGCCACCGCGGGTCGACCCGCAGTTCTTCGGAGATCCGGAAGACCTGCGTTCGACCATTGCTGGCCTACGTTATGCTCGCGAGGTCCTTGCAACGAGCCCCGTGAAGGAGATGGTCGCGCGAGAGCTGCTCCCCGGTCCGACCGCCTCGTCCGATGACGATCTCGCGTCCCACTGCCGATGCACGGTCAAGACGAACTATCACCCGGTCGGCACCTGTCGGATGGGCCGCGCAACGGATCCCGATGCGGTCGTGACGCCTGACCTGCGGGTCATCGGGGTCTCCGGCCTGCGGGTTGTCGACGCCTCCCTCATGCCGACGATCCCGAGCGGCAACACGAACGCGCCGGTGCTCGCGATCGCCGACAAGGCTGTCGACATCATCACAGGTCACGATTCTCTCACCCGGTCAGGCGGGGGTGCGCAATCCTCGAGGGCGCCTGATCAGGCCGTTCCTGAACGTACGGACAACCCTCTTCGAAGTCGATCCTTGGTCGGTCATTGAACTTGCTCCCCTTGCCTCGAACCGGGTCCATCAGCCATGAGCCAGTCCCTCACCCTTGATAACCTCGCTTCGCTGCCCGGCGAGGTGGCCCGGCCGAGATACCGGCGCGAAGCGCTTCGCGCCGGGATCCTCCACCTGGGAGTCGGTAACTTCCACCGCGCCCATCAGGCGGTCTATCTGGACGACCTGTTCAATTCGGGCCGGGACCATCATTGGGCCCTCATCGGCGCGGGCGTGCGGCCGGGCGACGGCGCGATGCGGCGTGCGCTCCAGCCTCAGGACTGGCTGACCACCGTCGTCGAGCTCGAGCCCGGCGCCAATGCCGCGCGGGTGACCGGAGCCATGGTGGACTTCGTGCCGGTCGGTCCGGATGCCCGGGCGATCGTCACGGCCCTCGACGACCCGGCCATTCGGATCGTGTCGCTGACGGTCACCGAGGGCGGATACTGCATCAATCCGGCAACGGGAGCCTTCGATCCCGAGCACCCGGAGATCCGCGCCGATGCCGCCGACATCGACGCTCCGAGCGGCGTCTTCGGCGTGCTCGTCGCGGCCTTGAGGCGGCGGCGCGACAGAGGCATAGCTCCTTTCACGGTCATGTCGTGCGACAACATCCCGGGCAACGGGCACGTCACCATGGACGCGGTCGCCGGGCTGGCCGATCTCGTCGACGCCGATCTCGCCTCGTTCGTGCGCGGCAGCGTCGCCTTTCCGAACAGCATGGTCGACCGAATTACCCCGGCCACGACCGATCGCGAGCGCACGCTGCTCAGAGAGCGCTTCGGCATCAACGACAACTGGCCGGTGTTCTGCGAACCGTTCCGCCAATGGGTGATCGAGGACCACTTCCCGTCCGGGCGCCCGGCGCTGGAAGACGTGGGCGTCACCTTCACACCGGATGTGGCGGCCTTCGAGCTGATGAAGATCCGTATCCTCAACGGCGGGCACGCGGCCATCGCCTATCCGGCTGCGCTGCTCGGCATTCACTTCGTGCATGATGCGATGGCCGACCCGGAGGTTCGCGCCTTCCTCGACAAGCTGGAATCCGAAGAGATCATTCCTTGCGTCCCTCCGGTGCCCGGCGGCGATTTGCGCGCCTACTACCGGCTCGTGGCCAGGCGCTTCGCCAACCCGGACGTGGGCGATACCATCCCGCGCCTCTGCCAGGACGGCTCCAACCGGCAGCCGAAGTTCATTCTCCCTTCGACCCGCGACCGGCTGGCGGCGGGAGCCGATATCAGGGGGCTTGCGTTGGTATCGGCTCTGTGGTGCCGATACTGCGCGGCCTCGAACGATTCCGGCGAGCCCATCACGCTCAACGACCCGAACGCCGAGCGACTGGAACTCCACGCCAGGGCCGCCAGGGAAGACCCGCAGGCGTTCCTGAGCCTGCGGGATATTTTCGGCGACCTCGCGGACGACGCAGGATTCCGCACCAGGTTTGGGGATGCCCTCCGGAGTCTTTGGAGCGACGGCACCCGTTCCACGTTGCAGCGGTACTTGAGCGGCGCTTGAAGTCGCAACTCTTGCATACCGCTCACATGGGCATTTCGATCTGTACCTTGACGGAAGCCGGCGGCATCGCCTTGGCGAAATCGAAGGCTTCGACGCTTTCTTCGAAAGCGAATCGATTGGTGATGAGCGGCTTCACGTCGATCCTGCCCGATGCCAGCATCCCCACGGCTCGAGGGTAGACATGCGCATAGCGAAAGACGTTCTCGACCCTGATTTCCTTCACCTGCGCCTTGCTGACGTCGTAAGGAAAAGCCTGCAGCGGAATGCCCACAAGGGCCACCTTGCCACCCGGGCAGACGAGGTCGAACATCTCGCTCATTGCAGGCGCATGTCCGGAACACTCGAAGAGCACGTCGACCCCCCAGCCGTCGGTCTCGCGGTCGACCACGTCCCGGAGGCTCTGCCGTCTGACGTCGACCGCGAGCACGGGGCCAAGCTTTCTGGCGAGTTCAAGCTTCGGCTCGTGGATGTCGCTCACGATCACCCGTGAGCAGCCCGCCGCAAGAGCCGCGAGCACCGTCACCATGCCGATCGGTCCGGCGCCCATGACGATCGCAAGATCGCCAGGCTGCACCTGTACTTTGGTCGCCGCATGGACCCCGACAGCCAAAGGCTCCACCATCGCGCCTTCGCCATAACTGACATGATCGGGTAGCTTGAAGGTGAAGTCGGCCGGATGAACCACGGTCGGCCGAAGCACGCCATGCACGGGCGGGGTCGCCCAGAATCGTACGGCCGGATCGAGATTGTACTTGCCGAGCCGGCTCGCCCGGCTTGTCGGATCGGGGATGCCGGGTTCCATGCAGACCCTGTCGCCGGGCAGCAATTCCGTCACCGCGGAGCCGACCTCGAGGACCTCGCCGGCCGCCTCGTGGCCGAGGATCATCGGCTTCCTGACGATGAACGGCCCGATGGCGCCGTGCGTGTAGTAATGCACGTCGCTGCCGCACACGCCGACGGTCCGAAGCGCGATCCGAACGTCGCGCGGTCCGAGCGTTTCCTCGAGCGGATAGTCGCGCAGTTTGAGCTCATCCTTTCGCTCAAGAACCAAAGCCTTCATGTTGCGCCCTTCCTTCAAGCCTCCGGCGCAGCAGCGGCTGCGCGCGTTCATCAGCCCAAGTCCGTCGCACCCGCCTCCGCGGCAGCTTGGTGAAGCGGAACGGCGGGCTTCGGCGGCAGTCGAAACCCCGTCGAGGGGAGGTTCTCGGGTCCCCTCGACCGCTCTGGTTCAGCTCCCCTCGCACGACGTGGCGCAACGGCGCGCTCCCCCGGCCGGGACAGGGACTCGATCAGCACAACTGGAGCTTTTCATCGGGCCGTCCAGCCGCCGTCGATGAGGATCGTGTCGCCCGTGATGAGCGATGCCGCGGGCGAGGCCAGGAACACCACGGCGCCGGCGACCTCCATGGGGTGCCCGATCCGGTGCAGGCCGGCGATGCGTTCCACGACATCGGCGCGAAATTCAGGGTCCGACAGCGCTGATTCCGTACCGGGCGTCGCGATCCAGGTTGGCGCGACTGCGTTGACGGTAATGTTGTGCTTGCCCCACTCGACCGCCAGGCACTTGGTGAGATGGGAGATCGCGGCCTTCGTCATGCAGTAGATCGATTCGCCCGGAAGAGCGACAAGGCCGGCCTGAGAGCCGATGCTGATGATGCGGCCGTAACCCTGGCGGATCATGTGCCGACCGGCCGCCTGGCTGCAGAAAAACGTTCCCTTCAGGTTGACCGAGAGCGTCAGGTCGAAATCCTCTTCCCGGACGTTCTCGGCCGGATTCTCCGGCCCGCAGCCGACGTTGTTGACGAGGATGTCCAACCGCCCGAAATGAGCAACGGCCTCTTCGACGGCGTTGAAGATCTCGCTCAGCTTCGTGACGTCCATCTGAAGGGGCAACGCTCGCCGCCCCAGAGCCTCGATGTCCTGGACCAAGGCACCGTCGCTCTTCTTGTCGCGAAAGCCGAGCGCAACGTCAGCGCCGGCATGCGCGAGCGCGAGTGCAATCGCGCGTCCGATGCCGCGGGCAGGTCCGGTGACCAGGGCGATCTGATCCGTTAGATCGAAGCGGGGCATCTCGGGCATGGCTCGTTCTCCGATAGACCGCCGTTCCGGGACATCCGGCCTGCGCGGTTCATTACGTTCGTGCGCGTTTCTCCTTACGCGGCAGCGTCGGGGTCGAGGGTCCAGAGCATCTGCGGGCGACCGACCCCGCGCAGGGCATAGCGACCGAGACCAACGAGACGGGCGCGCAGAGCCCCGCAGGTGTCCGCAAACGCCTCCGAGATGATCAGGGTCTGGTCGAGCGAGCGGCATAGGGCGGCGATTCGCGCCGCCTCGTTGACGGCGGGGCCCAGGACCGTGAAGTCCAGGCGGCTCCGGCCGCCGAAATTGCCATAGAGGACCTCTCCCTCGTGCAGCGCGAGGTAGGGTCGGGTGATCATTGCCCCGCGCGCCGCGCGGGCGGTCGAGACAGCCTCGATAGCCGTTTGGGCCTGCTCCCAGGCACGCAATGCCGCCGCACAAGCCTCGTGCGGTTCGGCCTTGCCGAAGATCGCAAGGATACCATCGCCGATGAATTTGAGCACTTCACCGCCCTCGCGCGTGACGGCATCGACGAGGGGCTCGGCATAATCGTTGAGCAAGGCGAGCAATTCCGCCTGAGGCAACCGGTCCGTCAACCGCGTGAAGTCGCGCAGGTCGCTGTACCAAATGACCTTACGGATGGTCTCCGTGCGGCCACGGACGATTTCGCCCGAGAGAACGCGCTGCGCGGCGTCACGCCCGAGATAGGTCTCGAGCAGGGCGCGGGCGATCCAGACATTGCCGACGGCTCCCACCGCCAGGACGAGATGCGGCTGAAGCCGCTCGAATAGAGCGACGTCCTCGTCACCAAACCCGCCTGGGCGATCGGTGACCCAGGACGTGAACATTTCGCGCACGTCGCCGATCGCCACGCCGCGGCCGATCGGCTGGCGCAGCGCGAGATAGTCCGCGCCCGCCATGGCGGCGAACTCGGCGAGGACGGGGAACTCGTCGATGCTCGCCTGATCGATCCGACGCCGCAGGATCCGCTCCTGGCGAGTCGCCAGCTGATAGAACGGGCTCCGCAGCCATGCTTGGCTGTCGGACGCCCCGTGAGGTCGTCGATCGAACGTCTGGCTCGCGACGCCCTGGCCGCGGACCCATCGCGAGACTCGGAATTCCAGCGTCGGGTGAAGAAACTCGGTGCTGATGCTGCCACGGAGGATCGGCATGCCATGGGCAAGCAGATCGTCGCACAATGTGCCGAGCAATTCGTCGTCCCGCCGCCCGGCCAGAGCGGCATCGACGAGTCGTGGCAGGATCGCGCTCACGTCCGTCATCGCTTAAGTCCCTTCAGCAGCGGTTCTCCGCCGGATGCCTGCCACGGCGCGTGAACGCCGTCGCGCCGGCAGTCTCGGCGAGCTTCGTATCATAGCAAAACCTCTTTCGCGGGCGGGGAGCGGCGAGGCCTCGAGGCGCCACGCGTCCTCACGGAAAAACAAGGCAATCTCAACGGTCTCTCAAGCGGCGGGCAAGGCCTTCCAGCCGTTCCTCCGGCATGTTCGGCCCCCTGTCGAGCGCAAGGCACGAAGGGCCCAGCCCTCCCGCCTCCGCCCGGGCAGGGATGGAACACGGCAGAGAGCCGTGGCGCCCGCGAAGCGGGACCTCGGCGCAGACCCTAAGGAGCGAAACCATGAGCACGTCCTTTACTACGACCAGCAAACGGTTCGGCCAGTATCGTTCGACATCCGCCCTTCCGAGCGTAGCCGTCGGCGGCCGAGGGTCGGCGGCGAAGTCGAGGTTTCTGGCGGTCCTGCTGACGCTCGGAACGGCGACCACGCTGACCGCAGCGCAGTCGATCGCCATGCCGTCTCCGGCCGAGGCAGGCATTTTCAGCAGCATCAAGGGAGCTGCCAAGAAGGTCGGCGGCGCGGTGGCAAACACCGCCGAAGGAATCGGCGAGGCCGGCAAGGCGGCTGGCAGGCTCGGCAGGCAGGTCGGCGTCGGGGTCGGCAGCAATGTGAAGCGGGGGGCTGTCGCGGTCGGCCGCGAGGCCGCCAAGTTGCCGCCCGTGAAAATGTTTATCGACCGGGGCCGCGAGATACGCCGTAGTTTCTAACAAGCTTGCGCGGCGCGTTGAGGCGCCGCGCTTGCGACCGACGCATCGCGAACCGGGGAAGCCCGGTCTGGCGTCGCAGCAAACCAAACTCGAAGGGCACGCACCGGCACCGCGCCCGTGAGCGGGTGAGCTTTGCCAGTTGAAACTCCAGGAGAATGACAATGAAACCGACACTCAAATCCAAGATGGCCGCGGCAACCCTTGCCCTCGGCATGGCGGCCCCGCTGACGCTCGGCGGATCGCTTCTCTCGTCGACCGCGGCGCAGGCGGGCGTTTTCAGCAGCATCAAAGGGGCCGCCAAGAAGGTCGGCGGCGCGGCGAAAGCCACCGTTAGAAATGTCGCCGATGTCCGAGGAACCGTGAGCGGTCTCGGCGCGGCCGCCAGGGCCGCCGGCAGGTTCGCTGCGAGCTCCACCAGGGGCGCCGGCAGCGTCGCAACGGAGGCAGTCGCATCGGTGGGCCGCACGGCCGCCAACGGCGTGTCCAGAGGTGTGCACGAGGTTCGCGGCGGCGCGAGCAGCATCGCGGGCGGAGCCGTAAAGGTCGGCCGGGCCATCGGAACGCGCCTTCGATAAGCGCGTCGCCGTGCTCGATCGACGGGCAGACCGTAAGGGAACCGTAGCTTGATCGAGCCTGATGCCCCGACGGTGACCGCCGACGGCGTGCGCTAAACCTCTCGCGAGGAGTGCATGCCCGACGCGGTCACGGTCGGTCGTCGTGTCCGAGGCCCGTCCCGACGACGCTTCGCCCAACCTCACGCCGCTGCGGAGCGCGATGTCTCCTTGAGGCCGAAATCGTAGTGCAGTCGAACATATGGCTTGTCCATCGTGCGTCCGTCGGGCGCAGTGCCGGGCGGGCACGGCTCGAATCGACGGATCAGCGAATCCTTCACGCCGAAGACCGCATCGGAATCCAGATACGGGTCACCCTCCTCGAAGACATGCGTTACGAGCTTTTCGAAGCCGGGCGCGTCGATCATGAAATGCACATGCGCGGGTCGCCAGGGATGGCGCCCCTGGGCCGCGAGCATTTCGCCGACCGGGCCGTCATGCGGGATCGGATAGGCCGCGGGCTTGACGGTCCAGAAATGGAACCGTCCGTCCTCGTCGGTGCGGAAGCGCGCCCGCATGGAGAACGCGTTCGTGTCCTCGAGGCGCTGGACGTCGTAATAGCCGTGATCGTCCGAATGCCAGGTGTCGACGATGGCGTTCGCGATCGGGCGCCCGTCGGCGGAGGCAACGGTGCCCGACACGAACAGCGGCTCGCCCGCCGTGCCCTCGGAGATGTTGGCGCCCAGCGGGCGTTCGGGCGGATTCGCCACGTAGAACGGCCCGAGCACCGTCGTCTCCGTCGCGCCCTGGGGCAGGCGATGGTTGATCGCATCGACCAGCATCGAGACCCCGAGGGTGTCCGAGAGCAGGATGAATTCCTGCCGGTTTTCGTCGCAGAGCTGTCCGGTGCGGGTCAGGAACTCGACGCCCGCCTGCCACTCCTCGATGGTCGGCTCGATCTCGCGCACGAAGGCGTGGAGATGGCGGACCAGGGCTTCGCTGATCTGGCGGACACGCGGATCGGGCGCATCGCCGACGCGCTCCAGCACCGCCTGCGTGATGGTGAACTCGTCGAAGTTTCGCATGACTGTCTCCTGGCGTTCGTCAATCCGGGTCGGCGAGCCCGGACAAGCGTTCCACGTGGCGGACCACGGCGATGAAGTCGTTCTCGGCCTCGCCGTCCGACATCATCGCCGCGTAGGTCTGGCGCATGAGGCCGGCGAGCGGCACCGGCACGTTCTCGCGCCCGGCCGCGGCAAGGATGAGGTCGAGGTCCTTGACGACTTGCCGGCACGAAAAGGTCGACGAAAAATCGCGCGCTGCGAGCGGACCGAGCTTGTACTTGACGAACGGCGACGCGACGGCGCTCTCGCCGATGGTGTCGAGGATGTCGGACCAGGCGATCTTGCCCTTGCGGGCCAGCGCGAGGCATTCGGCCAACATTCCAGCGCTGACGACGATCATCAGGTTGATGGCGAGCTTCGCGTATCGCGCCTCCTCGCCGTCGCCGAGATAAGTCTGCGCGCGCGTGAAGCCCTGCAGCACCGGGAGGACGCCGTCGAAGGCGCCCCGCGGGCCGGAGGCGAAGCAGCTGATCATGCCGGTCTCCGCCAGGGCCGAGCTCCCCGAGATCGGCAGGCGCAAATAGGCGACGCCCCGCGCTGCGCACGCCTGCGCGACTTCGGCGGACGCGTCGGGGCTCACGGTACTGGTCTCGCCAAGGACCGCTCCTTCGCGCATCGTGGCGAGAAGACCGTTCTCTCCGAGGGTCGCCGCGCGCAGGGCTCCGTCGTCGGGAAGGGACGTGAATACGATGTCGCGTGCCGCCGCCGCCGCGACCGTCGGCGCGGGCGCGACGCCGCGTTGCGAGGCGAGCGCGACGCGGTCCTGGTCGCGATCATAGCCGGTCACGGCTTGGCCCGAGGAGGCGAGCCGCGCCGCCATCGGGAGCCCCAGCTTGCCGAGCCCGACCCAGCCGACGGTGCGTGCTTCGGTCATCGCGATCCTCCTCGTCACCCACGTGCGCCAACGGGCCGGGCCGCCGAGTGCGGCGGAGCGTCAGCCGCCGGCGGCTCGCCGGCCCAGGCGCGGGCGATGAGTCCGCGGATCGCGTCGCGGTCGATCGGGCGCGGATTCCAGTAGGGGTTCTCGACCGCGAGATCCGCAGCGCGATCGATGCCCTCCTCGGGCATACCGAAATCCTTGAGGGCGCGCTTGGCGCCAAGGCGGCCGGAGAGATCGAACAGGCCGCGGGCCGCATCCGAGACGCCGAGCGCCCCCGCGACCTTGGCCATGGCGTCGGGAACGGCCGGCGCGTTGTAGGCGGCCGCATGCGGCAGCACGATGGTATGGGTCTGCGCGTGCGGGAGATCGAACGAGCCCCCGAGGGTGTGGCACAGCTTGTGGTGCAGCGCCATGCCGACGGCGCCAAGGCAGACGCCGCAGAGCCATGCGCCGTAGAGCGCGTCCGTACGGGCCTCGCGGTCTGTGCCGTCGGCGACGATGCGCGGCAGCGCACGGGCGAGGGCTGCAATGCCTTCCTGGGCCATCAGCGAAACGATCGGATTCCCGTCGCGGGCATAGAGCGCCTCGACGGCATGGGCGATCGCGTTCATGCCCGACGTGGCGGAGAGCTCGGGCGGGAGGCTCAGGGTCAGGTCGACGTCGTAGATGACGGACTCGGGCAACACCTTCAGGCTCCGCTGCGTGGTCTTCACCCCGCCCTTCGTCTCACCGAGGATCGGCGTCATCTCCGAGCCCGCATAGGTCGTCGGGATCACGATCTGCGCCAGGTCGGTGCGCAGCGCGAGCGCCTTGCCGAGCCCGGTCGTCGAGCCGCCGCCGACCGCGACCAGGCCATCGGCGCGCCGGTCCCGGGCGGTTCGGAGGGCCTCTTCGGTGACCTCGACGGGGGTGTGCATCGTCGCGCCGGCGAAGACGCCGGCGGCGAGCTCGCCGAGGCCGCCGGCGATCTCCCGCGCGTGGCGCTGCTGTTCGGGCGTCGCGAGGACGAGCGCCCGCGTGATGCCGAGACGCTCGACCTCCTCCCTGAGCTTCGCCACCGTGCCGGTGCCGAAGACGACGCGGGTCGGGAGGGCTTCGTAGACGAACGGCTGCATGGCTATCTCTCCGGATCGTGAGGCCGCTGACGGTCGCCGGGTCGACGACGCTCAGCCCTGGCGCCGGATGAAGCCGGTGATCGTCACGCGATCCCAGATCCCGACGTGATGGAACGGATCGGCGCGGTTGAAGCGCTCGACCGCCGCGCGGTCCGGCGCTTCGACGAGAAACAGGCTGCCGATCATGGTCGAGCCGTCGTCGGCGGTGAGCGGCCCGGACATCACGATGCGCACGCCGAACGCGCTCGTGTCGGACAGGAACGCCTTGTGGTCGTCATAGTTCAGGAGCCGCGTGTCGAGCGCGTCCGGCTTGTCGACGGCATGAATGACGAAGAGCATCCTGTCCTCCCGATCGTTCGAGGCGCCCCAACCTTGCGGCCGGGCGCGTTCACTCCACTCCCATCATGGCCTTGCGGATCGTCTCGACGTCGGCGCTGTCCACGTGATCGTGCTCGATCGTACGGATGATCCGCCCGTGCGAAAGCACATAGGCGCGCGAAGCGACCGCCACCGCCTGGAAGAAGCTTTGCTCGGCCATCAGGATCGTCATGTGGCGCGATTGCTGCAGGTTCTTGATGGCCGCGATCATCTGGTCGACCACGATCGGCGCGAGGCCCACCGACGGCTCGTCGATGATCATGACCTTCGGCGAAATCATGAGCGCACGTGCGAGCGCCAGCATCTGCTGCTGACCGCCGCTCAACGTCGAGGCGAGTTGCCGCCGCCGCTCGGCGAGGATCGGAAAGGTCTCGAAAGCGAGCGCAAGATTGTCGGCGTAGTGCGACCGCCCGCGTCCGCCGCCGGCGAGGCGCAGGTTCTCCTCGACGGTCAGGTTGGGGACGAGCCGTCGTCCCTCGGGTACGGATCCGAGGCCGAGGTTCACGATCTCGTGCGGCCGGCGGCGCGCGAGATCGATCGACTCGCCATCCCATTCGAGGCGGATGCTGCCGGAGGTCGGGCGCACGAAGCCGAGAATGGAATTGAGCAGCGTGCTCTTGCCGTTGCCGTTCATGCCGAGCAGTGCCACGAGCTCGCCCTGGCGCAGCTCGAGGCTCACCTCGTGGAGCACGGTGACCGCGCCGTAGCCGGCGCGGACGCGGTCAACGACGAGCCTGTTCACCGAAATAAACCCTCTGGACCTCGGGATTCTCGACGATGTCCCGCGGCGCGCCCTCGGCGATGATCCGCCCCGTCTCGAGACAGATGACGCGCTCCGAGAAGCGCATCACCGCGTGCATGATGTGCTCGATCATGATGATCGCGACGCCGGAGCGGTTGAGGTCGAGGAGCAGCGACAGAATCTCGTCGATCTCGCCCTCGGACAGGCCCGCCATGGCCTCGTCCGCGATCAGGAGCCGTGGGCCGGTGACGAGGGCGCGGGCGAGCTCGAGCTTGCGCAGTTCGAGCTGGGACAGGGCTTCGGCCGGCACGTCGCGCCGGGCCTCGAGCCGCACCGACGTCAGCACCTCGTCGGCATGCGCGAGATCCTCGCGGGGGCCGCGACCGAGATAATCGAGCGGAACGAGCAGGTTCTCGAGCACGCTCATACCCACGAAGGGGCGCGGAATCTGGAAGCTGCGGGCGATGCCTTTGCGGGCCCGCTTGTGCGCGGGTTCGGCGGTGATGTCCTCGCCGCCGTAGAGGATCCGTCCCGTCTCCGGGAGCAGCAGGCCCGCGATGCAATTGATGAGAGTCGTCTTGCCGGAGCCGTTCGGGCCGATGAGCCCGAGCCGCTCGCGCGTCGCCAACGTGACGTCTACGGGCCCGAGCGCCTTGAGCGCTCCGAAACTCTTCTCCACGCCGCTGACGGAAAGGAGCGGAGCGGTCATGCGGTCCTCTCCGTTCGCTTTTCACGCGCCAGCAGCCGCTCGCGCAGGGCGGCGGCAAGCCCGAGCAATCCTTCCGGGGCCGCAACCACGAAGGCGATGAGCAGCAGGCCGACGACGAGGATGTTCACTTCGGAGGAGATCGTGACGGTCGCGATCTGCTGCGCGCCGCCGAGGAGGATCGCGCCCAACACGGGGCCGAGCCACGAGCGCGTGCCGCCGATGAGCGGCATCGCGAGGGCGTTGAGCGCGATGAGGAGGCTGAAGGCGCTCGTCGGCTCCACATGCGAGGCGTAGGTCGGGTAGGGTGCGCCCGCCATGGCGATGATGCTGCCGCTCACCGCGCACGCGAGCAGCTTCACGCGCAAGGTCGGGACGCCGCAAGCCTCCGCCGCCGGCTCGCTGGCACGGATGGCGCGGAAGCTGCGCCCCATCCAGGACGTCTCGATCCAGCGCGCCGTCACGATCGCGATGAGAGCGAGGGCGAGCATGACGCAAAATACGAACTGCGTCTGACCCTTGAACCAGGACGGCGGCGGCGGCGCGAAGGTCGAGAGGCCGGCGGCGCCGCCGAGATACTCGGTGTTGTGGACGAGCGTTTCGAGGACGACGACGAGCGCCAGGGTCGCGATGGAGAAATAGACGCCCTGGATACGGAGCGTCAGGTACCCCGTGACCACGCCGAGGATCACGCCCGTCAGTCCCGCGCCCACGATCTGGACGATGAGAGGTGCGCTGAACGCCTTGAACAGGAAGGCCGCCGTGTAGACGCCCGCGCCGAAGAACGCGGAGGTCCCGAAGTTGATGTAGCCCGCATAGCCGCCGAGGATGTTCCAGCCGGTGGCGATGACCACGTATTGCAGCACGATGTAGCCGGCATAGAAGTAATACGGGTTCGCGACCGCCTGCGGCATCATCAGGCCGGCGGCGCCGACGAGAACGGCGAGGGCGATGAAGACGCGTTGGCTCATTGCGCCGCTCCGAAGAGGCCGCTTGGTCGCAAGCCTAGGGTCGCGAGGAGGATCGCGAAGGCCACGCCCGGCGCCCAGGAGGGATTTACGAACGTCGTGACGAAGGACTCGGCGACGCCGATCACGATGGCGGCGACGAGCGTGCCCGGGATCGAGCCGAGGCCGGCGAGCACGACGACCGCGAAGGCGCGGCCCATGAGCGACCGGTCCGTGAAGGGATCGACCGGCGCGGTGATGATGAGCGCGGCGCCGGCGAGCACTGCGAGCGCGGTCGCGAGTCCGAAAGCATGGCGTTTCGTGGCGGTGGGGCTAATCCCGCAGATGCTCAGCGCGCGCTCGTCATGCGCCACGGCGCGCAAGGCCAGTCCGGCATGGGTTCTCGTGAGATACAGCCATAGGATCAGGACGACCACGGGCGTCACCAGCGCCGGCACGAGAAACCGATAGGGCAGGGTCACGAAGCCGACCGAGAGGCTGCGTCCGACGTAAGCGACCGAGACCGACCGCAGATCGGTCCCGAAGGCGATGACGAGCGCAATCTCGATCACGAGCGCCACGCCGAAGAACAGGGTCAAGCTCTGCAGCGTGTTGCCACGTCCGCGCAGCTCGAAAGTCCGGGCATAGAACTCGTAGAAGACGAGGCCGGCAACGTAGAAAGGGATCGTGAGCGCGAGAGCCGACAGGAGCGGGTCGAAGCCCAGCGGG
The DNA here is from genome assembly GCA_963800985.1 of uncultured Alphaproteobacteria bacterium. Taxonomy (GTDB): domain Bacteria; phylum Pseudomonadota; class Alphaproteobacteria; order Rhizobiales; family Beijerinckiaceae; genus Microvirga. Next base: position 173,734 of record CAWDDI010000007.1, on the reverse strand, counting down.
CTCACGGCAGCGACCGCGTAGGCGCCGGTGACGACGATCGCGGGGTGCGCGACGTTCGGGATGTGCAGGAGGCCAAAGGTGATCGCGAGGCCGAGAGCGAGGAGCGCATAGATGCTGCCGAGCGCGACGCCGCTCACGAGGGCATTGGTGGCGAAATCGAGATAGATCATCGACGTCTCACGCGGACCTGCAATGGCGTGCCCCCGCGGATTGGGCGCGACGGCACCAGATCGTCAGGACGCAGGAGCCGGATAGCCCCCGCGCCGGTCCGGATCGTACCGCGGCGCTAGCTGCGCGCTCTCGCGAAGGGAACGAGATCGCCGCTCTTCAGGTTCGGCGGATCGAGCACGACCTGTTTGCCGGGCTGCCGGAACTGCTCGAGATCGCTGCCCGCGATATTGCGGAACTGCGCCATCAGCACGCGCCTCTCCCTCCAGTCGCCGAGCTCGTTGAAGGTGATCCTGCCCACGATGGTCTCGACGGGATTGGCGTGCAGCCACTGCGACAGCGTCTTCTCGTCGAGGGAGCCGGTCGCCTTGACGGCGTTCGAGAGGATCTGGCCGGCGCCATAGCAGAAGGGCGGGATGTAGAAGCCGAGCGGATCGACCTGGCGCTCGCGCGCGATCGTCTGATAGCGCGACAGGAACTGCTCGATCCCCTCGAACTTCAGCGTCGGCTCGGGAACGTAGAGGTGGAAGTTGACGATGCCGTTGAGCGCGGGCCCGAGGGTCTGCAGGAGCGAGGCGTATTGCGGGCCCACCATGCCGCCGCCGAACAGGCGCACGCTGTCGCCGACCCCGATCTCCGAGAGGCCGCGCACCATGGCGGTGGAATCCGGCGGATACGAGCACAGGAAGACCGCCTCCGGCTGCGCGGCCTTGAGGTTGCGCAGGATCGCCGAGAAATCGCTCATGGTCGGCGGATAGACCTGGTTCATCACGACCTGCATGCCGACCTCGTCGCAGACGCGCTTGCCGCCGGCGGCCGCGGTCTTCGAGAACTCGGTGTCGGCGGCGATGATCGCCATGCGCTTGACGTTGTCCGCCTTGGCGAGGTCGAAGAATCCGTGCGCCCAGTCCTCGGCGCCGTTCGGACCCCACGGTGCCGCCTGGAAGAACTTGTCGTGATTGAAACGGTCGTTCGACGCGAGCGTCAGAATGCCGATGATGAGCCGGTCGCGCTGCTTGGCGAGGGGCATCACGGGCGCCGTCAGGTTGGCGCCGTAGGGCGAAAACAGGAGATCGACCTTGTCGACGTCGACGAGCTTGGAGTAGATGCCGGGCACCGCGGCCGGCGAGCTCTGGTCGTCGTAGACGACGAGCTCGACCTTGCGGCCGAGGAGACCGCCTTGGGCGTTGACGTCGTCGCGCCACAGCTCGTAGCCGATGAGCGAATTCTTCGTGCTGGCGAGTGCGCCCGTCTGCGACACCGTGCACCCGACCCGGATCGGCTGGTTCTGCGCGCGGGCGCTCGTCCAGATCGCCGGGGCGGCGAGGCCGGCGGCGAGGCCCGCTCCGAATTTGGTGAGATCGCGCCGTGTGATCGTCATTGCTTCCTCCTGATCTCTGAGCCGCTCTTAGTAGTAGCGGTTGGAACCCCCCGATGCCGGTTTCACATGAGCAGCGATCCTCCGTCGACGCGCAGGTTCACGCCGTTGACGCCCTGGTTGTCGAGGAGGAACAGAGTCGCCCCGGCGACGTCGCGCATGGTCGCCAGGCGCCGCGTCGGCGTGCGCGCGATGGTGCGCTCGAGCGCTTCGGTTTTCCCCGCCCATTCCGGCGTATCGCCGATGATGCCCGGGTGAATCGCGTTGACGCGCACCGGCGCGAGTTCGAGCGCCATCGTGCGCACCATGGACGAGACGGCGCCGTTGACGGTCGTCACGGTCGTGGAGCCGGGATAGGGCCGGTCCTTGGCGAGACCGCCGAACAGGACGATGGACGCATCCGGCGTCAGGCGCGACGCGAGCACGTGGACGACCTCGGTGTACCCGACGAGCTTCAGAATCGCGAGCCTGATGGCACGGTCGATGGAATAGTCGCGCACCGAGTTGGCGTCGCGATCGATGGCCGCGAGGACGACGTGCTTGACGTCCCCGACGTCCTCGAGCGCCGGGGCGATGTCCTGCGGTCGCGTGAGATCGAAGGCGAGGCCGCGCGCGTTCCGCCCGATTTCGCCCGCGACCGCGTCGGCGCGGGCCTTGTCGCGGCCGGTCAGGATGACGCTCTCGCCGCGCTCGGCCAGCATGCGCGCGAGCTCCTTGCCGAGCCCCTGCGTCCCGCCGATGATGATCGCTTTCTCCCCCATGGGGTTCACTCCGTCGTTCGTCCGCTCCGTCGCGAGGCGCGTGCCGCGGCGGCGCCCATCATTGCCTGCTCACGTTCCCGACGACGCGAGCTTTTCCCTGAGGTAGTCCCAGTCGCGGTTGAAGCGATAGGAATGGCGCTGGGGCGGCTGGGGCGAGGCCGTCTCGAGCCAGCGCACGGTCGTCTGCGTGCGGTTGTAGAAGGCGTGAATGCAGCCGACGCCGGTCCAGAACACGTCGCCTTCCTTGAGGACGTAGGTGGCGCCGTCGGCCACCGCCTCGACCTCGCCCTGGAGGATGACGTAGGCCTCCTCGAGCGGATGGTCGTGCGGATGGGCGACGCCCCCCGGCTGGTATTCGACCATGAACATGGTCGCGAGAGCCGAGGACAGGCGCTGATCGACGAGCATCTTCACGGCGATGCCGCTATAGGCGAGGAGCGCGGTCGCCATGCTGGCCGAGACGGTCGGCGCATCGGTGCGGGCGCCCACTCTCAGCTTGTCGAGGGTGATGTCGTCGTCCGTCATGCGGAAGAGGTGGCGCGAGCGCGGATCGCGGATGTCGAGGGGCTCGAAGGCCACGGGGGCGGGGCTTCCGAGAAAAAACGTGTCCTCCGGCTCGCCCGGACCGCGCGGGATGGGCGTCAGCAGGTCGATCCAGGTCGCGGGCGCGTTCTTCGGACCGAGCCAGGCATGGGGCGTACCGACCGGCACGACGCCGCAGCTTCCCGGCGACAGCGGGTAGGCGCGCCCGTCGAGGACCAGCGTCGGCTCTCCCTCCGTGACGTAGAAATACTCCTCGAACGAATGGACATGGGTGTCGACGTGGCCGCCCGGCTCGAGCCGGCTGGACCCGAGACCGGTATGGACCGCGCCGACGGCGCGGTCGACCAGCGACGCCCGGCTGAACCCCTGCGCGCTGTCGGAATAGGTCGGAACTCTGTGGATGTCGGCGGCCCGAAGCACGTGATGCATGCTTGCCCTCCTCCCGAAGGTCGTCCTAAATTGCGGGGGCCGTTCATAATCACTAAACAATTGCCTTCAGTCAGTGTCAACACTGGCAACGGCGCAGGGAGTCGACCGCAGGTGAACAAGACCGTCCAGCTCCAGAAGGAGCCCGCGGTGGCGAACCTGGTCCGGACCGGGCTCGAGACCCTCGGGGCACGCATCCGATCAGCGCGCGAAGCGCGCGGTGTATCGCTGCGCGAGTTCGCGAGGGGGATCGGGGTGTCGCCGAGCCTGATATCGCAGATCGAACGCGGCCGCGTGAGGCCCTCGGTCGGCACGCTCTACGCCATCTCGAACGAGCTCGAACTGACCTTCGACGATCTGTTTAGCACTAGTGAACAACCGGACGTCCTTGCGGGCGCGGCCGTCGGGCGGTCCGAGCCCGCGATCGGCCCGGTGCAGCGCGGGCACGACCGCAAGCGCATTCGCCTTGCCGGCGGCGTGCAGTGGGAGCGCCTCACGCCCGGGCACGACGAGGAGCTCGAATTCCTGCATGTGATCTATGAAGTCGGTGCCTCCTCGTGTCCCGAGGATGCCCTGATCCGCCATCCGGGGCGGGAATACGCGTACGTGCTGTCGGGCCGCCTCGGGGTCCGAGTCGGATTCGAGGAGTACGAGCTGGGGCCGGGTGATTCCTTGTCGTTCAGCGCGCAGATCCCGCATCGGTTGTGGACCATCGGCGACCAGCCCGTCGCCGCCGTCTGGGCGATCCTGAACCGCGCCAAGGACTAGCGACGACCCAATCGGAGCGCGGTCGACGGTGGTACGGTGGAAAGTCGATCCGCCCGCGGTTCGGTCCATCCCGGCTGCGCTCTCGGACCCAGGGTGATCGGCGTCGAGCTTGCGAGCGCCGTGCCCGTCGGACATTCTAAGGACGAGGAGCATCGACATGGTTGACCGAAGGATCGCTCTGGTGACTGGCGCCGGGACCGGGGTGGGAAAGGCGGTGGCGCTCGCGCTGGGCCGCGGCGGCTATACCGTCGTGCTCGCCGGGCGCCGACGCGAGCCTCTCGACGAGACCGCCCAGGCGATCGGGGGGCAAACCCTCGTCGTGACTGCCGACGTGCGCGAACCGGCGTCCGTGCGATCGATGTTCGAGAGCGTCAGGAACGCGTTCGGTCGCCTCGACCTGCTCTTCAACAATGCGGGAATCGGTGCTCCCGCGGTTCCCCTCGAGGACCTTACCTACGAGCAGTGGAAGGCGGTCGTGGACACGAATCTGACCGGGCCTTTCCTGTGCACGCAGGAGGCGATCCGACTGATGAAGGCCCAGGATCCCCGCGGCGGCCGCATCATCAACAACGGCTCGATCTCCGCTCACGCACCGCGTCCGCTGTCGGCCCCCTATACGGCGACGAAGCACGCGATCACCGGCCTGACCAAGTCGACCGCCCTCGACGGCCGCGCCTACGACATTGCCTGCGGGCAGATCGACATCGGCAATGCGGCCACGCAAATGGCCGAGCGCATGGCGCAGGGCGTTCCGCAGGCCGACGGCTCGATCAAAGCGGAACCTTTGATGGACCCCGGTCACGTCGCCGAGGCGGTGGTCTACATGGCGAGCCTGCCGCTCGAAGCCAACGTTCAGTTCCTGACCGTCATGGCGACCAAGATGCCGTTCATCGGCAGGGGATGACCTCGCCGCAAACCGATGGTCGAAGCGCACCCCGTGACGAGTGCCGTCGCCGGCGATCCCCCGATCTGCCAGGGCCTCAGCGGCGCTGAGCCGCCAGATCGTCCAGGCGCACGGTGTGGCGCCGCACCGCTTCCCCGGCGCCGTTGCGGAGCGAGAGGGTAAGGATCCCCTCCCACCAGTCGATCTCGACCGCGCCGAAGTTCGGCGCCCCATACACCGCTCCGAGACGGTTCGGCCCGGGTTCCCGGTTCGCTGCGAACTCCTGGTTGATGCCGCTCGAGGTGATCTCGACGAGAGGGTAGGGCGTGCCCGCGCTCTCACGGTAGAGGCCACCGATGTGGCGATCTCCCGAGAGGAAAACGACGCCGTTTGCTCCCGTGTCCCGGATCAGGTCGTAGAGGCGCTGGCGCTCGCGGGGGAAGTTCCCCCAGCGCTCCCAGCCATGGCCCTCCGCCAGGACCTGAACGGAGGAGACAACCACACGGACCTCGGCCGGCTCCCTCAGGCGGTCGGCGAGCCACGCCCATTGCGCATCGCCGAGCATCGTCTTCGCGGGATCGTCGTCCGGCATATAGCGCTCTCGGCCAGGCGCATTGCGCTGATCGGTGATTCTGAGCGGCGAGCGGAAGAAGCGGGTATCGAGAAGGATCACCTGCACCCGCTGCCCTTGCGGCCCGAATGTCCGGGCATGATAGATCCCCTCGCGCCGATGGCGTTCGTCGGCGAGCGGCACGTCCCAGAACTGCAGGAAGAGCTTTTGCGCGTCGTAGCGGGCCGCGAAGTCTGCACCGGCATCGTTCTTGCCGTAATCGTGATCGTCCCAGGTCGCGAGGTGCGGGACCGTGCTGCGCAGCGCGACCAGGCCTGGCAGTCGGGCGGCCTGAGCATAGGCCTGCTGCAAGCTCACGATGAGCTCGCCCTCCGGGACGCTCCGGCCGTTTCGGACATCGCCGTAGACGTTGTCGCCCGCAAAGAGGAAGAGGTCGGGCCGGTAGCGGAGGACGGCATCCCAGATCGGCTGCGGCTTCTCCTCATCGGCACAGGATCCGAACGCGATCCGGGTCAGGGGAGCGACTCCCTGCGCAAAGGGAGCGCCGGCGGTCAGAAGCAGAAGCAAAGCGAGGCAAAACGCCAGCGGCATGGTCGCCCTCCTGAACGAGCGTGCACCCCCTGTTGGTTCGCGGCTTTCGACGGGCGGCACCTTGAACTTAGGTCAGGCGCCCCGGCAGGATGGGCGGTGAGCGGTCGTCATTCGCTCGCCCCGCGTTCGCTGGCATCGTTTACGACTACGCGGGCTTTCCTAAGGCACGCGAGGGGTTTCGTTCACGGCGTGCGTCACGTCAGGCCGGGGTCCTACAGATCCGTTCTAGGGCCACGGACGGATCGCCGCCGGGCGGACGATCTTCATCGGGGCTGCGCTCTCCGCGGAGGTCGTCGATCCGCGGTGGCATCGCTCCGCTTTCGCGGTAACATCCGGGCCGTGACGACGAAGCTCAAGCGGCGACTCACGACGGTGCTGTGCGCCGACGTCCATGGGTACAGCCGCCTCATGGAGGCGGATGAATCCGGCACGCTCGCAGACCTGCGCCGTTGCCGCACGGCGATCGCCATGCTCGTGGCCCGCCATGAAGGGCGCATCGTCAATACCTGGGGCGACGCGGTGATCGCCGAGTTCGCGAGCGTGGTCGAGGCCGTCCAGTGCGCGGTCGAGATACAGCAGGAGCTATCGAACCCGCCGCAGGAGAGCGGCGAAGACCAGCGGATGCGGTTCCGGATCGGCATCAACCTCGGCGACGTCATGGTGGAGGGGACCGATCTCTACGGCGAGGGCGTCAACATCGCGGCGCGGCTCCAGGAGCTCGCCGAACCGGGAGGGATCCTGATCTCGGGCCCGGTCTACGATCAGGTCCACAGGAAGCTGGCTGTCGGCTTCGAGTTTCTCGGGCACCAGCAGGTCAAGAACGTCACGCAGGCCGTGGTGGGCTACCGCGTGACGTTGAGCCCGGGCGCCGGCGCCCGACCGCGCGTCGCGGCCGAACCCGCGAAAGCGGCGCCGTCGCGATCCGAGCGCGGTCCGCAGGGCGGGATCACCAAAGCCTGGGAGCAGTACATGAGCCTCCCTCGCCCGATCGCCGCGATGTTGGCGATCTCGGTTTTTCTCTTTCTAATCAATGCGTTCAGCGGGTTTCGCAGCGTTTGGTTTCATTGGCCCGTCGCGTCGCTGCTGCTGATCGTCCTCCTGTGGGCCGTGCTTCGTCGCGACCGCCGCTAGGTCGGCCGACGTCCAGGGCCGGATTGAGCGACGAGCGCGGCGCCTTGGCGAACACGAGCGCCGGAGTGACCCGCGACCTGGAGCCCGCACGGTGCTAGCCGGCGCACCCTTCGAGCGGCCCATGGAGCGCAGGGCACGACGGCGGCGCGGGGGTGCCGGCGTCGGCGTCATGGCGAGCCACCGATCCTCTCAGGTCCGGTCGCCGCCCGAGGGTCGGCCGAGGAGGCGCGCGAACTCGGCTTCGATCTCCTCGACCGAGAACGGATCGTCCAAGGGCCGGGAACGGTTTGCGGCCTCGGCGGGTGCCGCAGGAGCGCCCGGCGCAGGGGAAGGCGGAGGCGAAGCCGCGGTGCGTTCTGGCGCGGGGGGCTGGCCGGCCCCGGCCTGCGGCTCGCCCTTGGCGGGCGCCTCGCGCACCGGCTCGGCGTCGACGGCCGCAGCCTCGAGTCCGCCCTGGGATGGCGGCGCCGCCCGCCGAGCAGGCTCGGTGCCCGGCCAGGGCGCAGCGAGGCTCGCGGTCACCGTAGCGCGCGGGGGCGGAGAGGGGACCGGGGATGCCGCCCGGGGAGGCGGGCTGGCGGGTTGCGCCGGCGGGGGAACTCGATCGCCGCGGTTGCCCTCGCCCGGCGTCGGAGCCGGAGCGCTCGCGGGCGGCGGCGGAATAGTCGGGCGTCGCAGGGCTTCCTCGAGCTGCCGGGCCATGCTGGACAGGACCGCCGCGTCCGCGCCGCGCGGTTCGGGCGCATTTTCGGGCGCCGGAGGAGCAGGCCGCGGCGAAGGCGGGGCGGACCGAGCCTCGGCGGGGGCGGGCCGTTGTTGCGGCGTCCCTGGACGCGGCACCGCTTGCATGGCGCGAAGATCGGAACCTGCCGATCGGGGTTCAGGTCGCGGCTCGGCTCGCGGCGGCTCCGCGGCGGCGGGGACGGAGCGCAAGGGCGGCCCGGCGGGTTCGGCCCTGCGAATCGGCGGCTCGCCGCGGGATGGCCGCGGCGACGGGCTCGGTGCGGACGGCGCGGGCGTCACCACGTCGGGCTTGAGCGTCGGTTCGACCCGTCCTCCGATCGGAGCGCTCGCGGTGGCGACCGGAGCGAGTTCCTCCGCGGCATCCGAGGTGTCGGAGGGTCGGGCGGGCACGATGGAGCCGAGCCGCGCTGCGAGCTGCGCCTCGAGCGATGCGCGGGCGGCCTCGACCTGAGGCCGCGGCGGCTCGGCTTGGCGCTCGAAGGCAGGGTCGGCGCGCTCGACCAAGGTCTCGGTCGGCGAGGGCGTCGGCAGGCGCGCGCCGGGCACGCGCACGATGCTGGTCTCCACCACGACGTCGTTCGGCCCGCCGATGAGCAGCAGGTGCTCGACGTTGTCGCGGCGCAGGAGGATGAGCTGGCGCTGGCGGTCGAGGTCGTAGATGTCCACGATCCCGAGACGCGGCTGGCGGGCGCGGGCGCGATCCTGCCCGGGCAGCATCAGCCGCCCTCCGGTGAGCCGGCGCAGGACGAGACCGAACAGGGCCACCACGACCAGGATGATGACGAAGGCGATGACGTACTGCGCCGCCTGGGATGCTTCGATGCCGATTCGGGACAACACGGATCACTTCTCGCGCGCTTGGGACAAGGGGCCGCCAAGGCGGCGCCCCTATGTAACACGGTGCCGCGGTGGGCGGGAAATACGGTTAACGTGTGGTTAACACCGATTTCGAAACTCGCAAGGTGAAGCCCGCGAGAGACCGCCGGTCACGCTGCGCGCAGAGCGCGACACGGCGACTCGGGTCGGCGTCGTCGGGAGGCGCCCGTGCCGTGGCGCTTGCGACCCGCTCCGCCGGCCCGGCGCATGGAGGTGAAGGGCTGGACACAGCAGCGAACGCGCGCATTCGCCCTGCCGCGCTGCGGATCGGACGAGAAATTCCGGTGGAGCAGCGCGGCGTCGTGGCCGAAGTGATCGGCGCCACCTTGCGGCTCAGGTATCGTCCCGTTTAACGCTAACGTTGGGAGAGTGTTGGGATTTCATGGCTCACGAGAGCGACATACCGCGTGGGGCTCCGATCGACCGGTCGGACCGCCCCGGCCATATGGGACTGTTGCTGCTGCTCGCCGCCGTGGTGGCGGGCGTCATCGTCGCCCGATTCCTCGGATTCCAGCAGGCCCAGCCGTTCATTCTCGGACTCTTGCTCTTCTTTGCGGTCGCCGGACTGTTCTTCCTGTTCGCGTGGGCGATGGGCATCATCCAGTTCGCCGGCCAGGGTGCCCGGAACGACATCACGAAGCTTCTCGTCGACGCGGCGGGCGAAGGCGTCTCGGTGGTCGACGACGATGGCCGGATCGTCTACGCTAACGAGGCCTATGCGGCCCTTGCGGGAACGCCGAGCGGGGACGTTCGGACGGTCGAGCGCCTCTTCACCGGAGCTCCTGAGGTGTCCGAGGCGATCTACCGCCTCGCCCAGGCCGCGCGGGAGCAGCGCACCCGGACGGAGGAGATCCGGCTGTCGCCGGCGCTGGCCGGGGCCCAGGAATTCGGATGGTACCGCGTGCGCGTGCGCCCGCTGCCGCGGCCCGGCGGCCGCCAGGCCGCGGTGTGGACCATCGCTGACGTGACCCACGAGCGGGAACGGCAGGAAAACGTGTTTCAGGAACTGCAGCACGCGATCGACTACCTCGACCACGCGCCCGCGGGCTTCCTGTCGGTCGATCCCGACGGGTCGATCGTGTATCTCAACGCGACCCTCGCGACATGGCTCGACTACGACCTCGCGCAGGTGGGATCCGGCGGCCTCACGCTGTCCGACGTGGTGCCCCGCAACGTGGTCTCGATGATGACGTCGATTTCGGGCGAGCCCGGGGACGTGCGCACGGAGACCTTCGACCTCGATCTGCGCCGGCGTGCGGGCCAGCTCCTGCCCGTCCGGCTCTATCACCGGGTCGCCTTCGGCCAGGATGGCCGGCCGGGCCCGTCGCGGACCCTCGTGCTCAACCGCTCGCCGGGGCTCGACGTGGGCGAGGGCCAGCGCGCCGCGGAGGTGCGGTTCACCCGGTTCTTCCATAACACCCCGGTGGCGATCGCGACGCTCAACCGGGGCGGCCGGGTCGTGCAGGCCAACGCCTCGTTCAGCAAGCTCTTCGGAACCCTGCCCCGCAGCGGCGACCCCGGCGACGGACTCGCGATCGCGAGCGCGTTCCGGGCCGGGGAGGGCGCCCAGCTCGACGCGGCGCTGCACGCGGCGGCCGAGAGCCCGAGCGACATCCAGCCGCTCGAACTCCATGTGGCCGGCGAACCGGAGCGCTCGGTGCGGGTCTGGATCACGCCCGTCGCGGACGCGGACGCCGGCGAGAGCGGCGAAACCGCGATCCTCTATGCCCTCGACACGACGGACCTGCGCCTGATCCAGGAGCAGCTCGCCCAGTCCCAGAAGATGAACGCCGTCGGCCAGCTCGCGGGCGGCGTGGCGCACGACTTCAACAACGTGCTCCAGGCGATCATCGGCTACAGCGACCTGTTGCTCGCCAACCACCGCCCGACGGATCCGTCCTTCCAGGACATCATGCAGATCAAGCAGAACGCGAACCGGGCCGCGAGCCTGGTGCGCCAACTGCTCGCATTCTCGCGCCGGCAGACCCTGCGGCCCGAGGTGCTCAACCTGGTCGACCGGCTCTCCGATCTCTCCATGCTGCTCAAGCGCCTGCTCGGCGAGCGGGTCGAACTCGAACCCGGCCACGCCCGCGACCTCTGGCCCGTCAAGGCGGACGTCAACCAGTTCGAGCAGGTGATCGTGAACCTGGCCGTCAATGCCCGCGACGCGATGCCGAGCGGCGGCAAGCTCACGATCCGCACCGCCAACGTGACCGCCGTCGAGGCGGCGCGCCTCAACGTCTCGGGCATGCCGCCGGCCGATTACGTGGTCGTCGAGGTGTCGGACACCGGGATCGGCATGTCCCCGGAAGTCAAGGAGAAGATCTTCGAGCCGTTCTTCACCACCAAGGAAGTCGGCAAGGGGACCGGGCTCGGGCTCTCGACGGTGTTCGGCATCGTGAAGCAGTCCGGCGGCTTCATCGACGTCGATTCGGCGCCCGGGCAGGGCACGACCTTCCGGATCTTTCTCCCGCGCCATGTGCCGAGCGCCGAGGACGTCGTCGAGGAGGTCCGGCCCGAGGTCCGCAAGCCGGCGCCGGATCTCACCGGCCAGGGCACCATCCTCCTCGTCGAGGACGAGGATCCGGTCAGGGCCGTCAACGCACGGGCGCTGTCCGCGCGCGGCTACACGGTGCTGGAAGCCGCGTCGGGGATCGAGGCGCTGCAGATCATCGAGCAGCGCGGCGAGCCCGTCGACCTCGTGGTCTCCGACGTCGTGATGCCCGAGATGGACGGCCCGACGCTGCTCGGCGAACTGCGCAAGCTCTATCCGGACCTCAAGGTGATCTTCGTCTCGGGCTACGCCGAGGACGCGTTCAAGAAGAACCTCCCCGAGGGCGAGGACTTCAACTTCCTCGCCAAGCCCTTCAGCCTGCGCCAGCTCGTCGAGACCGTGAAGCAGGCGATCGGCGGGTAGGCGCCCCTGCCATGGCCGGGCCCAACCCGGGGGATGACCGTTGAAGGGGATGCGGGGCTTGCTGAACAGCCGGAATGGGCACATCCTCGATTTCCGGCACCCGTGAACTGCCGGTCCGTCAAGGAGGCGGTTATGAGGAAGTTCGCCTTGCTCGCCAGCGCCGGTCTCGTCGTGCTCGGCACGGCCGGCTCCGCAGACGCTCAATTTCGTTACCGCCATGGATACTATGGTGGCGGCTGGCACGGCGCGCCGTACTACGGCGGATATCGCCGCGGGTGGGGCGGAGGCGGTGCCGTTGCGGCCGGCCTGATCGGCGGCGCGCTGATCGGCGGGATCATCGCGGCGGCGGCCCGTCCGGCCTATGCCTATCCGGCCTATTCGTACGGATACGCTCCAGCGTATTCCTACGGCTACGCGCCGTCCTACTACGGCGGCTATTATGCAAGGCCCGTCTACGCGCCCGCCTACGGGTACGATCCCTATGCGGCACCGCACGAGATCCGCGGCGGCTATCGCACGGTGTATCGGGACGGCCGGCGGGTGATCGTGGGGCTGCCGTACTAGGGGGCCGGCTCAGCACAAGGGCGGGCGGGTCCGCAGCTCCGCTACCCCGTGCGACGGTTCACGGCGCGGAAATCCGACGAGTCGGGCGGTCGCAGATTCGACACGCCGCAGGAACGCGGATTCCCGGCTTGAAGGCCGGGCATCACGCCGGAGGGTGTACCGGCCCGTCTCTCGCGACCGCGTCAGGGCACCGTCATGGCCGTCCCACCCCTCATGGCCGTCCCCGGACGTGATCCGGGGATCAGTCCCGGCCATCCACGTCTTGCCCGCGTCGGAGCGGCGCCAAGACGTGGATGCCCGGCTCAAGGCCGGGCATGACGGGGAGGAAGCGAAGACGTGGATGCCCGGCCCAGGGCCGGGCATGACGATGGTGGGTGGCACGGGTGGTCTGCACACGGCCACTCCAGTACGCTCCCGTCCTTGGCCTCGTCCTGCTCGCGCGTCCAACCGGGGCTCGTCAGGTCATCCACGTTTCAATGCGGGAGCGTCATGGCCAGGCTCGTCCCGGCCATCCACGTCTTGCAGGCTCCCCCGCGGCCGGGACTTTGATGATTGACGTTGCGAGACGGGTGAGGTTGGGGCGCCACGAGCGGGGTGACGGTACGAAGATGCCAACGTTGCATGCTCCGGCCTCCTTCTGCCCCCGGTCCGAGCCGAGTCCGACCGGCCTCGTCGAGGCGCAGGTTGGGAAACAAAAATCGAACTTGCGCCCGAGAACAAAACGAGTACATATAATCTCACTCGCGCGTTGAGATTCGCCTGCCCTCCGTGCCATAAGGATCATGGTCATGTCTCAGTCCTCCCTGCGACTGGTGGAAAGCTCTTCAATGGATAAAGACAAGTCGAAAGCTCTCGATGCCGCGCTCTCCCAGATCGAGCGCGCCTTCGGCAAGGGCTCCATCATGCGGCTCGGGAAGAACCAGAAGCCCGTCGAGATCGAGACGATCTCCACGGGGTCGCTCGGGCTCGACATCGCGCTCGGCGTCGGCGGTCTGCCGCGCGGGCGCATCATCGAGATCTACGGGCCGGAATCGTCGGGCAAGACGACGCTCGCGCTCCACACCGTCGCCGAGGCGCAGAAGAAGGGCGGCGTCTGTGCGTTCGTGGACGCCGAGCACGCGCTCGATCCGGTCTATGCCCGCAAGCTCGGCGTGATCCTCGACGACCTCCTGATCTCGCAGCCCGACACGGGCGAGCAGGCGCTCGAGATCGCCGACACGCTGGTGCGTTCCGGCGCCATCGACGTGCTGGTGATCGACTCCGTCGCGGCGCTCACCCCGAAGGCCGAACTCGACGGCGAGATGGGCGAGGTGCAGCCGGGATTGCAGGCTCGGCTCATGAGCCAGGCCCTGCGCAAGCTCACGGGCTCGATCTCGCGCTCGAACACGATGGTGATCTTCATCAATCAGATCCGGATGAAGATCGGCGTCATGTACGGCTCGCCGGAGACCACGACGGGCGGCAACGCCCTGAAGTTCTACGCCTCGGTTCGCCTCGATATCCGTCGCGTCTCGACCCTGAAGGAGCGCGACGACGCGATCGGCAACAACGTGCGCGTCAAGGTGGTGAAGAACAAGGTCGCTCCGCCGTTCAAGCAGGTCGAGTTCGACATCATGTTCGGCGAGGGCATCTCCAAGGTGGGCGAGCTCATCGATCTCGGCGTCAAGGCCGGGATCGTGGAGAAGTCCGGCGCCTGGTTCTCCTACGACAGCCAGCGGCTCGGCCAGGGTCGCGAGAATTCGAAGCAGTTCCTGCGCGACAACCCCGATATCGCCAACCGCATCGAGACGTCGATCCGCCAGAATGCCGGCATGCTGGCCGACCGCATCCTCGACGAGGCCACGCCAACGCCCGAGGACCTCGAGGAGGGCGTGGCCTAAAGGCCTGCTCCCGCCGTCGACCGTCGGAGCCGCCGCGTCGCCCGCGGCGGCTTTTTTCTGCTCCCCGTCCCAGGACGACCTTCGAGGCCGCATCGGGCGACCTGCGCCGCCGACAGGGACTCGGCATCCGAAACAGGGAGATTCTCGATGGCCTGGATCGTCCTCGTGCTGGCCGGGCTGTTCGAGGTCGGCTGGGCTGTGGGCCTGAAATACACGGACGGCTTCACGCGCCTTGTTCCGACGCTCGTCACCGTCGCCTCGATGGCCGTGAGTCTGGCGCTCCTCGGCCTTGCCCTGCGCACGCTCCCGCTCGGCACGGCCTACGCGGTGTGGACCGGGATCGGGACCATCGGCACGGCGGTTCTCGGAATCGTGCTCCTCGGCGAATCGGCCGCGGCGGCCAGGCTCGCCTGCATCGGCCTCATCGTTCTGGGCATCGTGGGCCTGAGACTCGTGGGCGGCGAGTAAGCTGCCGCGATGGCCAGGCTCGCCCGCGTCGGCCTCACGGTCCGGGGCATCATGGGCCCGAGACTCGTGAGTAACCGGCCGCCGCAGCCAGGCTCGCCTGCGTCGGCCTCACCCGCCGGGGCATTGTGGGTCTGAGACTCGTGAGTAACCGGCCGCCGCAGCCGGAGCGCGCGCCGGCTGCATCGCAGCACGCGCGGCTCGTCTAGCGGAGAGCCGCTGCGAGCTCCGTTAATGGCCGGCGGCCCGATCTCGCCTTTCCGCCAAATCCAACCCTTTGTCTTTGCGGATGTTTCACGGAACGCCGGCAGGATGGGAAAACCGCAATCCCATCAACCCGGGAAAGGCGAGATGAGTGAATTCTCCGTAAGCGTAGGCCAAGCCCTGTGCACGATCGCGACGGCCGGGGGCGGGTCGGCTCAGTGCTACAACACGGCGGCCATGCAGACGCTCGGCAGCTGCGCCCTGCTCGCGGTCGTTCTCATCGCTGCGGGATACCGGGCGATGTCGCGGTCCTGACCAGCATGGTCGCATGCAGAGGAGCCTGCCGCGGGCCGCGCTGACCCGCGGCAGGCTCTCGATTGGCTGATACCGAGCGATGTCGCGATCCTGACCAGCACGGTCGCATGCAGGGAGCCTGGGGCGGGCCGGCCCGACCCGCGGGCGGGCGCTCGATTGAAGTTTTGTGCAACGCAGCGTTCACGCACGCGAACGCCCACCAGCCCCGGCGACACCCCCTCGCTTCAGCGCTTCGCCGCGTGGACCGGCGTCGCTCGCGGGTCCCAGAGCTCACGAACAGCAGAGCCGCGCTGCACGCCGGCGCGCTCGCTTGGCAGTCGTGGCACTTACGTTCAATTCAGCGCTTCGCCCATGCAGACCAGCGTGAACAGGGTCAGCACCGCAACGATCTCCGCGACTCCGGAAAGGAGGGTGGTCGGGTCACCGGCAAGGTACGCCGCGGCCGCCACGACAAGCGTAACTACAGCAGCCCAGACTGACATGGGCTCTCCCGAAACATCGCATTCACCCGATGCCGCCAACGCTGAGATCCCGGAAAAGTTCCAATCGTTCTTGGCCGATCCGCGCACGCCGCCGGACGCGGGAACTTGTCCCGCGGCGCGCGCCGGCGCGGGCGTCGATCCCGGGAGCGAACGGGCCCCGGCCGCGCCGTCGATCACTCCAGGGTCGCGAGGGCTTGGGCGAGGTCCGCGACGAGGTCGTCATGGTGTTCGATGCCGATCGACACCCGGATCGTGGCGTCCGAGACGCCGAGGCGGTCGCGGGTTTCCTTCGGCACGCCGGAATGGGTCGTCGAAGCCGGGTGGCAGGTGAGCAATTCGGTGCCGCCGAGGCTCACCGCGAGCTTGAACACCTGCAGGGCGTTCAGGACCTTGAACGCCTCGGCTTCGCCTCCCTTCACGTCGAAGGAGAACGTCGAGCCGGGCGCGTCGCATTGCGCCTCGTAGACCCGCCGCTGCGGCGAGCCCTCGGGGAGGTACGCGAGGTGGTGGACCTTGGCGACCTTGGGATGCTCGGCGAGGAACTGCGCCACGATCTCGCCGTTGCGGTTGGCGGCCGACATGCGCAGGGCCAAGGTCTCGAGCGAGCGCCCGATCATCCAGCAGGAATGCGGGTCGAGCTGCGTGCCGATCGCCGAGCGCAGGAGGCGGACCGCTTTGATGTGGTCCCGGCTGCCGAGCGCCGCGCCGGCGATGAGGTCGGAATGGCCGCCGACGTACTTCGTGAGCGAATAGACCGAGATGTCGGCGCCGCGCCGGATCGGCTTCGAGTACAGTGGGCCGAGCAGCGTGTTGTCGCACACCACCACCGGGCGCTGGCCCTGCCGCTCGCCGACCGCATCGGCGATGCGGCGCACGAGGGCGACATCCACCAGCGTGTTGAGGGGATTGGACGGCGTCTCGATCATCACGACGGAGAGGCGGCCCTTGCCGGCCGCTTCCTCGGCCGCCGCGCGGACCGATCCCTCGTCGACCCCGTCGCCGAACCCAATGGCGTGCATCCCCATGTTGACGAGGGTTTTGGCCACCAGCGTCTCGGTGCCGCCGTAGAGAGGCTGGGAGTGCAGGATCACGTCGCCCGGGCGCGCGAAGGCGAGGATCGTCGTCGCGATGGCCGACATCCCGGAGGAGAACAGGAGCGCCGATTCGGCCTCCTCGAAGATCGCGAGCCGATCCTCGACGATCTCCGCGTTGGGGTGGTTGAAGCGCGAATAGACGAGTCCGGCCGGCGTGCCCCGCGGGGGCTCGCGCCGGCCCGCCACGTAATCGAAGAACTCCTTGCCGTGCTCCGCGCTCCTGAACGCGAACGTGGAGGTGAGAAACACGGGCGGCTTCACCGCGCCCTCCGACAGCGCCGGATCGTAGCCGTATCCGAGCATCAGGGTCTCGGGCCGCAGCTTGCGATTGCCGATCCGGTCCTTGTGGTAGTCGTCCTCGGCCATATCTCTGGATCCTTGCGTTCCTGAAGGGCATAGCCCAACCGGGCGATTGCCGGAAGGCATGCACGGCCGATAGGGTCCGCTTCGAACCTGGGACGATCAGATGGCGCGTTTCACCGGCACCGAATCCTATGTCGCCACCGAGGACCTCACCGTCGCGGTCAACGCCGCCATCGTGCTCGAGCGGCCGCTCCTCGTGAAAGGCGAGCCCGGCACCGGCAAGACGGTGCTCGCCGAGGAGATCGCCAAGGCCGTTCGGGCGCCTCTGCTCACCTGGCACATCAAGTCGACCACCAAGGCGCAGCAGGGTCTTTACGAATACGACGCGGTCTCGCGCCTGCGCGACTCGCAACTCGGCGACGCGCGGGTCTCCGACATCCGTCACTACATCAAGCGAGGCAAGCTCTGGGACGCCTTCGCGGCGGACGTGCGGCCGGTGCTCCTCATCGACGAGATCGACAAGGCCGACATCGAGTTCCCCAACGACCTCCTGCTCGAGCTCGACCGGATGGAGTTCCACGTCTACGAGACCGGCGAGACCGTGAGGGCGCGCCAGCGGCCGATCGTCGTGATCACCTCGAACAACGAGAAGGAGCTCCCCGACGCGTTCCTGCGCCGGTGCTTCTTCCACTACATCAAGTTCCCGGATCCCGAGACCATGGCCCGCATCGTCGAGGTGCATTATCCGGGCATCAAGCGGCGCCTCGTCGAGGAGGCGCTGCGCATCTTCTTCGAGGTCCGCGAGGTGCCCGGCCTCAAGAAGAAGCCCTCGACCTCCGAACTCCTCGACTGGCTGAAGCTCCTGCTCTCGGAGGACATCGGCCCCGAGAACTTGCGCGAGCGCGACACCCGCAAGCTGATCCCGCCGCTGCACGGCGCGCTTCTCAAGAACGAGCAGGACGTGAGCCTTTTCGAGAAGCTCGCGTTCATTTCGCGGCGGGAGGGGCACAGGTGACCGGATGAATTGTTTTGCGCCGTCTCGCCTCCGGTCCTTCTTGACTACAACCAGCGGTGTTGCACATGGCACCAGAGTTTTCCAAGAAGCAATGGGTCTCGGAAATATACGAGTTCCAGAGACGCTTTTCGTCGTTCGGCCTCTCCAGCTTCATTCATAGCGGCGTTGGAAAGGCTCATGGAAAGAACACCAGGCGAAGTTTTCTTCCACTTGCGAGCCAGCAGCGATCGCGAAGGGGATACATGGTCAGGGGACGTTTCGCCTCCTTGGCAGAGCCGATGAGCGTGAGATTGGAGTCAAAGAGTGGCCGGCTGGCCGTGCCCTCCGGCGTCATGGTCGTCACCGGACTTGAAGCCAGGGGCTCTACAGTCCAGGGCGGCGACGTCGTGCCGCGTCTCGCAGGCGCAAGATGTGGTGCCGGCCAAGGCCGGGCATGACGGAGAGGAGCGATGACGTCCCAGGATGCTCCCTAGGCAGCTCATGCATCTCGTACTCTGGTAGTGTATCAGGTTTGGGTACTACGGAATTCGGCAAACTGAAACGGAAGCAGCCACTAAAGGATCAAATCCGGTTCGAAGGGCATTCGAGGCGTTCAGAGTATATGGGATGGCATGTTCTAGTTTCGCACCGGCCATTGTTACGACGATCCCGCGTCCCCATCGCGGCGGGTTTCAAGGTCGACCTGGCTCTGTCTCCCGGCCGGCCCGCGATGACGGTCGCGACCTTCTCTCCCCCGCACTCGACGCCCACGCGATCCCCCATCTCGTTTGTGGAACGCGAGACGAAGTCGCCCTAATGTGGCGCTTGCGGCAGGCCACACTGCCGTCGTGACGGACCCCATGGCGCATCCGCTGCATCACCGGCGCGCCGGCCGCGACGACATACCCGCCCTGAAGGAGCTCATGGAGGCGGCGATCGCCGAGCTCCAGAAGCCCTTTCTCGACGACGACCAGATCGCGGCGAGCCGGGCCATCATGGGGATCGACACGCAGCTCATCGACGACGGCACCTATTTCGTGATCGAGGACGATGGCGCGCTCGCGGGCTGCGGGGGCTGGAGCCGGCGCGCGACCCTCTACGGCGGCGACCTCGCGCCGGGGCGCGATGCGGCCTTGCTGGATCCGACCCGGGACCCGGCTCGCGTCCGCGCCATGTACACGCACCCGGCCTTCGTCCGGCGCGGCGTCGGACGTCTCATCCTCTCGCTCTGCGAGGAGGCGGCCCGGCGCGAGGGTTTCACCCGGGTCGAGCTCATGGCGACCATGGCAGGGGAACCGCTCTATCGGGCGTGCGGCTATGAGCCCGTCGAGGGAACGTCCGACGACCGCGGGGGCGCGGCGGTGCCGCTGCTTCGCATGATGAAGCTCCTATAGCGGGTTGTAAGAGCGAGGATTCGATGCGCCGCCTGATGCTGCTCCGCCACGCCAAGTCCGCTCGCCCCCCGGGCGTTGCCGACATCGACCGGCCGCTCGCCCCGCGCGGTCGGGACGCGGCCGCTCGCATGGGCGCCTATCTCCGCGACGAGGCGTTGGTTCCCGATGTCGCGCTCGTTTCGTCCTCGCGGCGGACGCGCGAGACCTGGGACCTCGTCGCGCCGGCTTTGGACGGTGTCGAAGCGCGCTTCGAACCTCGGATCTACGAAGCCCCGGAGGCGCGGCTTCTGGCGGTCCTGCGGGAGGTCGAGCCCGAGGTCCGCACGCTCCTGATGATCGGCCACAATCCGGGGTTCGAAGACCTCGCGGCGCGCCTCGTCGGCGGCGGCGATCGCTCCGCCTCGGAGCGGCTGTCCGAGAAGTTTCCGACCGCGGCCCTCGCGGTGATCGATTTCGAGGCGGACTCCTGGGCCGAGGTCGCCGCGGGGGCGGGACGGCTCGAGCGCTTCGTCACGCCGAAGAGTCTGGGAACCGGCGAAGACGAGGAGGGGCGGTCCGCATGAACCTTTTCCGGGCCGCCATCGTTCTGCCCTCGGGCAGGGTACTCCTTTACCTCCAACACGGCCTCACGACAGGGACTTGCCGCGCGTGCTGACGCAGACGCTCCTTACGCTGATGATCGCCGCCGGCGGCGCCGTGGCCGACCGCAGCGGCGATCTCGCCGGCTGGGGAGGGGAGCGGATCGCGGCGGCGGCGCGCTATCTCGACGGGCGCGGCGGCGCGGTCCGCTATGCCGCCGAGGCGCGAGCGGTCACCAACTGGCGGGTCGAGACCGCGACTGCCCTCGACCCGGCGCCGGTCGCGGCTCTCGCGGCCCTCGTCGATGCGGACCGGCCCGTCGTCACCCGCTGCGTGCGGCTCAACAACTACTGGTGCATCAAGAGCGCCCGGTGGGAGGGCGAGATCGGCACCGATGACGAGGGCCACGTGGGCTTCGCCTCGGCGGAACGCGGCGCGGACGCGGCGGCGACGCTCCTGCGGCGCTACTATCTCGAGTTCGGCCGCAAGTCGGCCCTCGACATCGTACGTCGCTGGGCCCCCGCCGAGTGCTATTTTCCCGCCGCCGGCGGTTCCCCGGGCGGTACGCCCGCAGCCGCAACGGGTCCGATCACCCTCGGAAACCTCGCGGTGCGCGGCATCGGCGCCACGGTGCGGGCGCGCTACCTCGCCTCCCGGCGCAAAGGAAGGTTCGCGGCGAGGAGGCCCGCCGCAGGACCCCGCGCCCCGGCGCCGCGTCTCTCGGTGGTGGTTCCCCGCGCGCTCCCCGCGCCGCGCGTGCCCGACGTCGCCGCCGACGCAGGCGACGGGCCGAGGCTCACCATTTCGAGCGCACTGCCCTACCGCGTGACTCCACCGCGCTCGCCGGCGTCGCGGGCCGCGCCGGTCCGCGTCGCCGCCGCGCCGGCGGCAGCCGCCACCGACGTTCCCGCGCCCGCGCCACGGCTCACGTGCGCCCCCGACGAGCAGCGTCTGCGCAATTATGCGAACCGGATCGCGGACGGGCTCGGGGTTGGACCCGACGACGATCTCAAGCTCTTCGAAGCGGACGGCGCGCCGACCCGGAACCTCGCCGCGGTGCTCCTCGCGATGTCGGGCTTCGAGCTCGGGACCCTGCGCGCCAGAGGCGACCTCGTCGACGGCGCGGTGGAGCGCCAGGCGGCGCGCGCACGGGCCCTCGCGCCGGCCGGGGCCGCGTCCGGCGACCGGTGAGCGATCCCGAGGGGTCGGAGCGCCCGCGTCTTGTCCGCGAGGTCATCCGATGCCACCTAAGCTTGACGTGAGCCGAAACCCCCGTCGAAAGACCGTCCGTTGCCGCTGATCACCGATCTCGCCTCCCGCGCCGGCTCGGCGGCGCAAGCGCTCTGGGAGGCATCGGGCCAGCTCGTCCAGCCGTCGCTGCGCATCGGCGTCACGGGGCTCGCGCGGTCCGGCAAGACGGTGTTCACCACGGCGCTGGTGCATCACCTCACCGAGGGCACGACGCTGCCGGCCTTTCGCCCGTCGGCGGAGGGGCGGATCCGCCGCGCGGCGCTCGCGCACCAGCCCGACGACGCGGTGCCGCGCTTCCCCTTCGAGGAGCATGTCGCCGCGCTCGTCAACGAGCGCCGGTGGCCGCAGTCCACCAACCGGATCAGCGAACTCCGGCTCGACATCGACTTCGAACGCAAGGGCGGCTGGCGCACCGGCCCCGCGACGCTCGCCCTCGACATCGTGGACTATCCCGGCGAATGGCTCCTCGACCTCGCGCTCCTCGACGCGACCTATGCCCAGTGGTCGCGCGACACCGTCGACGCGAGCCGGCGGCCCGAGCGGGCCCCGATCGCGGCGCCGTGGCATGACGGCCTGCAGGCTCTCGACCCGGCGGGTCCGGCGGACGAGGTCAAGGCGCAGGCCGCGAGCGAGGCCTTCAAGGCCTATCTCGCCGCCCTGCGCTCCGGTCCCGAGGCGGTGGCGACGACGCCTCCCGGGCGGTTCCTCATGCCGGGGGACCTCGCGGGCTCGCCGGCGCTCACCTTCGCGCCCCTCGAGTTGCGCGTCGGCGAGACCATCCCGGCGGGGACGTTCGCGGCCCTCATGGAGCGCCGCTTCGAGGCCTACAAGACGCATGTCGTGCGCCCGTTCTTCCGCGATCATTTCCAGCGCATCGACCGGCAGATCGTGCTCGTCGACGTGCTCGCCGCCATCGATGCGGGCCCCTCCGCCCTGGCGGAACTCGAGCAGGCCCTCGACCGGGTCCTGATGTCCTTCCGGACCGGGCGCAACACGATCCTCTCGCGCCTGTTCTCGCCTCGCGCCGACCGGGTGCTCTTCGCCGCCACCAAGGCTGATCACATCCACCACACCGATCACGACCGTCTCGACGCCCTCCTGCGCTTCCTCGTGAACCGGGCCGTGCGCCGCACCGAAGCTGCCGGCGCCCGCGTCGGCACCGTGGCGCTCGCCTCGGTCAGGGCCACGCGGGAGACGAGCGTGCGCGAGGGCCGGGAGGTCCTCAAGGCCGTCGCGGGGACGCCCGAGGCCGGGGAGGTCGTGGGCGACGAGCGCTTCGACGGCGAGACGGAGGCGGCGATCTTCCCGGGCGAGCTGCCGAAGAGCGCCGAGGCGGTGTTCCAGGGCGCGGTGCCTGCGGGGTCGTTGCGCTTCCCGCGTTTCCGCCCGCCGCGGATCACCCGCGATGCCGCCGGACGGCCCTCGAAGCTGCCCCACATCCGCCTCGACCGGGCGCTCGACTTTCTCATCGGGGATCGGCTGGCATGACGAGTTCTTCCACCGCCGCAAGCCGCGGGCCGTACCGCCTCGACGATCCGCGAGGCCTCGCTGATGGGATCGATCGTGGTGACGGACGAGCCCTTCGACGCCATCGAGGCGGCCGACGGCACCCTGGTGCCGATGCCGGAGCGGCGCCGGGCGCCGTGGCTCGGCGTCCTCATCTCCGCGCTCTCCGGCCTCGTGGTGCTCGCGCTCGGCCTCGCGGTCGCGCAGCTCGTCGAGGAGCTCTACCGGCTGCAGCCCTGGCTCGGATGGGTGGCGCTCGGACTCGCGGGACTGGCGGTCCTGGCGTTTCTCGCGCTCGTCGCGCGCGAACTCGCGGGCATCTGGCGCGAGCAGCGGATCGAGCGCCTGCGCGAAGCCGCCATCGAGGCGCTCTCCGTCAAGGATCACCAGGGCGCCAAGCGCGTGGTCGCGGACCTCTGCGGCTTGTATGACGCCCGGTCCGCGGCCTCGCAGGCGCGATCGCACCTCAAGGGGCTTTCGGACGAAATCATCGATGCCGACGACCGGCTCGCGATCGCGGAGCGGGAACTTGTCGCGCCCCTCGACCTCCAGGCCAGGCGCGCCATCGCGGCCGCCGCGAAACAGGTCTCGCTCGTGACCGCGGTGAGCCCGCGCGCCATTATCGACGTCGCGTTCGTGATCTTCGCGGCCGTCCGCCTCCTGCGCACGCTCGCCCGCATCTATGGCGGCCGCCCGGGGTTCCTGGGGTTCCTGCGCCTTGCCCGCGCGGCGTTGAACCATCTCGCGGTGACGGGGGGCGTCGCCGTGGGCGACAGCCTGATGCAGCAGGTTCTCGGCATGGGCCTCGCGGCACGCGTGTCGGCCAAGCTCGGCGAGGGCGTGCTCAACGGGCTCATGACCGCGCGTTTCGGCCTCGCGGCCCTCGCGGTGTGCCGCCCGCTGCCATTCATCCGCGAGGAGGTGCCGAAGATCGGAGACGTCGCGGGGGAGCTGTTGAGGCGGGTCGAGCCGTAGGACGCCGGCCGCCGTAAGGGGGAGTGGGAAGTGGGAAGTGGGGAAGTGGGAAGTAGGGGAAGTGGGAGGAAGTAGGGCGTGGGGAAACCCACCACTGTCATCCCCGGCGAGCCGCAGGCGAGGGAAGGGGATCCATGAACCGTGTCATAGAGACTGGATCCCCTTCCCCTCCGCCCCGGATCAAGTCCGGGCTCCGGCCGGGGATGACAGTGGTGCTCTGTCCCCACTCGACCACCCCCACAACTCACTCCCCACTCCCCAAATGGTCCCGGCCATTGCTCCCGCGCGTGCCATCCCTTAACTCCGCCCCATGACCCAGTCCCACGACAAGATCCTCATCGTCGATTTCGGCTCCCAGGTGACGCAGCTCATCGCGCGGCGGGTGCGCGAGGAGGGGGTCTACTCCGAGGTGGTGCCGTTCCAGAAGGCCGGGCAGGCGTTCTTGGAGATGAAGCCGAAGGCCGTGATCCTGTCCGGCGGACCGGAATCGGTGACGACCGACGCCTCGCCGCGGCTGCCGCAGGAGATCTTCGGCGCCGGCACGCCGGTGTTCGGCATCTGTTACGGCCAGCAGATCATGGCGGCGCAGCTCGGCGGCGAAGTCGAGGGGGGGCACCACGCGGAGTTCGGCCGCGCCGAGGTCGAGATCCGCTCCGACAGCCCGTTGTTCAAGGGCGTCTGGCACGTGGGCGAGACCTATCCGGTCTGGATGAGCCACGGCGACCGGGTCACCAGGCTTCCCCACGGCTTCGAGACGCTCGCGGTCTCGCGCAACGCGCCGTTCGCGGTCGTGGGCGACGAATCGCGCAAGCTCTACGGGGTGCAGTTCCACCCCGAGGTCGTGCATACCCCGGACGGCGCAAGGCTCATCCGCAACTTCGTGCGCGAGATCGCGGGCTGCGCCGGCGACTGGACCATGAAGGCGTTCCGCGACGAAGCGACCCAGCGCATCCGCGCCGAGGTCGCGACGGGCCGCGTGATCTGCGGGCTGTCGGGCGGCGTCGATTCCGCCGTCGCCGCGGTGCTGATCCACGAGGCGATCGGGGAGCAGCTCACCTGCGTCTTCGTCGATCACGGCCTCATGCGGGCCAACGAGGCCGGGGAGGTGGTGCGCCTCTTCCGGGACAGCTACAACATCCCGCTCGTCCACGTTGAGGCGCAGGATCTCTTCATCGGGGCGCTCGAGGGCGTCTTAGACCCGGAGGCGAAGCGCAAGACCATCGGCCGGCTCTTCATCGACGTCTTCGAGGAGGAGGCGCGCAGGATCGGCGGCGCGGATTTCCTCGCGCAGGGGACGCTGTACCCCGACGTGATCGAGAGCGTGTCCTTCACGGGCGGTCCCTCGGTGACGATCAAGAGCCACCACAACGTGGGCGGCCTGCCCGAGCGCATGAACATGAAGCTCGTCGAGCCGCTGCGCGAGCTCTTCAAGGACGAGGTGCGCGCGCTCGGCCGCGAGCTCGGCCTGCCCGAAGCGTTCGTCGGCCGCCATCCCTTCCCGGGGCCGGGCCTCGCGATCCGCGTGCCCGGCGCGATCACCCGCGAAAAGCTCGACACCCTGCGCAAGGCGGACGCGATCTACCTCGAGGAGATCCGCCGCGCCGGCCTGTACGACCGGATCTGGCAAGCCTTCGCGGTGCTGCTCCCGGTCAAGACCGTCGGCGTGATGGGCGACGGGCGCACCTACGACCACGTCTGCGGCCTACGCGCCGTCACGTCGGTCGACGGCATGACGGCGGATTTCTACCCGTTCGACATGGCCTTCCTGGGTCGGGCCGCGACGCGCATCATCAACGAGGTCAAGGGCATCAACCGCGTCGTCTACGACATCACCTCGAAGCCGCCCGGGACGATCGAGTGGGAGTAGGGGGATGGGAGCCGCGCCTGCCCGGCCTCAAGCCGTGCATTCCAGGTCTTGCCTCCCCTGTCATGCCCGGCCTTGAGCCGGGCATCCACGTCTTCGCTCCTCCCGTCATGCCCGGCCTTGGGCCGGGCATCCACGCCTTTCCGCCGCTGCGTCTCCCAGACGTGGATGGCCGGGACTGATCCCCGGATCAAGTCCGGGGACGGCCATGACGTGCCCTGCAGGCCGACGCGCACCGAGACGTGGACACGCCTCCCCGTCATGCCCGGCCTTGGGCCGGGCATCCACGCCTTTCCGCCGCTGCCGTTTCCAAGACGTGGATGGCCGGGACTGATCCTGCCGCGCCTCACCAGGTCCGTGGACGGCCATGACGACGAGAGGACGGCCATGACGCGGCGGCGACGGCACCGAAGTGACACGCTCCCGTCATGCCCGGCCCGGCCGGGCATCCACGTTTTCGCTCCGCTTCGACGGCCAAGACGTGGATGGCCGGAACTGATCCCCGGATCAAGTCCGGGGACGGCCATGACGGGGAGAGGACGGCGATGACGAGAGGGTCACGCCCTCACTCGATCTTCGGCGGCTGGCCGAAATCGAAGGCGGGCGGGCCGCCGCCCGGGGTGTCGAGGCCGGGGATCGTCAGGCTGTCGAGCTTCTGCTGCACCGCCGCGGGATCGATCTTCGTTCCGGTGCTCTTGTAGTGCAGGACCATCTGCGGGAACAGGATGACGAGCGCCACCATCAGGCACTGGATCACCACGAAGGGCACGGCGCCCCAGTAGATCTGGCCCGTCGTGACGGGCTCCATGCGCTTGCCGGTGAGCCGGTCGATATAGGGTTCCCTCGCCGCGACGGAGCGCAGGTAGAACAGGGCGAACCCGAACGGCGGGTGCATGAACGAGGTCTGCATGTTCACGCCGAGGATCACGCCGAACCAGATCAGGTCGATCCCGAGCTTGTCGGCGGCCGGTCCGAGCAGCGGGATGATGATGAACGCGAGCTCGAAGAAATCGAGGAAGAACGCCAGCAGGAACACCAGCACGTTCACGAAGATCAGGAATCCGATCTGCCCGCCCGGCAGGGACGTGAGCAGGTGCTCGACCCAGACGTGACCGTTCACGCCGTAGAACGTCAGCGAGAACACGCGCGCGCCGATCAGGATGAAGAGCACGAAGGCGGAGAGCTTCGCGGTCGCCTCGGTGGCCTGGCGCACGATCGAGAAATTGAACCGGGCCGGGTTCCCGTCGAGCTGGCGCTTGACGGCGGCGAGGATCAGCGAGCCGAGCGCGCCCATGGCGCCGCCCTCGGTCGGCGTGGCGAGCCCGATGAAGATCGTGCCGAGCACCAGGAAGATGAGGAGGAGCGGCGGCACCATCACGAAGGTGACCTGCTCCGCCATGCGCGACATCAGGCGGAACCCGGTGAGGCGCTCGACGACGCCGACCGCAAGGGCGTAGACCGAGCCCGCCGCGACCATTTCCATGATCAGGCCGAGCGTGGTGTAGCCGGCGCGCAGGAGATAGAGGTACACGCCGATCAGCACCGCGGTAACGATCGCGAGCGCGACCACGCGGCGCGCCCCGAAGGCGTAGTTCATGAGCGCGCAGATGAGCGCCACGACGGTCCCGACGCAGATCGTGAGGATCACGAAATCGGCGCCCGCGCGGGTGTCGGTCTGCGAGAGCACGTAGTAGCCGACGATCCCCGAGAACAGCACCAGCACGCCGAGTTGCCACACCCCGCGCGCGCCGCTCGGTTCGCGGAAGCCGATCGCGTCCTGGGGAAGTCCCGGCGCGGCCGTGGGCTTGATCAGGGTGACGAGAAAAACGTAAGCTCGCGTAGAGGCACGAGAGCACCAGGCCCGGCACGAAGGCGCCCTCGTACATGTCGCCGACCGAGCGCCCGAGCTGGTCCGCCATGACGATGAGGACGAGCGAGGGCGGGATGATCTGCGCGAGCGTCCCCGACGCCGCGATCACGCCCGACGCGAGGCGCCGGTCGTAGCCGTAGCGCAGCATGATGGGCAGCGAGATCAGGCCCATCGAGATCACCGACGCCGCCACGACGCCGGTCGTCGCCGCCAGCAAGGCTCCGACGAAGATCACCGCGTAGGCGAGGCCGCCGCGGACCGTGCCGAAGAGCTGGCCGATGGTGTCGAGGAGGTCTTCGGCCATGCCGGAGCGTTCGAGAATCAGGCCCATGAAGGTGAAGAACGGGACCGCGAGGAGCACCTCGTTGCTCATCGTCTGATAGATGCGCTCGGGCAGCGCCTGCAGCAGGGGCCAGTCGAGGCGGATCACGTCCGGCGCGTAGGGCGCGAGTTCGACCGCGATGATGAAGAACAAAAGGCCGTTGGCGGCGAGCGCGAACGCGACCGGGTACCCGAGGAGCAGGAACACCACGAGTGCCGCGAACATGATCGGCGCCAGGTTCTGGGCGATCAGCTGTGCCATGACGGTGAACTCCGCAAGATCACGGGGAGGGGGCGAGGGCGGCTCGTCAGCGCACGCCCGCGCCGGGCGGTTCGCCCCCGCGGTATTGGCCTTGGTGGTCTCGCCCAGTTCCTGGAGCAGGCGCTCGGCTTCGGCCTCCGCGGCCGCGGCATGACCGCCGGCCGCCGCGTGGACGTCCTCGAGCTCGCCGCGCATGATCGCGATCCGCTTGATGAGTTCGCTCAGCCACTGCAGGCCGAGAAGGATGAAGCCGAGGAGGATCAGGCCCTTGGCGGGCCAGATCAGCAGGCCGCCGGCATTGGTCGACACCTCGCCCGACTCGTAGGACCGGATGAAGAACGGCAGCGAGAGATAGATCATCACCGCCACGAACGGCAGCAGGAAGAACAGGTGGCCGAAGACGTCGATGCGATCGCGTCCGCGCTTCGTCAGCTTGTTGGACACGATGTCGATCCGGATGTGCTCGTTCTCCTTCAGCGTCCACGAGGCGCACAGCATGAAGACGGCGCCGAAGAGGTACCATTGCAGTTCCAGCCACGCGTTCGACGACGTGCCGAAGACCTTGCGGATGATCGCATTGACGGACGACACCAGCACGGCGACGAGGATCGCCCAGGCGGTGATCTTGCCGACGCGCTCGTTGAACCAGTCGATGGCCCGGGCCAGTGCGAGAGGTGCACCCAAGGTCGTTCCCCTCTGTTTTTCTCTTCCTTGATACCTTAGCTACTCAACTTCCGGGTTTCGCGCTAGAGCACCGGGCCGGCTGTCACCTTAAACTTTTAGGCGCAGGCGCCGGGGCGTTCCTGCCGCTCGGCTCGGCGCGCGGCTGGCCGATCGCCCGGCGCTCCGCTATAGCTTCGCGGCTTTACAGGGCGGCATCCCATGTCCCTTCTCCTCCTCGGCCTCGTTCTTTTCATCGGCACCCACGCGTTCACCATGGCGCGCGGGCCGCGCGGGACCCTCGTGGCGCGTCTCGGCGAGGGACCCTACAAGGGCCTGTATTCCGTCCTGTCGCTCGCCGGGCTCGTCCTGATCTCCATCGGCTACGGGCAGTACCGGCAGTCCGGCTACGTTCCGATCTGGGACCCGCCGGTGTGGACACGGCACCTGGCGCTCCTTTTGGTCTGGGCCGCCTTCGTGCTGGTCGCCGCCGCCTACCTGCCGGGCCGGATCAGGACCGTCGCGAAAGGGCACCCCATGCTGCTCGGCGTCAAGATCTGGGCCGCCGCCCACCTGATCGCGAACGGCGACCTCGGGTCGATCCTGCTCTTCGGGACGTTCCTCGCCTGGGGCGTCGCCGCGCGCATCAGCGTCAAGCGGAGGGACGAGGTCAGGGTCCACGGCGGCCCCGCCGCGCCGCCGGCGGGCTGGCGCAACGACGTGCTCGCGCTCGCGATCGGGACGGCGGCCTACGTGGTGTTCGCGTTCTGGCTCCACCCGGCGCTCATCGGGGTTGCGGTCGTGCCCGGGCGGGCGTGATTTCAGCTGGCGAATGGCGAGTGGCGAGTGGCGGGATCGGGAAACCGTCCCGCAACCCGTCCCATTCGCCATTCGCCACTCCCCACTCGCCATCGCGACTCGCCTGTGCTACGCGACCGCCTTGCTGATCAACGGATTGACGATGGCGCAGAACGACGAGTTCATCCGCGAAGTCGACGAGGAATACCGGCGCGATCAGATCGCCCAGCTGTGGACGCGCTACAACGGCGTGATCATCGGGCTCGCCGTGCTCGTCGTGCTCTCGGTCGCCGGCTGGCGCTACTGGCAGTACTTCGAGCAGAGCCGAGCCGAGGCGGCCGCCGCCCGGTACCAGCAGGCGCTCCAGCTCGCCGCCGACAGCAAGGGCGACGAGGCGCAGCAGGTCTTGGAAGCGCTCGCGAAGGATGCCGCGGGGGGCTATGCCATGCTGACCCGCTTCCGCCTTGCCGCGGAACTCGGGCGCGAGAACGCCGAGGAGGGCGCGAAGGCCTACGAGGCCTTGGCGGCCGACGCGGGCATCGATGCGACCTGGCGCGACCTCGCGCGGCTGCGCGCCGGGCTCCTGCGCATGGACTCCGCCGATCCCGCCGCCCTTCGCGAGAGCCTCGAGCCGCTGACCGGCGCGAGCAACCCGTGGCGGCACTCGGCGCGTGAACTTCTCGGTCTTTCGGCGCTCAAGGCGGGCGACATGGACGGGGCCGGCCGATGGTTCGACCAGATCGCGGCGGATCGCGACACGCCGGCGGCGCTGCGCCAGCGGCTCGAAACCTACACCGCGCTCGTCGCCGGCGGACCCGTGCAGGTGACCCAGTAGACGCCGCGGGGTCGCGGCCTCCCGCGCGGCTTCATCCAGTCAAAGGCGGATTATGACGCCCACCGTGGCCATCGTCGGGCGACCGAACGTCGGCAAGTCGACCCTCTTCAATCGGCTCGTCGGAAAGAGGCTCGCCCTCGTCGACGACCGGCCCGGCGTCACCCGGGACCGCCGCGAGGGCGAGGCGCGGCTCGGCGACCTCGCCTTCCGGGTCGTCGACACCGCGGGCCTCGAGGAAGCCGACGAGGAGACGCTCGTCGGCCGCATGCGGGCCCAGACCGAAGCCGCCATCGGCGATGCGGACGTCATCCTGTTCCTCGTCGACGCCCGGGTCGGCATCCTTCCCGCCGACCGCCCGTTCGCCGAGCTCGTGCGCCGCTCCGGAAAGCCCGTGATCCTCGTCGCCAACAAGGCCGAAGGCGGGGCCGGAATGGCGGGTGCCTACGAGGCGTTCTCGCTCGGTCTCGGCGACCCGGTGCCGCTGTCCGCGGAGCACGGGGAGGGCCTGGCGGACTTGTTCGAGGCCCTGATGCCGCATTTCCCCGATCCGACCGCCGGGGCGGCGGACCTCGAGGAGGACGACGAACCGTCGCAAGAGGACCCCGGCAAACCCCTCCAGGTCGCGATCGTGGGCCGGCCCAATTCGGGCAAATCGACCCTGATCAACCGCATGGTCGGGGCGGAGCGCCTCCTCACCGGCCCCGAGGCGGGCATCACCCGCGATTCGATCTCGCTCGACTGGCGCTGGCGCGGCCGCCCGATCCGGCTCTTCGACACCGCGGGCTTGCGCAAGCGCGCCCGCGTCGAGGACAAGCTCGAGAAGCTCTCGGTCGCCGACGCCCTGCGCGCCGTGCGCTTCGCGGAGGTGGTGGTCGTGCTCCTCGACGCGACGATCCCGTTCGAGAAGCAGGATCTCTCGATCGTCGATCTCGTCGAGCAGGAGGGCCGAGCGCTGGTGATCGGCGTCAACAAATGGGATCTGGTCGCCGACCAGCCGGGGCTCCTGAAGGACATGAAGGAGAAGGCGGCCCGGCTCCTGCCGCAGGTGAAGGGCGCGCCCGTGGTGCCGCTCTCGGGCCTTTCGGGCAGCGGCATCGATCAGCTCATGCGGGCGGTGACCGACGTCTACGGCACCTGGAACCGCCGCATCCCGACCGCGAAGCTCAACGAGTGGCTCGGCACGGCGATCGGCGCCAACCCGCCGCCCGCCGTCTCCGGCCGGCGGATCAAGATACGGTACATGACGCAGGTCAAGTCGCGCCCGCCGCACTTCGCGTTCTTCGGCAACCAGCTCGAGGCCCTGCCGAAGAGCTACGCGCGCTACCTCGTGAACGCGCTGCGCGAGGCCTTCGACCTCCCCGGCGTGCCGATCCGGGTGTCGCTCCGGACGGGGAAAAATCCGTACGACAAGGGCCGGTGAATGAGCCGGCCGACGCTCGCAAATGCCATCGAGGATGTCCGCCGGGCTTAACGGATCGGCGCTCGATCGAGGTCCATGTGGGAGCGGCTCCAAAGGCGTGGATGCCCGGCACAAGGCCGGGCATGACGGAGCGGGTGGGCAGGATGGCTCGAACATCGTCCACCGTCATGGCCGTCCCCGGACTTGATCCGGGGATCAGTCCCGGCCATCCACGTCTTGCTACGTCGCAGCGGCGCAAAGACGTGGATGCCGGCACAAGGCCGGGCATGACGTCGGGAGGCGAGGACGCCGGGGACGGGCGTGCCTGGCGTCACCCCGGCGACTGCGGCGACAGCACCTTGTCCTTGGGAAAATCGTAGATCTTCCCCGTCTCCGTCCACGACGGCAGCGCGAGCGTCACGATGTGGGGCGCGAGGTCCTCCGGGGTCTTCAGCGTCATGGGGTCCTCGCCCGGCATGGCGTTCCGGCGCATGGCGGTGCGCAGCGGGCCGGGATTGAGGAGCATCGCTCTCACGGGAGTCGTCACGGTTTCGGCCGCGTAGGTGCGAACCAGCGCTTCGAGGGCGGCCTTGGAGATCGAATAGGGGCCCCAGTACGCGGTGCACTTGTGCGCCGATGCCGAGCTCACGAAGATCGCCCGGCCGGCGTCGGAGGCGCGCAGCAGCGGGTCGAGGGATCGGATCAGGCGGTAGTTCGCGGTCACGTTGACGGCCATCACCTCGTCCCAGACCGGCTGGTCGACATGGGTGATGGGAGCCAATTCGCCGAGGATGCCGGCATTGCCGAGAAGAACGTCGAGCTTGCCCCAGCGCTCGTGGATCGCGGCCCCGAGCCGGTCGAGCGCGTCGAAATCCTTCAGGTTGACGGGCACGAGCGTGGCGGTCGAGCCCCTCTCCCGAATCGCGTCGTCGAGCTCCTCGAGCGCTCCTTGCGTCCGGGCGAGCGCGACGACATGAGCGCCGGCGTCCGCCAAGGCCAGAGCGGCCGCCCGGCCGATTCCGCGCGACGCGCCGGTGACGACCGCGATCCGGTTCGAAAGGGGCTTGTCCATCTAACTCCAGGTCTCCGCGCGCAAGGCGTCAGTCGGCCTCGGCCAGCATGGAGAGGCGGCGAGGGGTCGCGACCGCGAGATCCGTCAGGGGCGTCGGGTAGTCGCCCGTGAAGCAATGGTCGGTGAACTGCGGCTCGGCGGGGTTGCGCCGCTCCTCGCCCATGGCGCGGTAGATTCCGTCGATCGAGAGGAACGCGAGGCTGTCGGCGCCGATGTAGGCGCGCATGCCCTCGAGATCGTGCGTCGCGGCGAGCAGCTTTTCCTTCTCGGGCGTGTCGATGCCGTAGAAATCCGGGTGCGTGATCGGCGGCGAGGCGATGCGGAAGTGCACCTCCCGGGCGCCCGCCTGGCGCATCATGCGGACGATCTTCACCGACGTGGTGCCGCGGACCAGGCTGTCGTCCACGAGGACGATGCGCTTGCCCGCGACGGCGGCCCGATTGGCGGAGTGCTTGAGGCGCACCCCGAGCTCGCGCACCGACTGGGTCGGCTCGATGAAGGTGCGGCCGACGTAATGGTTGCGGATGATCCCGAGCTCGTAGGGCACGCCGCAGGCCTGGGCGTAGCCGAGCGCCGCCGGGACGCCCGAGTCCGGCACCGGAACGATGACGTCGGCCGCCGCCGGCGCCTCCCGCGCGAGCTCGCGGCCCATCGCCTTTCGGACCTCGTAGACGGAGCGCCCGTTCACGACCGAATCGGGGCGCGCGAAGTAGATGTATTCGAAGATGCAGGGCCGAGGCGTCTGGCGCGCCGCGAAGTGGAACGACTCGACCCCCTCGTCGGAGATCACCACCACTTCGCCGTTCTCGATGTCGCGGACGAAGCGAGCCCCGATGATGTCGAGGGCGCAGGTCTCCGACGCCAGGATGAAGCGGCCCGCGAGTTCCCCCAGCACAAGGGGCCGGATGCCGAGCGGGTCGCGCGCGCCGATAAGCTTCTTGTTGGTCAGCGCCACCAGGGCGTAGGCGCCCTCGAGCTCCTGGATCGCCTCCACGAACCGGTCGATGAAGCGATCGCGGCGGGAGCGGGCGACGAGATGGACGATCACCTCGGTGTCCGTGGTGGACTGGCAGATCGCCCCGGCCCGGATCAGCGCGCGGCGCAGCGTCAGGCCGTTGGTGAGGTTCCCGTTATGGGCCACCGCGAAGCCGCCGCCGTCGAGCTCCGCGAACAGCGGCTGGACGTTGCGCAGCACCGTCTCGCCGGTCGTCGAGTAGCGCACGTGCCCGATCGCCGCGAAGCCCTCGAGGCGCTCGATCGTGGCGCGGTCGGAAAACGAATCGCCCACGAGGCCGAGCTTGCGCTCGAGGTGGAAGACGTGCCCGTCGAAGGATACGAGCCCCGCCGCCTCCTGCCCGCGATGCTGGAGGGCGTGCATGCCGAGCGCCGTGATCGCGGCCGCGTCGGGGTGGCCGTAGATGCCGAAGACGCCGCACTCCTCGCGCAGCGTGTCGCCGTCGAGGTCGAGATCGACGGCGGGATCCTCTGCGCCCGCGCGCGTTCGCGCGGCGACCCGCCAAGCGTCGCTGAGCGAAGTCTCGGGTGTGGACATCTGGCTTTCCTCGGGTCGCGCTCGCCGCGCAGGCGCCTTATGTACGCGCCCCGGCGCCTCAGGCCAATGGCTCGGGAGCCGCCGTCAACATCCCGTGACCGCAGGTCAGCTCCGCCGCGGCGGCGCGGCGGCGGGGTCGCCGGCGGGCGTTGCGGATCGGGCTCGACCGGCTCCGCGGCATCCCCGTCGGGGGCGCCCCTGTTGCGCAGCTGCTGGAGCAGGCCCTCGGGGTTGTCGGGGAGCATGGCGATCAGATTGTTGCCGGTGCTCTCGAGCGCGGGCCGGGAGCGCGCGGTCGTGGCCCATTCCGGGTTCTTGCCCTGGAGCAGCCAATTCAGGAACACCCAGCCGATCACGCAGATCAGAAATCCCCGCGCGGCGCCGAACACGAAACCGAGGGTCCGGTCGAGGGCGCCGATGCGGGAATCGAGGATCAGGTCCGACAGCTTCACGGTGATGATCGAGACCACGATCAGGGTCACCACGAAGATGCCGCCGATCGCGGCGACGAGCGCCACCGTATCGCTCCGGATGTACTGCTTCACCATCGGCAGCGCCATCGGGTGCAGGTACCAGGCCGCCGCCGCGGCCGCGGCCCAGGCCGCGATGGCGAGCACCTCGCGCGTGAAGCCGCGCACCGCCGCCAGGAGGGCGGAAATGACGATGACGCCGATGACGACGAGATCCAGGATCGATACGGGCATGCAGTCAGCCTAGCTGAGCCTTGACGGGGCGGAAAGGACGGAACGGCCCGCTCTCTAGCAGCAACACGCGGTCCCGTCACCCTTCAAGGGCGACCGCTCGCCGCGGGCCGGCGCTCAGCCCTCCCGGGCCACCGGCACGATCTTGCCCCTCGGGCGATCGGCCGCGATGCCCGCCACGAGGTCGGCGATGTGACCGATGGCGTGGCTCGCCAGCGCCGGGCGCTCGCCCTTCTCGGCCCGCGGCGCGGGCGACACCGCCCGGGCGAAGCCGAGCTTCGCGGCTTCCTTGAGGCGGGCCTGGGCCTGCGCGACCGGGCGGATCGCGCCGGACAGACCCAGTTCGCCGAAATAAACGGTATCCGGGGGCAGAGGCGCCCCGGAGAGGGAGGATATCAGGGCAGCCGCCGCGGCAAGGTCGGCCGCCGGCTCCGCGATCCGCAGGCCGCCCGCCACGTTGAGGTAGACGTCGTGCATGCCGAGCCGCAGGCCGCCGTGGGCCTCGAGCACCGCCAGCACCATCGAGAGCCGGTTCGGATCCCAGCCCACCACGGCGCGGCGCGGGGTGCCGAGCGAGGAGGGGGCCACGAGGGCCTGGATCTCGACGAGGACCGGGCGCGTGCCCTCCATGCCCGCGAAGACGGCGGTTCCCGCGGTCGCGAGGTCGCGGCCGGCGAGAAACAGCTCGGACGGGTTCGGGACCTCGCGCAGGCCGCGGTCCGACATCTCGAACACGCCGATCTCGTCCGTCGCCCCGAACCGGTTCTTCACCGAGCGAAGGATGCGGAAATGATGCCCCTGGTCGCCCTCGAAGGAGACGACCGCGTCGACCATGTGCTCGACGACCCGCGGGCCGGCGATCTGCCCGTCCTTGGTGACGTGGCCGACGAGAATCACCGCCGTGCCGGTGGTCTTGGCGAACCGAATCAGCGCCTGCGCGCTGCCGCGGACCTGCGTCACCGTTCCGGGCGCCGATTCGACCGTCTCGGTCCACATGGTCTGGATCGAGTCGATCACCGCGAGCGCCGGCGGCCGGCCCGCCGACAGGGTGGCGACGATGTCCTCGACGTTGGTTTCGGAGGCGAGCTCCACCGAGGAATGGCCGAGGCCGAGGCGTTCGGCGCGCAGGCGGACCTGCGCGACCGCCTCCTCGCCCGAGATGTAGGCCACCCGCGCGCCCTTGAGCGCCAAGGCGGCGGTCGCCTGCATGAGCAGCGTCGACTTGCCGATCCCCGGGTCGCCGCCGAGCAGCATCACCGAGCCGCGCACGAATCCGCCGCCGGTCACCCGATCGAGCTCCGCGAGTCCGGAGGGCGTCCGCGGCGCCTCCGCGGCCTCGCCCTGCAGCCCCTCGAGCGGGAACACGCGTCCTTTCGCGCGTACCGGCCGCGTCGCCAC
Source organism: uncultured Alphaproteobacteria bacterium (assembly GCA_963800985.1). Lineage (GTDB taxonomy): Bacteria > Pseudomonadota > Alphaproteobacteria > Rhizobiales > Beijerinckiaceae > Microvirga. Next base: position 137,239 of record CAWDDI010000007.1, on the reverse strand, counting down.
GGGACCCACCATGGGGTTCGCGGAGGCGGTCTCCTCGACGATCGTGTTCCAGCCCGCGCAGGCCTCGCACTTGCCCTTCCAGCGGTTGTAGACCGCGCCGCAGCTCTGGCAGATGAAGTTCGGTTGTCGCTTGGCCATGGGTCAGGAGTTCGTCGAAGGGCCTCAGCCGAACCGCCCGGCGAGGTTGAAGTCGCGCGAAAAATTCAGTGTACCGGGACAGCTCCCCGCATGTCGGGGCGTCGGCCCAAAATTCCCAGCTTTTCAGCCCGTGACATAATTTCTCGCATAGCGGCGCCCGAGGCTCGTCAGGATCTCGTATCCGATCGTGCCGGCGCGGCGGCCGACCTCGTCGATCGTGAGGTCGCCGCCGATCAGCGTCACCGGATCGCCGCGCTTCGCCGCTCCGTCGGGCACCTCCGTCACGTCGACGACGATCAGGTCCATGGAGACGCGGCCAACGAATGGGCAGCGCCGGCCCCCGACGATGGCCTCGCCGGCGGCGATGCCCTCGGCGATCTTGGCGTCCGTGCGGCTTGCCGCGCGCGGGAAGCCGTCGGCATAGCCGACGGACACCGTGGCGAGGCGATGGCGGCCCCGCGCCGTCCAGGTCGCGTTGTAGCCGACCGTCTCGCCGACCGCGACGGTGCGCACCTGCACGATTTTGCCCTCGAGGGCGACGACCGCGCGCACGGGGTTCGCCCGGCTCGGGTGTCGGGTTGCCGCCGTAGAGCGCGTAACCGGGGCGGACGAGATCGTAGTGCGGTGTCTCGGGCAGGAAAATGCCGGAGGAGTTGCAGAGCGACGCTCGGACGCCCGGAAGGGCCTGCCGCACCGCCGCGAAAGCCTCGATCTGGCGCCGGTTGACCGGGTTCTCGGGCTCCTCGGCGCTGACGAGATGGCTCATCAGGAGATCGGGCTCGAACGCGTCGAGGCGCTCGTCGCCGGCGAGGGCCAGGCCCTCGGCGACCGAAAGACCGAGCCGGTTCATCCCCGTATCGACGTGGAGCGCCGCCGGGAGCCGCAGAGCCTCGGCACGGCAGAACCCGGCCCATTCCGCGATCTCGTCCTGTGATCCAAGGACGGGCCGAAGGTTCTCGCGCGCATAGGTCCATCGCCGTCCCGGGCAGGAGGCCGTTGAGCACGTAGACGGCCGCATCGGGAGCCGCCGCGCGGGCGCGCAAGGCTTCCGAGAGATGCGCGACGAGGAACGTCCGGCACCCGGCCGCGGCGAGAGCGGGAACCGCCGCCTCGATGCCGATGCCATAAGCGTCCGCCTTGACGACCGCCGCGCATTCCGCCCCGCTGGAACGAGCCCGCAGGGCCCGCCAATTTTCGGCGAGCGCCCCGAGATCGATCGTGAGGAGGCCGCCCGCCTCCAGGGCAGGGAGGTCCGCCGGGGACGGGGGCGGTGGAGAAGCGCTGGCGTTCAAGGGGGCGTCCGTTCGAAATGCGTCAGGTCCCGCGCTTGTAGCATGAATTCCGCAACGCTCCGGCCGCGATCACCATGAGCCGCTGTCGGATCGGCGCGGTCGCGAGAGACGGGCCGGGACACCCTCCGCGTCATGCCCGGCCTTGAGCCGGGCATCCACGTCTTTGCGCCGCTCCGACGCCGGTAAGACGTGGATGGCCGGGACTGATCCCCGGATCAAGTCCGGGGACGGCCATGACGGTGCGCTGTCGGATCGACGCGGTCGCGAGTGACAGGCCGGGACACCCTCCGCGTCATGCCCGGCCTTGAGCCGGGCATCCACGTCTTTTGCGCCGCTCCGACGCCGGCAAGACGTGGATCGCTGGGTCAAGCACGGCCTTGACGCGGAGGACGGCCATGCCGCGGGCGATCAAACCGCCTCTCACCGCCCCGTCCTGCCCTTTCACTTCGGCCGCTGCCCGCGAGCGCCTGCGTCGAGCGCCCGGCTCGCCACGCACCGGACGGTTGCACAAGCTGAAACTTTATTGCAATGTTGTGCCACATCATGCCGCCGAGGCCCGAAAGAGGCCAGGATGGCGCATCGGCAAGGGGGAACATCCGATGATGAGCGGAAGGGGCGGCGCGCTTCGCGCGCTGGGTTTGGCGATGCTCACGGTGCTGCTGGCGCCACCGGAGGCCGCGGCGGCTAGCTACTGCCGCATCACGCGCCTGCCGCATTTTCCCGGTCAAGACGGCAGCGCGCAGATGATGGTCGTGGTCGACACGGTCCAGCGCGTCTCCGACATCCCGGGCCGGCGGGCCTCGCAGTGGTGCTGGATGGGGATCGGGAGCAACCACCCGTTCTCGAGGCCGACCGAGATCATCGCGAAGCCCGGTCGGGGCGAGGTTCGCACGCATACCTACGGCGTGTGGTTCCGATCCAAGACCGCGGGACCGGACGCCTTCACGTTCCGGGTGCACCAGTATCACCCCGCCACGAACGCGCCAGTCGCTACGACCTACCGGGTCGGCGTGGACGTCGTCGGGGCGGCGTTTTGAATGGGCCGAGTGTTTACGGTGACGACGAACAGAATAGACTGTCAGAGGATGAACATGGTGAACTGCTCGGTGGGTCCCGGGTCACGGCTGCCCGTCGGCGTGTGCTGCCTGCTCGTGGGTCCGGCGTAGCCGCCCTCCCGCCGGTGCGGAGGACAGCGATGTTCACGATCCACGTCACCTATGACGAATTCCATGATGAGGTTCGGCCGCGGGTCGCGCGGCGGTGTCGTGAAGCAGAATGATCGCGTTCACGCCGCTCGAGGGTCGGAAGCTCCGCGTCGATTTACGTCCGGACAGGCTTTCCTCATTGGCGTCCAGGCGGAAACTGCGGAAGTCGCCGCTAGGATTCGCCGGGCGAAGGACGTTTCCGAAACGTGCGGTGGTCCCGCCGAGACGACGGTGCTCAGACCTACGTTCGAGAGTTCAGACCACGACCGACCTACGTCGATGTCCCTTACGGTCACGATCGAGGCGCAAGACCTGCCGCAGCCGATGTTCGTTTCGACCTGAAGCTCGGGCGCCAGCGAATATCTCCTGGTCCGAGTCGCAGCGATCCAACCGAAAAAGTATATCTTAAGACCCTTCGGGCCGCACACGTGACATGCTGGATCGGCGATTTACCTTGTGAGCTGAGCGCCACCCTCCGTGCGCGGCTTCGCCACACGAGGCGGCTGGAGGGCATGAAACCGTCATGCCCGGCCTTGAGCCGGGCATCCACGTCTTCGCTCCTCCCCGTCATGCCCGGCCTTGGGCCGGGCATCCACGTCTTTCTTCTGCTGCGATGGGCAAGTCGTGGATGGCCGGGACTGATCCCCGGATCAAGTCCGCGGGACGGCCATGACGGTGCGCTGTCAGGCCGACGCGGTCGCGAGCGACAGGCCGGGACATCCTCCGCCGTCATGCCCGGCCTTGAGCCGGGCATCCACGCCGCTCCTCCGCCGTCATGCCCGGCCCTGGGCCGGGCATCCACGTCTTCACCGGTTGCTTCCAACTCGTGGATGGCCCGGACTGATCCCGGATCAAGTCCGGGGACGGCCATGACGGCGGGAGCCCGGCCATGACGCGGAAGACGGCCATGCCGCGGCGACCGGCAGTCGAAATCGCCTCTCACCGCCCCTTGCGTCCCTTGTACTTCGGCCGCTGTCCCGCAAGCCCCTGCGTCGAGCGCCCCGCCGGACGCTCGCGGAAGGTCAGCGGCACCTCGCGGTCGGTGCCGGGGCCCATGTCGTCGAGGCTGGGCTTGCGGAGGCGGGTGCCTTCGTCCGAGATGTTCTTGCCCTGCGGCCCGTAAGCCGCGCTCGGTTCCGGGCCCGAACCGTCCCCGCCCGGCAGGCGGGAGGGCGGCACGTTGGCGCTGCGTCCGTACTTGCGCCCGCCGGAATAGCGGCCGGCCTCGCGTTCCACGGCCGCCTGCCGGGCCAGCGGATCGTCGCCGATCGCGAGCTCGGTCGCCTGCAGGCGCTTGAGCTCGTCGCGCAGGCGCGCCGCCTCCTCGAATTCGAGGTTCGCGGCGGCCGCTCGCATGCGCTTCTCGAGATCCGCCATGACGGCCTTGAGGTTGTGGCCGATCGTCTGCGCGCTCTCGGCGAGGCCGGTGTCGACCGAGACGTGGTCGCGCTCGTAGACGCTCTCGAGAATGTCGCCGATGGACTTGCGGATGCTCTCCGGCGTGATGCCCTTCTCGGCGTTGTAGGCGAGCTGCTTGTCGCGGCGCCGGTTCGTCTCCGCCATGGCGCGCTCCATCGAGCCCGTGACCTGGTCGGCGTAGAGGATGACGCGGCCCTCGACGTTGCGGGCGGCGCGCCCGATGGTCTGGACCAGCGACGTCTCGGAGCGCAGGAAACCCTCCTTGTCGGCGTCGAGGATGGCGACGAGCGCGCATTCCGGGATGTCGAGGCCCTCGCGCAGGAGATTGATGCCGACGAGCACGTCGAAGGCGCCGAGCCTGAGGTCGCGGATGATCTCGATGCGCTCGATCGTGTCGATGTCGGAGTGCATGTAGCGCACGCGCACGCCGTTCTCGTGCAGGTACTCCGTCAAGTCCTCGGCCATGCGCTTCGTGAGCGTGGTGACGAGCGTGCGGTAGCCCTTCGCGGCGACCTCGCGCACCTCGCCGAGGAGGTCGTCGACCTGGCTGCGGGCGGGGCGCACGTCCACCACGGGATCGACGAGGCCGGTCGGGCGGATGACCTGCTCGACGAAGACGCCGCCGGTCTGCTCCATCTCCCACTTCGCGGGGGTCGCGGAGACGTGGACCGACTGCGGCCGCATCGCGTCCCATTCCTCGAAGCGCAGCGGCCGGTTGTCCATGCAGGACGGCAGGCGGAAGCCGTATTCGGCGAGCGTCGCCTTGCGGCGGAAGTCGCCGCGGTACATGCCGCCGATCTGCGGGATCGTGACGTGGCTCTCGTCGGTGAACACGAGGGCGTTGTCGGGGAGGTACTCGAACAGGGTCGGCGGCGGCTCGCCGGGCTTGCGCCCGGTGAGGTAGCGCGAATAGTTCTCGATGCCGTTGCACGAGCCCGTCGCCTCGATCATCTCGAGGTCGAAGACGGTGCGCTGCTCGAGGCGCTGCGCCTCGAGGAGCCGGCCCATGCGGGTCAGCTCCTGCACGCGCCACTTGAGCTCGTCCTTGATGCCCTTGACGGCCTGCTGCAGCGTCGGGCGCGGCGTCACGTAGTGGGAGTTGGCGTAGACCTTCACGAACTTGAGGTCGCTCACCTTCTTGCCCGTGAGCGGATCGAACTCGACGATCGCCTCGACCTCGTCGCCGAACAGGCCGATGCGCCAGGCCCGGTCCTCGAGGTGCGCCGGCCACAGCTCGATCACGTCGCCGCGGACCCGGAAGGTGCCGCGGGCGAAGTCATTCTGGATGCGCTTGTACTGCAGCGCGACGAGGTCGGCGATGAGCTGGCGCTGCTCGATCCGGTCGCCGACCGAGACCGAGAAGCTCATCGCCGTGTAGGTCTCGACCGAGCCGATGCCGTAAATGCAGGACACCGACGCCACGATGATCACGTCGTCGCGCTCGAGCAGGGCGCGGGTCGCGGAGTGGCGCATGCGGTCGATCTGCTCGTTGATCGAGGATTCCTTCTCGATGTAGGTGTCCGAGCGCGGCACGTAGGCCTCGGGCTGGTAGTAGTCGTAATAGGAGACGAAGTACTCGACCGCGTTGTCGGGGAAGAAGCTCTTGAACTCGCCGTAGAGCTGCGCCGCGAGAGTCTTGTTGGGCGCCAGGATCAGCGCCGGGCGCTGCGTCTCCTCGATGACCTTCGCCATCGTGAAGGTCTTGCCCGAGCCCGTGACGCCGAGCAGCACCTGGTCGCGTTCTTGCCGACGCACCCCGTCGACGAGCTCGCGGATCGCCTCGGGCTGGTCGCCCGCCGGTTCGAAGTCGCTCCGGATCCGGAACGGGACGCCGCCCTCGGACTTGTCCGGCCGCGGCGGGCGGTGCGGCACCCAAGGCTTGCCGTCCCTGAAGCGCGGGTCGCCCTCGGTGAGGAGGCGGGTGAGCGCCTGCACGGTGGCCGAGACGCCGTCCGCCGCGAGCGAGGTGTCCTGCGCGGAATCCTCCTCGACGTCCGGACCGTCGTCGCCGACGAGCCCGAGCCTCTTCGCGAGCGCCGGCTCGACATCCGAGACGTCGCCGTGCGCGAACCTCTCCTGCGCGCGCTCCGCGAACCCCGCCGCTTCCTGGCGCTCGCGGTTGACGGCGGGGCTCAGGAGGTCCGCGAGGTAGCTGTCGAGCGGCTTGAGCGCGGGCTTCGACGCCTTGCCGGTCGAAAGCCTGGGCTTCTTCCCGGAACCTGTCCCGGGCGCTTTGGGTGATTTGGCCATTCGCGCAATATGGCGCGTCGCGCGGCGAGAATAAAGGGTGAACGCGCCGCCCGCTCGATCGCCCGGTCAGTCGCGCACGACCACGATATGGAGCCGCCGCGGGCCGTGTGCGCCGAGCAGCATCGTCTGCTCGATGTCGCCCGAGCGCGACGGGCCGGTGATCCAGTTCACCGTGCGCGGCATGGCGGCTTTGCCGAAGGCGGAGCGGACCCTGGCCCAGACGCTCTCGTAATCGCTCTCGAGGTCCTTCTCGCGCACGACCACGAGGTGGTTGTCGGGCAGGAAGTTGAGGGTCGAGGGGTTGTCGGGCCCGGACACCAGCACGAGCGTCCCGCTTTCCGCGACGCCCGCGAAGGCATGGCTCACGGCGTTGAGGTCCGCGCCGTCGCTGCGGCCGCGCGAGACCTCGAGGGCGGTGGCGCCCCAGGGCATCGTCGCGAGGCGCTCGTCCGCGCCGATGCGGATCGCGGCGGGCAGGTTGTGCTTGCGCAGGTACTCCGCGACGGCCTGCGGGACCTCCGCGGCGGAGGCGACCTCCGCGAGCGTCGCGAGCGCCGATTCGGCCTCCTTCCGGAAGAGCGCCAGCCGCTCCGCCCCGGACACCTGCCCGCGCGCCGGGATGACGCCGCGCGGCGTGCGCTCGAGGCGCTCCGCGACGGCCCGCCGGCGCGTCGCCTCCTCGCCGGTCACGCCGAGCGAGCGGCGGATGTTACCCAAGACGTCGTCCCTGGCGCTCATGCCGCCCTCCCGCGCCCGCGCTCGCGCGCCCAGCGCTGCTGGAACGTCCCGCCCGCCGGGGCGGGAAAGTCGCGGTGCCTCGTCCAGCCGCGCGTGAACGGCAGCCACTTGAACCGTCCGCGCTCGCGGCCCGCGAAGCCGAGCGCGCCCATGGCGGCCCGGGTCGCGATGCGGTAGAGCGCGGGGCGCTTGGCGAAGAACCCCCAGAGCTTCAGGCCCGATCGCACGGTCGCGGGCGTGAGGTGCCGCTCGAACTCGCGCTCGCGCCAGTGGCGCATGAGCTTCGGGAGCGGGATCTTGACCGGACACACGCTTTCGCACCGGCCGCAGAACGTCGAAGCATTGGGAAGATGTCCGGCCTTGTCGATGCCGATTAGACTAGGTGTCAGCACCGCGCCCATAGGTCCCGGATAGACCCAGCCGTAGGCATGTCCGCCGACTGCATGGTAAATCGGACAGTGATTCATACAAGAACCACATTTTATACACCGTAACATCGGCTCGAAACTAGTATTTAGCATGGCGGTGCGGCCGCCGTCGAGGATGACGACGTGGTAGTTCTCCGGTCCGTCGGGGTCGCCGGGGCGGCGCGGGCCGGTGGAGAACGTGGTGTAGACCGACATGTCCTGGCCGGTCGCGGAGCGCGCCAGCACGCGCAGGATCTGCGCCGCGTCCTCGAGCGTCGGCACGAGCTTCTCGATCGAGGCCAGCACGATGTGGGTCCGCGGCAGGATCTGGGTCAAGTCGCCGTTGCCCTCGTTCGTGACGATGATCGACGTGCCCGTCTCGGCGACGAGGAAGTTCGCCCCCGTGACGCCGACGTCCGCGGCGAGGAAGCGGTCGCGCAGCACGGCGCGCGCCTCGGTGAGGAGCCGCACCGGCTCCGAGAGGTCGCGCTTCGCTTCGAGATGCGTGTGCATGCGGCGGAAGTCCTGCTCGACCTGGGATGCGTTGAGGTGCACCGCGGGCGCGATGATGTGGCTCGGCATCTCGCCGCGCAGCTGGATGATGTACTCGCCGAGGTCGGTCTCGACCGGCGCGATCCCGTGCGCCTCGAGATGGCCGTTGAGGCCGATCTCCTCGGCGATCATCGTCTTGCCCTTGGTGACGGTCTGCGCCCCGGCGGCGCGGCAGATCGACAGGCAGACGTCGCGCGCCTCCTCGGCGGTGCGCGCGAAGTGCACGTGCCCGCCCGACGCCGTCACGGCGCGCTCGTAGGCCTCGAGGTAGAGGTCGAGGTGCTTCAGGGTGTGGTTCTTGATGTCCTTCGCGGAGTCGCGCAGGGCGTCGAACTCCGGCAGCTTGTCGATCGCCTTCTGGCGCTTGTCGATGAAGCCGCGCTTGACGTTGCCGAGCGCGCGCTGGAGCTGCGCGTCGTGAAGCGCGCGCCGGGCGTTCTCCTTGAAGGCCGGGGAGGTGGCGTGAACGGTCATCAGGGTCTCCCGGCGCCGCCGCGAGCCGGCGGGCGTGAGGGGGTGGGGTCGCGACCGGCTCCGGGGACGCCGCGTCCGGCGCGCCGGGCCGCGTCGGCCGGATGCCGGTCCGTCAGGTCGCCGCGGAGCCGCGGCATCGGGCGGTCGCAGAACCATAGGGTGCCGAGACCCCGGCGGCGAGCCCCCGCGGCCGCGAAACCACAGGGTTCGCCGGCCCGGGCCGGCGCGCCCCCGCGTCGCGCGGGACACCGCCGTGGCGACGCCCGCCCGCGCGGCGGAGGGACGCCCGCGGCCGCCGCGCCCCGTCACGGGCGCCCGGCCCCGCGCCGTCCGGGCCGCGCCAGGCTGTCGTAGACCGAAAGCCAGAACCGCACCCCGTCGGCATCGAGGTCGCGCTCCGCGAGGAACGCCCGCAACAGCACCTCGGCCCGGGCCTCCGCGCCATAACTCGCCGCCGCGACCCGCGCCGCCGCCGCCGGCGCGATCCGCCGCCACAGGCCGGCGCTGCGGGAGCGGATCCAGGAGGGCGGGGGCATGGACATGTCGCAGCCGGTCAGGAACAGGCAGCTCGGGCCCGGGCGCTGTTCCATAGCGCGCCGCCGCAGCCGCGCCGTCGCCGCCCGCCGGGGCGCAGTCCGACGCCACAGGCTGGCGCTCCGGGAGCGGGGGCAGGAGGGAGAGGGCATGCGGGGATACTCCGAACGTTCGGTCTGGCGTTGATATCCTAAATCGGGATATCCTGGAAGGGGACATACGCGGCTGCCGGGGCAGGGCAGCCGATGCAGAAGTCCATCTACACGCGACAGCACCAGCGCTTGTGCGAACTCCTGACCGAGGCCCGGAAATCGGCCGGTCTCACGCAGGCCGACATCGCCGAGCGCCTCGGAAAGCCGCAATCCTTCGTGTCGAAATACGAGGGCGGCGAACGCCGCCTCGACGTGATCGAGTTCCTGGCGGTCACGGAGGCGATTGGGGTCGATGCGGGGGAGATTTTGGCGGAGCTCGGGACGGGGGTGGGGCGGCGCGGGCGGTGAGCCCCGGGGTGCGGCGCGGGGCTTCTGCGCTGGGGAGCCGTGAAACCAAATCGCTTCGGCGCGCGCCGGGGAGGTTGGCCTGCCGCTCCTGGGTGCGTTTCGTGGTCTTGACGTTAGCTGTCTTGCAGTGAAATGGAGATCGACAATTCGGTTGCTAATGCCTAGCCTGATTCCCTAGTGCGTAGAGCCGATTGCCCATCGAGCAAGTCTACGCGAAAGGAACCGAGTACAGGACGAGCGCGCGGCGACCAGTCCAAGTCATCACGGACGAGCAGAAAGTAGCGGCCGAAAGAGAGATAAGTCGAGCAGTCAAAGCGGATAGAGTTCTACATCACAGAGTATTCCGTTGAGATCCTCGCGAACAAATGCGCAATGACGCTTTCCGTTCCCGTATAGCAGCAGAGTTCACGTGGAACCCGAGCGCAAATCTAGGTTTATTGAGTCGCTCGTCATGGGCTTCCGATCCCATTTCTTTTCTTCTATAATAATAGGCTGGAGATCTTGACGGGTCGCAGCGCTTGCGCCCGATTGGAGCGATTTGCGTTAGCGATCTGAAGCTTTGCCTCCAATGGGTGGTTTTCGCTTTAAGGATCTGCCGGAGTCACGACAGAGAAAATCAACAATCGGTCTATTCGTGGCATCGTGTTGAACGAGCACGCGACGAGCAGGCCCGCTTCGATATGTTTGAACGAATCAACACGAGCAGTAAGCTCCAACAGCGGAAGACCGTCACCTCCACTTCCGGCTGTTAATACCCTATGACTTAGCTCGGAGTTGTCCCGCTCATGTTCAACACTCCGTTCCGAAAGCTGAAAAAGGAGCGTGAGCACGAGGAACTCGTGATCCGCTTTTTCGCGTATGGGGACGGTCTCGACGGCTACAAGGATCGCCCGTCGGAATTCCTCTTTGCCTACGCGAAGCGAATGAATGGTGTGTTCTCTAGTGATCCGGCTCTTATCGAACACTATCGGAATCGCTTTCTCAGAATGGTCGCATTCGTGCAGAGCGTCTTTCCTCATGAGTTTCGCTGACGATCGGCTACCGGTCGAGCAACCCCTCGTGCCCGCTTCGAGGCAATCTCCATTGGGAGCTATCTAGCGGTGCACGGAGAGGCCGGAGCTCTCACGCCAGCACCCGAACGTGGCACGACGGCTCGAAGAGGAGGAGTTCTCGAGAATCACCGAGTCTAACGGCGCTAATGCAATCGCACGGTTGCGCGGCCGCATAAATTTTGTTCGTGACCATCTTCTGGAGAGCTGAGATGGAGGAACTCGGCCATGCATTCGAGGAACGTCTCCAGGAGATCGAAGCCTACCTTCAGTTCCTAGGGTAGTCGAGGCTGAGGCCCAATCCGGCCCCCACAGCTCGGTCTCCGGCGCAATCATCACCACGCAACAGCAACGAATTCTTATCGGCGTCTTTGTCGAGCTGTACAACCTTGTCGAAGCAACGGTCGTGAGATGTTTGAACGGCGTAACCCAGTCGGCCATTCAGCCGGCGGGTGGTCTCCCGGTGACCTAACTGCCGAACTCCGTCGAATGGGTCAGGGTCATAGCCCGAACCCATGTAGATCTAAGCTATGAGAAACGCTTGAACAGTGCGTTGAGGCTCTGCGAGCACGTTGTCGAGTCACTTCCAGTTTCGGAGTTCAAGCTTGAGAGGGGTGGGGGTGGGGAAATTGGGGGATGTACAACTTAATTGAACAAGATTGCGGCACGATTGGGTTTTCACCTGAACTTAAAAGAGACCACCTATAACGCAATTAAGCGCAACTTTCGGAACGACCTTGCCCACTCAGCATCGTCAAGAAGCTTCGGAATTCGCTCGCCCATGGAACCATCTCATTCGCTGAATGCGGCGAGAATCTCACGGTCAGTGAACTCCGCGATATCACAAATCGTACGGCCACTTACCTCCGGGAGGTTGTTGAGGCCTTTATCACTTACATACAAAATGAGGAGTACCTAGCACCACCCAAGCGGAATGCTCGGGGTGCTCGCATGACGCGGTTTCTCTACACCGAGCCAGAGCCAGATATTCAAGCGATAGATCTCTTCTGCGGCGTCGGCGATTAACGCATGTCTCTTCCGGTGAACAATTAAAGGTTCAAGTTCGCGTTACATCGACCCCACTTCCGCTTCACCCACGAGGAGAATAACGCGCCACATGCCTACCGCCGCGCGAGAGGCAAGCGACTGCCTGGCACTGGTGCTCAAAGAACTGCTCCCGCTGGCCCACGGCCAACACTCCTGGCTGGAGCGCTCCTGCCACCCGTTCTCGACCTACAGTCGAAGTGCGACGGAAGTCTGGCGACTCTAACTGGGCTCGTGGCCGAGTTTGGGAGACTTGTGCGCGAAGTGCAACCCCACCTCGTCACGATGGAAAATGTGCCCTCCCTCGAAAACCATCCGGTGTTTGGAGCTTTCTGAACTGCTTAGAGAGGTACCATAAAGTTTGGGGACAGTTGAGTGCTCGAGCGTCGGTGCCACAACGCAAGCTTTATATTGCAATCGCATCTCAAACTCTAAAAACCTTCGATCTCCCGGGGCATGCGAAAGCACCTCCCAGAGGATCGCTCACCTACCGCACCTCACCGCAGACAGCGTGATCCTTCGGATCCGCTTCACGTTGCCTGTCGCTTAAGTGACCTAAACCTTAGGCGCATTCGGCATCTCGACCTAGCAACGTCCCACCATCGGGATCCAGAACTCCGTGCAACGAGTGCCGATCCAAGGACGCCGCCGGAACCTGCCAAGCGTCTAAGACGTATGGGCTGGGACGAGCCTGCGCCAACAATCACGACCCAGTGTTTCGGCTATGGTAATGCGGTTCGACACCCTGAGCAGACCGCGCAATCACTCTGAGAGAGGCAGCAATGCTGCAAACCTTTCCCGCGGACTATGAGTTTGTGCGTCGGAACGAGAGGGTGAAATTCAGTTCCCTCGGTCGGCTCATAGGGAATGCCGTACCAGTTCGTCTTGGTGAGCTGATTGCCGAGACTTTTTGCAAGCACTCGTCGAGCTGCCGAAATGAGTTGTCACCTGAAAAACCCCAATGATTGTTACTATAGCAACCACACCGAGCCTCGCCCTCATGGCCGGTGCTCGCAGATCCCGGCCAATCCACGTTCCCAGGGCACCGAGTAAGATATCGCTTCGAATTCACCTCAGCCGATTCCGGCTCCCGCTTTCTTTGCCGAGCCGACGAGCCTTTTTCGTTCATTGCTTCTCATCGCCATCCATTCACAGCACGCCCAAACAACACAGCTTTCTAACTCTAATTCACCCAAACTCCAACAATCTCCAAAAACATGAGTGCGTGCGCTCGCTAAATGTTTTATCGTTTAGTGCAACAGCACGTTGCCGCTCTCGCATTAAGTTACGAATTACTTAGCACGCGTTACATATTCACCGCTAAAAGTGTTACTCCAAGCCTTTGCCTATCGTGTCTCAGACGATGCTCAATTAGCGCACCCCCACCCCCTCACTCCCGCTCCAGCATCCACCGATGCGCCGCCTCCTTGCGCGACCACCGTGTCCGCCATCCCTTCAGCGCCGCCGCGACGCGGTCGTGCTGGCTTTTCCGCCGGCCGGGCGGGGCGACCGGGTGGGGCGCGGGCGGCGGGGGTTCGCGGCGGCGGGCGGCGCGGTTTTGCCATTCTTCGCGGGCGCGGGCGACGAGCGTCAGGGCCTCGTCGAGCTTGGCGGGGTCGACCGCGGGGGCGGCTTCGAGGTCGCGCAGCAGGCGCTCCGCCTGGCCGCGCAGCCGCGAGGCCAGGACGCGGCCGATCAGGGGCTTGGCCCAGCGCCGCTCGGGGCGCCGGTGCGAGGACCAGGCGCCGGCCGGGCGCTGCCAGGCGTACTTCTCGGCCCAGCGCGAGATCGTGCCGCCGTTCACGGCGGTGCGGTGGCCGATGACCTTGAAGGGGAGGCGCGTGCCTTCGACGAGCTGGCGCACGGCCTCGACGACCGAGGGCGGATGCGGCTGCTGGCGCTGGGTGCGGCGCTCCTCGCCGCCGGGCTCGGAGATGCGGATGCGGATGAAGGGGTCTGGTCGAAATGGATACATGAATGAGAACAAAGCAGGAACGCAACGTTGTGTCAAGAGGGCGTTCGCCGCACATCGCGCGCCAGCGACGTCGGGTCGTCCGGCACCGCCGGCACGCCCGCACGGCGCGCCGCCGGCTACTCCTTGCGGGCGCGCCATGCCCGCCGGTCCTCCCGGATCCCGACGACGTTGTCGCGCGCGGCGGCGGCTTCCATGAGCTCGGCGATGCGCGCGGCGAGCTCCGCCTGGCGGAAGGGTTTCGCGAGGCGCGGCAGCTCGGCGCCGGCGCCCTGGACGAGGTTGGTGTAGCCCGTCATCAGGAGGGTCGGGAGGTCGGGCCGCAGGCGGCGCGCCTCGTGCACGACGTCGGCGCCGTTCATGCCGGGCATCAGGTAGTCGCTGACGAGGAGGTCGATCTCGACCTCGCCGCGGCGCAGCGCCGCCAGCGCCTCGACGCCGGAGCCGGCCTGGATCACCGAGTAGCCGAGGTCCGTCAGCATCTCGGCGGTGCCGATCCGCACGAGCTCCTCGTCGTCGACGAGGAGAACCGTCGAGGGACGGGCCGCGAGGACGGTTTCGACGTGCAGCGGCTCGTTCGCGGCCGCGGCCTCGTCGGCGACCGGCAGCCACAGCTCGGCGCGGGTCCCGACCCCGGGCGTGCTCGACAGCATCAGGGCGCCGCCCGACTGCGCGGCGAGCCCGTGCACCATCGAGAGGCCGAGGCCGGTGCCCTTGCCGAGCCCCTTCGTGGAGAAGAACGGCTCGATCGCGCGCCGCAACGTCGAGGCGTCCATGCCGACGCCGGTGTCGGCGACGCAGAGGCGGACATAGCGGCCGGGCTTGAGCCGGTCGCCGCGCGCGTCGCGCACCTCCTCGAAGCGGACCTCCATGGTGAGGCGGCCGCCGCCGGGCATCGCGTCGCGGCCGTTGATCGCGAGGTTGAGCACGGCGAGCTCGAGCTGGCTCGGATCGACCCGCGCGGCCGGCAGGCCGGCGGGCGCGTCGACGACGACCGCGACGGTCGGACCGATCGAGCGCGTCACGAGGTCCTCGAGCCCGACGAGGAGGCCCGAGACGTCGACGGCCCGCGGCTGCAGGTCCTGCCGGCGCGCGAACGCCAGCAGGCGCTGCACCAGGGTCGCGGCCCGGCCGGTCGCCTGCAAGGCGTTCTCGATCAGGCGCTGCGAGCGGCGGTCGTCCGCCGGGATGCGGCGGCGCAGCAGGTCGAGGTTGCCCATCACGGGGGTCAGGAGGTTGTTGAAGTCGTGCGCGACGCCGCCGGTGAGCTGGCCGATGGTCTCGAGCTTCTGGGCCTCGTGGAGCTGCGCCAGCGCCGCCTCGCGCTCGCGGGTGCGCTCGGCGACGAGCCGCTCGAGCTCCTCGCGCGAACGCGCCAGGACGTCGCGCGCCTCGTACTGCCGGCGCCGCGCGTTGAGCGCCGAGCGCACGGCCCGCACCATGCTCTCCGCGTGCAGCGGGCGCTCCAGCAGCACCACGTTGCGCAAGCGGTCGAGGGTCTCGAAGGCGCGCGCGGAGCGCACGCCCTTGTGACCGTTGGCGAGGACGATGAACGGGAAGTCGGACCAGGGCGGCTGCCGCTCGAGGTGGCTCGCGAGAAGGGCGATGTCGCCGCCCGCGAGCGCCTCTTCGGCCACCAGCGCCGCGCCCGCGCCGCGCCCGATGCAGGCGGACAGCGCCGTCAGGTCCTCGCAGCCGATCGCCGCGATGCCGTGACGGCGCAGCAGGTCGGACGCTACGGCGGTGTCGCGGCCGCGGGGCGTCAGGACGAGAACGGCGTCATCCATTGCGGACGCCGTCGCCGCCCTCGCCGAGCGCGTGGGCGGCCGACGCGGTGTCCATGAGCGGGGCGGGGTCGCCGCGGTAGGTCGGCACGCCGGTCAGGATGCCCTGGAAGGCCCGCAGCGGCGCGCCGATGCTCAAGCCCGCCGCGTCGACGCGCAGCTCGCGGATCGTGCGCTCGTGATCGGTCGTCCGCGTCTTGACGACCGAGATCGCCTTGCGGACCTCGCCGTCGGCCTCGAAGAAGCGCAGGAGCAGCACCGTGTCGGCGAGGTAGCTGAGGTCGATGTCGGAGCGGATGTCGCCCACGAGCCCATGCTGGCCGAGGATCAGGAGGGTCACGACGCCCTGCTGGCCGAGGTAGGACAGGAGCTCGTGCATCTGCAGGGTCAGGTGGCGGTCTTCCGGCATCGCCTGCAGGTAGGCGTTCAGGCTGTCGACCACGACGACGCGCGCGCCGTCCCGTTCGACGGCATCGCGCACCGCCGCGGCGAACTCGCCCGGCGAAAGTTCGGCCGGGTCGATCTGGCGGATGGCGAGCCGGCCGTCGTCGATATGGGGCCGCAGGTCCATGCTGAGCGCGGCCGAGCGCAGCATCAGGGTCGGGAGGCGCTCGTCGAAGAGGAAGAAGGCGGCCCGTTCGCCCTGTTCGAGGGCCGAGACCATGCAGCGCACCGCGGCGGTCGTCTTGCCGACGCCCGCCGGACCGCTCAGGAGCGTCGTCGTCCCCGGCACGAGGCCGCCGCCCAAAAGCGCATCGAGGCCCTCGACGCCGGTGGCGAACATTTCCATGCCGGAGGTGCCCGGATGGTCGGCCGCGATCAGGCGCGGGTAGACGCAGACGCCGCCGGTGTTGATCGACATGTCGTGGAAGCCGCCGCTGTATTTGATCCCTCGCATCTTGACGACGCGCAGCTGCCGTCGTTCCGCTCCGAACCCGGTCGCGTTCTGATCGAGCGAGATCACGCCGTGCGCGATGCTGTGGAGCTGCAGGTCGCTCGGCTCGCCCGTCCGGTCGTCCAACACCAGCACCGTGCAGGCGCGGCTCGAGAAGAAGTGCTTGAGGGCGAGAATCTGGCGCCGGTAGCGGAGGGGGTTTTGCGCGAGCAGGCGAAGTTCGGAGAGGCTGTCGAGCACGACGCGCTTCGGCTTGAGCGTCTCGACATGCTCCATGACGCCGCGGACCGTCTCGCCGAGTTCCACCTCGGAGGGGTGCAGCAGGGTCTGTTCCTGCTCGGGATCGAGGCCCGCTTCGGGAACGAGCTCGAACAATTCGAGCTGATCGAGCGACCAGCCGTGCGTGAGCGCGACGGCTCGAAGCTCCGCTTCGGTTTCGGACAACGTGACGTAGAGCCCGGGCTCGCCGAGCCGGGCGCCCTCGAGGAGGAACTGCAGCGAGAAGGTCGTCTTCCCCGTTCCCGGCGTGCCTTCGAGGAGATAGAGCCGGTTCGGCGTAATCCCGCCGCCGAGGATGTCGTCGAGACCTTTGATCCCCGTCGGCGTGCGGCGGTCCTCCAATGTCGGGGACAGGCGGTTGTCCATCATGCGACTTTCAGCACATTCCTAGACCCGTGCCGGGCGGTCGCCGCTCATCGGGAGCGGAACCTCCGAACCGGTTCTTCGATACCGGCGAGGGACACAGATCCTCAGCCCCAGGAGAGGGAGAGTTCGAGTCGGAACAACGCACGGCCTAGACTTAGGTTTCCCGCGGACCACGCCGGGACGCCGGAGGTCGGGTCGCGCACGCGGACGCCCGGTGCCGGGTGCGCCTCAGCGCCCGCGTTCCGTTCGCGCCTTGCGGCGGTCCCTGGCCTCCTCCGGAGAGCGCGGCGCGCCGATCGGCGCCTCCTCGGCCATGCCGGCCAAAATCTCCGCCACGTGGCGCACCGAGACCGGCTTGCCCTCGCGAGAGAGCTTGCCGGCCATGTTCATGCAGCAGCCGAGATCGCCCGCGAGCACGGTCGGCGCGCCGGTCGCCTCGATGTTCTTCGTCTTCGCGCCGACGATCGCGTCGGAAATGTCGCCGTACTTCACGGCAAAGGTGCCCCCGAAACCGCAGCACACGTCGCTTTCGGGCAACTCCACGAGCGTGAGGCCCTCGACGCTGGCGAGGAGCCGGCGCGGCTGCGCCCTGACGCCGAGCTCGCGCAGGCCCGAGCAGGAATCGTGGTAGGTGACGGTGCCGTCGTAGACCGCGTCGACCGCGGTGACGCCGAGCACGTCGACGAGGAAGCTCGTGAGCTCGTAGGTGCGGCGGGCGAGCGCGTCGGCCTTGGGGAGCCAGTTGGGGTCGTCGGCGAAGAGCTCCGGGAAATGGGCGCGGAGCATGCCCGCGCAGGAGCCCGACGGGGCGACGACGTAATCGTATCCGCGGAAAGCGTCGATCATGCGCTCCGCGAGATCTCGGGCCGTGCCGCGATCGCCGGAATTGTACGCCGGCTGTCCGCAGCAGGTCTGCACCGGCACCTCGACCGTGCAGCCCGCATCCTCGAGGAGCTTCGCCGCGGCGAAGCCGACCGACGGGCGCATCAGGTCGACGAGGCAGGTCACGAAGAGGGCGACGCGGGGCTTCCCGCTGCGGGCTTGGTTCACGGGGACGCTCTCGGGTGAGGGGTGGGGCGTCGCGGGTGGGAAGTGGGGCGTCGGGGCGGTTCCCACAACCCACTCGCTCGCTGCCCGGCTACTCCGCTGCAGCCTTCTTGCCCGAGGCGTCGTACTGCTTCAGGAAGGCGATGAGGTCATCGATGCGCTTCTCGTCCTTCAGGCCGGCATAGACCATCTTGGTCCCGGGGATCTTGGCCTTCGGGTCCTTGATGTACTCGCGGAAGGTGGCCTCGTCCCAGGTGATGCCGGAGTTCTTGTTGGCGGCCGAATAGCTGTAACCCTCGATGGTCCCGGCCTTCCGGCCGAAGAGGCCGTTCAGCACCGGTCCGACGGCATTCTTGGCGGTTTCCCCGATCTGGTGGCAGGCCCGGCACTGGGCGAATATCCTCTCGCCCGCAGCGGCGTCCTGTGCCTGGGCGGCGCCGATGCCGGCAAAGCACAGGGCGACGGAGAGAATGAACGAGCGCATGGCGGGTCTCCTGATGAACGCATGAGGTCCGACCGGGTTTAGGGCACCGGACGGCACGAGGGAATAGCCGAGGTGGAACATACCTGTGCGGTCTGAACGCGGCATGATCGCCCGCGGCGACGCCGCGGCGCTTGGCACGGACGTCACGCCCGGGCCGCCTATTGAAAAAACCATCGAAGGCTTAGTTCTCCCGGAGGCCCGTGCGCTACCCGCCTAGCCGGGACTTGTCCGAGGAAGAGGTCATGTCGATCCGATTTCCCACGCCCGACGCCGGAGTCCTGAGCCGGCGGGACGAGATCCTCACCGGTCTCGGCCGGCTGGTGCCGTCGGAAGGCCTCATCGTGACCGAGGACGAGCGGCGCGCGTTCGAGACCGACGCGCTGACCTCCTATCGGCGCCTCCCGCTCGCGGTGGTGCTGCCCTCGACGACCGAGGAGGTGTCCGCGGTCATGCGCTTCTGCCACGAGAACGGCGTCAAGATCGTGCCGCGGGGCGCCGGCACGTCTCTCGCGGGCGGCGCGATCCCGCAGGAGGACGCCATCGTGCTCGGCGTCGCGAAGATGAACCGGGTGATCGACATCGACTTCGAGAACCGCATCGCACGGGTGCAGGCGGGCATCACGAATCTCGGGATCAGCCAGGCGGTGGGGCACGAGGGCTACTTCTACGCCCCGGATCCCTCGAGCCAGCTCGCGTGCACGATCGCGGGCAACATCGCGATGAATTCCGGCGGCGCGCACTGCCTGAAATACGGCGTCACGACCAACAACCTGCTCGGCGTCACCATGGTGCTCGTCGACGGCACCGTGGTCGAGATCGGCGGCGAGCATCTCGACAGCCCCGGCTACGACTTCCTCGGCCTGATCACGGGCTCGGAGGGCCAGCTCGGCGTCGTCACGGAGGCGGTGGTGCGGATCCTGCGCGCCGCCGAGGGAGCGCGGCCCGCGCTCATGGGCTTTTCGACCGTCGAGGATGCGGGCGCCTGCGTCGCGGCGATCATCGGGGCCGGCATCATCCCGGTCGCGATGGAGTACATGGACCGGCCGGCGATCAAGATCTGCGAGGCCTTCGCGCATGCGGGCTATCCGCTCGACGTCGAGGCCATGCTGATCATCGAGGTGGAAGGCTCGGACGCCGAGATCGAAGACATGCTTCGCCGCATCGTCGCCATCGCGGAGCCGTTCCAACCCAAAACGCTGAAGGTGTCGCAGTCGGAGGCCGAGAGCGCCGCGATCTGGAAGGGCCGCAAGTCCGCCTTCGGGGCGACCGGGCGGATCTCCGACTACATCTGCATGGACGGCACGATCCCGACCGGCCAGCTCCCCGTGGTGCTCAAACGCATCGACGAGATCGTGAAGGCGCACGGGCTCGGCGTCGCGAACGTGTTCCATGCCGGCGACGGCAACCTCCACCCGCTGATCCTGTTCGACATCAACAAGCCCGGCGAGATGGAAAAGGCGGAAGCCGCGGGCGAGGAGATCCTCAAGCTCTGCGTCGAGGTCGGCGGCTGCCTCACGGGCGAGCACGGCGTCGGCATCGAGAAGCGCGAGCTGATGACGACGCAGTTCGAGCCCGCGGACCTCGCCCAGCAGATGCGCGTGCGCGGCGTCTTCGACCCCGGCTGGCTCCTCAACCCCGCCAAGGTCTTTCCCCTCGAGGGGAGGGTGGCGGCGTGATCCGCGAGGCGGTAGGATCGGGGTCATGACGAAGGATCAGATCAACGAGATTGCTCGAGCGCGCTCGGCACTGTCCATTGGAGCAGCAGGAGAAGGCGACCGCACTTCTGCTCGCGCTCGAAGAGCAGGGGACGGAAGTCTACGAACTGACGCCCGACGAGCTTGCCGATATCGAAGAGGCGGAAGCGCAGGCGGAGCGTGGAGAGTTCGCGACCGACGAGGAGATCAAAGCTTTGTTGGACCGCTATAGACGTCAATGAGGATCCGCTTCACCACGCGGGCGAGGGCCGACCTCGATGCAATTTTCCGCTACGTCGCTTCCGACAGACCCATATCCGCAGCAAGCCTCGTCGAAGATATCGAGAAACTGATCGAAAATCGCAGTGTCTATCCCGACCTGGGTCACCCGACCCAGCCTCCCGGGCGCCGAGTCCTGACTGTCCCGAGAGCCCCTTATCGGGTGTTCTACCGCGTGACGGAGCAAGAAGTGCGCATTCTTTCGGTCAGGCACACGTCCGGCCGGCCCCTGCGGACCCCCCGATGACGCTTCACGCCCCCTCGCTCGAAGCCGAAGCCTGCGCGGTCATCGCCGAGGCCGCGGGGCGGCGCACGCCGCTCGCCATCGCGGGCTCCGCCACCAAGGCCGGCCTCGGGCGCCCGGCCCAGACGGCGGCGAGCCTGTCGTCCGCGGCGCTCACCGGGGTGACCCTCTACGAGCCCGCCGAACTCGTCATCGCGGCGCGCGCGGGCACGCCGCTCTCGGAGGTGGTGCGCACGCTCGCCGAGCGCGGGCAGGAACTGCCCTTCGAGCCGATGGACTACCGCGGGCTCCTCGGCTCGCGCGGCGAGCCGACCATCGGCGCCGTCGCGGCGGCGAACCTCTCCGGTCCGCGGCGCATCATGGCGGGGGCGGCGCGCGACAGCCTGATCGGCGTGCGCTTCGTCAACGGACGCGGCGAGGCCGTGAAGTCCGGCGGACGCGTGATGAAGAACGTGACCGGGCTCGACCTCGTGAAACTGATGGCCGGGTCGTGGGGCACGTTGGGGTTTCTCACCGAGGTCACCTTCAAGGTGCTGCCGCGGGCGGAGCGCACGTCGACGCTGATCTTCCGCGGCCTCGACGACGCGCGCGCCATCGCGGCCCTGTGCTCCGCGCTCGGCTCGCCCTACGAGGTCACCGGCGCGGCGCATATTCCCGCCGCGGACCGCCAGGGCGCCCGGACCGTGATCCGGATCGAGGGCTTCTCGTTTTCCGTCGATCATCGCCTCGGCGAGCTGCGCCGCCTCCTGCTCAAGAGCTGCGGCGCTCCCGACATCGTCGAGGGCAAGGGCGCCGATGCGCTCTGGGCGGCGATCCGGGACGCGACCTTGCTCGCCGACCCTCGCGAGCGCGCGATCTGGCGCGTTTCGACCGCACCCACGAAGGGCCCCGAACTCGCGGCGGAGGTCACCCGGGCCATCGACGCGCGCCTGTTCTACGATTGGGGCGGCGGACTGATCTGGATCTCGACGGATGCCGGCGGGGATGCGGGGGCCGGGGCGATCCGCGCCGCGGTCCGGGCGTTCGGCGGCCACGCGACGCTGGTGCGGGCGCCGGCCGAGGTACGGGCCGCGGTCGACGTGTTCGAGCCGCAGCCCGAGCCCCTGATGCGCCTGACGAACGGCATCAAGGCGGCGTTCGACCCGGCGGGGATCCTCAACCCGGGGCGGATGTATGCGGGCGTCTGAACCGGCCGAAGCCGGAACCCTGGCGGACGCTGCGCCGGAGCGAAACCGGTCCGGCGCGCCGAGCGGTCCGGGCGCGGCCGTCACGGTCGCCCTGATCGCGCTCGCGCTGGCGCTCGTCGCCGCCATCCAACTCGCCATGGGGCGCGTGCCGTGGTGCACCTGCGGAACGATCAAGCTCTGGCACGGCGTGGCGATGAGCTCGGAAAACTCCCAGCACCTCACGGACTGGTACACGCCCTCGCACGTCATCCACGGGATGCTGTTCTATGCCGGAGCCTGGGGGCTCGGGCGCCTCGCGGGCCGGCCGCTGCCGTTTTCGCTCGCTCTGCTGCTCGCCGTCGGCGTCGAGGCCGCGTGGGAAATCGTCGAGAACACCGACGCCGTGATCGAGCGATACCGCGAGACCACGATCTCGCTCGACTATTACGGCGACAGCGTCGTGAACTCCGCTCAGCGATATTCTGGCCATGATCGCGGGATTCCTGCTGGCCTGGCGCCTGCCGGCCGCGGTCACGGTCGCCCTCGCCCTCGCGATGGAGATCGCGGTCGCGGCGGTGATCCGCGACAACCTCACGCTCAATATTCTGATGCTGGTTTACCCGCCAGAGGCCGTCAGGGCATGGCAGATGGGAGGGTGAGGGACGTGAAACCGGAGGAAAGCGCCATACCTTGAAGGACATCGATTCGCCCGGGCGCCGCGGGCTGGAATGAATCGCCAAGCCGCGCGGGCAAAACATCGTCTCTCGGTCGCCCGCATTGAGCGCACTCGCGGCGGGAGAGGGATTCTCGGCACGAAGGTGCCGTGACGCGAGCGAAGCGAGGGTGAGGGGGATTGAGGCGGCGCCCTCCGGACACGCCCCTCACCATCGCCTCTCTGCGAGAGGCTCGCCTCTCTGCGAAGGCCGTCTCCCCTGCACGCGTGGAGAGGCGGACCGAGCCGACGAACGAGAGTGGACCGACATGCAAACGAACTTCGCCCCCGAGCAGCTGAAGGACCCCGCCATGGCGAGTTCGGAGAAGATTCTCCGGACCTGTGTCCATTGCGGATTCTGCACCGCGACGTGCCCGACCTACCTGCTGCTCGGCGACGAGCTCGACAGCCCGCGCGGGCGCATCTACCTCATCAAGGACATGCTGGAGGGCGGAAAGCCCGCGACTCCGGAGGTCGTGAAGCATATCGACCGCTGCCTGTCCTGCCTCTCGTGCATGACGACCTGCCCGTCGGGCGTCCACTACATGCACCTCGTCGATCATGCGCGAAGCCTACATCGAGGCGACCTACGTGCGGCCGTGGCACGACCGCCTTCTGCGGTCGCTCCTCGCCCGGGTGCTGCCGTACCCGAACCGCTTCCGCCTCGCGATCGCGGCCTCGAGGGTCGCCAGGCCCTTCATGCGCGTCCTCGGCGCGCTGCCGTTCGTGGGCAGGCGGCTTTACGCGATGGTGCGCCTCGCGCCCGCCCGCGTTCCCGCCCGCTCGCCCTTCGACAAGCCGGGCGTGTTCCCGCCGTCCGGCGAGCGCCGCGGCCGCGTCGCGATCCTGTCGGGCTGTGCCCAGCCGGTGCTGAAGCCGGGCTTCAACGAGGCGGCGATCCGGCTCCTCAACCGGCACGGGATCGAGGTCGTGCAGCCGAAAGGGGAGGGGTGCTGCGGCGCCCTCGTGCACCACCTGGGCCGCGAGCGGGAGAGCCACGCCTTCGCGAAGCGCAACATCGACGCCTGGACCGCCGAGATCGACGCCCACGGCCTCGACGCCATCGTGATCACGGCGTCGGGGTGCGGCACGACCATCAAGGACTACGGCTTCATGCTGCGCGACGACCCGGATTACGCCGAGAAGGCGAGGCGCGTGTCCGAGATCGCGAAGGACGTCACGGAATACGTCATGGCGACTGACGCTCGCGCCGCCGGTGCGCGAGACCGACCTCGTCGTCGCGTATCACTCGGCCTGCTCGATGCAGCACGGCCAGCAGATCCGCACCGAGCCCAAGGCGCTCCTCAAGCAGGCGGGATTTACCGTGAAGGACGTGCCCGAGGGCCACATCTGCTGCGGCTCGGCCGGCACCTACAACCTGCTCCAGCCCGAGATCGCGGACGAGCTGCGCGCCCGCAAGGTCGCCAACATCGAGCGCACGAAGCCCGACCTCATCGCGACCGGCAACATCGGCTGCATGACCCAGATCGAGAAGGGCACCTCGATCCCGATCGTCCACACCGTCGAGCTCCTCGATTGGGCGACCGGCGGGCCGCTGCCGGAGGCTCTCGAGGCGGCGGGACTCGGAGCGCCCGGCGAGGTGCGACCCGCCGTCGCTGCGGCCTAGCAACGTTATAGATTTTCATGGCCGCCGCGACCCGGCTTCGCTAAGCTGCCCGCGAAACACTTGGGGCGGGGAACCTTGGGGCGGGGAGTGGCGATGAACACCTGGTCGATCTTCAAGCGGCGGTCCGAAGGGCCGAGAGCCATGCGGCCCGCATGCCGCGCCTGCGCCGGCGGCCGACGATCCGGATCTCGGGCCCCAGCAAGGCGGACTGTTCGAGACCGATCCGAGCGTCCGCCCGGACGGCGCGCTCGACATCATCGGACAGAAGAACGAGCTGATCCGGGTCCGCTTCGCCAACCTGCTCGACCGGCTGGAAGAGATTCGCTCGCTCAAGGAGGACTTCTCGACCCTCACCGAACCCGTCTACGACCTCATCGGCACCTATCCGCAGGTCCGCTCGCGGCTGCTCGAGATCGAAGCCGTGCTCCGCCAGGAGCGCGACACCACCGCCGCGCTGCGCCGGGAGCTGTCCGACGGTTCGGCCGCCCAGGCGCGCCTCGCCGACGACCTCTCCGCCGCGCTGTCGCAGCTCCGCAAGGCGGAGACGCGCGTGCGCGAACAGGACTCGGCGCTCGAGGATCTGCGTCTCGTGTTGAAGGACCGGGACGCGGGCATCGCCGACGTCGAGAACCAGCTCGCGATCGAGAGCGAGCGTGCGCGCTCGATCACGGAGGAGAATCAGGCCCTGCGGCTCGAGGCCCAGGAGGCCGACCAGGCGGTCGCGCGGGCCGAACGCGAGCTGATCGAGCTGCGCGAGCGCAACGGGTTTCTCGACCACGAGGTCAAGCGCCTGCAGAAGGTGACCGAAGAGCAGAACTACCGGCTCTCCAGCGTCACGAACCGGCACGGCGAGCTCGAAACCCAGTTCGAGGCGGCGCGCCAGCGCATCTCGGAGCTCGAGAGCCGCCTCATGGCCGAGCAGGTCGCGCGCCAGCGGGCCGACACCCAGATCGAGTCCGAGCGGTCCGCGCACCAGACGGAGCTGTCCGGCATCGAGATGAAGATGGAGGGTCTGGGCTCCCGCCTCGCGGCGACCGACAAGATCCTCGCCCACACCCGCGACCAGCTGCGCGACAAGAACGAGGCCCTGCGCGGCGTCGAGCGCGTGCTCAAGGAGACCTCGATCGAGAAGAACACCCTCGAGCGCCGCTTCGAGGCCACGCAGCAGGAAGTCGAGCGCCAGGTCGCGATCGTCAACGATCTCCAGCGCTCGCGAATCGAGCTCCAGGAGCGGGTCGAGATGCTCACCAAGGCGATCGCCGCCAAGGACTTCCAGATCGAGAGCGCCGAGAGCAAGCTCGCGAGCCTTGCCGAGCGCTCGGACCAGTTCGCCAAGCGCTTCGAGCAGGAGCGCAACGCGCTCGAGGCCGCCAACCGCCGCCTCACCGAAGAGCTCCAGAACGAGAAGTCCGAGCGCTCGCTCCTGCACGGCGCGCTCGAGATCGCGCGCGAGAGCCGGATCAAGATCCAGAAGAAGTATATCGCCCTGCGCAAGAAGACCCGCCTCGACGCCGCCGAGGAGGACGACCCGACGCTGTTCGACGTCGAAGAAGCGGAGTCGAACGTGCGGCCGCTGAAGCCGAGCGAGGCGGAGTAGGGGGGCGGGAGCCGAATCGCGGGCGGCACGGACGGCCTCGACACGCTGGTCGAGACCGGCGGCGGCATCGACACGGTGGTGTCGTCCGCCGACTTCACGATCGCGCTCGAGTTCGAACACCTGACGCTCATCGGCTCTGCCGTCTTCGGCACCGGCAACGCGCTTGCGAACCGGATCGTGGGCAGCGCCGGCGCGAACGTCCTCGACGGCGGCGGCGGCGTCGACACGCTCGCCGGCGGAGCAGGCGATGATACTTACCTCTTCGACGGGCTCGACATCCTCGAGGAGGCGGCGGGCGGCGGCATCGATACGGTGGTCGTGTGGCAGGACCACACTCTCGCGTCCGAGCTGGAAAACCTGACGCTCTTCGGCCCCGCGCTCACCGGCACCGGCAACGGCCTCGCCAACCGCCTCCTCGGCAACGACCTCGCCAACACCCTCTCAGGGGATGCCGGCAGCGATACCCTCGAGGGCGGCGCCGGCGCCGACACGCTCCTGGGTGGCGCAGACAACGACACCCTTGAGGGCGGAGGCGGCGCCGATCGGCTCGAAGGAGGCGGCGGCGATGACAGCTACCACACCGATGGGCTCGACACGCTCGTCGAAGCCGCGGGCGGCGGCATCGATACCGTGCTGGCCTCAGGCAACTATACCCTCGCGGCTGAACTCGAGAACCTGACGCTGACCGGCGCGGCGCTGACCGGCACCGGCAACGGCGCGGCGAACCTGATCCGCGGCAACGACCTCGGCAACACCCTCGACGGCGGCCTCGGGGCCGACATCCTCGAGGGCGGCTTGGGCAACGACAGCTATCTCCTCGACAATGCCCTCGACCTCATCCGCGAGGCCGCCGGCGCGGGGCTCGACAGCGCGGTCGCGAGCGTCAGCTTCACGCTCGCCGCCGGCGTCGCGCTCGAGACGCTCGCCGCGCTCGCGGGCACGGCGGCGATCCGCCTCACCGGCAACGAGCTCGCCAACACGCTCGCCGGCAACGCCGGCCTCAACACGCTGAACGGCGGCAGCGGCAACGACAAGCTGTCGGGCGGGTCGGGCAACGACAAGCTCCTCGGCGGGTTGGGCAACGACATCCTGACCGGCGGGCGCGGGCGCGACATGCTGACCGGCGGCAAGGGGCCGGACGTGTTTGCGTTCGACGACCGCGAGACCGGCGCCTCGAAGACCGGCGCGGATTACATCGTGGACTTTTCGGGCGCCGCGGGCGACCGCCTCAACCTGAAGCTCGTCGATGCGAACACCAAGGCGCGCGGCGACCAGAGGTTCGAGTTCATCGGCGAGGCGGCGTTCACCAAGGCCGGGCAGGTGCGCACCGAGAAGGTGGGGTCGTACACCTACGTGTCCCTCAACACCGACGCGGATGCCGCTGCGGAAGCGGTGATCAAGCTCAAAGGATCGATCGAGCTCAGCAAGGGCTGGTTCGTGCTGTAAGCGCCGCGTCGTCGCGAGGCGAGAACCGTGCGTGGTTCCGGACTCTCGACTGTCATCCCCGGCGAGCCGCAGGCGAGGGAAGGGGATCCATGGTCAGGGGAGTGGGGTGTGGAGCGTGAGAGTGGGGAGAGGATGGTCGTCCTGGCCGTCCGCTCCACGTCATGGCCGTCCCCGGACTTGATCCGGGGATCAGTCCCGGCCATCCACGTCTTGCCCCCGTCGCTGCGGCTGAAAGACGTGGATGCCCGGCCCAAGGCCGGGCATGACGGGAGGAGCGAAGACGTGGATGCCCCTAAGGTGCGCCTAGCCGTCCCCTGCCATTGCCGGGCCTGTCCGGCCATCCACGTCTTCCGTCGCAGCGGCGAGACGTGGATGCCCGGCCCAGGCCGGGCATGACAGAGCAACTGTCATCCCCGGCGAGCCGCAGGCGAGGGAAGGGGATCCATGTTCAGAACGCACCGCGAACTGGATCCCCTTCCCCTCCGCCCCGGATCAAGTCCGGGGCTCCGGCCGGGGATGGCAGTGGTGCTCTGGCCCAACGCCCCACTCCCCATTCGCCAGTCGCCACTCCGGCGGGTAGCGGACCCTCCGATCAAGTCAGGGCCGATCCGCTGCGACGCGCTCCGTCCGTCTCCGTCGGGGAAGTCGTGCAGGCTGGGCGTGGAACCGAACCGCGCACCGACGCGCGATGCCGAAATCTTCCCTTACGTCACCTTCCACGACGTCGAATGAAACGCGCGTGAGAGGCGTTAACCTAGGACACAGGATTCCGCCGTTTGACTCTTTTCCGTAGAAGATAATGCCTGTTCCCGTTGCGGCAGGTCGTGAGACGCCTGTTCACCTTTGACGCGAACTCGGCTTACAGTGTTCGCCGAAGGTCGCGGGGAACAACAATGCGGGCCGGGTCGAGGGTGGGGGCTCACGGGGCCGCGGGGAGGCTTTCTCTCCGCAGCTTGCCATGGGTCGTTGTCGTTGCGCTGCCGCTCGCGGTGGCGGCACTCGGCTCGTTCAGCTCCCGGCCCGGACAGTCGCGGAGCTCCTTCCTCGACTGGACCGCCGAGCCCCTCGGACGGGTGGAGATCGTCGGCGCATCGTCCGCCGACCATCGGAGCGAAAGCCCGCAGGTCCAGCGTCCGCGGGCGGCATCGAACGCCGGCGCCGTGTTGCAGGACGCATGGATCGCGGCGCCGTCCTGGCCGCTCGCCGCGGCGCTCGGCGCGATCCTGGCCCTTGCGCTGATCGCCTCGTTGGCTTGGCGAAGCCACCGGCTCAAGAGGGATCTTGCGGCGCTGAAGGACGAAATGAGCCGGCGCACCGCCGCGGAAGCGGAGCGCCAGCGCGAGGAGGGCTTCTACCGCGCGCACTACAACAACACGACCGACAGCATTTTCGTCATCAAGGTCGAGGCTGACGGGCGCTTCACGACGGTGCACCGGAACCCGGCGCACGCGGCGAGTTTCGGCGGCGAGGACATCCTCGGCAAGGAGCTCTACGACTTCCTGCCGCCGGATGATGCCGAGTACGCCGTGTCCTACTACAGGCAATGCGTCGAGACGCGTGGTCCGATCCGCTACGTCATTTATTTCGGCGCCGAGCAGAGCGTGCTGTTCGACGCCGAGAAGGGCCATCAGTGCTGGGAGACCGTGCTTGCCCCCGTGTTCGACGAGACCGGCAAGATCACCCACGTGATCGGCACGTCCCGCGAGATCACCGAGCGGATCCGCCTCGAGGAGAGGTTGCGCCAGTCGCAGAAGATGGAGGCGTTGGGGCAGCTGACGGGCGGCATCGCGCACGACTTCAACAACCTGCTGACGGTCGTGATGGGCAATCTCGACCTCTTGAAGCGGGCCCGGGAGATCCAGAGATCCAAGCTGATCCACAACGCCCTGCAGGCGGTC
This sequence comes from uncultured Alphaproteobacteria bacterium, assembly GCA_963800985.1. Lineage (GTDB taxonomy): Bacteria > Pseudomonadota > Alphaproteobacteria > Rhizobiales > Beijerinckiaceae > Microvirga. The sequence goes on along the minus strand of CAWDDI010000007.1, from coordinate 108,147 downwards.
GAACGCGCGCGGGACCTGACCCTGAAACTGCTCGCCTTCGCGCGGCGCCAGCCCCTGAGGCCGGAACCCACCGACGTGAAGGCCCTCATCGTCGGCATGGACGACATGCTCATGCAGTCCCTGCGCGGCGACATCGCGCTCGAGCTCGAGCTCGCGGACGATCTCTGTCCCGTCGAAGTCGACCAGGCCCAACTGCAGGTCGCGCTCATCAACCTGGCTGTGAATGCGCGCGACGCCATGCCCCGTGGCGGCACTCTGACCGTGAAGGCCGAGAACGCGCGCGAGAGCGAGGACCAACCGTTCGACCGCGTGGCGATTTCGGTCAGCGACACCGGCCACGGCATGTCCGAGGACGTGCTCGAGCGGGCTTTCAACCCCTTCTTCACCACCAAGGAGGTCGGAAGGGGAACCGGTCTCGGGCTCGCGCAGGTCTACGGCTTTGCGCAACAGTCCGGCGGCACGGTCGAGATCAAGAGCGAAGTCGGGTCGGGCACGACCGTCACCCTGTATCTTCCGCGCTGCCAGTTGCCGGTCCGGGCAGCCGACCGCCGGGCCGTCGAGCGCAACGGCCGGCGCCGCCCGCTGCGGCTTCTCCTCGTGGAGGACAATGTCCAGGTCGCCGAGGTCGCGGCCTCCATCCTCGAGGAACACGGCCACACGGTCACCACCGTGCACGGCGCCGACCAAGCCTTGGCGATGCTGGACGAGAGTCAGGGTTTCGATCTCGTTTTTTCGGACCTCGTGATGCCCGGCGAGCGCGACGGCCTCGATCTCGCGCGGACGGTCCGCACCCGGTGGCCGACGCTCCCGGTCCTCCTCGCGACCGGCTACAGCGAGGCCGGCGGGCGGGCCGCGAAGGAGGGCTTTCCGCTTCTCGCCAAGCCCTACCGGGCGAGCTCCCTGGTGTCGACGATCGAGCGCGTTTCGGCCGAATCCGAGAGCGGCCGGGTGCGGACGAACGCCCCCTAGGGGCGTCGGCCGCCGTCCGGAATTCACCGCCCCACTCCCCGCACCGGAACCGTTGCGCACCCTTGCGTGCATTGGATAGGGAAGGTGACGCGCTTTCACGAAGACTGCTGGGCACCTGGGCCGATTCCACTTACGCGGGATCGGCTCTCCTCTATCCTGTGCCGCAATTCTCGACGGCGAACCGGATCCACTTCGCCGAAAATCGCTCTATGGCGAGATCCGAGCGGATCGGCAGGCCGCGGGCCTTGAGGGAGAGTCCGATGGAAAGCTCAGACACGAAAGCCTCCCTCACCGGCGGCTGCCAGTGCGGCGAGGTGCGCTACGAGATCACGGGCGCGCCTCACGAGATCTTTGTGTGCCACTGCCGCGAGTGCCAAAAGCAATCGGCCTCGGCTTTCGGGATTTCGGTCAGGGCTGGAAGCGCCGACGTTCGGCTCCTGAAAGGCGCGCTGCAATCCTGGTCGCGCTCGACGGACAGCGGAGGGACGCTTGCCTGTTTCTTCTGCTCGACCTGCGGATCGCGCGTCTGGCACGGCGACCGGGATCAGGCGAACGAGATCAGCATCAAAGGCGGCTCGCTGGATGAGCCCGTCGACCTCTCGAACGCCATTCACATCTGGACCGTTCGGAAGCTGCCGGGCGTGATCATCCCCGAGAACGCCCGGCAGTACGCACGGGAGCCCGATCCGCCCTCCGGGGAACGCTGAGCGAGGAGCCGCTTGGACGGGTGTCCCGGCTCACGAGGATCTCGGCGCTTTCCGTCCGAGATGGACCGTTCGGGTTGCCCGAAAGGCGTGGGGCCGCCACGTCTCGCCAGGAGCCTGGCTTGTATGGAAGAGCGGCCGTGGGTGCCCGCCGCCGGCGCGGTCCAATGCTCGAGCGAGACGATGCCGATGGCTCTTTGCACCGCCGGTGGGCCGCTCGAACGACATACTCGTGAAAACGGGCCCGGCTGGGTGCGTCCGCGCGGGCCCGAAGTTCCAGAAAGCCGATTACGCTACGCGGCCCGGCCAACAACGCTACACGGCCCTATCGAGAGAATGTCCGGGAGGCCCGCCGTTCACAAGACGCCCGAAAGTGGAACCCAATCCCCTCATTCGGCGTACGGCGGAACCGATACCCGCGGGTCCGTGCCTTGCCGGCGGGCGCCAAATCGACGGCGGGGCCGCGCGAGGCGCCGAACGGCGATCCCTAGAAATTGAACGATTCCCGGCACGCAGTTTTGAAGCGTTGCTGCGTAGATCAGACGGCTGGAGCGGTCCCCCAGGGGCTTCGGTAAGCCACGAGGTGGACCGCGGCGCGACCCAGCCTCAGCTTTCTGAGGGTCGTGCCCACGCGGCGCCGGGTGAGCGGATGTTCGAGTACTTTGAGTTCCTGAAGCTGGCGGTGTTCTTGCTCTCGGTTCCGGCCAGCTATGTGGCGTATCGACTGGTGTCTCATAGGAACTAACCCGCAGGGGCGGTGCCTCAGCGGGCTTACGGAAAAAGCCGCCCACGAAGAGCGGCTTTTCTGGTCTACCCCCACCCGCGTGTACCCCGCGGTCCCCTTTGTGAGGGCGGTTGTAGACTGCTCCGCAGCACCGGACAATTCATCGGACGGTATAGAGCCTCGAGTCGTCCCGCTCGCAGCAAAAGCCCCTCGCACGACCTCGTCGCGGGCCAGCGGCGACCGGTCCCGACGGACCCTCAGGGCTTGAGGCACACGTTCCGGACCGGACGATGGCGGGGCCCTATGGAAGACGGCACGCCGGGGGGAAAGTCGCGTGATCCGGTTCTTAGCCATAGGCGAAAAACGGATTTGACCACCTGCCCGCGTGCGGAGAAACTGACGCCGCAGCGAGAATCAAGAACAGCGCGCAGGGGCACCCATGGTTATCCTGTACCTTCTCGCGTCCCTCCTGGGCGCGGTCACGACGGTGGCGGTGCTCTCGCCGCAGGGATGGCCGCTCGCCCTGTTGTGCGCCCCGTTCGGGGCCAGCGCTCTCACCTTGATCGTCGCCGTCGGTGTCTACGCCGCGAGAACCGTCAAAGCGTCCTTGTTGCCCGCCGGCGTCAGCGCCCGCCAGTAAACACCGCATCACCTCCTGCGGGGTCGCTCCCGCCGTATGACCGGGAGGCTGCGGGTGGGCAGCGCCTGAGCGAAATCGGCACGGCAGTGTCGATGTCGAACCCATTGGTCAGCTCAGCCGACGAGGCGTGTCGGGCGCTTCGCGAAGTCGCAACCCCTCTCGCGAATGCTTGGGCGCCGTCGATGCGGCGCCTTAGAACCACGCGGTGGTCAGGGTGCGTGTCCTGTCTGAACGGCTCGATTTCGACCTCGTCAGCACGCTCCCACGCCGGACCGGGAGGGCGTCGAGGTTGACGGGGTCCGCCGAGCGAAGGCGACCATCGTCGCAACGGTGCACGAATCCCGATAGGAGGACGTGTCCCGGGCTCAGGCGTGGTCAGGCTGGACGCCGAACGTCACCGATGCTGCGCGACGTGTTCTCGTCTCGATCGACCTCGACGGCAGTATCCGGTGATGGCGCTCGGTTTTGCTCCTTGTTACCGCCCTGCTTGTGAGCGCTGAGCCGCGACAGCACCTTGCTCAAGTGGCGCCGAACCCTTGCGTGGACCGTGTGAGTCATCCGACGTTTACCTGACTGGGTAAGGGCATACGCAACAGTGCCGAGTCTCGGCCACTTATCAACGGGCGCGCGACCTCGATCGTTAACCCATGTTATCACGGACGTGAGACAAAGCGCCCGCTCCCGAACAGGGCGTCACTGCATCGTTGGCGGTGATGGGCGGCGCGGCTGAGGGCGCACTCGAGATCGACGGGCCGCGTTTATCGGCGGCGTTATGCGGCCTCGGCGAGTTCCGCCGGTTTTCAGTTTGTTAGTTCAGCCGAACCCATGAACCAATGCAATCTGAACCTCCGGATTGTCTACAAAGCAACCGGCGCCGGTGCCCAGCGCGCATTATAGATGATCCTCGTGTCATTGTAGATGATCGCTGCCCATACGCACGAGAATTTGCCTTATTCTCGCCCTTATGGAGGGGAGACTACAGCAACAACAAGAACACTACATCGGCGAGGTCACTTTCAAGCGCCGTGGACATGCGCGACATTGAGCAACCTCGGCGACGCAGCCGCTCTCGCGTTTCTTCGAGATCACTCGACGCGAGGCACGCGACAGGACTCAGTGGTCAGGGTGCGTAACATGTCTGCACAGCTCTACTTCAACCTTGTCAGCCCGCAGGAGTCGCTGCCCGACTGCGAGGGCGTCGAGGTGGAGGATGTCCGCCACGCCGAGGCAGCCGCCGTCGCAATGTTGGACGAACTCCTGCAGGAGGATGCGTCCGCGGCGCGGGACTGGTCAGGCTGGACGCTGAACGTCACCGACCGGATGGGACGTGTCGTCTTCTCGATCGATCTTACCCTTGCAGGGTACGCGGAAGGTCGCGCGCAGAAGATCGATCGAGGTGAGAAAAGGCGGCTACGGGAGAAACTCACCCGGCGCGGCCAGTTTCCCAGGCTCGGAGGCGATCAGACGCGATCGAGAGCCCTCCCGATCGTCGGCCGGAAAGGCCGCAAGACGTAGGAGGGCGCGCGCTGCCGCCGCTCATCGTCGGTCCGGTCGAACAGCCATGCCTTGCAGGGGATCGCCCGAGCCGATCGGGCCCGCGGGGCCAGAGGCGCGGCGCGGGCTGCGGAGAGGTCGCGTCGCACGCCGACGCGAATGCCGCACCACATAAAATGGGGTCGCGCCAGATCGTTTCGACCTTTGGCGCGACCCTCGGCCCGTATCTGCCCCACGGGTGCCATCTTAGCGGTAAGTGATTTGCTCGAAGAACATCAAGCCGAAATCCCGATCTCGATGGGACGACAAAGGTCGTATTGTGCGACTGCATTCAGGCGATAGACGACAGGGCCGAATCAGCGATAAAGCTTGGAAACCGGCCTCTTTCTGCCCCCACGGGGTCGGCCACTTCCAAAGCGCTCCCTTCGGGGCGCTTTTCTTCTTCCGAGGGCTGACGCCTGCGCCCTCGCGATGAGCGGCCCGCAGACGACCTAAGCTGTCGATCCTCTATTCCGCGGCCGATTCGCGCCTTCGCTCATGACGCGGCCCGAGCGGGGAGACTGCGATCCGGGCTCGCGAGGTCGAGGAGCCCGCACGAGGTCGCCGGCCTGCAATCGAGAACGCTGCGACCGATTTCCCATCGGGCGACGAAGCGGCGGCGGCGGCGTTCTTGTGTCGGGTTCCGCACTGACACGCACGGGCGAATCACCGACAAGCCCGCGTCCGACCTGTTTCGGTCCCACGGGTCGGCGACTCCATAAAGCGCCCGAGAGCGCTTTTCCGCGGCCGGCCTCATGTCTGCCCCCCACGGGTCGGCGACTTCCACAAAGCGCCCCGAAGAGCGCTTTCCCTTTCCTTGATCACCAGGGTCGTGGCGCCCGCGCCAGACGACAAGGTCCCGGCGCGCCGATGCGACGGCGAGGTCGCGGAGTTCTATCCACTCGCCTACAGTAGATGTAGCGAGTCATGACCTCCACGCTCTCCCGAATTGGAACGATCACGGCCGGGGCGACGCTTCTCCAGGCAGCCAATGGTTTGTTGCTCGCCCTCCTGCCTCTGCGCATGACGGCCGATGGGCTCTCGGTCGTCGCGATAGGGGCGGTCGCGACCGCCTATGGGCTCGGCTTCGCGAGCGGCTGTCTGCTCGCCCCTTTCCTCGTCCGGCACGTCGGTCACATTCGCGCGTTCGCGAGCCTTGCCGCCGTGGTCTCCGTCGTCGCGCTCCTCTTCACCCAGGCGAGCTCCGTCCTCGCCTGGACGGGTTTGCGGGCGATTTCGGGCTTCGCCCTCGCGGGTCTGTTCACGATCGCGGACAGCTGGATCAGCGCGCGAGCGAGCTCGGGCAACAGGGGACGACTGGTCTCGACCTATATGGTCTGGACCAAGATCGCCCTGATGGTCTCTCCGCTCTGCATCGGTCTTGGCGAGATCACCGGCGACGGGCTGTTCATGACGGTCGCCGCCTTGTTGTGCCTGTCCCTGGTGCCGCTCTCGGCGACAGCCTCCGAAGAACCAGCCTTGCCCAGCACCATCCGGCCGAACATCGGAGCCTTGTTCCGCGTCGCACCGTCCGCCGTCGTGGCGTCGTTCGGCGTCGGCCTGATGAACGGACCCGTGATCGCCTTGGCCCCGGTCTACGGAGTGACGATCGGGCTCTCCCCTTCCGTCGCGGCGATCTTGCTCATCGCACTCCAAGGCGGGAGCTTGGTGTTCCAGTGGCCCTTGGGTTGGCTGTCCGATCACATCGACCGCAGGATCGTCATTGCCGGCCTCGCCTGCGGCACGAGCGTGGTGTCCGCGCTGATCGTATTCGCAAGCTCCTCCGGGGGATCCGTGCGCGTGGTGTTCGGCTTCGCTCTGTGGGGCGGTCTCGCGCTTTGCATCTACGCGGTCTGCATCGCTCACGCTTCGGACGTGGTCGAGTCGAACCGGATCGTGCCGACGATCAGCACCCTTCTGACGTGCTGGGCCGCTGGCATGATGATCGGGCCCATGCTCGCGGCGGCCCTGATGGAGCGCCTTGGAGCAAGCGGCCTGTTCGTCTACTCAGGGATCATCTCACTTGCCGTGGCGGGCTTCGTCGTGCTCCGGATCCTCGCTCGAGCGCGAGCGCCGGTGCGTGGCGGCTTCATCGATCTTTCCCCCTCGAGCCCGGCGACGGCCACGCTCGGCCGCCAGACCGGAGGGGACCGCCTTTCTACGGCCCGGCATGACGGGCCCGGGGGCTCCGAGGATCTTCTGGATTGATGCGCCTCGGGTCGCAGATCGCCCGGATCGCGTCGTCAAGCTCCGCGGCCCAACGTTGGCTGGCCGTCGCCGAGAGCGTTTATCGTGAAGTGGATCCCGTTTTCTGCCGAGATACAGCCCGGCGAGGAGGACAGCCGATCTCGCCGAGGAACAGCGTCCCAAGCCATGCTGCGCGTCGCTTCGTCGTAGCGGTGCAACGACGGACGCCTATCCGCCGAAGAGCCAGAGAACGAGGCGGACCAGGAGCCAGCCCACCAGGAAAATCCAGGCCGGAGTTACGACCCAGATCCCGACGAGAACCGCACCGATGAGCCACCGCTCCTTCAGTGTGCGGGTTTCGGCACCCTCGACCGGTGTTCGCAGCGGTTCGAGCAAGCGCCGCCAGCCCTCGAGGTTTGGTTTGTGTTCGTGAACTTCCATGCTCGAAATGCCTGCCGGCGGACAATGGCGAGCCACTACGAAACGAGGCTTCGCGGTCGCGGCAATTACATCTGTTAGGCGGGGTCAGGCAGACCAATCATCGATCACGGGCGCTCGATGCGCCATCTCCAGGAAAAGCGCGAAGCAAAAAAGCCAAACACATCCAGCCATCAACATGGGCGCGCTCCATAACGGCGTTCAGCTCCCTGGGTTCTGCGCCCATTTCACCGCATGACCTTTAGAGGCGGATCACACCGCCGGCAAGGCAGTCGAACCACTCGTCGGGCCCACGCGAGGTCGTTCGAACCGGCATCCCCAAGGTGCTCGCAGGCTCTCACCCGAACGATGGGTAACTTCGTATCGCCTCCCACGAGCGCGAACCGCAAGCCGGTTTGCACTTTGGCGAACAGCGCGGCTCGAACGGTTTTCGCGATCCTGCAATCCTGTTTCGAAAACCGTCGCGATCAGTCGAACCAATCCTCGATCACCGGAGCGCGGCAAGCCATCTCCAGGAAGAGGGCAAAGCACAACAGCCAGACGGTCGCTAGCGTAAGCATATTTTGCTCCCGCTTCAGCAGCGGGTACTCCATGTTGTATCCCTTCAGGAACAATTCTTAACCTCCAATTACGTTCCCGCACGTGCCGGAGGACCTGAATAGCTGAACCCCGGGAGTCTACGAGACAGCCATCGTAGATGACCCGCTGCCTCCACGATCCGACAACTTGCCTTGCTCTCGCCCGATGCGCGGTTGAAACTGCCGTGCCGTCTCTAAGAACATACCGGTGTCGGGCCTAAGACTCACCATCATTTCCTGCCACTTAGACCGCGCTCGCGGCGCGCTCACTACCCGGCGTGTGAACTCGCCTCATCGCCGGCTGGTCGAGCTCCTTTGCTCTCCTTCGGCGGCACGGCTCTTGTTATTGGGGGGTGGTCCTCGCGGGCGTCTCTCTCCTGGCGAACGAAAGAGACCCGCCCAGCCCCGTCTCGCGGCGGCTCGCTTTGCTGACCCTCAGGACGATCTCGCGATGGACCGCCGCCCACACGGACCGTGACGGATCCGGGTGGACCGCAACCATATCGACTGACGAGTGGTAAAATTCGTGGGCCCACTTTCAGCGCGCGGAAGGCGGCCGGGCGGCCCTTCAGTTCGCGTTTTCCGAGGCGGAGCCGGGCTCTTTCGGACCGCGCGAGACCTCGAAACGGAGTTCCTGGCCGCCGAACACCTGCAGGGAGAGGATCGCGGCGTCGCTCATGCGCGCCGTGTTCCACATCTCGACGGGCACCGGCCGCACCGCATCGCCGCGCAGCTTTCGGGCCTGCGTGTGCATCAGTGCTCCGGCCTGCAGGAGCTCGGTGAACTGCTCGACCTCCAGAGCGAGTGCGAACCTCTCTCCGTCCTCCCAAGCAAAGACCAGCACTCCATGCTCGCCGTCGGTCGTTAGGCCGCCGCCCAGGAGTCTTGCTTTTCGTGCTTCCTTCTGGGCCATGGTTCCTCTCCCATGGTGGAGATATTGGCCCGCAGCGCCCTTTTTCACCCGGTGACCACGTTCTGCGGCTTCCGCCATCAAGCGGGACCGCTCATCGTCCGGGTCGGTCCCTAGCATCGTCCCGGTCGGACAACAGGCAATCGCCTGCACGGTCGACATCGTAGCGAGCCAGCTCGACAAGGACGGCACCTCGGCGGTGACGTTCACCGGTCGGGGCGCTCCTGGCGGCTGGTTACGGTTGCAGAGCCTTCGCCACGGCAGCCGCGAAGGTGCTGGCCGGCACGGCGATCGAGGCGGCTGCCGACCCCCTTGCTGAAGCGGCGACGACGATGCCGATGATCTGCGGTTCGCCTCGCTCGTGACGGATGAGAGCGGAGCCGGACTCGCCTGCAACGGCGCCGCAGGTCCGGAGCAGCTTGAACGGCGGTGGTGACCAGGGCTCGGCGAAACAGTCGGCCTGTATGGTGAGAACGTGGGCACGATCGCCGCGGTAGCCGGCGCGAACCACCGGTGCGCCCGCCGACGGGACGACCTCATCGCTGACCCGGACGGGCTTGAGGTCGATCGCCTCGGCCAAGTCGATCACGGCCCAATCCTCAGACGCTGCGGCCGGCAGGCTTGGCAGCGCGGAGCCCGCTCCCGTCAGATACGACACGGCCTGGGCATGTGCGGTATAGGTGCCACGGGCATAACCCGCGACGAAGTGAACCGATGTCGGGTGCACCCAGGTCTCGCGAAGCTTGTCGAACAGGCAATGGGCGGCGGTGATCACGTGCCGCGGCCCGACCAGAGTTCCCGTGCATTGGCTCCTGCGTGCCGTGCCCAGGACGACGTTGACCCGCCCAATGGACGACAGGGGCCAGGCGGTCGGGTCGAGAGCAGCCTCCTGGCTGTGGGCGAGCGCGGAAAGGGCTGCGAGCCAACAAGCGACGACGCCGCAAAGACGCGACAGAACCCGGCCTCGAGCCACGCATCCACCCATAGGGCTCCTGTTCTTCTTTAGGCGCCGCGGCGCGCGCGAGCGACACGGTCATGCTCCCGACCGCCTCGCCTATGCCCCATCCGGACGCTTCTTGCGAGAGCTCATCGTGAACGAACGCACGGACGCGTCGATCTCTGAAGGACGGGTTCCCGGACCATGACCGTCTTCGTGATCCGGCGCCTCGCGCAAAGCCTGCTCGGAAAGGCTGGAACGCACTGCGTGCGGCCTCGCCGCGCAACGGACGGGCGCCGGCGCGGGCCGGTCGGCGAGATCGCCTGCGTCCACGACAGGACATGGCGGTTGCGGCTGCGCTTTCTGATTGGCCGCGCCTTCGAAGCCGCGACGGCCGACTTACCCGGTCCCGAGGATAGCTCGGCGACGCGCCAGGCTGGCCTCGGGCCAGACGCTCTCGAGGTCATAGTACGCGGCGAACGTTGGCGTCCCGTCGGGCAGGCGGATCCAGGGGAGCTTGGACCGGGTGTAGATATGGACGTCCGGTGGCGCGGCTGCCGGGTCGTCCAGGGTGCCCACGCGGACGAACCGCAGCGACGGCCGGCCTCCATAGTCGCTCCAGAGGGCTGTTCGGCACGAGGAGCAGCGGTAGATGTCGTGCGGGCGGCCGCTGTCGGTCGGCATCGACGTGGGTTCAAGCCTGCCGGCGAGACGATCGATTCGATCGGTTTCGATCAGCGCGTTGATCACGAAGGCGCTGCCGGTCTGCCTCTGGCAATCGCGGCAGTGGCAGCAATGGACGAACATCGGCGGCCAAGCCATCCGGTATCGAACGGCGCCACAGGCGCACCCTCCTGCGTGTTCTCGGCGCGGTAAGATGTCGCTCATCGGCCGCCCTCCAGAAACCGACGCAGCGCCTCCGCTCCCTGATCGACGAGGGCCCTGATCGAAGGCTCCAGATCGTCCGGCAGGAGATCGGTCGTCCAGACGACCCGGCACCGGCCGTCGCCCTCGGCGAGCACGTGCAGCGACGCATTGTGGTGGGACATGCTGCCGTCGATCACGGCGTATGCCAGCCGTCGGCTTCGATCGTCGATCGTGACGATCCGCTCGCGAACGACCAGACCGTTGCCGAACGTGACGGTCCGAACGTCCCCGTCGAGCCGCGAATCGACGAGGATCCCCGGGAAGGCGCGGTCGGCGCGGCCGACGTCGCGGAGCGCCGTCCATGCCCGGTCGGCTGGAACCTTGAGCGGGATCTCTCGCGTGATCGTCGCCATGGCGTCACCTTTCTCTCGCCTCCCCGAGGGGTCGGCCCATTGTTGCAGGCCCGTCTATTCGGGGCTTGGGGAAAAGGGCTAGATTGGCCGACGATGAGGGACACCGTTGCGCGTTCAGGGACGACGGCCCGTACGCTGGCAGCCGGCGACGGTTGGCGGGTGCTGGACTTCGTCTGCCGTTCCGGTCCGGCCGACCGCCCCTTCGAAGAGCAGCATGGCTGCACGTCCGTCTCGGCCGTCCTGAGCGGCGTATTCACCTACCGTTCGAGCCGCGGCCGGGCGCTGATGGCCCCTGGGTCGCTTCTTCTCGGGACAGCCGGGACCTGCTTCGAATGCGGCCACGAGCATTCCACGGGCGACCGCTGCGTTTCCTTCCAGTTCGCACCGCAACTGGCCGAGGAGACGGCAGCCGATCTCCCGGGCGTGACGAGCCTCGGCTTTGCCGGCGTGCGGGTGCCGCCGCTCGAGCGCCTGGTCCCACTCCTGGCCGCCACGCGCGACCTCGCGGCTCGGCCGGATCCGTTCCGCAGCGAAGAAGCGGCTCTGGAGGTTCTCGCGACGGCGCTTAGTTTCGACAGAACCGTCAAGGAACCCCCGTGCAGGCGGTGCGACGAGGCGCGCGTGGCGGACGTGGTTCGGATCATCGACGAGCAGTTCTTCGAGCCGCTGTCGATTGCCGGCCTCGCGCGCGCCGTGGCTCTCCCTCGCCGCCGCCTGGCGAGAGTCTTCAAGCGCTGCATGGGGGTGACGCCCTACAACTACGTTCTCAACCGGCGCCTCGAAGCGGCAGCGGCGCGCTTGCGGGATGGCGGGGGTTCAGTGCTGCAGGTCGCACTCGACGTCGGCTTCGGAGATCTGTCGGAGTTCACGCGCCGGTTTCGGGCCCGCTTCGGGTGCCCTCCAGCCGCATATCGATCGAGACACGCACGACAGCCGGGCTGAGGGCTGTCCGGCCACCAGGAGCGGTGGGGGGACGACAATGCCGGCAGCCCTGCCGACCGTTACGCAGCCGACTGCCGGCCGTTCCGCATCGTCTCGGCGACGTCCGCGAAGATCGGCAGACTGCGCTCGACCATAGGGTCGGAGGCCGTGAGAGAGATGCGGAAGTGGTCCGGGCTCCCCATGACCCGGCCCGGCATAACGAACACGTCTCGGTCCGCCAACGCGTTCCAGAACCGGTCGGGGTCTCCGCTGGGGTACTTACAGAACAAATAGAACGTGCCCTCGGGCCGCACCACCCCGTATCCAGCCCCTGCGAGCGCGTCCGACAAGCGGGCTCGCCTCGCAGCGATGGCCGGGATGTCGATTCCGAGCCCTTCGAGATCGGGGATGGCATACTGCATGACCGCGTTGGGAAAGCACCAGCCCAGCGCCATCTGGGCGGCGAACACGCTGTCCTGCAGCGCCTTCCTCTGGGGTCCGGGCATCAGCGGCGATAGCGCGAGGTAGCCCAGCCGCTGGCCGGGTGCGAGCAGCACCTTGCCGTAGCTGTAGGCAATCACGGTCCATGGATAGATCGCTGCCGGGCTGACGAACTCTCGCTCATCGAACCGGATGCGGCGGTAGGGCTCATCCGAAAGGAGAAAGATGCGGCGACCGATCCGCTCCGAGGCTCGATTCAGGAGGTCCGCGAGTGCACGAAGCTCGTCACGGCTGTAGATGCGTCCCGTCGGGTTGTGGGGCGTATTGACGATCACGAGACGCGTTCTGGGTGAGATCGCCGCGTCGATGGCGTCGAGATCGAGTTCGAACGATCCGGCGCGGAGTCTTACCTCTCGGGGTATCGCGTCCGCCGCACATAGCAGCGGCTCGTAGCAGAACCATCCAGGGACGGAATAGATCGCCTCGTCGCCCGCGTCGAGGAGCAGACGGGCAGCGACACTGATCGCCGCGAACCCGCCTGCCGTGAGGGCGATGTCGGCAGGCTCGAACGGCAGCGAGAGTTCTTGGCTCAGGCGCTCAGCGACGAACGCCTGCGGCTCGGCCTCGCTGGTCTTGTAGGCAAACCAGTCCTTGTTGTGCGGCACCGCGTGGTGCCGGATGGCTTGCACCAATCCCGACAAGGGCATCTCGTGAGGGTTGCCGAACGTAAAATCACTGATGCCGGGTTCGTCTCGTCTCTCCGCATATCGCGACTCGAAATAGAACTGCTCGACGGGCGCAAAACTCTCGGCGGCGGCGCGCACGCGGTTCGACACGACCTGCATCCAAACTCTCCTCGCGATGACCGTTGTCGCCTCTGGCGGGGAACGGTGCTCCCGCTGAGGTCCGCTGTCCAGAATGCGCCCAAACGATCACCGCCAGATTTCACGGAAGGTATTGAACCTCTAGCGGACGCAACAATCGCGCCATGCCGCGCAATCGGTTAGCAACAGAAGCATGATCTATTGATGCACCATCGAAGGAGGTCGCGATGAACCAGCACAAGAAGGCGAGTTCGGCAGGAGCCGGCATCGTGGCAGCGCTCTCGGTCGTCGCCGCGGTCGGGGCACTCTATGCGCCTCTCTTCCTCCTGTAGATGGCCCATTCAGCGCGGGCATGTGACGGGGACGGCTCGATGCTCTCTCACTGGCATAACGGCTGTCGTCGCGAAAGCGCCCTCAACGACAACGGGCGTCTCTCGGGTGCTTGGCACGACACGAGCCCGGGTGACATCGGCATCATGGCCGTCGCGAACGAACGGGGTCGCTCCATCGATCTGACCTATGTCGCCGACGGGGTGCTGATGATCTCGACGCGGGGCGGGCGGACGCTACGCGGGCGCTTCCCAACCCTCAGACGCGAGAACTGAATACCGCCTTTCAGCCGGGTGGACCGAGCCGCCGGCACGGCGGCCGCCGACCGAAACCCCTACAAGCGCAGCTCACCCGTCCGGCCGTATCGGAGAACGGCCCGCCACGGCTCGCCGAGGTCGCCGAGGAGCGCGGGCCGCACGCCCCACAGACCGAGGCGCCGGGAACGAGCGTCCCGCCGGCTCAGCAACAGGACTGAGATCGTGAGCGCGGCCTCTCCCGAGATGGAGCATAGGGGAACGACGTCGCCCGTCACCGCGTCGTCGAAGAGAAGGCTCGGACGATCGAAGGTTTCGACGGCCGTCTGGGCCTGAACGAGACCCCGTCCGCTCGGACGTCCAACGCCGGCGAAGACCCAGATCCGTGACCCGTGACGGGTCACGGTGAGCGTGACTGGCAATCCCGCCTCGCTCGCCCGATGATCGGACCGCGCCCATCGCAGAACGCCGGATTGTTCACATAAGATCAGGCCGACGAGCGGCTCGCTCGCCACGGCGAGCCCCTCCCAACGCCATCCCCGCGCGTCGGGGTACCAACCACCCGTCAGCGTCAGAGGCAAGCGGTTCAGCTTCGTGTCCTCGAACACCGCCGCTCCGGTCCTTCACCCGTGAAACGTCACCCGCGCGAGACCGGATGGCAAGCCGTCCATCATCTGTCGCAACCGGTCCGGAGTTGAGCGAGGAGCGTTCCAAACCCCGTGCGGACGGAGAGTCCCGGTCGCTGCGATTACCGCGTCGGCTTCGGCGCGAAGACGACGCTCTTGTCGGCCGGCCACTGGATTCGATACCCGAACCGGATCTCCTTCTGCTCGCCCGGCCCATAGTCCGAACTCCAGGCCATCACGCCCCGCTTGTTCTCGCTCTGGCGCTCGGTCGGCGGAGTGATGTCGCGCAGCACTTCCACCGTGAGGGCGGCGTTCTCCGAGAACGGCACGCGGTCGATGACGGTGATGCGCATCGGCCCGCCATGAAGGTTCTTCACGGTGGTCTTGAATTCGCTCACGTCCGACTTGGTCTGCCCGATCCAGGAGGGCTCGCTTTCTCGCCGGTGCAGGGGCACGCGGGTGATCTTCACCTTGTCGTCCGCTCCGAAACCAAGCTCGACGGTATCCCCCGGCGCGACGAGCTTCAGCCGAGCCCGTCCGACATAGGCGCCGTCGCGGTGAAGCGCGACCTCTCCGGGCAGGAGCGCGGCTTCGTCCTCATTGACGAACGATGTCTGCAAATAGGCCGTCTCGTCCACGACGGGTGCGGCCCTGATGGAGAGAGTCGGCGCTACGGCGCGTTGGCTCAAGACGAAGTTCTTCGAGGCGCCGTCCTGCGGCACCCGGACCCGGCCGGGCACGTGAAAGGTCGCCTGGAAGGCCGCCGACTGGAGCACGGCCTGCTGCTCCTTCGCGGGTTGGCTGTCGGCGAACTCTTCGCCGAACAGTCGGCGAGCCTCGCTCGCAACTCCCTGGTGCGGAGCCGGCGCGGCACGGCGCATCGCATCCTGGGCGGCGAGAGCCGCCTCGGGGAAGGAGACCTGGAGCGGCGGAAGGTCGGGTGCGGCGGTGCCCCGGTTGACGCGCACCGTCGACACGGAGAGTTGCACGTCTTCCCAATCTTCACCGGTGCGCTGCGCGACTTGAGCGCGACGAACGATCTCGAGCGACGGCTTGGTCTCCCGCGCTCCCGTTTCGAGCCGCGCGTCGTAGAGCGCGGTCCACCCGGCACCGGCGACGCGATAGCTGATCCGGAGCTCCCCGGCGACCGGTGCATTGGCTTCCAGCGCGACGAGCACGTCCCGCTTGGGCGCTCCCGGCCGAGTCGGCTGAGGACGGGCACGTTCCAGCGCGGCGATCTGGGCATCCAGATCGTTCACCCGCGCGCGGAGCGTCCGCAACTCGTCGTTCGCCTGAGCGAGTCCGTCACCGATGGCATTCCACGCCGTCGCCCACTGCGCCACCTCCAGAGGCTTGGCCTCGTTGGACAGCTTCTCCGGGCTGGCTTGGGCGTAACGCTCGATGACCGCCTTCTTGCCCTCGATGGCCGCAATACGCCCCTGCGTGCCCTCCCGTTGCTCGCGGAGACCTCTCAACTTGTCCTCGAGCTCCGCATCGATGACGGGCCTGGCGTCCCCCGGGGTCGTCCGAACATCGATCCCCGCGATGGTGAAGACCGACGCACCATCTCCTTCTACGCGGATGGAGGCCGGATCGATGGCGGCAGGGAGGCCGCGCAGCACCACGGTCGAAGCTCCCCCCTGGATCGCGAGGGGAGCCACGCGCGTGACGATCGCCGCGTCCGGAAAGACCGTCACGCGGTCGATGCGAGAGGGGAGCTCGATGTCCGCCAGCGCGATGGTCGGAAGGAAGATCGCGAAGCCGGTGAGAGAAAGGCGCATGGTGAGATCCTTGAAATGCTCAAGCTTTACGAAGCCGCGCGATTGCGTTGCATTTGCGGCAAACGGCCCATCTGGGTGCCCGGGACGATCCAGCCGCGACGTCTGCGGGGACGAGGATTGCGACGCCGCGGTCTTTCGCAAGGGACGTAGCGACGATATGCTCGGACATTCGTGGTCGAGCCTCGTCAGCACCTCCGGAACGCGAAGCGTCCGAACCGCGTCTAATGACCTACAATATTTGCCAAATTGTAAAATTTATGGTCTGTTCCAGTGACATAGTCCGGAAGATCTCAAGGAGGCCTGATATGCGCCGGCGCGATTGCTCAAGGTCGGCTGCTGAGCCGGGCGATGGAGCGCCCAACAGGCCCAAGCGGACTCGGCGCTTTTCACGAGGTGCGGTAGCGGTGGCGTGCGCTGCCGCATTGAGCAGTTTGCTCGTCTCCGTGAGTGGCGGCGCCAACGAGATCAAGCCCGGCAATCCGGCCGGCGCGACCCCCGGTGCCGGTCAAGCGTATCCTTCCGCGGGTGGGCCGTCCCAGAACTCCGATAAACTGAATCAGTCCCGGCTTACCAAGGAAGAGGTCGAAAGCGTCCTGCCGCTGTTCCTCACGTCCTCGGAGGCCCGACAACTCGCGGCCGCGCTCGAGTTCCACATCCGGCGCGGCGACTACGCACGCGCCAAGCAGATGCTGGAAAGCTTCGGGCAAGCCAGCACTTTCGCGGTCCTGGCGTCCGACTGGCTCCACGATCCCATGCTCCTGAGCATGCTGCACGCGCAGGGGATCCGCGGCACGGAAGCCGCATTGCAGTCCGGCGCCGCCACGCCACAGGTCGGCGATCTCGAGAATGCGCTGAAACAAGAGCGTGACCGCGTTCAAGCGATGGCGCAGGAGCACGCGATCGTCGCGGAGGAGCTCGCGAGGCTAAAGGCCGCGCGCGAGGACGGCGTTGCTGCAGCGGCACAGGTGAGCGAACTCCAGAATTCGGTGAGGCAGGAGCGCGAGCGCGCTCAGGCCATGGCCCAAGAGCATGCCGCCGTCGCGGAGAAGCTCGCGAATTTGCAGGCCGCGCACGAGCGCAGCGCCGCCGCGGCGGTGCGTGTGGGCGAGCTCGAGAACGCGCTCAAGCAGGAGCGCGAGCGCGCTCAGGCCATGGCCCAAGACCATGCCGCCGTTTCGGAAAAGCTCGCGAGCCTGCAGGCCGCGCACGAGCGCAGCGCAACCGTGGCCGCCCAAGTTGGCGAACTCCAGAACACCTTGGAGCAGGAGCGGAAACGCGCTCGGGCACTGGCGCAAGAGCATGCCGCCGCCAAGGAGCAGCTCGCGAGCCTGCAGGCCGCGCGCGCGGAGGGCACCGCTGCGGCGGCACAGGTGGGTGAACTCCAGAACACGCTGAAGCAGGAGCGCGAGCGCGCGAAGGCGACGGCTCAGGAACATGCAGCCCTCAAGGAGCAGCTCGCCGGCCTGCAGGCCGCGCGCACGCAGGGCACCGCCGCGGCGACACGGGTGGGCGAACTTGAAGCCGCCCTGAGGCAGGAGCGCGAACGCGCCCAGGCCGCGGCGCGCGAGAGTGCGGCCGCCAAGGAGCAGCTCGCGAGCCTCCAAGCCGCCCGCGTGCAGGGCACCGCCGCGGCGGCACAGGTGAGCGAACTCCAGAATGCGCTGCGGCAGGAACGCGAACGCGCGCAGGCGATGGCGCGCGAGCGCGCCGCCGTGTCGGACAAGTTCGCAAGCCTGCAAGCCGCGCACGAGAGCGCCGCCGCCGCGGCCGTACGGGTCGGTGAGCTCGACGCCGCGCTGAGGCAGGAGCGCGAACGCGCTCAAGCCGTGGTGCGCGAGCATGCCGCCGTCAAGGAGCAGCTCGCGAGCCTGCAGGCCGCGCGCACGCAGGGCGCCGCTGCGGCGCCACGGGTGAGCGAACTTGAAGCCGCCCTGAGGCAGGAGCGCGAACGCGCCCAGGCCGCGGCGCAAGAACAGTGCGGCCGCCAAGGAGCAGCTCGCGAGCCTCCAAGCGGCGCGCGCGCAGGGCACCGCGGCGGCGGCACAGGTGAGCGAACTCCAGAATGCGTTGAGGCAGGAGCGCGAGCGCGCTCAGGCCACGGCTCAAGAACATGCTGCCGCTCAAGGAGCAGCTCGCGAGCCTGCAGGCCGCGCGCGCGCAGGGCGCCGCTGCGGCGACACGGGTGGTGAACTCCGAAGCCGCCCTGAGGCAGGAGCGCGAGCGCGCGCAGGCCACGGCGCGCGAGCAGTGCGGCCGTCAAGGAGCAGCTCGCGAGCCTCCAAGCGGCGCGCGTGCAGGGCACCGCGGCGGCGGCACAGGTGGGCGAACTCCAGAATGCGCTGAGGCAGGAGCGTGAGCGCGCGCAGGCGACGTCGCGCGAGAATGCCGCCGTCAAAGAGAAGCTCGCAAGCCTGCAGGCCGCCCACCAGCGC
Organism: uncultured Alphaproteobacteria bacterium; assembly: GCA_963800985.1. Taxonomy (GTDB): domain Bacteria; phylum Pseudomonadota; class Alphaproteobacteria; order Rhizobiales; family Beijerinckiaceae; genus Microvirga. The sequence continues at coordinate 89,638 of CAWDDI010000007.1, read as the reverse complement.
AGCGCCGCCGCGGCGGCACGCGTCGGGGAACTGGAGAACGCGTTGAAGCAGGAGCGCGAGCGCGCGCAGGCGATAGCGCGCGAGAACGCCGCCAGCCTCGTGGGTCCCAGCTCGCCGCCACGGCCGACCCCCCGGACCAAAAAGCCGGAACGCAAGGTCGTGAACGTGACCCCGAAGGAAGCTCCGAGTGACGATGCCGAAGGCCCTCGCGGGACCGGCGCGGATCGGGCGAAACCCGTTGAGCGGCCCTCGCGGGGAGCGGTCGAGCCATCGAGAACGCCCTCGGGCCAAGAGCCGATCGTAAATGGGTCGTCGCGGAGAGATGGCCGGCCGGTCCCGTTACCTCGGACCGCGGCGAACAGCGATGAAGCGTCCGAACGGAACGCCCAACCTGCAACGTCGACCGCGAATGGTCGCGGTAGCGGCAGGGTCCGACCAACGAGACCGACGCCCGAGCCGGCGGACCAGCTGAGTATCCCTGCGGTATTGCTTCCACGCTGGTAAGGGCGCCTTCGAACCGTGGGGCCCCCGCGGCCCGTTGCGGTCCTCGGCCGGCTCGCTCCCCGCTGCGCAAGCGCCGTCTCGATCGAGTTGAGCCGACGTAAGATACCAACAGAGCGCGATGGGGACAGCCGACCGAGACGCCCGCTGGGCCCCGTCCGCTGAGGAACCGATGTCGACCCGTCAGAAGCCCTCCGTTCCGAACAAACTGCTCGCGGCTCTGGCGCCGGAGGATCTCGCCGCACTGGAACCGCATCTCGAGGTCGTAGAGCTGTCGCGTGGCCAGGTGCTGTATGAGAGCCGTGACACCATCCGGCACGCCTACTTCCCTCATAGCTGCGTGGTATCGCTGCTCGCCGTTATGGAGGACGGCGGTTCGGCCGAGGTCGCGTTGTTCGGATGCGAGGGAGTGCTGGGCCTCGCCAGTTCGATCGTGACCCGTGAGTCCTTCGGGCGCTACATCGTTCAACTCCCCGGTACCGCTTCGCGGATCGCAATGGACAGGCTGGAGGGCGTTCTCAATGACCGGCCCGCTGTTCGAGACCTGGTCCGGAGGTACATCGAGGCGCTGCTGAAGCAGACCTTCCAGACCGTTGCGTGCAACGCGCTGCACGGCGTGGAAGCGCGCTGCTGCCGCTGGATCCTGAGCATGCACGACCGCATGAACGCCGACACTCTGCCGCTGACCCATGAGTTCCTGGCCGAGATGCTGGGGGTTCAGCGCTCGACCGTCAGCCTCGTCACGCGCACGCTGCAAACGGCGGGCCTGATTTCCCAAAGCCGGGGGGTGATCACCGTGACCGACCGGGCCGGGCTCGAAGAGACCACCTGCGAGTGCTACGGCACGATCCGGCGCACCTTCGAACGCCTGCTTCCCGGCACCTACACTCACGCCTGATCGCCTGGTTGTGCGGCGGCAGTTTCTTCTCGGGACTCCATTGCATCTCGAAGCGAGAGCTCGCGCCCCGCTCCTCAGCGCTTCCGGTCGCCTTCGTCGCCCGACCGGCTTTGACGGCCGTCTCGCCTATCAGGGCGTTTGACCTCCTTTCGAACGATTCGGATGTCGGCGCCGGGGTTCCAGGCTTTCACGCGTGCGGACTAGACTAGGGTGTGCTCTTCGGCGCCGGGACTCGCTTCCTCAGAGCGACCGATCTGACGCAGGCGGTTTCCGATCGTGAACCGATCCAGGCTCTCCAAAGGCAGATGGATGAACGTGCCGATCCGGTTCTTGAGGAGGATGAACGCTTGCTCGAAAGCGCGTCGCTTCTCGACCTCAGCGCCCTCGGCCGCCGCTGGGTCGTCGATCCCCCAGTGCGCGATGGACGGATGCCCCGGCCATATCGGGCAAGCCTCTCCGGCAGCGCTGTCACAGACGGTAATGACGAAATCCATGACCGGTGCACCCGGCTCGGCGAATTCATCCCAGCTTTTCGAGCGGAAACCGTCGGTCGGATAACCGTGGGCGCCCAGCACCTCGAGGGCCAGGGGATTGACCGTTCCTTTGGGTTGGCTTCCAGCGGAATACGCCCGAAAGCGACCGTCCCCCTCCCTCCGCAGGATCCCTTCCGCGAGGATCGAACGAGCGGTGTTGCCCGTACACAGGAAGAGAACGTTGTAGGTGCGCTCGGTCATAAGAGCCTCCTGCCAGCGCCCGCGCGGCACAGAAGGGGATACGCGTGGAGCGACGCTATCCTCAGGACCGCGTCTCGCTCCGCGCTCGCATCTCGTCAGATCGACGATGGAGGCGGCGGGAGGCGCGCACGGAGACAGGGACGCGGTCCCGTCTGTGCACGGCACCTTACCACGACGCCGATCCCTCGAGGACATCGTTGGAGCACGTCGAAGGCTCAGCCGCCCGATGGGCCCGCGCGTGCGGTCCTCGCTTTCCGGGGAGGGGTTGCCCACCCTCGTTTGGCCATTGGCCTATAGTAGGCACACAGCCTGCGGAACCCATCGAAGCTTGACCACGTTTCCCTTACGGCACGGAGATGGGGCCATGGGTGCGCTCCCCACTAAGGTCGTCGCGTTCGGCGTTGCCGCTCTGGCGTCGGTCGTCCCGCTTTCCATGAGTGTCGTGCCAGCGCAAGCTCAGGATTTGTTAGGCTTTCTCCGGGTCCTTTTCCGGCCCGCGGCTCCCGTTCCGGCTTATCAGCCCTTCGATTACCACTCGGTCCCTGGTCTCGAGCGGTATCGGCTGCGTCCCCGCCCGAAAGCCATTCGGGTCGAGCAGCCCACCCCTATGCCGGTCAAGCCGAGAACTCCCGGCGAGATGTCGAACCCTCTTCCCGATCTGCTCACCGACAGCACCTTGCAGCGCGGCGATCTGGTCATGTTCCCCGACGGTCTGCGCGTCTTTACCGGGCAGCTCGGGAGTCAGCACGCGGTGTCGGACTTCACGCCCGTATCGGCGGCTGGAAAGACCGTCTCACCCGCGACACGCAAGCTGCTCGCAACCTTCCCGCCGGGCGTCAACCCGGCGTGGAGCGGCGAGAGCTCCAGCAAGCTCGCGGCGGTCAGTCGGGTTGGAACGACGGGCAGCGTGAGGCGGATCGGCCGCTGACGAAAACTTCGCTCCGACACTCCGTCTCTGTCCGTCGCTTTTCGTGGGCCGGACGTCGAGGTGACGCGACGGGCTCCCCTGGAAAGCAGGCCAGGAACCGTGTCGGGCTTCATTTCCAGACCGTAGCGACCACCCAGCCCCGCCAAGATGCGAGGCTGGATCTGCGTGTCGCCGCCGAGATCGACCCACTTGCGTAGACGATCGTCGATGTTGCTGCCATGCCGTAGGTGAAAGGCGACCGATCCAGAGTCTTGGCCGAGGATTAAGAAGCAACGCTAGCGGGCGATCCAGAAAAATCGGCGCGAACCGAAGACGTTCATCAAACGCGTATGTTGATGGACTCACGCTTAGCCGTTCCCGAATCAATCATTGCTTGTCAATGCAGGATGGGGTCGCTATGAGCTGTTCTCCTAAGCCATCGGCAGGCATGCGCATCGATGAAACGGTTTTTGTTGTTCGCCGGAACGGACCTCGCAAAGGCAAACGGCGTGACGGGCTTTGTGGCTGACTTCGATTCGTCGGCCGAAGCCTTGGTCTTGCTCGTGGACCAACAGACGCCCTCCGAGTGGTGGCACATTCTCGATACGCAAACAGGTGAAGTGATCGAGCGCCGACAAATCTGGCTGAGCAATGGAACGATCGGCTTCCAGCGCTCGGACCGGATCGTGGGCACCCCTGCGCAAAGGTCGATCGCAGCCGCATCCGCAGGCGCCGCCCGCGAGACGCTCGAGGCCAGTCCGCGAAGCGTGGTCACGTCCGGCTTCGGGAACGGTCACGGGAATGGCCACGCCGGCGGCGCAGCCCCTGAGCACGAACGCTTAGAGCCGCGATTTGCGTAATCCGACGTCGCGTGTCGCGCCGACGCGGTTCGAACCGAGGGAAAATGGCCGAGAATCACCAGCCGTCGCAGCCCGCCCCGGAGGCCGCCAGCCATGACGCGGAGCCACTTAGGATAGGCGCCACGGGCAAGAGCCTGTTCTCGGATGCCTCCGTGTGCTCCAACATCGGAAAAGGGCTCCGCGCCCTCTACATGGAGCTGCTTCGGGAGCCGCTTCCGACCGAAATCACGGAACGCCTGAAGAAGATCCACCGAGGACGGGAGTAGCCGCGCGTCGCGCGTAATCGCCTGCACGTCCTGAGCGGCGCTCCCCGCTTGAGGTATCGGTACAGCCTTGTGTGATGGCGGACGGCCCCGCGGGACCGCTTCCGGGTGAAAGCGGGCGCGGGGTCGACCCCCATCGAACCGTTCCTTGCTGCCGCCGGCGACGAAAGGCAGGCCCGCAGGTCGCTCTCGACATCACCGTAGGCTCGTCCGGCTCCAGCCGCCGGGCCCGCTCGCAAAATAGAACAGCAGGCCGCCCATGATCGCGAGGCTCTCGTAGAACTCCACGCTCTGACGCGGGCGCAAGACCATGCCGAAGCCCAGGTTCCGATGCGTGGTCCAGATTGTAACAGCGGTGAAGCCGATGAGGACCACCGCGGTCCAGCGCGGCCATAACCCGACGATCAGCGCCAACGGGCCGAGAACCTCAGCCGCGATCAGGATCCCGGCCGCGACCGCAGGATACGGCACGCCCTTCGACGCAAGTGAAGCGGCAAAGGCCGAAAAGGAGACGAGCTTGTTGACGCCGGAGGGCAGAAAAAGAGCCGCCACGAAGAGGCGGCCCATCAGCAATGCCCAATCCTCGCTGCGGCTGAACACGAACGCCCTCCTGATTTGCCGATCGTCCGAATGTCAGAAGCAACTCCAGCCGCTCCCGATAATGATCAAGAGAGCGCCACGAAGGTTAGAGATCGGTTACGGGAGCGCCCGTCGACCAGCATCCCGAGCCGCCCCTTCGCGGGGCGCCGCGAACGCGCCGCCTTCGGTCGGTGTCCGCCGTTCCCGTGCTTTGTCACGCGGCCGGTGCTCATGTCGTCGAAGCCGACGCGACTCCGACGACCCCTCAACGTCACGGGTGATTGACCGAGCGGCCATTCGACACAAAGCAGCGATCAGGCTAAAGGCTCGCGGCGCATGGCCGAATGAACGAGACCCGGTGATCGTTGCGTCGAAGGACCGGATCTCTCTCGTGCTCGGTGCGATCACGGCAGCGACTCTGGTCGTCGCATGGTTCTGAGGGGACGCTGAACGTCGCACCGGCTCCACGAGGAGGCTTGCGAGGGCCTCTCTGCACCACAACAGCGGGCTCTCTCTCCCACGATGCATATCATGAATCAATCTGCAGGACACGGCAGAACGAAGCAAAGTTCATCGGGCACTTGGCTCGTGAGTGCCGCATTGGTGATCGGGTCTCTTTGCGTCTTCTCGAAGTTTCGCGAGTGGGCTTTCGACGACGCGTTCATCGTTTTCCGCTATGCGCAAAATATCCTGCTCGGCAGAGGATGGGTTTTCAACCCGGACGAGGTTTATAACGCAAGCACGTCCGTCCTGAACACTCTGCTCGTCACCGGCATGGCCGCGATCACGGGACGTCCGCTCGTTTCGTCCGTGATCATCGGAACGCTCAGCCTCGGAGCAGTCGGCTTCCTGGTTTTCGACCTGCTCAGAAAGGAAACGAACGTCTGGTTGGCCGGATTCTTTGCGCTGGGATCGATCTGGCTCATCGCTCGTTGGGACATCTTTGGCGTCGAGACTCTGCCATTCATCGCGCTGATCATGATTTTCCTGGCTCTCGACGATAAGAAGAAAGAAACCGGCTGGGTTCTTGGTCTGATCTTTCTCACCCGACCGGATGGCTTGCTTCTCGCGGCCCTCAAGTGGGCACACGAGCTCTATGTCGATCGACGGTTTCCGATCCGGAGCGTCGCGTGGTTTCTCGCAATCACCGCGCCGTGGTTCATTTTCTCGTACGCCGAATTCGGTCAGCTTCTGCCGTCGACGCTTGAAGAGAAGATGTGGCAGGGCGCATCCGGGTATTGGGGGGAAGGAAACGTCTACTGGCGAGACTTGCGTGCCTCGACGACTCGCGCGTTCGGCTGGGGCACGTGGGGTGCGGTCGTCCTCGCACCGTTTTGTGTTTGGGGGGTCTACGAGATCTTCCGCCGGCGCTCGATCCTGATCTACTTCTTGCTCTTCGTCGTCGGCCAGCAGCTTTTCTACCTGGTGCTGAACGTGCCGGGCTACCACTGGTACTTCGCACCGCTTCACACGATGGCTCTGATCAGTATCTTCTTCGGCCTAATCTGCGCCTTCGACGCGCTGAAACGGCGGCATCCGGCCATTCGTGCTTATGAGAACGGGATTTCCATGGCGCTCCTCGCGTTGTGCCTGAGTGCCATGCTCCTGACCCACCTCCGGTATCTCGAGCAGCCTGAGACCAACGGCCGTCTTGAAGCCTATGCGCAGATCGCGGCCTTCGTGAAGGAGCGGTTCCCTGGCAAGAAGCTTGCGGCGCTGGAGGTCGGGACCTTCGCGTTCCTGACCGACTCGCCCATGGTCGACATCACCGGACTGACGAGCGCGGAGCCCGAGTTCATCTCTCCGAGGAACATGGACCGCTTTTTCGAGCTGGCGCCCGACATCCTGATTCTCCACCGAAGACCTCACGGAATGGAAGCGAGCATTCGCAACGATGCCCGGTTCGCCAAGTCCTACGCTCGGCTCCGCGAGCAGCCCCGGCGCGGGTACGCGCTGTTCGCACGCAGAGGATCCTAGCACCGCTACGAGCCCCGAGCCGGGAGACGTGCTCGCTCAGGGCGAAAAGCCGTGGTCACCTCCCGCAGAGCCTGCTCTGGTGCGACGTGGCGATCGGCTATGATGGCGTGGCTTACCACCTGTCCCCGCGTCGGGAGAGCAGCGTTGCGGCACGAATGTGCCGTGAAGCAAGCGAAGCGGGGCGAAAGCGATCGAGGACGGATCGCACCCGGGGCCGGCGCTTCACTCGTCGCCGCTTTTGCGGGACGCTCGCCTGCGACGGACCTCTCCACCTGTGCGCGTGCGGGACAGGTGGTGGGCGCCTCACCTGGCTCGCCCAGGTGAACATGTGGGTAAAGGTTCCGACGCCCGAGACCCGTTCACGGCCCGTTTACCGTTCCTGCCGATCATATCGAGGGAGGTTCAGGCGCGGGTGAGGTGCACGGACCAGGGTTCGCGTGCGTTCACCCGAGCCAAACTCATGCCTCTCACCCCTGCCGCAGCGTGACGAGTACGAGCGTGCGCATTCTCCCGGCAATTGCGCTCCTGTCCCGCCTGCGCGGGCTGCTTCGCCGCGGGTCGATCAAATCCGCCCTGCCGTACGGTCTCTTCGCTGCCGTCGCCCTCCCGGTCGGGCTGTTCGTCATCGTGCTCGTCGACCCGCAGATGCGCGCTGCGGCTCTTTACTTCGCGCCGGCCATCGTCGCCCTCCTGATCCTTGCGTCCTGGGCGTGGCGCAGCCATGAGGAGACGGAGAGCACCGTCGCGTTGCGCACCCGCGCCCTGTCGAACGCGCTGCGCGAGAAGGAGCAGCTCCTCAAGGAGGTGCACCATCGGGTCAAGAACAACATGCAGATCATCTCGAGCCTGATCCGAATGCAGGATCGGGTGAAGACCTCACCCGAGGAAACCATCCGGCGGGTTCAGGCCATGGCCCTCGTCCACGACCTCATCTACACGCAAGGTCAGTTCGCCCGGGTGGACCTTGCGGCCTACGCGCGCCGGCTGTGCGAGACCCTGAAGCGCATCGGCGACCGCACCACCTTCGACCTGAGCGTCGAGCGCGTGACTGTTTCCTTGGACAAGGCCATGCCGTTCGCGCTCATCCTCAGCGAAGTCGTCTCGAACGCCATGAAGCACGCCTGGAGGGACACCGCCGGGACGATCACCTTGACGCTGAGCGTCCATAACGGCGTCGCGAAGCTGACCGTGCAGGACGACGGCATGAACTTCAACCCCGAGGTGGACGGCAGGGGCTTCGGCCTCACGCTCGTGGAGAGCCTGAGCACCCAACTGGACGCCATCACGAGTTTCGAACGCGAGCACGGAACGACGTTCCACATGACCTTTCGAGTGGACGGGTGATCCGCCGCGGCAGCCGTCGGCCGCAGACGGCCTGCGGCGTTCGCAAGCCATTTTCGGCGAGGTGGATCCGGTTCGCCGTCAGAAATTGCGGCTCAAGAAAGAAGGGAGCCGATCCCACTTAAGTGGAGGCGGCTCTAACGCGAGAACTTCTTGTACTTGATCCGGTGCGGGATCGTCGAGTCGGTCCCCAGCCGCCGCTTCTTGTCCTCCTCGTAGTCCGCGAAGTTGCCTTCGAACCACTCCACATGGCTGTCGCCCTCGAAGGCGAGGATGTGGGTGGCGATCCGGTCGAGGAACCAGCGGTCGTGGCTGATGATGACGGCGCAGCCGGCATAGTCCTCCAGGGCCTCCTCCAGCGCGCGCAGCGTGTCCACGTCGAGGTCGTTGGTGGGCTCGTCGAGGAGGAGCACGTTCGAGCCCGACTTCAGGATCTTCGCGAGGTGCACGCGGTTGCGCTCGCCGCCCGAGAGGACGCCCACCTTCTTCTGCTGATCCGATCCCTTGAAGTTGAAGGCCGAGCAATAGGCGCGGGCGTTGATCTCGCGCTTGCCGAGGTAGAGGATCTCGTTGCCGCCGGAGATTTCCTCGTACAGGGTCTTGTTGCCGTCGAGGCTGTCGCGGCTCTGATCCACGTAGCCGAGCTTGACGCTCTCGCCGATCCGGATCGTCCCCTCGTCGGGCTCCTCCTGGCCTGTGATCATGCGGAACAGCGTCGTCTTGCCGGCGCCGTTCGGCCCGATCACGCCGACGATCCCGCCGGGCGGCAGCTTGAAGGAGAGCCCGTCGATGAGGAGCTTGTCCGCGAAGCCCTTCTTGAGGTCGTCGAACTCGATGACGTTGTTGCCGAGGCGCTCGGCGATCGGGATGACGATCTGGGCGGTGGTCGGCCCCTTCTCGGCGGCCTTCGCGACGAGGTCGTCGTAGCGCTGGATGCGCGCCTTCGACTTGGCCTGACGGGCCTTCGGCGAGGCCGAGACCCACTCGCGCTCGCGCTCGATGGTGCGCTGGCGCGCCTCCTCCTCGCGGCCTTCCTGAGCGAGGCGCTTCTGCTTCTGCTCGAGCCAGGACGAGTAATTGCCCTCGTAGGGAATGCCGCGCCCGCGGTCGAGCTCGAGGATCCAGCCCGTGACGTTGTCGAGGAAGTAGCGGTCGTGGGTGACGATCAGGATCGCGCCGGGATAGGCGCGCAGGTGTCCCTCGAGCCAGGCGGTGGTCTCGGCGTCGAGGTGGTTCGTGGGCTCGTCGAGGAGGAGGAGTTCCGGCTGCTCGAGCAAGAGCTTGCACAGCGCGACGCGGCGCTTCTCGCCGCCCGACAGCCGGTCCACGGGCCAGTCGTCCGGCGGGCAGCGCAGCGCATCCATGGCCTGGTCGACCCTCGAATCGAGGTCCCACAGCCCCTTCGCCTCGATCTCGTCCTGAAGGCGCGTCATCTCGTCCGCGGTCTCGTCCGAGTAGTTCATGGCGAGCTCGTTGTAGCGCTCCAGGATGGCGCGCTGGGGCGCGACACCCTCCATGACGTTCTCGCGGACGTTCTTCGCGGGATCGAGCTGCGGCTCCTGCTGCAGGTAGCCGACCCGGGCGCCCTCGGCGACCCAGGCCTCGCCGGACCAGTCCTTGTCGATCCCGGCCATGATGCGCAGCAGCGTCGACTTGCCGGCGCCGTTCGCGCCGAGCACGCCGATCTTGGCGTCGGGATAGAACGAGAGGTGGATGTTTTCGAGGACCTTCTTGCCGCCCGGATAGGACTTCGAGAGGCCGCGCATGTGGTAGATGAACTGACGGGACACGGGATGACCCCTGCGGAGCGGTTCGCGGTGAACGGGAATGGCGATCCGTTAGCAGGGGCGGTGGGGAGGGGCAAGGCGACGGGCTGTCATGGCGGCGGCGACCGTTGGCCGAGGTGGCGCGACGTGGGGCGTGGAAGGTGAGGCGTGGGGAGAGGGGCTGTCATGGCCGGCGGCCCGCAGGGCCGGGAAGCACATCCATAAACCCGCGTGGCGCGGACTCCATTCCTTACTCTCGCTCCGCCGGCCGGGGATGACAGTGGAGTCTTCGCCCCAAAACCCACTCCCCACAACCCACTCCCCCTTCTCACCTCGCGGAGCGCTGCTTCGCAGGTCACAGCCCGAACGGATAGGTGTCCGGCATGCCCTTGCCGTGCCCGACCGCCAGGGGCGTGACGGCCGTCGTCTCCTCGAACCACACGAAGGCGTCGAACTGCTCGGCCATGACGGCTTCGAAATAGTGGCTGTAAAGCTCGGTCTCGGGCCGGTAGACGACGCCGATCGCTCGCTCGAGCCGCGGGCGCGAGAGGACATCCTGAAGGTCGCGTTTGCGGCCGCCCCGCCACTCGGTGAGGAAGCAGGGCAGACCGGTCTCGCGGAACACGCGCTCGTGGCTGTCCGGCCGGGCCGGGCGGACCTGCTTGACCTCCATCGGCTCGTCCCAGTCGCTCGCCGCAGCCACGGTGCCGCGATCGGTGCCGAAGCCGACCAGCACCGCATCGTCCCGATAGGCGGTGCGGCAGAGTTCGCCGATGTTGAACTCGCCCTGCCACCCCATCGCGGTCGCGGCGGCGTTGCCGATGTGGGAGTTGTGCGCCCACACGATCGCCTTGGCGCCCTCGCCGCGCCGGGCGAGGACGCGCTGGAGCGTGTCGAACATGTGCCGGTCGCGCAGGTTCCAGGACTCGGTCGAGCCCTCGTACATGATGCGGTAGTAATGCTCCGCCGCATGCACGATCCGCGCGTTCTGAACCGCGTCGAAGAAGGCTTCGCCGTCCTTTGCGCCCAGATACTCGATGCGCTTCTCGAGCAGGTCCTGGAGCTGGGTGAGGAGCGCCTGATCGCACGGCTTCTTCTGCCCGGTGAGCACGGCCCGGCCATAGCGCGCGGGATCGGCCTGCCAGGGGCTGAGGCAGCCGTAGCGGCTCCTCGCGTCCTTCGCGGCCTCAGGGTCGACCTTCTCGAGGTAGGCCAGGACTTCGCGGATCGAGGAAAGCAGGCTGTACACGTCGAGGCCCCGGAACTCGACGCGGTCCGCGGCGGGCCGGTCCCGGTTGCAGTCGCGCATCCAGTTGACGAGGTCGGCGACCTCCTCGTTGCGCCACATCCAGGTCGGGAACCGGGTAAACGTGTCGTCGTCCATCGGCGCGATGGGGCGGTGGCGGACGTAGGCGTCGATCCGCGCGGCGTCGGGCCAGTCGGCTTCGACGGCCACGATGGTAAAGCCATGCCGCTCGATCAGCCGCCGCGTGATCGCCGCACGGGCGCGGTAGAATTCCGACGAGCCGTGGGTCGCCTCCCCGAGGAGCACGACCTTGGCGTGCGCGAAGCGGTCGAAGAACGCGCCGAACGCCTCCGCGTCGTCGATCGGCGGCAGCCTCTCGCCATGGGCCTCCACGACGCTCACGGCTTCCCGGATGCCGGCCTCGCTCTCGCTCTGCTTGTAGCGAAGACGCGCCATGACTCACCCTCACGAAGGGACCACCGCCCTGCGTCTGGCAAACGGCACCGCGGGACCGGTGGTTCCCCTCTCGTCGGCGACCTTGGCGGGCGCAGCTATCAGGACGCCTGGACCGAGGCTTGCATGATGTCCGCAAAGGCCGCCTCCGCGGCGAGCACCGTGGCGGCCTGCACGGCATGGGCAAACACGAACGCCGGCCCGAGGACCGTTTCGTCCGGAAACTCGGTGATGAGGGTCAGCGGCACGGGCGAGCGCGCATCGGGGCCGATGAGGCACGGAATCCCGCGCACCACGCTGTAGGGTGCGCCGCCGGAATGGGCGGCGCAGACTTCGATCTGGCGCCGGTTGAAGTCGGACAGGCCCGGCACTGCGGCGACACGCTCCGTGACCCGCTCCAGGAGCTCTCGCGCCTGCTCCGCCCAGGCGGGATGGTGGCGCACGATGAGAAAGAAGCCTTTCGGAATCGTCCAGAGCTCGAACCCGCGCGGCAGATAGCCCGTGAACGGCCGGGTCCACTCGTGCGCGGGATAGCCGTGCAGGTTGACGTGAAGGCAGGCGCCCGAGAGCGCGAGCGCACGCAGACGGGCGCCTTTCTCGGCCGGCGGCTCGTCCGGGCCGTATTCGAGGTCGCTGCCGAGCGCGGTGTAGCGGGCCGCATGGTGCAGGTGGCGCGGATTGTCTTCGCACAGCCGCCCATGCAGAGCGTAGCCGTCCGGATTTTCGACCGGGATGACGGCGAGATGGGCGCCCGGATCCCTCAGGAGTTCGCCCGCCGCGCGAAGCGCTCCGACGACGCCGGAGGTCTCGTTGGCGTGTTGGCCGGCGGTGACGAGGACGGCCGGTCGCGGGCCCGGCCGGTACAGGCCCGGGATCGGACGCCCTTCCCGCGAGCGGCCCTCGAAGCGCTCGCCCGGAAGAAGCGCGACCTCGCGATGGATCTGCGCCAGCGACAGCGCGTGCTCCGCCCGGCTCAGCTCCTGCTCGGGGCGCGCCGGGTCGATCGGCGCCCCGAACGGGCTGATCGAGACGCGCACGCGAGCGTCGCCCGTCCCGGCGCGCACGTCGGGCACGATCTGACCCGGCTGCAGCCGGCGATCCTCCATGGATCGCCCCGCGCGGTGCTTGAACCATTCGAGAACCGTGAAATAGAGGTCCTCGTGCAGGGCCTCGCGGGTGCTCATCACCTCATCCCCGTACGCGAGCGGGCGCTCGATCCCCGCAAGGGTCACGTCGAGGGAAAGCCGCTCGCAATGGGGCTCCTCGGCCGGCCAGTCGTGTGCCGTCACGGCCGCGACGGCCTTGCGAAAGAGCGCTTCGATTTCCGTCTCGAGCGGCTCGTCGACATCGGGCGCGCCGTCCGGCCGGCGGGTGACCGTGAGCCAGCCGGTCGGCGCGAGGTCGGTCGCGCCGAGATGGTTTGCCACCAGGCGGTTGGGCGCGAAGACGGACTGCTCCTTGCGGCCGCCGTGCCGGTCCTCCGTCACGACGCGATAGACGAGATCCGGCCCGCCCGGCTCGAAGCGCACCTCCGCGGCCTCGAGGAGCGCCGCCAGCGGATACGCCTCGAGCTGGAAGCGTCGGGGATCCGCCCCGGGATGCACGGGATAGACGATCACGGCACGGCGCAACGCGGCCGCGTCGATCTCCTCGAGAAAGGCGTGCACGAGGGGTTTGTAGGCGCTGCGGAGCCGGGCCTCCACTCCGACGCCGGCGAGGAGCTCCTCTCCGCGGCGCCGTTCCGCTTCGTCCTCGAACAGCCAGGCCTCGAGCAGCGCGCCGCGGTGCTCCGGACGCGCCCAGGTCCGCAGCAGGACATCGAGCGTCCGCGGCACGCGCTCGTCGAGCAGGATCGTCACGACACCGTCAGGACACCCAGTCGCCGTTTCGCATCAGGGGTTCGGAGCCGCCGTCCGCGGTGAGCCCGTCGACGTCGATCTCGGCGGAGCCGATCATCCAGTCGATGTGGATCAGGCTCTTGTTCGCGCCCCGTGCCGCGAGCTCCTCCGGGGTGAGCGACCCGCCGTCGACGAAACAGTTGCTGTAGGACTGTCCGAGCGCGATATGGCTCGCCGCGTTCTCGTCGAACAGGGTGTTGAAGAACAACAGGCCGCTCTTGGAGATCGGCGAGGAGTAGGGCACGAGCGCCACCTCGCCGAGGCGGCTCGCTCCCTCGTCGGTTTCGAGCACCTTGCGCAGCACCGCTTCGCCCGAACTCGCTCCCGCCTCGACGATGCGCCCGCCCTCGAAACGCACCGCGATGTCCTTGATGAGCGTGCCCTGGTACGAGAGCGGCTTGGTGCTGCGGACACGCCCTTCGACGCGGTCCTTGTGAGGCGTCGTGAACACCTCTTCGGTCGGTATGTTGGGATTGCACACGGTGCCGTTGTTGGCGGGCGAGGAGCCGCCCTTCCACGCGTGATCGTCGGCCAGTCCGACCTTCAGGTCGGTCCCCGGGCCGCGGAAGTGGAGCGCCGCGAACCGCTTGTCGTTCATGAAGCGCGTGCGCGACTGGAGTTCGGCGTTGTGCGCCGCCCAGGCCGCAACCGGATCCGGCCCATCGACCCGAGAGGCCGCGAAGATCGCGTCCCACAGGCCCGCGACCGCGACCTCCTCGGGCTCGTCCGGGAACATGGCCCTGGCCCACGCGGGCGTCGCGAACGAGACGATCGTCCAGTTGGTGTGGAAGTTCACGATCTGCTCGAGGGCCGGCTTGTAGGCCTTGGACCGTGCCCGGTTGGCGCGCGCGACCTTCTCCGGATCCTGTTGCGCGAGGAGCGCAGGGTTCTCGCCCGCGATGGCGAGGCGTGCCGCCCCATTGGCGTAGGCCGCGGCCATGCCCTCGAACAACCAGTCCGTCGCTTTGTCGAACCCTTCGTCCGCGCCGTAACGGAACCGCATCAGGGTCGCGTCCTCGTCCGCGAACAGGGTGGTCACGAGCGAGGCACCGGCTTTATAGGCGTGCTCGGTGATGCGCCGCGCGAGGGCGACCGCCTCGAGGGGCGCCGTCATAACGACCTCCTGCCCGGGCTGCAGGCCGAGGCCGACCTGGACGGCCACTTGGGCCAGGCGGTCGAGGCGCTCCTCATGAGACAAGGTCGGCGCGGCGGGGGATGCGTGGACGTTCATCGCTGGTCTCGCAAATCGGTGGAGTCGGCCGGGAGTTGGGCATAGACAGGTGCGGGATGCAACCAGGTCGCAGGCGGCGCTCACCGCCAGGCCGCTGCCGCTTGCCTCACACTCCCGTCATGGCCGGGCCTGTCCCGGCCATCCACGTCTTGCGACGGTGGAGCGACGCAACGACGTGGATGCCCGGCTCAAGGCCGGGCATGACGGGGAGAAGCGGAGACGTGGATGCCCGGCTCAAGGCCGGGCATGACGGGGAGAAGCGAAGACGTGGATGCCCGGCTCGAGGTCGGGCATGACGGGGCGGCGCGCTAGTAGACCACGACGGACCGGATCGACTTGCCCTCGTGCATGAGGT
This sequence comes from uncultured Alphaproteobacteria bacterium, assembly GCA_963800985.1. GTDB lineage: Bacteria > Pseudomonadota > Alphaproteobacteria > Rhizobiales > Beijerinckiaceae > Microvirga. The sequence goes on along the minus strand of CAWDDI010000007.1, from coordinate 74,629 downwards.
CGAAGGCGGTGTTGATCTCGTCGAGCGGCATCGTGTGGGTGATGAGATCGTCGATGTTGATCTTGCCCTCCATGTACCAGTCGACGATCTTCGGGACGTCGGTCCGGCCCCTGGCGCCGCCGAACGCGGTGCCTTTCCAGACCCGCCCGGTCACGAGCTGGAACGGACGGGTCGCGATCTCCTTGCCGGCTTCCGCGACGCCGATGACGATGCTCTCGCCCCAGCCGCGGTGGCAGCACTCGAGCGCCTGACGCATGACGTTGACGTTGCCGGTGGCGTCGAAGGAGAAGTCCGCCCCGCCGCCCGTGAGATCGACGATCGCCTGCACGATCCTCTCGGGCCCGACCTCGTTCGGGTCGAGGAAATCCGTCATGCCGAAGCGCTCGGCCATGGCGCGCTTGCCGGGATTGATGTCGATGCCGATGATCTTGTCGGCGCCGACCATGCGGGCACCCTGGATCACGTTCAGTCCGATCCCGCCGAGGCCGAACACCGCCACGTTGGCACCGGGCCACACCTTGGCGGTGTAGATCACGGCGCCGATGCCGGTCGTCACGCCGCAGCCGATATAGCAGATCTTGTCGAACGGGGCGTCCTCGCGCACCTTGGCGAGCGCGATTTCGGGCAGGACCGTGACGTTCGCGAAGGTCGAGCAGCCCATGTAGTGGAACACCGTGTTGGACCCGGAACGGTCCGTCGCCTCGCAGCGGAAGCGGCTCGTGCCGTCGGGCATCAGGCCCTGCCCCTGGGTGGCGCGGATCGCCGTGCACAGGTTGGTGCGCCGGGACAGGCAGCTTTTGCACTGGCGGCATTCCGGCGTGTAGAGCGGGATCACGTGGTCGCCGGCCTTCAGGGTAGTGACCCCGGCTCCGACCTCGCGGACGATGCCGGCTCCCTCGTGTCCGAGGATCGCGGGAAACTTGCCCTCGGAATCGAGCCCCGACAGCGTGTAAGCGTCCGTGTGGCAGACGCCCGTCGCCATGACTTCGACGAGGACCTCGCCCGCGCGGGGCCCCTCGACGCTGATCGTCTCGATCGTGAGAGGCTTTCCGGCTTCCCACGCGACTGCGGCCCTGGTCTGCATCTCGTGCCTCTCGGGTTCGACTCTGCGGGGATTATGGCAGCTGTCCCGCCTTCGCCAAGGTCGGTCCCGCGGGAAGCCGCGGAGACTGTCGCTACGGCGCGCGGTCGGGACACCTACCGGTCCGTTTCAGCTTCACGAGAACCCGTCTTCGCGAGGAGGGTCCGGGTGAGCTTGACGAATTCGACGGCGAGCCGCGACAGCGGCTTGGATCGGGGATGGAGGACTTCGGCCACGATCGGAATCGGGGGTTCGAAAGGACGCATCACGACCCCAGGGTAAACCCTCTCGAGTTGCGAGAAGTCATCGACGAGGGCGACCCCGAGGCCTTCATTGACGAGAGCCCAGGCGTTCGCCACCCATCCGACCTCGATCACCGACTGGACCTGGGCCCGAGCGGCCGCAAGCGCGGCGTCGAGCAAGGGCCTGAGACCCTGCTCCTCGGAGTAGGTGATCAGCCGGGAACCGATCAGATCCGCCGGCGTGACCGTGGTGCGGGAGGCCAGCGGATTCCCGCTCGGAAGGATGCACACGACCCGGCCCGCGCACAGTTCGGTCGCGATGACGTTGGCGTGTTCGTGCGCCAGGAAGGCGAAGCCCAAGTCGGCCCGCTCGCTTGCGATCCGCTGCACGATGTCCCGCCGAGGCCGGATCTCGAATCCGATCCGGACGTCCGGGCGGGACGCCAGAAATGCCGCGATGGCACGGGGGAGGGCGGCCTCGCCGAGTGTCGGGATCGTGACGATCGTGAGAGCGCCGGTCTGCGCCGCCCTGAGGGAGCTGACCATCTGCCTCACCCCCTGCAGGTCGTCGAACACCCGCTCGACGTCAGGGAAAAGCGCCAGCGCCTCGGGCGTCGGCACGAGGCGCCCCTTGACCCGATCGAACAGCCGAAACCGGAGCTGGTCTTCGGCGTGCTGAAGGATCTTCGTCACGGCGGGTTGGGTGAGATGGAGGGTCCGGGCAGCCGCCGTGACCGATCCGGTCTGCATCACGGCACGAAAGACCTCGAGCTGGCGATAGTTCATCGCGGCAGCCTCATGATTTGCGAGCCAGCCTATTCCCCAAAGGAATGGAATGTCGAGTGTTCGTCATTGGACAGGGCCGGGCTCGCCTCGTAGCGTCTCGGTCCGGCAAGCACCCGGCGGGTGCCGATCGGCTCACAACGGGGATCATCCATGGCGGGGACGGAAAAGCACGCACTTCACGGCGCGATCGTCAGGGACTTCGTGCGTCCCGCGCCTGACCTGGTGAGCCGGTTCGAGCAGCACGACACGGCAAAGCTCGTCGACTGCATGGGCGGGTACGGCGCGATGCACTACGAGATCAAGCCGCTCGAGAACACCATGCGGGTTCTCGGCAGCGCGCTCACGGTGCTCACCCGGCCGGGCGACGCGCTCTACGTCCAGAAGGCCATCGACGAGACCAGGCCCGGCGACGTGATCGTGATCGGCGCCGGCGGATACAAGGACGTCTGCGTGATCGGCGAGCGGCTCGGCTACTACTTCAAGCGCAAAGGCGCGGTCGGGATCATCGTCGACGGGGCGATCCGCGACGCCATCGGGATGGTGGCGGACTCACCCCCGACGTTCGCCCGCTCGACGTGCTTGCGCATCTTCGGGTCGACGGGACCGGGCGCGATCAACGTTCCGGTCAGCTGCGGCGGTGTCGCCGTCCATCCCGGGGACATCATCGTGGGCGACCGCGACGGCGTCGTGGTGGTGCCCCGGGAGGACGCAGCCCGCATCGCCGACCTTGCCGATGCGCACCTCGCGGGCGAACTGGCTCGCTTGAAGGACGTGGAGGCCGGGGGCAGCGTGACCGAGGTGTTCGGGCTTGCCCCGAAGCTCGCCCGCTGGGAGACCGACTAGAATTTGGCCCCTCGATTGGAGGACAGATCATGACCGCCCATTGGCTCGAACGCCTGAGGTCCGCGACCCGGGTCGGCGCTTCCGCACTCGCGCTGACGTTCGCAGCGCCGGCGCTCGCCGCCGACCTGACGATCGCGCAAAGCACGGATGCGGTGTCGCTCGACCCCGCCTTCCGCGCCGATACCGCGACCGGCAACGTCCAGAGGCACATCTTCGACAGCGTGCTCCATCGCGGTCCGGACATGAAGATCGGGCCGCAACTCGCGGAATCGGTCGAGCAGGACGGAGCCACCGCGTGGACGGTCCGGCTGCGAGACGGGCTCACCTTCTCGAACGGCGAACCGCTCGACGCGGCCGCGGTGAAGTTCTCCATCGAGCGCATGCAGAACGCCGATCTGAAATCGCCGATCCGCGGCTGGTGGACCGGGTTCAAGACGATCGAAGCGACCGGCCCGCGCACGCTGAAGATCACCACGACGGCGCCCGATCCGCTTTTCCGCGCCCGCATGACCCTGTTGGCGCCGGTCCCGCCGAAATACGTCAAGGAGGTCGGCGATGCCGCCTTCGCGCGCAAGCCGGTCGGCAGCGGACCCTATCGTCTCGTCGACTGGAAACGCGACGACGCGGTGGTCCTCGAGGTCAATCCGAGCTACGGCGGAGCGAAGCCCGGCATCGACCGGGTCACCTTCCGGGTGGTGCCCGAGGAGCTGTCGCGCGTGGCGGCTCTGCAGACCGGCGAGGCGGATGTGGTCGCCGGGGTGTCCCCGACGCAGGCCGCCGCTCTCGAGAACGGTCCCGACGCCCGCGTCGAACGCGCCGCGAGCACTCGTGTCATGGCGGTGCAGTTCGACAGCGACGAGGCGCCGGGCGACAACTCGAAATTCCGCGAGGCGGTGGCCTACGCGATCGACCGCGACGCCATCATCAAGGGCCTCCTGCGCGGCTATGCGGTTCCCGCCAAGTCGATCCTGAGCCCCGGCATCCCGGAATGGCCGTCCGACAAGGACTTCACCCGCAAGCCGGACCTCGAGAAGGCCAAGGCCCTCGTGAAGGAGCTCGGGCTCGAAGGGCGCGAGATCGTGATGCGCACCTCCTCGGGTCGCTATCCGAACGACCGTGAAACCGCGCTCGCCATCGGGGCCCAGCTCCAGAAGGCGGGCCTCAACATCAAGGTCCGGCCGGAGGAGTGGGGCGTCTTCTTCGAGGATCTCAAGAACCACAAGATGTCGCCCGTGTATCTTTCCGGCCAGGGCAATGTCTGGCTCGATCCCTACCCGCAGATCGAGGCGTTCCACACCGCGAAGGGCCTTCTCTCGGCCTGGAGCGATCCGAAGGTGGACGAACTCCTCGCGAAGTCGAACGAGGTACCGGCCGACCAGCGCAGCGCGGTGTTCGGCCAGATCCTCGAACGGCTGCACGAGACGGCGGCTGCGGTGCCTCTGTACGCGCAGCAGATCCTGTACGGCGTCCGCAGCGGCGTCGAATGGAAGCCGCGGCCGGACGAACAGATCCTCGCCTTCGAGATGAAGAAGAAATAGGGGCCGCGGCGTCCCGTCGCGACGGTCCGGGAAGCCGCGCGGCATCTCCCTCGAAGGAGGTCCGATGACGACCGACGCCGAGCGCCGTGTCTTGGCCGCGATCGACGACACGTTCGATCGCGCCATCGAGGACATCCGCGCCGCGATTCGCATCCCGGGCGTCAGCAAGAGCGGCGAGGGGCTCGACGAGATGGCGGCCTTCGTCGCCCGCTCCCTGCGGGATCTCGGGGCCGAGGTGTCGCTGTTTCCTGGTCAGGTCGCACCCATCGTCGAGGGCGAACTGCGGTCACCGAGCGCCCGCTACACGCTCCTGTTCTACACCCTCTACGACGTGCAGCCCGCCGACCCGGCGGAATGGACCTCGCCGCCGTTCGCGGCCGAGATCGTCACGGACGGGCCGGGAACCCGGCGGCTCGTCGGGCGCGGGGCGTTCAATTCCAAGGGCCCGCTCGTCGGGTTCTTGGCGGTCGTGCGGGCCTTCCGCGACGCGGGCGTCGACCTGCCGGTGAACATCCACTTCCTGATCGAGGGCGAGGAGGAGATCGGCAGCCCGTCCCTCGAGCCTCACATCAGGGCCCATCGCGATCGCCTGCGCGGCTGCGACGGGGCCTTCCTGCCGTACTTCGGCACCAACACGAAGGGCGAGACGCCCATCCGCCTCGGCTTCAAAGGGCTTGGCTTCCTCGAGCTCTCGGTGACGGGCGGCGGCTGGGGAGGCCCCGCGAAGCACGACGTCCATGCCATGCACGCCGGGTGGCTCGCGAGTCCCGGTTGGGAGTTGATCAGCGCGCTCGCGACCCTGCAGACCCGCGACGGGCGGCTCACCATCGACGGCTTGCCGAGCCGCCGGAGCCCGACGAGGACGACCGCGAGCTTCTCGCCGCAGGCCGCGCGGGACCTCCAGCCCGGAGACGTTCTTGAGCGAACTCGGCGCCCATCGCTTCAAGCACGGCGCGGATTTCGAGGCCGAGCTCCGGCACTTCCTGTTCGATCCCACGCTGAACGTGGATGGGATCTGGATCGGCTCGACGCCGCCCGGCGTCGAGCCCGCGACGCATCTCGCGACCCGCGCGAGCGCCATCCTCGACCTGCGCTTCGTGCCCGGGATGGACGTCGGGATCACCCTCGACCTGATCCGCAATCACCTCGACCGGCGCGGGTTCGGCCATGTCGAGATGGCGATCCGCAGCGCCTACCCGGCCTCGCGATGTTCCTCGCGGGAGCCGATCGTCCAAGCCCTCGTGGCGTCCTGCCGCAAGCACTCCGACCGCGTCACCGTCTGGCCGATCCATGCGGGTGCGGCGCCGCTCCATCTCTTCACCGACGTGCTCGGGATCCCGTTCGCGTTCGGGGGTCTCGGCCACGGCGGGCGGCCGCATGCTCCGGACGAGTACCTCTCCGTCGAGAGCATGCGCGACTATTTCCGCGGCGTGACCTCCTTCCTGTTCGCTCTCGGGAAGGCAAGCGGATGCTGAGCGACCTGGCCCGCCGCCCGTTCGCGTTCGTGATCGTCCGTCTCGGCGCGATATCGAGTCCATTCGCCCTCGGGAAGGCAACCGGATGCTGAGCTACCTGGCCCGCCGCCTCTTCGAGTTCGTCATCGTTCTTCTCGGCGTCTTGACGATCGTCTTCGTGCTGCAGCGCCTCTCGGGCGACCCCACGAACCTCCTTCTGCCGGTTGATGCGCCCGAACAAGTCCGGTTGGAGCTGCGCCGTCAGCTCGGCCTCGACCAGCCGCTGGCGGCGCAATACGTGCGCTTCCTCGCGAACGTGGCGGTGGGCGACCTCGGCGATTCGTACCGGTTCCGCCAGCCGGCGCTCGGCCTCGTGCTGGAGCGCTTCCCGGCGACCCTGCTTCTCGCCGGGGCGTCTCTCCTGATCAGCCTCGTGATCGCGCTGCCGCTCGGGATCCTCGCCGCCGTCCATCGCAACACCTGGGTCGATACGCTCGCCACCGGCATCAGCCTGATCGGCCAGGCGATGCCGGTCTATTGGCTCGGGCTCCTCGGCATCCTGCTCTTCGCGGTGCAGTGGCGCCTCCTGCCGTCCATGGGCGGCGGCTCGTTTGCGGCGCTGATCCTGCCCGCCACCACGCTCGCGGTCTATTCGGCCTCTCGCATCATGAGGCTGACGCGGTCCGCCATGCTCGACGTCCTCCACCAGGACTACATCCGCCTCGCCCGCGCCAAGGGGCTCTCGGAGGGCAAGGTTCTCGTCAAGCACGCCCTGCGCAACGCCTCGATCCCGATCGTCACGATCGTGGGCCTGCAGTTCGGCGGCCTGCTCGGCGGAGCCGTGATCACGGAGACGGTGTTCGCCTGGCCGGGCGTCGGCCGGCTCGCGGTCAATGCCGTGCAGCAGCGCGATTTCCCGGTCGTCCAGGCGGTCACGGTCGTGATCGCGCTGGCGTTTTCGCTCATCAACCTTGTCGTCGACCTGCTCTATGCGCGCCTCAATCCGCGTATCCGGCTCGGGTGACCCGATGGGCTGGCTGGCGCAGCGTCTCGACGCGAAAGGGCACGATCGGCTTCGTCATTCTTGCCCTCGTGCTCCTGTCCGCGGTCGCCGCACCATGGCTCGCGCCGGTCGATCCCGAACGCGCAGGATCTGCTCAACGCCATCGCGCCTCCGGCCTTCAGCGGCGACCTCGCGGAGCACTGGCTCGGGACGAACCGCCTCGGCCAGGACGTGCTGAGCCGCATCATCTACGGATCGCGCGTGTCGCTCGTGACGGCCTTCGCGGCGGTGGCGGGATCGGCCGTGATCGGCACGGCCCTCGGGCTCGTGGCGGGCTATTTCGGGGGCTTCGCCGCGACCGTGATCATGCGCCTCGTCGACATCGTGCTGGCGATCCCGTTCATCCTGCTCGCCCTCGTGTTCATGACCGTGTTCGGGCCGAGCCTCCTCAATGTGATCATCGCGTTCATCGCCGCGCGCTGGGTGCAGTACACCCGGATCGTCTACGGCCTCGTTCTCGAGCTGCGCGAGCGCGAGTTCATCCAGGCGTGCATCGCGGCGGGCCTGTCCACCACGGACATCCTGCTGCGGCACGTGCTCATCAACGTGGCGGGTCCGCTGCTCGTCGTCGCGACCCTCGAGCTCGGCTTCGTGATCCTGATCGAGTCCGGGCTCTCGTTTCTCGGCCTCGGCACGCCGCCCGAAATCCCGTCCTGGGGCGGGATGCTCCAGGAGGGGAGGGCGCTCATCAACGTCGCGTGGTGGCTGACCACGTTCCCCGGGATCGCGATCATGCTGACCGTGGTCGGCTTCAACTTCATCGGGGATTGGCTGCGCGACCAGTTCGATCCGCGCACGGGTGCGACCCGCGACCTCGCCGTGGCTCGGGACTGATCATGGCGGCGCCCGATACGCTCCTCGCGATCGAGAACCTGCGGGTGTCCTTCGGCGACGGACCGCAGGCCCGCCCGGCTCTCGACGGCATCAGCTTCGCGGTGAGGCGCGGCAGGACGCTCGGCATCGTCGGCGAAAGCGGCTGCGGCAAGTCGCTGACGGCGCTCTCGATCATGCGTCTTCTGCCGAGCCCTCCGGCACGGCTCGTCGGCGGCCGCATCCTGTTCTCGCGGGAGGGCGCACCGGCCCGCGATCTCGCCGCTCTCGACCCGCGGGCCATGCGCAGCCTGCGCGGCAAGGACATCGCCATGATCTTCCAGGAGCCGATGACGGCCCTGGACCCGGTCTACCCCATCGGCGACCAGATCGCGGAGGTGCTGACCGAGCATGAAGGCCTGTCGCGAAAGGAGGCGCTGGCACGGGCGGTCGAGCTGTTGCGCCTCGTCGGCGTGCCCTCGCCGGACGAGCGCGTGCGCCAGTACCCGCACGAGTTCTCCGGCGGGATGCGCCAGCGCGCGGTGATCGCGATCGCGCTCGCCTGCAGCCCGGCGCTCCTGATCGCGGACGAGCCCACGACGGCGCTCGACGTCACCGTCCAGGCGCAGGTGCTCCGGCTCATGAAGGACATCCAGGCGAGGTTCGGCAGCGCCATCCTGTTCATCACCCACGACATGGGGGTGGTCGGGCAGATGGCGGACGATGTGATCGTCATGTACCTCGGAAAGGTCGTCGAGGAAGGACCCGTTCGGGCGGTGCTCTCGCACCCGGCGCACCCCTATACCCAGGGTCTCATCGCCTCGATCCCGACCCTCCGCATGCCGCGGGATCGCGTCCTCGAGCCGATCGCCGGCGTCGTCCCGCCGATCGGCTCGATCACGAGCGGGTGCCGGTTCCGAACCCGCTGCCCGCATGCCATGGACGTCTGTCGGGACGATCCGCCGGTCCGCGTCGCCCCCGCGGGCAATCGCGCGGCGTGCTGGCTCCTGGAGGAGGGCGTCCCGTGACGGGTACGGAGACCAGCCTTTTGTCCGTCCGCGGTCTCGCGAAGCGCTTTCCGATCCGCAAGGGGCTGCTGCGCCGCCGCGTCGGCGAGGTTCACGCCTTGAACGGCATCGATCTCGACATCGCGCCCGGCGAGACGCTCGGGCTCGTCGGCGAGAGCGGCAGCGGGAAGACCACCGCCGGGAGGGCGATCCTCCGGCTGCTGGAGCCCTCCGAAGGCGCCGCGCATTTCCGCAGCCGCTCCCTCGCCGCGGCGGGCGGTCCGGAGCGCATCGACCTGTTTCGCGCGACGAAGCAGCACATGAAGTTCGTCCGGCGCGACATGCAGATCGTCTTCCAGGATCCGTTTTCCTCCCTGAACCCGCGCCTGCGGGTCGGCACCAATATCGGCGAGCCCCTTCGGGCCGCGGGGGCGCCCAAGCGGGAGCGGCTGCACAAGGTCGAGCGGCTCGTGCAGGACGTCGGCCTGCGTCCCGAAGTCGTGCGGCGCTTCCCGCACGAATTGTCGGGCGGCCAGCGGCAGCGCGTCGCCATCGCGAGGGCGCTTGCCCTCGAACCGCAGTTCATCGTCGCCGACGAGGCCGTGTCCGCGCTCGACGTCTCGATCCAGGCGCAGGTTCTGAACCTCTTCGTCGACCTGCAGCGCGCCCGCGGGCTCACCTATCTCTTCGTCGCCCATAACCTCGCAGTGGTCCGCTACGTGAGCCACCGCATCGCGGTGATGTATCTCGGCCGCATCGTCGAGCTGGCCGAGACGGACGCGCTGTTCGCCCGCCCGCGGCACCCTTACACGGAGGCGCTGATCGACTCCGTCCCGGGCGCCGCCGGCGCCCGCGCGGTGCTTCAGGGCGAACCCCCGAGCGCCACCGCCCCACCGCCCGGCTGCCCGTTCCACCCGCGCTGCCGATACGCGGCGCCGGTCTGCCGGACGGACCGCCCGGCCCTGCGTCAGGTCACGCCCGCGAGCGCCGCCGCGTGCCATTTCGCGGAGGAGCTCGACTTGCACGGAACGTGACGGTCGCCGTCGCTCTCTTGCTGGCGCACCCGCGGTACTGCGGCGACGGCCTGCTCGCGGGTGTCGAACTCCGAACGCTCATTTGACAGGAGGCCCGGCGCGTACCCATCATGCCGGCTCGGGCTTTGACAGCCGAGCGACCCGCCTGGACCGATCCGTCGTGCGGCTCCCCTCGGTCCGACCCGACCGAACGGCTGCCGCTCTGTTGATTCAAGGAGAGGTGAGATGTCGAAAGCCAAAACTCCTTTGCCAGCGACTAAACTTAGCCGGCGCCAGGTTGTCGCCGGCGGCGCGGCCGTCGGGGCGAGCGCGATTGCGTCGCCGTTCGTAATCCCGGCGATGGCCGCCGAGACACTGGTGGTCAACACCCAAGGGGGCGAATACCAGCAGATCGTCGAAGAGACCGTGCTGAAGCCGTTCGAAAAGAAGTTCGGCGCGCAGGTCGTCAACGACCCGACCGGGACGGCCGCGCAGGACTACGCCAAGATCCGCGCGTCCCGCGGGGCCCCGGGTTTCGACGTGGCGAACACGCTCACCCCGCCGGAAATCATCCTCGGCGCCAAGGAGGGCCTGCTCGAGAGGATCACCGAGCGCGAGGTGCCGAACCTCAAGTACGTCTGGGAGAAGGGAAAGACCGTCATCCCGCCCCACGGGGTCCCGCACACCTTCATGTTCGCGGCGCTCATCTACAACAAGGACAAGATCGAGAAGCCGGCCTCCTGGGCCGATTACTGGAAACCGGGGCAACGCTACGGCGACAAGATCAAGGGCCACGTCATCGCCTTCCACCCGACGAACCTCCTCGCCGTTTACGCGCTGATCCACGCGGCCGAGCTCGAGGGCGGCAGCGCCGACAATCTCGATCCCGCCTGGAAGCTGCTGCGGGAGCAGAAGCCCTACGTGGGTCCCGTGGTGACGGGCTCGGCCGAGGCGGTGCCCCATTTCGAGAATGGCGACGTCTGGATCGCGCCGTACTGGAGCCCGCGCACCGGCTACTACATCGAGCGCGGCCTGCCGTTCGGGATGGTGATCCCGAAGGAGGGCGTGAATGGGTTGTGCGACGTGGCTGCGGTCCCGACCGGCGCGGCGAACAAGAAGCTCGCCTACGAGTTCCTGAATTTCCGCCTCGAGCCCGACGTGCAACGCGCCTTTTCGCTCGCCTATCACAGCAGCCCGGGGCGGTCCGACATGGGCGACTGGCCGAAAGAGTTCGCGGATGTCCAGATCGTCACGAAGGAGCAGATGGATCGGCTCCAATTCCCCGATTCCGAGGCGATCGCGACCAAACGTCGGGACTGGACGCTGCGCTGGCAGGAGGTCATGGGCTGACGCCCCCGGGGCGGGCGTCTCGGTCCGCCCCGGGTCCTGAGCCGTCGTCCGCGTCGTCCCAGATGACGAACTCTCCTTCCCAATCCCCCGGGCGGCCATGGCTGATCGCGCTCGTGCCCGGAGCGGTCCTGTTCCTGTTCTTCGGCCTTCCGAACGCGCTCCTTCTGACGATCAGCTTCCTCAAGTCCGACGCTCAGCAGCTGACCGGCGAGCTGACGCTCGACAACTACGAGTTTCTCTTCACCGAGCGGGTCTACCTCCAGGCTCTGCTGCGCACTTTCGTGGTCGGCGTGAGCGTCGGGATCCTCGACGTCGTCCTGGCGTTCCCGCTCGCCTATTTCCTGGTCCGCACGACGAGCCGCTGGAAGGGTCTGCTGATCGCCTTGTCGTTCGCGCCGCTCCTCGCGAGCGTCGTGGTGCGGACCTATGGCTGGTACATCGTGCTGAACCGGTTCGGCATCGCCAACGACCTCCTGCTCTGGTTCGGGATCACATCGCAGCGGCTCCCTCTGATGCCGAGCACGGGTGCCATCATCGTCGGGCTCGCGCACGCGCTCCTGCCCTACACGGTCCTGACGCTCATGGGTTCGATCGGAGGGATCAACCCCTCGCTCGAACTCGCGGCCATGAGCCTGGGCGCCAACCGCCGTCGGACCTTCCTCGAGGTGGTGCTGCCCCTCTGCCTCCCTGGGCTCATCGGCGGCTTCATCCTGTCGTTCTCGATCGCGATCAGCGCCTATGCGACTCCGGCGATCCTCGGCGGGCCCGCCACCCTCGTGATGGCGACCGCGATCTACAGCTTCATGACGCAACTGCTCGACTGGTCGATCGGAGCTGCTCTCGCGGTGGTCATGACGGTATCGTCCCTGACCCTGTTCTTCATCGCCGCGCGATTCGGCGCGCGCACGTCGGCGATCTGATGGCACGCCCCGCGCCCCGCACCCGCACGCCCGCATGGACCGCGCTCAAGGTCGCGGTCGCGATCATCTACATCTTCATGCTCGGGCCGATCTTCATCACGGCCGTGGCCTCCTTCAACCAAAGCAACCGTTCCGTCTTCCCGCCGCAGGGCCTGTCGCTCCGCTGGTGGCGGGAGGCCATGAAGCCGGAATGGGTCGATCCGCTCGTCTTCAGCCTCGAACTCGGAGCGCTCACCGCGGTGCTCAGCACGGCGCTGGCGCTCCCGCTCTCCTTCGCGCTCGTCCGATATCGGTTCCCGGGAAGGCAGGCGCTGATGGCGCTCGCCATCGGGCCGCTGCTGCTGCCGACGCTGATCACGGGGGTCGGGCTGCTGCAGCTGTTTCAGTACGCGGGCCTGCGCGATCTCATTGGCTTCCCGGCCCTGCTTGCCGGTCACATCGCGATCTGTCTGCCGTTCGCGGTTCGCACCATCACGGTGAGCCTGCATACCCTGCCCGCGAACCTCGAACTCGCGGCCGCGAGCCTCGGCGCATCGGACGCCGCGACCTTGCGCTACGTGACGCTGCCCTTCATCAAGAGCGGCATCGTGGCGGGCGCCGTTTTCGCGTTCATCCATTCCTTCACCGACGTCAACCTGTCGCTGTTCCTGGTTCGCCCGGGGCAGCAGCCGATCACGGTCAAGATCCTCGGGTTCCTGGAGTACGGCTTCGCTCCGACGCTCGCCGCGGTCTCGGTGATCACGCTCATCCTGCCGCTGATCCTGGTGCTCGTGATCGAGCGCGTGACCGGTCTCGGAGACTTCATCTATGGAGGGCGAGCGGGTGGCTGAGCACGCCCTCAGGCTGGTCGGCCTCGAGAAGAGCTACGGCTCCAGCCGGGCCGTCGCGGGGATCGACCTCGACGTCGAGCACGGCGAGTTCGTCACGCTCCTTGGTCCGAGCGGGTGCGGCAAGACGACGACGCTCGGCCTCATTGCGGGCTTCTTCCCGCCGACCGGTGGCGAGATCTTTCTTCGGGGCAAGCCCGTCGCGGCCCTGCCGCCGTTCCGACGGAATATCGGGGTCGTGTTCCAGGACTACGCCCTGTTTCCTCACATGAGCGTCGGCGACAACGTCGCATTCGGCCTCAGGATGCGCCGCGTGCCGAAAGCGGAGATCGGCCGGCAGGTCGGAGAGGCGCTCGACCTCGTCCGCCTCTCGGGTCTCGCCGACCGCCGGCCGCTGGAGATTTCGGGCGGCCAGCGCCAGCGCGTCGCGCTCGCCCGTGCGCTCGTGATCAGACCGGCCGTGCTGCTCCTCGACGAGCCGCTCTCGAACCTCGACCTCAAGCTGCGCGAGGAGATGCGGGTCGAGATCGCGCGGATTCAGCGCCAGCTCGGGATCACCACGATCTTCGTGACTCACGACCAGGGCGAGGCGCTCGTCATGTCCGACCGGGTCGCGGTGATGAATGCAGGCCGCATCGAACAGCTCGGCCGCCCCGACGAGGTCTACGAGCGCCCGCGCACGCGCTTCGTCGCGCAGTTCATCGGCCGCATGAACTTCTTCAACGCGCGGGTCGTGGCCGCGGGCGTGGAGTTGACGGAGGGCGGAACGCTTCCGCTTCCCGATGCGCGAAAGCTTTCCCCCGGGTCCGACATCCTCGTCGCGGTGCGACCCGAGCGAACCGCGCTGACTCGGGAAGCGCCTGCGGACCCGACGCAACTCGCGATGCGCTGCACCGTGACCGAGGTCCTGTTCCTCGGCTCGACGAGGGAAATCCACGTGACCTACCAGGGCGGGCGTCGCGGTTTGATCGAGCTCTCCAATTCGGGGGAGGTCCCAGGCGTTTCGCCTGGAGAAAGCGGCTGGCTGTCGGCGCCGCTGGACGCCTGCCTGGTTCTGGCGGAGTAGGACCCCATCCATTCCTCGCGCCCCGACGATCAGCTCCCCGTAACTCCCTCGCTGGTCTGTCGGTCCCTGCGGCAGTAACCTCCTGGCGACGGAAGCGCGAAGACGGCAAGATGCTATCCCTGTGAGGTGATCCGATGCGACGGCGCGATGTCCTGCTCACCCCGCTTATCCTCCCGTTTCTCGCCACGCCGGCACCGGCCCAGGCGCCCCGGACCGACGATGGCCGATCGTCGAGGGCCTTCCGCATCGGGGTTCTCGCCAATCTCGACACGCCCGACATGGAGGGCCTGCGCCAGGGGCTGCGCGAGCAGGGCTACATCGACGGCAGCAACGTGACCGTGGAGTGGCGTTGGTCGGAGGGGAAGAGCGAGCGGCTGCCCGCTCTCGCGACTGAACTGGTCGCAGAGAAGCCCGACGTCATCGTGGCGGTGTCGACACAGGCCGTCAGGGCCGCCAAGGAGGCGACGAGGACGATCCCGATCGTGATGGCAGCCGTCTCGTTTCCCGAAATGACCGGCCTCGTGCAGAGCCTTGCCCGCCCGGGTGGGAACGTCACGGGGCTGAGCAACATTGCTCCGGAGCTGAACGGGAAGCGCCTCGAGCTTCTCAAGGAAATCGCCCCTGAGACTTCTCGCGTTTTGTTTCTCTGGAACCCGACCAACCCGCTCGAGCACCACGTCGTTCGGGATGTCGCCGCCGCCTCCCTGGCGGTCGGCCTCGCGCTTCAGCCGATTGAAATCCGCACCCTCGAAGAATTGCCGGGCGCGATGGCGGCGGTCACATTGAATCGCGCCGATGCCTTGTTTGCGAATGGCAATCCAGTCAACTTCGGAAGCCGACAAGCGATTGCCGAGTTCGCCCTCAAGAACCGCCTCCCGAGCATCTTCTCCGAGGCGCAATTCACCGAGGCGGGCGGCCTCGTCTCCTACGGGCCGAACTACACCGACATGCTCCGCCGATCCGCGCTTTTCGTCGACAGAATCCTCAAAGGCGCGAAGCCCGCCGAGCTTCCCGTCGAGCAGCCGACGAAGTTCGACTTGATCGTCAACCTCAACACGGCGAAGTCCCTCGGGATCGCCGTCCCGGCCGCGCTGCTCGCGCGGGCCGACGAGGTGATCGAGTGAGAGGGCACTCGATCACGCTCTGACTTCTAGAGCTTCGGACTTTCACGGACTCTCGGAAAACGCGGCCCGGCACGAGCGCGTCCGGGTGAGGCATCCACGACCTCGCCGTCCGGAGCGGCGAGATGCCCGCAAAGCGCCGGGCCACGCCACCACGCGGAGCGCCTATTTCACCGGCATCGGCTCCTTTGCCGGCGCAGCCTCCGGTTTCGCCTTCTCTCCGGCCTTCTCGGCGTCCTTCAGGAGGGTACCGACGACCTCGCTGCGCTTGTCGGCCTCATCCTTGGATTGGCTCGCCACGGTTTTCTTGTGCTCGTAATATGACCTTCGGTCGTAGCACATGGTCTCCTCCGTGCTTCGGAAGGGAGGACAGGACCAACGAGGGCGCGGGCGCCATGGTTCCCGAGACCTGGCGCAGCCGCGTCCCTGGAGAACGCACATGACCAAGCAGGAACTGGTCGAGACGCTCAACCACCTCGATCCGGGCGCGACCAAAGAGGTGGATGCCGCGGTGCTCGCGGCGATGTTCGACGCGAGCAGCCTCACGCAGGAGACCATCGAGGCCATCGAGGCCTTCGCCCTCGAACGCCGCTGCACGTTCAGTTACGACGTCTCGGCGCGCCACCCGCCGACCTTCGAGAAGGACGATATTTATTGACGGCAGCGCCTCGCATCCCCGGCCGGGTTGAGCCGGCCGGGGCAGGGCGAACTTAGACCACGAACGTGATGTTCGAGGCTGAGAGCCCGTACTTGTTGGAGAGCACGGCCATAACGACCGGGTCCGAACTTCCGCCCGTTCCATCCGCATCAAAGAACAGTGTTCCGGTGCTGGTGTTATAGTGGAACTGCTCCGAGTTGTCGAACATATCGGTCGTGCCTGACGAAAAGGACGTTTCATCGGCTTGCCCTAGCTCCACTCCGAATGCCGAAGCCTTGAAGTGGATCATATCCTCGGTGCCGAAATCCGTGATCGTGTCGCTGCCCTCATCAGACGCGTTAAACACGAAGGTGTCCCGCTCCGTCTCCGCCCGAGAGCAGATCGTTCCCGGCACGTCCAACGATGATGTCGTCGCCGGTGCCCCCGGCGAGGGAATCGTCGTGATTTGTTCCGTAGATCAGATCCGCACCAGCGGTTCCGCTGACGGAGATCGACGGGTCGCCTGGATCATTGAAGTAGTATTCGACGTTCATGTAGCGTGCTTGGTCACTACCCCCGACGTCATCATCATACCGAACGGTCCAAGTGTCTCCGGCGGCGACGCCCTTATCCATTAGCCATTCAGCGAGTGTCGTCTCAGAGTTGAGAAGCTTGATGTCAGTATACTCGACCGTGTTGACCCAAAGGTCTTTCGGTACGCCGTTCACCAATTCAGTTGTCTTCGCCCAGTCTGTTCCTTCGTTGTTAAGGAAGTCGTTACGCTCGTCCGACACGACGACGAATGTGTAGTCCAGGCCGTTTCTCGTGATCGTGAGCGTGATCTGAAGCTGACCGCGCATCACCGTCGGGCTGTTCAGATCTTCGAGCTCGAAGGTGTCGTTGATCGGGGTGTTCTGAAAATCGGTCTTGAGCAGCAACGTGTTTCCCGAGATGTCGGCGCTCACGCCCTGTACGAATTCAGGGGTGGTGACAAACGAAGCATAAGCGTCATTTCCGGAGGTCAGAGGAGAATTGTCCGACGAAATTGTGCTCTCCTGACCGGGCGCGCTCCCGGCGGGCACCTCATGGATCGTGACCGTCTGTCTGACCGTGTCCCCGCCGCCAGAGACTTCGTACTCGAGTAGGTTACCGTCCGGGTTGTCGTTTGGGTCATCGCTAGGTCGGTAGACTAAACTGGTCAGGATGGAGGCACTGATGGATTGGTTCACGGCGACGGCAACGAACAGGTTGCCCAGATAATATCCAACCTGCCCCGTTGCGGGGACCTGACGTCACCTTGATGGTTAGGTTTGCGGTGTCCGCGTCCGTTGGTACGGTGATCGCGAGAGGGTAACCGGACTCGTACTCGGCAATCGCCTCGGCTGGGTTGCTAGCCACCCAGACGTGCTTGTCGGGCTGAACGAGAGTTGGATCGTTCACCGGGGTGACGTTCACCGTCATGGTGTTCGGCGGTCGGTCGAGGTCGACGCCGCCGTTGGCGGTGCCGCCGTCGTCCTGCACCTGGAACGTGAAGGTCGCGTAGCCCGTGCCGTTCGCGTTCGCGCCGGCGTGAACACCAGAACCGGCCGCGATCGTGCCCGGCCGGGATCGAGCTGGCCGGCGCGTACCGCCGACGCCGTTGAGGGTCAGCGTGCCGGCGGCCGGCAGGGTCGTGATCTTCACCGCCAGCAGCGCGTTGGCCGGGACGTCGTTCGGGTCGGTGAACCCGAAGTCGGCTGCCGTGAAGGTGTAGGCCGTGTCCTCGTGCGAGCGTGACGGTCTTGTCGGTGCCCGCCGGCGCGTCGTTGACCGAGTGACGTTGACCGTGATCGTGTTCGGCGCCGGATCGAGGTCGACGCCGCCGTTCGCGGTGCCGCCGTCGTCCTGCACCTGGAAGGTGAAGCTGGCGTAGGCCCGTGCCGTTGGCGTTCGCCGCCGGGGTGAACACGAGGTTCCCGGCGTCGATGTCGGCCATCGGGATCGAACTGGCCGGCCGTGACCGCCACGCCGTTGAGGGTCAGCGTGCCCGCGCGCCGGCAGCGTCGTGATCTTCACCGGCGGCAAGGCATTGGCCGGGGTGTCGTCGGGTCGGTGAAGCCGAAGTCGGCCGCCGTGAAGGTGTAGGCGGTCGTCCTCGTTGGTGGTGACCGTCTTGTCGGTGCCGGCGCGGCGCGTCGTTCACCGAGGTCACGTTGATCGTCGATCGTGTTCGGCGACTGGTCGAGGTCGACGCCGCCGTTGGCGGTGCCGCCGTCGTCCTGCACCTGGAACGTGAAGCTCGCGTAGCCGCGTGCCGTTGGCGTTGCGCCCGGCGTGAACACGAGCGTGCCCGATCGTGCCGGCCGGGATCAGTCCTGGCCCGCGATCACGGCGCCGCCGTTGAGGGTCAGCGTGCCCGCCGCCGGCAGGGTCGTGATCTTCACCGCCAGCAAGCGCGTTGGCCGGGGTCGTCGTTGGGATCGGTGAAGCCGAAGTCGGCCGCCGTGAAGGTGTAGGCCGTGTCCTCGTCGATGGTGACCGTCTTGTTCGGTGCCCGCCGGCGCCGTCGTTCACCGGGGTGACCGTGATGTTGACGACCGCCGTATCAGTCCCGCCCTTGCCGTCCGAGATTGTGTAGGTGACCACGGCCGGCCCGGCATAGTTCGCCGCCGGGGTAAACCGAATCTGCGTCTTGCCGTCGATCGTCACGATCTCGGCCTGACCAACCGCGGGATCGACTTGCGCCTGCGTGATCGTCAGGGTGTCCCCATCCGGGTCGGTATCATTGGCGAGGGCGTCAACCGTGATCGCGGTGTCCTCCAGGGTCACGATCGCGTCGTTGTTGGAACCTCCCGTCATCCTTGGCGTCTGGCTTGTCGTTCTCGCTCGTCACGTTGAAAACGAGGGTGTTCGGGGTCTGGTCGAGGTCGACGCCGCCGTTTGCGGTGCCGCCGTTGTCCTGCACCTGGAACGTAAAGGATGCGTAGCCCGTCCCGTTCGCGTTCGCGCCCGGCGTGAAGACCAAAAGCCCGATCTGCCCGGCCGGGATCAGCTGGCCCGACACGACCGCCGCACCGTTGAGGGTCAGCGTGCCGTTGGTCGGCAGGGTCGTGATCTTCACGGCCGACGGCGCATTCGCGGGAACGTCGTTGGGATCGGTGAACCCGAAGTCGGATGCCTGGAACGTGTAGGACCCGTCCTCCGCGAGCGTGACGGTCTTGTCGGTGCCCGCCGGCGCGTCGTTCACCGGGGTGACCGTGATGTTGACGACCGCCGTATCAGTCCCGCCCTTGCCGTCCGAGATTGTGTAGGTGACCACGGCCGGCCCGGCATAGTTCGCCGCCGGGGTGCACCGATCTGCGTCTTGCCGTCGATCGTCACGATCTCGGCCTGACCAACCGCGGGATCGACTTGCGCCTGCGTGATCGTCAGGGTGTCCCCATCCGGGTCGGTATCATTGGCGAGGGCGTCAACCGTGATCGCGGTGTCCTCCAGGGTCACGATCGCGTCGTTGTCCGCGTCGGGATCGTTCCGCGCCTCCGGAGCGTCGTTCCACCGTTGATGGTGATCACGATCTCCTGGGGAGTACCGTCCGCCGTTGTAACTGTGAAGGTCTCCTTTAGATGCTCGTCTACGCTCAGCGTATCAACCTGTGGATGAGCGTTATTTAGAGTGTACGTCCACTTTCCGTCCCCGTCGATCACCAACGTACCGTACTGGCCGTTCTTGGTGTCCGGCGTGAATGTCGAGGCCGAGTCGACGTCCACTCGTCGAGGTCCCCCAGACGAAGGTCTGGACGCCTAGTGCGACAGGATCATTGTCCTGGTCCTCGGTCACGGTCCCGGTATCGTCGCCGGTTATGACGGACCCTCGTTCGCGCCCACAACCGCGACCGTGATCGTCTCCGACGCCGTCCCGTCCTTCGAGATCACCGTGAGCGTTTCGTACTTGACCTCGCCCGCGCCGAGCGTCTGCGCTTTCGCGTGATCGAGCTTATAGGTCCAAGCCCCCGTCGCGGCGTCGAACGTGAAGGCGCCGTAAGCCTTCTGCAGAGCGGTGACGTCCGGCTGCCGGAAGACGCTCTGGCCGTGATCGAGATCGGACACGTCGAGCTTTCCGGTGACCTGCGTCACCGTCTCGGTCGATCCATCGAGATCGCCGTTCTTCGTCACCGTTCCCGTCGTGGCGCCGGTGATCTTCGCCCCGTCGTTCGTGCCCACGATGGTGACACGGATCGTCTGCAGGGGAGAGGACGCGCGGCCGTCGCTGACCCGGATGCCGAACACCACGACGAGGGTTTCGCCGGCGTTCAGGAAGTCGAAGTTGGAAGCCGGCGGGTCGTAGGTCCACGACAGGGCCTTCGTGCGCCCATCGGACACGGCCGACGTGAAGGTCAGGTAGGATGCGAGATTCGAGACGTCGCTGCCGGCAGGCAGCGCGCCGCCGCTGAAGAGGAGCTGCGCGCTGGCGACTTTCGCCGAAAGCACGTCGCCCCGGTCGGCGTCGAGGACCTGGAACTGCCCTTTCGTCGCCGGGAGCTTCTGGTGCGACGCATCGAGAGCTTCCGTAAACGTCGACGATCGCGTGACGCTCGTCACGGCCGGACCGCTGTTCAGTCCCTTGACCTTCACGTCCACGACCGCCTGGGTGAGCTGGCCGGTGCTGTCGGTGACGCTGTAGACGAAGCCCGTCTTGAAGATCTGGCCCGCCTTGAGCGCCAGGAGAGCCTTGCCGGGGTCGAACACGACCGAGCCGTCGGCGGCGAGCACCAGCTTCAGGATCCCGTAGGGGGTCTTCTTCGTGGCGATGACGTCGCCCGCCTTCGCGAGCCGACCGGCGGTGTTCAGGAGCAGCGGCGGCCCGGCGTCGGAAAAATCATTATCCAGTATCTTGATCTTGACGCGGCGGTTTTCGAATGTTGTTGCAGAATCTCTTCCGGCCACAAGATTGCAGTCGACCGTCGGCCGAATCCACGTCGTCATGATGTTGCCCCCATCGCGAATCCGAAAAGCCGGACACGCAACTTTCCCCGAGCGCATCCAGCCCGGATCGCCCTTAAGGAAGGGTTTACTACGCTCTCGTAAAAGATGCTAGGCTTGGCCGTGGGGAGCTTATACAAACTTTTGGCTATGTTTAATGTAGCACGGCTTAGCAGTATGGCTGGGCCCGCCGCGGGCGACTCACTCGCGGCCGAGGACGCAACAGGCTAGGCGCGAAGCGATCTGAAGGTCGGCGCGCAGCGGGGGAAATGATGGACAGAAGACCCTTGATGGTGGCGATGGCCGCCCTTTGTCTCGCCACGCCGGCGCTCGCCGCCGATCTCCTGGAGCCGAATTGCGTCGCGGTCCAACCGCCCGTGTTGCAGGCGCCGGGGGTGGTTCCTCTGACGTGGTCTGGTCCTTACCTCGGCATCCATGCGGGGCTGGGTGTCGCGGACTGGGACAGCAATCTCAGTTTCGTCTCCATCGATTGTCTTCCGTGCCGCCAAGGCGAGCTTCAAAGCGCGACATTCGGCGGGCCGAATTGCAGCAGCACGGCTGCCCTGGCGGGCGTTCAGGGCGGCTACAACTGGCAGAGCGGCGCACTCGTCGTCGGCCTCGAGGCGGACTGGAGCCTGACGGGGCTGCGAGACAGGACCGTCACCACGATCCCGGCGGCAGCGCTCGCCGGCGCAGGTCTCGGCGCGATCACGGGCCCGATCGACGGTTTTGCCGGCCTCTTCAGATCGGAGATCGACTGGATCGCCACGGCGCGCGGCCGCATCGGTGTCGCGAGCGGCAGCTTCTTGTTCTACGGAACCGGCGGACTTGCCTTCGCGGATGCGAGCACCCGCGTCGGATTCCTGTCCTTCGTTCCCGGCCGGTCGCCGGACCCCATCCCCGTCCTTTCGTCCGACAGCGAGGTCCGGGTGGGCTGGACCCTCGGAGCGGGCGTCGAAGCCGCTCTCGCGGGCAATCTTTCGGCGAAGCTCGAGTACCTCTACGCGGACTTGGGCCGCGACCGCCGGTCTCTCGGCAACTACATCGACGTGCCGGCCAGTCTCGTTCAATCGGTGAGCCTCGACGAGAAGATCGCGATTTACACCGTGAAACTCGGCCTCAACTATCGATTCGCCGGCCCCTGAGGTGCAGGGGCACCCGTCGCTTCATCCTCGAAGCCGACTCGTCCGGACCGCATCGCCCCGGGACGCCTGAGTTCGCCGCCGTGCCGGAGTCATAGAGTCGCAGCGGACCCTCCGAAAACGACGCGTTCACCACCTCTCTCCGCCGTGCGGGGAGAGGGCGTCGCGGCACGCATGTGCCGTGAGGCGAGCGCAGCGAGGGTGACGGGATTGAGGAGGCACCTCGCCCGGCATCGCCGCCTCGCCATCGCCTCTCTGCGAGAGGCTCGACGCCTGCGGCAGGTCCCCTCGCGCACGCGGGGAGAGCCCGGGCGCCGATTCTCACGCCCCTCGGGGGGGAGGCGAGCAGGGCGCGCCATCCCCGTCACTGCATCAGCACGCAACGCTCTAAAGGATGAAGTCGTCCGCCGTGATCCACGCGGCGTTCTCGCCCTTCAGAAGGATCGATCCGGATCCGGTGCTCACGACCGCGCCACCCGCGTACGGTGCGACGACCAACGCCGCCGGCGTGAGCGACAGCGCGCTCAAATCGATTTGGTCGATCCCGTCCTCGAAGTCGAGGATGGCGTCGCGGCCGAACGATCGTCCGGCGAAGACGAAGGTGTCGGCCCCGGAGCCGCCGATGAGCACGTCGTTGCCGCGACCCCCGTCCAGGCGATTGCTGCCGCCGTTGCCGATCAGCTTGTCGCCGAAGCGCGAACCCACCAGGTTCTCGATGCCGCGGAGGAGGTCGCCTTGCGCGTCGCCGCCGCTCCCGCGCCCGGAGCGCAGGTTGACGTCCACGCGGGCGTTCGAATGCGCGTAGGCGGCGGTATCGGCGCCGGAGCCTCCCTCCAGCACGTCGCCGCCGCCTCCGCCGTCGAGGCGATCGTCGCCGCGCATGCCGACGAGGCGATTCTTCAGCGCGTTGCCCCTCAGGACGTCGTTGCCGTCGCCCGTCACGCCGTTCTCGATCAAGGTGCCTCTGGCGATCAGGAGAGACGTCTCGCCGCCGGTAAACGAGCGGGCTCCCGACCGCAGGTCGATCCGCACATCCTCGGCGATCGCGGCCAGGTTCAGCCAGTCCACGCCGCCGTCCCTGTCGGAAACCGCGGCGCGGGACCTGTCGGCATGACGCAGAGCCG
Source organism: uncultured Alphaproteobacteria bacterium (assembly GCA_963800985.1). Lineage (GTDB taxonomy): Bacteria > Pseudomonadota > Alphaproteobacteria > Rhizobiales > Beijerinckiaceae > Microvirga. Next base: position 51,647 of record CAWDDI010000007.1, on the reverse strand, counting down.
CGAACTCGTCGGTGAAATGATAGACGTCGTCGCGCGATGCCCTGTCGCCGAAGCCGTCGAACGCGAAACCCGTGATGGTACCGCCTGCACCGTACCCGGTGTCCTTGACGCGCACCGTCCAGACGCCCTGCGCGGCCTCGCCCCGGAACTCTTCCGACCCGAAGGTCCAAGTCCAGTTCCTCACGCTGAGACTGTCGCCTCCCGGGCTGAGCAGCGTCGATTTCGTACCCCGCGGCGAGATGAGCTCGACCTGCAGTTGGCTGACATCGCGGTGGTTGAGCTTGAGCGTGAGATCGACGTGCTCGAGGTCCACGGCGCCGCGGACGGTGAACGCGAAGGAAGCGGTCCGGTTGTCGCGAAGGGGGCGGCTGACGGCGCCCTCGGCGCTCGCGACGGCCTCATTGTCGCTCGTCTCGGCACGGCCGAACAGCGACCACGCCTCGGCCATCCGGACCGCGCTGTAGGCGTCGACCTTGCCGAAGCCGACGTCGTTGGAGAAGTGGAGCCCGCCGCCGTTGAAGTTCTTGGCGCCGTTGACGGTCGACGCGAACGCGTGGCTCGTCGGGGCGGTGCTGCCGACGCCATCGGCGCTATAGGCGAGGATGTCCTGCACGTCGCGCCAGCCGAGCCGCCGGTTGGCTTCGAGCATCAGCGCCACGACGCCCGAGACGATCGGCGTCGCGGCCGAGGTGCCGCCGAACGTCGACGTCTCGGCGCCCCCCTCGTACCCATCCGTGCCCGTGAGATCGGTCGTCGTGATGCCCTTCGCTCCGCCCGACGAGGGCGCACACACCAGGACCGACGCGCCCCGCGTCGAATAGGACGAGACCTGGTCGATGTCGGACACGGCTCCGACGGTAATCGTGTGGCGGTCCTGGTTGAAGGCCGACGTGTTCGCGTCGCGGCGATCGAACGTCCAGTCGTTGCCGGCCGCGTTGACGACCACCGTCCCGAGGCCACGGCGCCCGTACTCCGCGACGTGGGCCAGAGCGCTCCCGTAGTCGCCGCCGATCCCGTACGAGGTCTGCGGGCCATCGCTGTAGCAGCCCCCGGACCCCCACGAATTGTTCACCACGTCGAACTTTTTCATGAGGCGAATGGTCTGCCCGAGCGACGACGCCCCAGCTCCGCTGAAGATGTCGACGCCGGCGATCTGAGCCCCGGCGGCGACGCCGACCGGACCCGCGCCGATCTCGCGCGCCGCGATCAGGCCGGCCACCGCCGTCCCGTGCAGGCCGGGCTCGTCGTTCAGGGTCTGCCCGGAAAGCGTCGGTTCCAGAGCGTAGCTGTAGTTGCCGAGTAGCGCGGGATGGTCGGTCTGCACCCCATCGTCGAAGATACCGACCTTCACAGAAGAGCCGGAGTATTGGCCGCCAACCTTGTCGAGCCCGATGGAGTACAGGTGCCAAAGTGCCGAACTTACCTCGTTGGCATACCACGCCATGATCGTGCCTCGTGCCCGTTGCTGGAGGCACCATGGCGAGGCGCGGTCCAACATCCGGTTTTTGAGGCAATTACGATTTTAGCTATATCGGCTTTTTCTTCGGGCGACTGCGGCGCGGATCAAGTCGTGACCGCGGCGGCGCCGCGGCCGCACCACGGAGGACAGCGGTCGAGGGACGATCTCTCGGGCTCAATCCGCCAGGGACGCTCGCAGGCTTCCGCCGGGCGAGGCGTCGGGGAGGTCCGACGACGGCAGCGGACGGTGGCGCTCGATGATCGCGCGGAAGTCGATCCCACGCGGCAGGGTCCCGAAGGCGCGGCCGCGGTCGCCGGCGAGCCGAGTCGCGCAGAAGGCGCCGGCGATTGCCGAAGGTCCGTGGCGGAGCAGGAGCGATGCCTGCAGCGCGATCGCCATGCGCTCGACGATCCGGCGCGCGCGCAGCTCGATCTCGGCGGGATCGGCGAGTTCCGAACGGAGTTCGTCGACGAAGGCGTCGAACCGCCGCTCTGCGCCCGAGGCCAGCGCCAGCTCGGCGAGAAAGGCCTCGAGCCCGTCCGGTCCGTGAGCCACGACCCGCAGCACGTCGAGCGCGTTGACGTTGCCCGATCCCTCCCAGATCGAGTTGAGCGGGGTCTCGCGGTAGAGCCGCGGCAGCCCGGACTCCTCGACGAAGCCGTTGCCTCCGAGACACTCCAGCGCCTCGGCGACGGTCCACACCGCGCTCTTGCAGATCCAGTACTTCGAGACCGCGGTGGCGAGCCGCTTGAAGAGCGCCTGCTGCTCGCCCGCGGCCGCCTCGTCGTAGGCGCGCGCCAGGCGCATCGCCGTGACGGTGGCGGCCTCCGACTCGATGCACAGGTCCGCCACCACGTTCTGCATCAGAGGCTGCTCGATGAGCCGCTTGCCGAACGCCGAGCGGTGCGCGACGTGATGGCTCGCCTCGGCGACCGCGGCCCGGACGAGTCCGGCGGAGCTGATCACGCAATCGAGCCGCGTGTGGTTGACCATCTCGATGATGGTCGGAACGCCGCGGCCCTCCTCGCCGATCATGAGCGCGAAGGCCCGGTCGAATTGGACCTCGCTCGACGCGTTGGAGCGGTTGCCGAGCTTGTCCTTGAGCCGGTCGATGCGGAAGGCGTTGCGCCGGCCGTCCGGCGTCCAGCGCGGCAGCAGGAAGCACGAAAGCCCGCCCTCGGCCTGCGCGAGAACCAGGAACACGTCGCACATCGGCGCGGAGCAGAACCACTTGTGGCCGGTGATCTCGTACGCGGCCCCCGCTCCGCGGCGGCCGAGCGCGCGCGCCGACGTGGTGTTCGCGCGCACGTCGCTGCCGCCCTGGCGCTCGGTCATCGCCATCCCGCAGAGCGCACCGGCCTTTTGCGCGGCGGGGAGGAAGCGCGGGTCGTAGCGCCTCGACGTGAGCCGCGGCACCCATTCCGCGGCGATCTCCGGCTGCCGGAGCAGGGCGGGCACGGCGGCGTGCGTCATCGAAACCGGGCAGCAATGGCCGGCCTCGACGCCGCTCGCCATGAGCATCAGCGCGGCCCGGGCGACATGCGCGCCGGGGCGGGGCTCGCGCCAGGGCAGTGCGTGGACTTCGCTCCGCAGCGAGAGCTCCATGAGCCGGTGCCAGGCGGGATGAAACTCGACCTCGTCGATGCGGTGACCGTAGCGGTCGTGCGTGCGCAGGATCGGCGGATGTTCGTTCGCGAGGCGGCCCCACGCCAGGGCCTCCCCGCCGGCCTCCCGGCCGAAGGCGACGAGGCGCTCTTCCGCAGAGGCACCGCCTTCGCGTCGCACCGCCTCGGCAAGCGGGCGGTTCTCGAGATAGAGGTTGTAGCCCTCGAGCGGGGGAGGCTGGTTGAAGTCGTCGCGGTTCTCGTTCTCACGCGCCATCACGAGGCCCCATGGTCCCTGGCCGCCGAGGCTCGCAAATGCCGTGCCCGCCGGCAAGCTTGGTCCGCGTGCGGATTCCGAGACCGCGGGCGCGTGACGATCTAGGCACGCGCCGGCGCTTCCTTGGCCTTCAGGGCCGCCTCCGCGTCGGACATGTAGTCGCGCCGGACCGGCAGAACGTCATTCCGCTTGGTGAGCTGGAGCTGGAAGACGACGAGGTCCTCGATACGGAAAATCACCTCGAACACCGCGAGATAGAACTCCCACATGCGGCAGAACCGCTCGTCGTAGAGCTGCTTGGCCTCCTCTCGTCGGCTCAGGAAGCGCTCGCGCCACGCGCGCAGCGTCCAGGCATAGTGCATCCGGAGCACTTCGAGGTCGGTCAGCATCAGTCCGGACCGTTCGAGGGCCGGGGCGATCTCCGACAGGGTCGGAATATGACCGCCGGGGAAGATGTAGCGGGTGACCCACGGGTTCGGCGGGAACGGCTCGCCCGTGCGGGCGATCGTGTGCAGCACCATCACCCCGTCCTCCGCGAGGAGCCCGCGGCAGGTGTCGAAGAACGCGTCGTACGAGCCGGGGCCGACATGCTCGAACATCCCGACCGACACGATGCGGTCGAAGGTTCCCCGGACCGCACGGAAATCCTGGAGTTCGAAGCGGACCGTGCGCGCAAGCCCCGCCGCGTCGGCACGCCTCCGGGAATAGGCGAGCTGCTCTTCCGACAACGTGATGCCCAGAACCTCGCCGGCACCCGCGACCTGAGCGAGATAGAGCGCGAGCCCGCCCCAACCGCTGCCGATGTCGAGCACCCGCTGGCCCGCCTCGAGGTTCAGTTTGGCCGTGACGTGGCGCTTCTTCGCCCCCTGCGCGTCCTCGAGCGACTGATCCCGATGCTCGAAATAGGCGCAGGAATACTGCCGGTCGGGATCGAGGAACAGCTCGTAGAGGCGACCGTCGAGGTCGTAGTGGTGGGCGACGTTTCGTTTCGCCCGCGCGGCCGTGTTCTTCGAGCTGATCCGCCAGAGGGCCTTGCGAGCCGCCTTCCAGGGGTGGAAGCGCAAGAACGAGCGCGCTCCCGCCGCGCCGCGCAGAAGGACGTCGAGCAGGTCGTAGATCGACCCGTTCTCGACCACGAGGCGCCCGTCCATGAACAGCTCGCCGGTCCGCAATTCGGGGTCGGTCAGAAGGGCCAGGATCGCACGCTGGTCCGTCAGCCGGACCGCCACGTGAGGCTCGGTCCCGTCGCCGAAGACCATCCGCGCACCGCTCGGCGTGGTGACCTGCAACGACCCATGACGCACAACACGGTCCAGGGCGGCGTGGAGCGCACGATCGACCCTGTTCTTTGCCAAACTCGTCTTCAACTCTTGCACCTGAGTGGCTACGGAAGCGTGAGCATAGAACAGAACCGCCCGCTTCCCAAGTGGACCGGCGGCAGTCGTCGCGAGAGCGGATTTTTTCGGGAACGCGCTCTCGCGGCTCGACAACCCGGTCGGTGCATGAAGCGGCCTGGGGTTCGCCTCCGGCCGGCTCACGTCAACGGCAACGGACCGGACCTTGATTCATCGGCCCGCGCGCCGCAACATTCCTGCCGTCAGTGACAACGCGCCCGCCATCCCGCCGGCCTCGGGTCCTATATCTCTTCCGGGGGACATGACCTCTTGGCCGGATGGGACGGAGGGAACGGCGGGCCTCGCGAAGGTTCGACCTGTTGGGAGATCGCGGATGAAGCACCCATCTTCAACGCTCGGCGGCGATGAAGCCTCGACCTTTTTCAGCGAGCTCATCGATACGCTGACCGAGCGCGGCAGAGCGCTGCTCGGGCGCAGGGGCGGCGCGCGCCGCGATCCCACAGGTGGACCTGACGGCGCTCGGCGAGCTGCTGCTCTCGCGTCGCGGCGAGGCGTCGGGCGTCGCTCTCGCGGAGGCGCTGCTGGCGAGCTACACCGCCGCGACCGGTCCCCAACGGCTTGCGTTCCTCAGGGCGCTCGCGGAGCGCTTCGGGCCGGATCGCGACAGCATCGAGAGCGCCATCGAGGCCTTCCGGAAGGATGCGGGCCCGGACGCCATCAATGCCCTGCACGCCGCGGCTGAGCCGCGTCGCCAGGAGCTCTTCCGCCGGCTCAACCTCGCTCCCGGCGGCACGGCCGCTCTCGTGCGCGTGCGCGAGGACCTCATCGACCATGTCCCTGAACACTCCGATCTTCGTGCCGTCGATGCGGACTTCGTCCACCTCTTCTCGTCCTGGTTCAACCGCGGCTTCCTCGTGTTGAGGCGCATCGATTGGACGACGCCGGCCAACATCCTGGAAAAGATCATCCGCTACGAGGCGGTGCACGCCATCCGGGACTGGGACGATCTGCGCAACCGGCTGCAGCCCGAGGACCGGCGTTGCTACGGGTTCTTCCACCCGCAGCTCGTCGACGAGCCGCTTATCTTCGTCGAGGTGGCGCTGACCAAAGAGATGCCGGCGGCCGTCGCTCCGCTTCTCGACCTCTCGCGCCGGCCGATCTCCGCCGCCGAGGCCACGACGGCGGTGTTCTATTCGATCTCCAACACGCAGAAAGGTCTCGGCGGCGTCTCGTTCGGCAACTTCCTCATCAAGCAGGTGGTGGAGAACCTCTCGCAGGAACTGCCGAACCTGAAGACTTTCGTGACGCTCTCGCCGGTTCCGGGCTTCTCGGCGTGGCTGGCGCGCGAGCGGAAGGTCGGCGCCTCGGCCTGCCTCGACGACGACGCCAGGCGCGTGCTCGACCTCCTCGACGAACCCGGATGGAGCGACGACCCGGCGACCGCCGATCGGCTGAGGCGGATCCTCCTGCATGCCGCCGCCTACTACTTCCTGAGGGCAAAGACCACGAGCGGGCGTCCCGTGGACCCCGTGGCGCGCTTCCATCTCGGCAACGGCGCCCGCCTCGAGCGCCTCAACTACCTCGGCGACGTCTCGCCCAAAGGGCTGAAGCAGTCCCACGGCCTCATGGTGAACTACCTGTACGCCCTTGACGAAATCGAGAAGAACCACGAAGCCTTCGCGGAGAAAGGGGTCGTGGTCGCCTCCGCGGAGGTCAGAAAGACCCTTCGCGCCGAACTTCTCTCGAGCGACCTGGTGCCGTCCCGATGAACATGAACCTTTTCGAGCGCCTCGAACGCGGCATTTCGGACCCGCACAAGACCGCGATCGAGACCCTCGCGGGCGACCGTTTCTCCTACGCGGACCTGGTGTCCTGGTCGGGTCGTCTGGCTCGCGCCCTCGTCGACGGGGGCGTCAGGCCCGGGGACCGGGTCGCGGTCCAGGCGGAGAAGTCGGTCGCGGCGTTGGTGCTGTATCTCGCGACGGTTCGCGCGGGCGGCGTCTTCCTGCCGCTCAACACCGCCTACACGCCGGCCGAGATCGAATATTTCCTCGGCGATGCCGAACCGGCGGTCTTCGTCTGCGATCCGGCGAGGCGCGACGGCCTCGAGCCGATCGCGGCCGGTGTCGGCGCGAGAGTCTTGACGCTCGACGCCCGCGGCGAGGGCACGGTGGCCGACGCGGCCGCGGGGTTGCCGGATAGGTTCGACACGGTGGCACGGACCGGCGAGGATCTCGCGGCGATCCTCTACACATCGGGCACGACGGGGCGCTCCAAAGGCGCCATGCTGACCCACGACAACCTCGTCTCCAATGCCGAGACGCTGCGCGGCACCTGGCGGTTCACGTCCTCCGACGTCCTGATCCACGCGCTGCCGATCTTTCACACGCACGGGCTGTTCGTGGCGAGCAACGTCGTCCTGTTCTCCGGCGCATCGATGATCTTCCTGCCGAAGTTCGATCCCGACGAAATCTTTCGCGCTCTCCCGAAGGCGACGTCCCTCATGGGCGTCCCGACCTTCTACGTGCGTCTGCTCCAGGATTCCCGGCTGACGCGTGACGCGACGCGCCACATGCGCCTGTTCGTGTCGGGATCAGCGCCCCTCCTTGCCGACACGCATCGCGAATGGTCGGAGCGGACGGGGCACGCCATCCTCGAGCGCTACGGCATGACCGAGACCAACATGAACACGTCGAACCCCTACGAGGGCGAGCGCGTCGCCGGGTCGGTCGGTTTTCCGCTGCCCGGCGTTGCGCTCAGGATCGCGAACCCGGAGACCGGCGAGCCGGTGCCGCAGGGCGAGATCGGGGTGATCGAGGTGAAGGGCCCGAACGTCTTCAAGGGCTACTGGCGGATGCCCGAGAAGACGCAAGCCGAGTTCCGTCCGGACGGCTTCTTCATCACGGGCGACCTCGGGAAGATCGACGACAAGGGCTACGTCCACATCCTGGGGCGTGGCAAGGACCTGATCATCACGGGAGGCTACAACGTCTACCCGAAGGAGATCGAGAGCGAGATCGACGCCATCCCGGGCGTCGTCGAGAGCGCCGTGGTGGGCGTGCCGCATCGCGACTTCGGCGAAGGCGTGACCGCGGTGGTGGTGAAGAGCGCCGATTCTGCGCTCTCGGAGAAGGACGTCCAGCGCGTCCTGGAGGAGCGGCTGGCGCGCTACAAGCTGCCGAAGCGCGTGATCTTCGTCGACGAACTCCCGCGCAACACCATGGGCAAGGTGCAAAAGAACGTGCTGCGCGACCGGTACGCCGATCTTTACGAACGGCCCCGCCCGGCTCAGGCGGTGTGAACAAGAGGAGAGCCGCTTCGCGGCCTCTTCGCGACGCTGGATCCCGGCTCGGGGTTCCGCTTCGCTCCACTTGGCCGGGAAAGGGCCGGAGGTCGCGGCACCACCTAACGGCACCCTCGACCGCTTTCCCGGACGGAGAGGAACGGAGCGCAGCGGAGTGGATCGAAGATCCGGGATCCAGCGTGACAACTTGCGGCGAAGCCGCTCGATGTCTTCTGAAGAAAGCATGCGCCGCTTTCGCGGCAGCTTTTCTCCTGGATCCCGGATCTGCGTTCCGCTTCGCTCCACTTGTCCGGGAAAGCGTGGAGGGTGTGGCTGCTGTGTCTGGCTCACCCTCCACCGCTTTCCCGGACGCAGAGGAACGAAGCGAAGCGCAGTGGATCGGGAGCCGGTGAAACGACTCGCGGCGAAGCCGTGCGTTCTCGATGAAGAGCTGACGCCCTCTGGTCACCGAGCGCGGCAGTCCCTCTACAGCCCGCGGAAAAGCTCGGCGTAGCGGCGTGCGGGACGCGCCCAGCCGACGTCGGCCCGCATCCCGTTTTGCTGCAGGCGCGCCCAGGCGGCTTTGTCGGCCCACAGCCCGGCCGTCCGGCGGATCGCGGCCGCAAGGAGCGGCTCGGTCACGGGGGCGAACTGGATGCCGGTCGCGACCCCGGCCGCGAGCGCCATCTCGTTCGCGTCGACGACCGTGTCGGACAGGCCTCCGACGCGCGCCACCACGGGAACGGCGCCGTAGCGGAGCGCGCACAGCTGGGTCAATCCGCAAGGCTCGAACCGCGAGGGGACCAGGATCGCGTCGCATCCGCCCTGGATCCGGTGCGCCAGCCGCTCGTCGAAGCCGAAGACGGCCGCAATGCGGTCCGGATGCGCGGCCGCAGCCCGCTCGAAGCCGCGCACGAGCTCGGGCTCCCCCGAGCCGAGGAGCGCGAGCTGCGCTCCCTCGCCGAGGAGGACCGGCACGGCTCGCAGAAGGAGGTCGAGGCCCTTCTGCCAGGACAGACGGCTCACGACGCCGAACAGCAGCGCGTCCGGGTCGAGCGACAGGCCGAGCCGGGCCTGCAAGTCGGCTTTGTTGACCGCCCGCCGGTCGAGGGTCCTGCGCCCGAAGCGCGCCGCGAGATGCGGATCTCGCGAGGGGTCCCACACGGCTTCGTCGATGCCGTTCAGGATGCCGGACACGGCATGCGCGCGGGCGCGAAGCAGCCCGTCGAGCCCCATGCCGTGCTCGCTCGTCTGGATCTCGAGCGCATAGGTCGGGGAGACGGTCGTGATGCGGTCCGCGAACTGCAGGGCGGCCTTGAGGAAGCTCACCTGGCCATGAAACTCGATCCCTTCGATGGTCAAAGCCCGTGCGGGCAGCCCGAGCGCCGGGAGCAGGTTCGCGGGGAAAGTTCCTTGGAACGCCAGGTTGTGCACGGTCGCGACGACCCCGGGTCGGCGGCCCCCGTCGTAATGCAGATAGGCCGTCGCGAGACCGGCCTGCCAGTCATGGACGTGAAGCCGGTCCGGCACGAAGCCGCTTACTTGCCCTCGCGCGAGACGAGCCGCGACGAGGCCGAGCGCCGCGAAGCGCTGGGCGTTGTCGGGCCAGTCCCGCCCGTCCGGGGACACATAGGGACCACCGGCGCGGTCGTAGAGATGGGGCGCATCGACGACGAAGAGGTCGAGGTCCCCGGCCCGGGCCGCAAGGAGGTGCGCGGGTCCGCCGAAGAGGTTTTCGAAGGTGTCGAGCCGTTCCGGGCGCTCCAAGCCCTGCAGGACGGCGGGATAGCCCGGGATCAGGGTCCTGACGTCCACGCCCTCCCGGGCGAGCGCCGCCGGGAGCGCCCCGACGACGTCGGCCAGACCCCCGGTCTTGACGAGGGGATAGATCTCCGAGGCGACCGACAGGACCTTGAGCGATTGATTCACGAGCGAACAGGCCTCGCGGCAGCGGCAAGGATCAACGGCGCACCCACGATCGTGCCGCCGCAGGAACCTTTCGGTGAATCAGGCGAGCTTGTCGATCATGCTCTGGGTGATCAGGCAGATCCCGCCGTCGCTCAGCCGGAAACGCTCGGAGTCGAGGACCGGATCTTCGCCGACGACCAAACCCTCCGGGATGGCGACACCCCGGTCGACGATGACGTTGGACAGGCGTGCCGAACGGGCGACTTCGACGTTCGGCAGAATGACGGCATTCTCCACATGAGCGTAGGAGTGGACCCGCACGCCCGTGAACAGGAGCGACTTGCAGAGCGCTGCCCCCGAGATGATGCAGCCGCCGGATACGAGGGAGTTGACCGCCTCGCCGCGGCGGCCGGTTTCGTTGTGGACGAACTTCGCGGGCGGGTTGACCTCCGCGTAGGTCCAGATCGGCCACTCGGCGTCGTAGAGATCGAGGGCGGGCAGCACGTCCGTGAGGTCGATGTTGGCCTGCCAGTAGGCGTCGAGCGTCCCGACGTCGCGCCAATAGGCTTCCGCCTCCGAGGCCGAACGCACGCAGGAACGGGTGAAGCGGTGGGCGACGGCTTTGCCGCTAAGGACGAGGTGCGGGATGATGTCCTTCCCGAAGTCGTGGCTCGATCCCGGCTCGGCGGCATCGCGCCTGAGCTGATCGAACAGGAACCGGGTCGCGAAGACGTAGATGCCCATGCTCGCCAGGGCCCGGTCGGGATCGCCCGGCATCCCGGGCGGCTCCTTGGGCTTCTCGAGAAAGGAGACGATGCGGTCGTTCTCGTCGACGTCCATCACGCCGAACCCGCTCGCCTCGGCTCGCGAAACCTCGATGCAGCCCACGGTCACGTCGGCGCCGTTCTCGACGTGGTCCTGCAGCATGAGCTCGTAGTCCATCTTGTAGATGTGGTCCCCGGCGAGGATCACGATGTACTCGGGCCCGTAGCTCTCGATGATCTCGATGTTCTGGTACACGGCATCCGCCGTTCCGGCGTACCACATGTCCTCGGACACACGCTGGCTTGCGGGCAGGATATCGAAGCTCTCGTTGCGCTCGTGGCGCAGGAAGTTCCAGCCGCGTTGCATGTGCCGGATCAGGCTGTGGGCCTTGTACTGGGTCGCGACCCCGATCCGGCGAATGCCGGAATTGAGGGCGTTCGAGAGCGCAAAATCGATGATGCGCGACTTGCCCCCGAAGAACACGGCGGGCTTGGCACGCTTGTCGGTGAGTTCCATGAGACGGCTGCCGCGGCCTCCCGCGAGCACGAAGGCCATCGTATGGCGGGACAGCGGGGCATGGCTGGCGGTGGTTGGGGCCAAGGGGCTCCCCCGACGGTAAGGGCGCCCGTTCGCGCCCGGGGATCGTCACCTCGATATAGGGCAGGTTTCCGGCCTCGCGACAATGCCCCGACAATAAGGGACGTCGGAGGAATGCGGCGACGAGGCTGCTCGCCGTCGCCGCGCACGGCGGGCCGGACACGGAGTCGTTCCGTGTCAGCCGCCCCTTCGGGTCGGGGTCTACTCCGGAATGGAAGCGTTCCAGACCTCGGCGGCGTATTCGCGAATGGTGCGGTCCGACGAGAACCAGCCGACCCGTGCCGTGTTGAGAACGCTCGCGCGCCACCACGCCTCGGGACGCCGCCACAGGTCGTCGACCCGGCGCTGTGCCGCCCAGTAGGCGTCGAAGTCCGCTGCAACCATGTAGGGATCGTCCCCCGCCAACGTATGGACGATCGGGCGGAAACGGTCCGGATCGTCCGGCGAGAACGCGCCCGAGCCGAGCTGATCGAGCACCGCCCTGAGCCGCGCGGACCGGGCGATCGGATCCGGGCGCGGTCCTCCGGCGCGGATCGCCTCGACCTCCTGGGCGGTCAGCCCGAAGACGAAGATGTTGTCCGCCCCGACGCGCTCGCGGATCTCGACGTTGGCGCCGTCGAGCGTGCCGATGGTGAGCGCCCCGTTCAGCGCGAGCTTCATGTTGCCCGTGCCGGAGGCCTCCATGCCTGCCGTCGAGATCTGTTCCGACAGGTCGGCGGCCGGAATGATGGTTTCGGCCAGACTGACGTTGTAGTTCGCGAGGAACACCAGCTTCAGCCGTCCGGCGACGACAGGATCGGAGTTGATCACGCTCGCGACGTCGTTCGCGAGCTTGATGATCAGCTTGGCCTGCCGGTAGCTCGGCGCCGCCTTGCCGGCGAGGATCTTGACCCGGGGCACCCAGTCCCTCGCGGGGTCGGCCCGGATCGCATCGTAGAGGGCGATCGCCTCGAGGATGTTCAGGAGCTGGCGCTTGTATTCGTGGATGCGCTTGATCTGGACGTCGAAGAGCGCGGCCGGATCGACGTGAACGCCCGTCTGCTCAAAGACGAGCTTCGCGAGCGCGAGCTTCGCGACGGCCCGCTGGCGCCTGAACAACTCCTGGAACGGGACATCCGCGGCGAAGCGCTCGAGCCCCAGCAGGGCGTCCGGGTCCTCGAGCACCTTTTCGCCGAGTTCCCCGACGAGCAGACGGGTGAGACCCGGGTTGGCCTGATGCAGCCAGCGCCGGAAGGAGATGCCGTTCGTCTTGTTGACGATCCGGTCGGGATAGATTCGGTGCAGGCCTCGAAAGACGGTTTCCCGCATCAGGTCGGTATGGAGGGCGGAGACGCCGTTGACCTTGTGGGCGCCGACGAACGCCAGGTGCCCCATCCGGACCTGCCTGCCGTGTCGTTCGTCGATGAGCGAGACGCTCTGGATCACGTCGGGATCGAGCGTGCGGTCGGTGACGTACTGCAGATGCCGCCAGTTGATCTCGTAGATGATCTGCATGTGCCGGGGCAGGAGGCGCTCCATGAGCGCCACGGGCCAGGTCTCGAGAGCCTCCGGCATGAGGGTGTGGTTGGTGTAGTTGAGCGTCGCGCGGGTGATCGGCCACGCGACATCCCACGTCATCCCGTGCTGATCCACGAGGAGGCGCATCAGCTCCGCGACCGCGATCGCCGGGTGGGTGTCGTTGAGCTGAATCGCCGCATGTTCGGGAAGCGACGCAAGGTCGCCGTGCTGCTGGAGATGCCGGGCCAGGACGTCCTGCAGCGACGCCGAGGTGAAAAAGAACTCCTGGCGTAGCCGCAGCTCCCGCCCGGCCGGCGTCGTGTCGCCCGGGTAGAGCACCCGCGAGATCGCCTCGACGCGCGTCCTCTCGGCGAGCGCCCCGACGTGGTCGCCCTCGTTGAACGCCTCCAGCCGAATCTCTTCGGCGGCGCGCGCCGCCCAGAGCCGGAGCGTGTTCACGTGCTGCCCGCGCCAGCCGGCGATCAGGGTGTCGTACGCGAGGGCGATCGCGGTCTCGCCGGGATGCCACACGAAGCGCGTCGGGCCGCTCGCCTGGGCGATCTGCTCCACGGTGCCCCCAAACCCCACGGTATGGGCGACGTCCGGGCGCTCGAATTCCCACGGGTTGCCGCGGCTGAGCCAGTCGTCCGGCTGTTCGTGCTGCCAGCCATTGACGATGTGCTGGCGGAACAGCCCGAATTCGTAGCGAATGCCGTAGCCGATGGCCGGCAGGCCCAGGCTGGCCATGCTTTCCATGAAGCAGGCCGCGAGCCGCCCGAGGCCGCCGTTGCCGAGCGCCGCGTCGGGTTCGGCGACGCGAATTTGGTCGAGGTCGACGCCGAGACCTGCGAGAGCCTCCCGGATCGGCTCCGTAAGGCGAAGATTGTTGATCGTGTCCGACAGGAGGCGGCCGATCAGGAACTCGAGCGAGAGATAGGAGACCTGCTTCGCGCCCGTGCCGCGCCGGCTTCCGGCCGATGCGGTCCGGCGGTCGACGACGATGTCCCGTACCGCGAGGGCGACGGCGACGAACCAGTCGTGGCTCTTCGCCTCGGCGGGGTTCTTGCCGACGGAGTACTTCAGCTTCGCGACGAGCAAGCTTTGCAGAGCCGCGGTGTCGCTCCCCGGCAGGCCCGGGGCCGAGTCGGTGCGATGCTCTTGCGCCCGTGCCTCGGGCGGACCGCCGAGCGCTAACGAGCCGGTGAAAGGCCGGTCGATATTGTGCAATGTATGCCCCCAGAGGTTCTACGCAGCACTACGGTGACCCCATTTGTTCAATTTAACTTACATTGTTCGGAAGCGGGACGCTACCTGGACCTTCGGTCGATACGTCCACCCATATGGCGGTCCGCGCCGACGAGAACAACCGGCCCGACTTGACGCACACGGGGCGCCCGATCGGGCACCCCGAAGTGTGCAGCGCCGGGCGAGAGCTGGGGGTTCCCGGCGGTCAGGTCGGCTGGTCCGACACGCCCACCCGATGTTGGTAGACCATTTCCCACCCCCGCCAGCCCGTGTAGAGCAGGATGAGCACCACCACGAGCGAGATCAGCAGGCCCGTGGGCACCACGGCGGCGTCCCCGAGGTCGTAGCGACGGTACCAGTTCCACAACGAGAGAAGGACCACGACGACGTTGCCGACCATGTGATGCCACGCCGCCGACAGGCTTCGGATGCGCTCCTCTCCGACGAAGTCGGTGAGACCCGCCACGGCGGCGAGGGCCGCCATGATGAGTGCCGCGCCCAGAAGGTAGAGCGATGCGGTGCTCCAGGCGCCGTTGCCCGTCTGCCAGAAAATCAGGTCGCACACCAGGGTGCCCACAAGGAAGGCGATCGGGAACGGGATCAACATCGGGTGGAGGGGGTGGCCAGCGATATGGGCCGTGGTCCGCGGGTTCTCGGTACGCATGACTCTCTCCGTCACCTCGCCTGTCGGCGAGTTCAGGGCAGGCCGGATCTCGTCCGCACTGGCGGCCTGCCGTAACGCCAGTGAGGAAATGATGCCGCGCCGCCGGGGCGGCTCCGCCGGTTCGACGGCTGCGGCACGGCCGAGCCGCTCCGATCCGCCAGGGCTGCGGTGCGCCGCGAACGGGAACAGCTTGGCGAGCGTTCACGAGACGGTCCGACCGAGCAGCTCCCGCCGGGACTTGCGGCGCTCGACGGGACTCCCGTGCCCGCCCCTTGTTCCGGGGCGTGGTCGAGTTCCTCGACCGACCGGCGACCGTTGCCCACGGCATGGCCAGGCTCCATTATAACGATGAGATGGTTCGGGCGCCACCGAGGTTCCCGCCCGTGACGCCGCGGCCAATCTTGGACGTCACGTCCCAATCGCGGGAGCCGTTTGTCGGTACGGCCCGGCGCCGGGCGCGGACTGGGCGCTGACGCAGGGTCGCGTCACGACATCGTGACGTCTGGAGGGAACCCGTTGAGGTGTAATCGAGTGGACGAGGAGGTCGAGCGATGCTGATCCGACATTCACGTGACCTGCCAGCCTCCGAGATCACGCCGCGGGAGGTCTACCTGAGCCGGCGCGCGGTGCTCGCCGGCGCGGCGGGCGCCCTCGGGGCCGGCGCCTTGACGGGAGCGGCCTTCGCGGCGCCGTTGGCCGCCGCGCCGAGTCCGTTCTCGACCGACGAGAAGCGGACGAGCCGCGAGGACGTGACGAGCTACAACAACTTCTACGAATTCGGGGTCGGCAAGGACGATCCCGCCCGGCGAGCCGGCACCCTGACGACGAAGCCGTGGACCGTGAAGATCGACGGCCTCGTCAACAAGCCCGCCGACTACGCCCTGGAGGACATCGTCAAGCCGGTCAAGCTCGAGGAGCGCGTCTACCGGATGCGCTGCGTCGAGGGCTGGTCGATGGTCATCCCCTGGGTGGGCTTTCCGCTCTCCGAGGTCATCAAGCGCGCGGACCCGCTCGGCTCCGCGAAATACGTCGCGTTCGAGACGCTCCTGCGGCCCAAGGAGATGCCCGGGCAGGGCGGCTTCCTGCCGGTGCTCGAGTGGCCTTACGTGGAGGGGCTGCGCCTCGACGAGGCCATGCACCCGCTCACCATCCTGGCGGTCGGTCTCTACGGCGAAACGCTCCCGAACCAGAACGGCGCGCCGCTGCGGCTCGTCGTGCCGTGGAAGTATGGGTTCAAGGGCATCAAGTCGATCGTGCGGATCAGCCTGGTCGAAAAGGAACCGCCGACCTCCTGGAACAAGCAGGCGCCGCAGGAATACGGGTTCTACGCAAACGTGAACCCGTCCGTGGATCACCCGCGCTGGAGCCAGGCCACGGAGCGGCGTATCGGCGAAAGCGGAATCTTCGTGAAGCGGCGGCCGACGCTCCTGTTCAACGGCTACGCCGAGCAGGTGGCGAGCCTCTACGCCGGGATGGATCTGAAGAAGTATTACTGATGGATCTGTCGGCGAAGAGCATCTCCGGGATTGTGCAGCGTGTACCCGTATGGCTCGTCTATGCGGTCGGCTTCGTACCGGCGGTCGCGTACTTCTACCTCGGCGTGATGGACCGGCTCGGCGCCGATCCCCTCAAGGTGCTCGAGCGCGAGCTCGGCGAGTGGGCGCTGCGCCTCCTGATTGCCGGCCTCACGATCACGCCGTTGCGCCAAGTGTTGGGGATCAACCTGCTGCGCTACCGCCGCGCGATCGGGCTGCTCGCGTTCTCCTACGTCGTCCTGCACCTCCTCACCTACCTCGTGCTCGACCAGGGACTCGACTGGGCGGCAATCTGGGCCGACATCGTGAAACGGCCCTACATCACGGTGGGAATGGCGAGTTTCGTGCTGCTCGTGCCGCTCGCCGCGACCTCGAACAACGCCTCGATCCGCCGGTTGGGCGGGCAGGCCTGGGCGCGGCTGCACAAGCTCGTCTACATTGCCGCTGCGGGCGGAGCCTTGCACTACATTCTCCTCGTGAAGTCCTGGCCGCTGGAGCCCCTGGTCTATGCTGCGATCGTCGCAGGGCTGCTCGGCTACCGGTTGGTGCGGCGGCTGAAACGGCAGCCGAGGTCGAGGCTCGCGCGGGCTTAGGAACGCGGCCCGGGGCCGCTTCGCGCGCCGTTCAGACGCCCTCAGGGCTCGGCCGCGGTCACGCCTTCCTCCGGTTCCCGCACCCGTTCGCGAGCCGCCGCCATCGCATCGGCGCCCGTCGCTTTGAAACGCACCCGTGGCGGACGCACCCCGTGGGTCAGGAGCACGCGCCGGATCGACGGCCCGGCGCCTGCGATGTAGACCCGCGCGCCATGCCGATGGGCCTTGCGCACGAAGCCCTCGATCGTGACCGCGGCGGTGCTGTCGAGGACCGGCACGGCGGAGAAATCGATCACGTAGGCCTTCGGGTGTTCCGCGATGCGATCGAGCGCGGCCGCCACGGTTGCGGCGGCCCCGAAGAAGAACGCGCCGGAGATCCGGTAGTAGACGATGTTCGGGTCGGTCGCGGCCGCCACGTCGTAGGGACTGCGCCCGCTGCCATCGGCGCTGTCCGCCTGATCGTCCTGCAGGAGCGAGCGGGGCGTCTCGATCTCGACGGCTTCCGCCATGCGCCGCAGGAACACGAGGCCGCCGAGCGCGAACCCGACCACGATCCCCTCGGTGAGGTCGCGAAAGATCGTCAGGAGGAAGGTTGCGAGCAGGACGACGGCATCGCCGCGCGAGGCCCGGAGGAGGGTGGCGAATTCGTGCTTCTCGGCCATGTTCCAGGCCACCACCGCGAGAACGGCTGCGAGGCCCGCGAGCGGGATGTAGCTCGCGAGAGGCGCGGCGGTGAGCATGAACAGGAGCAGGAAAGCCGAATGCAGCATGCCCGCCACCGGGCCGTGAGCGCCGGAGCGCACGTTGGTCGCGGTTCGCGCGATGGTGCCGGTGACGCAGATGCCTCCGAAGAGGGCGGAGGCGATGTTCGCGGCTCCCTGGGCGACGAGCTCGCAGTTCGAGCGATGACGCCGGCCCGTCATGCTGTCCGCGACCACGGCCGAGAGGAGGCTCTCGATTCCGCCGAGGAGCGTGAACGAGACGGCCGACGGCAGCACCTCGATGACCTTCCCGAGGGAGATCGGCGGCAGGCTCGGCGCCGGCAGCGAATTCGGGATGCCGCCGTATCGCGTGCCGATCGTGTCGATCGGCAGCCCGACGAGCCAGCTCACGAAGGCGGCGAGCCCGACCGCGATCAGGAAGGCCGGCCAAAGCGGCCGGTAGCGGCGGATGGTCACGATCGTGGCGACGGTCATCGCGGCCACCGCGACCGCGGCGACATTGATGCTCGGCAACGCCCCCCACAGGGCCGACAGCTTCGGGACGATCGGCCCCGGTTCGTTGCCCGGGAGGCTGAGGCCAAGGAGCTCCTTGAGCTGGCTCGCGAGGATGATGACGGCGATCCCGGCCGTGAACCCGACGGTCACCGGATAGGGAATGTACTTGATGAAGGTCCCGAGGCGCAGAAAACCCATCGCGAGCAGCATGAAGCCGCTCAGCAGGGTCGCGAGGACGAGGCCGTCGACGCCGTGCTGCTCCACGGTCGCCGCCACGAGGACGATGAAGGCGCCGGCCGGTCCGCCGATCTGGAACCGGCTCCCGCCGAGAGCCGACACGATGAAGCCGCCGACGATCGCCGCATAGAGGCCGCGGTCGGGACTGACGCCCGAGGCGATCGCGATGGCCATCGAGAGCGGCAGGGCCACGATCGCGACGGTCAGGCCCGCGACGGCATCGGCGCGCAGCTGCACCGGCCCGTAGCCCTCCTGCAGAATGGTGACGAGCTTGGGGGTGAAGAGTTCACGAAAACCGGGTTCGAGGGGCCGGGCGGCCATTCCATTCGCTTTCTGTAGCGCTTCCTGGTCGAGGGATCGTCGTTGCCGAGCCGCTGGCGCTCGGGCGTCGCGATCATTCGTCTTTCGAGGGGCTGCTTCGGGGCTGCGGCTGCTTGAACCGCACGCCGCGCCCGCCGCGAGGGCTCGATGCATTGTCGCCGATCAGATCGACGCCGGCTTTGTCGAACGCCTCCATGACCTTCGTGAGAGTGTCGACGACGCCGCGCACATTGCCGTCGCTGCTCTCCATGCGCTGAATGGTCGGCAGGGAGACGCCGGACAGATCCGCGAGCTGGCGCTGGTCGATCCCGAGCAAGGCTCGGGCGGCACGCATCTGGGCCGCCGTGATCACGGTGGGCTCCTTCGAGTTCGACGCGGCGGCTTATATCTCACCAATCATGTTTGATGTCAAAAGCATCACATGTGCGCCATGAACGCCAACCTGTACGACTGGACTCGACCACGGCGGCAGCGTTCATCGCTCATGGCAGACCATCATCATCCGATGCCCCGAAGCGAGACGATCACGCCTTCGTCCGGCCGGAGCTCGATGTTCGCACCTGTGCCGGCTTCCTCCCGGTCCAGGTGGGTCGAAAGCAGGATCTGCCCATTGCCGACCTCCGGCGTCGCCACCGTGCGCGGCTCGCGACCGAGGTTCAAAGCGACGAGCAGCCGCTCTCCGCGATGGCGCCGCTCGTAGGCCAGCACATCGCCGTCGGTTTCGATCGGGGCATAGTCCCCGACGCTCAGCGCCCTGGAGCGACGGCGCAGATCGATCAGCCGGCGGTACAGGGTCAGGATCGACGTCGGGTCCTGCGACAGCGCTTCGACGTGACAGGTTGCGCAATCCGGGTCGAGCGGCAGCCAGGGTCGCCCGCGCGTGAAGCCGCCGTTCGCCGATCCGTCCCAAGGCATGGGCGTGCGTTCCGGGTCGCGTCCAAGCCCGAGGCCGGGCTCGTTCTTCGCCCACGGGTCCTGAACCGCCTCGGGCGGAATCTCGACCTTCGCGATGCCGATCTCGTCGCCGTAGTACATCGTGGGCGTGCCCCGCAGCGTCAGAAGCAGCATCGCGGCGACCCTCGCTTGCGCTTTCCCGACCCGTGCCGCGATCCGCGGCTGGTCGTGGTTGCCGAGCACCCAATTGGGCCAGCCTCCCGGCGGGAGGGCGGCCTCGTACTCGCGGATCAGGGCCGCGATCTCGCGCGCGTTCCAGGAGGTCTGCACGAGCTGGAAGTTGAACGGCAGGTGGGCGCCCGACAGGTCCTCCCCGTAATAGGCCACGAGCCGCTCGATCGGCAGGTAGATCTCGCCGATCAGCACGCGATCGTCGTACCCATCGAGCACGCGGCGCATTCCGGCGACGACCTCATGCACCTCCGGCTGGTCGGTCGAGTAGACCTGGAGGAACTTGTTGATGTCCGCCTGGTTCGGCTGATACCCGGGATTGGGCGGATTGTCCCGGAACTCGGCGTCCTTCACGAGGTGCCAGATCACGTCGACGCGGAAGCCGTCGACGCCGCGGTCGAGCCAGAAGCGCAGCACCTCGTGCATGGCTTCGCGAACCGCCGGGTTGCGCCAGTTGAGATCCGGCTGCTCCTTCAGGAAGGCGTGGTAGTAGGACTGCCCGGTCGCCTCGTCCCATTCCCAGGCCGGGCCGCCGAAGTTGCTGACCCAGTTGTTGGGCGGGCCGCCGGAGCGCGGATCGCGCCAGATGTACCAGTCGCGCTTCGGGTTGTCGCGGGAGGACCGGCTCTCCAGGAACCATGGATGCCGATCGGAGGTGTGGTTCGGCACGAAGTCGAGGATGAGCTTGAGGCCGCGGGCATGCGCCTCGTCGACCAGCCGATCGAAGTCCTGCAGCGTGCCGAAGATCGGATCGATGTCGCAGTAGTCCGCGACGTCGTAGCCGAAATCGGCCATCGGCGACGTGAACACCGGCGAGATCCATACGGCGTCGATTCCGAGCCAGGCGAGATAGTCGAGCCGCTGGCGGATGCCGTTGAGATCGCCGATGCCGTCCCCGTCGGCGTCCTGAAAGGAGCGAGGGTAGATCTGGTAGACGATGCCGCGCTTCCACCATGTGTTCTCGGGCATGAGGGTCGCTCCGTCGTCGGCGTCCGGGCCTCGCCGGCCGCTTCTGGCGAAGTCCACACTTCGGAAACTGTTCCCTCGAACCCGTCGCGGTCCGGAACCGGCTTCGCGGGCCTCGGTTGTCCCGTGTTGTTCGAGGGGAGACGAGCAGTGCGGCAGGCAGCGGGTCACAAGACCGCGGCGCCACGCGGTCCGCGGAGCGATGACCGGGGAGGGGACTTCGTTCCGGATCCGGACGCCCGCGCGCCGGTCGCATTTTGCCCGGATGCAGCCCCGATCCTTGCCCCGAAGGCGCGTGGAGGAGATCTTTGACGGATTGGGCCGACGAGGTGCGCCGGCACATCGGACGGGGATTCGACGCCGTCGGTCTGGGGCCGCAGGAGACCCCGCACCGGATCGTCGCCGAGTTCGACGCCGCGAGACTGCGGGCCTACCACGCGCCAGGGGCAGCGGGTCCTGTCCTCCTGATCGTTCCGGCACCCTTCAAGCGGGCCTACATCTGGGACCTCCTGCCGGCCGTCAGCGTGGTGCGCCGCTGCGTCGACCGCGGCCTGCGCGTGTACCTGCTGGAGTGGCGAATTCCGACCGAGCGGGAGGATGAGCACGGGCTCGCCGACTACGCGGACCGGCTGCCGGGCGAGGCGCTCGACGCCATCGAGGCCGACACGGAGTCCACGGCCCCGATCCTCGCCGGGCACTCGCTCGGCGGCACCTTTGCCGCGATCTTCGCCACGCTTCACCCCGAACGCGTGGGCGGCTTGGTGCTGGTCGACGCGCCGCTCGCGTTCGGGGAGCACGGCGGACCTCTCGCGCGCGCGGTCCGAGCGGTCCCGCACGTGCGCGCCATCCGCGCGGCCGGAAGCCCCGTGCCGGGGTCGGTGATCAACGCGCTCACCGTCGCTGCGGCGCCGCACGCCTTCCAGCTCCAGCGCTTCACGGACCTGGCGGCGAGCCTGCTCGACCCCGACGCCTTCGCGATCCATGTGCGGGTCGAGCGCTGGACCTATGACGAGTTCCCGCTGCCCGGGCAGCTGTTCGAGGACACGCTGGAACAACTCTACCGAGAGGATCGCTTCCTGTCCGGAACGCTCGAGGTCGGGAGATGCCGGACCGGGGTCGTCCGCCTGCGCTCGCCCGTGATCGCGGTGATCAACCCGGTGGGCGGTGTGGTGCCGCCCGGCTCGGTTCTCGACGGTCTCGAAGCCGTACCGGACCTGTCGTTCCAGGTGCTCGAATACGGCGGCGATCGCGGGCCGATGCTCCAGCACGTCGGGCCCCTCGTGGCTCCCGTCGCACACGACCGGATCTGGCCGAAGATCCTCGACTGGGCCGAACAGGCGACCCGGCCCTGAGCTCTGCAGAGTCGGGTGCCGGGGCTTTGCGCGCGGGCGAACGATCGGGGCGAGTGAGGGTTTGCGAGGTTCAGAGTTCGCCCGGATTCCGCGTGACCTGCGCACGCAACACAGGAGACCAGGCCTCCCATGCCGTCTCGAGAAGTCTCGCTTGTCTTGTCGGGAGGCGTCGCGCTCGGCGCCTATCAGGCAGGCGCCTATGCAGCGCTCCACGACCACGAGGACCTGCGGCCCCGACGTCTGGCCGGCTCGTCGATCGGTGCCGTGAATGCGGCCGTGATCGCGGGGAACCCGTCCGACGAGCGGGTCGGGCAGTTGCGGGCCTTCTGGGATGCCCTGACCGTCGAGCCCGGACCGTTCCAACCGCCGTGGCTGGGGCCGTGGCGCGAAGGACCCTGGCGCCACGCCCATAGCTGGATGAGCGTTGTCCAGACGCGCCTGTTCGGGCGCATCGGGGTGTTCCAGCCGCGCATTCCGGAAATGCTGACCGGGAACGTGACCAGCCTCTACGACCTTGCGCCATTCCGCGGACAGCTCGAGCGCTTCATCGACTTCGATCGGGTGAACGGCAACGATCCTCGGGTCACCGTCGTGACCACCGATGTCGAGAGCGGGCAGGCGGTCGTTTTCGACACCGGCCGGGGAGACCGGATCGGCCCGGACCATCTGCTGGCGACCTGCGGTTTCCTGCCGGATTTCCCGCCGGTCGAGATCGACGGGCGCCTTCTCGGTGATGGATGTCTCGTGGCGAACGCGCCGTTCGAGGCCGCCCTGCTCGACGCGGAAGATGGCGCCGACCTCGTGTGCTTCGCGGTGGATCTCTACTCCCCCGAGGGAGCTCGTCCGACCACGCTCGAGGAGGCCGCCACCCGGCGGTGGGACCTGCTCTTCGGCAACCAGTCGCGCGAGCGACTCGAATGCCTCGAACGCGAGTACCGGCTGCGGTCGGCTCTCGGGCGAATGGCGGCGCGGCTCGGGCCCGAACATCGAAAGGATCCGGAACTCGAGCGAATTTCGAAAGAGGGGATCGCGCGAACGTTGACGCTCCTGCATCTCAGCTACCGCGCTCCGATCCATGAGGCCGGACCCGAGAAGGCGTTCGATTTCTCTCGCGAGAAGTCTCGCCGACCGGTGGGAAACCGGCTTTCACGACATGGCCGAGGCGGTCCGCATCGCCGCCGATCGCCGGCGCCCGCGCGCCGGCATCTCAGTGCACCGGGTCCGCCGATAAGCAAGCGTCGAAGTGCAACGAGCCACACCAAGCGTCATTCGCGTTCGCCGAAGACTCTGCGCTCGAAGTCCGAGCTTCCGTCAAGCATGGCGACCTGTCGACGTGCCCGGCGGTGTCCCAACGCCGGCGATATCCGGACGGCTGCGGAATCGGCGAGCACGGCGTCGCTCGCCGCGCGAACAAAGGCGTGGAGCCACTCGCTCACGCGTGCGTTCCGGCGCGGCCAGGAACGGACACAAATGTGTGACGTTGAGTCGGTGAACCGAAGCTTCCAAGGAGCGAAGCCATGAGCCAGGCCACCACGACCACCGATCACGACGAGATCCGTCGCTGGGCCGAAGAACGCGGCGGACGTCCGTCGGTCGTCAGAACCGGACGGCGAGGGGGCGGGATTCTTCGTTTCGATTTCGGCGAGGACGACGAGAAGCTCGAAGAGACCTCCTGGGAGGAGTTCTTCCAGATCTTCGAGGACAGCAAGCTCGCGCTTCTCCACCAGGACGAAATCGGATCCGGGCAGACCAGCCGTTTCTTCAAGTTCGTCGCACGGGCGTCCGCCTCGCGGGGATCGAAGAAGTCGACCGGAGCGCGGAGCACGTCGGCGCGGCGTGCCGCTTCGGGGACGGCCAAGAGAGCTGGCGCGAAAGCGGCGTCCAAGGCCCGAGGGTCCGCAGGCGCCGCGAAGCGCACCGCTTCCGGGACCTCGAAGGCCGGCGCGAAGAGCAGCGCGAAGGCGGGCAGCAGGGCGCGAGCTGGCTCGAAGACCAGCGCGCGCAGTGCTTCGCGCGGCGGAACCAAAACGGCTTCGAAGAAGACCGCTTCAGCGACCAAGGCGCGGTCCGCGTCGAAGAGCGGTGCGACCAGAGTGGGCGCGAAAACCGCCGCCAAGAAGAGCGGCGCAGCGAAGAGCCGCTCGGCAGCCTCTTCCTCCGGATTGAGCGGGGCCCGAAAGAGCAGCCGCAAGACCGCACCGGGATCGAAGAAGCCGGCCCGCTGAAGGATCCGCGGAGCTCAATCGTCCGGCGCCGAAGCGTCAGGCGGGCGCCGGGACCGCGATCGCGGAGGAGCCACGCATCCTAGGTTTTCGCCGGCCGAGCGCCTGACATATCGAGATAAAGCTCGCGCAGCCGCCGCGTGAGGGCGCCCGGCTTGCCATCGGCGACCTGCCGCCCGTCGATCGTCACGACCGGGAACACGAACCGCGAGGCGCTGGTCAGGAAGACCTCCGCGGCCGCGTGCGCCTCCTCGACGGTGAAGAGCCGCTCCTCGATCGTCAGGCCCGCCTCGCGGGCGAGCTGCATGACGGAAAGCCGCGTGATGCCGGGCAGAACGGCGTTCGAGAGCGGCCGGGTCACGATCCCGCCCTCGCTCGTGATGATGAACGCCGTCGAGGAACTGCCCTCCGTAACGTACCCGTCCTCCACCATCCAGGCCTCGGCGACCCCGGCCTCCGCGGCCGCCTGTTTGGCGAGCACCTGGGCGAGGAGCGCCACCGACTTGATGTCGCGCCGCTTCCAGCGCAGGTCCGGAACCGTGATCACGGCGACGCCCGTCCGCGCCGCCGGCGCGTTCACGATGTCACCCGCCTGCGTGAACATGACGACCGTCGGCTTCGCGTCCTTGGGAAACGCGAAGTCGCGCTCCGCGACGCCGCGCGTCACCTGCATGTAAACGGTGCCCTCCTGGAGGCCGTTGCGGCGGACGAGCTCCTCTTCGAGCTTCGTCCATTCGGCCGCCGAGTACGGGTTCGGGATGCGGATCTCTCTCAGCGAACGGTCGAACCGGGCGAGGTGCGCCTCGTTGTCGACGAGGCGCCCGTTCACCACGGCGCTGACCTCGTAGATGCCGTCCGCGAAGAGAAAGCCTCGTTCCATGATCGGGAGACACGCCTCCTCGTAGGGCATGAACGTGCCGTTCAGGAAAACCGTGCGGGTCATGGGGATCTCCAGACGTTTATGAGAGAAGGAGAGGCGCCGGACGGCGGTTCACGGCAGGCGCGACGGGCATGAGAGCTTCGACGCGCGCTAATGGCTGAGGATCCTGGAGAGGAAGGTCTGGGCGCGCGGGCTTCGCGGCTTTCCGAAGAACTCCTCCTTCGGCGCGTCCTCCACGATTTCGCCCTGGTCCATGAAGATGACCCGGTGAGCAACCTTGCGGGCAAAGCCCATCTCGTGCGTCACGACCATCATGGTCATCCCCTCGAGCGCGAGCTGGACCATCACGTCGAGCACCTCGCTGATCATCTCGGGGTCGAGCGCCGAGGTCGGCTCGTCGAAGAGCATGGCGATCGGATCCATGGCGAGCGCGCGGGCGATCGCGACCCGCTGCTGCTGGCCGCCGGAGAGGTGGCCCGGATACTTGTGGGCCTGGTCGGTCAGCCCGACGCGATCCAGGAGCTTCAAGGCCCTGGCGGTCGCCTCCTCGCGGCTGCGCCCCAGCACCTTCTCCTGCGCGAGGCGGAGATTCTCGAGGATCTTCAGGTGCGGGAAGAGCTCGAAGTGCTGGAACACCATGCCGACCCGGGCGCGGAGCTTCGGCAGGTTGGTCCTCGGGTCCTCGAGCCGGATCCCATCGACCACGATGCTGCCCTTCTGGAACGGCTCGAGGGCATTCACGCACTTGATGAGCGTGGACTTGCCCGATCCCGACGGTCCGCAGACCACCACGACCTCGCCCCGCGCGACCCTCGTCGTGCAGTCCTTGAGGGCCTGAAAGCTCGGCCCGTACCATTTGTCGACATGGCTGACTTCGATCATGGTGGCGTTCTTAGAGCATGATCCCGGAAAACGGCAGGCTTTTCCGACAAGACCGCGCGGCATGGCAAGACCCCGAAGGCCCGGACGGCTTCCCATGGACGATCCCGGCTATCGGATGATCGCAGTACGCGTCTGAAGTCGTTTCACGAGCATCGAGGCCGCGAACGAGATCGCGAAATAGACCACGGCCGCGAAAAGATACATCTCGACGAGGCGCCCGTCGCGCTGGGCGACCTTCGAGGCGGCGCCCAAAAAATCGGTGATCGAGAGCACGTACACGAGCGAGGTATCCTGGAACAGGATGATCGTCTGGGTGAGAAGCACGGGCACCATGTTCCGGAAGGCTTGCGGCAGCACGATGTAGCCCATCACCTGCGGGTAGGTGAGGCCGAGCGCGTAGCCGGCCGAGACCTGGCCGCGGGGGATCGACTGGATCCCGGCGCGCATGATCTCGGAGAAATACGCAGCCTCGAACAGCGTGAAGGTGATGAGCGAAGACGCGAACGCGCCGACCTGGATCGGGCGCTCCGCGCCGGTGACCCACTGACCCAGGTATGGCACGAGGAAGTAGAACCAGAAGATCACGAGCACGAGCGGCAGGGAGCGCATCAGGTTCACGTAGCCCCCCGCCACTCTTGGCAGAACCGGCAGCCCCGAGAGACGCATCAGGGCGAGAAGCGTGCCGAGGATCACGCCGCCGAGGGTCGCGAGGCCGGTCAGCGTCAGGGTGAACGTCATGCCCTCGAAGAACAGGTAGCCCAGCGAGCGGCGGATGACGTCGAAGTCGAAGTTCTCGAACATCGGCGCCGCCTACTTGCCCGTGACGTAGCCCGGCACGGCGACCCGGGATTCGAGGAAGCGCATGGCCGTGACGACGACGATGTTGATCAGGAGGTAGAGGAGCGTGGCGGCCGTGAAGGCCTCGAACACCTGAAACGAGAATTCCTGCATCGAGCGCGCCCGGGCGGTGAGTTCGAGCAGCCCGATGGTGAGCGCGACCGACGTGTTCTTGATGGTGTTCAGGAACTCCGACGTGAGCGGCGGCAGGATGATGCGAAAGGCCATCGGGAGCAGCACGTAGCGATAGACCTGCGCGGTCGTGAGCCCGAGCGCAGGTTCCGGCCAGCCGCTGGCCGCGCGGCAGGGCGTTCACGCCGGCGCGCACCTGCTCGGCCACCCGGGCCGACATGTAGAGCCCGATGCCCACGACCGCCGTGTAGAACGGCGCGTCGGGCATCTGTTTCAGCCACAGACCCCAGGTGCGCGGCACGAGCTCCGGGAGCACGAAGAACCACAGGAAGAGCTGAACGAGGAGCGGGATGTTGCGGAAGAACTCCACATAGGCGTTGCCGAACGTCTGGGCGGCTTTGCTGGGGAGCGTGCGCAGGACGCCCACCGTCGCCCCGAACGCGAGCGCAAGAAGCCAGGCGAACAACGCCGTCACGAGGGTCCAGCGCAGCCCGGAGAGCAGCATGTCGAGGTAGGTGCCGACGCCCTCGGGCGACGGCTCCCAGAAAATCCCCCAGTTCCAGTTGTAGTTCATGCCGCCCGCCGAAGCACGCGAAGCCTCTCCCCGGACGAGGGGAGAGGCTCCGTCTGGCTTAGTACATGGCCGGGTCGGGCGAGTCGGTCGGGTTCTGGAACGCCTTCTTGAGTCCGGCCGCGATCGGGACGTTGAGGTTCAGGCCCTTCGGCGGGATCGGCCGCTGGAACCACTTCTCATAGGTCTTCATGCCTTCCGGGCTCTTGAAGAAGTTGGCGACCGCGGTGTCGACCACCTTCTTGAACGCCGGGTCGTCGCGGCGCAGCATGATCGCGTACGGCTCGGGCTGCGAGAAGGCGTCGCTCGAGATCGCGTAGGCCGCCGGGTTCCTTGGAGCCGGCCACCAGGGACGCGAGCAGGATGTCGTCCATCACGAAGGCGACGGCCCGATCGGTCTCGACCATCAGGAACGCCTCGGCATGATCCTTGGCGGAGATGATGTTGACGCCGAGGTTGCGCTGCGCGTTCGCCTCGTTGAGCTGCTTGATGTTCGTCGTGCCGGCGGTCGAAACGACGGGCTTGCCCTTGAGATCGTCGATCTTGTCGAGCTTGCTGGCCTTCTTGGCCACGAAACGGCTGGCGGTCAGGAAGTGGGTGTTCGTGAAGGCCACCTGCTTCTGGCGCTCGACGTTGTTGGTCGTGGAGCCGCATTCGAGGTCGACCGTCCCGTTCGCCATCAGCGGGATGCGGGTCGACGAGGTCACCGGGGTCATCTGGACCTCGAGCTTGTCCATCTTGAGCTCGGCCTTCACGGCGTCGACCACCTTCATGCAGATGTCGATCGCGTAGCCGATCGGCTTCTGCTGATCGTCGAGGTAGGAGAACGGGATCGACGAATCCCGGTGGCCGATGGTGATGGCCCCGGTTTCCTTGATCTTCTTGAGGGTGCCGGTGAGCTCCTGGGCGCCGGCCGGCCCCGCGACGAGGCCGGCGGCGGCGGCCGCAAGCAAGAGATGTTTCAAGCGCATTCTGTTCTCCTCCAGGTTGTTGGACGACCGCTTTGGGTCCCCCTCTCGGGCCGGTTCAGGCTTCCCGACGGTCCTAGGCCGCCTCTTTCTCCGGTGGCCGGCTCGACCAGCGGCGGTCGGAGCAGGCGTCGCAGCGAGGTCCCAGACGTCATTCCACCCTCGGCATCGGGGCGGGAATTCCGCCTCGGCCGTTGATGATGCGCGGGGCGGGGGCCGGAAGGCAAGGGTCGCCTCGCGCCCCGAGGGGGCCGGAAGCCGCTGCAGCCGTTCACTTTCCGCTTGGGAATGGCGCGTTCGCCCGCCGGGCAGGCTTGCTGCGCGGCATCAAATTCGGGCCCGGCGCGAGGTCCGTCGCCGCCGCGACTGCGGCCGCATCGGCGGAATGGGCACGTCGGATGTCCTCGCCGGGAGCCCGGGCTCCCTCTCGTTTTGAGCGCCCCGGCCGCTTTGGCGCGTCCCCGCGTCGGCGGTCATGCTCCCGGCATTCCGGTCGTGGCGACGCCGCTCCTCGACGAGCGCGTTCACGCTGGTCGAGACGCGTCTGAACAGGTGCGCGGGCGGCCCGCTGCCCGCGAGGACCTCGCCGGGTTCGTCGCGGCGCTTGCCCATCCACACGCCGAGCACCCGTCCCTCGCTCCAGCCGATGAACCACGCATCCGCGTTTCCGCTGGTGGTGCCCGTCTTGCCGTAGGTCTTCCAGCCCCGGAGAGCCGCGCCCCGTCCGGTCCCGGCGCGCACGACCTCGTGCAGCATGGAACGGATCGGCTCGATGCAGCGCTGCGGAACGACCCGGGTCCGGCTCGTCTCCAGGAATTTCCCGCGCACCTCGCCGCGCCCGTCCACCGCGGCGAGGATGCCGGTCGCGTGAACGCGGAAGCCGCCGTTGGCGATCGCCGCGTAGGCGCTCGTCATGGCGAGGACGTTGGACGAGAACGTCCCGAGGGCGACCGTCGAATCCGGCTTCGAGCCGGGTTCGATGCCGAGCCGGCGCCCCGCCTCGGCCACGGCGTCGATCCCGAGCTCCCGCGTGAGGCGGACCGCGGCGGCGTTGCGCGAACGGGCGAACGCCTCCTTGAGCGTCGTGTCTCCCCGATAGCCGACGCTGCCGTTGGCCGGCCATCCCTCGCTGATGGGCAGGTCGACGACCCGGTGCTGCGGCCCCTTGCCGGCCTCGCAGGCCGCGACCAGGAGGGGCAGCTTCGCGGTCGAGCCCGGTTGCACCTGGCCCTTGACGGCGTTGTTGAAGTGCCGCCGCGACCAGTCGGCCGTGCCGACCATCGCCTGGACCCGGCCCCGGCGATCCATCATCACGGCGCCGACATCGTATTGCGCGGGCACGGCGCCGTTCTCCACGAGCTGTTCGAGGTGGCGCTCCGCGAGGTGCTGGAAGCGCGGCTCGATCGTGACGAAGAATCGAACGGTTTCGCCCGGCTGCACGTACTTCGGCCCCCAGGTCTGCGCCACCCATTCCGTGAAGGCCTGGCTCTGGATCTTGAATTCCGGCAGGAGGCCGGGCCGCAGGCCCCGGCGTTCGGCCGCGCGGGCCTCCTGGCGCGTGATCCTTCCCTGCTCGACCATCAGCCGCAGGACGAGTCTCGCGCGCTCGTGCGCTCGCTCCTGCGTGGCCTCCTTGAGCGGGTTGAAGCGCGCGGGAGCCTGCACCATGCCCGCGAGCGTCGCGGCTTCGTACAGGTTGAGGTCCTTCGGCTCCTTGCGGAAGTAGTGCCGGGCGGCGCGATAGAGGCCGACGATCTCGCGCCCGCCGAACTCGATCTGGTTGAGGTAGGCCGCGAGGAGCTCGTCCTTGCCGACGGCGCCGTCGAAGCTGCCGGCGTGCCAGAACTCGGCGCCCTTTCGCTCGAGCCGGGTGAGGACGTCGCGCTGGAGAAGGTCGTGAAAGACCAGGTTCTTGAGCAGCTGCATCGGAATCGTGCTGCCGCCGCGGTTGAGCCCGCCCTTGAGCACGGACAGGAGCGAGATGAGGTCGACGCCGCCGTGGTCGAAGTACCGCTTGTCCTCGACCGCGACGATCGCCTGCTTCATCACGTCGGGGATCTCGCTCGGCCGGAGCACGACCGGACAGCGGCAATAGGCCTCCCAGCCGCCGTCCCGCCGGGTCACCATGACCTGCGGCGACGCCACGAGCAGCCGGAGATGCTCAGGCGGAAGGTCCCAGAAAGACTCCGTTTCGGCCGCATAGCTTGCCCTGGCGCAAAGGGGCAGGGCGAGAAGGAGCGCCAGGACGCGGCGGACTGTGCGGTTCATCGCTTCCTCGACACCCGAGCTTAACTGGTGCAGCGGCCTGCGCCGAACGCTCAAACTGTCGCTGAAAAATGTCTGCGCGAAGGCAACCCGCTTCGAGAAGGCGGAATGAAAAAGGCCGCCTCGAAGGCGGCCAGTTCGCTCAGGCCTTGTCTTGCCGCCGTTATTCGGCGGCTTGGAGATAGGGTTCCGCGGTTGCGATCGCGTGGAGGTAGACCTCGAGGAGCGACTCGTGCTCGTCCCGCTCTTTCGGATCCTGCTTCCGCAAGCGGATCACCTCCTTCAGGATCTTGACGTCGTAACCCTCGTTCTTGGCCTCGTCGAAGATCGACTTCTTGTCCTCGTTGAGGGCCTTGATCTCCTCCTCGACGTGCTCGATGCGCTCCACGAAGGCGCGCAATTGATCGCCTGCAACTCCACCCGGTCCGCTCATGGTTTACTCCGCATGAAAATGACCGCTCAAACCTCGTCAATCGAGGCGCATCGATCAAGCGAAGGTGGCCGGCATGGTAAGCCGAACGTTAATCGCGCGGGCGCTCAGACGACGGTTTCGAGCCGGCTGAACCGGACCGGCATCACCTCCCGGGTCTCGAGCCTGCCGTCCGCGCCTTTGCTGAGAAGGGTGAGGAGCTGCGCCTCCTCGGGGCCGACCGGCATCGCGAGACGCCCTCCGGGCTTGAGCTGATCGACGAGGGGCTGGGGCACCCGTTCGGCTGCGGCCGTGACGATGATCTTGTCGAACGGGGCGTGATCGAGCCAACCCTTCGAGCCGTCGCCGACGCGCACGGACACGTTGCCGTAGCCGAGCTGGCGCAGGCGGGCCTCGGCGTGGCTCACGAACTCCTCGACGACCTCGACGGTCCAGACCCGCTGCGCAAGCTCCGCCAGGACGGCCGCCTGATAGCCGAGCCCGGTGCCGACCTCGAGCACCGACTCGTCCGGCTGGGGACCGAGGAGGTCGGTCATGAGCGCGCAGATGAACGGCTGCGACACGGTCTTGTCGAAGCCGATCGGCAGCGGGGTGTCGTGATAGGCCACGGCGGCGAGAGGCGCCGGCACGAAGAGGTGTCGCGGCACGCGCAACATGGCCGCCGCGACCCGGGCGTCGAGCTTGTCCTTGCCGATCTCGTCGCTCGCGAGGTCGAAGTGGAGGGCGATCACCTCCACCATGTGGCGGCGCAGGATCGCGAGGTGCTCCTCAGTCATCGGCTTCATGGCCCGCTGACCTTCCTTTGACGAGTGGACGCCCGAGCGGCCTTGCAGGACGACGGCTGTGCGCTTGAGGCTCGTGCCGGCAGCGTCAGCTGCGGGGCAGCGCGCCCACGATGGGTCCCATCGGCAACAAACCATCCGCTCGACCGAGAGCCGGTGAGTAGAGGCTCGAGACCGTGCCATCCAGGAACAGCGCGTTGGCGCAACCGAGCCCGTCCCTGAACAAACGCGCGAACTCTCCAAAGGTGACGGGCCGTTCCGAGATCGCGAACACCGCCGTGTTGCTGTCCGCCACGCCGACGCCGTTGCGGATCTTCCGGGACGGTCCGTTGTCGGAGATCCTGGGGTGAATGCGCCCGTCGATCACCAGCATCGGGCCGGATTGGGTTGCGAAATCCGCCTTCGGGCGCCGCTGGAGATAGCGGCCGGTTTCGAGCACGCCCGCCGTCCGCCCGGACACGAAGAACACGCCGTTCGGCTTGAGGTGGAAGTTGCCCGGTCCATTGGCGGTGTTCGCCTTCCGGAGTTCGCGTCCGTTCTCGACATAGAGCCCGACCGGGGACCTGTCCTCGCTGTACATGCCCCCGTTCATCGCGAAGACGACGCGGGATCCATCGGAGGTGTTGCGCAGGCGATCGAAGGATCCGAGAACCTCTCCGTCGGGCCCTTTCCAGAACAGGCGCAGCTGGTAGCGCCGCAGGTCGACGGTGCACACGACGTAATCGGTCCCCTCGAAGACGACGGGACGGCACACCTCCTGCGCGGCCGCCGGAGCCATCGCGAGGGCCAGAAGCACGAGCGCGCCGAGGACCGACGTCCCACGTCGCGCGCGCGGGTTGCGGGCAGCGGCGGCCGTCATGCGGCGGCCTCGAAGGGCGGGATGATGGTCATCTCGGGCACGAGGACGAGTCCCTTGTCGGTGATGCGGATCTCCGGAATAACCGAGAGCGGGATGAGGTTGAAGCCCATGTAGGGGATCGTGCAGCCTGCCGCGGTCCACGTCTCCTTCAGGGCCCGGGTTTCCGCAGCGACATCGGTGACCCGCTTGTCGGAGAGCAGACCCGCGATCGGGAGCGCCACCATGGCGACGACCTTGCCGTCGGCCACCACGCAGACGCCGCCTTGCGCGTCCCTGATCGCGGCGAGCGCGACCTGCATGTCCTCCTCGTTGGTGCCCGCGACGATCACGTTGTGCGAATCGTGGCCGACGCTGCTCGCGACCGCGCCGCGCTTCAGGCCGAAATCCTTGAGCAGCCCGCGGGCGACATTCGGCTCGGCCGAGCGCCCGTGGCGCTCGATCACAGCCACGAAGCAGAGTCCGTGCTCACGCAGCAGGCTCGGCCAGTCCGACCCCGGCTCGAGCGGCACCCGGTCGTGGAACAGCACGATTCCCGGCAGCGCCGTGCGGATCGCGTTCGCGATACACCGTTTCGTCGGCAAGTCCGGCGTCAGGCGCGGCGCGCCCGAAATCCGCACGGTGGAATAGGCCTCGCTCGGATAGCGGAAGCGGCTCGAAAGCGCGGCGTCGAGAACCGGCGTGATCCTGCGGTCCTCGACGACGAGCTCGCCGCCATACCAGGTGTTGCGGACGTTGAGATCGTCGTCCAAAAGGACGATGTCGGCGCGTCGCCCGCCGCCGAGGCCGCCGATCTCGCCGTCCATGCCGTAGCGCGTCGCCGGATGGAGCGATCCCATGCTCCAGGCCTGCTCGCGGGTCATGCCGGCGCGGATCGCTTCCCGCGTGACCCAGTCGAGCCCGAACAGGAGCAGGTCGTCCGCATCGCGGTCGTCGGTGCAGACGCAGACGCGCTTCGGGCTCGCGCCGAGCTCGGTGACGGTCTTGATCGCCTCTGGCAGGCTATGCCAGGGCGTCGTCGGCGGTCCGCCGCGCAGAAACAGCCAGATTCCCGCCTCGAGCAGGTCGTCGGCGATCTCGCGGTCGATCGCCTCGTGGGTGTCGGTGACGCCGCTTGCCGCGTAGGCCGCGACGAACTCCCGTCCGTAGATGTGGCCCGAGACCGGCCGCCCGCGCTGCAGGGCCGCCGCAAGGATGGCGTGGCTGCGCTCGTCGCCCCGCGCGACCTGCACGAAGTCCATCTTCTCGCCGAGCGCCACCGCCTCGGGCCAGCGGTCGAACAGGGCGCCGATCTTTTCCGCCGTCAGGTCCCCGCCGGCGGTCTCGAGAGCCGGAGAGGTCGCCGGGATCGTGCTCGGGACCGTGAGGAAGATCGAGAGCGGCGCCTGTCGCGCGTCCTCGAGCATCATCTCGATCCCGGCGGCGTCGAGCACGTTCCCGATCTCGTGGCTGTCGCAGAAGATCGTCGTGGTGCCGTTGAGGAGGGCAGCCTCGGCATAGGCGCAGGCCGTCACCATGCTGCTCTCGATGTGGATGTGGGGATCGACCAGTCCCGGCGCGAGGATGCCGCCCCGCGCATCGTAGATCCGGGCCGACGAGCCGTGCGCCGCCGGCTGCAAGGTCCCGGCCGGCTTGACCGCCGCGACCCGGCCGCCCGACACCCAGATCTCGCGGTCGTCGAGCACCCGGTCGCTGTAGGTCGAAAGAATCCGGCCGCCGGTGATCACCAGGTCCGGCGCGGCCCGCCCGGAGGATACGTCGGCGAGACGCCGCGTCATCGACGCGAGCGGGGCGACCGAAAAGCGTGTGAGCGGGGGGTGACGTGTGTCGGCCATGGGCGACTCCCGATTCGAAGGCGCATCTTAATGCGCTCACGCCGGCCTGGCGCGTTCCGTCGGGCCGGAGCGCCGGAACCGTCCCGGCCGGCACTCACATCCTGTCATCCGACCACCAGATCGGCGTATTCCGGGTGCCGGCTCACCCATCCGGCCATGAACGGGCATTTCGCGACGGCCTTCCGTCCGCTCTCCCGGATCGACTGGAACGCGCCCTGCGCGAGCCGAGAGCCGATGCCTTGGCCGGAGAGCTCGCCCGGCACCTCCGTGTGGAGGAGAACGATGCGGTCCCCTTCGAGCCGATAGTACGCGACGGCGAGCGCCTCGCCGACCGCAAGCTCGAAGCGATTCTGCGCCGGGTTGTCGATGACGCCTCGGTCCATCCGTTTTCCTCAACCGTTGCGAAGGGCGGCCTACTCGCCGCCCTCCAGAGTGAAGCCGACCTTGAGGACGACCTGGAAGTGCCGGACCTCGCCATTTTCCACGTGGCCCCGGGTCTGCGCCACCTCGAACCACCGGATGTTCCTCAAGGTCCGGCCGGCCCTCTCGACCGCGGTCCGGATCGCATCCTCGATGCTGTCCGTGGACGATCCGACGAGTTCCACGACCTTATAGACATGATCATCCATGGGACGCTCCCGGCCCGAGCCTCAGCGGGAGCTAGTGCGAAGCTCGGTCCTGTCTACCCTGCCGGGGGATGCCGGGAGCGCCGCGCCGAAGGCGGGGGAAGGGGGGTTCGTTGGCGAATGGCGAGTGGCGAATGGGGAGTGGGAGGTGGGAAGTGGGGGCGGGGGGAGTGGGGCGGGGGAGTGGGGCGTGGAGTGAGAGCGGGGATTAAGGAGTGGTCGTCTTGGCCGTCCCTCTCCACGTCATGGCCGGGCCTGTCCCGGCCATCCACGTCTTGCCCCGACGCAACAGAATAAAGGCGTGGATGCCCGGCTCAAGGCCGGGCATGACGGCGAGGAAGCGAAGACGTGGATGCCCGGCTCAGAGCCGGGCATGACGGGGAGGGTGTCCCGGCCTGTCTCTCGCGACCGCGTCGACCTGCCAGCGCACCGTCACGGCCGTCCCCGGACTTGATCCGGGGATCAGTCCCGGCCATCCACGACTTGCCGACGAGCGGCGCAAAGACGTGGATGCCCGGCTCAAGGCCGGGCATGACGGGGGAGTGGATGCTCCACACCCCACTCCCCATTCGCCATTCGCTACCCACCAATCCCCCAAAACCCACGCCCCACTCCCTTTGGGAGCGGTTCGACAGTATTGCAGACGGGCACGGGCATTGAGTTTGGACTTGATCAGCATCATATCGCCTTCGAGGGCGATGTGACGAATGTTCAGCTTGCTTCGGCCTCGTAGGCTTGAGAAGAGGGACCCGCAAGCATCGCTCGAAGGGGCTTGATGTGACGCCCCTTTATTTCACCCGCGATCTCCGTCACGATGTCGGACGGAGACGCAAGGACGCCCAAAGGCCAAAACAACGATGCAAATCGACCAGGATGATCGCGTGGGGCGTGCCCCTGCGAGCAAGCCGCAAGCCTCCGCGGGCCTTCCGCCGACAGACATTCGCAGGCCGGATTACTTCCACAAGGTCGTGGATTGCCAGTGGGCCTGCCCGGCCCATACCCCGGTTCCGGAATACATCCGGCTCATCGCCGCAGGCCGGTACACCGACGCATACCTCGTCAACTGGCGGTCGAACGTGTTTCCCGGCATCCTGGGCCGGACCTGCGACCGTCCCTGCGAGCCGGCCTGCCGCCGCGGCAGGGTCGAGGCCGAGCCGGTCGCCATCTGCCGGCTGAAACGAGTCGCGGCGGACAACAAGGACGATGTGTCCGCGCTCCTGCCCACCGCTCCGCTCGACAGGAACGGCAAGCGGATCGCCCTGATCGGCGCCGGGCCGGCCTCGCTGACGGTCGCGCGCGACCTCGCGCCGCTGGGCTACGAGCTCGTCCTGTTCGACGCCGAGCGCCGGGGCGGCGGCATGATTCGCAGCCAGATCCCGCGTTTTCGTCTGCCCGAGGAGGTGATCGACGAGGAGGTCGGCTACATCGTCGGGATCGGCAACATCGAGACCCGCTACGGCGAGAGGGTGGAGAGCCTGCGGACGCTCCTCGACGAGGACTTCGATGCGATCTTCGTCGGCACAGGAGCGCCGCGCGGGCGCGATCTCGAGATCCCGGGTCGCCGGGAGGCGGCCGGGAACATCCATATCGGAATCGATTGGCTGTCGAACGTGTCCTTCGGGCATATCGACAAGGTCGGCCGCCGCGTCGTGGTGCTCGGCGGCGGCAATACCGCGATGGATTGCTGCCGCACGGCCCGTCGCCTCGGCGGCGAGGACGTGAAGGTCGTCGTGCGCTCCGGGTTCGAGGAGATGAAGGCATCCCCCTGGGAGAAGGAGGACGCCATGCACGAGGGCATCCCGATCCTCAACTACCTCGTGCCGAAGCAGTTCACCCATGCCTCGGGGCGGCTCACCGGCGTGATCTTCGAGAAGGTGGCGGCCAAGCTCGACGCGGACGGCCGGCGCCAGCTGCTGCCGACCGGCGAGCCGGACGTGCCTCTCGAATGCGACGACGTCCTCTTGGCGATCGGCCAGGAGAACGCCTTTCCGTGGATCGAGCGGGACATCGGCCTCGAATTCGACCGCTGGGGCCTGCCGAGGGTCGATCCGGGGACGTTCCAGTCGACGCTTCCGCGGGTGTTCTTCGGCGGCGATGCGGCCTTCGGACCGAAGAACATCATCTGGGCCGTGGCCCACGGCCACGAGGCGGCGATCTCGATCGACCGCTTCTGCCGCGGCGAGAGCCTCTCCGAGCGGCCGCCGCCCATGACCAACCTGGTGTCCCAGAAGATGGGCATCCACGAGTGGTCCTACGACAACGACATCTCCCTCGACCTGCGCTACAAGGTGCCGTTGCGGGACCCCGCGATCGCCCTGAAGGACATCAAGGCGGAGGTCGAACTCGGCTTTGACCGCGAACTCGCCTACGCGGAAACGCAGCGCTGCCTCAACTGCGACGTCGAGACCGTCTTCACCCGCGACCTGTGCATCGAGTGCGATGCGTGCGTCGACATCTGCCCGACGGACTGCATCACCTTCACGGTGAACGGGCCCGAGGAGGAGCTGCGGCTGAGGCTCTCGGCGCCCGCCGTGAACCTCACGCAGGATCTCTACGTTTCGGACACGCTGAAGACCGGCCGTGTCATGGTCAAGGACGAGGACGTCTGCCTCCATTGTGGGCTCTGCGCCGAGCGATGCCCGACGGGCGCCTGGGACATGCAGAAGTTCCTGCTCGAGCCGGCGCACGCTTACGGAACCCAATCATGTCAGCACCGCGCCTAGAGGCGACGAACGACTTCGTCATCAAGTTCGCCAACGTCAACGGCTCGGGTTCGGCGAGCGCCAACCGGCTGTTCGCCCGCTCGTTCCTGCGGATGGGCGTGCCGATCGCCTCGCGGAACATCTTTCCGTCCAACATTCAGGGCCTTCCGACCTGGTTCGAGGTCCGGGTCACGGAGGCGGGCCACCGGGGACGCCGGGGCGGCGTCGACCTCATGGTCGCGATGAACCCGCAGACCTGGGACCGCGACGTCAACGAGATCGAGCCGGGAGGCTACCTGTTCTACGATTCGACCCGGCCGATGCCGCCTTCGCGATTCAGAAGCGACATCAACGTGGTCGGCATGCCGCTCACGGCCATTTGCAACGAGCGATACACCGATCCGAGGCAGCGGCAGCTGTTCAAGAACATCATCTACGTGGGCGCGCTCGCATCCCTGCTCGGAGTCGAGATCGCCGAGGTGGAGCGTCTCATCGCGGAGCAGTTCCGCGGCAAGGACAAGCTCATCCCGCCCAACTACGAGGCCCTGCATCTGGGCCGCGACTATGCCGAAGCGCACCTGAAAGGGAGCATCGGATTGCAGGTCCGCCGCGCCGACGCGGTCGGCGACCGCATCTTCCTCGAAGGAAACGACGCCGCGGCGCTCGGAGCCGTGTACGGCGGCGCGACGGTCGCGGCCTGGTATCCGATCACGCCCTCGACCTCGCTCGCCGAGGCGTTCGCCAAGCACTGCCGCCGCTTCCGCACCGATCCGGAGACCGGAAAGAGCCGCTACGCCATCGTGCAGGCCGAGGACGAGCTGGCTTCGATCGGCATGGTGATCGGCGCCGCCTGGAACGGCGCGCGGGCCTTCACGGCCACCTCGGGACCCGGCATCTCCCTGATGCAGGAGTTCCTGGGTCTCGCCTATTTCGCCGAGGTCCCGTCGGTGATCTTCGACGTGCAGCGGGGCGGACCCTCCACGGGCATGCCGACCCGCACGCAGCAATCCGACATCCTTCTCGCCGCCTACGCGTCCCACGGCGACACCAAGCACGTCCTGCTCTTCCCCGAGGATCCGCGCGAATGCTTCGAGTTCGGCAGCCCTCGCGTTCGATCTCGCCGACCGGCTGCAGACGCCCATCTTCGTGATGCTCGACCTCGACATGGGCATGAACGAGTGGCTCTGCGAGCCGCTGACCTGGGACGACGGCCGGCGCTTCGACCGCGGCAAGGTGCTCACCTCGGAGGAGCTGGAGGCCGGGCGCGAGTTCGGCCGCTATCTCGACACCGACGGCGACGGCGTCCCGTTCCGCACCTACCCGGGCACGCACCCGACGAAAGGGGCCTTCTTCACCCGCGGCACGTCACGGGACCGCTATGCCCGCTATACCGAAGAGGGCCCGGTCTACGTCGACAACATGCAGCGCCTTCTGCGCAAGTTCGAGACAGCCAAGAGCCTGGTCCCGAAGCCGGTCCGAAAAAATGCCGAGCGCCCGACCCGTTTCGGCGCGGTCTATTTCGGGTCGACGGCTCCGGCGATGCACGAGGCGATCGCGACGCTGCAGGCGAAGGGGATCGATCTCGATCTCCTGCGCGTGCGAGCCTTCCCGTTCACCGACGAGGTGATCGACTTCGTCCTCGAGCACGACCAGGTCTTCCTCATCGAGCAGAACCGTGATGCCCAGTTGCGGACCCTCCTCGTGACCGAGGGAGCGATCGACCCGGCACGCGTGATCTCCGTGCTGCACTACGACGGCACGCCGATCACGGCCCGTTTCATCGTCGACGAGATCGCGCGCCGGTGGGCGGTGCTCAACGGCAAGGCGCGCCGGGAGGCGGCGGAATGACCTATCTCGCAAAACCGAAGCTGCACCATCCGAAGCTCGCCGAAAACACGCTCGGCTACACGCGGCGCGACTACGAGGGGGCGGTGTCGACCCTCTGTGCCGGCTGCGGGCACGATTCGATCTCGGCCGCGATCATCCAGGCCTGCTTCGAGCTTTCGATCCCGCCGCACCGGGTCGCGAAGCTCTCCGGCATCGGATGCTCCTCGAAGACGCCGACCTACTTCCTCGGTGCGAGCCACGGATTCAACTCCGTTCACGGGCGCATGCCCTCCGTGCTCACCGGCGCGGCCTTGGCGAACCGGGACCTCATCTATCTCGGCGTTTCCGGCGACGGCGACTCGGCTTCGATCGGCCTTGGGCAATTCGCCCATTGCCTGCGGCGCGGGGTCAACATGACCTACATCGTCGAGAACAACGGCGTGTACGGGTTGACCAAGGGCCAATTTTCCGCGACCGCGGACAGGGGAACGAAGTCCAAGAAGGGCGTCGGGAACCAGGACTCGCCGATCGATCTCGTGAGCATGGCGATCCTCCTCGGGGCCACGTTCGTGGCGCGCAGCTTTTCCGGGGACAAGGCGCAGCTCGTGCCGTTGATCAAGGGCGCCATCGAGCACCAGGGTGCCGCGTTCATCGATTGCATCAGCCCGTGCGTGGCGTTCAACAACCATCCGGATTCGACGAAGAGCTACGACTACGTGCGGGCCCACAACGAGGCCGTGAACTATCTCGACGTGATCGAGGGCCGCGACGAGATCACCGCGGACTACGGCCCCGGAACCGTCGAGACCGTCACGCAGCACGACGGCTCGGTCCTGCGGCTGCGCAAGCTTCACGCCGATTACGATCCGACGAACAGGCTGGCGGCCATGACGTATCTGCAGGAGCGCCAGGACGCCGGCGAGATCGTCACCGGCCTGCTCTATCTCAGCCCCGAGCCCGAGGATCTGCACGGGCGGCTCGACACCGTGCGAGAGCCGCTGAACACCCTCGCCGAACCGGAGCTCTGCCCGGGCAGCGCGGCCCTCGACCGGTTGAACGCCGGGTTACGGTAAGGGCTGTCGCCGCGACGAGACGCATGCCGGCGCCCCTCCGAGGATTGCTTTGCCGGGACCCGACACTCGGGCGCCGTGGCCGATCGCCTCTCTCGGCGACCTTGCGCTTTCCGTGGCGGGACCGGATGTGGTGGCTCTTCGCGTGTCTGTGGATCGTCCTGATCGATCCCGTCTCGGCCGAGGCGCCTCCGTCGCCGGCGCGGACGGAAACCGTCCAGGAAGCCCTCTGCCGTCTGATCGAATCGTCGGCCCGGACCCATGGGCTGCCCGCTTCGTTCCTGACCCGGCTGATCTGGAGGGAAAGCAGCTTTCGCGTGAGCGTCGTGAGCCCGGCCGGCGCGCAGGGAGTGGCTCAGTTCATGCCGGGGACCGCCGTGGAGCGCGGCCTCGCCGATCCATTCGATCCCGAGCAGGCGATTCCGAAGGCCGCCGACCTTCTCTCCTCCCATCGTCAACGCTTCGGCAACCTCGGACTCGCCGCCGCGGCCTACAACGGCGGTCCGAACCGGGTCTCGGCGTGGCTCGAGGCGCGCGGGGGCTTGCCGTACGAGACGCGCGAATACGTCGAGCGCATCACGGGCCGCTCGGCCGAGGATTGGGCGGAGGATCGAAAGGCCGGAAAGGACGAGAGCGCGGCCCCGCGTCCAGACGAGCCCTCGGGGTGCATGGCGATCGTGGCGCTTCTGCGCCGGCCCGGCGGCGATGGCCTCGAGGCCTCGGCGGCCCCGGTCGCTCCGTGGGGGGTTCAGCTGGCGGGCAACTTTTCCAAGGATCGAGCGCTCGCCGCGTTCGGGCGGGCCCGCCGAAGCTATAGTTCGGTCCTGGAAGGCGTGACGCCGATGATCATCGGCACCCGACTGCGCAGCCGCGGGACCCGCGCCTTCTACCGGGTTCGCGTCCCGGCGCAGACGAGAACGGCAGCGCTGTCCCTGTGCGAGAGGATACGCGCGGCGGGCGGAAGCTGCATCGTTCTCCCGAGCTGATCCACGAAAGCGCGCAACACGGCGGGCCGGCGGCGCCTCGCTGGTCGCGTAAACTTTGCCTTCGTGGTATTTAACGACGGTGCGTCCGAACCTTGAGGAGCCGTCCATGCGCGCTGCCATCGTGGCTTGCATGCTTACTTTGCCATTTGCCGCTCTCGCCCAGACGGGCTCGTCATCGGGGGCCACGTCCGGGGGCTCGGCGCCGTCCGCCAGCCCGTCAACGACGCAGACCCCATCGAGCCCAGCGGCGCCGGTGCCGACCGCCCCGATCCGATCGCAGGTCGACACGCCCCCGGTCGCACCCTCCTCACCGCCGGTCGTTCCGGATCCGTCGATCCAAACGGGCCCCACCCCCGACACGGCGCAGCCGCCGCCTCTTCCCTCGGGACCGGTGCGGACGAGCCCCGCGCAGGGCGCCCCGGCCACCCGGGGGGCGACGCGTGACCGGGCGGCCGCGCCGCCGGAGGAAACCGAGCAGGAGAGGGAGCGCGAGCGCAGGGAGGCGAGGCTGCGCCAAAGCGAAGAGCGCATCCGGAGGCTGATCAGGGACATCTGCACCGGCTGCGAGGGGCCGCGAGCGACCGGGACCCGCAGCCGCGTCGTCCGCGCGAAAGGGTGAGGCCTCGCCGGTGGCCGGCCTGATGCCGCCCGCGTCGTAGCGCGCCCCAGCGGTCCTTGTCTCCCGCGATCTCGCGCGGCGTGCCCGAGTCTCTGGGGCCGCCACGTTTCCGCGGCCCGCGAAGGGGAGGGGGCATCGCGCGACGCCCGTCGCTCTTCGAGAGGACGCCGGCGCCGCATTCGTCCGGGATTGTGTGATAAGGAGCCTCTTGCGGCGTGTCTCGAGCGAGGCCTCGCTCAACCGACCTTTTTCTGGGGATGCTGTTCTCATGGCGATGACGATGCAGGGCGAGGTGACGCTGCCGGCCGATCGGGAGCGGGTCTGGGCGGCGCTGAACGATCCCGAAGTGCTCAAGGCCTGCATTCCCGGCGTCCAGGAACTCGAGAAGTTGAGTGACACCGCGTTCCGCGCGACCGCCAAAGTCGCGATCGGCCCCGTCAAGGCCACCTTCAAAGGGGGCGTGAATCTCTCCGATCTCGACCCGCCGCACGCCTACCGGATTTCCGGCGAAGGGCAGGGCGGCGTCGCGGGCTTCGCCAAGGGAGGCGCCC
Organism: uncultured Alphaproteobacteria bacterium; assembly: GCA_963800985.1. Classification (GTDB taxonomy): domain Bacteria; phylum Pseudomonadota; class Alphaproteobacteria; order Rhizobiales; family Beijerinckiaceae; genus Microvirga. Next base: position 8,606 of record CAWDDI010000007.1, on the reverse strand, counting down.
GGATCCGGCTCGAGGAGGTCGAGGGCATGACCAAGCTCGCCTACGACGTGGAGGCTCAGGTGGGCGGAAAGATCGCGCAGCTCGGCGGCCGCCTCATCAACGGCGTCGCCAAGAAATACGCGGACGAGTTCTTCGCGAACTTCGCGCGCCACATGTCTCCCACCCAGGGCGAGGGATCGTAGCCTTGGCGCTGAAGCTCGCGACGCATGCGGCGATCCGCGACGGTATCTTCACGGCACGAGTCCGCCCGGAGGTTTCGGATGCCAGTGTGCGCGCCGCATCCGCGCCCTAATTGCGGGCTCGGTCTCGTGGTCCGAGGAACGCTATCAGGCTAAAGGAGCGGCGATGCCGATCTATCGTGTCACTTTCTTGAAGGACATCATGGGCGTGCCGTTTCCCGTGGCCTCCATCGCGGTGCGCCACGCACGCAGTCCTGATCGCGCGCGCCAAGCGGCCGAACTACGCCTGATGCGCCGCCGGCAGGTGCCGGACTGGCACGTCGTCGCCGATACATCGAACGTGGAATCCGAGAGATCGGAACGCGGCTCCAAAGCCACGCGGGCCGCGGAGACGAAGGATGGACGATAGCGCTCTGCCGGCGCTATACCCGCTGGCGCCGTCCGCCCTCGCGCCGTGCGCCCTGGCGATTGGGATCATAGGGTCGCGAGCAGGATCATGGCGGCGGTGAACAAGGTGGTGGAGCTCACAAAGCCGAGGATCGCTCGGGTGAACGAAGGGGCGGGTCGGTCGACGAGAGTTGTGGGGTTCACGGAACAGCTCAGCGGTTGATTCTGGCGAAGCAACGAAGGTCGGCGCATGCCCGTTCCGGCGAAATGCGGCTTCGCGCGCCAAATGTGTTCAAGTTTGGTTACCGTTCGTAACGGGCCACGGAACGTGGACCGGCACATTTCCGAGCCGTGGCGCGGCACGCTCGGGATCGCGGGCGCCCGATCTCGCCCCGGCCCGCCAGCACCACCTCCGAGAGGGATTCGTCCAACACCTCTCGCCGTGCGCGGGGAGCGGTGGAGCGCGCATCCGCCGCGCTTTATCCCGGGCGTGCCAAGCGACCCGCCACCTGACCCCGTCAGAACGCAAGCGGATTGGTTCAGGGAATGACTTCGGTTGCTCGGGCGAGGATCGGGTCGGGGATGGCGAGGCCGAGCGCCTGGGCGGTCGTCAGGTTGATGGCGAAATCGAACAGCTCGGGCTCCTGCAAAGGCAGGTTCGCGGGGTGGGCGCCCTTGAGGATCTTGTCCACGTAGCCCGCTGCGCGGCGATACAGGTCGACGAGATTGACGCCGTACGACAAGAGGCCGCCCGCCAGGACGAACTGCCTGAACTCCATCATGGTGGGAAGTCGGGCCTGCAGCGCGAGTTCGGCGACGCGGGCCGGCCGGTTGGTCGTGAGGGGGTCTCCCGGGACCAGCATGGCCTCCGCGCGCCCGCGCGTGGCCTCGTCGAACGCTCTCGGGAAGTCGTCCGGAACGCGCACTTCGACGAGCTGAATCTGCACGCCCAAGGCCGGCGCCACGGCCTTCAGCTCGACCAGAACCGGGCCATAGGTCGGGCTGGTCGGGTTCCAGAACACCGACACACGCTCGAGGTTCGGCAGGATCCCCCTGAGCATTTCGAGGCGCTTGCCGGCCAGTCCCGCGGTGAGGGCGCTCAGGCCGGTGATGTTGCCGCCCGGATTGGCGAAGCTCGCGACGAGGCCGGTGGCGACGGGGTCGGCGGCGCTCGCCGGCATGACGATCGGAATCGTGCTGGTTGCGCGCTTGGCCGCGAAGGTGGCCGGCGTTCCCGAGGCCACGATGACGTCGACCTTGCGCTCCACGAGTTCGGCCGCGAGCGCAGGGAGCCTTTCGTCCTGTGCATCGGAAAAGCGGTACTCGATCTCGATGTTCTCGCCTTCGATGTAGCCGAGCTCGCGCAGGCCGCCCGCGAAGCTGTCGACGAGGAAACCGCGGCCCTCGCGCGATCCCGTCGCAAGAAATCCGACGCGCGCGGTCTTTGCCGACGGTCGCGAATCGCACCCTGTCATCGGCGCGACCCCGGCCAGGAACAGGCCCGAGCGGGCCAACCCGCGCAAGAAGTCCCGCCGCCGCGGGCGCGGCGTCCCATCCTGCGAAGGGCGATCGAAGCAAGCCCGCGGCGGTGAGCTCATGTGGTTCCTTCGTAGCGGTCGCTGACCAGCGCGGATGGGAAACTCAAAACGGACAACCCACGATGGCCACGGTCGGGCCTCCGGGCCGGAGAATCGCCGCCCACCCGGCGCTCACGGCGCCGCCTCGCCGGCCTGGACCGTCGCCTCGCGAGGGTCGCGCCAGGAGGAAAGCTCGAACACCGTCACGGGCTTGTGGAAGCCCTTGAGCGGCCTGACGCCGAGGTGCTCGATCTCGACGCACTCCTCGAGCGAAGCGAACACCCGCTGGCTGATCAGGATCTGTCCCGGCTTGGCCTCGTCACACAGGCGGCATGCCAGGTTGGGGACCGTCCCGATGACGGAATATTCCTTGCGCCGCTCGAACCCCACGCTCCCGAGAGTCGCGTATCCGCTCGCGATCCCCATCCCGAAGCCGAGCCCGTGTCCGCGCCGTCGCCAGCGCTCGGCGAGCATGTGGACGCGGTCACGGAGTTCCAGGGCCATGACGACGGCGCGGCGCGTATGGTCCTCCTGGGGGACCGGGTCGTTGAAGAGCACGAGCACCCCGTCCCCGACGAAGCGCTCGAGGGTTCCCTCGAACTGGACCACGAGTTCGCCGACGCATTCGTGGTACTCGCGCAGCACCGCGATGACCTCCTCGGGCTCGGCCGTCTCGGCAAAGCTCGTGAACCCGCGCAGGTCGGCGAACAGCACCGTGACGTCGCGCCGGTGACTCTGCGAGAGGATCTCCGCCGTCGTGGTCGGCGAGCACGAGATCGGCGACCTGCGGCGGCAGGAACCGACGCAGCCGTTCCATGCGTCCGATCTGCTCCACCTGCTCCGCGACCCGATGCTCGAGAAGGCGGTTCCAGTCCGCGAGCTCCCTCGCCTGGTCCTGCACCCGGTCGTGAAGGGCCTTGATGCGCAGCATGGACCGGACCCGTGCGAGAAGCGCGGCATGGTCTATCGGCTTGGTGAGGTAGTCGTCGCCCCCGGCGTTCAGCCCTTCCACGACGTCGCGCGGATCGGATTTCGCCGTCACCAGGATCACCGGAATGTGCCGGTGGGAGGGGTCGGCCTTGAGGCGCCGGACGACCTCGATCCCGTCCATCCGCGGCATCATGACGTCGAGGAGCACGAGGTCGGGCGCAAGCTCGCTCACCCGCGCGAGCGCCTCCTCGCCGTCCGCTGCGGTCGCGACCTCGTAGCCCTGGCTTCGCGAGCCGCCGCGCCAAGAGGTCGAGGTTCTGGGGCATGTCGTCGACGCGAGGATGAGCGGCGGATCGCGCATGGTCTGTCCACTCCGGTCAGGCAAGGAACTCATGCACGGTGGCCAGCAGCTTGCGCGGACTGAACGGCTTTGCGACGTACCCGTCGCAGCCGGCCTCGCGGGTCTTGGCCTCGTCTCCCGCCAAGGCATAGGACGTGACGGCGATGATCGGGATGTGGTGGAGGGCGGGGTTGCCCTTGATGCGCCGGGTCGCGTCGTAACCGTTCACGACCGGCAGCTGGATGTCCATCAGGATCAGGTCCGGCCGGTGCAGTTCGGCCTGGACGATGCCCTCTTCCCCGTTGACGGCTTCGAGAACCTCGAACCCGGCGCGGGTCAGGAGGTCCCGCAGGATCCGCCGGTTGTGCCAGGTGTCCTCCACGACCAGGATCCGCTTCATCACGCCGCCTCCATGATCTCCGCGACCCGGATCGGCACGATCAGCCGGAACGTCGAGCCCAGCCCAGGAGCCGACTGGACCGCGATCGTGCCGCCGTGCATCTGGACGATCCGTCTCGAAATGGCGAGGCCGAGGCCCGTCCCGCCCTTCTGGCGCGTCGACGAGTTGTCGACCTGCTGGAAGGCGTCGAAGATCCGCTCCTGGTCGGCCGGATCGATGCCGGGTCCGGTGTCGATCACGCTCAGCTCGAAGCCTCGCCGGCCGCGCGGGCGGCGATCGCGACCGACCCGGCGTCCGTGAACTTGATCGCGTTCCCGACGAGGTTGAGGAGAACCTGCGTGAGCCGCCGTTCGTCGCCCCTCCCGATCGGGAGATCGTCGGCCACGTCCACCCGAAGGTCGAGGCCCTTCGCCCGGGCGAGCGGCTGCGCCACCGTCACGACGCTTTCGACGACGCTCTGCACGACGTAGTCGTCGAGCGCGAGCGTGAGCTGGCCGGCCTCGATCTTCGACAGGTCGAGGACGTCGTTGATCAGCGCCAGGAGATGCTGCCCGTTCGATTGCATGAATTCGAGGATCTCCCTCGCCTCGCCCGCCACGTCTCCGTAGACGCCGTCGATCAGCATCTCGGTGTAGCCGAGCACCGCGTTCAGCGGCGTGCGGAGCTCGTGGCTCATGTTCGCGAGGAACTGTGATTTGTGTTGACTGGCGATCTCGAGCTGCCGGCTCTTCTCCTCGATTTCCCGGAACAGCCGCGCGTTCTGGATCGCGAGACCCGACTGATTCGCGAAGGTCTGCATCAGGTCGATGGTTCGCTTCGGGAACTCGGAGTCCCGCCGACGCATCAGGACGAGCGTGCCGAGGACCCGGTTCGCCAGCACGAGCGGCACGATCAGGACGCTTCGAATGCCGGCGCTCACGGCAATGTCCCGCAGTGGCCACCTCGGCATCTCGGCGAGGTCGCCGACCGACACGGGCGCACGCTGCCGGACGGCTGTGCCCATCAGGGTCTCGGACTCCAGAATGCAGAGGCGTCGGATTTCTTCTGCGAGCGCGTCGTCAAGCCCGCTCGCGCGCCACAGCGCGAACTGGCGTTGCGCACGGTCGTAGCGGAACATCGCGCAGACGTCTGCCTGGCACAAGGCCATGGCCCGGGCGCAGACGAGGTCGAGAACCCGATTGAGGTCGAGCGTACCGCTCACGGCCTGCCCTGTCTCGCCGAGCGCCTTGAGTTCCTCGACGGAGGTCGCAAGCGCGTTCGACTGTTCCTTCAGCTCCCGCACGAGCCGCGCATTCTCGATCGCGATCACCGCCTGGTCGGCGAACACCGTGACAAGCTCGATCTGCTTCTCCGTGAACGGCTCCTGTTGTCCGCGCGCGAGCACGATGACGCCGATCGGTTCGCCGTCTCTGAGAAGCGGCACGCCGAGGGCGGTGCGGAAGCCGCCGAAGCGCTGCGCCTCGCGCCACGTATAGCGCTCGTCCGTCGACAGATCGGCGTAGTGGAGCGCCCGGCGTTCAAGCGCGGTGCGTCCGACGACGGTTCCGGTGGCATCGGGCGGGATCGGATTCTCCTCGATGAACGTCTTGAATTCGTCGGAGAAGCCGTGGGACGCCCTGAGCCGGTAGAGCCCGTCCTCGAGGCGGAACAGGAAGCCTTTGTCCGCACGGCAGAGCTCGGTCGCGGTCTCGACCAGCGTATCGAGGACGGGCTGGAGGTGCATCGTGGACCGGCTGATGGCCTTCAGGACGTCGCCGGTTGCCGTCTGATAGGTCAGCGCCTCGCTGAGCTCGCGAGTCCGTTCCTCCACCTTCGCCTCGAGAGATCGATGCGACTCCTGGATTTGCTCGGCCATGCTGTTGAAGCCGTCGGCGAGGCGCTCGAGCTCATCGCCGGTGCGCAGGTCCAGGCGATAGGCGAGGTCGCCCTCGCCGAGCCTGGCGGCGCCCTCCTGCAGGCGGCGGATCGGACCGACCATGCGGCGCGTCAGCAGGAGGCCGGCAAGGGCCGAAAGACCGAGCCCGCCGAGGAGCAGCGAGGCCGTCTGCGAGAACTTCGCATAGAGCGGGGCGAGGGCCTCGTTGAGCGGCAGGTCGACGAACACGAGCCAGCCGAGCCGGTCGATCGGAGCGTAGGACGAGAGCATGCCTTGCCCGGCCGGGTCGACCGCGACCGAGGCCGAGGGGCGCAATTTCGCGTCCGGGGGTTGCGTGAGCGCGGCCTTGACCTGGGGCAGGTGCGACAGATCCGTGTTGCGCAGCACGAGGCTGATGTCGGGATGGGCGATGAGGCGGCCCTGGCGGTCGACCACGTAGGCATATCCGCTGGTGCCGACCTTGATCGTCGAGACCACGTCCCAGATCAGCTTCAGGTTGACCTCCGCGTACGTCACGCCGGCGTTGCGGCCGCTGTGCGCAACGGCGATCGTGAGGTACGGCTCGGATTCCTTGCGGAAATACACCGGGCTGAACCAGATCCGCTTCGCGAGCGCCTCGGTGAACCGGGGCTCGGCGGAATGGTCCGCGCCGCCTCCGATAACGTCCATGTCCAGCCGGGATACCTTCAGTTGCTCTCGGCCGGCAGCGTTGAGCTGCACGAGCTCGGTAATCGCGGGCACCTGTCGGAGCAGGCGCACATAGTCGAACCGCCGCTGGTCGGCCGGAGCCATCGCCCATTGCGCATGAGTGGTCCAGCCGATCTGACGCTCGATTTCGGTGATGAACAGCTCGGTGCGCTGGGCCGCGGATTCGGCCTTCTCGGCCTGAAGCTGGATCGCAGCCTCGCGCGCCTGCCGAAAGGCGAACCAGCTGTCGATCGCGCCGTTCACGACGAGGACGAGGCTCACGAGACCCACGAACGAAAGGAAATACTTCGCGAAGATGCTGCGCCGAAGGAGCAGCCGACCCACGAACCGCCTGTCGGTTCGACGCGCCCTCATCCGTGCAACTCGTCCAGAACCGAGGTGGTCGGGACTTCTGCCGCCATCGATCGGATCACCAGCTCGACCTCATTTCGTGCCGCGCTGACGCGCGACACCCGCCCCATCGAAGACGCTCGGACCGCCGCTCGAGAGATCTTGCCTGCCAATTCTAGCAGATCGAGGCCGTGACAACCATGGGAACTGGGGCGGCGGCGCTTTCCTCTCCGGAACGCGGCGACGCAACGACGTTGCGCGGCTACCGCGCGCACACGCCGCCGCAGGCGCCTTGGCGGATGCGAGCCGCGACCCATATCCTTCGCCCGAATCGGGCGTGCGGTCAGAGGCTGCCCGCGGGCGTCATCCGCTCCGACCGCGCGCGCTCGGTCGCGATGAACCTGCCTGCACCGAGAGGTTTTCGAAATCATGCAATACGTATGCGATGCGCCGGATGGGAAGACCTGGTTTCGGATCGAGACCGAAGGGGAAGCCGCACTCGAGTCCGATCTGATGGAACACGCCGTCGAGAAGCACTTCCGGCAGGCGCGTGAACGCGCCGCCGCGACCTACGCCCCGCCGCAAGTGCCTTTCATCGAGCAGGGCATCGGCCTCAAGGGGCACCTCGAGCGCGTCATGCCGATCTTCCTCACGCTTCGGGACGAGGAGGGCAATGGACTTGCGACGGCGATGCTTCCGCCGCGCGGCCACATCGAACCGGGGTTCAGGCCCGTCATCGTCGGTCCGGCCAACAGCGATCCGTATCCGCAGCACGGACAAGCGATCGCGAATTTGGCCGAGCACTTCGGCGTTACGCTGGACCGTGCCCGGTGCTATCCCTATCGACGCGCCTGACCTCTTGAGCTTGCGCGTATGCCCCGCATGAACGCGCTCGCGGAAAGCGGCTCAGGGGCGGCTTGGTCCTCCGAGGCGGATGATCTCGCCTTTCAAGCCTTCGGGGCATCCTGCCTCGCCACCGGGAGGCTACGAGCAGCGATGTGGCGCATCCTGACCGGCCTGATCCTCGGTCTGTCGACGCTCGTCGGCATGCAGGCCTCGGCGATGGCGGACGAGGCAGCCGCGTGGGCGGCCTTGCGGCAGGGCGGGCGCGTCGCGCTGATGCGCCACGCCGACGCTCCGGGCGGCGCGGGCGATCCGCCGGGGTTCAGATTGGACGACTGCACGACCCAGCGGAATCTTAGCGCCCGGGGACGGGAGGACGCCAAAGCCGTCGGCGAGCGCTTGCGGACTGAGCGAGTGGCCGTGACGAAGCTCCTCAGCTCGCCCTGGTGCCGCTGTGTCGACACCGCGCGACTGCTGAACATCGGGCCGGTCGAGATCGCGCCGACGTTCAGCAACGCGTTCGTGCTCGCTGACCGGCGTCCCGCCCTCACGGCAGGGGCACGGGCAGTCGTCGGCGCCTGGACGGGGCCCGGAACGCTCCTTGTCGTAACCCACGGAGCGAACATCCAGGCCCTGGCGGGCGTCAATGCGAACTCGGGGGAGATCGTCGTAGTCGAGCCTCGTCCAGACGCAAGCCCCCGCGCGGTGGGCCGCATACCGGTATCCCGGCGTTGAGACCGCCCGACCCGCCTGCAGGGGTCGTGCGGACCCTGGTCCGTCGCGACGTCGCCTCCTCGCAAAGCCGCACCTGCGATTCATCGAAGGATCACGGTTTCATCTGCTGGCGCACTTCGAGGAGATCGACAGGCTCGAGTCCGTGCACGCCCCGGAAGGGCTGATCGAGGACCGCCACCATGTAGATGACGACTCCGATGAAGAGTGTCAGCACGCCTCCGAGGATGAAGTGCGTGGTGCGTGTCAGATCGAACAGCCACAGCACCAGCACGTTCAAGACGGCGCCCAGGATGACGACGTA
>CAWDDI010000006.1:0-28283 GCA_963800985.1 uncultured Alphaproteobacteria bacterium | reverse complement strand
GCCCAAACCTTGCTGACTGACCTCAAGGACATGCCGTGGCCACCTTCATTTGCACCACCTGCGGAACCTCCTATCCGCCCTCGGATACACCTCCCGCTCATTGCGCGATCTGCGAAGACGAACGTCAATACGTGCCAGCGTCCGGCCAGAGTTGGACGACGCCAGACCACTTGCAGGCCCGCCACACCAATGCATGGCGGCGGCACGAGAAGGGCCTATTCAGCCTCCACACCACTCCCGCTTTCGCCATCGATCAACGAGCCTTCCTCCTTCAGACGGCGGTGGGGAACATTCTATGGGATTGCATCGCCCTGATCGATGACGCCACGGTGGACCTGGTGTGGGCTTTGGGGGGCCTGAGCGCTATCGCCATCTCGCATCCCCACTACTACACTCGGATGCAGGATTGGAGCCGCGCCTTCGGGGGTATTCCGATCCATCTGCACGCAGCCGACCAACAGTGGATTATGCGACCCGTCCCGGAGATCGACCTGTGGGAAGGAGATACGTTCCAGATTGCACCCGGCGCCACCCTCATCCGGCTCGGCGGCCACTTCGCAGGCGGCACGGTGTTGCACTGGGCCGATACGGAGGATGGAGCTGGGGCGCTCTTGTCCGGCGACATCGTCCAGGTGGCCAGCGATGTGCGCCGGGTCTCCTTTCTGTGGAGCTATCCCAACATGATGCCCCTCCCCGCTCGGGAGGTGCTGCGGATCGGAGAGGCTCTCGCTCCGTGGCCGTTTGACCGGATCTACGGTGCGTTCTTAGGCAGAGAGGTCCCACGTGACGCTAAGCAGGTCGTAGCGCGGTCCATCAGCCGCTACGTTGAGCTTTCAAACGGCTGACTGTGTCCCTCGCCGGACAGCCTGTTACCGACCCGATACCCGACCGATCACATATGTTACTCAAGAGCCGCTTTGTTGCCACGCGCAGCCATTCGCGGCGTTAGCGTCCACGGATGTGGTGGAGAATCGGGTGTAGGCGGGGTGGCCATCGGGGCGTGCGGCTAAGGTGGAGTTTGCCGACTTCAACCTGAGCCCCGGAGCACCCGATGACCGACGACAGAATGGCACTTCTCGAAGCCTTGCAGAAGGCGGACGACGGCAACTTCCTGCGCGCCCTGGCCGAGACGGTGCTGCAGATCCTCATGGAGGCCGACGTGGAGGGCGTGATCGGCGCCGGCCGCTACGAGCGCTCCGGCGAGCGCACGACCTGGCGCAACGGCTATCGCGAGCGCACCCTCGACACCCGGCTCGGGCCGCTCAACCTGAAGATCCCGAAGCTGCGCACCGGCTCCTACTTCCCGCCCTTCCTGGAGGCCCGCAAGACCGCCGAGCGGGCGCTGGTGGCCGTCATCCAGGAGGCCTGGATCGCAGGCGTCTCGACCCGACGGTCGATGACCTCGTCCAGGCCATGGGGCTGACCGGCATCTCGAAGAGCCAGGTCTCGAAGCTCTGCAAGGAGATCGACGAGCGGGTGCTCGCCTTCCTGAAGCGCCCGCTCGCTGGCGAGTGGCCCTATCTGTGGCTCGACGCCACCTACCTGAAGGTGCGCGAGGGCGGGCGCATCGTCTCGGTGGCGGCGATAATCGCCGTGGCGGTCAACACCGATGGCCGGCGCGAGATCGTCGGCCTGCACATCGGCCCCTCCGAGGCCGAGCCCTTCTGGACGACCTTCCTGCGCGACCTGGTCCGGCGCGGGCCTCAGGGGCGTGAAGCTCGTCGATCTCGGATGCCCATGAGGGGCTCAAGGCCGCCATCCAGCGGGTCCTGGGCGCCACCTGGCAGAGATGCCGCGTGCACTTCATGAGGAACGCCCTCGCGCACGTGCCCAAGGGCCAGCACACCGTGGTGGCCGCCGCGATCCGGCAGGCCTTCATCCAGCCCGACCATGCCTCGGCGACCCAGACCTGGCGCCATGTCGCCGACCAGCTGCGGGCTCGCTGGCCCAAGCTCGGCGCGCTCATGGACGAGGCCGAGGCCGACGTGCTCGCCTACATGTCCTTCCCGGCCCAGCACCGGGCGAAGCTGCACTCGACCAACCCGCTCGAGCGGCTGAACAAGGAGGTCAAGCGCCGGGCCGACGTGGTCGGCATCTTCCCCAACGAGGAGAGCATCACCCGTCTGATCGGCGCGGTGCTGATGGAGGCCAACGACGAGTGGCAGCTCCAGCACCGCTACATGCAGATCGAGGGCATGGCCGAACTCGCCGCGCCCCTCGCCGAGGAGCCCGCTCTCCTCACCACACCAAAGGCCGCCTGACCCATGGCCGCCTCAGCTACACCCGAAAACTACACCTCATTGACGGACGTGACACCCTGCTGGCGCCGATCAGATCTGGTGGGACGAGGACCTCAAGGGCTTCGGCCTCAAGCTCACCCCCGCCGGCCGCAAGGTCTTTCTCGTCCAGTACAGGCCGGCCGGCGACCGTCGCAACCCGCGCAAGTTCACCATTGGCGAGTACGGGTCGGTGACCCCCCACCAGGCCCGTGTCGAAGCCCAGAGGGTGCTGGGGGAGCGCGCCGCTGGCCGCGATCCGCAGGAGGAGAAACAGACGTCAAAGCGGCGGATCAGATCCGACCAGGTGGCGGACCTCGCAGCCGAGTTCATCGCCCGCCACGCCTCGCAGAACAGAACCGGGGCGGAGACGGCCCGCATCTTCAAGCGAGAGGTTCTGCCCTACTGGGGCTCCTGGACTGTGGCCGAGGTGCGCAAGCGTGATGTGATCGCCCTCTTGGATCGCATTCGGGAGCGCGGCTCCCCCATCATGGCGAACCGGGTTCTCGCAGCCGTGCGCAAGTTCTTCAACTGGTGCATTGGGCGCGGCATCCTCGAGGTGTCGCCCTGCTTCGGCATCACAGCCCCTGCCCGGGAGCAGACCCGTCATCGAGTGCTTTCGGATGAGGAGCTGGCCCTGGTTCTGGATGCGGCTCGGCGAATTGGGTTTCCGTTCGGTTCAATCGTGGAGGTGCTGGCTCTTACGGGTCAGCGCCGAGACGAGGTGGGGCGCATGGCCTGGGAGCACCTGGATCTCAAACGAAAGACGTGGGTCGTCCCTGGCGAGCATGCCAAGAATGGCAAGCCTCACCTGGTTCAGCTCAGCGCGCCTGTTCTAGCACTCATTGAGGCGCTGCCCCGGACAGGTGAGCTGGTGTTCTCGGGCCATGGCGGAACCATGTTCCAGGGCTACTCCAAAGCAAAGGCGAGGCTCGACGACCTCTCAGGCGTGAGCGACTGGACGTTGCATGATCTGCGGCGCACTGTGGTCTCAGGCATGGCGCGGCTCGGGGTCGCGCCGCATGTCGCGGACAAGATCCTGAACCACCAAAGCGGCACGATCTCGGGAGTGGCCGCCGTGTACCAGAGGCACGAGTTCCTCAAGGAGCGCAAACAGGCCCTCGAGCTCTGGGGAGAGCATGTTCAGGCCCTTAGCCGCGTTTCGGCGACTGACGCCGGTCACACGCCTCCTACTCAGCGCCTGCCGGCCTGACGCGTTGAAGCGCCTCATGCGCGGCAGCGGGTCCCGCGTCGCCGCCGCCCGCCACCCGCACCGTCGGGAAGGCGAACCGGATGCCGTTCTCGTCGAAGGCCTCCTTGATGCGGGCGAGCGCCTTGCGGCGGATCGCGAACTGCTCGCCCGGCCGCGTCGTCATCTTGCAGCGGATCTGGATCGCGAAATCCCCGAACTGCTCGACACCCTGCATCTTGAGTAGCTCGAGGATGTGCCGGCCGAAATCCGGATCGGCCGCGAGGTCCTGCCCGATCGTCTTAATGAGCTTGCGCGAGAGCTATGAGGGCGATCATCGAGGCGGCTTGCGAGGCCTGGCGCCACCTCCTGGCACAGCCCCGCACGATCACCTCAATCGGGCTCAGAGACGGGCCCACGTCAGTCAATCATGACGACCGTTGGTATTAGTAGTCATAATCCCGGTTCCGATAGAAGCTGGGGCTTCGCTTTGGCCACCGGACGTCGTGTAGTCGGGAGGAGCTCATCTGCCGAGGGATCTCGGCGGGGTAAGCATGCTAGACGGAGCGGCCAAGCCTCCGTTATACTTCCGGCTGACAGAAAAGAGGATCATGGAGGCTGGAGATGACCCTCGATAGTGGAGAGGCGACTGGCGAGCTTGTGCAGAAGTACATACGTCTCAGATGGAACAGAGCAGCTTCCCGAGAGGTGGCACAAGCGGTCGGGCAGCAGCTCGAGCCCGCCTTGCGATCGCGAATTGATGTCCTCGGAACAGACGCTGAGGAGCTCCTGAACGTGGCCGCTGATTCGGTCATCCAGAAACTCCAAATACTGGAAGAGCAAGCAGCTCTCGAGGACCGAGGGATAATTGAGCAAGCAAATCGATTGTCCGGAGGCAGGAAGTCACAAAGTAAGCCGGTCAGGCATCCCTACGCTAGACGGCGTAAACAAGAGTGTTAGGGATCGAAACCACACATTCAGGAAGAACCATGGGGCAACCGTAAGACGAAGAATCCCGGGAAAAACAGCGTCAGTGGATGCTCATTCACAACTCTCCTGATAACCGGCTGCCTTGGGACTGAATTGATTCTCGCGTGGCATACCCAGTACCTCCACAGCTTGGGATGGATAGGCCAGCAAATCTTCGCGGGGCATTGCATGGCGCTGGGTCGCGCGACGTCGAGCGGACTGGGTCCGTCACAATACCCGTCAGGAAGCGCCCGGTAACTTACTAACAAGCATGCGCCTGCAGGCTCGGCCTAACCCTGCGGGGCGCACTCGTTAAGCTCGGGCCCCAGGCGGCACGAATATTCACGGCCAGCTTCGCTGGCCCAAAACATCAATCAAGAACCCCGGCAACGCAAATGGCCTTATGAGTTCTACAAGGGCGCGGGTGCAAAAAACGGAGGCCGAAGCCCCCGTTTTAACCGGTTAACCGGCTTATCGCTTACCCTTCCGGGAGTCGGTCTTGGACCGGGTCTCATCGTCCACTTCGACCTCGGTGCGGCGAACCTTATCCGACACGGTCTCGGTGCGCTGCTGTGCGTCCTTTCGCACCACAACCTCTTCTTTGACACGCGCCTGCTTGTTGACCACAGCCTCCTCGCGCCGCTCGTCGGCCTCGATGGTGCGCTCGCGGAAGGCGTCCTCTGTTCCGGTCAGCGGGCGGTCAACGGGCCTGCGTTCAACCGACACCTTCTCGTCCCGCAAGGTGACCTGTTCCTGTACGGGCTGTTCGACCACGTAGCTCCGGACGCGAACACGCCCGCCGCCAACCTCGCGCTTGCCGACCCGAAGTTGCTCCTCAACGATTGGAATGGCTTCCTCGCGGCCTTTCGTACCGGTTTGCGCCGAAGTCTTGCGTCCGGTCGTGCGCTCGTAATCGGTTTGACCCGCAGTAGCTGTGCCGCGGCCAGCGCTGGTGCCGTGACTGTAGCTTTGATAATCCTTGTCCGACCAGCCTTCCTTGCGCCACATCTCGGTACGTTCGTCGATGTCGATGGTGCCCTCATCATCGAGAATGTCGAGCGCCTTCTCGTACTGCGCGTCGGTCACGTTGACGCTGAGGAGGTATCCCCCTCGCCGCAGCCCTTCCGCATAGGTGTAGCGATCCTCGTCAGGCATGAAGAGATCAGCCAAGGAATCCCAGAAACCCTTCGACTCATAGGGGTCGCGGACTCGACCGCCCTGGTCGGAAGACGAGCGTGACGCAGCAGGGGTGGATGATGACTGGCTGGTCGAAGCACCTTCGACCAAACGGCAGTTGGTGCGCGGGATGCCAATCGCGATCAGGCGCTCGATGGCTTCCTCGGCATCCGTGCGGCTGTCGTACATTGCGGTCAGCATTCGCGTATGCTGACTCATGCCAGTTCCAGCAGAGGTTCCTCTCGTCATGATGTGCTCTCCTCAGGAAGGGGTTGTCCGTTCGCATCGAGTCGTTCCACGATGGCGCGCTCGCTCCGGAGCGTAACGGGAACTTCAACGGTCTCTGTGTTAACGTCGCGCCGAATGTGAAGTTCTTCTTTCAGAAAAAGCTGCTTCTCGACGACGAGCCGCTCCTCAATGACGGGAAGGATCGTGACGCCATTTTCGGTGCGGACTTCGGGGATTTGCTCGATGCGGCGGTTGATGGGAACGCGCGTGACTTCGACTGCTTCGTCCGTGAGTGTTTCCCGCACGACTTGTTCAACGGAATTGACTTCGGTGCGAACGCGGACCTTGCCTGAGACCGTTTCGCGCTTGTCAACGCGCACGGTCTCTTCGACAAGTGGTATGACCTGCCTGTCGTGCTCCTCTTCCGGCATTTCCGAACAACCTCGCGCACCGATTCTCCTTAACGCTGCCCCGGTCAGTCCCGTTCCCGTTATCGATAGCGTGGCTATTGTTATTGCTGTTCATGAGACGGATCCGACCAGCTGGCGCGTGCTCGTCTCGGTCCCGGGACACTGGAGCCGCTCCGCGGACGACCGGCGCGCGCTCGAGGTCTGTCCGCCTTTTCGGCCACCCTTTGACGCGAGTGCCGACACGGTCGCACGCGGCGTTCCGTGGCAGCCTACCCCGTCCGATGAAACCGCGCGCACTCGCTGCGACTGTCGGCGCGAAGACGCCACCCGGCACGGCCACGACGATGTCGGCTACAAGCACGCCCGGAACGGTTGGCGTCCACGCGATCGCCGTTGCGCACCCGGAAGGGCTCAGACGCCTAGCACTCAGGAGCGCCCGTTTCTGCCGTGCGGCGTCGATCAGCCCGCCAATGGACGTGTGCATCGTGATCCCAATCAAACGCCGACCGTCACGACGGCTCCATCAAGTTTGCGCCCCGCCCTGTGGTCCGCCGTCGCATATCCACCCGTTAGTGCCCGCGCATTTGGCGTAATAGTGAAGGTAGCCTTCAGCCATTCGACGCGACGTGAAACGACGCTCAAACTCTTGCCGCACCCGCCGCCGGTCGAGCCGGCCCACGCGCCCAACGGCCTCGATCGCTTCAGCCTCTGTGTTGACCAGAAACCCGGTCACGCCGTCCTCGATGATCTCCGGAACAGAACCTTGGGGCGTGGCGATCACCGGCGTGCCGCACGCCATTGCCTCGATCATCACGAGCCCGAACGGTTCGGGCCAGTCGATGGGGAACAACAACGCCGTCGCATTCTTTAGAAACGGAGCTTTGCTCACGTCATCAACCTCGCCGATGAATTCAACTTCAGCGCCGTCCACAAGCGGCTGGACCTCTCTTGATAAAGAACTGGTTCTCGCCCCGCGGCACCTTAGCAGCAATGCGCAAACGGGAGCCAGCGGAGCGTGCAATGCGAATTGCTCTGTCGGGGCCTTTTTCCGGGGTGATCCGACCTAGAAAGGCAAGATAGCCTTGCGGCTCGAAGCCGGTTGAGAATACCATCGGGCATTCCATGGTGGACCGTCCCAAGCCAATTGAGCCCAGGCAGCGGCTTGCGTTGGCTATCGGAGATGGAAACGAATGGCGCATTTGGAAACTTGCTGGCCATCATGGGCAGGTACGGCAGATCAAGTCTGCCGTGCAGAGTCGTCAGGAAAGGTGCCTGGAGAGCCTGCAGCAGTGGCAAGTGGATCCAGTCCAAGTGACAGTGAATGACGTCGAACTCGTGTGCTCGTTCGGCGACGGCGTGGAGTAGAACTGCTTGTGCAGCGGCTGGATCGGTTCGCGGCCGGCTGAGTCGTAACGCGCGAGGCCAGACTGGCGCCAAAGTGCCGCCGGTCTTCGAATCGGCGCTCGCAAAGAGGGTCACCTCGTGACCGAGTGCAACCAGTTCTTCGGTCAGCCACGAGACCACCCGCTCAGTCCCGCCGTAGAGCTTCGGCGGGACACTTTCAGCAAGGGGCGCAACTTGTGCAATCTTCATGCGCTCTTTTCCGTCGGATCGTCATAGATAAGTCTCAAGTGGGATGCGCTTGAAGGTCGAGTTTGTCAGGACCTTCAAGTTTCCGCGCTCCCAACAGGGACGCTCTCTTCGTCGCGTTCGTTTAGGTGGCTGGATCTCCGCGCGTCTTCGTTGAGGCCGGCGCCTTTCCTGCTCTCGGCTTTGTGCCTGCGTCGGCTATCGCGTTCGACGCTGCGGCGGCTTGACTCTCAGCGATGTGTCGTCCGGCATCGGCAGCACGCTCGAGCTGCGGCTGCGCCGCGCGGGAGCTATCGTACCACCGACGCACGATTTCCGCGGCGGTGTCACGGCCGCCCAGGCCGAAGGCGAGGCCGAGCGCAAGGGCGACGGCGCCGACTACCGCCATGAATAAGGTGTTCACGAGTGTCTGGGCAATGCCGATTTGATTGACCGCGACAACGATGGCAAAGCCCCACACTGCGATCTTGGCGATGTTGGCCAACAGGTTCGGATTACCGAGACCCGCTTGTGCGGTCGCGCCGCGTACGAGATTGGACAGGGCGTTGGCGGCCAACCCGCCGATGACCAGCACCAGAATTCCGACCACAAAGTTCGGGATCCACAGCAGAAGCTGGCGCAGGACGTCCGAGACCGCCGGGAGACCGAGGGCATCGAAGGCGACGACGAGTGTGATTAGACGTATAAACCATTTCGCGGTAAGAGCCAGGAAGCCGGAGGCGTCCGTTTCGACCCCCATGTTGCGGACGAACCCTCCGAAACCTGACCTTTCCGAGAGCTCATTGAAGCGGATCCTGCGGAGCACCGCCGCAATCGCTGCAGCCACGACGCCCGCGATGATCCAGCCGAGCACCAGGATGATGATGAAGCCCAAAATCTTTGGGATCGCGGCAAACAACACGGCCATGGCAGCCGCGAGAGAGGTTAGCATTGTGTCACCCCAGTCTTGAATGCCGGCTACGGGATTCATGACATCCTCCGAATACTCAGCGCAGGAAGCGGCGTGTTGTCATGATTGCGTTCCTCGCGCTAGGTGACCCGCTCATTGACCGGCGTCTCAACGACCTCACGAGCGAATGCGTCCGCGGCCGTGTTTCACCTGCCGTGCCAACCCAAGGCCGTTCATCTGGGCATGGTTGACTCAACGTGAATAGCTGGCGACCCGGCACTTGGACCCCATCGCCATGACTTCTAACCCATTAAGATCATTAAGGTTCACAAATTTTTTTCTGGTTATTCTGCACTACTCGAGCCGGTTTCCCTGTACGTTTCCGGAGCCGCGTTGTGCCACATCATGGGGGTCACCCAGACCGTATAGCCGACAACCTGCAGCCCGAGACGGATCAGCACGAGGCCGATGATCTGCCCGACCTCATTGTCCGCGAGCACGGTGAGGACGAGACCGTGAACCAGTCGCCCCTCGGCTCTTCGAAGCTTCCAGAAGACCGACTGTCATGGAGATCCCGAGCAGCGCCACGAGGCCAGCGATCCAACGCCAGTCGGGTGCAAAGTACGCCATCGCGCGGGTGTAAACCGACACCCGTTTCGGTCCATCGCGGCCAAGCCCAATTTTATCGCCGCTGTCGGACTTCAGCTGATCGGTACGATATCCTGTCGAAGCGAGACTCAACGGCGCTGGGGCGCCAGCGTCCGGTGAGAACGGCGTGCAACGAGAGTTGTTTAGGGCTCACTGTCCGCCAGTGGAACGCCGCAAAGCCCTATGGAGTTCTTCATCAACTAGCCCACGTTTGTAAGTAGAGGGCTGTCATGACAGGATCGGAGAAACGAGCCCGTCGGTGGGTTCTTCGAGAGATGAACCGGATCGAGGCGAGGCAAGCTCTTGGCGGCAGCCTTGTAGATCGGTTGCCACTCGGGCGACCAGAAGCCGTCGACCGGGAGACGCGAGAGCATCAAGTCTGTGTTTCGCCGGCAGGTCGGCCGTGACTGCCGAAGGTGGCCGTCTCGAGCATCAGCTTTGGATCCGCGTGGCAGGTGATGTGAAGGTCTCCGGCCCTTACCTGAGCACGACTGTCACGGCACTTGTCGATAACGCATCCTCACGTTCAGGTTCAGATCCGAAGCAAGCTTCTGCTGGTCCAATGAAACTCGTCACGCCACCGGCCGATCTCGCCTACATGACAGGCCGATATTAGAGCGATCCTGCTGGTTGCTGTTGCCTTCAGGCGCGGAAGTCTCGGACGCGAAGCCGAGCAGCGAAATTCAACCTCGGAAAGTAAAGGAGCGAGGGACGGGACTGTCCCCTCGCTCCTCTGGCGCGTGTGCGATCAGAAAAATCGCTACACGCTAGACTCCACCTGATCGAGGCCCACCCGCCCGCGAGGGCTGTTAGCAGGTCCAGATCCGATAGCCGCCGCCCGCAAACAGTCCGAACAGCGAGGGCCACCGTCGGCCAGATATCAGAACAACTTGCGTTCCTAAATTCCAGTTCCCGTCACCGCTTACCCAACCTGCTCAGGTCTGCAGCGCCGCTTCGAGCTCCTTCGGGGCCACCCGTACAGTCGTCCACAGAGGCTCTGACGAGAGAGGGTGTAACCTGCACAGTCGCCTCATCCCAGGGAGTATCGCATCATCACGCAGCTTCCGTGCTTGAGAGTGGAATCCCCGCCGCTCAATGTCGAGTAAGCGCGTCCACTCCGCCGGACTTTGATAAATGGCTATGCCGGTTACGATCGCTTAACCCTGCCGAGCCATCCTCGCTCCGGGCCGCGTTGTGTACTGGTCCCCCACGGAAGAGAGACCCCGTTTGGTTGGGCAGGCCAGGCGGGGTTTCTCGCCTCGGAGCTACCAAAGAAAAGGAGCCCACGAGGGAGCGCCTTTGTGTGCTGAATCAGCCGGACATGCACATCAACCCACCGCGCCACTGCCGTTCCGTATAGTTAACGAGAGTTTCGGCGGGGCCGTTGGTGTGGCGGCGCCATCGATGGCAGCGCGAGCCTAGTGGAATCGACGTTTCCGTCGCTCTTGGTCCTCCCTCTCCATGCGAGCCTCCGCTGCGGCCAGAAACTCGTCCACGGTACCCATTTCGGCATGGCACTTTACACACCGAACGAAGTCGTTCGTGATTGTGGGACCCTGGATTTCGAACGCACGGGAGCCGCACGCACGACACTGCCACACGTATTTGTCTTTGGTCCGATGCATGAGGGCATTGAACGAGCACTGGTGTAAAAGTCATCCTCGGCCGTTCGATAAAATTGTTCGGTCTGCTTCGGTGATTCACTGAAGCGCGTCTGTCGGGCAGCCAACAAACCAGGGCGGGACGAGCGCTTAACGCGATTACGGGTGAGTATAGGTTCTGGGAAGCAGGCGTTCGAAGGTGCGCCGGATGGTGCCGTAGCACTCGCAGGTGGTCTCTTCGAGCCCGGCTCGGTCGGTCACGGTGATCACCCCCCGGCTTTGGGAAATCAGGCCCGCCGTTTGCAGCGTGCGCGTGACGAGGCTGACGGTCGAGCGCTGAACCCCCAGCATCTCGGCCAGGAACTCATGGGTCAGCGGCAGAGTGTCGGCGTTCATGCGGTCGTGCATGCTCAGGATCCAGCGGCAGCAGCGCGCTTCCACGCTGTGCAGCGCGTTGCACGCAACGGTCTGGAAGGTCTGCTTCAGCAGCGCCTCGATGTACCTCCGGACCAGGTCTCGAACAGCGGGCCGGTCATTGAGAACGCCCTCCAGCCTGTCCATTGCGATCCGCGAAGCGGTACCGGGGAGTTGAACGATGTAGCGCCCGAAGGACTCACGGGTCACAAACGACCCCGCAGGGCCCAGCACTCCCTCACATCCGAACAACGCGACCTCGGCCGAACTGCCGTCCTCCAGAACGGCGAGCAGCGAAACGACGCAGCTATGAGGGAAGTAGGCGTGCCGGATGGTGTCACGGCTCTCATACAGCACCCGGCCACGCGACAGCTCTACGGTCTCCAGATGCGGTTCCAATGCAGCGAGATCCTCCAGCGGAAGAGCGGCAAGCAGCTTGTTTGGAATGGAAGGCATTTGACGGATCGACATCGGTCCCTCTGCTGGCGGGGCGTCTCACTTGCCTTCGCCCAACGTTTTGCAAGCTATTACGTGCCGCACGACACCGGACGATCCGCTGAGTGATACTCAACGCGTAGAAGAACCGGCTTGGGTTTTTCATCAGGGAACAGGGGTTACTTCCGAGAGTTTTTGGTTTGCGCAGGTGTCCGGAAACCTGCGACCGGGGCTTCGGCCCCAGACCCCACCCGTCCGGTGCAGAGCCGGACGGGTCTCGTCCTAACTTCAGCGCTTGCGGTCGGTGGAATTGGCTGGGTGCTGAACCCGGCTGCCGCGCCCGTCCTCGACATCGACCTCGGTGTGACGGACCGTATCGGACACGGGTTCGGTGCGCTGCTCGACGTCCTTTCTGACGACGAGTTCCTCCTTGACACGCGCCTCCTTGGAAACAACCGCCTCCTCATCGCGCTCATCCACCTCAACGGTGCGCTCCTGGAAGGGATCCCCGCTGAGCGAGCCCGTCCGGTACTCGCCTGACACGGGGCGGCGCTCCACGTCCACGGTCTCGTCACGAAGCGTGACCTGTTCCTCGACGGGCTTTTCGACCACGTGGGAGTGGATGCGTACGCGGCCGCGGTTCACGTCTCGCTTGCCGACGTGAAGCTCTTCCTCAGCGATCGGGATCACCTCTTCACGGTCGCTCGCAGCGGATCGGCCAGAGCGTGCCGCATCGGACCGCATCGAGCCGGTCTCAGTCGAGCCGACGCCGCCCGCAAGACCTGTGGTCATGCCGGTCGTCGTAGATCCGGCCGCGCCGGTCGGCCCGGTGTCCTGCCCGGTCCAGCCCTCGGAACGCCAAGATGTCTGCCGCTCATCGAGATCGAGCGTATCATTCCCATCCAGGATGCTGACGACAGGGTCGACCTCATGATCATCGCAGCGCACGACCACAAGAGCATGGCCGCGGCGCACACCTTCGGCGAGCGCGCGAGCATCACTGCTCGGGACGCCATTGCGCTCGAGGTAGTCTGCCACCTGATCGGGTCCACTCAACCCGTTGTCGTAGCCGCTGCCGCTCTCCCAGCCGCGCTTGCTGCTACCTTGTGTGAAGAGGCAGATCGCTCGCGATACCACGCCGGCTTCCTCCAGCCGGCGCACCACCGCGGAAGCTTGGGTCTCGCTCTGGAACAGGGACGTGACTGTCTTCGCCATTACGTAGACCTCCTACACGGCGCCATCGCAGCGCCTCTACGATTTTGTCAGGCGTGAGGAGCAGGCACTATTTGGTTTGGCTGCCCGATCGCCGATGACCTTCTCTCGGGTCAAAACCCATTAAACCGGCCAGACAGGTCCGGGCCCGATTGACCCGGCTCTTGACGGTGCCGACCGCGCAACCGAGGGCTTGGGCCGCTTCCTCATAGGATAACCCGTCCACGCCCACGAGCACGATGGCCTCACGTTGCCCCGGCGGCAGCTTACCAAGAGCCGCCGCAACATCTTGGATCATGACCTTGTCCTCCTGATCCGCGATGGAGGTCATCATTCCGGCATAGGATCCATCGGCATCTCCCTCCTCGCGCATCGACCTGCGGTGAGCCGAAAAGAAGTGATTGCGCAGGATGGTGAAGAGCCACGCCTGTAGGCACGTGCCGGACTGGAACTGCTGCTGCTTGCTGAGCGCTCTGAGCACCGTCTCCTGCACGAGGTCCTCAGCCTGATTGAGATCCCGCGTGAGCGAAACTGCGAAGCCACGCAGCGACGGAACGCTCGCCAGGATTCCATCAACGAATGATTGGTCGATTGGCTCGGTGCGGGCTCGGACAACCTCAGTCACGCGGTCGAGGAGCCGGGCAAGGCTGTACGGGAGCTTGTCCTCGGCAGGGTTGCCATACCAGGCCCGGAGTTGCTGGCCGAGATGGGCTTGGATACTGGAATCGCGCCGAGAGTGCCGTTCTCATAGGGCGTACGGAAGAGGTTCGGTTGTCCCGAATATCCGCAGCAAGGTTTGGCATTGTCGTTCTCCGCTCGAACGGCAACCTGCATGTGCTCAAGCCAGGGTGGCGCAAGTACCAGCCCACGCTGCGCGGGCATCGTTGAGTCGCGACGCCCGGCAGTCGCTTTATTCGGTGAGCTGTAGCGGTCCGAGCCGCACCGTGGTGAATGTTCAGTTAGCGAGGTTTGCGAGGTTCGGTGGCGTCGCGCACCGTGTCCTTCACGCCACCGGCGGCGTTCTGCGCTTGGCCCTTCGTCCTCTCGGCAGCCCCTTCGACCTGGGTCTTGCTGTCGCCCGTGACCTTCCCGATCGCCTCTTTGACGGAGCCCTTTGTCTTCTTTGCGCTACCTGCAACCCGATCCTTGTCCATGATAGCCTCCAGGTTAGGATGACTTGACTGGCGAACCGACCCTTAGACCTGTCGCCATGTCCTAACCCATTCAGAATCATTACGGTTCCTTAACTTTTTACTGGTTGCTCCGCACTACTCGACCCGGTTTCTTTGCACCTCTTTTTGTGCGCGGGAGCTTGGCTGCGAAGCCATCTCCGCCGATGCCGCGCTCCCGTGCCCAGACGACCAGAGCGCTGCGCCGGTTAACCCCGAGCTTCTGGTACAAGGATGCCACGTGGTTGCGGACCGTGTTGCGCGCGAGCCGAAGCTCCGTCGCGATCTCAGGATCGCTCTTGCCGCGGCAGACGAGGGTGAGCACCTCACGTTCCCTTGGCGTCAGATCTGCGACGCTGGCCGCCGCCTGTGCGGGCGACTGGCCGGGCCGGGGCGGGTGGCGGAGCGCAGCAAGCTTCTCGACCACGCCACGGCTGAACCAGGATGCGTCCGCCATGACGGCCTCGATGGCCTTGACGAGTTCCTCCTCCGAGCGCCGACGAGCCGTGATGTCCTGGAACGAGCACAGGACGCAGGCCCGATCGCTCAGCGTAATCGTCTCGGCTGATATCAGGCAGTCGATGCATTCACTGCCTTTCACGCGCAGGCACGCTTCGAAGTCCCGGACGGTGCCTGCCTTGGCGAGATCGGTCTCGAAGCGGCGGCGTTCCTCCTCGCCAACCCAAAGGCCGAGGTCGTCCGCCGAATATCCGACCACGTCCTGGGCCTCGTAGCCCAGTACCTTCGTGAAAGCTTCGTTGACCTCGATGAACCGATGATCCTCGGCGGTGCTGATCGTGGTGGGCACCGGGGCAAGGCGGAAGGCCTTAGCAAAGCGCTCCTCGGACTGGCGCAACGCCATCTCGGCCTTCCGGCGTGGTTCCAGGTCGGCGAAGGTGAACAGCATGCAGGGCTCCTCGCCGACCTCGATCGGCTGGCCTGCCACCACCACCTGGCGCCCGCCTGGGTCACTTGGCACAGTAAGACAGGCTTCCATCTGCGGAATCGTCTCGCCGGCGCGCAGCCGCTCGAGCGCGAGGGTCCGGCGGTCCGCCCGTTCAAGAACGTCAATCTCGTAGACGCTTCTGCCCAGCACGTCCTCGCGTCTGTAGCCGGTGAGCTCCAGGAACCCGTCATTGACCTTGACGAAGCGCAGATCCGTGAGGCGACAGATCGTGGCGGGTGCCGGATTGGCCGCAAAGGCCCGCTCGAAGCGGTGTTCGGCCTCGATCTGTCCGCTGAAGTCGTGAAGGATGAGAACCAGACAATCGGGATTACCAGCATGATCGGTGATGACGAGACTGCGGATGCGGTGGACCCGATCGCGGTCTTGGTTCGCTTTGTGCGCCACCACGACCACCGCGTCCTCGAAAGCCTCGCCGGCAACGACGCGGTCGATGGGGTATCGGCCATGGTCGAGCAGATGGGTACCTTGATGGCGCAGGACGAAGTTGTTGCGGTATTCGTCAACGGTTCGGCCGAGCTCGTCGAGGGTCGTGATCCCGTGCATCTCCAGTGCGGCCTCGTTGGCGTAGGTGATCGTCTGGTCCGGTTCGACGATGATTACCCCCTCCGTCAAGCCGGCGATGATTTGCTCCAGCTGCGAACGATCTGGGGCTTGGTCGCTCGAGACGCGCTGGCGCTTTTTTATGGACCTGACGCGCAACTTCCCTGGCACCCATGGGCTTCGGGCGCCGGTGATGTAGGCGCCCCATGTCTTCGCCTGTCTTTGCCATGCGATAGCCTGCTCTGAGCTTTCATTCTCCTGCGCTAACGGAGCTCGGCACAGCTGGTTTCCCTCGCACGCACACTTCGCACTCCCCTAAGCCTGTCGGGTGGTCAGCGAAGCCGGTGGTCGGTTAGGCCCGGCGGTATAGTAGGCGGCGACGTCGCGGGAGGCCACGCCGGGGCAGTGCACTGAGGCCCGATTTCAGCTCGGTCCGAAGCGGGCATTCCGAGCCGAGTGCCCTAGCTCAGCACCGACACAGGGGCGCCACCGCAGAGTGATTCATGGCAAAGCGTACATTTCGTGAGATGGTGACGTCGGGAAGTGTAATCGCGTCGGCCCCTGTCGAGGAAGCGCAGTTCCGACGCATTATTACGAACATCAACAAGCAGTTTGGACTGACCCTCGCGGCCTCCAAGGAAACTTATGAGCTCTTTCAGGACCGTATACGCTTTGTTGCTGGTCGCTTTTGGGATGAGTTCGGTGCGGTAGACCGCAAAACTGTTCTAGATCGCGTGACCAAGCTCAGGAACAACATACGCTCGAGTATTGTTAAACTTCTGCCCCTTCGAGGAGGGCTACACGAAGCAGCCGAGATGGACAGTAGTGAGCCTCCTCCTTCGTGCGCCCGACCCAGCCCATGCCGGCCAGTATCAGCGCCCACGGGAACAGCTCGAGACCAGCCTCCGGGCACTCGAGGACGTTGAGGCGCGGTGCGAGGGAGCCCTCGCCCTCCTGGCTGAACTCCCTGCCCAGAGAGGCCAGCCGCGCCTTCGCTGGTATGACGAGCTTGTGGATCTGATGATGCAGGTCGCCGAGCTTATCGGGGTCAAAGTCACGACCGCAGGCGACCGCAGCGAAGACCCTTATGCGACGCCCTTCACGGTCCTTGTCTTCGAGGCCGAGCGGGTGCTCCCGGAAGGGGCGTGGTCCCCAATCTGGCGGCCTGCGCCAAGCGGATCGAGAGCAGCCTGAAGCGGCTGAAACGCCCCCTACGAAAGAATTCGCGCAAAACCGGATGAATTCTTTCGTGTGACCCACCCCGGAGTAAATCGTATCCCCGTGGCCATGGCGAGACATCGTCCTGACCACCGAGGATCCAATGAACAACAAAGAAAAAAACAAACACGACCTCCTCCTGACCTCCAAAGAAGCCGCTGACGAACTGAAGGTGAGCGAGAGCTTCCTCGCCAAAGCCCGCATGCGCGGGACCGGTCCAGCCTTCATCCAGCTTGGTCGAGCTGTTCGTTACAGCCGCTCGGCGCTCGAAGCCTACAAGTCTCTCCAGACCCGCATCTCGACCTCACAGCAGCAGATGCTGAGTCGCTCAGCTCCCCGCACGTATCGCCAGGGGAGCCTGAACTCATGAACAAGATAAACATGAATGAGCGTCCATCATCGTCAACCGCTATACATCACAGTACATTGAGGCTTGCAAGATTAGGAACGTACATCAGAGTAAAGGTATCCAATATACTGTTGACGTTATCCCAAAATACATGATGATCAACGTCGATCCATCTCCGTCCATCCCGCGCACACCCGAGCCGATCCCAATGCACCATCACGCCCCTCCCCTGCCCCTCGTCGAGCTCTCACTTGCCGATGCCATCGCTCTGATCGAGAAGGCCCAAGACCTCCCCACCCAGACACAGACCCAGTGGGTCTGCTCCCTTCGTCAGATCGCCAAAGGGCTCGACCGCCCGCTTGAGCTGATCCCGGCCCGCTGGACGGGCCTTCGCCTGCCGGTCTCGCGTCTTCATCACCTGCCTCTTGGAATCACGGCCAAGACCCTCGCCAACCACAAGGCGAACCTCAGGGCGGCGTTACGGTGGATCGGCGGCGAAACAGGCCTCCCGGCCCGCGGTGTGCCTCTCACCGCCGCCTGGGCGAAGCTCCTGGATCAGATCACCGACAAGGGATTGCGAGCGCGCCTCTATGGTCTGGCGCGCTATGCGTCGGCCAAGGGCGTTGATCCCGCGGAGGTCGATGACACGTTCGTTCGGGCTTACCTCGGCTACCGGGCCGAAACGACAGCTCTGACGGCGGGCGTCGCGGCTCACCGCAGCATCGCGCGATCGTGGAACCGCTGCGTGGGGGCGATCCAAGGCTGGCCCCGGCAGCGCCTCGCCGAACCTGATCTGCCTGACCGAAGAGCAGGCCCGGAGTGGCACGTGTTCCCAGACGGCCTCCGGAGCGATCTCGACTCCTATCTTGCGGGGCTCACGCGCCCACGCCGCACGGCCAAAGGCAAGCGGATCAGACCCTGCAAGCCCTCCACCCTTCGAACCCGGCGGGCGGAGCTCGAGGCGTTCGTGCGAAAGGCCGTCGAGATCGGGATTCCGCTCGCCGCGCTGACATCCCTTTCCGCCCTGCTTGACCCCTGTTCTTCACGTCGTAGTGGGGGAACACGAGCCAGAACGGACCCTCAGGTCCGGTCGGGCGAATGACGGAGGTCCGCTCGATCTGGCGGTCGGTTACGCAAGCCCAGTCCACCTATAAGCTGCGGCGCATGGCCGAATCCTTGCGCCGGAACGGGACTTCTCCTGGCTACGAGAGATCGAGAGGGACCTTGCGCTGGTGGCCTGTCGCCGGGACCGCTTCGACCGGATCGTGACGACCGAGGTGCTGGTCGAGGCGGGGCTCGCGCTGATCAAGGAGGCTGAGCTTGCCGTTCATCGACGGCGCCGGTGGCGAGCCACGCAGCTGCGCAACGGTCTCATGGTCGCTCTTCTCGCTCTCCATCCAATTCGGTCGAAGAACTTTGCCGCGCTGAGCTTATCGAGGAGCTTTGTACGTGAGGGCGACGGCTGGTGCATCCATCTCGGCTCCAAGGAGATCAAGAGTCGGCCTGATGTTCGCCGGGTCGATCGCGCTCTGAACCGCGCTATCGCGCTCTACCTGACCTGGAGTAGACCCGTTCTGCTGGGGCGCGACGACTTCATGATCGGAACAGTTGAACAGGGTCAGCCCGATCCGTTCCTGTCGGGTGCTCTTTGGATTGGTGAAAAGGGTGAGGCGCTGACCATCGGTGCTGTCGAACTCGCGATTGCGCAGACGACCGAGATGACGCTGGGCATCCGCATGCGCCCGCACGATTTCCGCCGGTGCGCAGCCGTGACGGCGACGTTCCGAGGCAGTGACATGCCCCATCTGGCCAGTGCCGTGTTGCAACACCGGGACCGGCAAGTCACGGATGAGCACTACAACCGGAGTTCGTCCATGCTGGCCGGGACGAAGTTCGGAGAGATGGTGAGTGAGATCCGTGGTTGAGTTGGCGCCTGCAGCTTCTGGCGCTGTGTCGATCAGAGAACCCGGCCCGTGGCATCGTCGATGAGGACTGCTTTCGACAGGTCGATATCGACAACCATCTCCTCGCGCACCGCGCTCACGTCGTGAGCGCCGACCTCGGCCATGACCGGCGTTTTGCCGAGCATGAAGGTCACGAAGCTGCGCGCGCCGGTCGGCTGAATGAGGTCAACCCGAACGATGCGTCGGACATGGCCCGCGCGCGGCGCTTCGCCGCGCGCCGGAGCGATTTGCGTCGGCCTGACGCCGAGCGTCAGCTGGCGTGGTGTCAAACTAGCCCACCCGCCCGGCGGGATCGGCACTGCTGCCGTCTTCCAGCTTTAGCGCCGAGCCCGTTCTAATCGACTTCGACGGGCACGAAATTCATTTGGGGCGAGCCGATGAAGCCGGCCACGAACCGGGTCTGCGGCCGCTCGAAGAGGTCCAGCGGGGAGCCCTGCTGCTCGATCTGCCCATCCTTCAGCACCACAATCCTGTCGGCAAGCGTCATGGCCTCGATCTGATCGTGGGTCACGTATATCATGGTGACGCCGCAGCTCCTGGTGCAGCCGCTTGATCTCGCTGCGCATCTCGTCACGCAGCTGCGCATCGAGATTGGAGAGCGGTTCGTCGAACAGGAAGATCTGCGGATCGCGCACGATGGCGCGGCCGATGGCCACGCGCTGCCGCTGCCCGCCGGAGAGCTGGCGGGGATAGCGGTCGAGCAGCGGTTCGATGCCCAGGGTGGCGGCGGCGTCCATACCTTGGCCTTGATCTCGTCCTTCGGAAACTTGCGCGCCCGCAACCCGAACCCGATGTTCATCCCACCGACATGTGCGGGATACAGCGCATAGTCCTGGAAGACCATTGCCACGTCCCTGTCGCGCGGCGGGATGTCGTTCACTACCTCGCCTCCAATTGCGACCGTTCCCTCGGAGATGTCCTCCAGGCCCGCGATCGTGCGCAGGAGGGTGCTCTTGCCGCAGCCGGACGGGCCCACCAGGACGACGAACTCTCCGTCCCGGATAGTGAGGTCGATGCCGCGCAGGGCGTGGTAGGCGCCATAACGCTTGTGCAAGCCGCTGATGGTCACGTCGGCCATGGCGACCCTTTCGCAGACATCGATTCAACCCCGGACAGCTCCCATGGTAAGTCCGCGAACAAGGTGCTTCTGGGCGAGCGTGCCCAAGATGATCGAGGGAACGAGCGACACCATCGCCAGCGCGCTTGCCTCACCGTACTGCGCGCCCTGGAAACCCAAGAACGCACGGAAGACGGTCGGCAGCGTGAAGGAGTTCCGGCTGGTGAGGATCAGCGCGAAAAAGAACTCGGTCCAGCAGGCGATGAAGGCGAAGACCATCGCCGCCACGATTCCAGGCGCGGCGAGAGGAACGGCGACGCTCCAGAAGGCGCGCCACCGCGTGCAGCCGTCGACCAGCGCCGCCTCCTCCAGCGAGCGCGGAAGCTGGCGGAAATAGGCCAGCATCATCCAAACCGTCACCGGGAGCGTGAACACGGTGTACGCGATGGTAAGGCCGAACTTCGGTGTCGTGCAGACCGATGTTTCGGTAGATCAGGAAGATCGGCAGAACCGTGGCGATGGGTGGTAGGAAGCGCTGCGAGAGCACCCAGAAGGAAAGGTGCTTTCCGCCTGTCTGGTACCGCGCGAGGCTATAGGCCATCAGCGTGCCGAAGAGGGTCGAGAGCAGCGTGGCGGCAGTCGAGACGATGAGGCTGTTGATCAGCCCGTCCCACCCCCGATAGGCGAACAGCGCCGCCGTGTAGTGCAGTATCGTGGGATTGGTCGGGAACCAGACCGGCGGGTTGGCGAGGTAGTCGTCGCTGGGCTTGATCGATGTGACGAACATCCAGTAGAGCGGCGCCAGCACGAAGGCCAGGTAGATCCCGATGAAGAGGATCCGGCCGATGGGCGGCCGCCGCCGACGCGCCCGCCGTGTTTTCACCGCCGTGGCACTCATCGGCTCGGCCTCCACGATGAGCAGCTTGCGCACCAGCAGCGCGATCACATCGCGGTGATGGCGAGGAATATCCAGCTTCCGGCCGTCGCCTGCCCGATGTGGAACTGCTGGAATCCCACGGTGTAGAGATAGAAAGATGACGAATAGGTTGCTGTGCCCGGGCCGCCACCGGTCATCATGAAGATTGTGTCGAAGAGCTTCACCGCATCGAGCAACCGGAAGGTGATCGCCAGGAGCATCATCGGCGCCAGGTGGGGAGCGGTGATGTAGAAGAAGGTGTCCCACCGACTGACGCCGTCGAGCTCGGCTGCTTCATAGACGTGCTGGGGAACGCTCGTCAGTCCCGCGAGCAGGATGACGAACATGAACGGCGTCCACTGCCAGGTGTCGGCGACGATGAGAGCGATGAAGTTCCAGGGCTCTGCGTCGAGCCAGCTGATGGTCACCTCGCTCCCGATGAGTTTGCCGAGGATGTAATTGGTTGGCCCGAACGGACGCTGCAGGAGTAGCGCCCAGGCCTGGCCGACGATGACTGGGCTGATGAACAGCGGGACGATGATGATCGACATCACGACGCCGCGTCCCCGAAAGGGTTTCACCATCATGAGCGCCAGCGCCAGGCCGAGCAGGAACTCGCAGGCCACGCTCGCTGTCGACAGCAACACGGTGACCACGACGGACCACCTTGCGACGGGATCATTCACCACCTGCTGGAAATTGCGTAGCCCTATGAAGGCGTGGCCCGGGAACCGCGAAGTCGTAATTGACGAACGAGACCCAGATCGAGAACAGGAGGGGATAGATCGACAGGGCTAGGATGAGGAGAACGGCCGGGGCGACCAGAAGCCACCGGAAATTGCGGTCGATCCATTCGACTGACCCTCGGCTGCGCAGGTGCGAGCGGCCGCGAGGCGATTGCACTGCCGAACTTTCGAGCATTTCCTACGACCCCGCGAAATAGGCGCGCGGCGGCAGCCGCACCGTTGCGGTATAGGCGCGCGCGATGGCGGCATCGCGTCCCGCGCCTGTCCTCAGTCGATCTTCACGGCCATGCCCATCGTCTCGACCGTATGGTCGGCGGAGGAGCCGGGCAGCTTCTTGTACTCCGCAAAGAACGCCTTCTGCGATGCTACGCCCAGTCTCTCCGTCGTCACGTTCCACTCGGCGGCGGCGGTCTGCAGCGCCGCCTTCGGGTCCGTGCCGGCCCAGACGGAGGTGCACATCCTGTCGATGCTCAGTGCGTAGTCCTGCCAACCTGGCATGATCATGTCGAGCAGGCCCTTGTTCGCCGAGTTGTACAAGTTCGCCAGGTACTCCTTCGCCGTCGGCCAGAGCGACTGATAGAGCGGCGATTTGAAGTGCGACAGGCGATAGGGATCGCGCAGCGAGTAGGGAAGCATGCAGCGGGCCAGCGACACGGGAGGCGATGTCGCCCATTGCATGAAGAGATAAGCGGCCTCCGCATTCGCGCTGTCTGCGGCGAGCGCCTTGTTGTAGCCGGTGGCGTGCTCCGGATTGCCCGGGACCAGTGCATAGCCGACCTTGTCGGCCACGACGGATTGCGGGACGAAGTTGATCGCCTTGGCGCTCTGCGAATAGTTGGCGCTCATGCGTCCCGTCGGCGGCCACGAATAGATCATTGCCACCTTCCCCTGCAGCCACGCCACCCACACGCGAGACCGCATCGAGCTCATTATTGCCGGTTATCGAGGCCTTGTTCGCTGACAGCATGTTCTGGAAGGTCTTCATGCCGGCCGGCGAGTTGAGCTGGGCCTTCATGTTGTCGTCGAACAGGACGCCGCCATTGGCACGATATTGCTGCAGGAAATCGTACTGGTTTCCCGGAGCTCCGGCCTTGCGGAAGTGCGCGGCGCCGTAGACGTTCGGCGCCATCTGATCGGTGATGAATTGCGCCACCTGCGCATAATCTTCCCACGTCGTCGGCACGACGAGGGGCTTGCTGAATTTTCTCTGGTAGGCCTCCTTCATCTTAGGATCTTCGAAGATGTCCTTGCGATAGTAGAGGGCGAACATGTCGCCGTCGTCGAAGAATCCCCAGATTTTGTTCTTGTAGGTCGGAAGGGCCTTGTACAGCGGGTGATAGTCCTCGAGGTCCGCCCTGTTCATGTATCTGGCGATGTAGTCGTCGAGCGGCTGGATCACGCCGCCATCGGCGAGGGAGGGCGTCCAGGCCGGTTCGATGTCGAGAATGTCATAGGCGCCGGAATTCGCGATGTGCTCGGCGATTGGCTTGGAGTACTGGTCGGGGTGGGATAGCTCGACGACGTTGGTCTTGGTCCCCGTGAGCTGCTCCCAGACAGGGCCTGAGAAGTTCCGGGGATCGAGCGCCTGCAGGCCGGCCTCATAGGTGACGTTGAGCGTGACGCCTTTGAACTTCTTCGCGGCCTGGACCGCCCGGTAGGCCGAGCCGTCGCTGGGCCCTTCCGTGGAGGCCTTCATCGCGGCCGCCTGGGCCTTTCCGAGCGGCGTGCTGGCGTCGGCAAGGTCGACGGCGGCCTGCGCCAGCGCATCCTGGCACGAACACCGGCACCGTCCGGCCGAGATCGCGAGCATTCCGGCCATCTGGCCGAACTGCTTGATGAAATCGCGTCGCGTCGGCTCTCCCCTCAGAAACGCGTCGACTTCGTCGGATAGTCCCGCGTTGAAGTCTCGTTGTTTACGCTCGTCCATCTGGGTCTCCTCCCTTTGTCTTTTTGCTAGTGCACTCCTCGGGTCTTGTGTCGTCTTTGATCTTTCTGATCCGGCGACGAATGGCCGCCGTAGCTGGTCGTCAGGTCGCGCCGAACCGAGCGCCAAGCGAGTCGCCTCGTGCTGAATCGCGGATCTTTCAATACCGCGGCGTTGACGACGCCGCGCGGTTCGCGGCCTCGGCCGCACGTCGAGGACGGCCTCCATGTCGGCTGCGCCGTTGCCGGCAAAGCACTCGTCCGTCCAGCACAGCGCGTGCGGCGTGACGATCACGTTGTCGAGTCTCAGAAGCCGCTCGTCAGCCGGCGTCGGCTCGACTTCGAATACGTCCAGCCCTGCGCCGGCGATCCTGCCGTTCTCCAGGGCCTCGGTCAGCGCGCCTGGTCCACGATCGGCCCGCGGGCGGTGTTGATTAGGTAGGCCGTCGGCTTCATCAGGCCGAGCAGGCGCTTGCCGACGATGCCCTTGGTTGCGTCGTTCAGCGGTACGCTGATCGACAGGAAGTCCGCCTCGCGGAACAGCGTGTCGAGGTCTACGAGCTCCACATTTGAGGCCTTCGCCTGTTCCGCGGTGACGAAGGGATCGTGCGCGATGAAGCGCATGCCGAGCGGCGCGGCGATGCGGAATACTTCGGAGCCGATGTTGCCGATACCGAGCTGGCCCAGCGTCCGGCCCGTGAGCCCCATGCCCATGTGGGCGCTGCGCTGGGCCCAGCCGGCCGGTCCCTGGCGGGTGAACCGGTCCTTGTCATAAGCTTGCCCGCCGAGCGCGAACATGAAGGTCAGCACGGTCACCGCGACGGGACGGCGGACGCCATCCGGCGTGATAACGAGCGCGATACCCGCCGCCGTGCAGGCGGGAACATCGACATTGTCGTAGCCGACGCCGAAGCGGGCGACGGCGGCTAGGCCGATCTCGGGCCGGGATGCTCCGCTCGTCGAAGCGAGGGCCAGCAGGATGAGCGCGTCGAAGTCGGCGAGATCCGCCGCCTGCATGACGCCATCGACGGGTTCGATATAAGCGTACTCGACGCCCGGCGTGGCGGTGAGAGGACAAGATCGAACATGGGATAGGCGGGCGTTCCGTCTGCCTTCCGAAAGTCGCCGCTTAGCGCCACCCTGAATGGAGCCTCTACCATGTCACCCTCTCTTGCGACCGGCCGCCGATTGCGAAGCGGCGTTGATGCCCGAACGCATTGTCTCGATTCCATCGCGGATTGCGGCCTGCAGTGCCCAGACGTCGCCGGACCAGCACAGGAAATCGAAGCCACGCGCGGCGCAGTCGATCCCGGTCGCGGCATCCGGCACGAGGCGGCCCAACGCCTTGTTATGCTTGCGGCAGGCCGCCACGACACCGTCGATTGCCTTAAGGAATCGGGGATCGTCGAACTGGCCGGGGATGCCCAGCGAGGCCGTTAGGTCGAAATGGCCCACCCAGAGGCAATCGACCCCGTCGACAGCAGCGATGGCGTCGGCGTGCTCGGCGCCTGACGCCGTCTCGATCTGCGCGAACAGGGTAATGCGCTTGTTCGCCGCCGTGAGGCGGTCCGCGACAATGCCGGACGTTGCGTAATTGTCATGAGCGACGCCGAGCGCAACGCCGCGCCGGCCTGTCGGCGGATACTTGATGTTGGCGACGAGTTCGCGTGCCTCCTCGGCCGTGTCGACCATGGGCACCATGATGCCCTCCGCCCCCATGTCGGCCGCGCGGGCCATTTGGTCGTAGGCCTTCGACGGCACACGCACGATGGCCGGCAGATCCGCTGCCTGGAAGTAGCGGATGGCGTTCTTGATGGTTTCGAACCCGAAACCGGAATGTTCGGTGTCGAAGAGGACGAAATCGCAGCCGGCATTCTTGAGGATATGCCCGATCCCTGGTGTCGCGAATTCAACGATAAAGTGCCCGTACTTGTAATCTCTCGTACAGCATAGATTGCTGAGGCTTGTCATGGATGAGCGTCCTTTCAAGGTTCACTGGCCTCTACTAGCGAACACAGGGTCTGCGCCAGCGTTAGACGACACCTCAGCAAGTACTGACCCTGCCGTCGACGGCTCGGTTCGAAGAACCTGCGCGGCAGCTCCTTACTAGAGGCATGAGGATATCCGGCGCCAATTCGAGCACAACAAAGGCAAGAGGCACCAATGATTGCCACATCTAAGCCTCAGAACATGTAGTCTGACTGTAGCTGCGGTATCTGGCAAGCTCGAACGCCTGCGCGCAGCAACGTATGGTTCGCTCGCCCGGTCGGATCGGGGGTCGTGCGAGGCTCACGGCGTGAAGATCGCAGACGCAGCGCTTCAGTTCACTCTCTCGACTCGGCCGTTGCTCCGTGAACCGAGACGCTGTCCATGCCGAGAGGGCCGGTCGCGGGCACCCTCCCGCGGCACTCCGCCCTAAGCGGCAGCGCTCCCAAGCGCGGGGCTGCTACGTCATAGCGAAGTCTAATCGGCCGACGCGACTCGCAGCCTTTGCGCGAACACGTTGATCACGGGCGCAGCGAGGAGAATGAGGCCCCGGATCAGGATCTTCAAAAAGCTGTCGATGTTGACGTGATCGAGGCCGTTGTTCAGCACTCCTAGAACGAAGAGGCCGACGATGGTGTTGCCGATTCCTCCGCGCCCGCCGAACAGGCTCGTTCCCCCGACCACGACAGCCGCGATGCCGTCCAGAAGATAGAGTCGAACTCGTTCTGCTGGGCCCAGCCGAAATGCGCGACACGAGTTCGCTTGTTTTCCTGGAGAGCGCCGTCCATGCGTATCGAGATGGCCTGGTGTTCACGACCGGCTATTAGGCCTCTGCAGATTGCGCCGACCATGTACGCGTACGGCGATGAGTGGGGCGCCCTTTCGCTCCGCCTCCGGCGGACAACTGCGGGCAGGCACTACACGGCGTTGCACCAGTCCCCTCAGCTAGGGAGCTTCGAACCCGCTCGCCGCCCTCTTGCGCGGCAACGGGGCTTGTTAAAAGATGTTACCACTCCGCATCGTCCTGTGTCGGCACAGAGCCGGAGAGGGTGGATAGAAGGATGGCGCTTAAATTTGGAGGTTCCGCCCACTCGTTTTGAATTCTCCCCACGTCGGGAATCAGGATGCCGCATCAGATCGCCCGCGCTTGGGAAGGGAGGGCCCGGCGCTTGCAAGCACAAAGCCGCCCGCCTGGTGTATGATCGTGGCTGCGGCGTTGCGCCGGATCTCCTCACCGGACGGTGAAGCACGTGATGTTTCGCCGAAAGATCCCCTCCAGCGACGGATCACAGCCATGCTGCCCACCCGCCCTCTCGGAACGACCGGCCTTGCTGTCACAGTTCTCGGCTTCGGCGGGGCGCCGCTCGGCGACCTCTACGAGCGGCTGCCCGAAGGTACTGCCATTGCCACCGTCGAGGCGGCCCAGCGGGCCGGCATGACCCTGTTCGATACCTCGCCGCATTACGGCAACGGCCTCTCGGAGTTGCGCTTCGGCGCCGCGCTGCGCCGCTTCCCGCGCGACTCTACGTGCTCTCGACCAAGGTCGGCCGGCGCATGAATCCGCGCATGCCGGGCGGCAGTGTCGGAGGCCCGGGCTTTGCCGGCGGCGTGCCGCACGCCTCGGTGGTCGATTACTCCTATGATGGCACCCTGCGCTCGTTCGAGCAGTCGCTGCTGCGATTGGGCCTCGACCGCATCGATATCCTGCTCCTACACGATGTCGACGTCTGGACCCACGGGCCCGAGATGGCCGACCAGCGCTTCCGCGAGGCTATGGAGGGCGCCTATCGAGCGGTGCACGAGCTGCGGAGCCAGAGCGCGATCAAGGCAGTGGGCCTTGGCCTCAACGAGTCCGACACCACGGTCCGTTTCGTGAAGGCGGGGGATTTTGACTGCGTGCTGCTCGCCGGCCGCTACTCGCTCCTGCACCAGGACGCTCTGGACGAGTTCCTGCCGCTCGCCGAGCAGAAGGGAATCGGTGTCATCCTGGGTGGCGTCTACAATTCAGGCATCCTGGCCACGGGCGCGAAGCCCGGCGCCCATTTCAATTACCGGCCGGCTCCGCCCGAGGTGATGGACAGGGTCGCGCGGATCGAGCGGGTGTGCGAGGCCCATGGGGTGCCGATCGCGGTTGCAGCCCTCCAGTTCGCCCTTGGCGCCACGGCGGTTGCCTCCGTGATCCTCGGCGGCGTGAGCCCGGTGGAAGTCGAGCGCAATGTGAAGGCGATCACGACCCCGGTGCCGGCGGGCCTCTGGAGCGACCTGAAGGCCGAGGGACTGCTGCCCCAGGCCGTGCCTATCCCTGCGTGAGGCGGGTGCCCGAAGCTCGCGCAGCCGACATCCGCGGCGGGATCTTCCCGGATCCTCCGCCCGCTGAGACCGCGGTGACCGCCTCAAGCGGCGCCGGAAGG
>CAWDDI010000005.1:0-40144 GCA_963800985.1 uncultured Alphaproteobacteria bacterium | reverse complement strand
CAGGCCGATATCGGGAAAAGCATCAGCGTCCAAGCAGCCTACACGGATGCCTTCGGTCAGGCAGAGGCGGTCATCAGCGCCGCAACGTCCCCCGTGCAGGCGATCATCACCGTTGCGGATTACCGCGCGGCCGTAGAGCCGTTCCCGGCCGGCACCACGCTGGCCGATCATTCGGGCGCGCTGGCGACGCTGACGCCGGGAGAAATCAGCAAGCTGGCAACGAGCGGCATCAGCGCCGTCGATGCAGCGGACGATGTACTAACGTTCTCGGCAGCCCAGGTCCGTGCGCTGAATAACGTCGTGCTGGGCGGCCCGGTCGCGGTGACCCTCCTCGATAGCGGAGGCGCCATTTCGAACCTGACAGTGGCCGAGCTTTCTGGGCTTGCCGGTAAGGGCATTGACGCCATTGACGCCAGCGACAACACGCTCACTCTCACGCTGGCGCAGTTCACCGGGCTCGGTCCTGCGGCCTGGACGACCTCCGATCAGATCACGATCGCGGATACAGGCGCCGCGCTGCGCGGGCTCAGCGTGGCTGCGCTCCAAGGTCTGGCCGGCAAGGGGGTCGATGGTCTCGATGCAACCGACAACGCCCTGACCCTCTCGTACGCGCAGTACAGGGGCCTCGGCACGCTCACCGTTGCCGCCACAGATGTCCTCACCGTCACTGGAACGTCGGGACGCGACGCAATAATCGGGCGCTCGTCGAAAGACGTCCTCAGCGGGTTCGCTGGACGCGACAGCCTGAAGGGCGGTTCCGGCAACGACGTCGTTGACGGCGGGGCGGGCCGGGACGTGCTATCAGGCGGACTCGGGAACGACCGCTTCGTCTTCCGCAAGATCTCGGATTCCGGCGTGACGTCGACGACCCGGGACGTAGTCAGTGACTTCCGCCGCGGAGATAAGATCGACCTGTTCCGCATCGATGCAGATACAACGTCCCGGGGCAATCAGGCGTTCACGCTCGTCTCGGAATTTTCCGGAGAGGCCGGGCAACTGCAGTGGGACAAGATCAAAGGTGGCTATCGTATCGGATGTCAACGGCGATGGAAGTGCCGATTTTTCGATAAGGATGAACGGCTTCTTCGAGATTCGAGCGAGTGACTTCGTGCTGTGAGAAATGCCATTGTCACCAATGTTGAGGCCCTTCCTAGTCAGAGAGCGAGCCGCCCCGCGACCATGACCCAGCAGCTCCGACGTTCGTCGGTGCGCTTTAAGCGAGCTCCTGCACGAAATTCGCTTCCGGCACCCTTTGAGGGCTGGAGGATCTCCGGGTAATCGCTCCGGCCGCTCTTCGCGGCGGCTTTTTATCCATGGTTCCTCGGCTTGGCGGCCTCGCGCGACTTTGTTCGTGGCGAAGGGCGCAGCCCCGCGCCATGGCAGGGGTCGCGCCGAGCCGCTTCGCGATGACTCGGTACGTCAGCGGTTGCGCGCGCCGCTCCTAGGCGAGCTCGTTGAGGTCCGCGCGTGCGGGTCACGGCAGACCTTCAGGGCACGATGAAAGAGGCGGAGGCTGGATTGCGCCCAGGCCGACCGGAGCGGTTCCCCGAACGAGGCCCAGCACAGGCAAGCACGCGGAAGACGCTTCGCCGAGTGCAGCGATTTGATAAAGTTTTATCGACTTGGGTGCGATCCTGAAACGCGCTTACCCTTCGCGATGGAAATCCTGGATGCCGCGTCTGACAACCTTCTCGCGAGACGATCGGGATCATCGCCGTGATTTTCGCGGTCGCTCTCATTCCCGTCATGGGCCTCGCCGGTGCCGCAATCGACTACGCGCGCGCCACGCAGACGCGCGGCAAGCTGCAGGCTGCGGTCGACGCCGCAGCCATCGCCGCTGTGACCCTGAAGGCGAGCACCGACGGCCAGCGCCGAACTCATGGCACCGCGGTCTTCCAAGCTAACCAGCCGGCAGGCGTGGCGTCCACCGTGACCGTCCAAGCGAACAGCAAAGAGGCAACCGTGACGGCCTCATCGACCGTCGAAACGTCGCTTCTGAAGGTCGTGCAAATCCGCCACATCGAGGTTGCGAGCTTCGCAAAGGCGGTTCGCACCAAGAATGGCCCGCCGCCCTGTGCCCTCGCCTTGAGCAAGACGGCGTCGCCAGCCATTGAGATCGGCGGAAATGCGGACGTGGCGCTCAAGAATTGCGTCCTGTACGCCAACTCATCCGCGAGTGGGGCGATCTCGATTGGCGGATCCTCCACCGTCAAGGCGAACGGCTACTGCGCGGTCGGGACGGTCAGTTCCTCAATCGCCCTCACGCCAGCGCCCGAGAACTACTGCGATGAGATGACGGACCCTTACGCCGGCCTCGTGGCTCCGTTTGACACCGCCTGTCACCCCAGCACCATGAATGTGAAAGTCAAGGCGAACGAGACCAGAACGCTTGAGCCGGGCGTTTATTGCGGCGGCCTCGACCTTCAAGGAGAGGTCACGCTCACGGCGGGCCTCTATGTGATCAAGAACGGGCCTTTGAGTATGAACTCCCAGGGCTCGATTATTGGTCACGGCGTGAGGGTCTACCTGATGGGCAACAACTCTGGGTTCGACATCGACGGTGGAGCGAAACTGGAGCTGAGCCCGACGACGGACCTTCCCTACAAGGGCCTCCTCGTCATCCAAGATCGCAACTCCAATATCGGCGCCACGAGCAAGCTCAACGGCAACACCACGACCCTGCTGAAGGGCGCCATCTATGCCCCAACCCAGCTGGTTCGAATGAACGGCAACGGCACTTTCGGCCAGACCAGTCCCTTCATGCCGCTCATCGCGGAGCGGCTTATCCTGACGGGAACACACCGCGAACGTGGACGCTTCGTCCGTCGACCTTGTCGCTCCGCTTCCGCGGAGTGTCTCCGGCGCCCGCCTTTCACAGTAACAAAAAGGGCCAGCCCGAATTCGAGGAGACAGACCGCCTTGGCGTGGCTAGTTGAATGGGGCGTGAGGGGTGTGTCCGGTCAGGATTGCGAAGTGTGGTGCATCGGCCTCCGCGCCGTTGGGCATAATAAGCACTGAAACGGCCTGTCCGCTCCGAGCCAATGCATCGGCCGCATCGAAGGCCGACCTCTCGGCTTGCTCACGACTCGTGAAGGCAATCTGTCTACGGTCCCCGTACGTTACGAGCCACTCATCTTCGACTTGGAACACAACAAAACGGTTCGTATGCAGCACTGCCGCCTCCGGATCGGGATGCGGCAACGCTACCAGGCGACGTTAGCTGAGCAATTCGTACGATCGACGTAGCCTGAGCTCGAAGTGGGTAGCCCGCACAGAGATGAGCGAGCGATCTCGCTGACCATCATCAACGGGGTAGCAACCCAGCCTCAAAGACGCGTCGCGCGTGCCGTCGTGGTCGAAGGGTGCCGGTTGCGGCGACGGCGGGTCACAATAGCCCACACCAATACCGCAAACGGGTCTCTCGGGCGTCCGGCCCGTCCTGCCAGGAGAGGGCGAGCCCTTCACCGAGGAGGATTGACCCAACATCCAGACCACCGACAGACACGCGGGCGAGGGTGCGGTGGTAGCGGTCTTCACCGTTTCGGGCAATCGCCACCGACCGAGTTCGCAGCAGACCGGCCAGCCGCTCCTTGGCCTTGAGCCCGAGCACGAGTTCCCGTTCACAGCGAGAGCCGCGTGTCTCGGGCGCGTCGATATTCCAGATCCGCACCCGTTCCGATCCTAGGGCGAAGGTGTCCCCATCGATGATGACCGCGCGGCGTCCGTCGAACGTCTCGGCAAGGGCAGGGGAGAGGCCAGAGAGGCCCAGCAGGACGAGGAGAGCGGCACGGGTCATGTCATAATCCGGCAGAGCGGTAAACCCTGTCCGGCATGGCTCCCGGACGGGACCTGAACGTGTGTTCAGAGGGCAATGGGCCTGATACGCGACGCGGCGCAATTGAAGAATGGCCCAGCGTGGTTAAGGGACCGTCACCGGATCTAAGCGAAGAAAAACCCCGGACGCGAGGCCGGGCAGGAAGACAGGCGGACACACGGAGTACGAAAGAGTGGCCGACGGCTCACGACCCTCCCGACCAGAATAGGCTGATCTAGGCGAAAAGCCGAGCAAGCTCCAACTCTACCGCCCTACAGGTCCGCGCTAGGGCTGTCACGCAATTCGGCTGAGGCCAAATCCCACGACGCCAATGCCCGCGACGAGGAGCAGTGCGAATCCGATCGTAAGCACGCTCATGCGGTCCCCGCATGTGGCGAGATTCAGTGCGTCGAGGCTGTTGCACACGGCAGAACCGAGATCATGCGCGAGGTCACTCACAGTCCGTCCCCAAAGCCACAGGAAAAAGCAGCGAGCGACGATGCGAGAATTGTGGTGAAGAACCGGTTACGGTCGGCGGCCGAACAGATGAAAGCCCGGCTCATCACTGGGCGCAGGCTGCCGAGGCAGGAACGGGACGAGCGGTGGATCCTGCACAGGCGCCGAGTCGTCGCATCAGCTTGCCGATGTCGTCCCTGCAACAAAGCGAGCAATTCAGGCGAAACATGCTCACGTCAGAGTTTCGCGGGGTTTCTCGTTCGTTGGATCGCTTCGGGCATTCGCTCCAGCCCCTTACCCGCCAGGACGCGCTCGTCGATCGAAAAAGAGGTTTTTGAGCCATGCCGCAGCCAGACCGGCGCATACACGCACACCGAGCGGGAGATCGACGGGTCAGTCTGAATATCCGCGACTTTGGGGACGAGGTGCACCTGTGGTTCGAGCAACGGGTGTCCTGGCCAGTCGCCCTAAAGATACTGAAGGAGCTTACGCACGACGCGGCGAGTCGTCCGCGCGGACGACGCCGCCCAGCAGTGGCCCCCCTTCGTCTGCCTCCGGAAATCGCGGCGTCCCCACGCGCGCGGTGACAGTTCACGTCCGCT
Organism: uncultured Alphaproteobacteria bacterium; assembly: GCA_963800985.1. Classification (GTDB taxonomy): domain Bacteria; phylum Pseudomonadota; class Alphaproteobacteria; order Rhizobiales; family Beijerinckiaceae; genus Microvirga. The sequence continues at coordinate 35,272 of CAWDDI010000005.1, read as the reverse complement.
CTCAAGCGGCTGTATCAGTCGCCCCTGGTCGCCCACATCTCTCTCTCTCTCTCTTATACAATTGAGCACCGGACCCGCGCAGTCCGCGAACGCCGTCGCCCCGTTCACACCCCCACGCTGTCGTGCGGTGGAACCAGACTGGAAAGAGCGGCGCTAGCGGGGTCAGCCTCGTACCATTCATTTCTGGGTCCGTTTCCTTCGGCACGCCCGATTATGAAAAGTCGCTTGAGAAGAGCATTGAAAACCCTCGATGGCACGCAGACCCGGTTGTGCCGCCGTGTGATGCCGTGGCGGCACGTGAATCTCCCGCACTGGCCACACGCGCGGTCCATCCATGGCCAGGAGCGGTGGCCAAGCGCTAGCGAACGCTACCGCGCGACTCAGGCTCCTCCAGAGAGTCGAAACGACCCCTGTTGTGGGGATCCCGCGACAACCCTGCGCACCTGCTCGATCCAACTCTGAGCAGCTTGCAGTCTCGCCTCCGCGGCCTCTGCTTGTCGCTCCAGGCTCCGGATCATAGCCTGAGTCCGCTGCTCAACGCATATCGCGTGCTCTTCGGCCGCCGTCGCGCGCTCCTCTGCTGCGTCGGCTCGTGCCCGCTCTGACCGGATCGTCTCAGCCATCTCGTGCTCAAGGACCGCCATTTCGTGCTGGAGCTCGGCAGTGCGTGCCTCGCCCGCCCTGATGGCGCGTGTTGCTTCTCTCAGGAGCTGCCCGAGAAAGCTCCGTTTGGCGGAAACTGCTTTGGGTATAGGTTCAAGACTTGGCGAGTTCTGGTTGGCGTGAGGGTCGGGGCGCAATCCTTCCCTCTCGTGCTCTGGAGCGAACTCCCGTATCCGACGATCAGCGACCACAACCCTCTCCCTACCTGATAGGACGGTGAAGCTTTATGGTTAACGAACTCCTTACGCTCGCCCCTGTTGGGCTTGAACAAGCTCGCGAAGCAGCGCTGGGGGCTGAACTCCACGTCCATGACCATTTTACCTCAAGTAGTCGGTCTGAGACCTGTAGAGTAAAGAAATGGTTAATCAGGTCTCCTAGGGAACCAAAACATACAGGCTCACCTGTGCTTTGGCCGCTACAGTAATTAGGGCCGAATTTTGGCAAGATCATTTCGGTTACGTGGAAGGGCTGGGGGCTCGACCGTGTCGACCGCGAGCGCCTCGGTCAGAACTGAGGCATTCTTCATCTGCAGCAGCTGCTGCTGCGGACCTCAAAACGGAAGAGCCTGATGTTGATCCGCCTCTGTTCTGTCTGCCTCTTGGCGGGCGCTCTCGGCGCGTGCGTTTCGCCTGCCTCCCAGGAGCAGGTCGCAGTCGCCACCGGAGCCATCGCAGCGAAACCGCTACCGGCCGGCCATGGGGTGAGCCGCCGCATCGCGTACGATGGGGCAGGGAACTTCATCTTGCCCGACGGCTCCGTCGCTCCTCGCGATGCGGCTGGCGGGTTCACGCTTCCGAACGGAACTCATCTAACTCCGGATGGCGCCGGCCTGACACTGCCGAACGGAGCACGGTGCGTCCCAGATGGGGCGGGGGGCTATCTCTGCCCCTGATGTAAAGCCGGTGTCGGTAACCAGCGTCCCGCGAGGAGATCGAGAGCTTGCTCACGCTCGACGGGCCTGGGCCGTTCGACGACGACTGGCCGGCCTGTCTCGTCGCGACCGTGAAGGACTTCGAGCTAGCGCGTTCCGATCCGCCGGGCTCGATTGATTAAGATACACGCGGCGTGGCTCGTCACGGCTCTATCGGGTGCAAGGCACATGGAGAGGCCCAGAACGTGGACGATGCGCTGACTGCGTTCAGCAGGGGAGGGGCCAAGCGCGACGCGGCGTCGCGTCTAGGGTGACCTGCAACGGGGGGTCATACGGTGGACGGACAAACGCAGGTTCGGCTCTGTGACCTGCGAATGAATAGCGGCCGCTGGCCCTCCGGCGGGCGATGGGAGCACGTGGAGTTCTAGTGCGGCGAGCCGACCACTCCGGCAGTTCCTTCCATCCTGGCGAAATCCTGAGAGAGGAGTTCATGATCCCGCACGGCCTGAGTGCGCGGGGCCTCGCCGAACTACCCGTGCCGGAGGGCGCCGAAGCCGGAATGTCCCCGTTATTCCTGCCTTTGCCATCGACCATCATGCCCGTACTCTAATCCCGGCCTGTGACCCTGAAGGGATCTTCACTTGCGGCGGAATCGAGCGAATGCCGGCACCCGAGGGGTGAAGTTCGATGGTACATGCAGTCGGTCGGGATCCGGTGATCCTGCTGTCATGCCCGTCGATGACGCAGGATAGCGGCAGCTTCCGCGAGATCGAGAGCCTCTTCACGTCTACCGCCACGATGGTGTCGGGTGCCTGGGGGCGCCAACGTACCGGGTGAACTCGTTGGTTGGCAGACGAGTTCACTACCACTCCAAGGGTTGACGCAGACATAAATAAGGCGGAATGCTTACTTGCACGTAAGTCAGCAGCTGGCGGCGAGGCACTGCCGCTGAAAGGTGGCCCAGAATGCTCCGCGATTCCAACTTTCAACGCTTCGATGTCTTCCCTATCACCGGCGCCCTCGGTGCCGAGGTAAGCGGGATCGATCTAGCAACCGGGCCAGACGAGCAACGTTCGAGGATCTGCGCAGAGCATTGCATGTGTATCATGTGCTCGCCGTGCGGGAGCAGAATCTCTCGCCCGAGACCTTCCATGTGGTTGCCCGCCGTTTTGGTCCGTTCAGCGGCAATCCTGTGCATCAACCGATCGACGGTTTCGATGACATTGTACGCTTTACCCGCGAGCCTGACGACACTGGCAAGGTCATTGGGGAAGAGTGGCACATGGATCTTGGCCTGGCTCGAGAAGCCGCCTGGAATCACGATGCTGTACGGCGAAGTCGTGCCCGCCCGTTGGCGGCGACACCTGTTTCACGAGTTTGGAGCGGGCGTACGACTCGCTTTCGCCGCGGATGGTTGCGCTGCTCGAAGGGCTCACCGGGTATTCACAGCGGCCGAGGCGTGTTCGAGATCAACGCCTCGAAGAAGGGGCTGGGCTCCGCCGGGACGCGCAGGCGATCGAAAACATCGACGTCGAGCACCCTGTCATCTGCGTGCACCCGGTGACCGGAAAGCGCTACGTTTTCGTCAGCAGCGTTCTGACCCACTTCAAAGGTATGACCCCTGAGGAGAGCAAGCCGATCATCGACTTCCTGCTCGCCCGCGCGATCCGGCCCGAGTTCAACTGCAGGTTAAGGTGGGAGGAGCGCACGCTCGGCATGTGGGACAACCCGTATGTCCTGCACACCGCGATCAATGATTATCCGGGTTATCGTCGTGTGATGTACCGGACCACCGTCGAGGGCACAGTGCCGAAAGCGGCACCGCCGGAGAGAGCGATGCCAGCGAGCCGCGTCGCCTGAGCCCGCATGACGGTCGCTCGCCCAGAGGCGCGCAGAACGGCCGGGCTCGCGCCCGATCGACGCTCGGTCGGCGACCAGAGCAGGCTCACGAAGGCGGAGTTCCTGGCAGCGAGTTGCAGGAACATTCCCGTTTGTGGCGCCTGTCCATCTGCTCGTCGTCGGCGTGATCGTCACTGCCGGCCATCTACGTTGGCTGGCTGAGCCTGCATGCTTCCACCTTCGGCCAGGCACCCAGCTATGTCGGGCTTGCGAACTACAGCAAGATCCTGAGCGACCCCTACTTCCTGCGTTCGCTCGGCAATACCCTGCTCATCGTCGTGGTCGCCGTCCATCTGGAGCTGGCGGCGGGCTCGGCATCGCACTGTTGTTCGCCAGCGGACTGCCGGGGCGCCGACTTCTTCTCCTCAGCCGTGCTCGCGCCCATACGCCATCAGCGAAGTGACGGCAGTCGCGATGTGGCGGTTCCTCTTCGATCTCGACGTCGGACCTGTCACGATGGCCATGCAGGCGCTCGGCCTTCCGGCCATTGAGTGGTCAGTTCTGCCACTGCATGGTCTGATCCTCGTGGGCCTTCTGACGATCTGGCTGCATCTCCCGTTCACGTTCATCATCCTCTACGCGGCGCGACTTGGCATTCCAGGCGAGCTCTATGAGGCTGCGCGGGTCGACGGCGCGTCACCCCCCAAGCATTCCGACGCATCACCCTTCCGCTGCTAGCGCCCGGCGATGCTGATCGCCGTTCTGTTCCGCTACATCTTCGCGTTTCGCCTGTTCTCGGAGGTCTGGCTGATGACGCAGGGAGGTCCGGCACGATCCACCGAAGTGGTTGCTGTCTATCTCTACCTCGAAGCATTCCGCTACAACTCGTTCGGGACCGCCGCGGCTACCGCTTGGATCATGGTCGTGGTCTCGCTCGTGCTCGCGGCGGGCTATGTATGGCTTCTGCGGCGGCAGATGGTGTCCGATGCGCGGTAATCGGCTTCTGATTGGCATTGGCAAGGCCGCTGCCAGTCGGCGCTGATCCTTGTCTGGTCCCTGTTCCCAATCGCCTTCGTCGTGCTCTCGTCGTTCAAGCCGGGACGCGAGATCTTCGCCGTTCCTCCTAAGTTTCTCTTCGACCCTACCGTCTCAACATTACGTGGCGCTCTGGACGAACTGGGGCGGATTTTTTCGACGGGCTTGTGAATAGCTTGATTATTACGGCAGGCGCGACCGTGCTTGCCGTCGCCGCCAGTCGTGCTGGCCGGCTTCATCTACTCCCGCCATCGCAGGCCCGTTGATGACCGGGCAGCATCGTCTTCCTGATCGTGGTTCGCCTGATCCCGCCGATTGTCGTGACCCTGCCGCTGTTCCCGGTCCTGAACTGGCTTCGGCTGAACGATACGCACTCGGCTCTGATCCTCCTCTACGCCACTTTCTTCGTCTCGCTCGGCACGCTTCTCATGCGGACCTTCATCGATCAGGTGCCCCGCGAGCTCGACGAAGCTGCACTCATCGACGGGGCGGGCCGCTTGAGGATTTTGACTCAGGTGTATCGTGCCCCTCGTCGCGCCGGGGATGCTGGCGGTTGCGGTCTTCGTCGTGGTCTATGCCTGGAACGAGTTCCTGTTCGCCTTCATCTTCACGGCAACGAACGCCAAGACGGCCCCGTTCGTCATTTCCGAGATGATCGGCTCGATCGACGGAGTGGATTGGGGTGTGCTGTTCGCCGCTTCAACAGTACAGCTCGTCCCGGTGCTCCTGTTCGTTGTCCTCATGCACCGCTACCTTGTCGCGGGCCTCACCGCCGGGGCGACGAAGGGGTGATCGCCAACGTAAGCAAGCACTGAAGGGAGGATCAAAATGACTGCACTAACACGACGCCAGGCTCTTGGTTCCACGGTGGGTGGTACAGCGCTTCTCACGATGGGGCCGCATCGACGAGGCCGCCAGCAAGACATTGAACGTGCTTAGCCACAACGTGCATCAGGACAGTGCTCACGACGGGCGCAGCCGGCGACCTGACGGAGGCTTGGCGGAAAGGCCAATGACGCCGACATCATCCTGGACCACCTTCGATTCCAATCCGCTGCAGGATCGGCTTTTTCGAGAAGCGAGCCTGAACCAAACCGAATTCGACGTCGGCTACCTGATCGACAACCGTGCAACGGCGCAGATCGCGAAGCTGTTCGAGCCGCTCGGACCCTACCAGGCGAAAGCCCCGATCGAGGACTTCGAGGACATCGCCCCGGGCCTCGTTTCGGCCTTGACAGTCGACGGCAAGCTGGTCGGCATCCCCGTCCGCCATGCGACGCAGGCGCTCTTCTACAACGAAGCGCTCCTCGAGGAGAAAGGCATCAAGGCGCCGCCGACGACGATCGAGGAACTCGTCGATCAGGCAAAGCAGCTCACCTTCACGTCAAAGGCCGGCACTCCGGTCGTCGGCATGGTGCTGGCGAGCGACCTTGCCGTGTTCCCAGTGATGTTCGCGCGGGCCTTCGGCGGCGACTTCATCACCAGGGACTTCAAGCTGCTGCCCGAGCCGGCGCGATGGAGAAGGCTCTCGCTGTGCTCAAAGACATGTTCGACGCCGGCGCACTGCCGCGAAGCTATGCCACGACGAAGAATGACGATCAGGTGACGTGGGTGCAGCAGGGCAGAGCGGCCTTCACGGTCCTCCCCTTCGCCCGCTTCGCGCAACTCAACAACAAGGACCAGTCGACTTTTCCAGGAAAGATCAAGGCGGTCGAATTCCCGATCTCGTCCGCGCTCAAGGGCAAAGTGCCGATGGCAGCCGTGGTGGAGTCCTGGGCCATGGTCATCCCGGCGAACGCGCGCAACAAGGATCTCTCCTGGAGCTACATCCAGGCGATGTCGAGCAAAGCCGTGACGACAGGGGCGGCCCGCAACGGTAACGGCCCGGTTCGCGTCTCGACCTATGCCGATCCGTCGTTTCGCCGGCGTCTCAGCCTCTTGCCGCTGTCGAGGCGCAAGTGCTGTCACGCGCTCGGCCCGCTTTCCCGGCCTTCCCGGAAGCGGTGCGGGCGCAAGCCATCTTCCTTGAGGAAGTGCAACTCGCCGTTCTCGGGCGCAAACCGGTCAAAGAGGCGGTCGCGGCGATCGGGGAACGTGTGAAGCCACTTCTGCCAAGCTGACCGCGTGGGTAGGTGCAAGTGCCGTCGAATTCGACATCACCTGGACCGGGCAACAGGCCCAGTCCAGCGGTCCTTCGAGCAGGGGAGAAGGATTGCATTCCTCGTCGCGGTGGACGTTGGGTCAACGAGTGCGCGGGCGGGCATCTTTGACGCCGCAAGGCCATCGGCTTTCCCGCGCTGAGCATCCCTTCGGCACGCAAAGGCCGCTCGCTGAGCATGCTGAGCATCGCTCCGACGAGATCTGGGAGGCCGTCATCGTCCGCGGTTCGAAGGGCGCTGTCAACCGCTGGCGTCCGGCCCGAGCAGGTCGTGGGTCTCGCCTTCGATGCCACGTGCTCGCTCGCCATGTTCGATGCCAGCGGGCGCCCGGTCACGGTCTCGACCACAGGACGCGATGAATGGAATGTGGTGATGTGGGCCGATCACCGGGCCGTTGCCGAGGCCGAGGAGATCACAGCGACCCGCCACCGCGTGCTCGACTATGTCGGCGGGACCATGTCTCCGGAGATGGAATTGCCGAAGCTCCTGTGGCTGAAGCGGAACTTTCCGGAAGCCTGGGCCCGCTACGGACTCGCTCTGGACCTGGCCGATTTCCTGAGCTGGCAAGCGTCCGGCAAACTTGCCGTCTCCGCATGCACGGTCACATGCAAGTGGACCTATCTCAATCACGAAGAGCAGGGCTGGCAGAAGGATCTCTTCGACCAGATCGGCTTAGCAGATCTGCCTTCAGAAGGCCAGCTTGCCCGCGTAAGGCCCTGCCGATCGGCAGTTCGATCGGCCCGCTCACCCCTGCCGCAGCACGCGAACTCGGCTTGTCCGAACGATGCATGGTCGGCGTCGGCCTGATCGACGCCCATGCTGGCGGCCTCGGGCCTCCTTGGCTCATTCGAGCCCAGTGAGCTCAATCAGCAGCTCGCCATGATCGCTGGGACCTCGTCCTGCCACATGGCCGTCTCGCCCGACCGGCGCATCATTCCTGGTGTTTGGGGTCCTTACTACAGCGCCATGATTCCGGGTCTATGGCTGAACGAGGGCGGACAGTCGGCGACGGGCGCACTCCTGGACCACATCCTTGACTTGCATGCCGAGGGAAGGGGCCTTGGACCGGAACGTCACAAGCGTGTCAGAGCACGGGTCCAGGAGCTCCTTGCATCCGAGGGCCCCGGGATGTCGCGCGACTTCCAGGTGCTACCGGATTTCAACGGCAACCGCTCGCCACTCGCAGACGCGAAAGCGACCGGCGTGATCCACGGGCTCACTATTGGACGGCTCATTCGATGCGCTCGCCCGACTTTACTACGCGACGGCGGTCGCCATCGCACTTGGGACCCGGCATATCGTGGATGCGCTTAATGCTCACGGCTATGAGATCGGTACCTTGCATCTGACCGGCGGCCACATCGCCAGTCCCCTTCTCGTCCGCCTCTATGCTGACGCGACCGGCTGCTCGGTGGTCTTGCCGGAGGAGGAGGATAGTGTCCTTCTAGGGACTGCCATGGTGGCTGCGGCGGCGGCCGGCGTTTATGATTCTCTCTCGGCCGCCGCCAGCGCCATGACTCGCCAAGGCACAAGTATCGAGCCGGCAGCCACATACCCGCCCACATTTTGACGCGCAATATCGCCGGTTCCTTCTCATGCAAGACCACCGGCGGGACCTCGCCACGATCTCCGCCTGAATCAGCGGTCCGTCCTGAGTGAAGCTGCGACTAACACGACAACCGCTTCTCTTAATCAGCGGGTCTAAGGTTGAATCCTTGCACATGCGGTGATCGCGACCCGTAGGGTCTGGCACGGCAATGATGCTCGGCGGGGAGCGATGAGGTCTGATGACCTCGTCCTGACCTCTGCTGGAGAGTCCCATGCCGCATTACGCTGCCCTCGACGTCTCTAACAATCAGACCGCTCTTCATGTCGTTGACGAGGCTGGCCACACGGTTTGGCGTGGCAAGCGAGCGAGTGATCCGGAGGCTCTTGCCGCTGCCCTGCGCCGCCACGCGCCCGAGCTCGTTCGCGTCGGCCTCGAGACCGGCTTCCTGACACCCTGGCTCTATCACGGCCTCAAGGCAGCCGGCTTGCCGGTCGTCTGCCTGGAAGCACGCCACGCCCGAGCCGCGACGACACTCCAGCGGAACAAGACGGACGCGAATGACGCCGAGACCCTGGCCCAGCTCGTGCGCACGGGCTGGTACCGGGAGACGCGTGTGAAGAGCTTCGCGGCCCATGCTGTGCGCCATCTGGTTGGCGCCCGTGCCCAGCTCAAGGGCGTGTCCGTCGAACTCTCGAATCAGATCCGCAGCATCTTGAAGACCTTCGGCCTCATGGTCGGCAAGGGAGCGGGCAACCCGTTTGCGATCCGGGTGCGGGAGTTCCTCAAGGAGCGTCCCTCGCTTTCCGCCATCGTTGATCCACTCCTTGCCGCGTGGCAGGCCGTGCGGGAGCAGGTTGCGGTGCTCGACAGGCGGCTGATCAGTCTCGCCAAGGGTGATGCGACCTGTCGTCTGTTGATGACCTGCCCGGGTGTTGGCGTGATCGTCGCCACGAGCTTTGCGGCCTCGATCGAGGCACCTGAGGACTTCCGCCGCTCCCGCTCTGTGGGGGCCTATCTCGGCCTCACGCCGGCGCGACATCAATCGGGTGAGACGGACCGGAGCGGCGGGATCTCCCGGCGAGGCGATCGGCTGATGCGAACCTATCTGTTTGAGGCTGCCGCCAGTCTGCTGATCCGCGTGCGGCAGGACTCGGCCCTCAAGACCTGGGGCAGGGCGCTCGCGAAGCGGATGGGCTTCAAGCATGCTGCCGCGGCCGTCGCGCGCAAACTGGCGGTGGTGATGCATGCCATGTGGCGCAGCAACACGCCCTTCCAGGCCTGGCCCGCATAGCCAGGTGACCCGAGACGGACGGGAGGTCTACGGGATCCGCCAGAGGCGGGCAGAGGCGTCCCCGCCGGGACGCGAGCAGGGTCATCCCGCGGTGGGTTGTGCGGCTGGCTTACGCCAGACGCGCCTTGCACATGGCGAGCCCTGTTCCGAGGCGCATCATGCAGCGGTCAGCAACGGCCGACTGCGGAAACAACCCTGATCCGGCGGTGGAGCACGTCTCATGCACGGCTTGACGTCATCTCCGCGATCAAACAACATCCACCAGCAGGATCAATTACTTAATCCATATTTGGTCGAATGCCGTTTGACGTTCAGACGAATCCGTATCCAGCTGCGGTGAAGTAGTTCCGGCATTCCTCGGGCTCGACCAGGTTGCATGCTCCGGTTCCAGCTCGGCGAAAGATTTCGTCCTCCACAATCGTAAAGTCGTGAGCCGACGCTGCTCAACACCCTGTAGGCCAGTCTATGGGGAGAGGGTGGCACCGGTCGAATTGTGGAGCGCGGAGTTGGTGATGTAGAGGCGCGGCCCGCTCGGAGGGCAACACCGCCTCAAAGGCCGTCATGTCGGCAGCGAGGGCGTATAGGTACACTGACGATCCTGACGTGGTGTGCCCGAAGCAGTGCTGAAAATTAAAATAGCATGGGTCACCAACCAGCACCGCGTCGCCGGACCTCAGGAGAAGGCGGCAGATCAGGTCGATCGCAGGGCGGCCAGAACCTGCACGAGATGCCGTGGCCCTCCGCGACTTGATGCCAGGACGCCGTGCCGGTCCTGACATGGTTTTCGCCGCAGACGCAAGGCCCGTCGCGATCCTCGTCGTCGCAGAATCGAATTTCGGGCGGGGCCAGGCGGAGCCGCTCGCGCTGCAGGACGGGTTCCGGGATGGGGACGGCGTTCAGCAGCATGACTGCGTATAGGGGTGGGCGGGCGTGTCGTAGACCTGGCGAGGCTTGCCGATCTCGACGATCTCGCCCGCCAACATCACCGCGACCTTGTGGGCGACCTCACGGACGACGGCGAGATCATGGGCGATGAACAGGTACGACAATCCGAGCCTGTCCTGCAGCGACTGCAGGAGCGCGACGATCTGCGCCTGCGTTCGGACGTCGAGCGCCGAGACCGGTTCGTCGCACACGACGAAGTCGGGATTCACCGCAAGCGCCCGCGCGATGACGATGCGCTGGCGCTGTCCGCCGGAGAACTGCGTTCGGATATCGGTGCATGACCGCCGGATCCATGTTCACGAGTTCCAGCAGCTCGGCGACGCGCTCGCGCATCTGCTCTGGCGGCACCGACCTGTGCACACTGCAGCGGCTCGGTCAGTGTTTGCGCGATGGTCATTCGCGGATGCAGGCTCGAATAGGGGTTCTGGAGCACGAACTGCATGTGCCGGCGCATCCGGCGCAGCTGGGACGAAGACATTTGGTGAGGTCTTCGCCGAGAAGTTTCACCGAGCCGCGATGCACCTTCTGGAGCTGAAGAATCGCCCGGCCGGTCGTCGTCTTTCCCGATCCCGACTGGCCCACAAGGCCAAGCGTCTCGCCGGGCGCGATGTCGAACGAGACCCGCTCGACGGCCGTGAGGGGCGGGTTGCCGCCGCGCGCCGGGAACGCGACCGAGAGGTCCCGCACCTCGAGGAGCGGGGCGTATCGGCGTGCGCGGCGTGGAGGTTTCACTCCGCCGTCATGGCGCACGGCCGGCCCTGTCGAGGCGGGGAACGGCGTTCAAAAGGGCGCGCGTGTAGTCGTGCCGCGGCTCCGCGAAGACGCGTTCGACGGGCCGTCTCGACGATCTCGCCCCGGTACATCACGTTCACCCGCTCCACCATTCCGGCGACGACGCCGAAATCGTGCGTGATCAGCATGAGCGACATGCCGCGCTCCTCCCGCAGCCGCATGAGCAGCCGCAGGATCTGCGCCTGCACGGTGACGTCAAGCGCCGTCGTGGGCTCGTCGGCGATCAGAAGATCAGGATCGCAGGAGATCGCGATCGCGATCAGCACGCGCTGGCGCATTCCGCCGGAGAACTGGTGCGGATAGTCGCCCGCACGACGCCGCGGGTCGGGGATGCCGACGAGGTTCAGGAGCTCCACGGTGCGCCGTCGCGCGGCCGTCGCCGGAAGATCCGTGTGCCGCCGCACGATATCGTCGATCTGCGATCCGACGGTCATGACCGGATTGAGGGAGGTCATCGGGTCCTGGAAGACCATCGCGATCCGCCGGCCGCGCAGGTCGCGCATCGATCTTTCGTTGAGCCGCAAGCAGGTCCTGGCCCATGAAGTCGATCGAGCCGCCGAAGTTCGACCGACGTGCCTTCCGGCGCAAGGCGCATGAGGGCGCGCGCAGTCACGCTCTTGCCGCAGCCGGATTCGCCGACGAAGCCCGACGGCCTCGCCGGCACCGATATCGAAGGAGATCCCCCTGACGGCCTCGACTGCCTCCTTGCGGTTCGCGACGCGCGCGGTGAGGTTGCGCACTCTCAGGATCGCGTCCCGTCCGCTCAACGCCAGCTCCCCACATCGAGCACTTCGCGCAGGCCGTTGGCGAGCATGATGAAGGTCAGCGTCGCGAAGACGATGGCCGCGGCCGGGCCGATCACGGTGAGCGGCGCCAGCTCCATGAACTGCCGCGCCTCGGAAAGCATGCCGCCCCAATTGGGATCGGGCGGCGGCGGACCGAGGCCGAGAAAGGACAGGGCCGTCACGGTGAAGATCGTCTGCGAAAGCGTAAGGCTTGTCGCGACCACGATGGGCGAAATCACCATCGGCAGCACGTGCCGCAGTACGAGCCGGAGCTCGCCGACGCCGACGCTCCTTGCCGCCTCCACGTGATCCCACTGCTTCACGCTCAGCACCGGGCCGCGCACGACCCTGGCCATGGCGGGCGTGTAGACGATGGCGATGGTGAGGATGAGGTTCGGCACCGTCGGGCCCGAGCGCCGCGACGACGGCGACGGCGAGAAGGAAGACCGGAAAGGCGAACACGACGTCGAGGATCCGCATGATGATCTCGTCCACCATCCCGCCGAGATAGCCGGACAGCGAGGCCGAGCACGAGGCCCGCGGCAAGCGCGAGGGACACGGCCACGCCCGTGATCAGCAGCGTCGTCCGCCCACCGACGATCAGACGGCTCAGCACGTCGCGGCCGATCGAGTCCGTGCCGAGCCAGTGCTGCGCGCTCGGTCCGGCGAGCGAATTGGGCGACGTCGCCGAAGGATCGAACGGCGCGATCAGCGGCGCGAAGGCCGTGATGACGATCAGCACGGCCAGCATCGCGAGGCCGAGGCCAAGAGCACCTGGCCATTCGTCGGCCGAAGGCGCCGCGCCGCGCAGGCTGAGCCGAGCGCGCCGGCCGCGTCGACCGTGGCCTGGACCCCGTCGCTCATAGCCTGACCCTCGCATCGACGCGGGCATAGGCGATGTCGACGAGCATGTTGACGAGCACGACCACGGCCGCAGCGACGAGGACGATTGCCTGGATCACCGGATAGTCGCGGCTGGTGATCGAATTCGAACAGATACTGGCCCATGCCGGGGATCGCGAAGATCGTCTCGACCAGGATGCTGCCGCCGAGGAGCGAAGCGACCTGAAGTCCCGTGACCGTGATGACGGGTGTCAATGCGTTCCTGACGAGGTAGTTGCGCAGGATCGTGCGCGGCAGAAGGCCCTTCGCGCGCGCGACCATCACGAAGTCCTGGCTCGAGACCTCGAGAACCGCCGCCCTCGTGTTTTCCGAGATCGTGACGGAGACGGCGAGCGCAAGCGAGAGGGCGGGAAGAAGCAGGCTGCCGATATTGGCGACGGGATCGGTGAGGAAGGGCGTGTAGCCGAAGATCGCGAGCTGCGGGAAATAGAGTCCGGCAAGGAGCACGATCAGCGTCGCCACGACAAAGTTAGGCACGGCAAGGATCAAGCCGTTGTAGGTGCGCACGACCCAGTCGGCTTCGCCGCGCAGGCGCGCAGACGCAAGTCCCGTCACCACGCCCATCACCATCGCCATCATTGCCGCGATCAGCGTGAGCTGGACGGTGACGACGAAACGGCGAAAAAATCGCGGAGGACCGGCTGCCTCGTCACGAACGAGGTGCCGAGATCGCCGCGGAGCGCATTGCCCGAGCCACAGGAGATACTGCTCGAGGAGAGGGCGGTCGAGCCCGAGGTTGCGCCGGATGGCGTCGAGGACTTCGGGCGCGACGCTCTGCGAGCCGGCCGCAGCGACGGCGAAATCGCCGGGCAGCGCGCGCATTAGCATGAATGCGACGAATGACACGCCCAGCAGAATCGCCAGCATCCAGGCGATACGGGTGAGGACGACACGCATCATCGGCTGGCAGATCCCGCCCTTGTGCCCGCTGCCCGCGGCCTATTTCTTCACCGACGTCGTGCGGACGAAGGAGCGGATGTTCGCGGCAAGTGGCACGTAGCCCTTGACGTAGTTCCACCAGATCTCCCAACGCAGCGGATACTGGTAGATCTGGATGACGTATGCGTTCTCCGCGATGTGTCGCTGGATCGCCAGGTTCTTGGCGGCGCGGCTTGCAGGGTCGAGGTCGGCGCGAGCCTGGGCGATCATCGTGTCGAGGTCGCGGTCGTTGCACGCCCATGGCCGTGCCGAACTTGCTGTCCGACTTGACGTACTGGAAGATCGCGTCCGCGTCGGGCGTCCAGGAAAGCGCGACGGACAGAAGCGTCGGCCAGGTCCCGGAACTCCACATGTTGAGCAGCGGCGCGGTCTCCATCGGTGCGATCTTCACCTTGATCCCGGCGGCCTGCCATTGCTGCTGGAGAATCTGCGCGCAGGCGACGTCGAGCGGATTGGCCGCGACGACGATGTAGTTGCCGAGATCGATGCCTTCCGGATAGCCCGCCTCCGCGAGGAGCTTCTTGGCGGCGGCCGGATCGTGCTTGTAGTAGGGCATCTCGCCGACACCGTCATAGCCGCCGACCTGGCTTTCCGGGATCATCGCGCCGACCTTGCCCGAACCGCCCAGAACGGTGTCGAGGCAGGCCTTGCGGTCGGTCGCGAGGCTGAGCGCCCGCCGCACCCTGACGTCGTCGAGCGGCTTTGCCTTCATGTTCAGCCAGACCGGGAAGGTCCGCGAAGTCTGGCCGGGCGCCGAGACAAGATCCGGCGACGTCTTGCGCCAGGAGGGCCGCGACCTTGGGATCCTTGAGCCATGTCATGTCGATCGCCTTGGAGCGCAGCGCCGACGACAGGGTCGCCTGGTCCTTGTAGAACTTGAACACGACCTTCGAGAGATAGGGCAGGCCCTTTTCGTAATAGTTCGGGTTGGCGGTCAGCGAAAACTGCTGATTGGGCTGATAGGCTTCGAAGATGAACGGCCCGGTGCCGACCGGCTGCGTGTTGAGGTTCTCGACGCCCTTCGGGACGATCGCTCCGTCGGGGTTCGTCGCGAGGTAGTTGAGGAATGCCGCGTCGGTCGTCTTCAGTTCGAACTTGACCGTGAAGGGATCGATGACCGTCACGGCCTTGATGCCCGAATACTGGGCCCGCAGCCTGCTCGCGGTTGCCGGGATCGAGAATCCGGTCGAAGGTGTACTTGACGTCCTCCGCGGTGAAGTCCTGGCCGTTGTGAAACTTCACTCCCTGGCGAAGCTTGAAGACATAGGTCGTCGCGATCCGGCCGCTCGTAGCTGACGGCAAGATCCGGCTCGATCTTCATTTCGGCGTTCCACCGCAGAAGCCCCGTATAGATCAGCCCCGAGAAGTCGAAGGAGGAGAAGGCCGTGACCGTCGTGGGATCGAGTCCGATCGGATCGGCATCGGCACCGATCGTGAGCGTTCCGCCGGTCTGCGGCGTCTCGGACGCGCCCGAGGTGGCGCCCTGAGCGGCCGCGAACGGGATCGGACCCAGCAGCATCGCGCCGCCGGTGAGCGTCAGACGAAGCAGGGAGCGGCGGGACAGCTCATAGGTCTGGTGGAAGTCGGCTTCGCCCGATCCGGATGAAAGTGTTTTCTTCGCCATGTCGCATCCTTCCCCGAGTGCTGAATTGGTCGGCCGATCACGGTGGCCGGCGCGACGACAGGGAGTGCGCATTCCTACGCCTCGCCTTGTCGACGGGAATACGCCGAT
Organism: uncultured Alphaproteobacteria bacterium; assembly: GCA_963800985.1. Classification (GTDB taxonomy): domain Bacteria; phylum Pseudomonadota; class Alphaproteobacteria; order Rhizobiales; family Beijerinckiaceae; genus Microvirga. Next base: position 19,769 of record CAWDDI010000005.1, on the reverse strand, counting down.
CCGTCCGGTTTCAAGGACGGTGCGACGGCCGGTCCGATGGAGCCGTTCAGCCGCCCATGAGCTCCCGCACGGCCGATCGGCATGATCTCTGCGAGAGAGCACCTGGTGCACCGTTGCATGTCGGTCAGGCTAGGAACCGCTAAAATTCGTGTCAAGAACTGTCAGTTTCGCGATACGAAACAAAGCGCCGGGGGCGATCCCGACCGGCGTCTGACCCGCGCCCCCCGCCGCCCGGTGGCCAGACGGCCCCTTACGACGCGGTCGCTCCGTCGAGGGGGTAGATCGGCCGGCGCAGGCGCTTGTACGGGAAGTCGCTGAGACGGCTGGAGCAGGGGCCCGGCGTCAGCACGGTGTGGCTCGCCTTGATGATGGGATCGTATGCCTGACGGTGCCCGACTGCAGCCTTGACTCCGATGACGCGATACGCCGTCGGCTCGATGCGCTGGCTGCGGAACTGCCCCAGGTCCCAGGGCGGCATCTTCCGGCTGGTGAGCAAAATCGTCACGCCCTCGGCCTCGACGACCGCACAGGGGCCCATGTCGGCTCTGACGCCCTTGAGCGATGCGAGATGGCTGTGCCGGTCCTCGAGCTCGAAGCGGCCGTCGCTGCGCGAGACCAGCCTTACGCGGAGCCGAATCGGGCCCTCGTCGAAGGCGCTGCCCTTGCCGCCGATCGACAGGTCGGCTTCTGCGCCCATAGTCACGGAGGTAAGCGCCCTCACGGCTTCGGGATCATTGATGGCGACGAGCGACCGCTCGATCCTGTGCCGCAGCAGCGCCCGCAGCACTCCCGTGCAATCTCCCGGCGCGCCGCCTCCGATGTTGTCGGACGGCTCGACGAGGAGATCGGGCCGTCCGAGCTCGGATCGAGCCCGGCGATCACCTCGTCGATGGGCTGATCCGACGGCAGGCCCAGGTCGCGTAACTCGTTCGCCAGCAACACCAGCCGATCAAGGGCCTCCTGGGCGACGGCCTCGTCCGCGGTGGTGACCAGGGAGAAGCTCACCCCTGCATCCGCGACGTCCGAGAAGGCGTACCCGCCGATCACGTTCACGGCCCAGATCTGCGGGTTCGACGCCTCGATCTCGCGGGCGAGGCGCTCGAGGTCCCGCATTGGACGGTCGGCCGTGCCGGTTCCGGTCGGAGGCCAGATGATCCCTGCGTGACGCGAGACCATGCGGGGCCGCTCACCCGACTTGAGGGAGCGGGCTAGCAGGTTCGCGGCGCGGACGGCCGTCTCGCGCGCATCCGAATGCGGATTGTCGCGGTAGGTCACGAGCGCGTTGGCGAAATCCGCCATACGCGGCGAGAAATTGGCATGCAGGTCGAACACGCCGAAGATCGGCAGACTTTGAAAGGTCGTCGATGCCGCGTAGCCGCGCCAGCAACTCGCCTTCGGGATCCTCCAGCCTGTAAGTCACCATCGCACCGTGAAGCACGAGATAGATGGCGTCGAGATCCTTCGCCTCCCGCGTGGCGACCGGCTCGACGTCCCGCCAGAACTGCTCGAACACTTCGTCGGCGGATCTCCCGGCCGGCATCGCGACATAGCTCGCCGTTGGCACCACGGTCCATCCTTGGGCAGCGGCGACTCGAGAAATCCGTCGAGGGGAGACCCGTCGCCTGCTACGTCGAGCAGCTCGGCGCCGCGGCGAATTTGGAAGCTTTCGAGGCCCGTTCCTCGGAAATGAAACTGTGATCTTCGTGAAAAATCCCGCCGAGGAGAACCCGCATCTGTTCCAGACCTCCAAGTGACGTGCCCATCTTATGGGTCGTGAACAAGCCGGCAAGCGCAGGGGATTTCGCTTTGCGGAAACATTACAAAGAGTCGCGAATAACCCTCTCATTGGCCTGCGAGGAGCGGTCCGCCTTTGTCGAGCGGAAGTGACGCTCCGCCGCTGGGCGCTGGGGCGCAGGTCGCTGGAGTGATTAACTCGCGCACGCTACTTCCTCAATAAATCGTCAAGCTCACGGCGATGTGATAAATCGTGAACGTCGGCTTCGGGCAGGATTGCGTTGAAAAAGTCGGCGGTTCAGATTGGTTAGGGCGCGACGAGGCTTTGCGTGCTCCTGCAAGCACCGCCATCAGCGGTGCGCCTCGGCGCCTCAGATCGCTGACGTCATCTGAGGCCCGGATTGGACGCCAGTTTGGCGAGCTTTCTCAAGGTCTGGGCGGTGGCGGCCAGCAGGAACTCATCTCGGGCTCCGCACCGGCCTCGCAGCCGCAGGCGCCCCATCCTCAAGATCCGAGAAGAGCATCTCGATGCGCTCGCGGCCCTGCCGTGACCGCTCAAAAGCGAGCGGACCGGCCAGCGAGCGGGCAACGTCCCTAGCGTGCTCGTGGATGCTGCGCGAGATCTTGCGTGCCGGCGTGCTGGGACAACGCCGCTCCTTCAGGCGGCGGGGACAACAGTCCAACGTGCTGCCCCGGTACAGCACAGTTGTCCCCTCATTCACAATCGTGCCACTGGTGGTCAGCGTTTTGCCCTCAGGGACAAAGTATAGGTGGCTGCCTCAGGGCGATAGCTTGAACTCTGGCCGCGAGAAGGTCCCATCCTGACGTGACAACTTGTTGATCACCGGAAGATGCGGCGCAATCTTCCGCTCCTCGACCAGTCAATGCAGCAGTAGCTCGGTCGTCATGTCACGAACGGTCTCGAGCGTCGGCAAGTTCTGCTACCGCCATTAGCTCTGACCAGGTGACTGGATCGACGGGGATCCCTTCCTGCAGGCGGCGCTCTCTCGTCTCCCGCTCCGGGTCGCCCGGCAGCCGAACGACGGACCCGCCCCTCTCCTTATGGCCCACCTCGCCGATCTCGCCTGTACCTCTCCTCTCGGACTGGACCCAGCGCGCCACGGCCTCAACCTCGGCTGCAAAATGGCTCCCGGTCCCGATCTTCTCGGCGGAGACGAGCACTGAGAACATCGAATTGACGATCGCCGACCGCGTGCCTGGACCAGATTGGGTCTTTCCACCCGTCAGCGCGCCAGCCAGCATCTCGCACGCCAAAGACAAACCCCAGCCCTTGTGTTCTCCGAAGGTCACGACCGCGCCGGGCGGGCGTCCAAACAGCGCTGCCGGATCGGTCGTCGGCTGACCTGTTCCGTCCAATAGCGTTCCCGGCGGCACGGGCTCTCCCTTGTTCATCGCGACCCGAACCTTTCCCACGGCCCAGCGGCTCGTCGCGAAATCCACAACGATCGGCGGTCCACCTTCACGGGGAATGCCGACGGCAAAAGGGTTCGTTCCGAGGCGGGCCCTCGTGCCCCCGAAGGGCGCAACGGCTGGTTCGCTCACGACATTGACAAAATGCATCGACACTACACCGGCCCGGCTGCACTGCTCGGCCCAGTGGCCAATCCGCCCGACGTGGTGACTGTTGCGCAAAAGGACGATGCAGCTGCCGCTCGCGGTTGCCCGGTCCACGCCAAGAGCCATGGCGTCGTGGGCCATTACCTGCCCCATGCCATATTGACCATCGCAGATGACCAATGATCCCTGGTCTAAGACGACGGTGAGCGTCTGGTTAAGCACCAGCTCCCCTGCCTGAACGTTGCGCACGTAAGCCGGAATCATGCCTATCCCGTGCGAGTCATGGCCGCGGAGGTTTGATTCTATAAGATGGCGCGCAACGAGACCCGCTTCCCGGGCCGATGAGCCCAGCCGCTCAAAGATGCGCGTGACCAGCGCCTCGAGCCGATCGGCAGCTATCACAATCGGCTGGTTTGCTGCGCGTTTCATCATGCTTCCTGCAGCATCTTGGCAACGTTCACGCGCCTGTCCATGCGGGACGGACCGCCGGGTCAGACACGCAAGAGCTCGGGTCTCCCGGCCGCGAGCCGCCAATCTTCAATCGCAACGCGATTCACGGCTCCGGCTCTAGGAATGCGGGGCTCATGGAGCCACTTTCGCCGGCGGTGTCGGCGTAAAGTAGCTGTTCTTCAGCTCGCGTTGGGTTTCATAGATCGAGCCTACAAATTTGGCAGCAGGCAGGGGCAGGCGCACCGGCAGCCCGACCATGCGAGGAACAGTGGCATCTGCGCGACCGCAGAGAACCCGGGCGTTCCAATCGTTCCAGTCCTGCGGCTGGCCGGCCGCAACAAGGGGCCACGCGTCGGCGGCGCTGTACTGGAAGAGCAGAAGCCGGCGGGGCTTTGGCGAGGTGTTCACCGCTGAGCCGTGCACGGTGAGCACGTGATGAATCGAGATGCTCCCGGCCTTGCCTGTGCAGGCGACGGCCCGGGAGAAGTCGATGCCGCTCGTGATCGGGTCGATGGCCCCGCAGAATGCGCCGTCGGCATGGTGGTCGTAGACCGGGCCCTTGTGGCTGCCAGGGATGCAGAGGAGGGGGCCATTCTCAATCTCGCAGTCGTCCATCATCACGCCGACCGCGCAGAGATCGCTGTTGGTGTGAGGATAGAAGGCCCAGTCCTGGTGCCACTCGACGGCAGCGCCGTAGCCGGGTGACTTCATGTTCAACTTCGACGTGTCGTAGCGGATCGCCGATCCGATCAGCTGCTGTAGGATCCGCAAGATCGCGTCATGCCGCATGATGGCATCGTAGATTGGATGCTGAATATGGGGCGTCTTGATCCGCCGAACGCGCGGATCGTCGCTCGAATGAGATGGCTCCAGGTCGTAGACCTCGTTGTGCTCGGCCACGGAGCGGGCCTGTTCCACGAGGCCGTCGGTCACCTCCCGCAATGCGTTGATCTCGGCGGTCGACAGCACGCCCGCGACGACGATGAAGCCGTCCCGCCGATAGGCCTCGATCTGGTCCTTGCTCAACATCGCACGCTCCTCATGAGATGGCCTCGGTGAAGTCATGCCGTTCAATCGGCCGCTGTCAGATCGCCGCCGTGAGTCCCCCGTCTACCGTCAGGACGCTGCCCGTCGTATAGGCCGCAGCCGGCGAGGCGAGATAAAGTGCGGCGGCGCCAAGCTCCCGCGGCTCGCCCCAGCGGCCCGCCGGCGTCCGCCCGGAAATCCAGCCCTCGAAGGCTGGGTTCTCGCGGCGCAGCGTGCTGTTGCCGTCCGTGAGGAAGTATCCGGGAGCCAGCGCATTCACCGTAATGCCGCTTGATGCCAGCTCGACTGCGAGCGCGCGCACCAAGCCGTGCAGGCCCGTTTTCGCCGTGACGTAGCCCGTCACAGTCGGGCGCGCGACCGACGCCATGATGGAGGATGTGAACACCATGCGGCCGTAACGGGCCGGGATCATGAGGCGAGCCGCTTCGCGGGCGAGGCGCCAGCCCGCCGTTAGGTCGGCCGCGATGACGCCGTCCCAATCGGCGTCCGTCTGCTCCAGCAAAGGTTTCCGGCTGGTCAGGCCCGCATTGCTGAACAGGATGTCGAGCCGCCCGTGTCGGCCGCCGATCGCCTCCACGGCCGCCACCGCGGCCTGCCCATCGGCGACGTCGAAGGCAGCGACTTCGGCGGACAAGCCCCATTGCTCTAGGGTGTCGCGCCGCGTGGCCAGGGTCGCCGCATCGCGGCCGTTGAGGACGATCGTCGCTCCTGCCGCGGCGAGGCTTTGTGCGACCGTCCAGCCGAGGCCCCGGGACGCACCGGTCACGAGCGCCACCTGTCCGGACAGATCGAACAGACCGGCCGGCGCCAAGGGGCGGGCGGGGAGCGTATCCCTGGCCGATTCGTCAGGCATGTTCGATGCCTTCGCGAATCGCGGGGTCGTGGACCACCGCGTGAGGTCTCGCCATTGCAGGACTGCGAGAGCGGTGGAGCATGGCGGGCCTTCGGTCAGGCATATTCGATCCGGGGGTCGATATAGGCGTAGAGCACGTCGACCATCACGTTAATGCCGACATAAATAACCAGGATGACGAGGATGCAGCCTTGGATCAGCGGGTAGTCCCGGGTGCTGATCGCCTGAATGAGGAGCCGCCCGAGGCCCGGATAGGTGAACACCGCCTCGGTCACCACGGTGCCTCCAATGAAGTTCGCCATCATCAGACCGACGATGGTCACGAAGGGCAGGAGCGCGTTTCGCAGGACATGCCGCCCAACCACGTCCCACTCCTTCAGTCCCTTCGCGCGGGCAGTACGCACGTAATCGGCCTGGAGTTCGCTGATGAGCGACGCCCTTAAAAAACGGGCGAAGATGCCGGAGACGTAGATCCCGAGGGTCAGGGCCGGGAGGATGAGGTTGCGGAGCGCCTGCGTGGGCGATTCCCAGAAGGGTACGTAGCCGGAGGCCGACGGCAGCCAACGGAGCTCCACGGCGAAGAGCAGGATAAGAAGGATCCCGAGCCAGAACGTCGGAACGCCGAGCGCCAGCGCGCTCCAGCCGCTGATGAGGCGGTCGGTCCAAGAGCCCGGCCGGAGGGCGCTGATCACCGCCGCTGGCACGCCGAGCATAAGGGCGACCAGTGTGGCGGCGGCGGCGAGTTGCAGAGAGGCGGGGAGCCGCTGCCCGATCAGCGCAAGGACGGGCTCCCGGCTATGGATGGAAAGCCCGAGATCACCGAGGACGGCATTCCTCAGCCAGGACGCGTACTGAACAACAACGGGCTGGTCGAGCCCGAGCCGTTCGGTGACAGCCTTCACCTGCTCGGGGGTCGCGTTCTCACCGACGATCACCGCGACCGGACCGCCGGGTACCGCGTAGATCATCGCCCAGACCAGGAGCGAGGCGATCAGCAGCACGGGGAGGAGCTGCAGAACCCTGCGGATGACGTAGCCGATCATGCCTTCGCCTGTTCGAGCTGGAGCTCACCGCCGATCTCGTGGCGCTCTTCGAGCAGCGACGTCAGTGTCCGTCCAATCGTGTCGAAGGAGAGGATGGTGAGCGTGAGCACGAGGCCGGGCAGCACGGCGTAGTAGGGCGCCTCGTGGAGGTATTCCTTGCCCGTCCGCAGCATCTCGCCCCAGCTCGGCGTCGGCGGCGGAATGCCGACGCCGAGAAAGGCGAGCGCCGCCTCGAGGAGAATCGCCACTGACGAGAGAACCACGATCTGGACAAGGATCGGGCTCCAGGAATTCGGGAGGACGGTCCGAAACATGTTGTAGCCCGACGAGCCGCCGAATGCTTCGACGGCACTGACGAAGTCGCGCTTGCGCAAGGATAGCACTTGAGCCCGGGTCACGCGCGCGAAACTCGGGATTCCCGTGATTCCGACGGCGACGAGCGCGGCCGTCTGGCTGCGGCCCAGCACCGCGATGAGGGCCATTGCGAACAGGATGCCGGGAAGCGCCATGAGAACATCCACGGCCCGCATCAGGACGGCGTCGCGCCAACCGCCGAAGAAGCCGCTGATGAGCCCGATCGGGACACCGATCAGGGCAGCGATCGCCACGGCACCGGCCGCGGTCAGGAGCGAGGTGCGCGCGCCGTAGATGACCCGGGCCATGATGTCGCGCCCGAGCTCGTCCGCGCCGAACCAGTGGGCAGCGGTCGGGCCTTCCAGCGCACTTGCGAGGTCCTGGTCGAGAGGATCGATTGGGAGCAGGCCCGCGATGACCGCAAGAGCCACCACGGTTCCGAGGAACGCAACGCTCAGAATCGCCCCGGTGCGGGAGAAGAAGCGTCGGGTGACGCTGCGGGTTCGGGAGCCGGCCATCACGACGCCGCCTCCACGGCGGAAAAGCCGTTGGCCGCACTCATTGCCGGACGCCCTGCCGTCTCGGGCGGACCCGCATGATGGCAGGCGGTCCGCGTCGGCAGGCCGGGATAGGGCTCGAAAGCCGGCATGTCGATCGAGCAGCGCGCCGTCGCTCGGAAGCAGCGCGGGTGGAAGGGGCAGCCGGACGGGGGCGAGGCGGGATTCGGGATCTCGCCCTGCAGGACGATGCGGCGGCGGGTGTTCCGGCTTGTCGGATCAGGCACCGGCACCGCGGACAGGAGCGACTGGGTATAGGGATGGGTCGGCTCCTCGTAGAGGGAGACCTTCGTGCTCTCCTCGACGATGCGCCCGAGATACATCACGGCGACACGGTCCGAGATATGGCGCACGACGGAGAGGTCATGGGCGATGAAGAGATAGGCGAGCCCGAGCTCCCGCTGCAGATCCTGCAGGAGGTTGATGATCTGAGCTTGGATCGATACGTCGAGTGCGGCCACGGGCTCGTCGAGGATCAGCAGCCGGGGCTGAAGCGCGAGCGCACGCGCGATGCCGATGCGCTGCTTTTGCCCGCCGGAGAATTCGCGCGGGTAGCGCCCGAGCATCGTGCGCGAGAGGCCGACGAGGTCGAACAGCTCGGCGATTCGCGCGGCTCCACCTCGCTCCTCGTAGAGGCCGTGGATTCGGAGCGGCTCGGCGACGATCTCCTCGACCGTCTTGATGGGATTGAGGGAGGAGTACGGATCCTGGAAAACGTACTGCATCTGGCGGCGGATCTCGCGCCACTTGCGCCGGCCGATCCCAGTGATCGGCTGCCCGTCGAAGGCGATGTGTCCACCTGTCGCCGGGACCAGCCCCATGATGGCGCGGCCCGTGGTGGTCTTGCCGCATCCCGACTCGCCCACGAGGCTCAAGGTCTCGCCCGTTCTGAGAGAGAGGCTGACCCCGTCCACCGCCCGCACATGGCCGACGGTGCGACGCAGGAGCCCTGCTTTGATCGGAAAATGCACCCGGAGGTCCTCAACCGAAAGGAGCGGAGCTCCAGAACCGGGTGCCTCCCTTGGCCGAGGGACCGCATGCAACCGCGCGGATGCCGTGAGGGACGCGACCTCCTCGACGAAATGGCAGGCCGCACTCTGCACCGCGCCAACCGGCCGCAGCGGGGGATCCTCGGCGGTGCAGAGGGCGCGTTGTCGGCCGATCGGGCAGCGCGGCTGGAACGGGCAGCCGGGCGGTAGGTCCGTCGGCGTCGGCGGCTGGCCGGGAATGGGATCAAGGCGCGCCTCGCTCGCATCGATCCGAGGGATGCTCTGAAGCAGCGCGACCGTGTAGGGATGCCGCGGGCGCTTGAAGATCTCCTCGACGGGTCCCGTTTCCACGATCCGGCCGCCATACATGACGGCGACACGGTGGGCCACCTCGGCCACCACACCGAGATCGTGGGTGATGAGGATCACGGCAGCGCCGGTCTCGGCCTGGCGCCGCGCCAACACGGAAAGCACCTGTGCCTGCACGGTGACGTCGAGGGCTGTCGTGGGTTCGTCGGCGATGATGAGCCTCGGACGACCGGCCATCGCCATGGCGATCACGGCGCGCTGCCTCATTCCGCCGGAGAACTGGTGCGGATATTGACCCGCCCGTCCGGCCGGATCCGCAATGTCGACCTCCCGCAGCAGCTCGATCGCGCGCTGGCGCGCCTGAGAGGCCGGGAGTCGGCCGTGGGCGACCTGACCCTCGGTGATCTGACGGCCCACGGGAAGGACCGGGTTCAAGGTGGTGGTCGGATCCTGGAAAATGAACCCCACGTCCTCGGCCCGCAGGCGTCGCAAGGTCTCTTGGTCGGCCGTCGTGACTTGCGTGCCGTTCAGCCGGATTGTGCCGCGGACGCGGGCGGTCTGCGGCAGGAGACCGGCAACCGCAAGAGACGTGACGCTCTTGCCGGAGCCGGACTCGCCGACGATCCCAAGGACCTCGTTGGGATAGACATCAAAGTCGATTTTCCTCACGGCTGGGACCGGGCGACCAGATCCCACGAAGGTGACGTCCAGTCCTCGTACTGACAGGACGGGTTCGCCGATCGTGGGATCTGCGGCCGCGGTCCCGGTCACCATCAGGGCTTGAACCCGATCGTTCGAGCCACCAGCATGTTGTCGATATCTAGCGTAAAGCCGTCCACGTTCTTGGCGGCTACGATCAGCCCCGTATCGTAGGTGTTGGTGGGTATCGCGAAGGCAGTCTCGACAAGCACCTTATTGAGGTGGTCGTAAGCGGCCTTGACGTCCTCGCCCGCGCCGAATGTCGTGTTCACCCGCTCGATGGCGGCCACGTACTCGGGATGCGGGTGAGGGGTGCCCAGAATCGGGTTGTTGGCAGTGCGATAGATGCTGTTCGTAGCAACGCGGGTCGGGAACTTCTGGACGTTGCCGATAGCCCCGAAAACCGCATCGAACCGCCCGGCGAGCAGTGCATCAACGAACTCGGCGCCCTGCTTCATATCGAGCTCGATGTTGATCCCGGCTCGCGCCAGCGAGCTCTGCGCGATCTGGCTGATCGCGACTAGGGGTTGGTCGCCGCCGCTCACCAGGAGCTTCCAGTTGCTCATCTCGGACTGCGGCAGGCCCGACTCGGCGAGCAGGGTCCTCGCCTTGTCGATGTTGTAGGCATAGGTCTGGTTGTACGACTTGTCGAAGGCCGGGCTCGCGGGCGCCCAGGGGAGAGCGACAACCTCACCGAGACCCGCATAGCCGACCCGCAGCATGCCCTGACGGTCCATCAGGTAGTTGAAGGCTTGGCGGAACTTCGCGTTCTTGAACGGGCCGCGCGTGGAGTTGATGCGGAACACCTGCACGAGGGGACCCGGGCCCTGAATGAGTTGGTAGCCGGCGTTCTTCAAGCGCACGCCGCTGCGGGACGTGCCGCCGTAGATGAGATCCACGGCACCCGATTCCAGAGCCGCGCTGGCGGCGCCGTCGTCGCTGAAGATCGTGAGCACCACCTCCTCGGAAACCGGCTGGTTCTCGCGCCAGTAATTCGGGTTCGCCTTGAGAACGATGCGTTGGCCGACCACGCGCTCACCGAGAGTATAGGCGCCCGTGCCAGCGGGCTTCTGCTCGACCGTGTCGATCGCAGCGGGATCGATGATGGAAAGGAACTGCAGCAGATCCGTGATTTGGCGCTCCGGCGCCGGCCCGTTGAAGTTCAGCCGGATCGTGGAGGGATCGACGACAGTCCAGTCCTTCACGAATGACATCGTGGCGTAGACGTTCTTGCCCTTCTGGGGATCGGCGGATTTTTTGAGCGTCGCGGCGACCGCGTCGGCGTTGAAGGGCGTCCCGCTGTGGAACTTGACGTCGTTGCGCAGCTTCACTTCCACGGACTTGTTGTCGGGCGCAATCTGCCAGGCGGTGGCGAGACTCGGGATCGCCTTGCCGTCCGGCGTGTACTCCAGGAGACTGTCGTAGAAGTTCTTAATGAGCGGGAAGTTGTTGGTGGAGAACTGATGCGGATCGAAGTTGGTCATGTCGATGAGAAGCGCCACCCGCAGGCGTCCGCCCTTCAACTCGGCCGCCCAGGAGCTTGCGGCAGTCGAGAGCGCCGCGATGGCTAGGACGAGCAGTCCCCACAACCGGACAGAGTTAAGGAGTTTCATGCGGCGGTACCTCCTGCTTTCGATGACGAGGGTTCAACGGATCACGCGACGTGCTTCCTTGGTTTTTGCGCGACAGCTGACGCCGGCTCTTCCAAGGAGACGCTCCGCCAGTCGTCGATAGGATCGAGGGGATAGATCGGACGCGGAAGCCGCTTCCACGGAAGCGTCATGATGTCCGACTGACCCGGGCCGCGGGTGTCGACGCGGATCACCCGGGAGGTAAGGGGCGCGAAGTATTGGAAGTTCGAGGCGGTCTTCAGCACGGCCATCTTGTAGTCGGACGGCTCGATCCCGAAGGCGCGATACACGTCGGGCACGTTGCCGGCAACGCCGCGCAACTCGCTGATCAGCAGGGTCACGGGACCGGCGACGAAGACGACCGTGCGACCCATGTCGACTTCGCGCTGGTGACTGTCGGCAAGCGCAACCACACCGCCCCCGACCTTGCGCACCACGCCCGTGATCTCGATAGGCTGGAAGAACGCGGGAGCGGCATCGCCGCCGAGCGGCAACGTGACCGTCGCGCCTTCGCCCGCATCCGCGAGGTGCCGGGCCGCTTCGGGTGAGATCAGCGGAACGAGGGCCGCGCCCTTGATCCCAAGGCGCAGCATGGCTTCCAGGATCAGGTTGCTGTCGCCCGCCGCTCCACCGAAGACAGTGTCGCCAGTATCGCTCAGCACTACAATCCCGCGGTCGCAAGCATCCGCCATACGGACGGCCTCGTCGACCGGCACTGCCTCCCTGACTTGGAATCGGTCCCGAAGAGACCAGACGAGATCGGCCATCTCGTCCGCCAGCCGCTCGGCAAGATCCTGGTCGCCGTCGGTCACGACCACGGTGGTCCACCCGCCTTCGGCCACGTCGAGCCACGGCTGCATCGGAAAATTCGAGACCTGCAACACGAGCGGGTTCATCTCAAGCGCCCGAGCACGGTCGAACCAGATCTTCATCGGCCCTTTCGACGTAAGGAACTGCTCCTGATGGGACAGCAAGGGGATCTTGCGCCAAGCCGTCACCGGCTTCACCTCGCCCCTGATGATCCGGATGAGGAGCTCGGTTCCGATCTTGCCGGTATCAAAGGGGTCGTGCGGCTGCGTGCGGTGCGCTACGATGGCAGTGCTCTTCTCGACCATCTTGCGCGTCACGTTGGCGTGATGGTCTAGTCCCAGCACAATCGGGATGTCGTCGCCGAGGATCGAGCGGCAGAGCGCGACCTGCTCGCCCTCGACGTCGTCGATCCCCTCCGCCGAGCATGCGCCGTGAAGCTGGAGTGCAAGGCCGTCGATCCGCCCCGCAGCTCTCAAGCCGGTGCCGGATCCGCTCCTCGAAGTAGCGGTACGCTTCCGTCGAGATGCGTCCGCCGGCAACCGCCCAACCGCGGATGATCGGCACCGACTCGATCGCGAGACCAGACTCCTCCACTGCCTCGAGGTGGCCGCCGATCTGTCCGACGCCGCGAAGCTTCTCGAAGATTTCCGGCCCCTCGAAGATGCCGAACGCCTTGTAATCACGGAGCGTGGTCGGCACCGGATTGAAGTCGTTTGTCTCCTGAGCGACGTGGATAACCGCGATGCGCATCTCGCCTCCGAGCGGTGCTCTGGACGGACCTCTCCGGAAGAGCCGCCCGGGCAATTCAGGCTAGGAACCGCGAAAGTTCGTGTCAAGAACAGACCGTTTCGCTAAACGAAACGTGAGGCGGGAGCGCGAACGCGTCAGCTACGCTCGCGCCGCGCGTGGGCGCTGCGGCGTTTCCTCGATTTCCGCTCCGAGCTGAATTGAAATCCGGTCGGCTGCTCCCCGGAGGGCAGCGATCGCCTTCCGGGTGATGTCAGGCGTCATCCGCCGCTCCGGAGCCGAGAGGCTCAGGGCGGCAACGGACTCGCCGCTCTCGTCCGTGATCGGCACGCCGATGCACATCGAACCATCCTCGTTCTCTCCGATCTCGATCGCGTAGCCCGTTCCGGCGCACATCCTCGATCTGGCGGCGAAGGGCCGCCCTGTCGGTCACCGTTTTGACCGTCATGGCCTTGAGCGAGCCGTCCAGCAGGTTCTGGCGTTTCGGATCCGGGAGAAAGGCGAGCATCGCCTTGCCGAGCGAGGTCGAGTGGAGCGGATGCCTGTCGCCGATCCGAGCCTGCATCCGCAGAGCGCGGTTGGCCTCGATCATGTCGATATAGACTACCTGGCCCTCGGCCAGGATCCCGAGGTTGATGGTCTCGTTGAAGCGTGCGCCCGAGTTCCGCCATCTCGGGCTGCGCCAGCGATCGCAGCCGCTGGAGACCTTTCTCGACCTTCGCGAGAGCGCGAAACCGGAGACCTACGCCGTATCGGTCCCTGGATGGGTCGTGGCGCAGGAACGAGGCGGCCGTCAGGGTCTGGAGGTATCGGAAGACCGTCGTCTTTGGCAGCTTCAGTTCCGTAGCCACCTCAGTGAGCGTTACCTCGTGACCTTTCTCGGCCACGTATTCCAGAACCTTGAGTGCCTTTAGGACCGGCTGGACGATGTAGGGGCTCCCGGGTGAACTCATGGATGCTCCGGTTTCTGTCATGCCGACGGGACTGCGCAGGATTTCCGTGAGGCGAAACAAGCATTCCTTTACAAGGAAAACTTCAGCGTGTCTCCTGACGCCAGAATTTTCGATCACGAGGAGCGCCACCGTGATTGCTCAAACCGCTCCGGAGTCCGCCACCACCGGCACTGTCGTTCGACCGGTCGGCCCGGCAGATCCGGGAGAACGAGCAGTGGATCGCGGGCGGCGTGAACAGTAACTTCCGGCTCAACATCGCGCCGACGCCGCTGGTTTTCGAGCGCGCCGAAGGACCCTATCTCTTCGACATCGACGGCAATCGGCTCATCGACTACTACCTCGGCATGGGGCCGATGATCCTCGGCCACAGCCCGCATTCGGTGCGGCAGGCGGTGCATGATCAGGTCGATCGCGGCATCCTCTTCGCCGGCCAGGGCGCGCTCGAGGTCGAGGCGGCGCGCCTCGTCTGCGAGATGGTGCCGTGCGCCGAGCGCGTTCGCTTCGGTTCGTCGGGATCGGAGGTCGTGCAGGCGGCGATCCGCCTCGCCCGGGCGGCGACCGGTCGGCGAACCATTCTGAAGTTCGAAGGCCATTATCACGGCTGGTTCGATAACATCTTGTGGTCGACGGCGCCGGGGCTGAACGCCGCCGGTCCCGAGGACAGCCCCGTTCCCGTCGCGGGCAGCACCGGGCAGGATCCGCACGCCGCAGACGGGATCGAGGTTCTCACCTGGAACGATCTCGAACGTTTGGAGCGCCGCCTGGCCCAGGGAGACGTCGCGGCGGTCATCATGGAAGCCGCCATGTGTAATGCGGGCGCAATCCACCCGGCTCCAGGTTATCTCGAGGGAGCGCGCGAGGCCTGCACGCGTCACGGCACAGTCCTGATTTTCGACGAGGTCATCACCGGGTTCCGGCTGGCTCCCGGCGGGGCTCAGGAGCGCTTTGCCGTAACCCCGGATCTCGCGACCTTCGGTAAGGCGATCGCCAATGGATTTCCCGGTCGCGGCTCTGGCGGGACGGGCCGATCTTCTCGATCTCTTCGCCACAGGCGGTGTCGTGCACGGCGGCACCTATAATGCGCAATGCGTCTCCATGGCTGCCACAGTCGCAACCCTGCGCGAGCTGACCCCCGAGCTCTACCAGACCATCGAGACCCGGGGTCGGCGGCTCATGCAGGGCATTCAGGACGCCCTCGACCGGGCAGGCATCCCGGCCGTGGTCACCGGCTTCCCCAGCATCTTCCACGTGGGCTTCGGCCCCGAAGCGCCGGCGCGCAACTATCGCGACCTCACACGGCTGAACCGGCCCGCCTACGTTGCTTTCACGACGGCCCTCCTGCGCCGCGGCGTGCGCGCGCTGGAGCGCGGCGCATGGTTCCTCTCCATCGAGCACGATGATGACGTGATCGAAGCGACGCTGAAGGCCGTGGAGGACGCGGCGCGTGAGGTCGCGCGGACCTGAACCGGCAAGGGCCGCTAATCGCGGGACCGGTGGAGCCAAACCGCTTTCCCGTAGAAGAAAGTCTTCACGGCATCGACGACGCGATAATCCTGCGTCAACGACCATGAGCAGCCCCCATTTGTCGAAGGTCGTGCAGGGGTGGCCGATGCCGAACCCCACCATGTCGCCGACCTGAAGCGGGCTCTCGCCGGGGGTCCCGAGGTGGCAGTGCTGGTCGTTGAGGGCGAGCACCGCGTGGCCGCGGGGCATCGGCTCCGGCCGCACCATCGCGCCGGGCCGGTACCAGTGCAGCGGCACGGGCAGGCTCGCATCGTAGCTCACGTCGCGCTTGCCCATGGTCAGGATCGTGCGGCCCGATTCGGGGCGCGACTGCACATAGGCCCACACCTCGAGCGCCGGCTTCGAGCCCCCCGGCGGCAGGCGCAAGGCCGTCTCGTCGCACCACGCGCCGGAAGGCTGCCGCGTAGGCGAGCGAATCATGCGTCAGATAGCAGCCCGATCGCAGCACGCGCAGCATCGGCCGGCGGAACGACGCCGCCGAAACGCTCGCCGACCCGGTCGAAGAAGGCCGAACCGCCGGCGCTCAGGATCAAGGGCGCGCCCGCGGCGAGGAGCCCTTCGGTTTTCAGCCGCCGCGGCCGCCGCCACCACCTCGTCCAGGAAGGCATCCACGGCGGCGGCGTTCGGCAGCAGGCCCTCGAAGCACTCGAAGCCCGCGAGCGCGAGCCCCGGAGCGGCCGCGACGGCGCGCGCGACGGCGAGCGCATCGTCGCGCGTGCGAGCGCCCGTCCGCCCGCCGGGAAAACCGATCTCAACGAGAACCCGCAGCGGCCGCCCGGGCGGTGGCGGGTGCCGTTGCCGCGCCCTCGATGAGGAGCGCGGCGCCGGCGAGGCTGTCGGCAAGGCAGTAGAGCTCGAACCCGTCGTCTCCCGCAGGGCGCGAAAACAGGCATCGACCGCCAGCCGGCCGATCGGCTGGTTCGCCATCAGCACGCGACGGACGCCGAAGCGGCGGCAGACCTCGAGCTGCTGCACGGTCGCGACCGTGATCGCCCAGGCGCCATCCGCGATCTGGAGGGCGAAGAGCTGGGGCGCCATGGTGGTCTTGCCGTGCGGCGCGAGGAGGAGCCCGTTCTCGGCCGCGAATGCGCTCATCCAGGCGCTGTTGGCGGCGAGCACGTCGCGCTTGATGACCGCAAGCGGCAGCGGCAGGTCGCCGGCGAGCATGCTCCAGCCCTGCCGGCCGACGTCGCCGAGCCGCAGCCCCCGGTGCCGAAGGGCAGCCCCTTCGTCGCGGGGTCGAGGACGAGGTCCGCCAGCGCCTCGCGCCTGCAGGGGCGGCAGGCGGGCATTGCGGCCGCTCACAGCCATGGATGCGGATCCAGCGGGGCGAGCGGGCGGCGGACCTTGGTGTAGGTGACCTTGGTGGGATCCGACGGGTAAGGACCGCCCGTGTCGAGGTAGAGAATCTGCGGCCGCAATCTTCGAGAAGGCCGCATAGAAGTGGTTCGAGGATTTCACCACCACGATCTTCTTGGCCGCGAGGTCGACCCCGAGATCGGTGAAGACCGGCGGGCTGAAGGTCTGGGCGCGGGTCGTGGCCAGCACCATGTCGAGATTGCCGATCGTGATCGCGGCCGCCGGTCCGAGCGAGACGAGGCTCTGCTCGAAGGGGACGACGAGATCCGTCGTCGTGGCGCGCACGCGCACCGTCGCGTCGATCGGCTGGCCCGGAGGTCGCGGCCGCCTTGCCGCCGAAGCGCAGCGCGATCTCGGCGCCGGGACCCGCCGCGCGGCAGAAGCTCGACCGCGACCGGGATCCCACATCGCGCCGATCGGCGGAGGGGATTTCGGGATGCCGCATCAGCGCCTCGATCATCACCGTGAGTCGCCAGCAACGCCGCCGCCCGGATTGTCCCAGCGGTCGGCGAGCACGATCGGCCCGCCCGCGATGGCAAGCGCCTCCGCGATCGCCTCATCGGGCTTGAAGTGCCGCGGCCCGGCCTCCGCCGGCCCCCAGCGAGGATCTCGCGCGCCAGGCGCTCTGCGAGGGCCGCGGCCTTGTCGCGGTCGCGGTCGGCATAGACCAGCACTTTCGTGCCCATGTCGTACACGTCCGCGGCCGTGAAGCCGTGCGCGACCGTGATGCTCAGGATCCCGTCATGCCCCTCCATCGCCTTGATGCGGTCGACGAAGGAGCGGCCCGGCTCCCGGCTCGTCATGAAGGCCGCGACCGCGCGGCAGTCGAACACGGCGGCGACCGGCTCGATCTCGCCGCGGGCCGTCGCGAAGGCAAAGGTCGACGAGGTCCTCGGCGCGCTCCAGGAAATCCGTGTGCGGGAACTCCTTGAACGCGATGATGAGGTCGCGGCCGCGACCATCCTGTCGGAGAGATGGCAGTGCATGTCGAGTTCGGCGCCGATCACCGCCTTGTCGCCGGCGATAGGCGCGCCCGGGCCAGGAGGTCGCCCTCGCAATCGTCGTAGTCGCGCGCCACCATCGAGCCGTGCAGGCCGAAGAGCACCATGTCGACGGGAAGCGCGGCCCGAGCTGATCGCAGGATTTCGTCGCGCAGGCTCTCGTAGGCCTCGCGCGCGACGAGCCCGGCGGGCTCAGCCCAGGTGGCCGTTCCCTCGATCAGCGTCAATCCGTCGGCCGCGCGCCGGCGCGCGCCGCGACGACCGGCGCGGAGCAGAGCGTCGGCGTATCGGGATGTGTGCCGGGCGGGCAGTAGAACGCGATTCGAAGGCGGAGCGGTCCACGTAGAGCGGCGAGAACGTGTTGGTTTCGGTCGCGAGAGAGGCCACGAAGACCCGCATCGCCACATACCTCGATTCGCCGGTGCACCGATCTGCATCGAGGACGCAGCCGACCGATCGTGACGCACGCCGATGTTCGGGACCGAAGCTCATCCTGTCAACACATCAGTCCTGCACGCATGCTAGAACTTGCGACGCCCGCTTGCCGGTGCTTAGCTCGAGCTCGGACGGTTATTGACAGGTATCCGCCATCGAAGCCGCAGCGTGCCCGTCATGACGATCGGCGTGCAGCCTTGCTCGCGGAGCCTCGGTGCATCGCGGTGCTTGACTGCGCGCGCGGCTCGCACGCTCCCGCAGGCTCACCGGCAGTCGATGAAGCGTCGACGCATCCTGTTCGCCGGCCTGTTCCACGAGACCCACACCTTCGTGCCGGAGCCGACGCGGCCTGCCGATTTCACGATTCCGTCGCGGCGCCGACCTGCTGGCGCGCCGCGGCGACGGCTCCACCATCGACGGCTTCCTCGAGGTCGCCGGACGCAAGCCGGCTGGGAGATCGTCCCGGTTGCCGATTACGGCGCTCTGCCCGCGGGGCCGGTCGAGCATGGGGTCTTCGAGGCCTTCTGGGCCGAGCTCGCGAGGCGCTCCGGCGCGAGCTGCGGGCCGGCGGGCTCGACGGGATCTGGCTTGCGCTCCACGGCGCCATGGTCACGACGGAATGCGAGGATCCGGAGGGCGAGCTTTTGCGCCGCATCCGGGCGGTGCCGGGCGCCGAGGACCCTGCCGCTCTTCGGCGTGTTCGACCTGCATGCGACCTTCACGCCCGCCATGGCACGCCATGCCAACGCCCTCGTGGCCTACCGCGAGAACCCGCACACGGACGCGCGCGAATCCGCCGTGCGCTCCGCGCGGTCCTGGAGCGGGCGCTCGAGCACGGGTGAGCGGCCGCGCATGCTGTCCCGCACGGCTGCCCGTGATCTGGCCGCCGACCGGCACCGGCACGGCCGACCGCCCGATGCGCGACCTCGAGGCGCTCGCCCGCGCAGATCGAGGCGGAGGATCCCGAGATCTGGGCCGTCAACGTGATCGGCGGCTATGCCTTCTCGGATGTCCCGGAGGTCGGGCGTGTCGCTTCTCCCTCGTGACGACCGGCGCCGAGACAAGGCGCGAGGCGGCCCTGTCACGCGCTCGTCGACCTCGCCGCTCCCTGAAGGAACTCGGCGTTCCGCGCGAATGGGATCTCGACGCGGCGCTGCCGACATCGGGCAGCCGCAGCGCGGGACCGGTGATCCTGGTCGAGCCGGCCGACAACATCGGCGGCGGCGCGCCGGGCGACGGCACCGCGATCCTGCGCGCCTTCCTCCGGCACAGGGTCCGCAACGCCGCCGTGGCGATCGCCGACCCGGACGCGGTGGCGAGCCTGAGCGACGCCGAGCCCGGCGACATCCGGCGGATCGCCGATCGGCGGCAAGGGCAGCGCCCTCGACGAGGGCCCCGTCGAGGTCGAGGCCACGTTCGTGAGCCGCAGCGACGGGCGTTCACGCTGGAGGACCGCAACAGCCATCTCGCCGCCGCGCAGGGCGTGCACTTCGACATGGGCCCCTGCGCCGTCGTGACGCGCGGGGAGGGCATCACGGTCCTGCTGACCAGCCGGAAGACCCCGCCCTTCGACCTCGCGCAGCTTCGCTCGCAAGGCATCGTTCCCGAGACCCTTCGCTCATCGGCGTCAAGGCGGCGGTCGCGCACCGGCGCGCCTACGACCCGATCGCGGCGGCGAGCTATGCGTACTCACCCG
>CAWDDI010000004.1:0-71383 GCA_963800985.1 uncultured Alphaproteobacteria bacterium | reverse complement strand
GCGCAGCATGGAGCGGGCGACGCCTAATCCGAAAGAATTGAGGTGGCGTACGGCCAGAGGCAGCGCCCGAGCTAACGTTCCCTCGATTGTGAAGGTCGGCCGGCGTGTGCGGCATGATCATGTCGAGTGGTGAACGGCGAGCGTTATGGCCAGACCGCAAAGCGTGCTCATCGTCGATGATGAGCCTAACATCTTGCTCTCCCTTCAGTTCCTGATGAAGAAGTCGGGATATGAAGTTCGGACCTCCAAGGATGGCGAGGAGGCTTTGGCCGAGATCGCGCGGGCAGCACCCGATCTCGTGCTGCTCGACGTCATGATGCCGAAAATCGACGGGTTCTCGGTTTGCAAGACGATCAGAGACAATCCTGAATGGAAGGACGTGCGCATCATCATGCTGACGGCCAGGGGCCGCGATGTGGAACGTGAGAAGGGGCTTGCCCTGGGTGCCGACGACTACATCACTAAGCCGTTCTCGACCAGCGATGCTATAGCCCGTGTCCAAGCCGTGCTAGGTCGCGCACACCAAGCTGACGGGACGTGAGGCTCGGACCGGAATCGTCTCGTTGCAGCGCGATCCCACACCCTCTAATCGCCGGCTCGTCGCGGTTCAAGCTCCAGTGCGGAGCTGGAGGACGGCCGCCATACCGCCGCCGGATAGCGGGCCGCCAATGAAGAGCGGGAGCGCAGGCGTATCGGTTTGGAGCACGGTTTCGGGCGCACACGGGAGCTTCTTGTGGCGCTGTTTGTGCTCGGCCTGCTTCTGTTTACGCCGCCGCTACTGATCATCTTCAACAAGCCGAACCTGAGTCTGGGCGTCCCAACGCTCTATTTGTACCTATTTGCCGTCTGGATCACTTTCGTCGCTCTCGTCGCGCTCGCGGTTGAGAGGCCGCACGCGACGGGCCGACACTGCCGAAGCTGGGCCGGAAATTGGCGGCACAGGATCGGAGCAAGCGACCGGGGGGTCAACTGATGCTTAGCGGTCCGCTTATCATCACCGTTGCCTTCTTCTATTTGTGCCTGCTGTTTGCGATCGCATATTACGGCGACAAGCGGGCCTCCGAGGGCCGCAGCCTGATCGCGAATCCTGTCATTTACGCCCTGTCGATTGCGGTCTACTGCACCTCTTGGACCTTCTACGGCTCGGTCGGCAGGGCTGCGTCGACGGGCGTCGGTTTCCTGCCGATCTATCTCGGTCCCACGCTCACCTTCGTCGTGGGCTGGATCGTGATCCGCAAGATGATCCGCATCAGCAAGGTCAACCGCACCACCTCGATCGCCGATTTCATCGCGTCCCGCTATGGCAAGAGCTTTCAGCTCGGCGGCCTTGTCACCATCATCTCGGTGGTCGGCATCCTTCCGTACATCTCGCTTCAGCTCAAAGCGATATCGACCAGCTTCTGGGTGGTGCTGCACTATCCCGACATCGTGATGCCGGGCACCTCGGCGAGCACGTTCTTCCTGCAGGACACCGCGTTCTACGTCGCCCTGATCATGGCCGTGTTCGCGATCCTGTTCGGGACGCGCCACATCGATGCGAGCGAGCAACATGAGGGCATGGTTGCCGCCATCGCTTTCGAGTCCGTCGTCAAGCTCGTCGCGTTCCTCGCTGTCGGTCTTTTCGTGACGTTCGGAATTTATGGCGGTTTCGGCGAGATTTTCGCAGAGGCCCAAACCTCGGAGGCGCTCAGCCGATTGTTTACGATTGACGGCGTCGCGGCGCACACGAGCTGGATCACCGCTGACGCTGCTTGCAATGGCGGCAGTCATCGTCTTGCCGCGCCAGTTTCAAGTGATCGTGGTGGAGAACGTCAACGAACGCCACCTGAGAAAGGCCATGTGGCTGTTTCCCTTGTACCTTCTGCTTATCAACATTTTCGTGCTTCCGATCGCCTTCGCGGGATTGCTGCAGTTCCCGAACGGTGGCATTGACGCGGATACCTTCGTGCTCACGGTGCCTATGAAAGCGGAGAGCCCGGCGCTGGCGCTCCTTGCCTTCATCGGCGGCCTCTCGGCCGCGACCGGCATGATCATCGTCGAGACCGTCGCCCTGGCAACGATGGTCTCCAATGACCTCGTAATGCCTCTCCTGCTGCGATTCGGCCGTCTGCATCTGTCGGAGCGCAGGGACCTCACGGGCGTTTTGCTAACGATCCGCCGCGCCACCATCATCTGCGTGGTCCTGCTCGGCTATGGCTATGTCCGCCTGATCGGCGAATCCTATGCATTGGCGACAATTGGACTCGTGTCGTTCGCGGCCGCGATGCAGTTTGCGCCCGCGATTGTCGGTGGTCTTTATTGGAAGGGCGCCACCAAGGCTGGCGCTCTCGCCGGGCTCGCAGCCGGGTTCGCCGTGTGGACCTACTCGTTGCTTCTGCCATCCTTCGCCCGTTCGGGCTGGATCACGCAGAGCTTCATCGACAGCGGCCCGATCGGCATCACCCTCCTGAAGCCCAACGCGCTTTTCGGCCTCGAAGGGCTTGACCCGATTTCGCATGCGACGATCTGGACGATGATCGCAAATGTGGGCCTCTTCGTGGGGGTGTCGCTGATGACCTCCCAGTCGATGATCGAGCGCAGCCAGGCGGTGCAGTTCGTCGACATCTTCAAGCAGACGGGGGAAGGGGGGCGCATTTGGCGGGGCCGCGCGACGATCGGCGATATCCGCCAGCTGCTCGCGCGCTTCATCGGCGAGACGCGCGCGAACGCCGCACTTGCGCGCGTTTGAGCGCGAGAGCCAGCGACACCTTCACGATCACGGCGCCGCCGACTCGGACATCGTCGCCTCTGCGGAGCGCCAGCTTGCCGGCGTGCTCGGAGCCGCGTCCGCGCGCATCATGGTCGCATCTGTTCTGCGAGAGGAGATGCGCGACATCGATGAGGTCATGCATATTCTTGACGAAGCCTCGCAGCTGGTCGTCTATTCGCGCGAGCTCGAGCAGAAGTCGCGGGAGCTCGAGATGGCGACGGCGGAGCTCAGAGCAGCCAACGAACGTCTCAAGGAACTCGACAGGCTCAAGGACGATTTCGTGGCGACGGTAAGTCACGAGGTCCGCACTCCGCTGACCTCGATCCGCTCGTTCAGTGAAATCTTGCGCGACAACCCGGACCTCGAGCTCGAGCAGCGCCAGGAGTTCGTCAGCATCATCGCACAGGAGAGCGAAAGACTGAGCCGGCTCCTTAACGACATTCTCGACCTCGCCAAGATGGAAGCCGGCACATCGGAGTGGCGCATGACGCAGCTCGCTCCGAAAGCCGTGATCGAGCAGGCCCTCGCCGCGACGGCGGGCCTTTTCGCTCAGGCGCGCGCACGTTTCGCTTACGACAAAGATCGCGGACGACCTTCCTGCGATCCGCGCCGATGCCGACCGCTTGACCCAGGTCATCGTCAACCTTATCGCCAATGCCGTGAAATTCTGTTCCAAACGGGACGGCCGCGTCTGGCTCGAAGCTCGGCAGGAGGATGGCTTCCTCCGCATCGACGTCAAAGATAACGGCGTCGGCATCGCCAAGAAAGACCAGGCGAAGATCTTCGAGCGGTTTCAGCAAGCCGGCAACACCCTGACCGACAAGCCGCAGGGCACCGGTCTTGGCTTGCCGATCAGCAGGCAGATCCTACATCGGTTCGGCGGCGACATCTGGGTCGAGAGCGAGCTCGGCGAAGGCGCTACGTTCTCGTTCCGCATCCCGCTCGCGGCTCGGAATGTCCCTGAAACAACTGCCCTGCTCTCGGACGCATCCCAGGTTTCCTGATCCGCTTCCACGCCTGCGTATGCAGAGCTCCGGCGACATCCGCTGCCGCCGAGCGCGAGCCTTTAGATTTGTGGACTAAGTTGTTAGACTATCTAGGCCCAGCTTGCCAATCGCGGTAACATGGAGGCATTCGGCATAGGGGGCCGAGCAGCCCGCCGACTAACATCGGCCGGCAGAAACCTTGGTGCGTGCACCGTCCATCGAAGATGAGGGGAGGGAACCATGGCGAATACAGCAGCGGCACCGGAAGTCACTGCACGCAGCCGAGCAATGACCGCAGAGGAGAAGAAGGTTATTCTGGCCTCCTCGCTCGGTACTGTCTTCGAGTGGTATGACTTTTACCTCTATGGCTCGCTGGCGACTATCATTGGCGCCCAGTTCTTCAGCCACTATCCCGAAGCGACACGCAACGTATTCGCGCTTCTAGCCTTCGCGGCCGGCTTTCTCGTGCGCCCGTTCGGCGCTCTAGTGTTTGGTCGTCTCGGCGACCTCGTCGGCCGGAAGCACACCTTTCTGATCACGATCCTGATCATGGGCGCGTCGACATTTCTGGTCGGCTGCTTGCCGAGCTATGAGTCGATCGGATTCATTGCGCCGATCGTCGCTGATCGCGCTTCGCATGGCCCAGGGGCTTGCGCTCGGTGGCGAATACGGCGGCGCGGCGATCTACGTCGCCGAGCATGCGCCTCCGGGCCGACGCGGCTTCTTTACAAGCTGGATCCAAACCACCGCGACGCTCGGACTCCTGCTCTCGCTCATTGTTATCATGTTCACGCAGATTTACGTGAACGCCAACTATCCCGAAGTGACGACGGCGGCCGGCACCAAGATCACCCCGTTCGCAGCCTGGGGCTGGCGTATCCCCTTCCTCGTTTCAATCTTCCTGCTCGCCGTCTCGGTGTGGATCCGGTTGCAGATGCAGGAGAGCCCGGCGTTCAAAAAGATGAAGGAGGAGGGTTCGATGTCGAAGGCGCCACTGACCGAAGCGTTCGGACAGTGGAAGAACGCCAAGATCGCATTGCTGGCACTGTTCGGCCTCGTCGCTGGTCAAGCCGTCGTCTGGTACACGGGCCAGTTCTATGCGTTGTTCTTCCTTCAGAGCATTCTGAAGGTAGATGCCTTCACGGCCAACGTGCTGATCGCGTGGTCGCTCATCCTCGGCACCGGCGGCTTCGTCTTGTTCGGCGCGCTTTCCGACAAGATCGGCCGTAAACCGATCATTCTTGCTGGCTGCCTGATCGCGGCGCTCACCTATTTCCCGCTGTTCAAGCTGCTGACCGCGACGGCCAATCCGGCGCTGTATGCGGCTCAGGAGAATGCGCAAGTCACGATCATTGCCGACCCGGCGGACTGCTCGTTCCAGTTCAACCCGACCGGGACGGCGAAGTTCACCAATTCCTGCGACATCGCCAAGGCGCTGCTAGCCCGCAGCTCGGTCAACGCGACGACGGTGGACGCCCCTGGGGGGACGATTGCGATCGTGAGGATCGGCGACAAGGAATTCTCGGCCGGAGATCCTAATTTCGCGAAGGACGTGGGCGCCGCGCTGACTGCGATTGGGTATCCCGGCGCCGATAATCCGACGGTCGTCAAGATCCCGATCGATCCCAAGGCCGGGCTCGCCAACTTCGCCCGCATGTTCGATATCTTCAGCGCGCAGAAGCTGACGATCATCGCAATCCTTGCCGTGCTCGTCATCTACGTGACGATGGTCTACGGCCCGATCGCCGCGGCGCTTGTCGAGTTCTTCCCGACGCGCATCCGCTATACCGGCCTGTCGCTGCCTTACCACATCGGCAACGGCTGGTTCGGCGGCCTGCTTGCCCGCGACCTCCTTCGCGATGGTGGCTCAGACCGGCGACATCTATTTCGGGCTCTGGTATCCAATCGTGGTGGCGCTGATGACGGTCTTCATCGGTCTGATCTTCGTTCCCGAAACCTACAAGCGGGACATCTTTAGGCAGTAGCGGTTCGCGGCTTTGAGAGGCGGCCCGGAGCGGAACGCCCTCCGGGCTACACGAGCGAGGGCTTGGAAGGCCGATCGGTGCCGACGTGCACGACGTCGGTTCGCAGGCTTATTGAGGGAGCGGAGCATGACACGATTTCAGCGCGTTTTGCTGCTTACCGCGAGCTGCGGCGTCGTCGCCATCGGCATCGCCTATATCATCGTGGCGGTCGCGCGCTGACCACGCGCCGGCGCACTGGGCCATTCGCCTTGAGTAGTAGGTGAGGGGAGGGATGCCAAGCCAGCATTCTCGCACTGCCTTTGGGTCCGCAACGCAAGAAGGTCCGCCGTCGGCTGACAGGCCGCGGTCTGCCATTTCAACACCGGCATGCTCATCGCTTTTCTGGCCGATATTCACGCCAATCGTGAGGCCCTGACCGCCTGTCTCGTTGAGGCGGAGCGCGCTGGCGCCGATCGATATGTATTCCTTGGTGACCTCGTCGGCTACGGAGCCGATCCGTGCTGGGTGCTCGATCGCGTGGCGGAGATGGTGGAGGCGCGGAGCCGTCGCCGTTCTCGGCAATCACGATGCTGCTGCCATCCATGGCAGCGAAACGATGACCGAGGCTGCGGGCGCGGCGATCGCGTGGACCCGCACCCGCCTCGGGGAGGCGCATCGCTCGTTCTTGTCCAAACTTCCGCTCAGGGTCGACGAGGGAGATCGGCTCTATGTCCACGCGAGCGCCAGCGCGCCAGACGACTGGATTTACGTTTTCGGCCCCCGCGAGGCTTTTCAGAGCTTTCGGGCAACTCACCATCGAGTGACGTTCTGCGGCCACACGCACATCCCCGTCCTCTTCAACGAGACCGCTACGACGCTGCCACAGCGGCATGTACCAGTTGAGGGCAGGCCGATTCCGTTGCTCCCCCAGCGACGCTGGCTCGCCGTAATTGGGGCCGTCGGTCAGCCTCGCGACAGGAACCCTGCCGCTTGTTTTGGGCTGTTCGACGAGGCCCGAAGCAGACTGACCTATATACGGGTGCCCTATGACGCTGGATCTGACCGCGCGCAAGATTCGCGCAGCGGGATTACCCGCCGTGCTCGCGTCACGACTGATGACGGGGCGCTGACCGGATGGCTAAGGCGAACCTATCGGCTGGAATGATCATCGATGGCTTCCGGCTGGAGGAGCGTCTTCACCGTGGCGGCATGGCGGATATCTGGCGGGTCAGCCGAAGCGACATCGATCTGCCGATCATCATGAAGGTGCCGTTCCTCGACTTCGAAAGCGACATCGCGCTGCTCGTCGGTTTCGAGGTCGAGCAGATGATCATGGCCGAACTGAAAGGCCCGCATGTGCCGCGCTGGATCGCGAACGGCGATTACGCCGTTCAACCCTACATCGTCATGGAATACGTCGCCGGCCCGTCGCTGCGGGAGAAGAGCACGGATCGGCTTTGCCCTGTGGATGATGTGATCCAGACGGGCATCGCGGTTGCGGTCGCGGTCTCCGACCTGCACGAGCAACACGTGCTTCACTTGGATTTGAAGCCGGCGAACATTCTTTTTCGGTCGACCGGTGCGGCCGTGCTCATTGACTTCGGCCTCTCTCGTCACGAGCAGCTTCCGGATCTGTTGGAAGAGCAGTTTCATCGGCCGACCGGGACGCCGGAATATATGGCGCCTGAGCAATTGCTCCGCGTCCGATCGGACATCGCAGCGACATCTATGCCCTTGGGGCAATCCTCTATCAGCTCGCGACCGGTCGCCTGCCGTTCGGGACGCCTTTGCGCATGAAGCAAGTTCGCCGGCGCGTGTGGCGGGACCCGGTGCCGCCGCGGGCTCTCGAGCCTCGCATCCCGCCCGCGCTTCAGGAAATTATTCTGAAATGCCTCGAGCCTGTGCCGGACGCTCGTTACAAGAATGCCGCGGATCTTTTGATCGACCTGCGTCACCTTGATCTTGTGGTGCTCACGGACCGTGCCGAGCGAACCGACCAGAGCGCCTTCACCACCACGCTCGGCCGCCGCCTTCGGGCTCGTAAGACTATGCACGAGATCCTGGCGAGCTCTACCAAGCCACCGCCGCGGCCTCCGATCATCATGGTCGCCGTCGATCTGCACCCGGGCTCTGAGCCAGCTGAGGAACGCGCTGCTGGAAACGGCTGCATCGGTGTTGGCCAACATGCCCGGCGCGCGTCTTGCGTGTGTTAATGTCCTGCCGACGTCGCTCATTGCGATCGACGAGAACGTCAATGCCGCCGGGGACAATATCCATGTGCAAAGGCTAGTCGAATTGAGACTCTGGGCCGAACCGCTACAGCTTCCCAAGGGAAAGATCACCTATCACCTTCTCGAGTCCCGCAACGCGGCCGCGGCCCTCCTCGATTTCGCGCGCTCCAACGAAGTCGATCACATCATCATCGGAGCGCCGGTCATTAGCTCCTTCATCGAGCAAGATTAGCTCACAGGTGACCGCGGAGGCGCCGTGCACAGTGACATTGGTGCGCACGGTGGCCGAAAACGCCCTTTCTGATCGGATCGCATCGAAGGGCCTAGAACGGAGCACCGGATTGCGGAGTAAACCAGCCGAGGGTGCCTTTGGTGGAGTTCTGGCTGGGAAATGAGCCAATCGACTTGAGCCTGAGCCCCGGAGGGTATCGACGCGGCCTCGTCTAGCAGTTTTGGCGACCTACACCGACTACTTCGTGGGCTGGCATGACCCCCGTTCGTCCGAGACGTGGCCGAGCAGGTTGCGCTTCCATGGCGGCAGCTCCATGGACAGGTCATCCGGCCGCAATCCAGAGCACGTTCAACACAATCCTTTTTGTCTCACGGCCTCGAGTAGTCGGGCACTTGATCTTGCGCCAGCCGGGGAACGACCCGGACCTGTAGGGCGTGTTGATCCGCTTCGACTCGATCCCTTCCAGGTTCATCGCGCAGGTGTGTCGAAACGGGGCCTGTGGAATTCACGATCGACCTGCTGCGCGTCGGCGACAAGTTTGTCCGTCGATATCGCCCTTGGGGCGGCGATGAACCGCCCATGGCTCACTGTTTCCATCAACAGGTACGTTCTCCGCAAGACAGGTCGGGGATTCGAGTTACCGGCAGGAAGACGGTCACCTCGTTACTGCTCCTCCTCCCGATCCGCGTCACTGCCTGGGTCGCCCGCTGGTTCGGTCGGCGGGGCAGTTCCGAGTCTGTTGCCGAGGCTCTGCTGCAATCTCGTCCACTGCTGACGCGAGGGCACGCGCCGGCCAGGCACCTTGGCGCGCTGGCGCTCAAGAAAGCTCTGGTGTGCCTCGGCCAAGCGCTTGGTGCGGGCGATCTCCCTGAGATCGCGCGGCGTCTTCTGCTGATCGCAGGTCCAGCAGATTGCGGCCAATCGGTCCGGATCATTGGCATCCTCGACCTGATCGCGCAAGGCGAGGGGAGGGCGGTGATCGAAGACAAAGAACCCGAGGATCAGCCGGGTGCCGCAATCGGCGCAACGACCTTCCTGGCGCAGTAGGATCTCGGCGCGCAGCCGCCCCGGAATCCAGCGTCGCTCGCACCGATCAAAGGGTCGCTTGCGTCTCATGAGAAGCTCCTCAGGTCAGCGCGGGCAGACGCGCCGGGCCGGACTCCGGCGCGCGAGTCAGGCGCGAAGGCGATCAGGAGCTCCGGATCAGCGTTGAGCTCATGGGCTCTCTTGAGGAAGGCTGCGTCGAGAGTGCCGCGTGCCTCGTCCGAGAGCCTGTTGCGAAGCGGCAGGATTGCCCGAGCCCATCGAAATAACGCCTCCGGATCGTCGATCGCGGCGAGCTCTCGAATGCTGTCTTGTGGATCCACCGCGGAGGTGTGGTGGTCACGCGGGATGCTCGCGTCTCGCCGCGTGCTGCGCACGCCACCGCCGTTGGGCTTCACAGGTGTCGGCTGTACGCGAGAGCAAGTCAGATCCGCTTGCAATGATTTTGGCCGCACATCCTGCTCCTCGGCAGGAAGCTCCACGGTCGAGTCTGGCGTTTCGCCTACGGGAGCTTTCGGCCGGCAAACTGCTCGCCTGGTCCCCCGCGAGTTCCGGCGGCGCATCCAGGTCGTCCTCGCCCGCAAGTCCCACGAGAGTGAACAAGCCATACCGACGCGCGTAGGTCAGTGCCGCGCCCATGAGCTTCGGGTTCGCCATGTCGGCCGTCCGGCAGACCGGCCATGACGCTGCAACCCATTCGCCCGATCCGTGCGCCAATGTGGTGGTCAACAGCACCATCGCGCTCTCGCGCTCGACATGGGTCGTCTGAATGACCGCAAGCTCATGCTTTCCCAGTGTCTTGCGCACGATCTCGAGCCCGGCCGAGAGTGGAGCATAGCGATAGCTCCGCCCCTCGTGGCCGTTTCCCCTCGGGTAGATCACAGCCGTCAGAGTCTTTGCCGGATTGACGAGTTCGATCTGCGCTTTGGCCAGCGCCGAGGCGAGCTGCGCGATCGAGTCACTGGACGAGCGCATGGCTGTCCCCGTTCGCGACGAGCTCGAAGCTGACCGCCCCTGATTTCGAGCGCTTGGCCCTGAGGCCATGGCCGAAGGCTTCCTTCGCGTCCTCCGGGATCAGCGCCTTGAGCTCGCTCTTGGCGCTCTCGTGTTCCGCGTGCGCGGCCTTGGTCCGGGCGAAGATCGCGGCCTGCTCCGCCCAGGCATTCGACGCACCCATGTCGACGACGCGCACCACGGGCAGCTTTGCCTTCGGCGGCTCGGCCCCGAACACGCTGGGTGGTTCGCCGGTCTTCACGCAGCGCCAGAAGATGCGCTCGACCTGCAACAGGACGGTCTGGTAGACCGGATCAGGCTCGACTTCGATCAGGACCCACTTGGCCCCGCCGGTCAGGATCGAGAGATAGGCCCGGCGAGCTCCGGTGACGAGCATGTTGTGCTGGAGCTGTGCCATGTGCTTCTCGGCGGCGCTCTCCTCCGAGAAGTTCCACGGCAGCATGAACTTCGCTTCGAAGACAGCCGTCTCGTCGCGGCACCATCCCGTCGAGGGTGGCTCCCATCCAGTCGACCTTTGGGTGGCGGACGAAGCGCTGGACCTGAGCGAGCCGGCGTCCGGTCTCGCGCTGGAACCAGCTGTCGGTTTAGCTCCTCGGTGGCGCAGCCGAACTGGACGAGGAGATTGCCTGAGAGATCTTCCGGTGCGACCTCGCATCGCTTCTCGCGCCAGAGGCGCAGGAGAGCGGCTTCGTCGCTGCCCATGATGAGTTCGGGCATCTGAGCCGCCGATGAAGGAGTGACGATCTACCCGTGATTGTTGAGCGCCCCGACGTGTGGCCATGCCCTCCCTCCCGTTTCGAGCTGAAGCCAAGTGTGATAGAGGCGGGACGGGGGTCTCCCGGCCCGACATCCTGATCTCGGCATTGATGGAATTTCTATCAAACCCGGTGGGTGGCTGTCAATAGAAATTCTATCAATCGGGGAATGCGAGGTGGTTACGACTCGTCAGATTAAGGCTGCGCGCGCGTTGCTTGCGTGGTCCCAAGCTGATTTGGCCCGGCACTCTGGAGTATCAGAGCCCACTGTGGCACGGCTGGAATCTCTGGACGGCGAACTGCGTGGGCGCGAACAGACTGCGGAGAAAATCCTGAAAGCTATTGAGGGGGCCGGGGTGGAGTTCATTGAGGAGGATGGAGGTGGCCGGGGGGTCCGCTTACGTAAGTGATCAGCTCAGGAGGAGATATGCTGCAGGGACTAGAAGCGGCCACACGGGAGAGCAGAACCTGCAGCAATCCGATGCTGCTAAGAGGTATGTAGTGAGCGAACACGTCAGCCGCGTCGGCGCTCATTGAGAGCGGCGCCTGGAGCAGGGATCCGTGGTGTTTTTTCGACGATCAATTATAGAGACCGCCTCGCGGTTCATGCTCCGACAATCAAGACTCTCAGAAGAGCAAGGCCGCCGGCTCGGACCCAGAGAACGGTGCACGGGCAGGGGTCCGTCTAAAACGGGAATCCTGAGTACGATCGTGCGCCGGGTGCGAACCCCCGGCTTCCGACCAGACCACGTGTCCAAACAAAGGAAACGCGCTCCTCGCTCACGCGCCATCGGGGCGGTCATCGGGCTCGCCAATCAAAGGAAGCAGGAAATGGGGAAGCGTTCCACAGCAGTAGTTAAGCTGGCCAAGACGGGCTCGGTCGGTTGAAAGACTTTTGAAGAAGACGCGCGCCACTCGCGACTGCCAAAGTCGAGGCGCTCCGGGCAGCGGGCGTTCAGGAGCCTCATCCTGGATGAACAAGGGACCGCTGCTTAGGGCAGTCCGTGGCAGGCACGAGCTCCTCCAGCCAGGAGGTTTTGCAACTCCTGCAATACCTGATCCGCGCTGATCGTTATGAGCGACGCGCCCTATCGCGACGGAAAGGTGCCGATCCGATGTGTCACAGATATCTCGAGACCGATGATTGAGCTGACGCAGCTACTCCGGCACGTGTGACACCCCGCCTATGGCGGACGGCGCGCGCACTCCTTGGAACTCACTAGAGTATTTGTAACGACATTTCATAACTTCACCTCTGTTTTGGCAGAACGAACCCACTTATGGCATCGGTCTGATCGGGCCCGCAGCGAGAAACAAACCGGCCGGGGCATGGACAGGTTTGACACCAATCGGATGCTTTGATCACATGGTCAAATCATGAGCCTGCCTCTCGAGCGGCGGGCCTGAGGGTGAACGAATCGACGGCCTGAATCCCCGCTCGGGCGGGCAGGAGGACTAATGAGCTCAGCACCGGATATCCATGCCGGGCGACTCGCCGCGGGCGAGTACGCCGAAGCTTTTTCCGACCTCCACGAGCCTTTGGGCCGGCACGAGGCGCGGGTTGCCGCCGAACGCTGCCTGTTCTGCTACGATGCGCCGTGCGTCACGGCCTGTCCGACGGGAATCGACATTCCGCTCTTCATCCGGCAGATCACCACGGGCAACGCGCAGGGCGCCGGCAAGACGATCCTCGATGCCAACATCTTCGGCGGCATGTGCGCCCGCGTCTGCCCGACGGAAACGCTCTGCGAGCAGGCCTGCGTGCGCAACGAGGCCGAAGGCAAACCCGTCGTCATCGGGCAGCTGCAGCGCGTCGCCACCGACGCCGTGATGGCCTCCGGACGCCAGCTCTACAAGCGGGGCACCCCGACGGGCCGGCGGGTCGCGGTGGTGGGCGCCGGGCCGGCCGGGCTCGCATGCGCCCACAAGCTCGCGACGCTCGGGCATGAGGTCGTGGTGTTCGATGCCCGTCGCAAGCCGGGCGGGCTGAACGAGCATGGCATCGCCGCGTACAAGACCATCAACGACTTCGCTCAGGCGGAGGTGGACTGGATCCTCGGCGTCGGCGGCATCGAATTGCGCTGCGGCCGGGCGCTCGGCCGCGACTTCACGCTCGCGGATCTTCGGAGCGAGTTCGACGCGGTGTTCCTCGGCCTCGGTCTGCAGGCCGTCAACGCGCTCGGCATCGAGGACGGCGGCCTGCGCGGCGTCGAGGACGCGGTCGCCTTCATCGAGGCCCTGCGCCAGTCGCCGGATCTCTCGACCCTGCCGGTCGGCCGGC
Organism: uncultured Alphaproteobacteria bacterium; assembly: GCA_963800985.1. Taxonomy (GTDB): domain Bacteria; phylum Pseudomonadota; class Alphaproteobacteria; order Rhizobiales; family Beijerinckiaceae; genus Microvirga. The sequence continues at coordinate 58,127 of CAWDDI010000004.1, read as the reverse complement.
GCGTCGTGGTCTTGGGCGGCGGCATGACGGCGATCGACGCTGCCGTCCAGGCGAAGAAGCTCGGAGCCGAGGAGGTCACGATCGTCTATCGCCGCGGCGCCGAGCAGATGGGCGCGAGCCGCTACGAGCAGGAGCTTGCGCTGACCGGAGGCGTGGTGATCCGGCACTGGGCGCGTCCGGTGTCCGTCAACGGCAAGGACGGCGTGCTCCGGTCGGTCACGTTCGCGGCGACCGCGGAGAGGGACGGCCGGCTCGTCGACACCGGCGAGACGTTCGACCTCAACGCCGACCAGCTCTTCAAGGCCATCGGGCAGCTCTTCCTTCCGCAGGATCTCGAGGGGTCGAGCGACGTCCTCGAACTCCAGTCCGGGCGCATCGCCGTGGATGCCGAGCGGCGGACCTCGGTGCCGGGCGTGTGGGCCGGAGGCGACTGTGTCGCGGGCGGCCGGGATCTGACCGTCGTTGCCGTCGAGGATGGCAAGCAGGCCGCATTGTCCATCGATCGCGCGCTCCTGGGCTTCGTGCCCATGGCGGCGGAATAGGGGAGGGCTCCATGGCCGATCTCAGCGTCAATTTCTGCGGCATCAAGGCGCCGAACCCGTTCTGGCTCGCCTCCGCGCCCCCGACCGACAAGGCCTACAACATCGAGCGTGCGTTCCGGGCAGGCTGGGGCGGAGTGGTCTGGAAGACGTTGGGAGAGGATGGACCTCCCATCGTAAACGTGTTGGGCCCGCGCTACGGCTTCGTGCACGGACCCGACCGGCGCGTCGTGGCGTTCAACAACATCGAGCTTATCACCGATCGACCCCTCGAAGTGAACCTCCAGGAGATCGCCGAGGTGAAGCGGCGGTGGCCCGATCGGGCTGTGGTGGTCTCGCTGATGGTGCCGTGCGAAGAGGATGCCTGGAAGCGCATTCTAACGCGGGTCGAGGCCACGGGCGCCGACGGCGTCGAGCTCAACTTCGGCTGTCCCCATGGCATGTCCGAGCGCGGCATGGGCTCGGCGGTCGGCCAAGTCCCGGAATATGTCGAGATGGTCACGCGGTGGTGCAAGATGCATTCGCGCATGCCGGTGATCGTCAAGCTCACGCCCAACATCGCCGATGTCCGCAAGCCCGCCGAGGCTGCGAAGCGTGGCGGGGCGGATGCGGTGTCGCTCATCAACACCATCAACTCGATCATGGGCGTCGATCTCGACCGCATGGTCCCGAGCCCGCACACCGACGGCAAGGCGACCCACGGTGGCATGTGCGGCCCGGCGGTGAAGCCGATCGCGCTCAACATGGTCGCAGAGATCGCCCGTTCCAACGTGACCCGAGGCCTTCCGATCTCGGGTATCGGCGGGATCGAAACCTGGCGCGATGCCGCCGAGTTCATGGCCCTCGGGGCGAGCACCGTGCAGGTCTGCACGGCCGCAATGGTCTACGGCTTCAAGATCGTCCAGGAGATGATCACCGGTCTCGAAGCCTTCATGGACGAGCGCGGATACGCCAAGGTGTCCGATTTCGTCGGCGCCGCGGTGCCGAACGTCACCGACTGGCAGTACCTGAACCTCGACTACGTCGTAAAGGCCCGGATCGATCAGGATCTGTGCATCAAATGCGGGCGCTGCCACGTGGCGTGCGAAGACACGTCGCATCAGGCGATCACGCACCTGGTCGACGGCGTGCGCCACTTCGAGGTGATCGACGAGGAGTGTGTCGGCTGCAATCTGTGCGCCGGCGTGTGCCCGGTCGAGAACTGCATCACGATGGTGCCGCTCGTCGACGAGGTGGATCGCCGGACCGGGCGCCTCGTCAACGGGTCCTATCTCAACTGGACGCAGCACCCCAACAACCCGCTTGCAACCGCGGCCAGAAAGCCGTTGGAGCCGCTCGAGCCGGCCGAATGAGTCCCGCGACGGCGCGCCGACCGCCGTCGCGTTTCGGTCGAATGCCGATTGGATTGTCGGGATCGCCGCTTCAGAGCTCTCGCGGTTGACCTTTATGCGGCAGCACGCCATCGAGGAGGATCCGGGACAGGGCGGCTCCGGCCGCCTCGTAGAATTTTTCGTCCTCGATGCCGGTTCCGGTGAGTGCCCGGATTTGCGTCGCGAAGTCGGCGTAGTGCTGCGTCGTCGCCCAAATCGCGAAGATGAGGTGCTTGGGGTCGACGGGGCGCAGCCGGCCCTCCCGGATCCAGCCCTCGATGGTGCGGGACTTCGCTTCGACGAGATCGAGAAGGGTGTTCGTGAGCGCCGGACTGAGATGCGGCGCGCCCTGCAGCATCTCCATCGCGAACAGCCGCGAGGCCGTCGGGTGGGTGCGCGAATATTCGAGCTTGCGGGCGATATAGGCGGTCAGCGCCGCTTTGGGATCGCTCAGCGAGTCGAGCTCGCGCAAGGGCTCCAGCCACATTTCCAGCGTCCGCGCCAGCACCGCGGTGTAGAGCTCCTGCTTCGTGCGAAAATAGTAAAGCAGGTTGGGTTTCGAGAGACCCGCCGCGGCGGCGATCTGATCGATGCGGGCCCCCCGAAAGCCGTAGGCCGCGAAGACGTCGAGGGCGGCGTCCAGGATGCGCTCGGCGTTCGCCTCGCCCGTGCGGGTCTTCCGGGACGATGCCGGCGCCCCGGCCCAAACCTCGTCAGCCACTGTTCCTCCGGCTATGGTGTGCGTTTCAAGGGATCCTATCTGGCAGGATCGCGCGGGGCAGACTACACCATGAGGACCGTGCGCCGCGACTCCCGCGAACGGACCGGACCTAGGAGGATACGCCCATGAACGTCGTTCCGATGCGCCGTCCCCTTCCCAACGATCTCGCGGCCTTCTGGATGCCGTTTACGGCAAACCGCCAGTTCAAGAAGGCGCCGCGCCTTCTCGCCGGCGCAAAGGACATGCACTACTACACCGACGACGGCCGTCCGATCCTCGACGGCACGGCGGGCCTGTGGTGCGTGAACGCCGGCCACGGCCGGCCGAAGATCGTGGAGGCCGTTCAGCGCCAAGTCGCCGAACTCGACTACGCGCCTGCCTTCCAGATGAGCCATCCCAAGGCGTTCGAGTTCGCCTCGCGGCTCGTGCAGATCAGCCCCGAGGGGCTCGACCACGTGTTCTTCACCAACTCGGGATCGGAGTCGGTCGACACGGCGCTCAAGATCGCGCTCGCCTACCAGCGCGTGAAGGGGGAGGGCGCACGCACCCGCCTCATCGGGCGCGAACGCGGCTACCATGGCGTGAACTTCGGCGGCATCTCGGTCGGCGGGATCGTCTCCAACCGCAAGATGTTCGGCACCCTGCTCTCGGGCGTGGATCACATCCGCCACACGCACGATCCGTCCCGCAACGCCTTCTCGAAAGGCGAGCCCGAGCACGGGGCGGAGCTCGCCGAGGACCTCGAGCGGGTGATCGCGCTCCACGACGCCTCGACGATCGCCGCCGTGATCGTGGAGCCGGTTGCGGGCTCCACGGGGGTGCTCGTTCCCCCGAAAGGCTACCTCGAGCGCTTGCGTGCGATCTGCGACAAGCATGGCATTCTCCTGATCTTCGACGAGGTCATCACGGGGTTCGGGCGGCTCGGAACCCCGTTCGCGGCCGACTACTTCGGCGTGGTGCCGGACATCATGACCACCGCCAAGGGCGTCACGAACGGCGTCGTGCCCATGGGGGCGGTGTTCGTGACCTCCGAGATTCACGACGCCTTCATGAGCGGGCCGGAGCACCTGATCGAGTTCTTCCACGGCTACACCTACTCGGCTCACCCGCTTGCGTGTGCGGCGGGCCTCGGGACGCTCGACACCTATGCCGACGACGGGTTGCTGACCCGCGGCGCGGAACTCGCGCCCTATTGGGAAGAGGCGCTGCATGCGCTCAACGGCACCCGGCACGTGATCGATGTGCGCAACATCGGACTCGTCGGGGCGATCGAGCTCGCACCGATCGCGGGCGAACCCACCAAGCGGGCATTCTCGGTGTTCCTCGAGTGCTTCGAACGGGGCGTGCTGATCCGAACCACGGGGGACATCATCGCGCTGTCGCCGCCGCTGATCGTCTCCAAGCCCCAGATCGATCAGATCGTCGGCACCATCGCAGACGTTCTCAAGTCGGCGGCATGACCCTTGGGGCCAGAGATCGGGCGCCGCCGGCGTTCAAACGGTGGTCCGAACAGGCACGGCACTTGCGAGGGGACTGAGACCGGATGCACCTTAGGGGCGAGAGCGCGCTGGAGCGCGCAAGAGAGGACGTGATGGCGGACCGCGGAGCACCGGCAGTGGCGGCGGCGGGCGTGAGGCTCGTGACCGAGACGCCCGTCCGTGCGCCGGTCGTCGACATTCGCGGCCTGTCGCTCACCTTCGAGGCCGCGGATGGACCGGTCTTCGCCCTGTCGGACGTGGACCTGCAGATCGCGGAGGGGGAGTTCGTCTCCTTCATCGGCCCCTCGGGATGCGGCAAGACCACGCTGTTGCGGGTCATCGCGGACCTCGAACAGCCGAGTGGCGGCGACATCCGGGTGAATGGCGTCAGCCCCGGCGAGGCGCGCGCGAGGCGCGACTACGGCTTCATCTTCCAGGCGCCGGCGCTCTATCCCTGGCGCACCATCCAGAAGAACGTGGAACTGCCGCTCGAGATCTTCGGCGTGCCCAAGGCGGAGCGGCGGCAGCGCTCGCAGCGCCAGCTCGAGCTCGTGAACCTGAAAGGGTTCGAGAAGAAGTACCCCTGGCAGCTCTCGGGCGGCATGCAGCAGCGAGCCTCGATCGCGCGCGCCCTGTCGTTCGATCCGAAACTTCTCCTCATGGACGAACCCTTCGGGGCCCTCGACGAGATCGTCCGCGACCACTTGAACGAACAGCTCCTGCAGCTTTGGGACAAGACCCGAAAGACGGTGCTCTTCGTCACGCACTCGATCCCGGAGGCGGTCTTCCTCTCATCCAAGATCGTCGTCATGTCGCCGCGACCGGGGCGCATCATCGACGTGATCGATGCGACCGGTCTCGGCCGCGTGCGCAAGCTCGAAATCCGCGAAACGCCCGAATTCCTGAAGATCGCCCACCGCGTCCGCGAGGGCCTGAGGGCCGGACATTCGTATGTCGACTGAGGCGATCGCCCTTCCCGCGCGCCCGGCGCGCCGTGCGGTCTCGCGCCTGTGGGACGGGAACGCCGGACCCGTGCTGGTCGTCGTCCTCGCGATCCTGGCGCTGTGGTACGTCGCGGCGGTCCTCATGAATTGGCAGGGCACGGCGGATGCGTTCGAGCGCGCCGGCGAGCAGCGCTCCGGAGGCGAGATCCTTGCGGCCACGCTCGAACAGGAGCGGCCGATGCTGCCGGCGCCGCACCAGATCCTCGTCGAGCTGAAGAAGACCGTCGTCGACACCCCGATCACGTCGCGCCGGAGTCTCCTGTTCCACGCCTGGGTGACCCTGTCCTCCACCCTCGTGGGTTTCGCGATCGGCGCCCTGCTCGGCATCGTGCTCGCCGTTCTCATCGTGCACGTGCGCACGCTCGAGCGCAGCCTCATGCCTTGGATCATCTCGTCCCAGACGATCCCGATTCTCGCCATCGCTCCGATCGTCATCGTGGTGCTGGGCTCGATCGGGATCACAGGGCTCTTGCCGAAATCGATCATCTCCGCATACCTCTGCTTCTTTCCGGTGACGATCAGCATGGTGAAGGGGCTCACGTCGCCGGATCCCGATGCAGCGCGATCTCATGCGCACCTATTCGGCATCGCTTTCGCAGACCCTGTGGAAGCTGCGGCTGCCCGCCTCGCTCCCGTACCTTTTCGCCGGGCTCAAGGTCGCGATTGCGATCAGCCTCGTCGGAGCCATCGTGGGCGAGCTGCCGACGGGCGCCCAGGCCGGCTTGGGCGCGCGCCTCCTCGCGGGCTCCTATTATGGCCAGACCATCCAGATCTGGGCCGCCCTCGTGGGCGCGGCGGCCCTCGCGTCGGTCCTCGTCGCGGTCGTCGGCCTGGCCGAGCGGGCGGTCAACCGCCGAACCGGAGTGCGTCCCACATGACGGCCGCACCTCGTGTCCTGATCCTGACGCCCCTCGTCTTCATGGGCTGCCTGTTCGCCCTCGACGTCGTGCACCGGCCCGGCGTCGCGGGCGAGGCCGGGTTCGCTTTCTGGGCGTTCGTGATCGTGCTTTGGCTCGCGTCCATCGCGGCGCTCAGCGGGCTCTCGCACCTGCGTTTGAAAACGCCCGCCTGGCGCCGTTTGGCGGCGCTCGCGGTGCCGGTCCTCTTCGGCGCCTTTCTGTTCTTCCTCTGGGAGGTGATCGTCGTCGGAGCAGGGGTCCCTTCGGTGCTGATGCCGGCACCCTCGGCGATCGCCAGCCGCTTTGCCGCGTCGCTCCCGGTGCTGCGCGACGACTTCCTCCAGACTTTCGTCAAGTCGGTGCTGTCGGGCTACGCGATGGGCTGTCTTGCGGGTTTCGTCGTGGCGGTCGTCGCGGACCGCGTTCCGTTCCTGCGGCGCGGGCTGCTTCCGCTCGGCAACTTCGTGTCCGCCCTGCCGGTCATCGGCATCGCTCCCATCATGGTGATGTGGTTCGGGTTCGACTGGCAGTCGAAGGCCGCGGTCGTCGTCGTGATGACGTTCTTCCCGATGCTCGTGAACACGGTCGCGGGCCTCGCCTCCGCGGGACGGCTCGAGCGCGACCTGATGCGCTCCTATGCGGCAGGCTACTGGACCACTCTCGTGAAGCTCAGGCTTCCGATGGCTCTGCCGTTCATCTTCAATGCCCTCAAGATCAACTCGACGCTCGCCCTCATCGGCGCGATCGTGGCGGAGTTCTTCGGCACGCCGATCGTCGGGATGGGCTTCCGAATTTCCATCGAAGTGGCGCGCATGTCCCTCGACATGGTCTGGGCCGAGATCGCGCTCGCCGCCATCGCGGGCTCGACTTTCTATGGGCTTGTCGCACTCATCGAGCGCGGCGCAACCTTTTGGCATCCGTCGTACCGCACATAAGGGGATCCCGCGGACGGCGTAACGGAGGAGGAGAACAGTGATCAAGAAAACGCTACTCGCCGGGGCTCTCGCGCTCGGCTTCACGGCACCGGCTTTCGCGCAGTCCGACAAGGTCACGATCCAGCTCAAATGGGTCACCCAGGCACAGTTCGCGGGCTATTACGTCGCGAAGGACAAGGGCTTCTACAAGGAGGCCGGGCTCGACGTGACCATCAAGCCGGGCGGGCCCGACATCGCTCCGCCGCAGGTGATCGCCGGCGGCGGCGCCGACGTGATCGTGGACTGGATGCCCTCCGCCCTCGCGGCGCGCGAAAAAGGCGTGCCGCTCGTCAACATCGCCCAGCCGTTCAAGAAATCCGGCATGATGCTGACCTGCCGCGCCGAGACGGGGATCAAGACGCCGCAGGATCTGAAGGGCCGCACCCTCGGCGTGTGGTTCTCGGGCAACGAGTATCCGTTCCTCGCCTGGATGGCGAAGCTCGGCTACAAGACAGACGGCTCGGCTGGCGGCGTCAAGGTGCTCAAGCAAGGCTTCAACGTCGACCCGCTGATCCAGAAGCAGGCCGATTGCATCTCGACGATGACCTATAACGAGTACTGGCAGGTCATCGATGCCGGGTTCAAGCCCGAGCAGCTCGTCGTCTTCAAGTACGAGGACCAGGGCGTCGCGACGCTCGAAGACGGCCTTTACGTGATGCAGGACAAGCTGAAGGACCCGGCCTTCGTCGCGAAGATGGCGAAGTTCGTGGCGGCGTCGCAGAAGGGCTGGGACTTCATGCGGCAGAACCCCGACGAGGCCGCCAAGATCGTGCTCGACAACGACGCGACCGGCGCGCAGACCGAGAAGCACCAGAAGCGGATGGCGGGCGAGATCGCGAAGCTCCTGGACACCGGCGGCAAGGGCAAGCTCGACCCTGCCGATTATGAGCGCACCGTCGCGACCCTGCTCGCCTCCGGCGGCGACGCGCCCGTGATCACCAAGAAGCCCGAAGGCGCCTGGAGCCACGCGGTCGTCGATGCGAAGAGGTGAGGCGAGGGCGAGTGGGGGGATGGGGAAGTAGGGAGTAGGGAGTGGCGAGTACGGCTCGATTCCCCTCCCGCGCCTTCGGCGCGCCGGGGATGACGGTGGCGTGTTACCCGACGCCCCACGCCCCACCTCCCGCTCGCCCCTCACCATTCGCCCATCAAAGAACACCAACAGGGGAGACCTGCACATGGCCCTTCTCATCCGCGGCGGCACGGTCGTGAACGCCGATTTCAGCCGGCGCTCCGATGTGCTCGTGGAGGGTGAGCGCATCGTCGCCGTCGGCGAGAACCTGGAGGCGCCGGCGGGCGCCGAGGTCGTCGACGCGGGCGGAGCGCTCGTCATGCCGGGCGGCATCGATCCGCACACCCACATGGAACTGCTCTTCATGGGCACCGTGTCGGCGGACGATTTCGAATGGGGCACAAAGGCCGCTCTGTCCGGCGGCACCACGACGATCGTCGACTTCTGCATCCCGGGTCCGAACCAGTCGCTCGTCGAGACCTATCGCGACTGGCGCCATAAATCCGAGAAGGCGGCCGGCGACTACTCCTACCATCTTGCCGTCACGTGGTGGTCCGACGAGGTCGCGCGCGAGATGGGCGAGATCGTCAATACGCACGGGGTCAACACCTTCAAGCACTTCATGGCCTACAAGGGCGCCTTGATGGTGGACGACGACACCCTGTTCCGCTCCTTCAAGCGCTGCGCCGAGCTCGGGGCGACCGCCCTCGTCCACGCCGAGAACGGCGACGTCGTCGCGCAGATGCAGGAGAGCTTCATCGCGCAAGGACAGACCGGCCCCGAGTTCCACGCCTACTCGCGGCCCCCCGAGGTGGAAGGCGAGGCCGCGAACCGGGCGATCATGATCGCCGACATGGCGGGCTGTCCGCTCTACATCGTCCATACCTCATCGAAGCCGGCGCACGAGGCGATCGCCCGGGCACGCGCGGAGGGAAAGCGGGTTTTCGGCGAGCCGCTGATCCAGCACCTCGTCCTCGACGAGACGGATTACCTCCACAAGAGCTGGGACCATGCGGCGCAGCGCGTGATGTCGCCGCCCTTCCGGCCGAAGTCCCATCAGGAGAGCCTGTGGACCGGACTTCAGGCCGGCTCGCTGCAGGTCGTCGCCACCGACCACTGCTCGTTCACGATGGATCAGAAGCGCCTTGGGCAGAACGACTTCCGCATGATCCCCAACGGCACCGGCGGGCTCGAGGACCGCATGCCGGTGCTGTGGACCGCCGGCGTCAACACCGGCCGCCTGACCCCGAGCGAGTTCGTCGCCGTCACTTCGGCCAACAGCGCTCGGATCCTCAACATGTACCCTCAGAAGGGGGTCGTCATGCCGGGGGCCGACGCCGACATCGTGATCTGGGACCCCAAGGCCACCAAGACCATCTCGGCGGCCGCGCAGGTGAGCCGGATCGAGTACAACGTGTTCGAAGGTTTTCCGCTGACCGGGCTGCCCGCGAGGGTGTATCTGCGCGGCCGGCTTGCCGCCGAGAACGGACAGGTGCGCGCCGAGCGCGGCCAAGGCCGATTCGTCGCCCGCCGACCGATGCCGCCCTTCGCGCAAGCGCAACGGCTGTGGAAGACGCGGAACGCTCCAAAGGCGGTCGAGCGTTGAGCGAGTGGGGAGTTGGGTTGTGGAAAGTAGGGAGTGGGGAGAAGGCCGGGGTTCCGGGCGTATCCTGCCCCCGTAGCACGTCCCGAAGCCCCAACCCCCACAACCCACCCCCACAACCCACAAACAAGCCAGACGGCCATGCAGAACATCACCATCGACGGACAGCGCCTCTGGGACAACCTGATGGAGACGGCGCGGATCGGCGGCACCGCCAAGGGCGGCATCTGCCGGCTCACGCTGTCGGACCTCGACCGGGAGGTGCGCGACTGGTTCCGGAGCCAATGCGAGGCGCTCGGCTGCACGGTGACCGTCGATCAGGTCGGCAACATGTTCGCGCTGAAGCCGGGCAAGCGCAGCGACGTGGCGCCGATCGCCATCGGCAGCCACCTCGACACGCAGCCGACCGGCGGCAAGTTCGACGGCGTGCTCGGGGTGCTCGGCGGGCTCGAGGCCATGCGCACGCTCCATGACCTCGGGTACGAGACCAACGCGCCGCTCATGCTCGTCAACTGGACGAACGAAGAGGGCTCGCGCTTCGCGCCCGCGATGCTCGGGTCGGGCGTCTATGCGGGCGTTTTCGACCGCGCGTTCGCGGACAGCCGGGAGGATCGGCAGGGCGTGCGCTTCGCGGACGCTATCGAGGGCATCGGCTACCGCGGCGACGCCGAACCCGGCTCGGTGACGTTCGGGGCGATGTTCGAGCTCCATATCGAGCAGGGGCCGATCCTGGAAGCCGAAGGCAAGGTCGTGGGCGTCGTGACCGGCGTGCAGGGCATGCGCTGGTACGAGATCGAGCTGACCGGCCGCGAGGCGCATACCGGGTCGACGCCCATGAACCTACGGTCCAACGCACTTCTCGGCGCGGCGCGGCTCATCGAGCGCGTGAACGGGATCGCGCTCGAGCATGCACCCTCGGCGGTCGGGACGGTCGGCCTCGTCGAGGTGAAGCCGAACTCGCGCAACGTGATCCCCGGTCACGTGTTCTTCACCGTCGACTTCCGCCATCCCGAGGATGCCGTGCTCGACGAAATGGAGCGCAAGCTCACCGAGACCGTGCCAGCCGTCGCAGCGGAGATCGGTCTCGATCCGGTCCTCAGGAAGGTCTGGGACTCGCCTGCCGTGCGCTTCGATCGGGAGTGCATCGCGGCCGTGCGCGCCGGCACCGAGAAGGCGGGCTTCGCGATGCGCGACATGGTGTCGGGCGCAGGTCACGACGCGGCCTACATCGCCCGGGTGGCGCCGACCACGATGATCTTCGTTCCCTGCGCGGGCGGCCTCAGCCACAACGAGGCGGAGAGCACCACCTTCGAGGAATGCTCCGCCGGCGCGCAGGTGCTGCTCAACGCGGTGCTGGAATACGACCAGCGCTTCAATCCATAGCCGCACGGCAGGTTGGGGCTCGTAGAGCATCTCCCGCGTGGACCGGGTGCTTCACGGTCCGCGAGCGGCGTCTGAGCCGATTCAGTCGAACCGAACCACCTTACCGAGGCGATGAGTCGGATGGGGCGGGGTTGGCGCGCTCGGAAGGCTCGACCGTGCGCCGGTACAGGTGCCAGCTCGCGTGACCGAGCACCGGCATGACGACCGCGAGACCGACGAGAAGCGGTGCGGAGCCGACGATCAGAAGGACTGCGATGATCGCGGCCCATAGCGCCATCGTTCCGGGATTCGCGACCACGGCCCTGACCGAGGTCTGCACCGCGCAACCGGCACCTACGTCGCGGTCGAGGAGAAGCGGGAACGAGATCACGCCGATCGTGAACACCGCGGCCGCGAACACGAATCCGACGGCATGTCCGAGGATGATCAACGCCCACCCGCGCGCCGTCGTGAAGACCTCGCTCAGGAAGCCGACATAGGATTCAGGCGCCGTCGGCCCCATGAGCCACACGTAGAGTGCTTGGGCGCTCGCGAGCCAAACCAGAAACAGGACCATCAGCACGACGCCGAGAGCCCCGATCGCGGGCAGCGAGGGCGAGCGCAGGACGTCGAAGACGTGACTCAAGGAGGTGTCGAGTCCGAGTTCCCGCCTTCGGCTGAGTTCGTAGAGGCCGACCGCAGCGATCGGGCCGAGGAGCGCGAAGCCCGACACGAGAGGGAAAAGCAGGGGGAGGGCGTTGTTGCTGAACGTCAGAGCACCCAGGCCGATGCCGAAGAGCGGATAAATCAATCCCAGAAAGGCCAAGTGCGTCGGCATGGCCATGAAATCATCGACGCCCTTGGTCAGCGCGTCCTTGAGATCCGCGGTTCCGATCTTCCGGATTGCCGGGTGCACCGGGCTGTCCGCGTCCGGGCCGGCAATCACGTGGAAATTCGCCATGACCTCTCCTCCTCAGCGAAGCTTAAGCGGTCGTGGTCCGAGTGACACCGTCGAGACGCGGCTGGCCACGGAGCGCGACCTGCACCTTGACCGCTACTATACGCTGCGCGGGTTCGCTTGTCGCCCCCTGGACGTCGCCGTACCCCGGGGCCTGCGGGCCGGGGAACCGGCAGAACCCTAAGCCTCCTCAGAACGCGGAACCGAGCAGGAGAAGGCAGCCTCCGAGCGCAACGAGCGCCAAGCCGGGCATGTTCTCCTTCAGCCCCAGGCCGCTGTTGTGACGGGGCTCCAGCGTGTCGGTGGTCATCCCTTCTCGGGCGCGCGGCCGTCCGCTCAGCCGGCCGCCCCGCATGGCTTGTGCGGCCATGAAGAGCACCCCGCCGATCACGCAGAGCGCCCCGATCCAGATCAGTAGGATGCTCATATCCATTTGGCCCTCCGGGCTCGCCGGGGCACGCAGGTGACCCTCTGCACTACGGTTACCTCAAGAAAGGCCGGGTGTGAACGCCCGGGACGGAACGAACGCCCTGCAGCCGGCCGCGCGCGCTAGGAATTGGGCCGAGCCGGGCAGGGGTCCGCGGCGCACGCCGCGAGCAAACGCGGGGTGCGTCGACGGGCGTCGCGGCGGACTTCGGGCGAGTCCGAGAAGGCCCTGGTCGAGCGGAAATCTCCTGGCCGGCCTTGTTCGAGGTGGCTCCGGGTCGTACGCTTGCATCGACGAACGCGGATGGGCGCTTGCCAGCCGGCGACCTGGTGCGTCGGATCGCCGATGAAGTCGCCGCCTGCTCGTTCCCTCGAGCGTGCATGGAGCGGAGCTCGCGATGGTGGACAGTCTCACGACGAAATCCTGCACACCGTGCCGCGGCGGAGTCCCGCCCCTGACGCCGGAGAAGGTCGCGGAATTCCGCCCGCAGGTTCCGGATTGGGAGGTCCGCGACGACGCGCGCCGGATCGAGCGGACGTTCCGGTTCAGGAACTTCGCGGAAGCCTTTGCGCTGGTGCAGAGGGTGGGCGAACTCGCCGAGGCGGAAGGGCACCACCCCGACATCACCTTCGGCTGGGGATACGCGACGGTTTCGCTGCAGACCAAGAAGATCAAGGGCCTGCACGAGAACGACTTCATCATGGCCGCCAAAGTCGACGCGATCGCCGCCGGGCCAAGCCCTGGGTGAGCGTCTAGCAATCCCCGGTCACGTTCGCGGCACCGACGATCCCGTTCGAAGCATGGCCGAGACAGAAAGCGGTTGCTCGCCGAGGAGCACGGCCCGCGCCGTTGAAACCTTCCTCGGCGAGGCGAACAACCCGCTCGTCCGAACGTTGCCTTCCGACGCAACCGCACCGAGCTTCGTGATGGACAAGAACAAGCGCTTCACAACCTGGTACTGGATTGCGGCCGCGATCGGCATTCTCCTGATCCAATACCTGATCGCGACGGCCCAGCAGATCGCCCCGATCCCGTACAGCCAGTTTCAGGAGCTCCTCCGCGCCGGCAAGGTCGCGGAAATCGGGATCTCCGACCGCTTCATCCAGGGCACGCTCAAGGAGGCCCTTCCCACCGGGCAGACGCGGTTCGCGACCACCAGGGTCGAACCGGACTTCGCCCAGGAGCTCCAGCAGTACGGCGTGAAATACACCGGTCAGGTCGAGAGCACGCTGTTGCGGGACATCCTCTCCTGGGTGCTGCCCGTCCTGCTCTTCTTCGGGGTCTGGGCCTACCTGTCGCGCCGCCTCGCGGCCCAGGGAGGTCTCGGCGGCGGACTGATGCAGATCGGCAAGAGCAAGGCGAAGATCTACGTCGAAACCGACACCGGCGTCCGTTTCGAGGATGTCGCCGGAGTCGACGAGGCCAAGGACGAACTGCGCGAGGTCGTCGATTTCCTGAGGAACCCGGAGCAGTACGGACGGCTCGGCGGCCGCATGCCGAAGGGCGTGCTCCTGGTCGGACCACCCGGGACCGGCAAGACGCTCCTCGCGAAAGCCGTTGCCGGAGAGGCCAAGGTGCCGTTCTTTTCGATCTCCGGTTCCGAATTCGTCGAGATGTTCGTCGGCGTCGGCGCCGCGCGCGTTCGCGACCTCTTTCAGCAGGCGCGCGAGAAGGCACCCGCCATCATCTTCATCGACGAGCTCGATGCGCTCGGCCGCGCCCGCGGCCTCGGGGGCGTCGTCGGCGGGCACGACGAGAAGGAGCAGACCCTCAATCAGCTCCTCGTCGAGCTCGACGGATTCGACTCCCGCGCGGGGCTCGTGCTGCTCGGAGCCACGAACCGGCCGGAGATCCTGGATCCGGCCCTGCTGCGCGCGGGGCGGTTCGATCGTCAGGTGCTCGTCGACCGCCCCGACAAGAAGGGTCGCGTGCAGATCCTGCACGTCCATATGCGAAAGGCCAAACTCGCGCCCGATGTCGACGCCGAGAAGGTCGCGGCCCTGACCCCCGGGTTCACGGGCGCGGATCTCGCCAACCTCGTCAACGAGGCCGCGCTCCTGGCGACCCGCCGCGGCGCCGACGCGGTGGCGATGACGGACTTCAACAACGCGGTCGAGCGCATCGTCGCGGGGCTGGAGAAACGCAACCGCCTGCTCAATCCGAGGGAACGCGAGATCGTTGCCTATCACGAGATGGGGCATGCCCTTGTCGCCCTGGCGTTGCCCGGGGTCGACCCGGTCCACAAGGTATCGATCATTCCACGGGGCGTGGGCGCTCTCGGCTACACGATCCAGCGCCCGACCGAGGACCGGTTCTTGATGACGCGGGAGGAGCTGGAGAACAAGATGGCGGTGCTGCTGGGCGGACGCGCCGCGGAGCTGATCGTCTTCGGCCACCTCTCCACGGGCGCCGCGGACGATCTCGCACGCGTCACCGACATCGCGCGCTCGATGATCACGCGCTACGGCATGTCGGACAAGCTCGGGCATGTCGCCCTGGAAAAGGACGGGCGCTCCTTCCTGAGCCCGAACCCGCTCGCCGACGGGGCCCGCGAGCGCTCCTACTCGGACGAGACCGCGACGGCGATCGACGAAGAGGTTCGTTCCACGGTCGACGGAGTCTTCGATCGAACGCTGGCGATCCTGAACGAGCGTCGTGACGTTCTGGAGCGAACCGCGCGGCGGCTGCTCGAGAAGGAAACGCTCGACGAGGCCGAACTTCAGGACATCGTCGGACCTTCGAAAGGGCGGACCGAGACCGCGGTCGAGATCGAACACGACGAGCTAGTCCGCGGCGGCCGTGCTCCGGCAGGAGCGGGCGGCTCCTGATTGGGAGGGATGCGGAAAGCGCCGCGGGCCGTCCTGGGGAGTCCGCGGGCATCGGCTTCCCGAGCTGGCAGTCTCGGCATCGGATTCGTCAGGTGAGGGGCGCGGCTCGGGGGCGACCCCGCCGCGAGTGGCCGGCTTCGCGCGACCGTCACCGGCGGCCCGGGACCCCGCCGGGAGCCAATCGCGTTCCTGCCGTCACGTCTCTCCGAGACCCCAACGCGATCCGGCACTCCGGCACGGAAGGTCCAAGACGCCGAAGCCGCCGTAAGTTATCACGCCAGCTGAATTTAACGGGCTGCCACGTCGCCGTTCGCCGCCTCGCCTGACCGGCCGGCTCGAGCGAGGCTCCTCAAGGGGTGCCTGGCACGTCACCGACGCCGCGACCAGAGCCTGCGCGCTCTGCTCCGGATAAGTGGCTCAATTCCCGGTCGTTTTTCATGACGTCCGGCCGGAGGCAGGCGCCCTCGGCCGACGACATGTCGTCGAGCAACCCCGCCTGCGCACGACAAATCGCGAGACGACGCTTAGTTTCGTCCGTATGTATAAAAATTTGGGTGTTTTTGACATTAATCCTTGCGTTTAAATCGAAAGATTGACAGCTTATCCCTCCGGGGTGGAAGCCCGGTTTGTAGAATCGCGGGAGGAAGAATTGGCTGTGTTTCCGGGTAGCCCTAACCCCGATTTGCTCGAAGGCCTTGCTAGCGACGACCTTCTCCAGGGCGAAGGCGGCAACGACACCATAACCGGTGGCGCTGGAAGCGACACGCTCGAGGGTGGGTCCGACAACGACCGTCTCGACGGCGAAAGCGGGAGCGACGTTCTCGACGGCGGACTTGGCGACGACACGATCGAGGGCGGCTCCGAAACCGATACCGTTTCCTATGAAAGCGCGCTTGGCAGCGTCACGGTTGCGATCACCGGGCTGACCGGATCGGCAACAGGCGCTGCGGGAACTGACACGCTCAGCTCAATCGAGAGAATTCGCGGCTCGAATTTCAATGATACGCTCACCGTGACATCACGGCCGCCCGGCGACTTCGTGATCACCGGCGGTGCCGGAAACGACACCATCACGGGTCCGGCCACCGCCGATCCCAATATCTGGGCCTCATACGCCTCGTCGACCTCCGCAATCGCCGCGACCCTGACATTCGACGGACTCACGTACGGCGGCACCGTTGCCGACGGCCTCGGCGGAACGGATACGCTCGCCAACATTCGCGCCGTCGAAGGAAGCGCCCACGCCGATTCCTTCCTCGGGGGTGCCGGGAACGACTGGTTCCGCGGCCGGGCCGGCAACGATACTCTGAACGGCGGGATCGGGATCGAGGGCGACACTGCCGACTATTTCGACGCTCCCGGAGCGGTCACGGTCAACCTCGCAGGCGGTTCGGCTCTGGATGGGTACGGATCCACCGATACCCTCATCAATATGGAGCAGGTACGAGGCTCCGCCTTCGCTGACATACTGATCGGAGATCAGCGCGGCAACCGTCTCGACGGGCAAGGCGGCCATGACAACATCTCTGGTGGCCTAGGCAACGACGTTCTGGTTGCAGGTGCGGGGAACGATTCTCTCGACGGAGGGATTGGCGCCGACACGTTGGACGGCGGGGACGGCATCGACCTGGCGATCTTTTCGGGCAGCTTCTCGAATTACGCCGTCGTCCAGAATGCCGACGGATCGCTGACGGTCGCCGACAATCGCGGCGTGGGCTTCGACGGCGCCGATCGGGTGACGGGCGTGGAATCCTTCCAGTTCGCCGATCGGACCGTCACCCTATCCGAACTCATCGCGACGGCTCCGACCAACGCCGCGCCGAGCGGGATCGCGCTGGCGGGTGGCGTGGTGCTCGAGAACAGCGCGTCGGGCACGGTCGTCGGCAGCGTCTCGGCCGAGGACCCGAACCCGGGCGACACCCACAGCTTCGCCCTCATCGACAATGCCGGCGGACGCTTCGCGTTGTCGGGCAACAATCTCGTGGTCGCCAATGGCGTGCGCCTCGACTTCGAGCAGGCCGGGATCCACACGGTGGTGGTCCGGGCCACCGACCAGACCGGGCTTTCCCTCGACACCGTGTTCACGATCGGGGTCGGCAACCGCGCCCCGGAACGGGTGATCGGCACCCCCGGCAACGACGTGATCGTGGGCGGGTTCGGGGCCGACTGGTTCTCGGGCGGGGGCGGGGCCGACCACCTGCGCGGCGGGATCGGCAACGACGTCCTCAAGGGCGGCTCGGGCAACGACCGTCTCACGGGCGGCCGCGGCCGGGACGTCGAGACCGGCGGCTCGGGCAAGGACCTGTTCATCTTCGACGACCGCGACACCGGCGCGTCGCGCAAGCTCGCCGACTCCATCCTGGACTTCCGGGGCGGCCTCGGCGACCGGCTCGACCTGCGGCTCGTCGACGCCAACGCGAAGGCCCGCGGCGACCAGAAGTTCGCCTTCATCGGCGAGGCGGAGTTCACCCGGGCGGGCCAGGTCCGCTACGAGCACACCAGCCGCGACACCTGGGTCTACCTCAACACCGATGCGGACGCCTCCGCCGAGGCGACGATCCGGCTCAACGGCGTGTTCGACCTCCACAGCAAGTGGTTCCTGCTGTAGCCGGCCTGGCTGCGAGAAGCGGCAAGACACAGGCCCGTCGGTTGTCGACGGGCCTATTCGGCGGCACCCGCGATGTGCTTCTCGACATGACGGCGAACGAGCGAGGGTACGATGTCAGAGGTCTGGTACTTCGCCGTCCTGGGTCAATCGAACGCCGGAGCGATGTTCAACGAACTCGGGGACGAGGTTTCGGGCATCGATGTCTTCACGGCACAGCTGACCGCCCTGACCGGGCAGGCCAACGTCGTCGTCAAAAACTACGCCAAGGGCGGCAGCTTTGCGGACGGCGACCTCACCTCCGACCCTACGCTTCGGTGGTGGTCGCTGAGCGGCGGCCAGCCCGGGCAGCTGACGATCGATGCCGTTGCCGGCATGCAGCAGGACATCGCGAGTCTTCAGGCGCTCCACGACACGGTTCGGGTCGCGGTGATCTGGGGGCAGGGAGAAGCCGACGCCAAGCGCATCCAGGATGGCAGCTCGACGGTCGCCGAGTACACGACCGCGACATTGCGCGTCTTCGAGTACGTCGGGGCCGCGATGTCCCAGCCTCTCGACGTCTATATCATGGAGACCGGTAACACCACGGATCCAGCGGCAACGGAAGGCCATGCGCTCGTCCGCCAGGCGCAGCGCGCCATGGCAACGAACAACGAGCGGATCGATATCGGCGCGGTCACGTCCGATTTGCCGCTGCGAGACGTGGTGCATCTCGACAACGACTCCTACGAGATCACCGGCCAAAGGCTTGCCGAGTACGTCGCCTACGATCGGGGATACGTCACGGCGCTCACGGGACCCAGGCCCGACCCGGAGCCGGATGCTCGGACAGCGCCGGACGATCCTTCCCCCGCGAACGCCGCGCCGAGCGGGATCGTGCTGGCGGGTGGCGTGGTGCTCGAGAACAGCGCGTCGGGCACGGTCGTCGGCAGCTTCTCGGCCGAGGACCCGAACCCGGGCGACACCCACAGCTTCGCCCTCATCGACGATGCCGGCGGACGCTTCGCGTTGTCGGGCAACAATCTCGTGGTCGCCAATGGCGTGCGCCTCGACTTCGAGCAGGCCGGGATCCACACGGTGGTGGTCCGGGCCACCGACCAGACCGGGCTTTCCCTCGACACCGTGTTCACGATCGGGGTCGGCAACCGCGCCCCGGAACGGGTGATCGGCACCCCGGGCAGCGACGTGATCGTGGGCGGGTTCGGGGCCGACTGGTTCTCGGGCGGGGGCGGGGCCGACCACCTGCGCGGCGGGATCGGCAACGACGTCCTCAAGGGCGGCTCGGGCAACGACCGTCTCACGGGCGGCCGCGGCCGCGACGTCGAGACCGGCGGCTCGGGCAAGGACCTGTTCATCTTCGACGACCGCGACACCGGCGCGTCGCGCAAGCTCGCCGACTCCATCCTGGACTTCCGGGGCGGCCTCGGCGACCGGCTCGACCTGCGGCTCGTCGACGCCAACGCGAAGGCCCGCGGCGACCAGAAGTTCGCCTTCATCGGCGAGGCGGAGTTCACCCGGGCGGGTCAGGTCCGCTACGAGCACACCAGCCGCGACACCTGGGTCTACCTCAACACCGATGCGGACGCCTCCGCCGAGGCGACGATCCGGCTCAACGGCGTGTTCGACCTCCACAGCAAGTGGTTCCTGCTGTAGCCACCCGTGACTTTGATCGGTCTGCGCCAAACTTCGGGGTAGATGCAGATCAAACCATTCGCTGCGGCGCGGCCGTTACGCGCGATCGGGCGCAGATGCTTCCGAGAGGGGGCAGGTTTCACGTCCAGTGGCGTCGAGGACTCGGCCTTCCCGCGGGAATCGCCGCAGTCTGAAGAACCATGCAACGGGGCCCGAAGTTGAGGCCGCGCCAGACGCTCGACTATCATTCCGATTTTCGCTCCAATGAGGATCTCAACTGCGCTGCCGTCGACGCGCCTCGAGGGGGGCGGGGTCCGTGGCAGCTTCCTGGATTGCTTGGTCAGGCGGAATCAGGCGTGTCTGTCCCGACGGCCCGACCCCGAGGGGCTCGAGAGTCGTGAGGTTGAGCCCAATGGCAACGTTAAGAGGGATGCGTTCGTGAGCACTGGTCTGATCGCGCTTTTGGACGATGTCGCGGGTCTTGCGAAGATCGCCGCGGCATCGCTCGATGATGCGGCGGCACAGGCGACTCGCGCCGGCGCCAAAGCGGCCGGGGTCGTGATCGACGACGCCGCCGTGACGCCGCGTTACGTCGTGGGCTTCGCGGCGCATCGCGAGCTCCCGATCATCGGCAAGATCGCCCTCGGCTCGCTCAAGAACAAGCTGCTCTTCCTGCTGCCGGCCGCTTTGGTGCTGAGTCTGGTTGCGCCGTGGGCGATCACGCCGTTGCTGATGATCGGCGGTGCGTACCTGTGCTACGAGGGAACCGAAAAGGTCTTCGAGGCGCTTTGGCCTCACCGCGCGCACGAGCATGAGGCCGTGGTCGCCGCGGCGACGCACGACCCGGGGAGTCTGGAGGACGAGAAGGTCCGGGGGGCGATCAAGACCGACTTCATCCTCTCCGCCGAGATCATGGCGATCACGCTGGCGACCGTTCCTTCCCAATCGTTCTGGCTCCAGGCCATGGTCCTGGCAACGGTCGGCATCGGCATCACCGCGGTGGTGTACGGAGCCGTTGCGCTGATCGTGAAGGCCGATGACGCCGGGGTCGCGCTCGCGCGCAACGACAGGCCGATGTCCACAATCGGTGACCGATTCCGGAGCCCGTCAGCCGCCCCGCCCTCGTGGGCCGACCGCATCGTCCGGCCGTTGACGCAGGGTCTGGGTCGCGGTCTCGTGCTCGGGATGCCTGTGCTCCTCACGGTTCTGAGCATCGTTGGGACCGCCGCGATGGTGTGGGTCGGAGGCGGCATCATCATTCACGGTCTCGAGGAATATGGCCTTCATGCACTGGGCGAGACTCTTCATGCGGCGGCGGTCTATGTCGGTCACGCCGCGCCGGCGGTCGCCGGAGCCGCCGAGTGGGCGGTTACGGCAGCAGCCTCCGGCCTCTTCGGACTCCTGATCGGCGCTGCGCTTATCCCGCTCGTCGAGTATGTCGCGGCGCCCATCGTTCGGACCGCGCTCAGGCGCGGCCGCAGTCGTTCGACGTCCTAGTCATCTGCGGCCCGAGGGCACTCACGAACCGCGTTGCCGGCGAGAATGCACCGGCGGGGGCTGTTGCGCAGATGCAACGTGCGCGGCCGATCTGAAGCTGAGCCGAGCGGGTGCAGCCGTCTGGCGAATGGCTTCGCTTGCAGTTGAAGAATCAGGAGCCTACCGAGTTGGGAAAGCGACAAATTGAGTCGGAGGACATCATGGGGGACAAGAGCATGGAGCCGACGAGCACCGCGATCCGTCTGCTGCCCGTCACGAATGCGCCCGTCGACGAGAATGTTGCATCCATCATCGACGTGCTGCAGGAGCACTTGAAGCTCGCGCGCGAAGGAAGGCTGCGCTCCGTCGCCGTGGTGTCGGTGTCCGACGATGGCGCTGCCATCGGCACCCAGTGGTCCTGCGCTCACGGTGACGTCGCCACGCTGATCGGCAAGCTCACCGTTCTTACCCACGACATGATGGCCGCGCGTCGGTAATCTCACCGACCCTCGCATCCCGTCCGTTAGGTCGCGCTACGCACTCGTCCGGAGAGCCAAGCTTCGGACGATCGGCTATGAGACCTTCATAAGGTCCGTGGGGGCGCGGCCGACGAGTTGAGAAGGCGGTCCGCGGGCCGCCTTTTCTCATTCTGCGCGACTGAAAGCGGGCCCCGAGCGGTGAAAACAGGGTCGACATGCCCGCCCTGACCCGCGGCACGGTCTGGCCTGCGCGCCGTCGATCGTAGCGGGCAATTCGACGTTTGGGTCGAGGCCGGTCCAACGCTAAGACGTTCGCCGAAGCACGGCGGCAGGGAGAGCGGCTAAGCCTCCTCGCCGCTCTCGGGCGACGGCTCCTCCGGCGATGCGGCTGCGCGGGCAACCTGTGCTCGAACGACCACGTCGAGCCCCTCGACGGCCGGGACGGCGAGAACCTCGTTCAGAACCGTGGCGAGACGGTCCGCGGTCGCATCTGGAGTCCTGCCGTCTTGCTTTTCGCCAGAGCTATGCTCGTCAGTCATGGTCCACTCCTAACGTAAGGAGAGGATGGGCCGAATGTGGCCACACTAGGGTGCCTTACTTCTGACTCCTGAACAAGTGAGGGCCATTGGCTCGTTCTGGTGCAGATTCGACTCATGTGAGTACTTCTGTCAGCCTTGAGGCATGGTAGGAGAATTATCGTGAAGCCGGTGAGTATCGCAATAATCGCTCTTCTTCTTGGCAGCTGCGCTTCCTCCAACCAGAGTTCCGAAGTCCAATCGACAGCGTCTAACCTTAGGACGCCAGGCGGCTCTGGTACGGCGCCCGCGCCAGCGCCTTCGGCTGGATCCAGCCTGTTTCAAGGGCTCGGTCGCTTCGCGCAGGCCCTTGGAGCTGCCGCGACGGGAGACAATCGCAGCCTCTCGTCCCCCGCCGTGACGGGATCCGCCGCTCCGGGCCAAGCGGTCTCGAACCAGGCGCCGGTCGATGCCGCCCCGCCTGCGGCTGCGGCCCGCCGTCGGGTTGCTCCGGTTCGGAGCGAGTCGGAGACGATCACCCCGGCGAGCGCCACCGTCGCCTACGAAAAGGCGATGCTACAAGGTGACACGAGATCGATGGCCACGGCGGCCGCTCGGCTCACCAGAAAGCCGATCACCGCAGACTCGATCCGCGCGCTGAACGCCAAACTCGGGATCGAGGCGGACGACGCCATGGTCTCCGCCGTGGTTCGCGCAGCGCGTTGAAAGGACTGTTGTCTTGCATTGGATAAGCCCGGCATGAACCGGGCGGGCAAGGATCGTTCTTTTCACGGACACGCCGGCACGAGGCTGATCTGGCGCAAAGAAAAGCCCGGCTCGAGGCCGGGCAGGTAGACAGGCTGCATAGGGGAATGCGGGGTAAAACTGAGTGTGCCTGTCAGCGGACCAATGCACGAAACGATGGGGGGTTTCAGCTGGGCCGTCAGAAATTTGCAAATTGTTTGAAAATCCGTTCGACTTAGCGGCTGCCCTGAGCTCCACGACTTCCAGCATCGCCGCTCCCCAGCCGAGTTCGTCGCGAGACGCTTCGCGTTGACGAAAATCCTCGAAGGCCTCTTTCTGCCCTACCCGCCGCACCAGTGCCGGCGCCGCGCGGCGCTCGCCTCCGCTCCTTCGTGCCACGGCAAGGCCAGTCCCTCCTCGACCAGGAGAGCCGACACGTCGCGACCATCGGACAAGATGACTCGCGCCAGCGTTCTGCCGAGGTGGTCCCGTCCCAATCGTTCGATCGTGACCGGACCGGCTCGGATCAACTCCGCCAAGCGTTGTCGCGATCGGAGCGCAAATATTTCCTCCCGCTCGCAGTCAGGCTCGGAGATCCCGGGCGCTTCGATATTCACGATTCGCACCCGCTCCGAGCCGAACGCGACCGTGTCGCCGTCGAGGATGACCGCGGTGCGGCCGTCGACCGTCTCTGCTGCGGCGGGGGGAGACCCGAGCAGGACCATGACAACCAGCAGACCTGCATTACGCATGCTCATCGATCGGGTTAGCGGAGCCGCGGGAACTTGCGCGCTTCTCCCTGCGAAGCGGTCGGCGAGCGGCGTCCGAGATCGCTCTCCTGGCACCGGACGGCCCGGAGTTGTCCTGATCGGCGTTCGGCACGACCCGTGGCCTCTCGCATGTTGAAGGCGGAGGAGGTCACGGACAGGGCAATTCCATAAACGGGCTTGGCGCAATCATGAACAAAACTGATCTGGCCTACTGGCTCAGTTTAGCATCATGACGCCGCCGAAAGACAAGCGCCCGGTCGATGTGACCGCTCGGTGGGTCGATTGCTCGCACCAACGTCAGACCCGAGGGGCCGCCTCGTTCGCGGAGTGCGAGCTCCTCAACGTTCTGATGGCGGGATTCGGCCGGTCAGGTTCTCGCGCGGCCGGCAAGACTTTGCCGCGCTTCCTCGACTGCGGTCGAGATAAGCTGAGCGCGTTCTCACGACTTGACGGTCGTGGTCACGGCACGGCTTAACTTCCTTCGAAAGAGGAACCTATTCGGCCGATCAGGCGTAGAAGGGCCCGTCAGCTTGGAACACATCCAAGTCCGGAAAGTGCCCCCAGGACTCAGGCCGCAAGGCGGTGCATGGCCCGGGCATTCCGGTAAGCGCCGTTGATGGCTTTCACCGACCGCTCGATCGCCGTCCACAGCTGAGCGATTTCGGCGGATGCCGGCGAGTCCGAAGCGAACTCCTTCACGCCTTCGCCCGCTTTGAGAGCGAGCGAGAAATCGGCTCGATGGGTGATCTGACCGGACCACACGGGAACCTTGTCGGCGTTCAGGTCTGCGCGGGCCTCGGCCACAACCGCGGCCTCGGCCTCGCCGCGCCGGGCCGGCGCGGCATTGAAGATGACCGCGTAGGGCCTTCGCAGTTCCTGTGCGAGATCGATTGTTTCCCGCACGGCGGCAAGGTCGAACAGGCTGGGGCGCGTCGGAATGACGACCAGCGTGGCGTGGCGGATCGCCTCGATGACCGCGGGGGAGCGGTTGGGCGGGGTGTCGATGAACGTCCACGCATTTCCCTCGCGCTTGGCGGCGGCGAGGGAAGCGGCAAGCGAACGCGAGCCGCGCTTGAGCGCCATCTCCTCCTGTCCACGGCGCTCGTACCAGAGCGAGAGGGAGCCCTGCGGATCGGCATCGATCAAGAGTGTCGGGCGCGATGGCTTCGCGACGTGGGCCGCGAGGTGCGCTGCGAGCGTACTTTTTCCCGTGCCGCCTTTCCGCGACGCGAACACTAAAACGTTCATGTGGAGACCCCGGACCGTGCGTTGCTACACTTCTGCGATCACGGGGTTAATGGAGTGTTAATCCTGTCCGCTGCATCAACGCTCCAGCGTTCCCCGAGATAACCCCGAAGCACGCTTGATCCGCTGCAAACCCTCCCGGGACAGCGCGTCCACTCGAAGGATCTCATATCCCAGCGGAGACGTGCGCTTCGAAAACAGAAGCCGAACGTAGTCACCGCTCGGCAAAGGAAGGAAATAGAGGCCGTCGGTCTCTCCCCGGAGAAAACACCGCAACCCAATGTAGAAACTCTCCTCGTAGCCTCTTACGGCTCGTCGAATGACGGGATGGACCACAAGGGTCGTGCGCATGCTCTCGCACAGGTCTTCGACGGCTTCGAGACTCAACACGGCTCAACTCCGGTTCTGAAGCGCTCGACTGCGAGCCCTCGGAGTTTCAACGTCGTTAAACGGCGCGGGTTCACTCGAATGGCCCGCCGAAAGCGTCGTGATGTGATGTCGGGCAGAACGGGCCGGGCCTTCGAGCGCTACGCTGACGGCGTGATAGGTTTTCGAGCGAACGCGTATGGAGTAGGGTGAGTGATGGGCGAGCACAACGACCTGAAGGTGGATGTCCGGTTGTCGCGCGAGGAAATCCGCGAGCTGGATGCTTGGATTTCGGCGCAGAGGGTTCCGGGCCTCGGCCGAGCGGACGCGCTCAAGCGGCTCATGAAGCTCGGTCTCGACGCCAGTTGGCAGTGGAAGAACACTCAGGCGGGTTTCACGCCCGATGAAGGTCTGCGGCCGGAGCAACTCACCTGTGAAAATGACGGCTGACCCTTCGGGCGCCGGTGACCCGTCCCGCAATGGCGAAGCTCTTGGAAGGCCATGCGGGCGACCTAAGTACCGGGGGCGCGGAGGACGGCGCTCCTCCGTCATACGTGCACCGGATTTCATCGATTGCCGAAGCGGGCAGGGGACCAACGTGCGCAGCGCCTCGAGGAGCGAATTCGAGACCGTGAGCGAAGTCGTGACACAGGTCGGACGCGTGGGCGCTTCGAGCAGCATGAGGGCCGCGGTCCTCGCAGGGCCGGGTCTCGTTCGGATCGTCGAGGTCGAGCGTCCGGAGCCGGGCCCCGACGAGGTGCGGATCCGGCTTGAAGGATGCGGCGTGTGCGCTTCCAATCTGACGCCCTGGGCGGGTCCGGATTGGATGCGGTTCCCGACCGAACCGGGCGGGCTTGGCCACGAGGGCTGGGGCGTGGTCGATGCGGTCGGAGAGCGCGTCGAGTCGCCGTCGGTCGGCGACCGAGTTGCCGCCCTGTCCTACAAGGCCTATGCGGAATACGACATTGCCGATGCCGACGCGGTGGTTCCTCTGCCGCAAGCGTTGGCCGGTCAGCCGTTCCCGGGTGAGCCGCTCGGCTGCGCTATGAACATCTTCCGCCGCAGCGACATCGCGGCCGGGCAAACGGTGGCGATCGTCGGAATTGGCTTTCTCGGTGCCGTCCTGACCCGGCTCGCAACGGGCGCCGGAGCGCGGGTCATCGCCGTGTCGCGCCGTCCTTTTTCCCTCGAGGTCGCCCGCGCGATGGGAGCGGTCGAGACGGTCCCCCTCGAGGACCACGACAAGATCGTCGGTCATGTCAGGGAGTTCACCCAAGGGATGTTCTGCGACCGCGTGATCGAAGCGGTCGGGAAGCAGTGGCCGCTCGATCTCGCTGCGGAACTGACGCGCGAGCGGGGCAGGCTGATCGTGGCGGGATACCACCAGGATGGACCGCGCAACGTCAACATGCAGCTTTGGAACTGGCGCGGGCTCGACGTGATCAACGCGCACGAGCGCGATCCGAAGGTCTATCGAGAGGGCATGCGCGAAGCCGTGAACGCCGTCGCCTCCGGCCGTCTCGACCCCAGCTCCCTCTACACGCACACCTTCCCCCTGGACCGGCTCGACCAGGCGCTCGACGCGACCCGCGACCGGCCCGACGGGTTTCTCAAGGCTCTGGTCACGATGGGATGATGCGCGTGCCGGCTGCAGAACGGCCAGCGGCGGTGCGCCCGCGCCTCGGCTTCCTCGGGGTGGGCTGGATCGGCCGCCACCGGATGAACGCGATTCGGGAGACCGGCGCGGTCGAAATCGCAGGCATCGCCGACGCGTCTGCCGCCATGGCAGCCGAGGCGGGGCGATTGGCCCCGGGAGCTAAGCTGGTCTCGACGTTGGACGATCTCATGGACCTGGCAGTCGACGGCGTCGTCATCGCCACCCCGAGCGCGATGCACGCCGAGCAATCGATCCGCGTGCTCGAGCGGGGCGCCGCCGTCTTCTGCCAGAAGCCGCTCGGCCGCACGGCCGCGGAGGTGACAGCGGTCGTCGATGCGGCACGCGCGGCCGACAGGCTCATCGGCGTAGACCTGTCGTACCGATTCACCACCGCCATGCGCCTCGTCCGCGACGTGGTGCGATCCGGCGAGTTGGGACGCATCTATGCGGTCGACCTCGTGTTCCACAATGCTTACGGGCCCGACAAGCCGTGGTTCTACGACCCGATGCTCTCGGGCGGCGGGTGCGTCATGGACCTGGGGGTTCACCTCGTCGACCTTGCGCTCTGGACGATGGACTTCCGGGAGGTCGCCGGCGTGCGTGGAACCTTGCTTGCCGGGGGTGAGCCGCTGAGCTCGCAACCTGACCGGGTCGAGGATTACGCGGTCGCCACGATCGAGCTCGAGACCGGAGCCGTCGTGCAGCTCGCCTGCTCGTGGCGGCTCCACGCCGGGTGCGACGCGATGATTTCAGCGGCCTTTCACGGAACGCAAGGCGGCGCGGCGCTCCGCAACGTGAACGGCTCGTTCTACGATTTTGTCGCGGAGCGGTACCGCGGCACCGCCCGGGAAACGCTGGCGTCTCCGCCGGACGAGTGGGGCGGGCGCGCAGCCGCGGACTGGGCGGTGCGTCTCGCGGCCGGCGAGCAGTTCGACCCCGAGGTGAGCGGCTGGTCGACGTGGCCCGCGTGCTGGACCGAATTTACGGGCGTTGACGAAGCCTGAAATGGAGCTCGAACGAGCCCGCGCTTGCTCGCGGTCGCGGTCGAGCGAGGCAGGAATCGCACAAGACCGAGAAACGGGCGGCCCATTTTCGAAAACGGACGTATGGGCGCGATCATCCGCGAAGGGGTTCCTCTCCTGGGATCGGCGTGCGCTAGATAATCGGGATCGTTCATCACGCTGCGGAGTTCGCCATGACACTCGCCTCGGCCGGCACTGACTCGATCGCACTGATTCCCGATCTCAAGGATCGGGTGGTGCTCATCACCGGCGCGAGCACCGGGATCGGCGCGGCGGCCGCCCGCGCGTTCGGGCGCAACGGCGCGCGCGTCGCGATCAATTTCCGGTCGAGCCAGTCCGAGGCCGAGGGCGTTGCGGAGGCAGTCCGGCAGCAGGGCGGGCAGGCCGTGCTCGTCCAGGCCGATGTCACCGAACCGGACGCGGCCAACCGCGTCGTGCGCCGGACCGTCGAGACCTTCGGCCGCCTCGATGCGCTGATCAACAACGCCGGGGCCCTCATTCGACGAACGCCGATCGCCGAGTACACGGAGGATTACGTCGACGCCCTTCTCGATCTCAACGTGAAGCCGGTCGTCCGCTTCACGCGCGAGGCGGTCGTCGTCATGCAGGCCCAGGGCACCGGAGGCTCGATCGTCAACCTGAGTTCGATCGCGGCACGCCACGGAGGCGGTCCGGGATCCGTGCTCTACGCGGCCACCAAAGGGTTCGTGGCGACCGCGACCCGAGGCTGGGCCAAGGAGCTCGTCAAGGATCGCATTCGCGTCAATGCCGTATCCCCCGGCGTCATCATGACGCCGTTCCACGAGCGATACTCGACCGCAGAGCAGCTTGCAGCGATGCAGGCCACCATCCCGATGGGGCGCCTCGGGCTCGCGGAGGAATGTGCCGGAGCCTTCCTGTATCTCGTTTCCGATCAGATGAGCGGGTATGTGACGGGCCAGGTCATCGAGGTGAACGGCGGCCAGTATATGCCGTGACGGTGGTCTTCGGACGGGCGCGCGACGATAAGTTCACCAGGCTGCCGACGTCCCACGTCTCCCGCTGCGGCGGTCGGCAGTCCCGAGCACGGCGACGATCCCGTGGACGGCGGGGCATGCGGCCGACGTGAATGCCGGATCCAGTCTCCCGGCGACGGGAACGAAATAATCGGATCGGATCATGCAACACTTTAGCAACGCGGTCGTGAGAGGGTTGGAGCATAGCAGTTGAGCGAATGGCTATGCCTCGTGAGAACCAACAGGGCTCGCTCTGGGCCAGCATCGTGGCAGTCCTGGCCGTCGCCTGCGGAGTCGGCGTGCTGTACCTTCCGTTCGTGCTCCATTAGTTTGGTGCCGGGAACACGACGCCGCACGATCGGCCACGCTCTAGGCGCGCGCATGCTCATGTCATGGGTGGGTCGAGTCCGTCCGACGCTCGCAAACCGTCCGATCCAGGCCGGAACGTGCTCAATCGTCGTCGCGCACCGACGTTTTCAGAAGCATCATGACCTTCAGCGCCGTCGTCCATGAAACCCGCTGGGAGACGTGCAGGAGGGCCGTCCCATCGCCGAAGTCTTCGGCATGGACGACCTGTGTCGAACCGACGGACTTTGCTTCATTCGGCCGTGTGATCGAACTCGAAAGCCGATCGTCCGGACTTTCTTGCCCGGTCGGAGATGCCGCGAACCCAAGCAGTTCGTGCGGGGTGACCTGAAGCGCCTGCGAGAGGGCGTCGAGATGTCGAGCCCGCGGAATCGCCCTGGCATTCAGGTAATGCCACACGTGCGCCCTGCCGAACTTGGCGTCGGCACCCAGGACGTCCGAGGTCTGTCGCGCCGTCTCGCTGAGCGTCCACCCCTTCCGCTCCATCGCTTCGCGAAGACGCGTCGCGAAGGCAACCTTTTCTGGCTTCTGTGCGTCAGGTCGGCCGGCGGACGTTGAAGGCGTATGCTTTGTCAAAGGGCACCCCTGGGCGGGTGATATGGATCACTATAGCTGATTTGTCGCACAAACCGTAGTGAGAACGAGAGTACGGCTCAGAACTTTCTACAACTTACGTCGAGTGCCATCCCTTTGAAGGCAAGCATATTAATATTTTACACCGAGTTCTCCTGAAAGGTGGACCCGGCCAAGAGGCGGATGGGCGATGCGATGCTCCCGATCCTACTGATGGCTGCAGCCGGAGCGCCGCCGCGGCGCGGCGGCGCGCTCGCTGCCCTCGGCCGGGCTCGGTCGGGTCGCTTCGACCTGGCGGATTTCGTATGGCCGGAATCCAGCCGCTGTTGCCCGACAACCGAGCGCAGCCGGCCGTCGACCCCGGACGGGCGGGACGTCCCGGCGCGCTCCGTCAAAATCTCACGAAGTCGTCCTTGACCTTTGGCCGTCGATGGCTAGCAATTACTAGCACGTCTATATTCCAAGGAAGTAAAGTTAAAGGATGAAGAAGCGATGGTGAAAGTAACCCCTGTGCTCTTGTCCGGAGGAACCGGCACGCGGCTGTGGCCTCTGTCCCGGGAAGCATATCCAAAGCAGTTGCTGCCCTTGGTCGATACGGAAACGCTCCTGCAGGGCACGGCTCGGCGTGTGGCGGCCTCCGATCTTTTTACGGACATCCTCGTGATCGCCAATGCGGAACACCGGTTCGTCATTGCAGAGCAGTTGCGGGCCATCGATGCGAAGGTGTCCCGGCTGGTCTTGGAGCCGGTCGGGCGCAATACGGCGCCCGCGGCGGCGGTCGCGGCCCTCCTCGCCGTGCAGAAGGATCCCGATGCCCTGATCCTGCTCATGCCAGCCGATCACAGCATCGGCGATACGATCGCCTTCGAGGCCGCGGTCCGGGCCGGGGCCGAGGCCGCGCGCAAGGGATCGATGGTGCTGTTCGGCATTCGGCCGACCGCTCCCGTCACAGGGTACGGGTATATCAGGCTCGGTGCACCCGTCTCCGATGTTCCGGCCGTGCGCCACGTGCACGGCTTCAGCGAAAAGCCGGATCAGGCAACAGCGCAAGCATACCTGCAATCGGGCGATTATGCCTGGAACAGCGGTATCTTCCTGCTGCCGGCGCGGGTTCTCGTCGACGAAATCGCACGGTTCGAGCCCGACCTCCTGAAGGCCTGCGAGGATGCCGTCGCCAATGCGACGACGGACCTCGACTTCCTCAGGCTCGATCCGAAATCCTTCGAGCGGGCAAGCTCGATCTCGCTCGACTATGCCGTGATGGAACGTACCGAGAAGGCGGTTGTCGTGCCGGTGGATTTCGCCTGGTCGGACATCGGGGCGTGGTCCGCCCTGTGGGACATCGGTGCGAAGGACGATGCCGGCAACGTGGTGATCGGCGACGCCCTCGCCGAGGGTTGCAGCCGGTGCTACGTGCGAGGGGAGGGCCAACTCGTCGCAGCGCTCGGCGTGCAAGACCTGATCATCGTCGCAACGTCCGATGCGGTGCTCGTTACCGCGAAGGGCCGCGACCAGGACGTCAAAAAGATCGTCGACCGGCTGAAGACCATGGGCCGCGAGGTTGCCACTCAGACGATTCGCGTCCACCGACCCTGGGGATTCTACCAATCCGTCCACGCGGGCGACCGCTTCCAGGTGAAACGGATTACGGTCAAGCCCGGAGCGAAGCTTTCGCTGCAGAAGCACTATCACCGCGCCGAGCACTGGGTCGTGGTGAACGGCACGGCCCTGGTCACGCGGAACAACGAACAGCATCTGGTCGGAGAGAACGAGTCGATCTACCTGCCGCTCGGCTGTATGCACCGGCTGGAAAATCCCGGTCGTCTGCCGCTCAACCTGATCGAAGTTCAGTCAGGCCCCTATCTCGGTGAGGACGACATCGTCCGCTTCGAGGATATTTATGCGCGCGCATAAGATGGAGTTGGACACCTCTAAAAACCTCCCGAACGGCAGTTGTGGGAGGTGCTAAGTCCTTGAAATGATTAAACCCGAGTTCGGACGGAATGAGGTTTTTAGAAGTGTCCAGTTCCCGGCCCACGTCATCGCCGGCGCGATTCCACGCAGTTAGAGGCTTTTCATTTCCTGCGAAGTGGATCCGGTTCGCCGTCCAGAAGGCGGCTTCAATCAAGCGAGAGCTGTTTCCACGTGGAAACAGCTCGTCGGCGTGTGAAGTCACGGAGGCGGGAGCCCGCGACCAAGTCCCGAAGCAGGCGAGGTCACTTTGCGTTTCATCGGAGCGGTCGGGAGCACTGTCCGGCGCCCCACGCTTGCCGATTTGCTCGGGAGCCGTTCCGATATAGATCGCCTCGCCGTTCTTCCCCCATCATCGAAGACTAAGTCTAATTATAGCATTCATGACACACCCCCCGCAATTTGCGTCGCGCCAACGACGCGGACGGCCACGAAATCCCGCCCATGAGTCTCGGCAACATACGCCAGCGCACGCCTGCAGCTGCAAGCCTGCGTTTTTGCTATCCGGCACAGCCTGGGGCTTGCGTTTAATTCAACGGAGTGCAATTATACAAACTCGGTCGGTGCTCCGGTTCCGCTGGGCTCGACCACTAAGGAGCCATAGCTCAGATGGGTAGCGCCCGCTTTGAAGCAGGAGGCGGCGGTATCCCGTCGAGGATGCCGGCCTCGCTGGTCCGGATTGAGGACCGTGGTTGGGCCATGCCCGCCGGATGCGAGGATGGCGAGCAATGGCTCGCTCGAAGATGAAGCTCGGCCCCAGTCCAGACCCGCTTACCGCACGTGATTCCCTCCAGAGCCACGAAGAAGCCACTTGACCGATCAGCCCTCATGCGAGGTCTCATAACACACCGCATCGTTCGAAATGCGAATAGGCGACCTCGTTGCCTCGTGCCGAGTAGCGCAGTCGCATGCATTCGCCCCCGGCATTGCGGAAGGTGACGCCCATCACCCGCAGGCCTTCGACTCCATCGCCCGGCGCCGCGCCGATGACGTAGAGGAGGATGTCGCGGTAGCTCTCCTTGCGATCGTCGCCATCTTCGTGGCGGCCATCGATCGTAAACCCATGCAGTTCGACGTAGTCGTGGTTGACCTCCACGACCCGAGCTCTCCCCCGCTCCACTGACGATCGCCTCCGGTGGTCCCTTGATGACAATCGGCCGTCCGGCCGTTCCATCCCGCACGGATCTGACGTCCTGCAGGTAGCGCCCCGGGAGCAATTGCACCTCGTCCCCGGGATGGGCCGCCTCCAAGGCTTTCTGTATCGACTGCCACGGCGCTTCGATCGTGCCGGCGGCTTCGTTCTGCCCGCCCGGGCTCACATACAACGTTTTCGACAGGGCGGGATTGGCGATGAAGAGCGAGGCCGAAATCAAGAGGTAACGAATCCGGTGTCCGCAATCGCGCCGAGTACCAAGCATAGACGTCCTCGATCAGGATCACGATCAGCAGCACCCAGCGAGCGCCGTGTTCGCGAGCACCCCCACAGTGCGTCGCCAGTCTTTTCAGATTTCCCGAGGCTCTCGTGAACCTCTGGTATGGATAATCTATCAGGTCCTTCGCAAATCCCGAAGTAAAGACCTTGATATCTCCTATTCCGCCTGTCAATTCCGGCGGGACGCATTCAGTCGCTCCTTTGGGCGGAGGTCCGAGCTTTAGTCGGATCCCTTGGTGCGTTCTTCCATTGGCGGTGAGAGTTCGTCAGCGCCCAAACCTCCGCCGGCGGCCGCCAGAAGCGCGTCAAGGCTGGAAACCGAATGCGAAGAGGACGATCGCTATTCCGACGACGAGCAGCGCGATGCCTCCCCAGCGATTGAACATGTATTCTCTCATGGTTTCGACCCTCGAAGCCGCGTGACGATGCTGGGGAGTCAAGTCCAGGCGCGCGGGGCGGTTCCGCTATTCCGCGGCCTGCCTAGGCACGGTCGGCTTCGCGCTTTTCAAGCGCATCGCGAGACTGAGCAGCGCTCGGTCGTGGAGAACGACCATTCGTTCCCTGGGCCTCAGCCAAGCCAGTGCGTCGTCGATCGTTTCCGCATCGACGAGCTTGGCCTCGGCGAGCGCCCGTTCGGTCTCGATTTCGCCTCGTCGGCGGGGCCTCGTCGGCGGCAGCATCGCCTCGTGCTGCTCGCGCAGGCTCGGGTTCTCATAAAGCGCCGCCAGGGCATCGGCATCGTCGAAACCGAGGGCTGCGTTGCGGCTCTGAAGGTCGTTGGCCCTTTGCGCGATGATCGGCGGCCGGCTTTCCTCAGGGGTCAGCAGGAGGCCAAGACGTTTAAGTGCCACGCCCGCTCCAAGCTTCCCGCTGAGCCATGACAGCGGAATGGCGAGCAGCAGTCCGAGGATGGTCGGCGACATCCACAGGAACAGGGATGTCGCGATCAGGAACGCTGCGATCCCGGTGACCATCCCGAGCAGCGTGTGCCACCGATGGCGGCGGACGATGTCGTGAAACGGTATCGAGCCGTCGTCGCGTCGCTGCGGCTGCCAGCCGGTGTCGCGTCCGAGCAGGATCTGGAACACCGCACCCGACTGCATCACCATGAGGATCGGAGCAAACAGCGCCGAGAAGAGAATTTCGATGAGCGAGGAAGCGACGAGCCGGATCGATCCGCCGCAGGCGCGCCGCCCTTGCGGGTCGAGAAGCATGAGCACCAGGCCGAACACCTTCGGGGCCAGCAGGATGCCCATCGTGATCGCGAACAGTGCCAGGGCGCGCTCTGGGTCGAAGCGCGGCCAAACCGGGAAAAGCCGGAAGTCCCGCGCGAAATACTCGGGCCGGATATACGTCGTCTGCAGAACGAGGGCGATACCGACGATGAGCTGGAACAGCCAGAACGGGGAGGCGAGATAAGACATGATCCCGGTGGCGAAATGCTGCCGGGTCGGCAACTTGAGACCGCTCGCGGTGATCACCCGCGTGTGCTGCAGGTTGCCCTGGCACCAGCGCCGATCTCGCGCTGCGAGATCGATGAGCGAGGGCGGGCTCTCCTCGTAGGACCCCTGGAGGTCTGGGAGCATGTAGACCGTCCAGCCGGCCCGCCTGATCAGCGCCGCTTCAACGAAATCGTGACTGAGGATATGGCCGCCCATGGGCGGCTTGCCCTTGAGATTCGGCAGTCCGGCATGGGCCGCGAAGGCTTTCGTCCGGATGATGGCGTTGTGGCCCCAGTAATTGCCGTCCCGTCCCATCCAGGCAGAAAGACCGGACGCGATCACCGGCCCGTGCACCCGGGCCGCGAATTGCTGCAGCCGGGCGAAGAACGTGTTGCGGTTGATGATGAGCGGCAGCGATTGGATGATGCCGGCGTCCGGATCCGCTTCCATCGCGGCCGCCAGGCGTACGATGCATTCGCCCGTCATCAGGCTGTCGGCATCGAGAACCAGCATGTGCTCGTAGTGCCCGCCCCAGCGGCTCACCCAATCGGCGATGTTGCCGGCCTTGCGTTGATGGTTCTTCGGACGATGGCGATAGTAGAGGCGAGCCTCGGGTCCGAGCCGGTCGCGGAGGTCGAGGAAGGCTCGCTCCTCGGACACCCAGGCGTCCGGATCGGTCGAATCGGAGAGAATGAAGTAGTCGAACGAGCCTCCGAGCCCAGTGGCGTCGACGGATTCGATAATCGCCTCCACGGCCGCGAAGGTGCGCGCCGTCTGCTCGTTGTAGACCGGCATCACGACGGCGGTTCGGCTCTTGAGATCCGGCGGAAGGCCGGCGGGTGGCTTCGCGCGCCTGAGAAGGACGACGAAACCCAGGACCGCACTCGTGAACGCGACCGCGATCCAGGAGAAGTTCACCGTGAAGAGCGCGAGCAGGAGCCACTGGAGCACCGTGGTGCGGCTCACCGACACGACCTGGTACATCTCTTGGGCCCCATAGGCCGTCAGGAGCAGGGCGCCTCCGAAGACGAACAGCCGCGCGAGCCACGGCGTCCGGTTCAAGTGACTGGCGACCGGCCTACGTCCCTCGGCTGCCGACCAGTGCCGCAGCGACTGCGTCGGCATCTCGAGCGGACATTCGGGCGGCATTGCGCTCGTGGGCCGCGGCAGCGCGGCCACCTTCGACTCGGCGGAGATTATGGTGTCCAGCGATAGAGCCATGTTTCGCTAATCGGCTTTCCGCCCTCTTCGAGGATAAGACGCATCTCACACGCGTTTTCGTTGCCAGGGTCAAGTTCAAACGCGACGCGAACAATCTTCCGCTCAGGGTAGGACCAGACCCGGAGGTTCTGGACCGACCCGGGTGCAACGGTCAGAGCCGGTTTCGGATCCACGGGCGGGTTGTCGCCGAGCATCTCGCCGCTGAAATCGACGGAAAAACGGCGACGGCGGCCCGCCGAGCCGCGTCCGACCCGGGTCATGGTCACCGCGGCGAACGGCGGACGCTCGGGCGCAAGCCAGCACCAGTACTGGCGATACGCGAGGGACACTTCGGCGCCGGCCGCGAACGGCGCCCTCGGGCGCCAATAGGCGAGGACGTTGTCGTTGATCTCGGCATCGCTCGGGATCTCGAGGAGCTGAACGCTGCCCGGACCCCAGTCTCCCAACGGCTCGATCCAGAGGCTTGGACGCCGCTCGTAACGTTGCTCGTCGTCTTGAAACGCCTCGTACGACCGCTCCCGCTGCAGCAGTCCGAATCCGCGCGGCGTCGCGTCGACGAAGGCGGAGATCTGCAGGGTTTCGGGGTTCTGAAGCGGCCGCCATAGCCATTCGCCGCGCCCGTTCAACATCTGCAGGCCGGTCGACTCGTAGACGCCGGGCCGGACGTCGTCGATGTTTCGTCGGTCGTTCGGCCCGAAGAGAAATGTCGAGCCCATTCCGCCAACGCCGACATGCTCGAGGTTGACCCGCGGGAACAGAGTCGTTTCGACGTCCGCGATCGTCATCTCCCCCGGTCGGAAGGTCATCCGGACGGCGCCGGCCGTCGACTCCGAGTCGACGATGCCATGAATTGTTATAGCGTTCGATCCGGGTGCAGGTCGCTCGAGCCAGAATGCTCGAAAGACCGGGAACTCCTCGCCGCGGGTTTCCGCGGGCTTCAGCGTCAGGGCCCGGGCAACCGCGCCATAGGTCTGGTTCCGCGCGACCGCGCGAAAGAAGGTGGCACCCTGCACCGTCGCGAACTCGACCGGCTGGCCATTGCCGAACGTCGACAGGAGCTTGAAGCCCGAGAACCCGAGATCCGGGAGGTTCGCGGGTACGCTCAGCCGACCATAGTCGAACCGGACCCGCTCATAAGGGACGCGGCGAACGAGCCCATCCTCGACCAAGTACAGCCCAACCGGGTTGTTGAACACGAACCCCCGGTGAAGCGGTTCGACCGAAATTCCGCGTCCGTCTGCCCAGATCTGGGAGGAGGGGAGTGCCTTGATGCCCGCATATTGCTCTAGGCTGAGGTTCGCGAAGACATCGGGCAGGTCGCTCGCGACCGGCATGAAGGGTCGGCGCGCGAGCTGGCGAGCGACGTCGAGCACGAGCGCCGGATCGAACTTCTGGCCGTCCCCCATCCCGAGCTGGATGAGCGACTGCGCGTTCTGGGCGTTTTGGGCGCGGACAAGCGTCGGCGCGAGGGCCGCGGCCGATGCGCCGAGGGCCGCCACGACGGTGCGGCGACTGGGCTCGCGACGGGGAGATTTGCCCGGGAGAACAGGCACAATGTTGCTCTTGCTGGTGGGATCGTCAGATGGTCTTGGCGTTTAGCATGGATCAGATCATGGGGGAGGGAAAAGTGGCTCGCAACCGGCGCAAACGTGTCACTTTGGCCAGTATAGGGGCGTTGCGACCGAACTCACTCTGGTTTAGCTCCGGGCGACGTTCATTCGGATCCCGTTCATGTCTT
Organism: uncultured Alphaproteobacteria bacterium; assembly: GCA_963800985.1. GTDB lineage: Bacteria > Pseudomonadota > Alphaproteobacteria > Rhizobiales > Beijerinckiaceae > Microvirga. The sequence continues at coordinate 20,706 of CAWDDI010000004.1, read as the reverse complement.
CCTTTGCCGACGCATCCTCGACCCGACGCTGCCTTGCCGTCGTCTTAGCCGCGGGAGAAGGGACGCGCATGAAGTCGTCCCGTCCCAAGGTGCTGCACGAGGTCGCGGGCCGCTCGATGATCGGGCACGTGCTCGCGGCCGTATCCCGGGCGGGAGCCTCGCGGGCGGCGGTCGTGGTCGGTCCCGACGGGGAGCGTGTCGCGCGCGAGGCGACGACCCTCGTTCCGGGCGCGGAAGTCTACGTGCAATCCGAGCGCCTCGGAACGGCGCATGCGCTCCTGAGCGCACGGGCGGCGCTCGAAAACCCGGTCGACGACATCGTGGTCGCTTTCGGCGACACTCCGCTCATGCGCTCCGAAACCTTCGAGCGGCTGCGCGCTCCCCTGGCCGAGGGCGCGGCCGTCGTCGCGCTCGGGTTCGATGCGAAGGATCCGACCGGCTACGGACGATTCATCGAGACCGAGGGCCATCTCACGGCCATTCGCGAGCACCGGGACGCCAGCCCGTCCGAGCGGGCGATCACCCGGTGCAACGCGGGCCTCATGGCGCTGCGAGGCGACGTCGCCCTGAGGATACTCGATCGCATCGACAACAAGAACGCCAAGGGAGAGTACTACCTCACGGACGCCGTGGAGGTCGCACAGGCTCTCGGGCTTCGTGCGGTCGCGGTGACCGCGCCCGAAGAGGAGGTCCAGGGGGTCAACGACAGGGCGCAGCTCGCGGCCGTCGAGAGGGACCTGCAGAACCGCCTGCGCGTCGCGGCGATGGCGTCGGGCGTGACGCTGATCGCGCCGGAGACGGTGTTCTTCAGTTACGACACGCGGATCGGTCGTGATACGGTGGTCGAGCCGAACGTGGTGTTCGGGCCCGGCGTCGTGATCGACGAGAACGTGATCATCCACGCATTCAGCCACCTCGAAGGCGCCCACGTGGCAGCCGGCGCCACGGTCGGCCCTTTCGCTCGCCTGCGCCCGGGAGCTTCCCTGGGCCCGAGGGTCAAGGTCGGCAACTTCGTCGAGATCAAGAACGTCGATCTCGGCGCCGGCGCCAAGGTCAGCCATCTTACCTATCTCGGCGATGCGAGCGTGGGCGCGGAGGTCAACATCGGGGCCGGCACCATCACCTGCAACTACGACGGTTACCGCAAGCACCGGACGGTGATCGGGGAGGGCGCCTTCATCGGCTCGAACTCCGCCCTCGTGGCCCCGGTCACCATCGGCAATGGAGCATTCGTGGGCTCCGGCTCCGTCATAACGGACGACGTGCCGGCCGACAGTCTCGCCGTCGCCCGAGGCCGTCAGGCCGTGAAGGAGGGATGGTCGCGCGACTTCCGCGAGCGTTCGTCGGCGGCCAAGCGCGAGAAATGAAGCGATCCATAAGCAAACCTTTTACGCAGAGCGGTCATAATCGTTCACTCAAGTTGACTTGAGATCCGACGCCGGTGCCGATAGCAAAGTAGAAGCTTAGGCGTTCAACTATTTCGAAGGATCGGGGCATGTGCGGAATCGTCGGAATCCTCGGCAAGACCGCTGTGGCGACGCAGGTCGTCGAGGCGCTCAAGCGTCTCGAGTACCGGGGTTACGATTCCGCCGGGATCGCAACTCTGGAGAACGGCCGGCTCGAGCGGCGGCGCGCGCAAGGCAAGCTGCGCAACCTCGAGGTGAAGCTCTCGGAGCGTCCTTTATCGGGCGCCATCGGGATCGGCCACACCCGTTGGGCCACCCACGGCAAGCCCAACGAGACCAACGCGCACCCGCACGCCACGGAACGGCTGGCCGTGGTCCACAACGGCATCATCGAGAACTTTCGCGAGCTGAAGCGGGAGCTCGAACAGGCGCAGGTCCGCTTCGAGACCGAGACCGACACCGAGGTCGTGGCCCAACTCGTCACCCACGAGCTCCGCCAGGGCCGCTCGGCCTTGGAGGCCGTGGCTGCGACCCTCCCACGCCTGCGGGGCGCCTTCGCGCTCGCCTTCCTGTTCGCGGGAGAGGAGGACCTTCTCGTCGGGGCCCGTCACGGCGCCCCGCTGGCGATCGGGTTCGGCGAGGGCGAGATGTATCTCGGCTCCGACGCGTTGGCGCTCGCGCCGCTGACGGACGAGATCGGCTACCTGGAGGACGGCGACTGGGCCGTCCTCACCCGTGACGGCGCGGACATCCGCGATGCCGAAGGTCGTCCGGTGCAGCGTCCGCGCCAGAAAATCGTCACCGGCTCCTTCATCGCCGAGAAGGGCAACCACCGCCACTTCATGGCGAAGGAGATCTACGAGCAGCCGGAGGTCGTGGGTCGCACGCTCGCCCATTACGTGAACTTCGCGGCCGGCCGGATCGCGCTTCCGATGGAACTGCCGTTCGATTTCCGCGACGTGAAGCGCCTGTCGATTTCCGCCTGCGGCACAGCTTATCTCGCCGGTCTCGTCGGGAAATACTGGTTCGAACGCCTCGCTCGGCTCCCCGTCGAGATCGACGTCGCTTCCGAGTTCCGCTATCGCGAAGCGCCCATGGAGGCGGGCAACGTGGCCCTCTTCGTCTCCCAATCGGGCGAGACCGCCGACACCCTCGCGTCTCTGCGTTATGCCAAATCGAACGGCCAGCACATCCTCACGGTCGTCAACGTCTCGACCTCCACCATGGCCCGCGAGAGTACGGTGGTGGCGCAGACGCTCGCCGGAATGGAGGTCGGCGTCGCGTCCACGAAAGCGTTCACCTGCCAGCTCACGGTCCTCTTGACCCTCGCGGTCGCCGCGGCGCGGGCGCGGGGAACGCTGAGCGCGGAGGCCGAGCGGGAGATCGTCGACGCCCTCATCGGCGTGCCCGGACTGATCAGCGAGGCGCTCAAGCGGGAAGGTCAGATCGAGGCGCTGACCCGCGAGCTGTCGAAGGCCAAGGACGTCCTCTATCTCGGTCGCGGCACCTCTTATCCGCTGGCGATGGAAGGAGCCCTGAAGCTCAAGGAAATCTCCTACATTCATGCCGAGGGCTACGCGGCCGGGGAGCTGAAGCACGGCCCCATCGCGTTGATCGACGAGGCCATGCCGGTCATCGTGATCGCGCCTCACGACCAATGGTTCGAGAAGACCGTTTCGAACATGCAGGAGGTCGCGGCGCGTGGCGGACGCATCATCCTGATCACCGACGACCGAGGCGCCGAGGCTACGGGGCTCCAGACCGAAGCCACGATCGTCATGCCGTCCGTGCACCCGATCGTGGCGCCGATCGTCCACGCGATCCCGGTCCAGCTCCTTGCCTACCACACCGCGGTGTTCATGGGGAAAGACGTGGATCAGCCGCGGAACCTCGCGAAGTCGGTCACCGTCGAGTGATCAGGAGTGCGGTCGGGTCGCGATGAACACCGCGACGCCCGCGAAGAGGACCAGGGAGGCGACTCTGGCGGTGCCGGGTGTCTCGGTCGCCAGGAGGATCAGCCAGCTCAGCGTGAGGCTGAGGATGGCGAAGATCTTGACCGGGCGCGGAATGGCTCCCGTCTCCCGCCATCGGCGCACGGGCGGTCCGAACCGCGGATGACCGAGAAGCCAAGCCTCGAAGCGCGGCGAAGAGCGCGCGAAGCACGCTGCGGAAAGGATCAGGAACAGCGTTCCCGGGACGAGCGGCAGAAACACTCCGGCGATCCCGACGATCAGAAAGCACCAGCCGAGCCCGAACACGAGGGAGCGCCAGAACGCCCGGTGCGGTCGCTTCCAGCCCGAAAATCGTGCCCGGTCCGGCGGTCGGCCTCGCATTGCGGTCCCTCATCACCCCGATTTGCGCCGTCGCCCCTTGAGCCCGCGGCTTCGCTCCAATAGGAGTTCAGGACGTAAGACATCCTTTGCCGGTGCGAAAGCCATGAGTTCGGACGATCAGCAGCTGCCCTTGATAGGCGACGCCGTTCCGAGCACAGGACGCAGGTCCCGCGCGCGCGTTCGCCTGCGCAACTATTTCCTCACGGGCCTCATCGTCGCCGGCCCGCTCACGATCACGATCTACATCACCTGGTGGTTCATCACTCTCGTGGACGGCTGGGTGAAGCCGCTCGTGCCGCAGCGTTATTTGCCCGAGACCTATCTGCCGTTCCAAATCCCGGGCTTCGGCCTCATCATCGCGTTCACGGGCTTGACGCTGCTGGGGTTCCTGACCGCGAACCTCGTCGGGCGCACGCTTCTCGACATCGGAGAAGTGGTGCTCAACCGGATGCCGGTGGTGCGCGGGATCTATCGAGGGACGAAGCAGATCTTCGAGACGATCTTCTCGACGACAGGCACCTCGTTCCGAACCGTCGGCCTGGTGGAATTCCCCGTCAAGGGCACCTGGTCCATCGTTTTCATCTCGACCCCGCCGGGACCTGATCTGACCGAGCAGCTGCCGGGAGCCGGGGAGTACATGGGCGTGTTTCTGCCCTGCACCCCGAACCCGACCACGGGGTTCTTCTTCTATCTGCCGCGCAAGGATGTCATCGAACTCTCGATGAGCGTGGACGACGCGGCAAAGCTCGTGATGTCCGCAGGCGTGATCCAGCCCGACGAGACGCAGCGTCGGCTCCAGGCGATGGCGGAGGCGGCCGCCCGCAGCAACCGCCCGGAGCCCGTTCGCAGCCTCGAACCGAGTTAGCGTGCTCGGAGCCCTCAAGGTCCGCGATTCTAGATCCACTTTGCCGAAAATCGCTCTAACCTGCTCGCAACAGCTTGACCGCAGCATCGCGCTCGAACAGGTAGAGCAGGACGCGCAGCGCCTGTCCGCGGGCGCTCACGAGCTCCGGATCCCGCTCCACGACGAGACGGGCGTCGTCCCTTGCCGCACCGAGCAGGTCGCCGTCGACCTCCATCCGGGCGAGCTTGAAGCCCGGAAGCCCCGACTGGCGCGTGCCTAAGACCTCGCCTTCGCCACGAAGTCGCAGATCCTCTTCGGCGATCCGAAAGCCGTCCTCGGTTTCGCGCATCATCTCGAGCCGCGCCTTGGCGGCCGGGCCGAGAGGGCCCTTGTAGAGGAGAAGGCAGGTCGACGGTTTGGCGCCTCGCCCGATCCGGCCGCGGAGCTGATGCAGCTGGGCGAGCCCGAAACGTTCCGCGTGCTCGATGACCATCACGGATGCCTGCGCGACATCGACGCCGACCTCGATGACCGTGGTGGATACGAGGATGCGGGTGTCGCCGCGCACGAAACGCTCCATGGCGGCGTCCTTGTCGCGTCCGGCAAGCTTGCCGTGGACCAGGCCGACCTGGTCGCCGAAGATCGCCCTCAGCTGCTCGAAACGCTCCTCGGCGGCGGCCAGATCGACGAGCTCGGATTCCGCCACGAGGGGGCAGACCCAGTAGACCAGGTCTCCCGCTGCCGTGGCGCGGCCGAGCGCGCCGATGACTTCGTCGAGGCGGTCCGTCGAGACGAGCCGGGTGGCGATCGGCTGCCGGCCGGCAGGCTTCTCGTTCAGCACCGAGACGTCCATGTCGCCGAAATAGGTGAGCGCCAGAGTGCGGGGGATCGGGGTCGCGGTCATGACGAGGATATCGACGGCGTCGCCCTTGGCGCCGAGCGCCAGTCGCTGGTGAACGCCGAACCGGTGTTGCTCGTCCACCACCGCGAGCCCGAGATCGCGGAACTCCACGCCTTCCTGGAACAGCGCATGGGTGCCGACCGCGATGTCGATCGTCCCCTCGGCGAGGCGCGCGAGCACGGCCCGGCGTTCGGCGCCGCGGTCGCGGCCGGTGAGAAGCGCCGTCCGCAGCCCGACGCCTTCGGCAAGTCCGGCGATGCGCTCATAATGCTGCCGCGCCAGAATTTCGGTCGGCGCCATCAGGGCCGCCTGCCGGCCGGTCTCGATGGCGCTCGCCATGGCGAGCAGGCCGACCACGGTCTTCCCGGATCCGACGTCGCCCTGGAGGAGGCGCAACATCCGTTTCTCGGCGACGAGATCGCGGCGGATGTCTTCTACGGCCTGGTCCTGAGAGGCCGTCAGACCGAAGGGGAGGGACGCCCGGAGGCGCGCGACGAGGCGCCCGTCGCCGGCGTTCACCCGGCCGGGCAGGCGGCGCATTCGGCTCCGGACGAGTGCGAGAGCCAGTTGCGACGCCAGGAGCTCGTCATAGGCGAGACGGCGGCGTGGCGGCGCCGTGACGAGGGCCTCCTCGGACACCAGCGTTGCCTTTTCGGGCTGGTGCAGCTGAACCAGGGCGTCGCGGAACGCCGGAAGCCCGTTCCTTTGAAGCCAGGAGGGATCCTGCCATTCCGGCAGAGACGGCACCCGCTCGAGAGCCGCACCGATGAACTTCGCGACCATGCGCGAGGACAGGCCTTCGGTGAGGCCGTAGATGGCCTCGACGGCGGGCAGATCGGCCGCGCCCTGTTCGTCGAGGATGCGGTCCGGATGAACCATCTGCCGCATGCCGTCCCAGAGCTCGATCTTGCCGGACACGAAGCGTTTCGCCCCCAGTGGGAGGAGCTTCTCGAGCCGTCCGCGGTTGCCGTTGAAGAAGATGAGCGACACGTCCCCGGTCTCGTCCTCGACGAGCACCCGATAGGGCACCTTGCGACCGGGCGGGGGAGGGCGGTGCGCCGCGACCGTGACCGCGAGCGTGACGGGCTCGCCGTACGGAGCATCCGCGATCGAGCCCTTCATCTCCCGCGAGACTCCGCCGCTCGGCAGGTGGAAGAGCAGGTCGAGGACGCGGGCGGGTCGATTCGGCTCGCCGAGGAGGCGGTCGAGAAGCGGCGCGATCTTCGCACCGACGCCCGGGAGGGCGGTCGCGGATGCGAAGAGGGGATCGAGGACAGAGGGACGCAGGGACATCGATGAGCCGATGGCGGCGGGAGCAAGGCGGCCGAGAGAGTATCGGCCCGCCGTTGGTAAGGCACGTCGGAATGGCTATATAGCGCCCCTGTGGTCGCGCCGCGACCTCACCGGGAGGGCCAGCGATGGGCGGCAGTACTCGCACGAGTGCGGACCTCGACGTCCGCCGTCGGCGCGTCCTGTTCCGCGCCTGGCATCGCGGCCTTCGCGAGATGGATATCCTGATGGGCCGCTTCGCCGATGCGGAGATCGGCACCATGCCTGAAGCGGATCTCGACGCGTTCGAGCGGCTGATCGAAGTGCCGGACCAGGACCTGTTTCGCTGGATCACGGGCGAGGACGAGGCCCCTTCGAATTACGATACGGCCGTGTTTCGGCGTCTCAGGATGTTTCACTCTCACGCGGCTCCGATCCATTCCTGACCTGCAGCGCTCGAGGCCCGGTCGCGCCCGTGCCGGGTGATCGACGCGGCGCACCACATTTTCGGTTTCAACGAACCCTCGACCATGAAAAACGCCCTGACCCGAGCCCTTAACGCCCTCCAGAAGGGCCAGAGCCTCACGCTGTCCAGCGTGCCGGACGGCTTCGATGGCCTTGTGCTCGGAGATCTGGCGCGCGGCCTTGCGGGTCAGGTCGAAGGGCCCGCGGTGCTGCTCCACGTCGCCCGCGACGGGCAGCGCCGGCAGGCGCTCCAGAACGCACTCCAGTTCATCGCTCCGGAGGTCGAGGTTCTCGCCTTCCCGGCGTGGGATTGCCAGCCCTACGACCGAGTGTCGCCCAATTCCGCGATCGCGGCGCAGCGGATGACGACCCTTGCCCGAGTAGCGCGTTCACGGACCTCGGAGGATCGCCCGCGCATCCTTTCCACCACCGTCAACGCTCTCGTGCAGCGCATCCCGCCGCGGTCGCGGATCGCGGCCGAAACCTTCGGCGCGGCCCCGGGCAACGTGGTCGACACGAACCAGCTCGTCGCCTGGCTCGAAGTCAACGGCTTTCTCCGGACCGGGACGGTCCGCGACCGGGGCGAATACGCGGTGCGCGGCGGCATCATCGACCTTTATCCCGCGAGCCTGCCGACCCCGGTGCGCCTCGACTTCTTCGGCGACACGCTCGAATCGATCCGCTCCTTCGATCCCGAGACGCAGCGCACCGTCGGCCAGCTGCGCGCCCTCGACCTCGTGCCGATGAGCGAGGTGCAGCTCACGACCGAGAGCATCCGCCGCTTCCGGCAGGCGTATGTGGCGGCCTTCGGGGCACCGACCCGGGACGACCGTCTCTACGAGGCGGTGAGCGAGGGCCGCCGCTATCCGGGAATCGAGCACTGGCTTCCGCTTTTCCACGAGCGGCTCGATACGCTCCTCGATTACGTCCCGGGCGTTCCGGTCGTCTTCGACGCGTTGGTGGAGGATGCCGCGGCCGAGCGGCTTTCGCAGGTGCAGGACTATTTTGACGCGCGGCACGCGGCGCTGGGCCACAGCCAGCCCGGCGTGGCGCCCTATCGGCCGCTCCCGCCCGAGGCCCTTTACTTGAAGCCCGAAGAGTGGGCCGAGCGCACGGGCGAGCTGGCGCTCGCGCGACTGACGCCCTTCGCGATCCCTGAATCGGCGGAGCGTCTCGTCGTCGATTGCGAGGCGCGGCGCGGGCGCGATTTCATCGCCGAGCGGACAGAGGAAAGCACGAACGTCTTCGAGGCCGCGGTCCGGCATCTGCGCGCCCTCCAGGGCCAAGGCCGGCGCGTGATCCTCGGCGCGTGGTCCGAGGGCTCGCGGGAGCGTCTCTGCCACGTCCTCGCGGACCACGACCTGCGCCACACCAAGCCGGTGTCGCGCCTGAGCGACGCGATGGCTCTGCCGGCGAGCGACGTGCCCGTCGCGGTGTGGGGATTGGAAGCCGGGTTCGAGGCCGGCGACCTTGCGGTGATCAGCGAGCAGGACATCCTGGGCGACCGGCTCGTGCGGCCGAAGCGCAAGGCCAAACGGCCGCAGGATTTTCTCACCGAGGTCGCGGCGCTCACGCCGGGCGATCTCGTCGTGCATGTGGACCATGGAATCGGCCGCTTCGAGGGGCTGAAGACCATCGAGGCCGCGGGAGCTCCCCATGACTGCCTGGAACTCCATTATGCGGGTGGCGACCGGCTCTTCCTGCCCGTCGAGAATATCGAGCTTTTGACCCGCTACGGGTCCGAGGAAACCGAGGTCCAGCTCGACAAGCTCGGAGGTGGAGCCTGGCAGGCCCGCAAGTCCCGCATGAAGCAGCGCATCCGCGAGATGGCCGGCGCGCTCATGAAGATCGCGGCTGCGAGGGTCCTCAAGGACACGCCTCGCCTCGTTCCGCCGGACGGTCTCTACGACGAGTTCTCGGCGCGGTTCCCCTATGATGAGACAGAGGATCAGCTTAACGCCATCGAGGCGGTGCTCGACGATCTCGGCAGCGGCCGCCCGATGGACCGCCTCGTCTGCGGCGACGTCGGATTCGGCAAGACCGAGGTGGCTCTGCGCGCCGCGTTCGTGACAGCGATGAACGGCAAGCAGGTTGCAATCGTGGTTCCGACGACGCTGCTGGCGCGCCAGCACTATCGGACGTTCACGGATCGCTTCCACGGTCTGCCGCTCAACATCGCGCACGCCTCCCGATTCGTGCCGAGTGCGGAGATGAAGAAGGTCAAGGAAGGGCTCGCAAACGGATCCACCGACATCGTCGTCGGTACGCATGCGCTGCTCGGCAAATCGATTCAGTTCAAGGAACTCGGCCTCATCATCGTCGACGAGGAGCAGCATTTCGGCGTGGCTCACAAAGAACGGCTGAAGGAACTGCGCGCGGAGGTCCACGTCCTGACGCTCTCGGCGACGCCGATTCCGCGGACATTGCAGCTGGCGCTCACGGGAGTCCGCGAGCTCTCGCTCATCACGACGCCTCCCGTCGACCGGCTCGCGGTGCGGACCTTCGTGACGCCGTTCGATCCGCTGCTCGTCCGCGAGGCGCTGTTGCGCGAGCGCTACCGCGGCGGACAGGCGTTCTACGTCGTGCCGCGCCTCGAGGACATCGGCGAAGTGAAGGCGTTCCTGGACCGCGAGGTCCCGGAGGCGAAGGTCGCGGTGGCGCACGGCCAGATGGCCGCCGGGCCGCTCGAGGACGTCATGACGGCGTTCTATGAGGGCAAGTACGACATTCTCCTGTCGACCACGATCGTCGAATCGGGCCTCGACATCCCGACGGCCAACACGCTCATCGTCCATCGGGCCGACATGTTCGGCCTCGCCCAGCTCTATCAGCTCCGCGGCCGAGTGGGCCGCGCGAAGACCCGCGCCTATGCGCTTTTCACGGTGCCCGCGAACAAGAATCTCACGCAACAGGCGGAGCGCCGCCTCAAGGTGCTGCAGTCGCTCGATACGCTCGGCGCGGGCTTCCAGCTCGCCTCGCACGACCTCGACATCCGCGGTGCAGGCAATCTGCTTGGCGAGGAGCAGTCGGGACACATCAAGGAGGTGGGCTACGAACTCTACCAGCAGATGCTCGAGGAGGCGGTCGCCCAGCTGAAAGCCGGAATCGAGGAGCCCGCGGAGGACCAGTGGTCGCCGACGATCGCGATCGGCACGCCGGTCATGATCCCGGAGACGTACGTGTCCGACCTCCAGCTGCGCCTCGGCCTCTACCGGCGGCTGTCGACTCTCGAGACGGACGCGGAGATCGACGCCTTCGGAGCCGAGATGGTCGACCGGTTCGGACCGCTCCCCTCGGAGGTCGATCAGCTCCTCAAGATCATGTCGATCAAAGTCCTGTGCCGGCGGGCGAACGTCGAGAAGGTGGATGGCGGCCCGAAGGGCATCATCGTTTCGTTTCGCGACAATGCCTTTGCGAACCCGGGTGCCCTTGTCGCCTACGTGGCCGAGCAGGGGTCCTTCGCCAAGGTGCGCCCCGACATGCGGATCGTCTTCATCCGTGACGTGGAGAATCCAAACGACCGCATCACGGCGACGACGACGATTTTACGAAACCTCGTGCGCCTTGCGGAAAAAAAGGCCGCGTGAATTCCAAGTGCGCGGGAGGTGCGCCGGACGAACTTAAGGCGATCAGAGTTCCGGCTTCGACAGGATGCGCGCGCCGAGCTGGCTTTGCAGCAGCGAGGCGTGTGCGCCGCTGGCATCCACCCCGTTTACGATGATGACGGGGACGTTGCGGGATTTCAGGCTCAGGCGAAGGCGATCGGCCAGCTCGAGGAACTGCTGGCGCTCGGCCCAGGTCGCTTTCTTCGGCATCTGCAGGACGACAGCCGCCGGGCTCGGGATCAGCGCCAGGACATCGTCGGTCGCTTCGAGCGGGGCAGTGACGCTGGCGTAGCCCATCTCCGCGAGTTCCGCCGAGAGCGCAAAATCGAGAGCTCGCTCGCCATTGTCGACGACGAGCACCTTTTGCATTCCGTTCATACGAGATCCTGCGGGCGCACGTGACGGCAAACGGCCACGCCCCCAATCAACGCTCAGCCTGCGGGTTTGTTTCACCTCGACAATGAACGGGAACCCAACGGTCCCGGTCTCGCGGCACGGAAAACGGCCCGCTCAAGAGGAGGGGATGACGATCGAATGATGCTCGGCGAGACGCTCTGCCCCGCTTCGAAACGCCCTAACGTAACCGCCACCAAACGTCGATCGTCGTCCCAAGCAGCGGCAATTTCGCGGGTCGCGCCAGGCGGGAGTCGTAGGCGACCCATTGGTCGGCAATATGGAACAACGGCACCGCGTAGAAGCCGGAGAGCAGCACCCGGTCGAGGGCGCGGACCGCGGCCACGAACTCGGTACGATCCTCGGCCGCGAGCATCGCGTCGATGATCGGATCGATGGCGGGAGATTTCGCGCCCGCAAAGTTCAGGGACCCCTCGCGGTCCGCGGCCGCCGCGTTCCACCGGTTGCGTTGTTCGTTGCCCGGCGACAGGGAAGCGCCCCAGGTCCACTGCACCATGTCGAAGTCGAAGCGCGAGAGCCGGCGCCAGTACTGGACATCGTCGACGAGGCGGACGCGCGGCTGCACGCCGATTCGCTCCAGGCTCTGGGCATAGTTGAGCGCTAGCCGCTCCTGGGTCCGGGAATTCACCAGGATCTCGAAGGTGAAGGGCTCGCCCGTGTCGCGATGGCGCAGGGCGCGCCCGTCGCGGACCCATCCCGCCTCGGCGAGGAGCGCCAGGGCCCGACGGGCTGCCTCCCTGTCGCGGCCCGATCCGTCGGAGCCTGCGGGCGACCAGCGCCCTTCGAGGATGTCTGGCCGAACTGCTTCAGGGTAGGGCGCGAGCAGCTCCCGCTCCCGCGCGGTCGGTGGGCGTCCGTGCGAGGAGAGCTCCGATCCCGCGAAGTAGCTGTCCGAGCGATGCACCATCCCGAAGAAGAGGTTCCGGTTGACCCAATCGAAGTCGAAGAGGTAGCCGAGCGCCTCGCGCACCCGGACGTCGGCGAAATGAGGTCGACGCGTGTTGAAGACGAAGCCGTTCATTCCCTTCGGGGTATGAATGGGCAGCGCCTCGCGGACGATCCGGCCGTCGTGGACGGCAGGAATGTCGTAGGCGGTGGCCCAGCGCCCCGGATCGCCTTCGACGCGATAGTCGTACAGCCCCGCCTTGAAGGCCTCGAAGAGGGTGTTGGCGTCGCGGTAGAAATCGTAGCGAATCTCGTCGAACCGATAGAGGCCGCGGACGATGGGCAGGTCCTCGGCCCAGAAATCCGTCCGTCGGGCGAGGACGATCCGCTCGCCGGGCCTCACTTCCGCAATCGCGTAGGGGCCGGAGCCGATCGGAGGCGTCAGGGTGGTTTCGGAAAAGCGCTCCGCATCCGTCGCATGGGCCGGGAGGATCGGCATCATGGCGATGATGAGAGGCAGCTCGCGGTCCTTGGACCCCGAAAGGTCGAACCGGATCCTGTGCGGACCGAGGATCTCGACATCCCTGGTCTGCGCAAAGCTCGACCTGTGGAACGGCTTCCCGTGGTTCTTGAGGAGTTCGAACGTGAACCGCACGTCTTCGGCCGTCAGGGGCTTCCCGTCGGAGAAGCGGGCCCGGGGGTCGAGGTTGAACGTAATCGAGGAGCGGTCGTCCGGCATTTCGGCGGAACGGGCGACCAGGCCATAGACCGTGAACGGCTCGTCCGCCGATCGCAGCATGAGGCTTTGAAGCACGTAGCGCGGCACCACGTCGGGCGCGACCCCGATCACGATGAGCGGGTTGAGGCTGTCGAACGTGCCCTGGAGCGCGAGGGTGATCCGCCCACCGCGCGGAGCGTCCGGATCGGCATAGGGCAGGTGCCGGAAGTCCGCAGTCAAGGCCGGCTCGCCGTGCATCGCGATGCCGTGACGCTGGGACGCCAGCCCCGCGGCTCCCGCGGGAACCGCCAAGGCGACCACGAGGCCGGCGAAGCATTGGCGGACGATCGTCAGCGACAGGCCCATGCGGCTATGAGTCCGATTCGAGCTCGAGGCGTGACGTTACCATAGCGAAACTTCTCATCGACGACTGGAACTCCGGCACGGGAGCGGCTAAAGGAGCCGCGCACGTCACGTCTTCGCCTCAATCCGCGAAGATGCACCGATAAAGCTTACCGAATCCGCCGACACCGAAGAGCGGCCATCGCCAAAGAGCGGACCGTCCGATTGGAGAGGATCACCAATATGTCTATCGCGAACACTTTCGCGAGCCTGGGGGGCAAGCTCTGCCTGGCCATCGCAATGGCGCTCGCCGCGAGCGCGTCTCCCGCGTTCGCGCAGACCGCGCCGGCAACGCCGGCGCAGCCGCGTCAGCCGGCCCGTCAGCCGGCGCAGCCGCCGGCTGCGACCCCGGCCGCCCCGGCGCCGCAGACGTCCCCGCAGGGACAGCCCGCCCAGCAGGGACAGGCGCAGAACGCCGGTCCGAGCATCGTCTCCGTGAAGGCCGAGCCGTCTCAGCCGGACTGGACCAAGGTCTGCGGCAAGGACCAGAACGCCAACACCGAGGTCTGCTACACGACGCGCGACTTCGTGTCCGACCAGGGCCAGCCGGTCCTGGCCGTGGCGGTCTACGACGTCAAGGGCGGCCCGCAGCCTCAGAAGGTCGTACGTTTCCTGATGCCGCTCGGTCTGCTGCTGCAGCCCGGCATGCGGTTCGCGATCGACCAGGGGCCGGCCACGCCCGGCAAGTACGCCATCTGCTTCCCCAACGGCTGCTTCGCCGAGGCGCAGGTGAAGGACGATTTCATCGGCGCCTTCAAGAAGGGCACGAACCTGAACGTCAGCGTGCAGAACCAGGCCGGCCGCGAGGTCACCTTCGCGGTCCCGGCGGCAGGCTTCGGCAAGGCCTTCGACGGTCCGGCGATCGACCCCAAAGTGCTCGAAGAGCAGCAGAAGAAGCTCCAGGAGGAGCTCGAGAAGCGCAGCGAGGAGCTTCGCAAGCGCCTCGAGAGCAATGCCGGCGCGGCACCCGGGGCCGGCGCGACGACCGCTCCGAAGCCGTAACCGAGACCGTCTTGCGAGGAAGCGCCGGGCAGACTGCCCGGCGTTTCCGTTCGGAGTTCCATATCTTCTCAAGGAACCGTCATGGGTATTCGCCAACCGCCGTGGTGGATGGTGCCCGGTTTTCGCCTCTGTGCCGCAGGCTTGTGGGCGATAACATGAGTGACGCTCGTCGGTACGCGTGAGATAATACAACATCGTTGGTATCCGATTTTAGGCGCCGACGGCTGAGAGATGCGTGTGCTCCCGCCTACAACAGGAGGAGAGCGCCGTGGATTCGCTCAATCCCAACGTCTTTCCCTTCGTCCGCAAGCTGGAAAGCATTGTCGCGCTCGACGAGAACGAGCGGGCAGCCCTGTTGGAATTGCCGCTGCAAGTCGCAACTTTACGGGCAGATCAGGACATCGTGCGCGAGAGAGACCGCCCGTCGCGATCCTGCGCCGTTCTGGAAGGCTTCGCGTGTACCTTCAAGGTCACGGCCGAAGGCAAGCGCCAGATCACGGCCTTCCACATCGCGGGCGATATTCCCGACCTTCAAAGCCTTCACCTCAAGGTGTTGGACAGCAGCGTCGGCACCCTTACGCCGTGCCGGGTGGGGTTCATCCAGCACGAGGCCCTGCACGACCTGTGCGACCGCCATCCCCGGATCGCGCGGGCGCTGTGGCGTGAGACCCTGATCGACGCATCCATCTTTCGGGAGTGGACCGTCAATATCGGACGCCGCGAGGCCTACGCCCGCATATCCCATGTGCTGTGCGAGCTGATGGCGCGCATGGAGGCTGTGGGGCTGACGAAGAACCATTCCTGCGAGCTGCCCATCACCCAAGGCGAG
Source organism: uncultured Alphaproteobacteria bacterium (assembly GCA_963800985.1). Taxonomy (GTDB): domain Bacteria; phylum Pseudomonadota; class Alphaproteobacteria; order Rhizobiales; family Beijerinckiaceae; genus Microvirga. The sequence continues at coordinate 5,633 of CAWDDI010000004.1, read as the reverse complement.
CTCGCCGACGCGACCGGCCTTTCGAACGTTCACGTCAATCGAGTGCTGCAGGAACTGCGGCGCGACGGCCTTATCGTTTTTAGGGGGAATACGCTTGAGATCCCCGATCGGGAAAAGCTGAACGAGGCCGGCGAGTTCGACCCGACCTACCTTCACCTTGACGGCAAGCGGGCAGCAGCATGAGGTTCACGCTTCAGCCGGTGCGGGTCGGGAACGGCAGCGACGAGGAAGGCTTGCTGGTCTTTACGGACGACGAGCGGCTCGTGGCGGTGTTGACCCATCTCTCGGAACGGTACGAAGACGTCGCCGGGGACTGGTATCTGGAAGCCGGATTCGGCCCGATGGACGGGCCAACGCACCCGACCTTCCGGGATCTCGAGGAGGCCCAGGGCTGGATCCGTAAGCGCCTCGCCAGGGTGCGTGCCTGAAGGGCTCGGAGTCGTGACCCCGCCTGCTCCGATCGGCTCGAATCAGGTCCGTCGATGGGGGATCCCACGGAACGGGCCGACGCCGGTCACCTGTTGGGCCCTCCGCGAAGCGCTCAATGCGCCATCGTGGGCTTCGCGCGGTAAGCCCCGCGCTCGTCCTTAACGAACAACTCGTCGATCATCGGGTTCCGCAGCGGCTCGCCCGAGTGATCCGGCAGCAGGTTCTGCTCGGAAACATAGGCGATGTACTCGCTCTCCGCGTTCTCGGCGAACAGGTGGTAGAACGGCTGGTCCTTGCGCGGCCGGACCTCCTCGGGGATCGACAGCCACCACTCGTCGGTGTTGTCGAACTCCGGATCGACATCGAAAATGAGCCCGCGAAACGGGAAAACGCGGTGTTTCACCACTTGCCCGATGGCGAATTTGGCTGAACGCGCCTTCATAATCCTCACTCCTTCGACCCGATATAGAGACGCGGGCCGGTCCTGCCAAGCGAGGTGAACCGTGAGCCGCCGCCGGCCTCAACCCCGGCCCTTCTCCTTCTCGCGCACAAGGCGTGCCAGATCGACGATGACCTTCGCCTGTTTCCACGTCGCGTCGTCCTGCATCTTGCCCTCGATCATCACCGCGCCGGTGCCGTCCGGCATCGCGTCGAGGATGCGCTGCGCGAAGGCGGCTTCCGCGGGGTCCGGCGTGAAGACCTTCTTCGCGATCTCGATCTGCGAGGGGTGGAGCGACCAGGCGCCGGCGCAGCCGAGCAGGAACGCGTTTTTGAACTGCGTCTCGCAGGCGAGCGGGTCGGCGAAGTCCCCGAAGGGGCCGTAGAAGGCCTTGAGCCCGTTGGCGAGGCAGGCGTCGACCATGCGGGCGAGGGTGTAGTGCCAGAGGTCCTGCTGGGCGACCGTGCGCTCGCGGCCCTCGATCGGGTCTCCCAGCACCCGGTAGTCGGGGTGTCCCCCGCCGACCCGCGTGGTCTTCATGCCGCGGGAGGCCGCCAAGTCCGCCGGTCCGAGGCTCATCCCGTGCAGGCGGGGGGACGAGGCCGCGATCGCATCGACGTTCTTGACGCCTTCGGCGGTCTCCAGGATGGCATGGACCAGAATCGGCTTCTTGAGGCCGTGGCGGGCCTCGAGCTGGGCCAGCAGCTGGTCGATGTAGTGGATGTCCCAAGGCCCATCGACCTTCGGGAGCATCAGGACGTCGAGCTTGTCGCCCACCTCGCCGACGATCTCGGTGAGGTCGTCGAGCACCCACGGGCTGTTCAGGGCGTTGATGCGGCTCCAGAGCCCGGTGGAACGGAAATCGTTCTCCCGTGCGAGCGCGATGAAGCCGCGGCGCGCCTCGAGCTTCATGTCGGCCGGGATCGCGTCCTCGAGGTTGCCGAGGACCACGTCGACCTGCGGGATCAGCTCCGGAATCTTGGCGCGTACCTTCTCGATGTGCGGCGGCACGAAGTGAATCATGCGCTCGAGCCGCACCGGAGGCTCGCGCAGGGGCTGGGGCGCCCCGGCGGCAAGCGGCTGAAAGAAACGACGCGGCAGCTTCATGGACATCTCCACACGGGCCTCCTCGGCGGTGAAACGTGAAGTCGTCGGGACGGCCGCTCCGAGCGCAGCGCACCTTTGCAGGCGCCTTTCCGGAAAGTCACGTTGCAGGGGATGGCAAAGCCTGCAAGAACGGCCCTCACCTTGCCGTTCTCCCGTTCGGAGCCCTCGATGGCCGATCTTGTCGGGCTCTTCAATCTCCTTGCGCCGTTCTTCGGGCTGATCGGACTGGGTTTCTTCTGCGGCAAGCTCGTGCGGCAGCCCGCCTCCGGGCTCGGCTGGATGCAGTTCTTCCTGATCTACGTCTCGCTTCCCTGCCTGTTCTACACGCTCATTGCCGACAAGTCGCTGGACCAGCTCACGAATTGGCCCTTCATCATCGTCACGACCGTGTCCACCTACTGCGTGTTCGCGCTGTCGTTCGCCACCGGGATGCGCCATACCCGCGGGGACGTGCCGCAATCGGTCATGCAGGGCGTGGCGGGGTCCTATTCCAACATCGGCTATATGGGTCCGCCGCTCGTGCTCTCGGCGATCGGACCCGCGGCGAGCGCGCCGGTGGTGCTCATCTTCATCTTCGACAGCCTGATGCTGTTCTCGGTCGTGCCCCTCCTGATGGCGGTCGCGGGCGTGGAGAAGCGCCGCCCGCTCCGGACCCTCGCGGACATTCTCGGGAAGGTCGTGACCCACCCGTTCAATATCGCGACCGCGGCCGGGGTCGCTGCGAGCTATCTGCACCTGGAACTGCCGGCGGCCCTCGGCCGGATCGTGACCTGGCTCTCCGGCGCCGCCGCCCCTTGCGCGCTGTTCCTGCTCGGGGTCACGGTCGCGCTGAGGCCGCTCGGCGCGATCCCGAGCGAGGTGCCGGGGCTCGCCTTCATCAAGCTGATCGTACATCCGCTTCTGGTCTGGGCCTTGCTCTCGGCGATCGGAGATTTCGGGCAGACCTGGACCTATGCGGCGGTGATCATGGCGGCGTTGCCGCCGGCCCTGAACATCTTCGTGATCTCGACGCAGTACGATGTGGGGGTCGAGCGCGCCTCGGCCTGCGTGCTCATCGGCACGCTGGCATCGATGGTGACGCTCACGGGCTTCCTCTATCTCATAAAGACGGGCAGGATGCCGCACGATCTGTTCCCGTGAACGCATTCCGCCCGGTCGCTTACCTGTTCGCGTGATTGTACCCGATGCCGCTCCCTCTCGAAGGCCTCCTCGTCCTCGACTTCTCGACGCTCCTGCCCGGACCTCTCGCCACCCTGATGCTCGCGGAAGCGGGAGCGGAGGTCGTCAAGGTCGAGAAACCCGGGGGAGACGACATGCGGCGCTTCCCACCAGCGCTCGGAGGCGGTTCGGCACCCTACGCGGCCCTGAACGGGTCCAAGAAGAGCATCGTGGTCGATCTCAAGAACCCGGAGGGCCGGCGCAGCCTGGAGCCGCTGCTCGGCCGGGCGGATATCCTCGTCGAGCAGTTCCGGCCCGGCGTCATGGCGCGCCTCGGATTGGGCTACGACGCCTTGAGGCGCATCAACCCGCGCCTGATCTACTGTTCGATCTCGGGCTACGGCCAAGAGGGAGCGCGGGCGCAGGAGGCGGGCCACGACATCAACTACCAGGCCGCCACGGGCCTGCTCTCCCTGTCCCCGTCGGTCCCGGCGGCCCTGGCGGCTGACATCGCCGGGGGCGCGATGCCCGCCGTAATGAACATCCTTCTCGCGCTTCGCACGCGGGACAAGACCGGGGAGGGCGCCCGTCTCGACATCGCGATGGCCGATGCGATGTTCACCTTCGCGTGGTTCGGCCTCGCCCAGGGGCACGCGACCGGGCGCTTTCCCGGCCCGGGCGAGAACATGCTCGCCGGCGGCAGCCCGCGGTACGGCCTCTACGAGACCGCCGACGGGAAGGTCGTCGCGGTCGGCGCGCTGGAGCAGAAGTTCTGGGATTCGTTCTGCGAAACGATCGGGCTGCCGTGGCCCTCGAGGGACGACGGGCGTGACCCTGCCGCGACCCGGCAGGCCGTCGCCGATCTGATCCGCGCCCGGCCGGCCGAGGAATGGCGCCGGCTTCTCGCTCGGGCCGATTGCTGCTGCACCGTGCTGGCCTCGCTCGAGGAGGCACGGGCGGACGAACAGTTCCGGGGCCGCGGTCTTTTCCAGTATCGCGTCGAACAGGACGGTCAGCGGATGCCGATGACGCCGCTGCCGATCGCGCCGGCCTTCCGTCCCGACGCGGAGTTCGACCGGCGGGTTGCCGCGGCAGGCGCGCACACGAGCGAGATCCTTCGCGCGGAGGGCTGAAAGCGTTTCCACTCTCTCGGCTCCCGCTTGAGCGAGGCCGCACTTTCAACGGCGAAACTCGCCTGAAAAGGCCTCCAGTCAGCCGACCCCTCGCATCAAGCGGGGCGCACCCAGTCGCGGCTGCACGCCTTCGCGCATGACGGCACGGCGAAGCGGACCGATTGCCGAAAGAGCGAGCAGTCCGGCGCCGCGCAGGAAATCGGCCGGAAGCAGCCCCGAAAGGAGCGTGCGATTGAGGCTGTCCACGGCTGCGGACCGCAGCCGGACGTCGAGGTCGCGCCCGCGTTGATAGACCGCCAGCGGCGCGTCGGCGCCAGGATCCTCGGCATCCACGACGGCGTCGCGCAGGGCCGCGACGTCCCGCAGCCCGAGATTGAGGCCCTGCGCGCCAATCGGCGGAAAGACGTGAGCGGCCTCTCCCACGAAGGCGAGGCGCGACGCCCAGTACCGGTCGACCGAGAGGCCGCTGAGCGGCACCACGCCTCGAGGACCGTCGACGCGCATCCTGCCCAGGATCGATTGCGCCTGCCGCTCGATGGCGAGACCGAGCGCCTCGTCGGCCAAGGACGACAGGCGATCGGCGTGCGTCGGGCTTGTCACCCAGACGAGACTGGAGCGCTTGCCCGGCAGCGGCACGAGGGTGAAAGGGCCCTCGCGCGTGTGGAACTCGGTCGAAGTCTCCCGATGCTCGCGATCATGCACGAGGATCGTGGTCAGGGCCGACTGCGGGTAGGACCAGGTCCGGGCCGGGACACCGGCCGACGCTCTGAGTTTCGATTTCCGCCCGTCCGCCGCCACGGTGAGCACGGCACGGACGGCTCTGCCGTCGGTCAACGAAATTTCCCCGGCCTGCCCCCGGTTCTTGAAGCCGGTCGCATGGCCTGGAATGAGCGTGAGCCGGTCGGCGACGCGCGCCGCTGCCGTCAAATGCTCCACGAGCGTTGCGTTCTCCACGTTCCACCCGAACGCATCGAGGCCGATCTCACCGGCCCGGAACGAGACCGGGGGCGGGCGGAAGAGGCTGCCGGTGTCGTCGACGAGGCGCATGGTCTCGAGGGGAGCCGCATCCGGCGCCACCGCCGGCCAGACGTCGAGCGCCTCGAGGAAGCGCACCGAGCCGCTGAGCAGCGCCACCGTCCGCCCGTCGCGCCGCGCCTCCGCGACGCCGATCAGCGCCGTCCGGTAGCCCTCCCGGGCGAAGGCGAGGGCAGCGCACAGCCCGGCGGCGCCGGCCCCTACGACGGCGATGTCGAAGTCGTCCGTCATAGGACCCTCGAGGCCGGGTCTCGGACGCGCGGAGGACCAGCGAGGACGGCGATGTGGATCATGGACGCGTTGGGGCCGACGGGCCGGAGAAAGAGGCCGTG
>CAWDDI010000003.1:0-46547 GCA_963800985.1 uncultured Alphaproteobacteria bacterium | reverse complement strand
GGCCACCGACATTCTGGCGGCAGTCACGCGCGGTGGGGGCAAGTCCCATCCTCCCGTGATCGCCGTGACTCGCCTGATCGAGCCACGGAACCGGGAGAAGACGCGTTCGAGCGAGCTCACTGACAACGCGGGGCGGAGGCACACCAGCTTCGCCCTCGCCGGATAAGGAAAAGGGCGGAACGCTCTCTGGTGAGCGAGCGTTGGTTCGGATCAGCCCAACCGAGACGCTGCCATGAGGCCGTTCCCACGAGTCCCTCTGATCGCATCTGCTGCCATGGTCGCCAGCGCCGGAATTATGAGCACCGAGGCGGCTCATGCCGCTGAAATCGATTTTCTTAACCGCTTCCAGGGCAGTTGGTCAGGGTCCGGCACGGTTCAGCGCGAGGGACGCTCCCAGCCGCGCCAGGTGACCTGTTCGGTCACGGGCAGTCCTGAAGAGAACCGGCTGAGCGTGCGAGGCAACTGCCGCGCGGCGGTCATCTTCAGCCGGCCGATCGGGGCGGACCTGAGCTACGATCCGCGCTCTGGGACTTATCGCGGTACCTACACCGGATCCAGGATCGGGCCGGCCCGCCTCACCGGAACCCGCAGCGGCGATGCCGTGAACCTGAGGATCGACTGGCCTCGTCCCGTCAACGGCGATACGCAAGCCACCATGGTCATTCGGAACGACGGTCGAGGCGCGTTACGCATCACGGTCGCGGACAACCTCTCGCCAGGCGGCCTGATCCAGCAGACCTCCGAAATCGTCCTACAGCGTCGGTAGTCCCAACGTATGATCCCTCAGCCCGCCACCTGCTCACGTGCCTTTGGGCATGGACCACCCCGCCTGGCAGTTTCCTTTGTGATCCGACGAGGAGTCCGAGGAATCGACGGGGACGATACAAGGCGAGGGTGTTGGCCAACGAAAACCTGTCGGGACAGGGACGCCATGGCGGCTCGCCTTGTGCGGTGCGGTCGACGCGGCGCCGCGCCGCCGTTGTGGCCGCGACGTTCGCCCGCGGAAGGCATCTCGTCCAATGTCACGGGCCGGCGACGCGGAGGGCACGGTCTCGCGAGGCCGAGAGTCGACAGCGCGCGGTGATCGAACCGCTATGTCCGTCAGTGGTTTCACATCGCCGCTTTGCCGCCTCACGTCCCGCAGAATGTCTGATGAACACGCTCGCGTGCTTGGGGCGGGTCGGCATAATGGGCAAAGGCCGGCTGGTCCTCATAGGGCGTCGACAAAACATCAACAAGCTCCTCGAATGGGGCGAAGTCGCCTTGCTCCACAGCAGCCTCGATAACCGCCTCAACCCGGTGATTGCGCGGGATGAAGGCCGGGTTGACCGCGCGCATTGCGGTCCGACGCGTCACGCCGTCCTGCGCCTCCTCACCGAGGCGCTGCCGCCATCGCGGCACCCAGCCGTCATACGCTGCCGGATTGGCGAACAGCTGCCGGACGACCTCATCGCTCTCCGCATCCGTGGCGGCATCGCTCAGATGCCGGAACGTGAGCGTGAAATCAGCCTGGTTCTCGGCCATGGCGTTCAGAAGATCACCCGCCAGCGCCAAGTCTTCCTCACGTTCGGTGAACAGGCCGAGCTTGCGCCGGAGCCCCGCGTTGTAGGCCGCCTCGAACCGTGAGGCGAAGGCTCCGAGCGCCTCTTGCGCCTGAGCGACAGCTTGCTCCTCGTCCTCTCCAAGGAGTGGCAGAAGCGCCTCCGCGAGCCGGGCGAGGTTCCAGAGCGCGATGCGAGGCTGGTTTCCGTAGGCATAGCGGCCCTGCTGGTCGATCGAACTGAAGACCGTGGCGGGATCATAGGCATCCATGAAGGCGCAAGGGCCATAGTCGATCGTCTCGCCCGCGATCGACATGTTGTCGGTGTTCATCACCCCGTGGATGAAGCCGACGAGCAGCCATTGCGCGATAAGCTCAGCCTGGGCCAGGATCACTTGATCCAAAAGCGCGCGGTAGGGCCGATCGCTCTGAGCCACTTGTGGGTAGTGCCGGTTGATGACGTGATCGGCGAGGAGGCGCACTCCATCGACATCGCGGCGTGCCGCGAAAAACTGGAAGGTGCCGACCCGGATGTGGCTCGAGGCGACTCGGGTGAGGACGGCGCCCGGGAGCAGCGTCTCACGAACAACGGCCTCCCCTGTCGACACCGCGGCGAGGGCGCGGGTCGTCCGGATGCCGAGCGCTGCCATTGCTTCGCTCACCACATATTCCCGCAGGACCGGGCCCAGCGCGGCCCGCCCATCGCCGCGACGGAAAAGGGCGTCGGGCCAGAGCCTTTGAGCTGAATGTCCCGGCGCATGCCGTCTCGATCGACGACTTCGCCGAGGAGGATGGCGCGGCCATCCCCGAGCTGCGGCACGAATTGGCCGAACTGGTGTCCGGCATAGGCCATCGCGATGGGCTCCGCCGCCTCCGGGACACGCCGGCCGCACAGGACTTCGACGCCTTCCGGGCTGGCGAGCCAATCGGGATCGAGGCCAAGCTGGGCTGCAAGCTCCCGGTTCAGCCGGATGAGCCTCGGGGCGGTAACCGGCGTTGGCGGAACCCGCGCAAAGAAACGATCGGGCAGACGGGCATAGGTGTTGTCGAAGGGGAAATGAACTGTCATCGGGGGCTACTTACACACAGAACAACTGAGATCGTGTTTGATCTGCCTGAAAGCAACCATCGGACAGACGCGAGAGGCACGTTGCGCTGCAACTCTGCCATTCAGCGGGGAGTGCATGGGCTTCCAAGAGTGGCAGTTCGGATCATGTCCGGGAGCAATCAATGGGACTGCCAAACCGTTGCTTTTGATAATCTAGGCTCACAATGTCGTCAGCCGGCGCCCGGACTGCGCGAGAATCATGGCGCGGTTCGAAGCCGGGTATAGCCCGCGGCTCACGGTCATACGATGCCGAGAGTATTTTTCGCCTGTGTGCCCTTTGAGATCCGCCTTGAGCGCGGATGTGCCTTCTCAATTCCTTAACCCGGTTCTTCCACCCGAGACGTCACGCACTTAATGTCATGGTCGGTTGTTATGGTCGTGGAGTGGCAGGCCGATCCGTTGCTTCAGGTGGTGGCGCGGCTGGTGCCGCCGTGCTCTCGGGAGTGGGCGGTGTGGCGAGCTGCTGGCGTGCTCCGGCGAGCCGAGCCTGGGCGTCAGCAAGTTCCTGACGAGTCGCCTGAAGTCGCCCCTCCAGCTCTGCAATCTCCTTGTTGCGTACGGCCAAGTCGTCTGTTGCCTTAGCAAGCTGGGACTGGACCTCGCTCTGCTCCCGCGTCAGCCGATCGCGCTCCGATTGCGCATTGGCCAGATCGGCCCGGGCAGATGCCTGCGCTTCTCGGGATTGCTGCAGACGGCGCTCGGTTTCGGCCAGCTCGGTCGTCTTGGTGGCTAGCTCCTGAGTGACTCGCGGCTCAGGGTCCCGTGGGCACCGGCGGCCTCACTGACGAGCCTCCTCGAGCTGGCGACCGACATTAGCCATTTCCCGCGTTCGTGCCACGACGGTCTGCTCGCCGGTAGTGATCTCGTCCCTTACGACCGCCAGCCGTTGCTCGGCCCCCGGCAGCTGGTTCTGGAGATCGGACAGACGTTGACCTGGGCTTCGAGGTTGCGATTGACCTCGCGGGTTTGCTGCTCGACTGCCTGCAACGCCTGCTGCGCACCCGTGAGTTGGGTTTGGGCCTGGTCACGGGATTGAGTGACCTGCGCCAGCTGCTGCTGAGTGGCCTGGTAGTTCTGCTGCAAAGTCGCCAGCTGAGCCTGGAGTTGGTCACGCGCCTGCGTGGCTTGGGTCACCTGCTCTTGAGCGCGCGTGATTTGGGCCTGCAGATCGGCCTGCTGCCGATCCATCTGGCTCTGCAATTCGCCCTGTTGTCGTTCCAAGCTGGCCTGTTCCGAAGCGAGCCGGTCCCGAGTCGCGGTCAGAGAAGCGACGCTTTCCTCAGCAGCAGTTCTCTCCTGGGCCAGTCGCTCCTGCTCGGACCGCAAGCTCGCAACTGCGGTCTGGGCCGATGATTGCGCCTCGCGGGCCTGCTGCAGGCGGCGCTCCGCCTCAGCGATCTCCGCGGTCTTGGCGGCCAGCTCCTGGGTGGCTCGACTCGCTGCCTCGCGGGCTGCTGCCTCCTGCCGGCGCGCCTCCTCGAGCTGACGGCCCACCTCCGCAACCTCTTGCGCCTGCGTGCGGATGGCCTGCTCGGCGGTTGCAATCTCCTCCCTCGCCGCTGCCAGCCGTTGCTCGGCCTGCGGGAGCTGGTTCTGGAGTTGTGTGAGCTGCTGCTGGGCGGTCTGCAACGCTTGCTGCAGGGCGGTGAGCTGGGCCTGAGTTTGCTCGCGGGCTTGATTGAGCTGAGCCAATTCGCGCTGAGCGGCCGCGGCCCTGGTCTGAAGATCCGCGAGAGTTCCTGTTGTGCGCCGCTGCTCGTCGAGCTGCGATCTTGCGGCGACCTCAGTTTGCTGCAAGCGGGTCGCTTCTGCGCGGGATGTCTCGAGCCGGCTCGAGTACGACAGCCACAGGGCTGAGGGCCACGAGCCAGCCCAGGACGGCAGCGCCAGCCAACACCAGAGAAAATGGCCGTCTCAGCTCGGAGCGGTAATCGATCGGCATGACGGGATCCCTGAACAGTGGTGACTTATTCAGACCAACGCCACCCTTGCTCGCTTCGAAGCCTAGATGCAACTCGCCACGCCTTGGCGGTGGTCACCGTGGCTACAGAATTCGCAACCGCATCTTTACTCAAGGGGGCTCCACCGTGACCCCTCCCCTGGTCTATTACCGAATTTCAAGCGGTAAGTAGAAGGAAGGAACCACCTTGGTTTGAACCCTGGACCCGCTGATCGAGAGGCCGCACGTACGCCCTTCAAGAGACAAGTAGTGCAGTCGAGCACAGTTTCTGCGCTTTAGGACCGATTCTCTGAAATTGGAGGCTTACAGGGTGTGAGCAACCATCTGAATGTGTGCCACAAGGCGCCATTCCGCTCGAGCATTTACAGTCTGCGATCCTGGATCGTGGTTCCGTGGGGGAAGCGAAAGACCCGGTCATGTCATCGCGAAGACGGGCATGCGATCGCCGATGCCCCGGAGGGTCACTTTCTGAGGCTCGGCGTCCACCCCGCGCGATGCAGGGAGCCTGGCCGAGTCTGCGTGCCGGACGATCGCCTGGGTGGCGAAGATGCTGTCGCCCTTAGCAAGCTCTTGCACGCGCGATGCGATGTTGACGGTCTGGCCGAAGTAGTCCTGGCGATCGTTGAGGTTCACCGCGAGGCACGGACCCGGCTTCCCGCTTTGGTCTACACCCGACGGCCAACTCTTCGAAACCGGCGCCCCTCCCTGTCCATCGATCCAGACTATCAAATTGACGCTGACCGGCGTTCCCGTTACCGATAACGATAATGACCACGCCGGCAAGGCTCACTAGACCATCCGATGTTGTTTACGGCGACGTAAAGCGGCGGATCATGCTCAATGAGTTGAAGCCCGAAGCCGTTCTCACCGAACTTGGCCTCGCCCACGCGATCGGGTGTAGTCAGGGCGTTATTCGGGAAGCGCTCTTGCGCCTTCAGGAGGACGGACTTGTCGTCAGAAAAGGCCGTCGGACTTTGGTGACACGACTCGATGCGGAGGAGGCGCAAGAAATGCTGGCGCTCCGGCGCCGCATCGAAACCCGCGGCGCCGTGAAGGCGGTGCGCAATCTTGATGATCGGGCTTTGGCTGAGTTGGCCGGACTGCGATCCGACATGACGCAGGCTGCTCTCGCAGGAGATGAGTACAGGCTGATCGAGGCCGATAAGGACTTCCACCTCGCAATTTTCCATCTCACCGGCCTCAATGCCCTCGAGCCGATCCTGGCACGATGCATTCTGCATTCGCATCGCTGCAAGCTGTGGGCGCCGGGCCACCGCCCAAGGAGGCGCCCGTTCCGGTTGATGGCCTAATGCAGGTTCCGGACCTGCCCGGCCTGGGTCTTGCGCTAAACATGGATTTTATCCGAGAGCGAGATGAGCTTTCGCCAGCCATTCACACGTGACGCTACGCTCTGTGTCGAAACCGGCGTCACGCTGCGCGGGTTCCGTCGTCTGCGTCCAGCTGCGGCGCAGTGCAAAGGATAAACTCCACACGCAAACCTACTGCATCGGGGGATGACTCATGCTGACGCGGGCGCTCGCTGAATTTGCTGTCTCGCTCGATTATGCACGATTGCCGGAGGCGGTGCGGCTGCGAGCGCGCATGTCCCTTCTCGATGGGCTCGCGATTATGCTCGGTGCCGTCGCCTTTGCCCATCACACCGGAGACCGGCGTCTGGAAAATTACATAGACCTGGCCGGGACGCCCGGACCCGCGACCGCGATCGGCCATGGCCGTCGGCTGCCGCCGCTGGTCGCGGCGTTCGTGAACGGCACCCTGTCGGAGGTGCTCGACTTCTCCGACTGCATCCTGACCGCGCGCAATCATCCCGGTGCCACGATCCTGCCGTCGGTGCTTGCCTTGATTGAAGACCGCACGGTTTCCGGGCAGGCGCTGGTGGCTGCCATGATGGCGGCCTACGAGGTGCATACGCGGATCTGTCAGGCCATCCAGCCCTCGCATTGGTGGCGCGGCTTCCAGTGCACCGGGACCATCGGCACGTGCGGCGCGGCCGTTGGCGCGGCGCATGTGCTTGGGCTCGATGCGGCCGGGATGGCCGACGCGCTCGGCGCGTCAGGGTTTGTCATGCCGGTGTCGAATGGGGACAACGTGTTTCGCGGTCACAGCATCAAGCCGGTGCACGGCGGCCAGGCCGCGACGGCGGGTCTGTCGGCCGCGTTCCTTGCCGCGTCGGGCTTCTCCGCCGGACCCTTGGAAGGCGAACCGCCGCGCTACCATGCGGCGCTTCGCTTGCTCGCCGATGCGATCGACGAAGAGCGCGCGTTGGCCGATCTCGGCAGCGATTGGCGCTGTCTGGAGCTCGCCTACAAACCTTACCCGATTGGGTTGCTGAACATCGGACCGGTCGAGATCTGCCTCGACGTCTATCACAACGAGAAGCTCCGCGGTGACGACATCGAGCGCATTGAGGTCGTCACCTACAAGGAAGCGGCGCATTTCGTCGGAAAATTCACGACGCCGCAGTCGAGCTACATCGACTGCTATCTATCACTCCCATACTGCGTCGCCGTTTCGCTCTACGACGGCGTTCTCGGAGTCAAGCAGCTCGAAGACGAGCGCGTGCGCGATCCCAAGGTGCACGATCTCGCGCGTCGTGTGGTCCTGACCGAGGATCCCGCAATGTCGGCGCGCTATCCGCACGAATGGCCGGTCGCGATCACCTTCCACACACGGCGCGGCGGCACCGTTTCACGACGGGTCGACGCCGTCAGATGGTCGCCGCGCCGGCCGCCGGCGTGGGACGAGCTCGTCGCGAAGTTCATGGGCGCTCGCCGAGCCGGTGATCGGTCGCGAGCGGGCCGAGCGCACGATCGATTTCGTCGGCAACATCGACGCCGCGGAAGACGTCGCGCCGTTGATGGCGCTGGTGCGGTGACTCCACCCGCGGCTTTCAAGTGTGGCCGCATGACTACGCGCGTCGGCGAGTCACGTGCCGCGATCATCGGCGGCTGGACCGCTTGGCGTCTGATTGGCCTCCAAAGAAGACCCGGTCCCGCGTCTCGCGTTCCACTACTTCTTTCGGACTGCCTCGATCTCGTCGAGCAGGCCCGGGCGCCAGAAGCCTTCCTGCTGCCACTTCTGGTTCATCTGCTTGGCGCGCTCGACGAATGGTGTGCGATCGACGTCCATAATCTGCGCCCCGACTTCGACGATCTGCTTCTTCCAGGTCTCGACGTTGGCGGCAATCTCTTGGTTGTAGAACTTGCCGGCCTCATCCACCGAGTCGGTGATCGCCTTGCGCTGCTCTGCCGAAAGCGACTGCCATTTCTGCTCGTTGATCATGACGCCGACAAACTGCGGATAATCGTAGGTGTTCAGGACGTATTTTCCGACCTCGGCGAATTTCATCGGCACGACCAGATCGAGCGGCATCGAGATTGCATTCACGACGCCCTGGCGCAGCGACAGATAGACGTCCGCTAGCGGCAGAACGACCGGCGTCGAGCCCATGCCCTCCTTGCCCCAGAAGCGCTTCTGCAGGTCGGACTCCGGTACCCGATACTTAATCTTGGAGAAGTCGTCGAGATTGCGGATCGGTCGGTCGGCGATCATCACGCGGTAGGGGCCGCGGCGCCAGATCTCGCCCAAGTTGATGATGCGCTGATTGCCGTTCCTGATGATCTCCTGCTGCACCTTCTCGAAATGAGGTGACCGCAACCACGCCTCAAAATGGTCGCGGTCGACAAACGTGAAGGGCGTTCCGGCGATGCGGAGGTCGTTCGAAAACGGCTCGAGCAGTTCATAGCCCGTGTTGACCATGTCCTGAACGCCAAGCTTGACGTTCTGGATCTGCTGCACACCGTTGCCGAGCTGATTGTTGTGAAAGACTCTGACTTCGATGCCGACATTGCGTTTCGCGACTTCTTCGGCGAATCGCTCGTTGGCCTTCGCCTGGATCGTCGTTGACCCGACATCGTTGCCCAGCCGAAGCACGGTTTGTGCGGCAAGCGACGTCGCGTAGGTCATAGCGGCCACCGCCGCCGCGAGCACCAAAACCACATCCCGTCTCATCGCTAACCTCCTCCGTGGGTTTCTTGGTCAAGAAGTCCGTCCGGCCACACCTTCGGCCGCGTGCCGGACCTCATCCAAATCGCGCAGCTCCACGCCTCAACGAGACTGCTCACCACCATGGAGCCCGCCGCGACAGCCAGCGGCCACCATTTGACTGCTTCCGGGACGCGCAGCAATGGTGTCGGCGTCGTGCTCTGCAGGCCAATGAGGCGCAGCGTGTAGAAAAGCGTGACCGCCATCGTCGCCGCAATTGCCAGATGAATGATCAACAACCATGCTTTTTGCATTCGGAGCGGCACCAGAACATACAGCATGTCGATGGTGATGTCCTGGTTGCGGGCATAAAGTGCGCCGGCACCGAACATAAAGATGTATATGAAGGCGAATCCGACGACCTCATAGTAGTCGGGATAGCCGGTGTTCAAGAAGCCGCGCATCACGATCTCGGCCGCATAGACGATCGTCGCGCCGATGAACAGCAGTCCGGCGGCGCAGAGCTGCAACCCCGTGATGACTCGCACGGCGCGCGCTGCGACGGCGAACACCGGCGCCCTGCGTTCGGCGCTCAGTTGAACAGCAGATTGGGCAGCCATAGCGTCACCGCGGGGACATAGGTGATCAGCACCAGTGTACCGATGAGAGGGATGAAGAACGGCAGGCAGGCGCGAACGATCTGGCCGATCGTCAACCCGGTATAACTTGCCACCACGAACAGTACGACGCCCATGGGCGGCGACACGGTCGCAATCAGCAGATTGAAGATCAGGATCATGCCGAAATGAACCGGATCAAGACCCATCTGCATAGCCGCAGGCAGCAGCACCGGCACCAGGATCAGCAGCGCCGGCACACCCTCGAGCACCGTACCCACGAGCAGCAGCAGGATGTTGAGCCAAAAGAGCTGCAGCCACGGCTGATCAGATAGCTCGAGAAACCAGCCAGCCATCTTCAGGCCGACCTGCTCGCGCGTCACGATCCAGCTCATCAAAGCCGCCGTCGCGATCAAAAACATCACCATGCCGCTCGATAGGATCGCTCGGATCATCGCCTGAATGAAATTTCTCGCTGTGAGCTCCCGGTAGATCAGCAAGGAGACGGCGAGGCTGTAGAACGTGGCGAACACGCCAGCCTCGGTCACGGTAAGCAGTCCGCTGATGATGAGAGCGATGATGATGATCGGCGCAAGCAGCGCCGGCAGCCCCTCCCAAAGCGCCGTGCCGAACTCTCGCTTCGAAGGAAACGGCACGACGGGGCAGGCATAACGGCCCGACTTAGCTATGAAGTAGCAGAAGATCATCAGAACCGCAGCGAGTATCAGGCCGGGGCCGAGCCCGGCCAGCAGCATCTTGCCGACCGAGACTTCCGCGGCGATGGCATAGACGATGGCGATGACCGACGGCGGGATCAGCGGTCCGATCAAGCACGACGCGATCGTAACTGCCGCCGCGAAGCCCTTGTCGTAACCGGCGTCGGTCATCGCCTTGATTTCGACCCGGCCCAGTCCCGCCGCGTCAGCGACGGCGGTCCCAGAGATGCCAGCGAAAACGACCGAACCGACGACATTGACCTGCGCAAGTCCCCCTGGCATCCAGCCGACCGCCGCCTGACCGAACTTGAAAATCCGCTGAGTCATTCCGCCAGTGTTCATGATCTCGGCTGCCAGAATGAAGAACGGGATGGCCAGAATCTCGAAGTTGCTGAGGCCATGCACGAGATATTGCGGGACGACGAGCAGCGGCACGTCCATCGCCAGAATGACCACGACCGACGCGATCAGCATTGACATCGATACCGGCATTCTAAGCGCCAGTAAGACGCTGAACAACACAAGAACGACAACGCCGAGCATTCGAAAATCCTGTCTGTTCAGCCCCAGTGCTGGCCGCGCGGTATTTGACCGAGTCGCTTCCCTGATGCTGCGTCTATAGCGTATTCATAGGGGAGCAGGCTGATCAATACAAAGCGCCGCGCCCACCGGGAGGAAGAGTGTCATGACGGCGGCGGAGGTACAGGGACTGATCGACAGCGCTTTAGCTCTTCACGGGGTGCGGCTAACGCCGGCTCAAGCGACCGCGATGCTGGCCGAACGAAACAGCTACGCCGAGCGGACTCGCGAACTCGGCAAACTTTTGCAGTTCGACGACGAGCCGAGCGATTTCCGTCATGCGCTGGCGGAACTCGCCGCTGTCGCGGAGGGGCCCAATGGGGGATGACTTGTGCCGTCTGCCTCTGGCCGAAGTTGCCGCCTTGATCCGCGCGCGACGGGTTTCTGCCGTCGAGACGGCGACCGCGTGTCTCGACCGGGCCGAACAGCTGCAGCAGCAGTTCAATATCTTCATCACCATCGACCACGAGGGGGCGCTCACCGCCGCGCGCGCCGCAGACGCCGATGCCGCTCGCGATCGCTGGCGCGGGCCGCTGCATGGTGTTCCCCTCGCCCACAAAGACATGTTCTACCGCGAGGACCGGGTCGTGACCTGCGGCTCGCGCCTGCGCGCCGATTTTCGCCCCGATTTCACCTCGACCGTTGTAAGGCGCCTCGAAGCCGGTGGCGTGGTCGATCTCGGCGGCCTCAACATGTCGGAGTTCGCCTGCAATCCCTATGGGCTTAACGTGCTCAGGGGGCGGGCAAAGAATCCTTGGAACGCCGACTATATCGCCGGCGGATCCTCGTCAGGCTCCGCCGCGGCAGTGGCCGCGTGCGTCGCCTACGGCTCGTTTGGTTCGGATACGGGCGGCTCAATCAGGATTCCCGCAGCGGCCTGCGGCATGGTCGGGCTACTGCCGACGAACGGCCGGGTCAGCCGATACGGCATGATGCCGTTATCGTTTTCGCTCGACAATGCCGGCCCTATAGCGCGAACGACGCGCGACTGCGCCCGTCTCCTCGGTGCCGTTGCCGGCCCCGATCCACTGGACCCGAACGTGAGTAACGTCGCCGTGCCTGATTACGAGGCCGCTCTCACGTTGTCGGTGCGCGGCAAGCGCTTGGGTATTCCCCGGAGGCACTACTACGAGGCATGCAGCAGCGAAGTGATGGCTGCTTTGAATAGGAGTCTCGCGGTGTTCGCGGACCTCGACGTATCCATCATCGAGGTCGACGTGCCGGATCCTAACACCGTCCGACGCGCTCGGCAATATTCTCATCCTCGCCGAAGCATCGACCATTCATGCCGCCTGGCTGCGGACGCGCAGTGACGAGTATACGCCGCTGGTCAAAAGCCGCATTGAATTTGGCCTCAGCTTCACCGCGCCGCAATATATCGAGGCGCTGCGTCTGCGCACGCCGCTGCTCGCGCGGTTTATGGACGCCGTCTTCAGTAAGGTCGATGTACTTCATTTGCCGATGCTGTCGCAGCCGGTGCCCAGCATGGCCGCGGTGGAGGCGCAATTGGCTGGCAAGGTCGATCTTAGCTTCAGCCTCGCGTCCAACACCCGTTCCATCAACTATCTCGGGCTGACCGCGCTAACTCTACCCTGTGGTCTCGCGCGCAACGGTCTGCCGATCGCGTTCCAACTCGTTGCCCCCCCGTTTGCCGAGGCGAGACTGTTTAATTTCGGCCACCAGTACGAGGAGACCGCCGGCGCGCCGCCTCTGCCCAGCATTGAGTGACACCACGCTGCCTGTCGCAGTGTTTCAGTTTGTCCCGCGACCTTTTCGCCATACAGGCACTGTGCAGCAACGCCTTGACTCCCCGGTCAAAACGCTGAGCCATCGCTGCTTTTGGCTACGTCCCTGTAGTGCTCTGGTGCCGCACTCTGGCGCACGGATTCAACCTGCGCCCGCCGCCCGGACCCGAAGCATCGCGATTTGAAATCGCGATTCGAACTCTATGGTCATCCTCGAAAACTCAGATTATTCTTTTCGCTCCCACGCCCACCATCTGTTTTGGGCGAGTTGAGCTCCAACGGCAGAAGAGTAGTCCCGTAAAGGAAGGGAGTTCCCCATGCGCCAGCATCTGATCGCGTCGCCGCACTGTGGATTTCAGCAGCGCTCAGCCTGACGCCCGCAACGGCCCAGATCGCGCTTAAGGCGGGTCACATCTCGCCGAAAGACAGTGTAGAGGGCATGGCGATCGACCGCTTTGCCGATCTCGTGAAGCAGAAAACAAACGGCAGCCGTGACCGTTCAGGTCTTCCCCTCCGAGCAATTGGGGAAGGCCGTTGCCCAAATCGACAGCACCGTTATCGGAAACCAGGACATCTATTTCGGCGGCAGCCCAGAGTTCGAGCGCTTCAGCGACGGCCTGAAGCTTCTCGGGCTCAATTGGGTCATCCCGAGTCAGGACGCCTTCCGGAAAGTGACCAAAGACCCGATCTGGAAGGAGATCCTGCTCGATCCCTTGGACAAGGCCGGGCTCACCGTCTTGGCTTCTAACTGGGAACGCGGCCCCTATCGGGTGATGGTCAGCACAAAGCCCATCAACAGCATCGCCGACATGAAGGGTCTGAAATTTCGGATCGCACCGATCGACTCCTGGCGCCGCGTCTGGTCCGCGGTCGGCACGCAGAATGTCGTGCTCGCCTGGACGGACGTCTATCTCGGCTTAAAGCAAGGCACCGTCGAGGCGGTCACGTCGCCGATCAGCCTCGTCGCGCCCATGAAGTTCACCGAGGTCGCGAAGCACATCGTACGGACTGACGAGTTTTGGCAAGTCATGGTCCCGGCGATCAACAAGGACCGATTGGCGAAACTCGCCCCCGATCAGCAGCGCGCGCTCTTCGCCGCGGCGGAGGAAGCGGGTGCTTGGTTCGTGGCCGAGCAGGAACGGCTCGGGTCAGCGGACATCGAGAGGATGAAGCGCGAGCACGGCGCGGATTTCAAGACGATCGATCTGAAGCCCGGCGTCGAAATGATGAAGCCGGTCATCCGTCAGCTGGAGGGCGAAAACTTCGTTCCGAAGGGCTTGTACGACAAGGTTCTCGCCATCGCGACCGGCAGCTGATCACCTGCGGGCCGGGCGCGCAGAAGCGCTCGGCCATTCGGATCCTTCCGCATGCGTCGTGCGCTTCGGCTCTTTGGGCATGCCGTCGACGCGCTCGAGCGCGCCACGACTGCCGCATGTGCGCTGCTGCTGGCGGCCGTGGTGCTGCTCGCCGGCGCCGAGATCGTCGGACGCACCGTCTTCCGCCGTTCCTCGCTTGAGATGGTCGACCTGTCGCTGCAGCTCGCGATCCTGATGTATTTCATCGGATACTTGGCCCTGCTCAACCGCGACCAAGATATCGTCATGGACTATTTCTACGTCCGTTTTCCCGCCCGGACGAGACGATTGATCGACATTCTCACGGCCCTGGCCATTGCCGGATTCTTCCTGCTCCTGCTCGTCAAGTCGATTGCCCTGTTCCGGCTGGGGCTGCGGTTCCCCCACCCGGTGTTTCCCCTGCCGAACGCGGTCGTCATCGTTCCGGCTGTGCTCGGTGCAGCGGGAGGGTTGATCGTGGCGGTGCGCAAGGCACTCGACGTGATCCTGGCGGACTCGTCCGGTCCTGCCCCGGCGCCCGAAGATCGCGGGCCGGCGCCATGATGTCGCTCATTCTTACCGTAGGCTTTATCGCGCTCATGTTCCTGCGAGTGCCGGTATCGATGGCGATCGGCCTGTCGACCCTGCTGCCGCTCATTCTGCTCGACCGCAACCTCATCGTCATCCCGCAGTTCATGCTGGAGGGCATGCATAGCGCGGCCCTCCTCGCAGTGCCGTTCTTCATCCTCGCCGGCAATCTGTTCAACGTGCTGGGCCTGAGCCGGCGCATTTGGGACTTCGCGGAGGCCCTGGTCGGCCATCTGCGCGGCGGCCTCGGTCACGTCATGGTGATTTCCAACATGATCTTCGCGGGCATCTCGGGCTCGGCCCTCGCCGATGCGGCCGGGCTCGGCGTGATCGGCATTCCGGCGATGGAGCGCAAAGGCCACAGCCGCGCGTATGCCACGGCGCTGACGCTCTGCTCATCGGTCATCGGACCGATGATCCCGCCGAGCATCAACCTGGTGATCTACGGAGTGATCGCGCAGGAATCCATCGGCCGTCTCTTCCTGGCAGGAGTCGTTCCGGGCGTGATTATTGGTGTCGCGATGATGGCGATGGTCTACTATCTCGCAGTGACGGGGCGCGAGGTCGCCTACACGGCACCACGTCAGCCCGTGCGAAAGGTGGCCAAGAGCTTCCTGATCAGCTCGCCGACCCTCATTGTGCCTGGTCTGGTGCTGGCCGGTATGGGTTTCGGCGTGCTCACGCCGACCGAGGTCGGCGTTGCCTGTTCCGCCTACGCCATCGCCTTGGGCCTGCTCTATCGCGAGGCCTCATTGCGGTCGATCTACGATTGCCTGGTCGATTCGTCCCGTTCCACCGTCACCATCATGTTCATTATCGGGATCTCGATGGTGGCGGGCTGGATCTACACGTATGACGGCGTTGCCCAGGCCTTGGCGGAGACCATGCTCAGCCTCACCGACAACAAGTGGGTCATCCTGCTCTTGATCAACGTCGTGCTCTTGATCCTTGGCTGCATTCTCGAGCCGATACCCGTTCTGATCCTCACGACGCCGATCTTCCTTCCGGTCGTCAAGTCGCTCGGGGTCGACCCGGTGCACTTCGGAATCATCGTCAATCTCAACATGACAATCGGGATCATCACGCCCCCAATGGGCATCGGGCTCTACGTCATGATGGGGATCATCGATGTCAAATTCGAGGATCTCGTCCGTGCTTGTCTACCGTTCATGATCCCGCTGCTCGGATGCCTCATTCTCTTCACCTACGTTCCGGAGATCAGCGTTTGGCTCCCGAATCTCTTGATGGGACCGGCACGATAGGACCGAAACGAACGCCATCGCACCAGTTGTTTCGTCGTATCTAGCAAAGGAGGAAGACGATGAGCGTTCGAGATCATCTCACGCAAACCGACAAGGTCTTTCAGATCATCAGCGTTCACAATCCCCTGGCGGCGAAGATCGCGAGCGAGTTCAAGTTCGACTGGCTCGGCGTCGGTGGCTACAACGTCTCCGGGTCTGCTCTGGCCCTGCCGGATGTGGGCCTTCTCACGCTGACCGAAGCCGCTGAAGCCGTTCGGCGGATCGCGGCGGTTGCGGAAGCTCCCATCCTGGCCGACGGCGACGATGGCTACGGCAATTATCTCAACGTCATGCGCCTCGTTCGAGAAATGGAGCGCGCCGGCGCTTCCGCGATTCACATCGAGGATCAGGTTTTCCCCAAAAAATGCGGGCATATGGAGGGTAAGCGCATCGTCCCGCAAGCCGACTTCATCTCCAAGATCCGCGCTTTCGTGGACACCCGCAAATCGGAAGACTTTCTCCTCTTCGCGCGAACGGATGCGATCGCGGTCGGTGGTTTCAACGAAGCCGTAGATCGCGGCAATGCCTATCTCGAAGCAGGTGCAGACGTGATCTTTGTCGAGGCGCCGACGACGATGGAACAGGTGGAGCAGCTCCCGAAGCTGATTGACGGTCCCCTTCTGTACAACTGGGTTTACAAGGGAAAGTCACCCCTGGTCCCGCGCGAGGAATTGCTGCGCCTCGGCTATCGCTTCTTCCTACAGGCCGATATCCTCTACGCCGTGTCCTTTGCACTCCGGCACTACTTCTCGGAATTGAAAACTACTGGCAC
Source organism: uncultured Alphaproteobacteria bacterium (assembly GCA_963800985.1). GTDB lineage: Bacteria > Pseudomonadota > Alphaproteobacteria > Rhizobiales > Beijerinckiaceae > Microvirga. Next base: position 30,282 of record CAWDDI010000003.1, on the reverse strand, counting down.
ATACGGAACCTGCGCCGATCGAATGATCTCGTTCGATGAGTTCAATGAGTTGATCGGACTTCCGTCGATCCTTGCGGCCGAGGAGCGGTACGAACCCCGGCCGGAGAGACTGCAAAAACCCGGTCAGAACGCCTGAGGGTGCGCAGTTTGCGTCCGATTGACGGCCCCCGCGTCGCCTAGTCTAGATCGCAGGGGCCGTAGAGACTCCGTGCAGCTTCGGCCGAGATCTTGCCATCCCTCACGTCCCGCTGCAGGTCGGCCCGACTGCGCTGCTGCGGAGCGCCGAACCCTCCGCCGCCGGCCGTTTCGACTCGCACGCGCCCCCCTTTGGGAACCTCGACCGTGCATTTCGACGGCAAATCGCGATGTTCCCCGTCCGGATCCAAAATGAACTTCTGGGTCCGGCCCGGACGGCCGCCGTCCAAGCCCCAGGGCGCGAATTTCCGGCCGTCCGAGAGCACAGTCCACATGCACGGTGCATAGGGGAACTCGAAATCCCGTCGGATCCCGAGTCCGCCGCGATAGGTCCCGGCTCCACAGCTGTCCGCGATCAACTCGTAGCGACGAACGCGGATCGGGTAATTGAGTTCGACCTCCTCGATCGGGGCGTTCTCCGTGTTCTGAAGGTTCGTCTGCACGGCATCGGGCCCATCCTTGCCGGGGCGAGCACCGTTTCCGCCAGCGATCGTCTCCATGTAGCAAAAGAACTCGCCGCGCCGTGGATCCTGGCCTCCAAAGCCGATGTTGACGATGCATCCCTTTCCCGCAGCCGGTATGCGATCCGGCAGGGCCGGATGGAGCGCAAGGAAGAGCACTTCAGTCAGTCGGGACGCCAGCTCCCATCCGCCCACGACCGCAGCCGGACGCTGGGCAGTGCAGATTAGACCGTCCGGCCCATCGACATGCACGCGCCTGAGCAAACCCTCATTGACGGGAATGCGATCGTCGATGAGGCACCGGGCGACGAAAACCGCAGCTGTTTTCGCCATCGCGCGGTTGCAATTGATCGGACACGGCCGCTGCTCATCAGAGCCGGCCACGTCTACGCGCAGCTCACCGTTGCCGATCGTGACCCTCGTGTGCAACCTGACCGGGCGGTCTGTGATCCCGTCGTCGTCGCGGAAGCCCTCGGCTTCAAAAACGCCCTCGGGCAGCTTGCGAATCTCCTGATCGGCCCAGCGCTCCGTGTAGGCGATCAGTTCGGCGCAGAAGGCGTTGATGATGTCAGGACTGTACCGTTCGGTGAGCGCCTCTAGGCGACGGGCACCTACAACGTTGGCCGACAGCTGGGCTCGCAGGTCACCGTTCGTCTCGCGCGGCGCTCGGATATTCGCGAGAACCAGTTTGAGCACGTTCTCATCAATCGTCCCTCCGGACGCGACGAGCGTCGGCGGGAGAATTATGCCTTCCTGGAAGATTTCTCGATTGACCCCGAGACTGGCAGGCTGTGACCCGCCGACATCCACATGGTGAGCCATATTCGCCACGTATCCGAGCCGCTGCCCACCGACATCGACCGCGGTGATCACGGTGATGTCGTTCAGGTGACTTGACCCACGGTGTGGATCGTTCACTGAGAATCGAGTCTCCTGGCCTGAAGCGCTCCGGCCCGAATTCGCGGATTGCGTTTGGCGTGATCACGCTCATTGCAACGAGGTGCGCCGGTTGCGCAAACGACTGTGCGATGCAGCGCAGTTCGGCATCGAAAAATGCGCACGAAAAATCCGCACGGGTTTTGATGTTGGTCGAAAAGGCTGCCCGCCGGATGGTGACTGCCATTTCTTCAGTAATGTTCACCATGGCGTTGCGAATGACTTCGAACGTTACGGGGTCCATCGCTGGCCGGGCCACTGCGCCGTCCGCGGCGTCGGCGGAAGCGTCATGGGGCACCCTCGCGCGAGTCTGGGTGTGGGCGGAGAATGCCTCTCGCATCCGCCGATCCCGCCTCCTCGGCCGGTGATGACGTCGCCCCAAAAACGTTTACGAGCAAACTGCCGTAGGCATCGACCGTGACGGCGGCGCCGGGCGGTATGACGGTCGTGCAATCCATCTGCTCCACGATGGCGGGTCCAGAAAAGGTGTCGCCGGCGAGTAACAGCGCGCGGTCGTAAACCTCGCTCCTGATCATTCCGCCGACCTTCCCAAAGTAGACATCTCTCGGCCGTTTCAGAGCGCGCGACGCGGCGTCGGTGGCCCGCTCGAGCCGGCGGACGGTGGGCCGATCAACTTGGCCGATCGCGGTAAGACGCAGATTGACAAACTGCACCGGCTCGCGCCTGTTCGCGAACCCGTACGCGGCTTCATGACGTTGGTGGAAGGCCTCGGTCATGATCGCCCAAGTCTCCGAGTCGATGGTCTCGGGGACTTCAATGTTGAGCTGATAGGACTGCCCCACATAGCAGACGGCGATTTCCCGGACGATCCGAACGCGGTTGGTCGCCACACCCTCCTCACGCAGCAGAGTGCGTGTCGACCGCTCCATGTCTTCGAACACCGATGCCAAATGCACGGGATCGGTCTCGGACGCTTGCATCATGTAGGTGCGCACGAGCTCATGTTTCAGATCCGTCGCGAGGAGCCCGACAGCGGAGTTCAGACCGGGAGTCGGGGGGATCAGCACCGTTCCCACCCCGAGCGCTTTCGCGATGGCGACCGCCTGCATCGGTCCTGCCCCGCCAGAGGGAACCAAGACATAGTTGCGCGGATCAATGCCTTGCTCCACCGAGATGAAGTAAAGCGCGCTGGTCATCTTCGCATTGGCGATATCGATGATCGCCTGCGCCGCCTCGATTTCGGTGAGTCCCGCTGGCTTGGCGGCGCGATCGCGTATGGCTTCTTGCGCAAGACGAAGATTTAACTTGGTCTCGCCGCCTAAGAAGTACTCGGCATTGAGACGGCCCAGCACCAAGTTGGCATCTGTCAGCGTCGGTTCCGTTCCTCCACGCCCGTAGCAGGCCGGGCCGGGATCGGCTCCGGCACTTTGCGGCCCTACGGTCAACACGCCACCGGGGTCGACGTGAGCTATTGAGCCACCGCCGGCACCAATCTCGACTAAACTGATGACCGGCGTCAAAACAGGATAGCCTTGCCCGCGCTGCGCCGTGACCGTTGCAACGGCCGTCGACCCGACTTCGAATTGATCCGCAATTCGTGGTACGCCGTCGTTCACGAGCGCGGCCTTCGCGGTCGTGCCGCCAATGTCGAGGGCGAGTAAGTTCTTATAACCGGACAGTTGTGCAATGAAGGCAGCGCCAATAACGCCGGCCGCCGGCCCAGATTCAACCAGGTGCACCGGGTGTCGCTTGGCAACGTTCGCAGCGATAATTCCACCCGAGGAACTCATCAGGTGAAGTCCGGAAGACACGCCGCGCTCCTCGAGCCGTTCCTCAAGGCGAGCCACGTAAGGTCCAACTCGCGGCTGCAACACGGCATTGACTACCGCAGTCGAGGTTCGCGGGTATTCCCGATACTCGGGACTAAGATCAGAGGAAAGCACTGTCGGTGTGTTCGGAAGCTCCTCTGCTAAAATTTCACCGCATCGCCGCTCATGGGCCGGGTCCTTATAGGAGTGGAGTAGCGCTACCGCGATCGCTTCGGCGCCCTCCGCGGCCAGCTTTCGTGCAACGGACCGGACCGCGTCCTCGTCGAGCGGAACGAGCACTGTGCCGTCGCCATCAATTCGCTCCGGCACGCCGAGGCAGAGATAACGCGGAATGAGCGGCTTGGCCTTGTCGTAGAAGATGTCGTAAAGCTTGGGCCGTGTTTGATAGGCGATCTCGAGAACGTCTCGAAATCCCTCCGATGTGATCAGCCCCGCTCTGGCTCCCTTACCTTCAATGATGGTGTTCGTCGCGATGGTCGTGCCGTGGACCGTGAAGGCAAACTGTTGAGGGTGCAGGCTGTAGTTCCAAATGGCCTTGTCGATGCCATTCACGCACCCTTCCGAAGGATCGGCCGGCACCGTCGCCACCTTTGCGACCAGGATCTCGCCTGTGTCTTCCTCCACGAGCACGACGTCCGTGAAGGTACCACCAACATCGACACCAACACGGAACCGTCGGACCATCGCGATGAGGTTCGTTAACGCCCGCCACGGTTGTCCTCCACTTCGCAAACGTGCTCGCGGCTACGTAGCGCACATGAAGTTGTGCTGCTTTCGTATATCTTGCGTACGTCCTATGCTCACTATTGGTCAAGCGCGGTGAGTTCATGGTGATGTTCTGCTTGGAGCACCAAGTCGCGTGAGAAGCGAGGGCCCTTTCTTCACCGCACGGGCGAAGGCATGAGATCAGGTCACTATGGCGGGCTCCGGTACTCCCGCTTCTCGGTTTCGCTACGATAAACCGCTTCGCAGCAGGGCGGCGACGGCGGCGCAATAAGCGACGACGTAGGGCATGACGCCGCCGAACACGTCGGTGACCGGGCCCGCCGAGGGGCGGAGACCCTGCAGCACGTATAAAGACCGTCCCGTCCGTAGGGCTGATGAGGGCGATTTCGCTCATGGTGACGATCACGCCAAACCAGACCGGATTGTAACCGAGCGCCTTCACGATGGGAAAGATCACCGGCAGCGTCGTGATCACCATTGAGAAGTCCTCCATGAAGGTGCGGAGCGCGGTTAGACTGCAACGTATCGCGTCTTCGGCTGCTGCTCGCTTTGCCGCCGGGTCATCTGCATGGAAACTTGACACCGCTCGAGCATGCGCATTTGTATTCGAAGCGATATGTTCCTAGTGGCGTTCAAAGTGCGTCGTCGGCAGAATAGCAGGAGGAGCTCATGTTCTCGAGACGCGTGAAGTCCCTACTCAGACGGGCCGTGTCTGCTAAGCTTTCGGCGGCGGCACTGTTCCTCTCCCTCCTGAACGGCCCATTGCCCACTGGGGCTCAAGAGGTGAAGCCGGGTGGCGCCGTAATCGTGGCGCTGCCCGGGCGATCCCGAGATGCTCAATTCGTCGATGACGACCGACATCTCGTCGAGCAATATTTCGGGACAGGTCTACAATACGATCGTGCAGCTCGATCAGGCGGGTAACGTACAACCAGCCCTCGCCCAGATCCTGGGAGATTTCGCCCGACGGTCTGACCTACACTTTCCAGGTTCTTCGAGAACGTTAAATGGCACGACGGCGTGCCGTTCACCGCCGAGGATGTCGCCTGGGGCCTTTGGAACGTGAACAAAAACTTCAACGGCCCATCTGGCGGACTCCTCACGGCCGTTGAATCGATCACCGCCCCGGACAAGCTCACCGCGGTGTTCAAGCTGAAATATCCATATCCCCCGCTGCTGAAGGGCCTCGCCTACTTCAACAGCTCCACCATCATTCCGCAGCACATCTACGACAACGGCACCGACCCGCGGCAGAATCCGGCGAACTTCGCCCCGGTCGGCACGGGCCCGTTCAAGTTCGTGGAGTACAAGAAGGGAAGCCATGTCACGCTGGTGAAGAACCCAGACTACCACTTCAAGGGCCAGCCCTATCTCGACCGGCTCGTGTTCCAGATCATCCCCAACCCGTCGGCGCGAGCCATCGCGCTCGAGAAGGGCGACATCGACCTCATCCCCTACTACGCCATGGTGCTCGGCGAAGTGGAGCGGCTGAAGGCCAGCAACAAGAGTCGCAGATCGCCATCCAGCGCCGGACGATCGCCGGCGAGTATCTGACGCGTCATGAACCTGCGGAAGCCGCCGTTTGACAAGAAGGAGGTGCGCCAGGCGCTCTATACGCGATCGATCGCGAGGAGTTGCTCGCCAAGGCGGGCTTTGGCTTCGGCAAGGTCTCGGCCGGGACCGATCTCCTCGGAGCAGGCGCAATTCTACTACCGACAAGGTTCACGCTCTATCCGTACGATCCGGCCATGGCCGAAAAGATGCTCGACGCGGCCGGCTATCCCAAGAAGCCGGACGGCATGCGCTTCTCGATGCGTCTCAGCTTCGACCAGAAGGAAGGCCCGTGAACGACGTCGCGCAGCTGATCCGCGCCAAGTTCGCGCGCATCGGCGTCGACGTGAATATGATGCCGATGGACACCGGCGCCTGGATCGACACCGCCTTCAAGAAGTGGGATTTCGACGTCACGATGGGCAGCTTTGCCACCGGGCCCGATCCGGCGATCGGCACCGAAATCCGCTATTCCTGCCGCAATCATCGTGCCGCAGTCCTCGGCCGCAATACCTCGGGGTACTGCAACGAGGAGGTCGACAAGCTCTTCGCCGCAGCCGGCAAGGAGCTCGACGAGGCGAAGCGCGCCGCTCTCTATCACAAGATCGTGGCGCTCATCACCGAGGACGCGCCGAACTGGTGGCTGTGGGACCGCTACTATCCGATCGCCTTCAACAAGAGACTTGATCGGCCTGCCGCAGGACCCGACCGCCTACGGGGCCTTCGACCGCGTCGGCTGGAAGAAGTGAAGGATTAGTCGCGATCACCTGGTCGATTGTCGCCAAGGATCCCGTCACCGGCGCGCTCGGCGTAGCGGTCGCCACGCGATCGCTCGCGGTCGGGGGAATTTGCCCTTACGGCAGCGGCCGCGTCGGCGCCCTCTCGACTCAGGCCCGGTTCAATCCGCTCTACGGCGTCGACGGCCTCCGTCTTCTCGCCGAAGGCCGGTCCGCCGCCGGAGGTTGTGGCGCTCCTGACCGCGGCCGACATCGGCCGAGGCAACCGCCAGCTCCACATCGTCGACGCGATGGGACGCGTCGGCCAACACACGGGTGAACGTTGTGTGCCGTGGGCCGGCCATATTGCCGGGGACGACGTGTCCGTCGCCGGCAACATGCTGGCCGGACCGCAGGTCGTTGCGGCAACGCTCGATGCCTACAGACGCTCCGAAGGCAGGCCGTTCGGCGATCGGCTGATCCGCGCCCTCGAGGCGGGACAGGACGCGGGCGGTGATAAGCGCGGGAAACAATCGGCCGCAATCAAGATCTGGTCGACGGAACCCTATCCGCTGCTCGACCTCAGAACCGACGACGACCCCGCGCCACTCGACGAGCTTCGCCGCCTCTATGAGCTTGCCAAGGAGAGGTATCTCCCAACCACGGCCACAATGGCAACGCGCGCCAATCCTGCCGGAATTTTCGACGACGCTGTCCGCGACTTGGTCATGGATGAGTATCGTCGAGCGGGAGGCCCGTTCTAAAACAACGCCAGCGTGTCTCGCACGTCACCTCCTCCTTCTAGATCTTCACGCGCGGGTTGAGGGCATCATTGAGACCGTCTCCCACGAGGTTGAGACCGAGCGTCGTCAGAAAGATCGCCATTCCGGGAAAGGCCGCCATCCACCAGGCCCGCGAGAAGGATTCCTGGGCGTTGTGCAACATGACGCCCCAGCTCATCACGGTAGGATCGCCGAGTCCGAGGAAGCTCAGGCTCGTCTCGAGCAGGATCGCGCCAGAAATCTGCAGGGTCGCGTTGATGATAATCGGGCGGGAGGGCATTGGGCAGCAACTCCCGCAATATCAAATCGAAATTGGTCATGCCAAGAGCGCGCGCCGCCTCGGCGAACTCGCGCTTCTTCAGAGTCAGGAACTCGGCCCGGAGTCATGCGGGCGGTTGCGGGCCAGGTGAGCATGCCAATGACGAAGATGATAATCCAGATGCTCGATCCGAACAGCGCAACGATGACGATCGCCAGGAAGAACTGCGGCAGGATTTGAAACATCTCCGTCAAGCGCATGAGAACCTGATCGACGCGGCCGCCAAAGAAGCCGGAGGTCGCTCCCACAACGATGCCAATGAAAGTTGAGGTCAGCACCGCGACAAAGCCGACGACCAGAGAGGTTCGGGCACCGCGGATGACGTTGCTGTACACGTCATTGCCGATGGCGTCGGTGCCGAAGAAGTGCCCGCTCCCGGGCGGGACGAAGGAATCGCCAAGCGCGAGTAGGGGGTAAGACGCCAGCAATGGCGCCAAGGCAGCAACCGCCACGAAAAGCGCCGTTAGCAAAGCCCCACAGCAGACGAGCGCTTGCGCACCAGGCGGTGCAGGAATCGCTTGACCCGGTGGTCGGCGTCGCCCGTCCGCCGCGCGTCGGCGCCCGCACGTGCCAGGCTATTGATAGCGGATTCGGGGATCGAGGATGGCATAGACGATGTCCGTGATCAGGTTTCCGACGATCACCAGAGCGGAGATGAAGATGAACATACCCATCAGCAAGGGATAATCCCGTGCGGCGATCGCATCGAAAGTGAGCCGGCCGAGCCCAGGCCAGGCGAAGACGGTCTCGGTCAGCACCGCGCCGGCGAGCAGGTTGGGGAACTCCATACCGATCACGGTGACCACCGGCAGAAGCGCGTTTGGCAGTGCGTGCTTGACCAGCACCACGCGCTCGCTGAGTCCTTTCGCCCGTGCGACCTTGATGTATTCCTGGCCGATGACCTGCAGCATGCTGCCCCGGGTCAGGCGGATGATCAACGCCAGGCTGAGGAGCGAAAGAGTAATGACCGGCAGAACCATGTGGTAGGCCACATCGAGCACCGCAGCGAAACCCGTGTATCCGGCCCGCAGGTTGTACATGCCCTGTATCGGGAACCAGTTCAGATGGATAGCCGAACACCAGGATCAACATCTGCCCCAGCCAGAACGCGGGAATGGCGAAACTCGCGAGCGACAGAACGGTAACGGTGTTATCGAAGTAGGAATTCGGCCGCCGCACCGACAGCACGCCGAGCCCGATGCCCATGGCAGGCCGCCAACACGTACTGCGTGATCATCAGCATGAACGTTGCGGGAAAGCGGTCGAGGATTAGGGCGAGGACAGGGGCGTTCGACGCGAAGGAAAATCCGAGGTTGCCGGTCGCGACCTGCCGGACATATTTGACGAGCTGAACGTAGATGGGCTGATCAAGGCCGAGGTCGCGGCGCATGCGCTCGACAAACACCGGGTCGCCGCCCATTTCGCCGAGCATGTAATCGACGGGATCGCCCGGCGCGAGGCGGATCAGCACAAAGATCAATGTGACCGCAAAAAAGAACAGCGGGACGGCATAGAGAAGCCGTTTGAGGAGGAAGCGGCCGAGTTGCATACCGAGGCCTCGCGGAACCGAATGGGTGCTACACTGCGTCTTCAACGGCGGCCGTACCGGCTTTGAGCGGAAAGTGGCAGGCGACCTGGCCGGCGGTGCCGATCGCGGAGAGGTGCGGCTCTTCCACTTCGCAACGCCGCTGCCGGTAGGCGCAGCGCGGATGGAAATGGCAGCCGGAAGGCGGGTTGACGGGGACGGTACGTCGCCTGCAACGACTGAACGCCTCGTCTTGGGACCGGTGCGGACTTTGGGCACCGCCGCCAGCAGCATCTGGGTGTAGGGATGATGCGGGGTCGAATACAGCTCCGTAACGGGTGCGAGTTCGACGATGCGGCCCATATACATGACGCCGACACGGTCGCAGATGTGGCGCACGACGGCGAGATCGTGGGAAATGAACAAATAGGTCAGGCTCAGGCGGTCCTGCAAGCCGACCAGCAAATTGAGGATCTGCGCCCGGATCGACACGTCGAGGGCGGAAACCGGCTCGTCGGCCACGATGAACTGGGGATCGAGCGCAATCGCCCGGGCGATGCAGATCCTTTGCTTCTGACCGCCGCTGAACTCGTGCGGGAACCGATCGAGATGATCGGGAGCCAAACCCACGAGGGCGGCAAGTTCGGCAACACGTTCGCGACGCTCGTTCGGCGAATAGAGGCCGTGCACGCGAAAGCCTTCGCCGATGATCGACCGGACCGTCTTGCGCGGATTGAGCGAGGAATGCGGATCCTGGAAGATGATCTGCATGTTGCGGCGGACGTCGCGCATCTCCGGCGGAGTGCAGGTGCGCAGGTCGCGACCCGAAAACATCACGCGCCCCGCGGTCGGCTCGACGAGGCGAAGAATACAGCGTCCCAGGGTGGTCTTGCCGGAGCCCGATTCTCCGACCAATCCCACAGTCTCCCCATTGCCGATCGTCAGGTCGACCCGGTCGACCGCTTTGACCACGTCGGTCGAACGACGAAAGAAGCCACCTTCGATGGGGAAGTGGCGCGACAGGCCCTCCACGAGAAGCAGCGGTTCATTCGACATGAAGCCAGCACCTCACCCGATGTCCGGGTCGGATCTCCGCCAGCGCCGGGGCCGCCTTCGTGCAGCGGTCATGCCGAAAGGCGCAACGGTCCTGAAAACTGCAGCCAATCGGGATTCGAGAAGACTCGGCACCACACCGGGGATCGCAGGCAATTTCCGGTCGACCGGCACGGCTTCGTGCAGGCTCGGAATTGATGCCATCAGGCCGACCGTGTACGGATGGAGTGGGTGCTCGAAAAGCTCGGCCACGCTTGCCTCTTCCACGATCTCCCCCGCATACATAACGGCGACCCGGTCGGCCATTTCGGCAACCACGCCGAAATCATGCGTGATCAGGAGGATCGAGGCGCCGAAATCACGCTGGAGTTCCTCGAGCATATCCAGGATCTGCGCCTGGATGGTGACGTCGAGCGCGGTTGTCGGTTCGTCGGCGATGACAAGCGCTGGATGGCAGGATAGCGCGATCGCGATCATCACCCGTTGTCGCATGCCGCCGCTCAGTTCGTGCGGGTACTGCTTCAGTCGCTTCCGCGCATCCGAGACGCGGACGCGATTGAGGAGTTCGACCGCATGCTCAAGGGCCTCCCGCCGGTTCATGCTCCGATGCAGCCGAGCGTCTCTGCGATCTGCTCGCCAATCTGAATGACTGGATTAAGGGACGTCATCGGCTCCTGAAAGATCATTGAGATCCGGTTTCCCCTGATCCGACGCATCTCCTCTTCCGTCGCCTGTGCGAGGTCGCTGCCCTCAAAGAGAACTCGACCTTCGTAAATCCGTCCCACGGGCTCCGCGATCAGGCGCAGGATGGATTGTGCCGTGACGCTCTTGCCGCACCCCGATTCCCCGACCAGGCCGTGTTGTCTCGCCACGCCGGATCACGAGGTCGACCCCCCGGACCGGGTTGATCTCAGGCCGTGCTCGACGGAGAACGAGACGTGAAGGTTCTCGATCCTTAGAACCGGCTCATTAGACAGCCCCGTTGAAGTCGCGTGCAATTGCAATCTCGGATCAACCAGTCTTGCGCACGTGATCGAAGCGGCGGGCGTCGCTCAACTGGAGGCGCCAGCCGTCGGGATCACGGAGCAGGCAATTCTTGCGTCCGGTCGTCGGCGATTCATGAACGCCGCGGGAAAGGCGATTCCCTTGCTGCTGAGATCGGCGTGAGTTTGTGCGACGTCGTCGCACCGAAACGAGATGTGATTGACGCCGGGGTTCTCTTCCCCCGTCAAGGTGTGGATCTCGAGGATGATCTCGCCCGGCCCCGGAATGCGCATCTCGGCGGAGCCGCCGTGGTGCTCGGTCCAAGAGAGCAGCTCGAATCCCATCTTCTGGTAGAAGTCGACGAACTCCTTCACATCCCGCACGATGATTTCGATATGGTCGATGCCGATTATCATAAGGCTTTTCTCCCTGACGGTCGGGAAAGGATCTGCAACCAGACGAGGCATGTCAATCGTCGAACCCGTTGGCCAATGGCGTTATGCCCCGCATGAGCCATTCTTCGGGGACTTACGACATCGCATTCGCCTTCGGCGGGCGATGGTCGTCACAGGGCGTGACCAGGACGGGCTTAACCGACGGCTCGCCGGTTCAACCGGTGCAGGTGCGACGCTCCCAAGGCGACGGCTGGGGCCATCTTATGGAGCACTATTGCTCCGGCATCAGGCCAAGGCCGTACCAGACAAAAGCCCAGGGCAACACCCTGGGATTTGTGCGGGAAGGCTCGACTGTGCTATGCAGGCTCCCATCAAGAATGAGCGTCGTGGGGCCGACGGCCACCCGATGGACCTCCTACCAAACCTACAAAGATCCTCCAGGCCTTATGGGGCGCTGTCCCAGCTTGGCTCAAAACATCTCGAGTGGCCGTCAAAGGTGACGGAACGGGATAAGATAACGAGGCGCGTGAGGGACAAGTCGACGCCCGCTCAACCGATACCAACAAAGCCCACAGCACAGACGACGTCGACTGTCGATCCAGATTATCAAATTGACGCTTACCGGTGTTCACGTTATCGATAACGATAATGACGACCTCCGGCAAGGCTCACTCGACCATCCGATGTTGTTTACGGCGACGTAAAGCGGCGGATCATGCTCAATGAGTTGAAGCCCGAAGCCGTTCTCACCGAACTCGGCCTCGCCCATGCGATCGGGTGTAGTCAGGGCGTTATTCGGGAAGCGCTCTTGCGCCTTCAGGAGGACGGACTGGTCGTCAGAAAAGGCCGTCGGACGTTGGTGACACGGCTCGATGCGGAGGAGGCGCAAGAAATGCTGGCGCTCCGGCGCCGCACTCGAAACCCGCGGCGCCGTGAAGGCGGTGCGCAATCTTGATGATCGGTCTCTGGCTGAGTTGGCCGGACTTCGATCCGAAATGATGCAGGCTGCTCTCGCAGGAGATGAGTACAGGCTGATCGAGGCCGATAAGGACTTCCACCTCGCGATTTTCCATCTCACCGGCCTCAATGCCCTCGAGCCGATCCTGGCACGATGCATTCTGCATTCGCATCGCTGCAAGCTGTGGGCGCCGGGCCACCGCCGCTCGCTTGTCGAAACGGCCATGCGCCACGACGCTCTCTTGGAACGACTCGTGGCCCGCGATGGCCGGGGACTCGCGGGGGCCCTCGGCCAGCATATCGACACGATCGTTCTCGAAGACGGCGCGGAGGCCGCCGCGTGAGGGCCTATGTTGATCCCCAAATGGCGCGGATTCTCGCCGACATGGCTGCGGCGCCGGTCATCGATTTCAAGGTGCTGCCGATCGCAGAGGCGCGGGCGCTGGCCGACGCCGGAACCCTTCCGTGGAGCCAGGGCGCACCGGCTATTCCCGCCTGGGAGATCGAGGTGCCGGGTGCGGCGGGAGCCATGCGCGGACGACTCTACCACCCGAACAGCGGCGCCGTGCTGCCTCTGATCGTGTTTGTGCATGGGGGCGGTTGGACGTTCGGATCCATCGACACCCATGATGGCACGATGCGCAATCTTGCCGTGGCGTCGGGATGTGCCGTGTTCGGGTTTGATTATCGCCTCGCGCCCGAACATCCGTTTCCGGCTCCGCTCGAGGACACCCTCGCCGCTCTAGCGTTCGTTGAGCGCGAGGGACTAGGGCGCGCACGTCGATCGGAGACGCTGGGCCCTGAGCGGTGATTCCGCGGGCGCCACGCTCGCCCTTTCTGCGATGATCCAGCGTCGCGACGCCGGCCTCCCGCTTCCGGCGGCGGCAGCCTTATTCTACGGCTGTTACGCGCCCGATTTTGCGACCGAGAGCCACGCGCAATTTGGCGAAGACTATCTTCCGACCACGACGACCATGCGCTGGTATTGGCAGAACTATCTTGGCCCGGCGTTCGACGCGCCCCCGCCCCTGGCGGCGCCCCTCACCGCGGACCTTGCCGGTTTGCCCCCGATCTATCTTGCCGCGGCGGGATTGGATCCCCTCGCCGATGACACCGTTCGCTTAGCCGCACGCCTCGCAGCAGCCGGCGTTGCATTTCGCTTGGACCATGTCCCTGGGGTTGTCCACGGCTGCTTGCGCATGAGCCGTGAGCTCGACGCCGCCAGCGCCATGATCCAATCGGCGGGCGACTTTGCCGCCAACAAACTCAAGACCTGAACGGGAGAGAAACGCCATGGAACGCAGACGCTTTTTGAAGTTGGCCGGCGCCGCCGCCCTGACCGGACCGATGGCCAAGCCTGCCATCGCACAGGGAACCACCACGGTGCGGTGGTGGTATCACTACGACAATCCGCAAAACACGCCCGCTGCCCTGGTCGCGAAGTTTGAGAAAGAGAATCCCGGCATCAAAATCCAGGCTGAGCCGATCCCGTGGGGCGGCGGCACGGACTACATCAATCGCATCTTCTCAGGCCTTGTGGCCGGCAGTCAGCCGGACTGCGCCATGGTGCGCTTGGCCTATCTTTCGCGCTTCGGACAGATGAAGGCCTTGGAACCACTGGATCCATTGCTCTCGAACTGGTCCGGCCGCGGCGACATCTCCGAGGACGTTTGGAAGCTCAATCGCTCGCCAGACGGCAAGCAGTACTACATCCCGTTGCACTACGTCGTCATCTATCTCTATTACCGCCAGGATCTCCTGCAGCAGGCGGGCCTGCAGCCGCCGAAGACCTTCGATGAATTTCTCACGGCCGCAAAGGCGCTGACCAAGGACGGCGTTTACGGTTACGGCATGCGCGGGGGCGCCGGCTGTTTCGACAACTGGGGTCCCTTTGTGCTCGGCGGTGGCGCGAGTTTTGAAAAAGGCGGCATGCTGACCGAGAAAGCCCTGGCTGCCAATCGCTGGTTTCTCGACCTCGCGCTCCAGCACAAGGTCGTGCCGCCTTCTGCGCCAACCGATGCCTTCCGGCAGATCGTTGACAGCTTCAAGGCCGGTCGCACCGCGATGGCGATCCACCACATCGGCTCCGCCGCTGAAATCGTTGCGGCCCTCGGCGACAAGGCTTCGGCGGTCCCGGTCCCCCGCGCGCCCGATGGCGGCGCCTGGACGTACTTTGGCGACGAGTCGAACGCCATCTTCGCGGCGAGCAAGAACAAGGAGGCCGCCTTCCGGTGGATCAGCTTCCTGTCGACCGCCGAGAACAATGTGGAGCAGGCCAAGCTCAGCGGCCAGCTTCCCATCACGGTCTCCGGTGGCAAGGACTGGTCGGTGCATCCGAAGCGTTTCGTCGACGCCAGCTTCGCGTCCCTGCCCATCGCAAGATCGCTGCCTGATCACGTCAAGACGCCGGACTTCGTCGGTCGCGTGCTCCCGACCAACTTGCAGCGTGCGCTCACCGGCGGGTTGCCTCCGGACGACCTGATGAAGGCGGTCGAACAAAACTTCCACGGCTGAGCAAGCGCCGGGATGGGGCGGGGCGATGGTCGCCCCGCTGCTCGTCCCGAGGACCCCGCCGATGAGACATGCCACGGTTCGCACCGCGACGCCTTACGGCTTCCTGCTGCCTGCCCTGCTGGTCACGGCGCTTGTGATCCTGTTCCCGGTCCTTCAAACGATTTGGTTCAGCCTCCAGGATTATATCCTTTACGACCCCGACAACGCCCAGTTTGTTGGCTTGCGCAACTTCGCCGCCGCCCTCCAAGACGAGGTCTTCTGGATCTCACTCACGAACTCGGCGGTCTGGGTCGCCGGGATCGTCTCTGTCCAGCTCCTGCTCGGGCTCGGTGCGGCCTTGCTGCTCAACCAAAGCTTCTGGTGGCGTGATATTGCGCGGGCCCTCGTTATCATTCCGTGGGCGTTGCCCAGTGTCATCATCGCGCTGATGTGGACGTGGATCTACGATTTCAATGTCGGCGTGCTGAATGATCTCCTGCTCCGCGTTGGCCTGATCGCGGCACCCGAACCCTGGCTCGCCCAGCCCTCGACAGCACTGGCCTGCGTGATGCTCGCGCTCGTTTGGCAAGGCTTCCCGTTCTTCACGATCATGATCCTGGCCGGGCTCCAGACCGTTCCGGCTGAACTGTACGAGGCGGCCGAGATTGACGGCGCCACGACGTGGCGTCAGTTCATTCACGTCACCCTGCCGTCCATCGCGGGCATTATCGCGACGGCGGTTTTGCTCCGCATCATTTGGGTCGCCAACTCCCTTGACGTCATCCTTGTGATGACCGGTGGCGGGCCGGGCTACGCCACCCATACGTTACCCCTCTATGCCTTCCTCCGGGCCTATACCGGCATGGAGTTTGGTTATGCCGCGTCTCTAGCCCTGATCCTGACGGCCATGCTGCTTGTCATCGTCTGGCTTTATGTGCGCCGACAGGCCGAGGAGCTCGAACGATGATCACGCGCCGCTCCCGCCTGCGCCAACTCCTGCAGGTGGAGATCCCCGTTCTGATCGTGCTTGCGTTCGCGCTGGCGCCTTTTGTGTGGATGCTCCTGACCTCGGTGAAACCGAATTCGGATCTCGCCGTGTTCCCGGTGCAATATCTGCCAAGCCGTCTGACCGGTGAGCATTATCAGACGCTCATCCAGCGGACATCGTTTGCGGCGAACCTGTTGAACAGTTTGATTATCGCGTGTGGCGCGGTCGCGCTGGGCCTCGCGACAAGCGTGCCCGCAGCCTATGCCTTCTCGCGCTTTCGTTTCCTGGGTCGGCGGATGTTGATGACAAGCTTTCTCGTCATCAACATGTTCCCGATCGTCCTTTTGATTATTCCGCTGTTCGTGCTGATGCGGACACTCGGCCTGATCGATACCTTTCTCGGAGTCATCATCGGCCATTCGACCTTCTCAATCCCATTCTCGATCTGGATGCTCGTGAGCTATTTCAATGCCATCCCTAAGGAGCTCGACGAGGCCGCGATGATCGATGGCGCCTCTCGGCTCGAAACCATTCGACTCGTCGTCCTTCCCCTCGTGATGCCTGGTGTCCTAACGACCGCGATCTACGTCTTTATCACCTCCTGGAACGAATACCTCTTCGCCATGATGTTGTCGGGTCAGACGGTGCGACCGGTCACGGTGGCGCTGCAGCTCTTCATCGGCGAGTTCACGGTCCAATGGGGTATTCTCACGGCGGGCGGAACATTGATCGCGCTGCCCGTGACGATCCTTTTTCTCTTCATACAACGGCGGCTTGTGGGCGGGCTCACGGCCGGAGCGGTAAAGGCATGACAAACCGGAACGCGATCGGGGTCATCTCGATGTTCTACGCGCGGCCTTTCGAACGCGCGCATTTCGCGACCTTTGAACGGATCAAGCGAGCTGGCGCTGATGTCGTCGAGCTCCTGGTCCCAGAACCCGGCGAACTCGACCTCCGGGAAACCCGCGCCGCCGCTGCGGACGCGGGGCTCGCCATCGTGCTCGCCGCGCGTGTGAACTTGTCCCGTGATTTGTCGAGTTCGGACGACGCTGCCTACACGGCGGGCGTCGAGTACCTCGAACGGTGCGTCGATGTCGCCGCCGGCCTCGGCGCGACGATCGTGGGTGGTCCCCTTTTCGGCGCACCCCTGGTCTTCGCAGGGCGTGCGCCACACCCTGTCGAGCCGAACGAGCGCCGCCGTCGCGTCGACGCTGTGGTGAGCGGCCTGACGCAGGCGGGCAAGCGCGCTGCAGATCATGGCGTCGTTCTTGGGGTCGAGCCTCTCAACCGCTTCGAGACCGATATGTGCAATACCTGCTATCACGCACGCGAGTATGTGGACGCTGTCGGATCCCCGGCCGTCGGCATCATGCTCGACACGTTCCATATGAACATGGAGGAGTTCGACCTCGGCGATGCGATCCGTCAGCGCCGGATCCAAGCTGGTTCATTTTCAAGCCAATGAAAACAATCGCGGCTTTGTCGGCTCCGGCCATATCGACTGGCCGAGCATCGCGCGGGCGCTCGTCGATGCCGACTATCGAGGCCCGATTGTGCTCGAACCCTTCCGTCGCGACGACGAGTCCGCGGGCGTCACGCTCGCGCAGTGGCGCGCGCCGTGGAAGGACGAAGATGCGGAGCTCGCGGCCAGCATTGCCTATCTCAAGGCCGCGCTTCACTTGGCACAGCGCGGTACGGATGCTGCGCCGATCACGACGAGGAGGGCCGAGTGACCCACCCTCTGCGCCTCGGATGGGTCGGCTGTGGCACCCATGCCAACGAAATGCTGCTGCCACAGGTAACCCGCCACGAGGTGGTGATTGAGGCGCTCTGCGACATCTCGCCGGAGCACCTTGCACGGACCGGACGTCGCTATGGCGTGCCGATAGACGCGCGACTCACGGACTGGAGGGCTCTTCTGGATCGTGAAGATATCGATGCGGTTGCTCTGGCGGTCGGCCCGCAGCTCCACTACGAGATAGGCCTTGCGGCCATCGCCAAAGGGCTCCCTCTCTTCATGGAGAAGCCGCCTGCCCCCACGGCATTGCAGGCGCGGGAATTGGCGGCTGCCGCCGCTGCAAAGGGCACCCCCGTCGTGTTGGGCTTCATGAAGCGATACGCCACGGCCAATCGGATCGCCGCGAATGTGATCCACTCGCCCGAGTTCGGCCCGACGGCGAGCTTTCTCGGTCAGTACATGACGGCACCGACGTATTTCGCCCAAGATGTAGACTATACCGGATTCTACTTGCACCACTGCGTACATTACTTTGATCTTGTTCCCCACCTCATGGGCGAAGTTGCTGCCGTGAGTGCGCGCCGGCACGAGTTGGAACCAGGCAAGATCCTGTTCCACGTCGATTTCCGGTTCGTAAATGGCGGTATCGGCACTCTTGTCATGGGCACACATCAGTCACGCGGCACGCCCATGGAATGGTGGCAGGTCATGGGCGACCACCGCCGCGTAGAGGTAAGAAACGTCCACGAGGTCCGCTATTTTCGTGCGCCGCCCTTCAAGGCATCGAAGAGCGATGCAAGCCTGGTCGATGGCGAGGACACACTGGTCTGGGAGCCCAACCAGACCGCGGCCGCGAACGAAGACCACAAAGGCTACCACGCGATCCTGGGCGAATTCGTGCGCGCTGCTCGCGGAGAGGAGATGGCGTTTCCCGACGCAGCAGCGGGGGCGCGCGCCATGGAGCTTCTTGAACAGGCCCTCGCATCAGCATCGGGCGATCCACCCGCTCGATAGAAAGCCAAGGGGCCCAACCTGAAATCGAGATTCTCGGGCAGAGATCATGCACCACAAAATCAAGAAGGTCGACGTCCACCTCGTCTCCGCGCCGGTCACCGGGGGCCTCGCTGATGCTACTCGCAAGGTCGAGACGATCGGTTTTGTTATTGTTCGTGTTACAACAGATCAAGGTCTCGAGGGCTTCGGCGTCACCTACCACGAGGTCGGCGGTGAAGCGACGTGCGAGCTGATCAGCCGTAACATGGCGCCGAAGTTGATCGGTCGAGATCCGCTTGAGACGGAAGCCATCTGGCAGGACTTCTTCCATTATCTACGCGGCATCGGCCGCAAGGGTCTCATGTACTGTGCTCTCAGCGCCGTCGACATCGCGCTCTGGGACCTCAAGGGCAAGATTGTCGATCTACCAATCTACAGATTGCTCGGCGGCAACCGTACAAAGGTGCCGGTCTACGCGAGCGGCGGCTGGACTTCGTACTCGGATGATGAACTCATTGCCGAGATGAAAGGCATGGTCGCGCGTGGCTTCAAGACGATTAAGTTCAAGGTTGGCTTCAACGGCGGGCTAAACCCACGTCGCGATGTCGAGCGCGTGCGCAAGGTCCGGGAGGCAGTCGGCCCGGATATCAATCTGCTCGTCGACGCCAACAACTCCTTCGACGCTGCAACCGCCGTGCAATTGGCCAATCGCATTCGTGAGTTCGACATCACCTTGTTTGAGGAGCCGGTCTTCGCGGACGACATTCTGGGCCTTGCACGGTTCAAGCGCGGCACGGATATCCCGCTGGCCACGGGCGAGCACGAGTACACTAAGTTCGGCGTGCGCGACCTCCTGATGAATGAAGCTGCCGATATCATCCAAGTCGACGGCGCGCGGGCCGGCGGATATACGGAGATGCTGAAGGCGGCGGCGCTTACGCAGGCCTGGAATGTCAAGTTCGCGCCGCACGCGATGGAGAATATCCATCTACACCTCGTAGCAGCCGTGCCGAACGCGCTCTTCCTCGAGCGACTTCTCATGTTCGAGGACATCACCTCACAAGTGTTCAAGGAGGCGCCCGTTCCGGTTGATGGCCTAATGCAGGTTCCGGACCTGCCCGGCCTGGGCCTGGCGCTAAACATGGATTTTATCCGAGAGCGAGATGAGCTTTCGCCAGCTCTTCACACGTGACGCTCCGCCCTGTGTCGAAATTGGCAGCAAGCCGAGCGGGTTCCGTCGTTTGCGTCCGTCAGCTTGGACGCCTGCACCGTTAGCTTGACTAGTGTGGACTCCACAGGCCGGGGGCACACTCAGCCGATCGGCCATTGCTGGAAAGGTCATTCCCTCGGCACCGAGCTCGTACGCGAGCTCGTCGAGTTCGGTGCGGGGCCGTTGCGGCCTGTGGGCTGCCGTCGTCCGCTTCGTGCTCGCGCAGGGTCCGCTCGTGCCGAAGGACCCGGCCGCCGCGCTATCGCCAGCGTCACGCCCAGCCACTTCGCAATCGCTCTGCCAGTCAGGCTTCGGGTTCTTCTTGACTGCCATCCTTATACCATCATGTCATCGCGAAGACGGGCATGACGATCGCCGATGCCCCGGAGGAGTTCGGCAGGAACGGACAATCCGATCTTCAGGGCACCCAACAGCTCTTTGGAGCCAGCGGTTGCCGATCGACTGCACCGTCGAGTACGTTTAGCTCGTGTTTCAACCAGCGCCTGGTAGACACGTGCTTAGAAGGTGTAGGCGCTGACGATCTGCTTCAGCTCCACCTCGCTGCGCGAGGACTTTGTCGCGATAACCCACAGGTCGAGATTCTGTTGGCGTCGCTTCCCGGCCGCGGCAGCGAACTGCGCATCGCGACAGCAGCTCATGAGCGTCCTTAAGGAGAAACCCGTCCGATGGGCCATGTAGGTTTCTCCTCGTGCAATCGAGGCTCGGTGGCCGTAGACGATGTCGATGGGGGCGATGGGGCCCGCCGGTGAAACATAGAGCGGATCGAAAAGCCTGCCGTCCGCCATCCGTGCTGCGACCTCTTGGAGGTCCGGGCAGGTGATCACGGCGAAGCCGTCCTCTTTGAGCACGCGCCTGAACTCCTGAAGCGCTTGGATCACTTCATGCGCATACACGTGCTCGATGTTGTGGGAGGAGTAGACGGCGTCCATGGAGCCGCTGGGCACATCCGCCATATTGGTGATCGTACCGATGATATCGGGTTTCACGGCGGGATTGATGTCCAGGCGGACCTCGCTCCAACCTCCATCCTTGAAGCCCGGCGGCAGCTTGGCGAGCGTGGCAGAGCCGCATCCGACGTGAAGCACACGTTTCGATCCGCTGACCACGCGATTCTCTTCAATTGAGCTCGCGGCCTGGGGCCGCTCGGTCGACCAGCTTAAAAGCACTATCGTTTGGCTTTCAACGCAAGACATGCCGCAACGGGCCCGAGACTTAGATCAGCAGCGTGTGTTGTGGCGGACCTGGCTTCACGACGACAAAACGTTACGCTCTATCGGTCTCGTTCTCCGGCTAGCGTAGGTATCAAATGCCCCAATTACGCCAGGCGTCAGGGTCGGGCTGGTCTATCGGAAGTTATAGGCCTTAACGCTTTGTTTCTCGTCAGCGGTCGGTCAAGGTTCGAAGGTTGAGTCGCGTGGCTCGTTACCCCGGCCCCGGCAAGACCCCGCACAGGGTCGGTCGAGCAATGCCGACCCTGTGCGGTCTCACCCTCCTGCAGGCAACGGTACGCGTTTGATCGATTCGGCTCCCGAAATGCGAATGACGCGAGCCTCGCGGAGGGAATTTGATGTCGCCGTGGCTTCGAAATAGAAGAGCTATCTCGAATGACACCCGCGACAAGCGCGACGAGGCGGAGACTGCTGGGCGTGCTCGCATGGTGGAGAAGCTTGCCCTCTTTGTCTGGATCTTCGTCGCCTGGAGCGTATTGGGGTTCGGCATGTATACGCTCGCTGTGAAGGCGCGAACCCGCCTCGAACCGTTGTTCCTGATCCAGACGAAATAGCCTCTTCTCGATAAGCATTTCTACCAGGACCACCGCGCCGAAGCCGACCGTCGCGTCATGGTTCAATCGATCGTCACCAGCGCGTCAAAGCATTGGCGCCGACGCAATGATCAGCGCCAAGAATGCAATCGCGCATCCGCAATGAGCAAGTGCACTTTGAGGAGGATTCGGCGAACGGGGCCGCGGGGCGCCCGCTGCACCTGAAACACGGCGTCGGACCTTTTCCGCGTTACGCCGATGCCTACCGCTGCAGCGCCGCCCTTCCGGGGACCAGTGGCATCGACGTGTTCTCTGTGCCGCTCCTGGCCAGCGCGAGGGCGCCAACGGCGATGAGAGCAAGCAGCGCGATCGTGACAAGATGGTTCACTGGGTTCCTCGCGTCACGCATGGCTCATTCGCGCTCGTGAGAGCGCCTGGAACCCGGATCCTGGACTGCAAGAGCGCCCCGGCGGCACCAGGGCGCTCTTTGGTCCTCGCGGACGAGCCCCAGCCCCTCCGATTGAACGACCCCGGTGTGCCTGACTTATCCCCCGATGGCTGTAGCCGCAAAGGCACAGACCGTCTGCGGTTTTGGGTTCACTGCGCAATCGCGTTAACCCTTCCGTAACTCTTGTGACGACGCGGCGACCCCCGGCCGGTACATTCTCTTTGGAGGTGGACCTCAGCCCCCCAGCCCCTCCACCTCAAGTCGGGTTCCCCACCCGGCGGGCCCCGGGTGTCCGCGCCCGGGGCTTACCGGGAGTCTCTCCCGGAACACGGGGCTGGGGGCCCAATCCTCGCGATGGCTGCTCGCGTCTGCCGCCATAATCTCCCGCAGGCAGAGACCGGCGAGCGGGCTCGCGTCGTGGATAGGCTTGCCCTCTTCGTCTGGATCCTCCTCGCCTGCAGCTGCCGGCTACCAACCGTCCGGGGACCAGTCATCGACTGACGCAAGATGGCCCGCCGCGAGAAGCGTACCCGCCCTCGGCGGCGGGCGATGGTTTTGATCTCGTGCGACCGGGATGCGGCGGATCCACAGTGCCGCCGGTTCAACCGGTGCAGGTGGGCCGCTCCCGGGCGGCGGCTGGGGCGTCTGGGCGCCGGCACAGCACCGCTTATGGAGCACCATTGCTCCAGCATGAGGACGAGGCCGCACCAAACAAAAGCCCAGGGCGCACCCTGGGCTTCGGGCACCCTGCGGGTAGTCCCGCCTGTGCCATGCAGATTCCGGTTCGCCTCATCAAGAAAAAGCGTCCTGGGGGCGACGGCCACCCGATGGACCTCTTACCAATCCGGAAACCTACAAAGATCCAACAGGCTCTCTGGGGCGCAGTTCCAGCTTGGCTCAAAAAATTTCAGGTTGGCCATCGAGGGTGACGGAACGGGATAAGATCATTAATACCAAGTCCCGAAAGGGGTGATTCGTTGGGCTCTGGTCGGCATGGGGCGAGTCTGATTTGTTATGGCGAACTTGGAGGTTCGCCATGCCAATTCCGCTCAGGACTGACTTCGACGCCGACGCTCTTCGCGGGATTGCGCGGAGGAGCAAGGATGGTGCGCAGGCCCGGCGCCTGCTCGCGCTGGCGGCCATCTACGAGGGCGCCACCCGCACCGAAGCCGCCCGGATCGGCGGGGTCACCCTGCAGATCGTGCGCGACTGGGTGGTGAAGTTCAACGCCGATGGCCCGGACGGTCTGATCGACCGCAAGCCACCCGGCCAGCCCTCGAGGCTCACTGATGCCCATCGAACGGCCCTGATGGCGCGCATCGATGATGGACCAATCCCGTCCGTTCACGGCGTGGTGCGCTGGCGTCTCATTGATCCGATCGAGTGGCTCTGGGAGGAACCCCGTTTTTACCGGACAGGTGGCATAGCTCGATAAGGCATAGGCTTATGCCTATGAATACGACTATGTCGTCTGACCCCTTTGCTCCTCCGCCTCGTGTGGAAGTCATCACGTCCGTGCAGCGCCGGCGGCGCTGGTCGACCGCTGAGAAGGTCCGCTGGGTCGAGGAGACCATGCAGCCGGGCATGTCGGTTTCGTTGGTGGCCCGGCGGGCCGGCATCGCGCCAAGCCAGCTTTTTGCCTGGAAGCGGCGGATGCTTGAAGGCGGGCACCAGGCCGTCCATGCCGACGAGGACGTGGTCGGCACCAGCAAGGTTCGTGAGCTCGAGAAGCGTGTGCGCGACCTCGAGCGCCTGCTCGGCCGCAAAACCATGGAAGCCGAGATCCTGAAAGAGGCGCTCGATCTCGCGCGGGCAAAAAAACCGATCTTGCCGCTCGCCTCGTGGAGCGATCGGGAGGGCGATACCCCATGAAGGCGATCGCAGACACGCTCGGCGTCTCGCGCTCCAACCTGATTGAGCGCCCATCCAGGGCGCCCAAACGCCGCCTCTATCACAAGCCTGAGGATGCCGTGCTCCTGCCGCTCCTCCGGCAGCTGGTCGATGAGCGGCCGACCTATGGCTATCGCCGCCTGACAGCCCTCCTGAACCGACAGCTCCGGACGGAAGGCAAGCCGACCGTCAACGGAAAGCGCGTGCTGCGGATCCTGCAGGTGAACGGGCTGACCCTGGAGCGTCACACCGGAGAGCGTGTCGGACGTACCCACGATGGTGTTGTCGTGGCGCTGCGCTCGAATGTGCGTTGGTGTTCCGATCACCTTGAACTGCACTGCCGTGACGGCTCGATCGTGCGGGTCCTGTTTGCCATCGACGCCTGTGACCGGGAGATCATCGCCTGGTCGGCCACGACCTCCGGCGTCTCGGGCGAGATGGTGCGAGACCTGATGATCGCTTGCGTGGAGCGCCGCTTCGGATCGACGAGGACGCCGCACCTCAGTCGAGTGGCTCTCGGATAATGGATCGGCTTACATCGCCAGAGAGACCCGCCAGATCGCGACGGCTCTGGGGCTGCGGCTTGGCCTTCACGCCGGTTCGATCACCCGAGAGCAACGGCATCTCGGAAGCCTTCGTGAAGACGCTTAAGCGCGATTACACCCGGATCTCGATCCTGACTGACGCCGCGACCACCATGGCTCTTCTTCCGGGCTGGTTTGAGGATTACAACACCGTCCACCCGCATTCTGGCCTGCGCTTTCTCTCCCCTCGGGAGTTCCGCAGCCTCAGTGCTTAACCCACCCAGCTGCCTGTCCGGTCAAACAGGGTGCACTCGGGCCCTGGGCTATCGCAAGCTTTCCGCGCGTCCGCGCCATCACGCCTAAGCGAGGCCGAGGTCTCGGCTTTTAAAAAGAGTTCGCCGCCCGTCTGGCGGCGATCGCCGACAGGGCAGGCCGCAAGCCGGTAGAGATCTGGTTTTCCGACGAGGCGCGGGTCGGGCAAAAGAACAAGACCACGCGCCGCTGGGCCCGGCGGGGCACCCGGCCCTCAGCTCCAAGGACCAACGCACGTCATCGCCTACATCTTCGGAGCGATCTGTCCGGATCAAGGCAAGGGCGCCGGTCTGGTCCTGCCCCGCTGCACGAGCGAGGCCATGACCTTGCACCTCGCCGAGATTTCGCAGCCGTCGCCCCCAGGCGCCCATGCCGTGGCTCTGCTCGACCAAGCGGGCTGGCATCTCTCGAAGAGGCTTAGGGTGATCCCAGCCAACATCACCTTTATGCCGCTCCCCGCCAAGGCTCCAGAGCTGAACCCAGTGGAGAACGTCTGGCAGTTCCTCCGCGAGAACTGGCTCTCGAACCGGATCTTCCCCTCCTACGAGGCGATCCTCGACCATTCCTGCGCGGCCTGGAACAAGCTCATCGATCAACCCTGGCGCATCATGTCCATCGGTTCGCGCGACTGGCTCACGGTTCTAATCAATGGGACTCGTATAAGGTCACCGGTGATTTCCGATGGAGGCACCATGCTCCGAGTTCTCTCCGCCCTGGTTTTTGTCGTACTTGCAGCCCCCTCGTTCGCAGAACAAGCCGCTGACGAAACGGTGATCTCGCAGCAGCAGAAGCCCGCACAGCAGGCGCCGAAGCGGGACTGTGAACGGCAGCAGGGAGAGGGCGTAAGCTAGGCGAGGTCGATCCCGCCTGAAC
This sequence comes from uncultured Alphaproteobacteria bacterium, assembly GCA_963800985.1. GTDB lineage: Bacteria > Pseudomonadota > Alphaproteobacteria > Rhizobiales > Beijerinckiaceae > Microvirga. The sequence goes on along the minus strand of CAWDDI010000003.1, from coordinate 4,640 downwards.
CTGGGGCCCAACTCCTCTGATGGAGTGATGCTGCTCGTCACTCAGAGTGAGGGCAGCCGCCCAACGAGCGAGGCCGCTCCGTTCGGCAATCGCCGTAGCGGCAGCCGGAGCCGGGGGAGGTTTACATCATCTTCCTGCCCGCCACGGGCTGGGTGTCGGCATTCTGACCCGCTCCGGCCGCGGCCGTATGTCGACCCTATGCGCTAGTCGCTCCCGGCATCTGCAGGCGAATCCGCTCCTGCTCGTCCAGCTGCCAACCCTGCGTCTGCGCAGCAACCCGCGCGGTGATCTCATACAGGCCGTGACGAGCCACCCGAATCAAATCCGCGTCGTCGTACGATCCGCGCCGGATCGGAACAGCAACGTCGAAGGACATCGTTCCGGCGGTGACGCGGAACGTGACCCGGTAATACTCACCTGCGCCGGTTTCGATGCCGATCAACTGAATTTCGTAGTCCATGCGAATGTTCCATCGGTTGCGAGCACTCCGATGATAGCTGCGGGAGCGAGATCTTGTCTCCGACACGGCCCTCCTCATCAGGTCGTCACGAGGAGGGTGCTAGCAGCTGAGCGACCCCGGGGTGCATCCTAAAGGCGAAATAGCATCACGCCGGATTTCCTGCCGTAAAAGGTTGATGTCCGATTGCTGCCGCTGCTGGAGCTGCTGTTCTTGGAGTTGCTCACTCATCGACCGGTTGATCGAGCGGGTCTCGGCTTCAGAGCTCGCGCTTGGTTGCGGAATAACAAGGGGCCGAGTGCGGGTGACTCGTGGCGTTCTTGACCGGCTCACCTTCGGTCGAGGAGCTTTCTGCCGCTTGAGTTTTGGCGGTTTATCAATCTCCCCACCGACCATGATCGAGGGCGTGCGCTCTAAAGGACGGGCCAGCGGTTCGGGAGCCTGGGCAACACTGCACAGCCCGGTCAAAGCGACAGTAAGGGCAAGCCAACGCATGTCTCCCTCCTGGGGTCGCTAAAACAACTGTTCAAGCGGACCACAGTTGCGTGGTCTCCCCCGACGAGATACCTCGGGCCCTGGCGGCATGCTCGGCCCCGCCCGCTCGGAGTTTGCGACAGACGCGATGGAGATTGAGATGACAGACGATGAGCGCTTCGATTTCGACATGCGGCTGAAGGCAGTCGAGATGGCGGTCACCATGCTTTTTGATTGGGTACGGCAGGACGCGCCGGCTATAGAGGGCGACCTTCTGGCGGCCGTCGACAAAGCCATCCCCGAGGGCGCGGGATCCCAAGGTCCGATCCCGCAGGAGGTGCGAACCCACCTTATTGCGCTGATCACGGGAGGACGGGACGCCGTCACTTGACCTGACTCGGCAGTCCCAGAAGGGCGATCGACTGTCATTCACGGCGTCACCAGCGCGCTCGGCGTTCTTTCCATCTATTACCAAACGAGACGCCGCTCGTGAGCAAGTGAACTCACCGATAAGCGGGTGACTTGGCCAAGTCTCATCGGACCGACCCGGCGTGCGTCCCGGCGTGTTGTCGGTCGGGTCGAGATCAGGCGCTCTTACAGATGTCCTGATACGCCATCGTGGCCATCATCTGATGGTGTAGTTCAGCGAGACGCTGAACATACGGCTCGCGCTCGGCCCGGCGACGGTCCTCCAACTCGGAGGTCAGTTGAGCCTTGACAGTCTCAGACCCGAGTCGTGCCTCGATTTGCTCCCGCTCAATGTCGGATCGAGAATCAATATCCGCCAGCGCAGCGAGCGTTGTCTGCAACTCGTGGAGCAGGTGCTTGGGATACCAGGGAACGTGCGTCAACGACGCCGAGGGTCGTTGAGGCGGCTAGCTCGATAAGGCATAGGCTCTAGCCTATGGATAAGGCTATGTCCTCTGATCCGATTTGCTCCTCTCGCCTCGCGTCGAGGTCATCACGTCCGTCCAGCGCCGCCGGCGCTGGTCCGACCGCCGAGAAGGTCCGCCTCGTCGAGGAGGCGATGCAGCCCGGCTCGTCCGTGTCCTTCGTGGCCCGACGCTACCGGCCTCTCGCCGAGCCTGCTGTTTCGCCTGGAAGCGGCGCATGCTCGAGGGCGGGCACGAGGCCGTCCAGGCCGACGAGGATGTTGTCGGCACCAGCCAGGTGCGCGAGCTCGAGAAGCGTGTGCGCGACCTGGAGCGCCTGCTCGGCCGCAAGACCATGGAGGTCGAGATCCTCAAAGAGGCGCTCGATCTCGCGCGGGCAAAAAAACCGATCGTTGCCGCTCGCCTCCTGGAGCGATCCGCGGAGGGCGGCTTCCCGATGAAGGCCGATCGCTGACACGCTGGGCGTCGCCCGCTCCAACCTGATCGAGCGCGCAGGGCCAAGCCCGCCCGGCCGCGCGGCCCCTACCGCAAGCCCGAGGACGAGGCGCTCCTGCCCACTCCTCCGCCGAGCTCGTCGATGAGCGTCCGACCTATGGCTACCGCCGGCTGACCGCCCTCCTGAACCGGCAGCTGCGCGCCAGGAAGGCAAGCCGGACCGTCAACGCGCAAGCGCGTGCTGCGGATCCTGCAGGTGAACGGGCTCACCCTGGAGCGCCGCACACAGCCCTGCGTCCCGGCCGCACCCACGACGGCGTCGTCGTGGCGCTGCGCTCGAACGTGCGCTGGTGCTCGGATCACCTGGAACTGCACTGCCGCGACGGGAGCATCGTGCGGGTGCTGTTTGCCATCGACGCCTGTGACCGGGAGATCATCGCCTGGTCGGCCACGACCGCGGGCGTCTCGGGCGAGATGGTGCGCGACCTGATGGTCGCTTGCCTGGAGCGCCGGTTCGGAGCGACGAGGACCCCGCACCGCGGTCGAGTGGCTTCTCCCGACAACGGCATCGGCCTACATCGCCAAGGAGACCCGCCCAGACCGCGACGGCTCTCGGGTTGCGGCTGGCCTTCACCCCCGTGCGTTCACCCGAGAGCAACGGCATCTCGGAAGCCTTCGTGAAAACCCTTAAGCGCGACTACGCGAGGCTCACGATCCTGCCCTGACGCCGCAGACCGTGATGCGGCTCTTCTGCCGAGCTGGTTTGAGGACTACAACACCGTCCACCCGCCGTTGCATGACAGAGGTACGCGGCATTGAACACCCTCCCTCTTCTCTGAAGGGCCGGATCATACTAGCGTCAGGCCGTACGCCAAGACTCTCGTCTCGCAACGCACCATTGCCCGCTCCTGGGCCCTCACCAGCGCGTCGGGCGGTAAGCGATCCTCCTTTCCGCCTAGACAATGGTCACCCCCGGCCAGACGATGCCGTTCAACACGCGCTGGTCGTCGACGCGCGGCACGCCTCTCGGCTTATTGGCATCAGCGGCTCGATCACGCGCCACTCGAACTCGGTTGATCGTATCGGCTTATGGCGACGCTGGATCAGATTTTCGCATTTCGCGGTAGCTTGCGCTCGGGGATCCTCACTCGTGCGCCAGGATGTTTAACAATCGGCCAAATGGATCGCGAACGAAGAAACGGCGCACGCGCCATGGCTCCGACGCGGGTCCATATTCGATGGCGATGCCGGTCTCGAGCATTCTGGCGTGCACTTCGTCTAGATTGTCTACCTCGATCGAAAGATCGGGCACCGGTGTACCGGAGCCGCCTTCGCTCGCGAAGCTCACTTGGGCCGCTGCCTTACCGTCGCTCGCGAAGGTAACGATCCAACCATGATCCATCACGACTTCGAGTCCGAGAATGTCGCCATAAAACGACTTGGCGTCCATCGGCCGGGCACACTCGATATTCGCGACGATGCGTTTAACAGTCACGCGTCTGCCTCCTTAAACTACATGCACCTGCCACATGTACGAGCGACGTCCGCAAGACGCTAAATGATTTTTATGTACCTAGACCGACCTACGCCGGATTCGATTATCGGGCTGAAGATCTGTTCAAAGCAACAGCAGCACGGATGAGCGTCTTAAAGGCATCTGCATCGACTTCATCGCCCTCATGGAGATCGATCGCGCGCCTGACGTTGCCTTCAAGACTAGAGTTGAACAGCCCTGAAGGGTCCTGGAGCGAGGCGCCCTTGGCGAAAGTCAGCTTCACGACACTCTTGTACGTCTCGCCGGTGCAGATCAGTCCATCGTGAGACCACACCGGAACGCCTCTCCACTTCCACTCCTCGACCACTTCGGGGTCGGCCTCCTTGATAAGAGCGCGGACATGGGAGAGCATCTTGCCCCTCCAGTCGTCCAGTTCCTTGATCCTCGCGTCGATCAGCCGAGATGGGGATTCGCCGTTGGTCGTGGCGCTCGCTTTCATAGTGTTTGCATCTCTTTCGGCGGTTTCCCTCGTGTGCGACCCGTCGCGGACGCCCGTTAACGGCGCAATCGGAACAGATGCGAGCTTTTCGCAGTCACGCCAAGTCTTACTCTGGCATGCTCCGCTGCGGGCCACGGCACCTCCCAGTAGTGCCCGTTAAGAACCTGGAAGTCGCCCTGTATCCATCCGGCTAGTTCTCACTACGATTTGAGATCATCACTCGTCCTACGCACCGAGGGAGGTCCCAATCCGATGTGAGCGATGGGCTTCAAGCCTTTGCCGTGTATTTGAGGCGGGGTGGTGCCCAGGGGCGGGCTGCAACATTACTGATTTCATTCGGTTTTTCAGCTTTTGACTCGCACCCTGTCTCCCATATTCTCCCACCTT
>CAWDDI010000002.1:0-32086 GCA_963800985.1 uncultured Alphaproteobacteria bacterium | reverse complement strand
GAATGGACGGTGTTGGGATGAGCGGCTTGGATACGCGCCACCTTGTGATTTTCGATTGCGACGGCGTTCTCGTCGACAGCGAGATCCTCGCCTGCGACGTCCAGGCTCGCGCCTTGACCGAGTACGGACTCTCCCTCTCAGGAGCCGACGTGGCGAGACGGTTTCTCGGGGTGTCCGCCCGCGACATGCGCACGGCGCTCGAGGTCGATCTCGGACGGCCGCTGCCGGACGATCACGAGACGCGCTGCGGAGCAGAGCTTTACGCCCTGTTTCGCCGCGAGCTGAAGCCGGTACAGGGGATCAGCGAGATCGTGGCTGCGCTTCGCGCAACGGACCATCCCCGCTGCGTGGCGTCGAGTTCGTCGCCCGAGCGCATCGCGCTCGCCCTCGACGTGGTCGGGCTCCACGATCATTTTCGCCCGAACGTGTTCAGCTCGACCCTGGTGGAACGCGGAAAGCCTGCGCCGGACCTTTTCCTTTATGCCGCCGACGCCATAGGGCTTTCCACCCTCGCGCTGCGTCGTGGTCGAGGACAGCGTGAACGGCGTGAAGGCAGCCCGAAGGGCTGGAATGCTGGCATTGGCGTTCCTGGGCGGCACGCATTGCCCGCCAGACCACGGCGAGGATCTCTCCCGAGCGGGTGCCGACCGGATTTGCCAGCAACGCATCCGAACTCATGGCAACGCTGTCCGAGACTGCGGGCGTCCGCCTCACGCACGGGTTGAGCCCAGCTCGCCCGCGCAGCTGTCGGTCTATGACGACGCAGCGCCGGCCCGAGATCTGGCGCCTGCAGGCCCAGCGCAATGTCGGGCCGGTCGGAGGTGAGCTGGCCGACCGGCTGGCGAAGCCAGTAATTCAGCTCGCCCGGCGTGTTCGGCACCCACACGCCCAGGCGCTCGGTGCCGATGGCGCTGTGGCACCGGTCGAATCTCGAGTTCGAGCAGCGTGCGCTCCACCGCGATGGTGCAATCTAGACCGAGGAAGCGCTGGATCGCCCGATCCGGTCCGCCGAGCATCTCGGCCGAGCGCCGGTCCAGCGAGGCGAGGCGGCGGAATTGACGCGCCTGGCTTCGAATGTCTTCGAGGACGTCGGGGACGAAGCAGGTCAGCCGCACACGGCCGACCATCCCTCTTGCCTCCACGAGTTCGCGGTCTTCTCGATCAGGCCGGGATAGGGGCGGCCGCGGGCGTCCGTCTTCATCTCCAACTCCAGCTCCAGCGCCGTTGGTTCGAAGACGTCGAGGACCTGGTCCAGTGTCGGGATCGTTTCATCGATGGTGTCGCGGGAGACGAAGACGCGTCAGAGCTTCCAGGCTCAGATTTCGACACGGGCCCGTGCCCATCCGTCGTTCGATCCAGGAGCGGATCATGGATGACCACGATCTCACCGTCGCGGCTGAGATGGAGGTCGAGCTCCACGGCGTCGACGGCGAGCTTCGCGGTTTTCCGAAAGCCGCCAAGACTTGTCTCCGCCCACAGATTCCTGGCGCCCCGATGGGCTATGATCTTCATCATGATGCTGCCCGCCCCGCGATCGGTCTGATCTATTTGCCGCTATCGATGAGGCCTTTCACGAACCAGCGCTGGGCGATTAGCACGACCAGCACGGGTGGGGCCATCGTAATGAGCGTGGCGCTCATCAAAACATGCCAGGTCGGCACCGACTCGGCGCTCGGCATCAGATGGCGAAGGCCTATTACCGCCGTTGCCATGCTCTTCTCCGTTGTGACGAGAAGCGGCCAGAGATACTGGTTCCAGGACGCCAAGAAAAGGATGATCGCCATCGCAAGGATGTTCGACCGCGAGAGCGGCAGGAGGATCAACCAGAAGAACTGCATCGGTCGTGCGCCATCCACGCGAGCGGCCTCGCACAGCTCGTCAGGAACGGTCAGGAAAAACTGTCGAAACAGAAACGTCGCCGTTGCCGACGCGACCAGCGGGAAGATTAGACCGGAATACGTGTTCACCAGCGACCAATCCAGATTGAGAACAATTCGATGGCCGGTGATTGCCCTCCAGAGGTCTTCGATGTGCAACCAGTCGACCATGGCGTTCAGCGGCAAGGCCGCGTTCGCCGCTGACTCATAGGTCGGGACAATTCGGACCTCGATCGGCAACATGAGCGACACGAAGATGAGCCAGAAGGCTGTCATACGGAATGGGAATCGGAAGTAAGTCACGGCAAAGGCCGCAAGCAGCGAAACCGCGATTTTCCCAATGACGATCCCGGCCGACATGACGACCGAGTTGAAGAACAATCGTCCGAAGTCGGCCTTCTGCCAGGCCGTCGCGATGTTCACCAGGAGCTGGTCTCCCGGAAGCCACGACAGGGGCAGGCTCAGCACCTGCTGCTGAGAGAGCGAGCCGGTCACGAAGACGAAATAGATCGGGAGGCAAACGAGCGCGATTCCGACGAGCAGGATCAGATGGGCTACGATGTCAAGGACGGGCGTTTCTCAACCATGGCTCAAACGGAATACTTCACGCGTTGTTCGATGAACCGGAACTGCACGAAGGTCAGCGCCAGGGCCAACCCCATCAGTATGATTGATTGTGCGGCGGACGAGCCGATATCGAGCGAGACGAACCATCCAGGTAGACCTTGTAGACCAGGATCGTGGTTGCGCCCGCCGGTCCTCCGCGCGTCGTCGCGTCCACGACGGCAAAGGTTTCGAAAAAACCGTAGACGAAATTCACGACAACGAGGAAAAACAGCGTCGGCGTCAGCATCGGCAAGGCATCGAGAAGAAGCGGCGAACTGGTCCCGCCCCGTCCACGGCCGCGGCCTCGAGAATCGATCTTGGCACGGCCAGCAACCCGGCCATCAGGAACAGGAAGTTATAAGATACCTGCTTCCAGGCACTCGCCAGTACGACGAGAGTCATGGCATGACCGGGAAAGCGGTTAGGATCCCAGGACAGACCGACGGCATGGAGAAGATGCGCGACCGGTCCCACCGCCGGGTTGAACAGAAAGGCCCATACGATCCCGGCGATCGCGGGCGCGATGGCATAGGGCACGAGGATAAACGTCTTGTAGACGTTTTGAGCGCGCAGCACATGATGAGCCGCAAAGGCAAGGAGCAGCGCGATGCTCAGCGTCGCAACGCTCAAGCCCACCGTAAAGACGGCCGTCGCCCGGACGGCCGCCCAGTACGGCGCACTGCGCATCAGGGCCGCCAGATTCTCGAGGCCGACCCACTGCGTCGATCCGCCGAACGGATCGGACAATTGGAAGGCCTGGATCAGGGCCCGGAAGGCCGGAATGAAAAAGAAAAAGAGGAGCACCGTGAGTTGCGGCGCCAGTAACAGGTAGGCCAGCCCGGGACTTTCGAAAGGCGACTGCTTCAGTCCCCTTTCGCCCGCGCGCGATCGACCCCAGCCGACCAGGACCCCGGCCATAAGGTTTGGACGGCGGCTGGCGCCGCCGTCCAAAGTCAGCACGTCAGTACTTGCCCGCATTCACCTTCTCGAACTGGCGCAGAACCTCGTTGCCACGCGAAACGGCGTCGTCCATCGCCTTCTGCATCGGCTTCTGCCCGAGCAGCCCGGCTTGGATTTCCTCCTTGATCGCGATGTTCGCTTGAGCGCTGTTGCCGAGACGGAAACCCCGGGAATTGTCGCTGGGAGTGCCGCGCGATAACTGCTCGACTGCGATCTCGCGGGTGGGACTTTCCTTGTAGTAGCCCTGCGACTTGGCCGCGGCGTACGCCGCTTGAGTCACCGGCACGTAGCCGGTCGCCTGGTGCCACCAAACCTGCGTGTTGACGTCTCCCAGGAACTTGTAGAACGCAGCCACGCCCTTGTAGACCTCGTCCTTGTGGCCCTTCAGGGTCCACAGGGCCGCGCCGCCAATGGTGCTGTTCTTCGTCGGGCTGTCCTTCTCGGTGGGCAGGGGCGTGGCGCTCCACTTGAACTGGGCTCCCGCCTCCACGGCGGCATGCGCGGCGGTCGTCTGAATGATCGTCGAGCACCGGCCACCGGTGAAGAGCTGCCCGGGATTCACGCCTTGGCCAGCGAGCTCCAAGATGCCGTCATCGAGGAATTTCTTGACGCGCTCCATGTGGCCGACCAGACGTGTCTTGTTGAACGCGAACTCGGCACCAAGACCGTCGAAGCCGTTCCGCTTGGTCGCAAACGGAATATCCTCGATGGCGCTGTAATTCTCGAGGAAGCTCCACTCCCAGTCGCTGGGGAACACCATTGCGCACTTCGATATGCCCTTCTTGTTGATCGCATAAAGTTGCGCCTCCAGCTCCGGCCAAGTCGCGGCAGGCTTGTCGAATCCGGCAGCCTTGAAGTGGTCGACGTTGTACCAGAAAATCGGCGTGGAGGAGTTAAATGGCATCGCCATCATGACTCCGTCCTTCGTGAAATATGTGGCGACCGGAGCGATGAAGTTCGACCAGTCGATTTTATGGCCAGCGTTCGCCAGCAATTCCGCGGCCGGAATGGTGGCGCCGGACGAGAGCATCGTGAGAAAACCGCGCTCGTTCACCTGCACGATTGCGGGATGCTGCCGCGCCCGATACGCCGCGATCATGCTGTTGACGACGTCGTCGTAAGTGCCCTTGAAGACGGGACGGACAACATACTCGCTTTGCGACTTGTTGAACCTGTCGGCCACCTCATCGACGCGTTCGCCCAAAGCGCCGGGCATGGCATGCCAGAACTCGACGGTCGTTGCGGCTCGGGCTGGAAGTGACAGAACGAGCGCTAAGCCTGCATAGAGGCACGTTCGCAATAAGGCCCTCATAGACGTCTCCCCTGTTTCGTCGCTCGCCGCGCGACGCGGCTGATCGAGCACATGGCGTTGCCGAAGGTCGTTGGACCAGCCCCACCACAGCCTATCCGGGATCCCGTCAGTCGATCCTGACAGTGTCTCCCTTGCCTTCAACTCATCTTCACTCTGCAGACGGAATGGAGGCTTTGGGCTGCACGGCACCCGAAGGTCCTAGCGCCAAGCCGAGACTATCCCGTCTCGCTTTGACGAGCATGACAGCGATTTGAACACTTGTACAGGCGCTGACGCAGATGTATCGCGGGACCAGCGCGGGGCAGCCGAACCGGGCGGATGGGCCGCCTACGCGCGAGTAGTTCCTCACAGGTCCTGCACCGCCACCTTGCCAGCGCCTCTGCACGCCGTGCTTCAGGCATGTCCCGGTGGTTCGAGCCGGGCCCTTGCCTCTGCTTCGATCTCGTTTCGAACGGCGAACAGCTTGCGGTAAACGTGGTAGGCGGCCTCGTGCGTTCGAACCCAGGTCGGATCGGCGACGATGGCATCCTGGCATGGAGCCATCCCGTCCAGCGCCTGGAAGAGATCACCGTGGATTCCGCCGGCGACGGCGGCCACCATGGCGGCGCCGAGAAGCACGGGCTCAGGGGTGTCAGAGACCACCGCCTCCGCGCCGAGGGCGTCGCGGTAGAGCCGCATCAGGAGCGGGTTCTTGAGATGCCCGCCGGCGAGCGACACCCGGTCGACGGCATAGCCGTGGGCGTTAGGTGTTCAATGATATGCCGGCTCTGCAGCGCCAGCCCGCGCGCCGTCGCGTAGTAGTGCTGGAGGAAGGCCGGTGGGAAGTGTCCTGTCCTAGTCCGGTCACCAACGCACGAACGCTCGCGTCCCCGAGTGGGGCGCGGTTGCCGAGCCAGTCCGGTACGACGTGGCGCCGGGCAGCGAAGCTCGGACCCTCGCTCTCGAGCAGCGCGAGGACGGCGCGCGAGGTCTCGGCATGAGCCTGGGCGCACGGCTTTCCCGGAGAGCCGGGGTGGGTGGTGAGGATGCCGTCAAGCGCGGCGCCGGAGAGGCTCTGACCCGCCTCGTGCATCCAATAGCCCGGGAAGACCGCATCCTTGAACGGACCCCACACCCCGGGCACGCGCCGCTCGTCCATCGCCCAACTCATGTAACAAGTTGAGGTGCCGCCGATGAGCGCCAGAGTGCGGTTCATGCGCATGAGAAAGCCGCGCCCGAGGACCCCGAGCGCGCCAGCCTCCGCATCGATCAGACCGACGGCGACCGCGACGCCTTGGGGCACGCCGAGTGCCGCGGCCCCCACGGGAGAGACGCGCCCGTGCACGGTGCCGACCCGGCCGGGCGGCTCGGCCAGGCGGCCCCGATCGAGCAGGTCGGCTATGCCGAGGCGGGCGAGGAGTTCGCGTCGCCAAGGTTCGGGATCGCCGGGCAAGTAGGGCAGCTTGCAGGACAACCCGCAGACCGAATGCCGTTCGACTCCGTCGCCCGCAGCGCGAGTTCGTCGCACAGGTCGCGGACCGCCGTCACTCGCGCCCAGGCCGACGGGCGGTGCCGCTTGAGCCAGAGCAGCTTGGGAAGGTGCATCTCCGGCGAAACGGAGCCCCCGACATAGTCGAGATAGCGATCGCCCGAGCGGCCGATCTCCGCCGCTTCGGCCTCTGCGCGGTGATCCATCCAGCAAAGCACATCGGCGGAGCCGTCCAGGGGCGCTTCGCCGTCGGCTTGCAGGACCAGGGACGAGGTTGCGTCGAAGGCGATCCCGCGGAGGCTCCCCGCCGCCCGCGGCGCCCGGGCGACGGTCGCGCGGGCGGCCTCGCCGACCGCGCCGGATGTCGTCCGTCCGATGGACGGCGTGATGATCGAACGGGGACCGCAGCTCGAAGGACGCGCTCGCGGACGGCGAGAAGCTCACCCGGCTATCGAAAAGGCCGGCTCGAGCCGAGGCGGTGCCAACATCGATGGCAAGGAGATGGCTCATACGCGCCCGCGACCGACCGGCACCGTCAGGCCAGCGCCTCTGCGACCGCTTCGTCGGTCACGAGCCGGCGCACGTAGCGGGCATTAAGGACCGCGCGAACCACGGCCAGCTTGTGCTTGCCCCCGGATGCCAAAATCGATGTCGGATAATCCTTAAGCTCTTCGAGAGACAAGGCCATGACGCGATTGTTCAGCGAATGGTCGATCATGCGGCCGTATTCGTCGAGGTACGAACCCAGCAAGTCCCCGACGGCGCCGGCGGCCCTGAGCTCCGGAAGGTTTTCCGAAACGATCGAGGTCGAGGCAAGGAGCGACCGCGAGGAGAGATCTCCTGCCGAGACTAGCGCGACGTGCCCTTCACGCGCGCGCCGCATGACGTCGGCAAGGCCATAATGGGTCAAGAGAGTCGAGCGGCTCTCGGGGGACGGGCAGTAGATCGGCGCAGGCACGTAGAAGCACTCCGCGCCGAGCGTACGCGCGAACTCCGTTGCGACCTCGAACGTATTGGTGCCGGAGCCGCGTGTGAGCCCGCCCATTAGCGCGGCCACCCAGCTCCCGTCCAGACGCCGCGCGGTGAGGCGGCGCGCGGCCGCGCGCAGCGTCCGGCCCCAGCCGACTCCTAGACCCGATGCCGTCCCGGAGCAGCAGGTCCAGCATGGCGCCGGCCGCTTCGCCGATCATCTGCTGCTGGATGTCGGGATCGGAGACGGACGGCACCACGGTGACGTCCTCGAGCGAATACCGGGCCCTGAGCCGCTCCTCGAGCGCCACGCAGTTCGCGAGTGGCAGCTTGACCTCGATCCGGACAAGGCCGTCCGAGCGGACCTGGCCGACAATCCGGTTTACCCGCAATCGGGTGAGCCCGAGGCGATTGGCGATCTCCTGCTGGGTCATGCCGCCGACGTAATAGTACCAGGCAACGCGGGCCTGCACCTGCGCCTCGGTGGCTTCGAGCTCGGTGGCCGGAGCCCGCGAACTTCTGACTTCGCTTTCGTCCATCGCAACCTCGCGCTTCGGCCGGCGGACGTTCAGGGCCTGGGTCTCGCTGGTCTGCAGCCTACTGACGGATCCTCGCACGGACGAGCCATATTCGCCTGTTCAGGTGCTGTCCCGGCTCAGCCTGGCGTCGTCGCTCAGTGTGGCGAGGGCACTGAGACGGTCCCCCCGACGTCCTCACGACGGCCTTCCTCCCTCGTCCGGCCCGTTCGGGTAGATGAGCACCTTGATGTATCCGGGCGTATTCTCGGCCAGCGCCTTGAAAGCCCCCGGCGTCTCGTCCAGACCCACGCGATGGGTAACCATCGAGGCGACGTCGACCTTTCCGGACGCGACGAGGGCGATGGCCCGAGGGTAGACCTCGCCCATGCGCCGGGCGAACTTGATTTTGAGCGCGCGCCGGCGCGCTTCCGCGGCCGGCATCGTATATGTGTCCCCGTCGGGGATGCCTACCAGCACCACGCGCCCTCCGATGCGGGCCGCGCGCACTGCGTCACGGAAGCCAGTGGTCGCATTGGTAGCTTCGATGACGAGCGGGCAGCCCTCGCCCGCGGTCATCGTGTTGAGATCCTCTACCGAAGCGGCGACGTGCGCCGCGCCAAGCCGGAAAGCGGCTTCGCGCCGGTGGTCCAGCGGATCGACGATCAGTACCTCGCCCGCCCCGGAGGCGTGGAGCACCTGGAGAATGAGGAGCCCGATAGGGCCAGCGCCGAGGAGCGCCACACGCTCCAGCAGGCGGGGCTTGGCGAGATCGACCGCGTGGATCGCAACGCCGAGCGGCTCCAGCATCACGGCCTTGAGCGGGTCGAAATCTGCCGGCAACGGCACGATCTGCGAGCCTGGCACCCAGATCCGCTGGGTCATCGCGCCATCGTAGGGCGGTGCTCCGATGAACTCGACATGCGGGCAGAGATTTGGGTGGCCTTCACGACACCAGGCACAGCGGCCGCACGCTTTGTTGGGGTCGACCGCAACGAGGCTTCCCCGCCGAAGATCATAATCCTCAAAGTCTTCGCACAAGTAGCCCGCGAACTCGTGGCCGGGCACGAACGGCGACTGAATTACAGCGGATCCGATGCCGCCATCCTTGTAGTAGTGCAGGTCGCTGCCGCACAAACCAACTGCCGCAACATCGAGCAAGACTTGGCCAGGCTGCCCCTCGCGCAAATTGAAGGGCGCGACCCGGGCGTCCCACGGACCGAGGATGAAGAGAGCTTTGCTCACCAGACCTCAACCTGCTCCCTCATTGGGCAGCACAGATTTACAGGTGTTGACCAGACGTGGCAATAAATGCATCCCAGCGCTCACATATGCATCCCCGCATCCAACTCGGGCAGTCTAAGATCGCGGTCCCCGCTTCGGTTGTTGTGGGCTTTGGGTCCGTAGGTCGGCCCAACAGTCGGCCAACATTCTTGCAGCGTCAGTTCTTGGCCAAGGGGTGTGACGCTCGCGAGCGGTGTCCGGACGTTGATCAACACCCCGGTTCGATCTCTCGAAGTACCAGAAGGCTCGGCATTTCGCAGCCATGCAGGATGTCGGTTCGATCGCAAGCAGGCCCGCTCTGGAAGTATCCGTCCGACAGGACCTACATCGGGCACTTTTCCAACCGAGAGGACGTGCCATGTTTGAGAAGAAAGAGAGCTACACGCCCGCTGAAGCCAAGCGGGCTTATGATCAATTGGATCATCTTGTTGCCGAGAACACGCTGACTCCGCGACAGGCGGGTGCCCATCGCAGGCACATCGCGAGCCGGGTTCGCGTTTCCTTGAAGCCCGCCTACAACCCGCAAGCGGCGCGGCGGGCTAAATCCGAGATCGTGAAGCTGACCGAAGCTGGTACGATCACGATGAAGTCAGCGGCGGCCTATCGGGCGCACATCACGAAGCGCACCATGGCAGCCTGACGATTTCGTCGGGAGGTCAGCTGCTCGCGGGCTGCGAATGGATCGCCGCGGTCGCGGGCGATCTTTCGCAGCGCCCGCGCCGTCACGGGGCGGAGTAGCCGCGGGCCCGCAACGAAAGATGACCGGTGCGCGGATCGCGGGTGAAGAACAGCCCGCCCTGGCGCACCGAATGCCCCGGCACGTAGTCGAACACGACACGGCTGATCTCGTCCGCTCCGCCGCCCGAGAGGATGCCCTCGATCTCGACCTGTGCGCCGGCCGATCCGCCCGTATTGCGGGCCCGGAACTCGACCCTGAATCCGCCCGGAACCGACGTCACGTTTCCCACCTCCACGGCGATCGCCGGCGGCTCTGACGCGTCGTTCATGGCCTGCCATCCAATCAGCCCAAACACGATCAGTGCAAGCAAAAGGCCGACGCCGGACGCAACCCATTCAAGCCATGGCGTCCGTGCTTCGGTCTTTGCGCGACGCTCGTCGGGATCGCTTTGTTTCGATCCATAGCCGCCTCAAATCACCAGCCTGGCGATCGCAGCCCCCAGGGCGGCTGGGAACGCGAGCACGACGGCCATCATCGCGATCTGCGCCAGATCCACGGCGTCCGTACGCCCAAAGATCCAGAGCACGTACAGGGTCTGGTAACCACTCCTCCATAGAGGCTGGCTAGGCTCTGCCTCGTATTCGCAGGGCCATCGTACATGCCGCTCGCCACCAGCCGCTCCCGTGCGCCCGCAGACCCGGTCGCCCGTGCTCCCCATACGGGCGCTCCCAAGCTGGCATCCTCAGCCCATGAGCGGACCTTCATTCTCGACGTGCCTTTCGAAATGCGAGCCCTGGCCCAACGAGCCGGCGCGAGCTGGAGCGCTGGTGCAAAGGCCTTCCTGTTCACCGGCGACAGCCTCCCTGACGATCTCCAGCCCTTCCGCTCCGAGCCTTACTCCTGGGAGCGCCTGAAGGAAGATGAGCTTAACGCTGTGCAACCTGTCCCATCTCCACCGCAGCGTGAGGTGGGGCTAAGAGAACATCAGACAGCGGCCGTTCGGGCACTCCATGCCGCCCGCCAGGCCGGGCGCACCGGCTTCCTCAACGCCGACGACGTTGGCCTGGGTAAGACGATCGAGACCTGGGCCGGCATCCTGGCGATGAATGAGGCCGATACAGTCCTGATCGTGTGCCCGCTGGCCGTGGTGGCGCACTGGCGGCGCACAATCCAGTGGATGGGCGATCAGGGCAAACGGGTTGTGGTGATCAACTACGACCGATTGAAGAAGCTCTTCGACGTTCCAGCCGCGATCGCGGCCCGATCGGCCGCACGGCGCAAGCGCAAGACCAGAAAGGTTCGCACCGCCAAGGGGATTGCGCGCTATGGCGAAGCCTACAGCTTTGATCTGATCGTGTGGGATGAAAGCCATAAGCTGCGCAATGTCAGCTCTGCCCGATCCAAGATGGCGCTGCGGCTCAGTGCTGAAGCCGAGTTCGTAATTTGGCTGTCCGCCACGGCAGGGCAGAATCCGCTGGAGCTTGCCTACCTCGCACCGCTCCTGGCCGAAAGCACGGGTGCCAGAGCGAGCGACCTCAAGGACTATGAGCGCTGGTGTGAGGCTCAAGGCATTGGGGTCATGCGCGGCGCCTACGGCAAGTGGCTCTGGCGGGGTGACACCCGCGATCCGCAGCAACGGGCTGAAGCTGAGGAAGATCTGAAGAAGATCCGGTCCATCCTGTTTGCTGGCCGGGTACCCGCCGGCATCCGACGTTCGCCGACGGACATTGTCGGTTGGCCTGAGATCAACCGCATCCTCTTGCCCGTGGCGCTCGGCTTGGAGGACCGACTGCTCTACGGCAAGATCTGGGACGAGTTCCGCAACGAGCTTGGACTGGAGGCCCGCCGCAAGGGGACTGGCCAGAGCGGCTTAGCGGCCCGCTTGCGATTTCGCCAGAAGGCGTCGTTGCTGAGAACCGCTGCCACGGTTGATCATGCCGAGGAACTCCTGGAGCAGGGGCTGCAAGTGGCCGTTTCGGTGGCATTCAAGGAGACACTGGTGATCCTACGAGAAGCTTTTATGAAGGACGGGTACGCGTTCGCTGAGATCCATGGGGAGATGAGCGGGCCAGAGAAGGAGCGCCAGCGCCTCGCATTTCAGCAGGGCAGGGCGCCTGTTTGCGTCTATACCGTGGAGGAGGGCATCTCGCTGCATGAGGGCGAGTATGGCTTTGTCAAACGCGCAAACCTCATCCATGACCTGCGCTGGTCGGCCATCCAGATGAAGCAGATCGAGGGACGCACGCACCGGGACGGACGGTTCTCTCAGGTGTACTGGATGTTAGGGGGAGGACACCGTCGAGGAGGACGTCGCCGAGATTGTTGCACACCGCCTGCGCGCGATGAGCCGTATGCAAGGGGATGAGAGCACCATCGTCGATATCGAGAAGCTCCTCGTGAGGCTTGCTGCGTGACGGGTGAGCGAGCGAAACTGGCGAACGGCGCCTATATCGAAGCAAGTGTTGCACGATCGGGACCTTGTGGTCCTTCACCTCATCGCAACTCGTCCAGGGCAACAGACCATCGAGGTGGATCCTGAACGCCGACGCCGAGCCGCTCCACGATGGATTGCTAAACGAGGCCTGCGTGCGCAGCTCGCTATTCAGACCCTTTCCAGCGCTTCTCCGCAGCCTTCCGGGCTATCGCCGAACGTCGCTCCGGTGACACCGCCTTTGCCCTAGCCGCGCCGCCTTTGCGCCCCAGCTCTGCGGCAGCCTGGTCCTTCTCGGGCTTGGCCTCGTACTTTTCCTCAGCCTCGCCCGTAGCGATCTGCACGCCGCGCACGGCGTTGCCGATCACGTCGGCGGCGCGCTTTGGGCGCTTAGTTCGCGGAATCGCGCCACCTTCGTTATTCCAGCGGCTTAGGGCTCTTCCGTTCTGTTCGGCGGTTGTTGGGCGCTTCTGGCCTTTAGGTCCGGTTGGCATCTTACTTCTTGCCTTGTTTCGTGTTCGAAGCGCCAGTAGAGCCGGTCTTGCCGCCCGATGAGGAAGGCTTTGATGTGGCCATACCCATCCAGCCCTTCACCGTATCAATCCATCTCTGCATTTGGTTCGGCATGTTTCACCTCCCGTGCTTTGCGCTAAGCATATAGGAGAGGGGCACCGAGGGCGAGAGGCTTGGTCAAGCAGGATCGATTTCAAACTGAGACACTACCTGTTGACGAAGTGACTTTGTCGTTGGTTCGGCTAGGTTGACGGCATGCGTATCGCCATTCTCGCCGACGTTCATGGTCGTGGTTCTGGACAACCTGCCGGCTCACAAGGCTGGAGGTGCTTACAGTCTGACCTGAACCCGATGAGCAGTCGCAGCTGAAAGCGCTCCTAAACGCCGGTGTGCCAAAGACAGCCGATGGCGGCGCGCCCGAATGTTGGTCGCTGGCTGCTCGGGCCCGGAAATCGACCCATTCGATACCGCCGCGGGCCACCAAGTCCACCTTCGTTTTGCGAGTCCGGTGGCCTCAGATGAAACCCTGGTCATCCGGCCGAATAAAGGGCTTCGGGCGTCTGAAACCGCGATGTGTGAGTCACAAGCCTGAGATTAAGCTCCTGACGCGAGCGTCTTGCCAGGTCAGCTCCTTACCCAGGTCCTTATTGACGGGCGTGAGCACGTCATTCCTCGGGCATCTACGTTCGGTTCCAGGTCCGCCCAACATTTCAGCTAACATGTCGGTGGGGCAAGAGCTGCGCCCGAGCAGGAGATCACGCGCACCATCGCCTTCGATAGACAGCGCTCTCGCCCCGGACGCGCACTCATCGACGGTGGCACCTTTCGAGTGTGCCCGTGATGATCGTAGATCAGCGGTCCTCATCAGCTAACACCGAGTTTGCTGAGGATGACATCGTTGATCACCACGCCGGCTTTCCTGAGAAGCTCGAGGGTCTCGTTCACGGCTTGGGTCACTTCAGAGTGGCGCATCCTGCACAGCTGCTCGCGCGCTGCAAACGGGTCGCCACAATCGCGGGATTTTCCGTAGCCGCCGTGCCCTTGCTCGAGCTTCGACCCGCGATACTTTCGAGCACGACCAAGCCCCATGTCCCTGCGCTTGCCCTGCACGACACGAGCGCCGGTATCGTCCTCACTGGGACTCAGCTCATCGCCCATCACTCGGACGGATCCGGGCCGACGAGTGGTCTCCAAGCGAGCCATGACCCGCCATGCGCGAGCACTGCGTCCGCTCCGTGCTGGCACTCTGCCAGGAGTCGAGCTGCAGTCAGTCGGCCTCGGTGAACGCAGACGGACTTGCCCAACGAGTTCGCCGTCCCGACCTGTCCCTTCGCCTGCGGTGCTCGGCGTTCAAATCGCGCACTGTGAAGACTGGGTCCGCCTACCGCCCGAGGCTGTGTGAAAAGGTCTTCGGCGCTGCCACAGGAGGCGTTCGGATGGGGCGTTTTGTTGAGGGTCGGGATCGCCGCCAAACAGCCCTTCTTCCCGAGTGCCTCGACGACTACGTAGAGGCTGACAACCCGGTGCGCGTGATCGATGCCTTTGTCGACGGGCTCGACCTATTCGCGATCGGGTTCTCGGGCGTCCAGCCGGCATCTACGGGCCGACCCGCCTACCACCCGGCCATGATGTTAAAGCTCTATGTCTATGGTTACCTCAATCAGCTGTGCTCCAGCCGCAGGTTGGAGCCCAAGGCGGGCGAACGTCGAACTGATGTGGCTCACGGGCAAACTTGCCCCCGACTTCAAGACGATCGCCGATTGAAGTTCCGGGCGATCAACACGCACGAGAGGAACTACACGCGCGCCAAGCTCGCCCGGCGCATGGCGGAGGTCGAGGCAAACATCGTGCATTACATGGCTGCACTCGACGCGGGCGACCGCGCCGAGGCAGATGCGACGCCGCCCGCAAAGGAGCGCCTGGCGGACAAGCTCGCGGCCCTACGCAAGCGGATGACCGAGTTGAAGGAAGTTGGTGAGCGGCTCGAGACGGCGTCCGATGGGCAGATCTCGCTCACCGATCCGGACGCACGTGCGATGGCCACTGCCGCCGAGCGGCGCGGCGTCGTTGGCTATAACGTGCAGGCGGCGGTCGACGCGAACCACCACCTGATCATCGCACACGAGGTCACGAACACGGGCTCCGACCGTGCGCAGCTCGCCGGCATGGCGATCCGCGCCAAGGACGAGACGGCAGCCGACGAGCTGACTGTCCTAGCCGACCGCGGCTACTACGACGGCGACCAGATCCTTGCCTGCGAGAAGGCCGGCATCGCCGCGCTCGTGCCCAAGCCCGACACCTCGCCGGCCCGGGCGAAAGGGCAATGGAGCAAGGACGACTTCGTCTACGAGCCCGGCAGCGACACCTACCGGTGCCCCATGGGCGAGCGGCTGACCCGCCGCTTCCCGTCAGTCGAGGAAGGCAAGACGATACACATCTACTTCAACACCGCAGCCTGCCAGGCGTGCGCGGCTAGGGCGCGCTGCACGACGGGTCGCGAACGTCGCATTCGCCGCTGGGAGCATGAAGAGGTGCTCGAGGTCGTGCAGCAGCGCCTTAACGCGACACCCGACGCCATGCACGTCCGCGGGCGCACGGTCGAGCATGTCTTCGCCACGCTCAAGCACTGGATGGGTGCGACACACTTCAGGACGAAGGGACTGAAGAATGTCTCGGCCGAGATGAGCTTGTCGGTCCTCGCCTACAACTTGAAACGCACCATCGTCCTCGTTGGCGTGAGCCCGATCCTTGTGGCGATCAAGACCTGAAAACCAACGGGCGTCCCGCGCGCGTCACGTCGCCCCCGGCGATGCCGACCCAACTCGTTTCCACACAGCCTCCGCCCGATTCCGGACATCATCTCGGTGATTGCTGAGCTGGGGACTTGGGCACACAAGGACCGCCCGGATGTCAGACGCGAGCCGGAGGAATGTCGAGAGGGCGGGCTTTCTCGTCGCCCTCACGACTGCGCTCATTCTAATCGCCGTGCTCGTTACCATCACAATCCGCAACGCTACGCGATACGGGGTAACCGTCTGGCAGGTCGAGGCTCTATTGGTGCGTCCATAGCGTGGAGCGAGACATGCTCTGCCACCGTCTCTCACCTATTTGGGATGCAAGCTCACGGGCAGGGCGGTCGAAAGGCCGCCCTTTTCTGTTACAAGCTGCTCTCCAGGATTGTTCGCCAATGACCCCGTTGTGACCCCGACAGAAATCTTGCATGGATTCTGGTGAACATCCTGAAACTATTTGAGTGACTTAGGCGGATTACGAACAATGACGAGCGATCAATTCACGTTCACGGTGTCGAAGACCGACGGCATGGCCCGGACCGGCGAGATCCGCATGCCGCGCGGCGTCGTCCGCACGCCGGCCTTCATGCCGGTCGGAACGGCAGGCACCGTGAAGGCCATGTACCCCGACCAGGTGAAGGCATCGGGCGCGGACGTGGTGCTCGGCAACACCTATCACCTGATGCTCCGCCCGGGAGCGGAGCGGATCGCTCGCCTCGGCGGGCTGCACGAGTTCATGAATTGGCCCTATCCGATCCTGACGGACTCCGGCGGGTTCCAGGTCATGTCCCTGGCGGCCCTGCGCAAGATCGACGAGGAGGGCGTGACGTTCCAGTCGCATATCGACGGCTCGACCCACAAGATGAGCCCGGAGCGGTCGATCGCGATCCAGGGGCTGCTCGGCGCCGATATCCAGATGCAGCTCGACGAGTGCGTGAAGTTGCCGTGTCCCGACGATGTGGCCGAGAAGGCCATGCGCCTCAGTCTGCGCTGGGCGGAGCGCTGCCGCACCGCCTTTGGCGAGCAACCCGGCAAGGCAATGTTCGGCATCGTGCAGGGCGGGGCCGTGGAACGGCTGCGGGTCGAGAGCGTGCGTGAGCTCGTGAACCTCGATCTCAAGGGCTACGCCATCGGGGGTCTCGCCGTCGGCGAGCCGCAAGACGTGATGCTGCGAATGATCGAGACCGTCGAGCCGCACATGCCGAAGGGCAAGCCGCGCTACCTCATGGGCGTCGGCACTCCGGACGACATCGTCGAGTCGGTGCGGCGCGGCATCGACATGTTCGATTGCGTGCTGCCGACCCGCGCCGGCCGCCACGGGCAGGTCTTCACACGCCATGGGCGCCTCAACCTGCGAAACGCCAAGCACGCGGAGGATGCCGGCCCACTCGATCCGGAATCGAAGTGCACGGCATCGAACAGCTTCTCGAAGGCCTATCTGCACCACCTCGTCCGTTCGAACGAGATCCTGGGCATGATGCTGCTGACATGGAACAACCTGGCCTATTATCAGGAGCTCATGGCCGGGCTGCGCAAGGCGATCACCGACGGACGCCTCGAGGACTACGTCGGCGAGGTCAAGGAGGGTTGGGCCAAGGGCGAGCAGGACGGCGAGGCCGAACTCCCTGGCCACATGGACAACGCAGCGACCGTGGCGACCGAGTGACCGCGCAAGATCGCCGATGTCGCAGCGGCCCGGCCTGAGCGCGTCCGCGAGGCGCCCCCCACCTCTCCCCGCCGTGCGGGGAGAGGGCCGCCGCGAGGCGAGCGCAGCGAGGGTGAGGGGGGATTGAGGAGGCACCGCTTCCGGCGCCGCCGCCTCGCCATCGGCTCTCCGCGAGAGGCTCGCCGCCTTCGGCGGCCCTCTCCCCGCCATGCGGGGAGAGGTGGAGCGCAGACCACGGAGCGACTTGGTTCAGAACGCGAAAATGCGCGAGGCCTCTCGTCTATCGCGCAGCGGGTGCGAGCACCCGATAGAAGCCGTCGGGGTCCTCGCGGCCGCTCCGCGCTGCCGCCAGCGCGGTCACGATCCGGTCGGCGATCCCGACTCGATAATGCAGCGGATCCCAGTAGTTGGAATCGAGGGTGGTGACGGGCGAAGGCCGGCGGAAGTCCACGGCGGCTGCGCCATGGCGGCGGGCGAGGTCCGCGACCCGCGCCTTGCACTCGGCTTCGAGGGCAAACTCCCGCGTTCCGGGCGGTGCCTGCGAGACCACATGGATCGGCATCGTGGTGAGGATGACGGAGGAAGCAGCGGGGACGCGGGCGAGAAATGCGTCGAGCCACTCGAGCGCCGGAAAGCGCAGTCGCGCGCGCTCTTCCGCACTGAGCCGCGCGGCCTCACCCGGCGCTGACCGTGGAGCACCCTGCCGATGGAGGTGAAACCGCGCGCGCGCGAGATCGTACAGCGCCTCGTCGGGCACGAAGACTTCGAAACCGTCGCCGCGGATCCGCTCCGGCATCAGCGCGAGACGATGCAGCGCGAGGCGCCCGGCGATCTCCAAGCTCCTGAGGTTCAGGAGTTCGGAGTAGTCGTTGAGCCGGTTGTCGTCGTAGAGCCAGGGCGGGAACGCCCGGAAGGTCAGCCGCTTGCGGTCCGCATCCTCCTCGCACCAGGTCCGGTCGAGGCCGAAGATGAGGACCTTCGGATGCGGCACGTGGCGCAGGAAGAGGTCCGCGAGCTGCATCTGCTCCCAGGGCGTGCCGGCGTTGAGTCCGAGATTCGCGAAGCGCCCGCCGAGCGCGCCACCGAGCTTGCGCGGGTCGAGGAGGCGCACCGTGGAGGTGCCGAAGATCGCCGCGTCGTACTGCCCGCTGCGCACCACCTGGGGGTACATGAAACGCTGGTTGAGATCCATGATCGGGGACGGCGCGCTTCCGGGCGCGGCGCGGACACCGTAAGGATCCAGCGCAAGGACGAACGCGTAGAGCAGCCCGGTCAGCGCCGCCGCCGTCGCGACGAGGCTGAGCGAGAAGCGCCGCCATGCGGAAGGATCGGACCGTTCGATCATGCCTGCGTGATCGCGGCCCACGGCATGGATGTCAACCGAGCACCCTGAGATGCCGGATCGGCCGCCCCGGCGCGATCGTCTCGGCGGCGGCCACGATCCCCTGCGCGTCGATGCCGAAATGACGGTAGAGATCCGGGATCGTCCCGGTCTGTCCAAAATGCTCGACGCCGAGCGAACGGGTGCGGTGACCCATCACGGACCCGAGCCATGCGAGCGTCGCCGGGTGTCCGTCGATCACCGTGACGAGCCCGCAATGGGGCGGAATGCCCGTGAGCAAGCCCTCGACGTGGGACCTGGCGTGTACGAGCCCGCGCTCCCGCGCCCGTTGCGCCGCCGTCCAGCCGGCATTCAAGCGGTCCGCGGAGGTGATGGCGAGGAGGCCCACGTCGCGCCGGTCCTCGGCCATGAGCCCGACCGCCGCCACGGCCTCCGGGGCCACCGCGCCCGTGTAGGCCACGACGACCTCCGCGTTCGGCCCGGGTCTTCGCATCCAGTAGCCGCCGTCGACGATGTCGGACGCCAGCTCCGCGGTCATCGCGCGCTGGGGCTGGTCGAGCGTGCGGGTCGAAAGCCGCAGATAGACCGAGCCCCCGGTCTCGTCGCGCAGCCACGAGCGTTCGTTCGGCTCGCCGTCGCCGTCGCGCTGCATGTAGTCGAACGCAAAGCGAAGGATCACCGCCAGCTCGTCCACGAATGCCGGCTCGAAGGCCGCGAGCCCGTCCTGCGCGAGGCCGATCAGCGGCGAGGAGATCGACTGGTGAGCCCCGCCCTCGGGAGCGAGCGTCACTCCTGAGGGCGTGGCGACCAGGAGGAAGCGCGAATCCTGGTAGCAGGCATAGTTCAGGGCATCGAGGCCGCGGGCGATGAACGGGTCGTAGAGCGTGCCGATCGGCAGCAGCCGCTCGCCGAAAAGCGAATGCGACAGGCCGAGACCCGAGAGCAGGATGAACAGGTTCATCTCGGCGATGCCGAGTTCGATATGCTGTCCGCGGGGGAAAAGTCCCAGGTAAAGGTCGACGGGATGCGCTCCGACTTGAAGAGGTCCTTCATCTCCTGGCGGGCGAAGAGCCCGCGGCGGTTCACCCACCCCCCGAGATTGGTCGAGACCGTCACGTCGGGAGAGGTCGTGACGATCCGCTCCGCGATGGGCGCGTCCGATCGCGCCAGTTCGTTGAGGATCAGGCCGAAGCCCTGCTGTGTCGACAAGGCGGCCTGTCGCGGCGGCGGGAGGTCCGTCGGGACCGGAACGCGCGGCGCGGCGTGGCGCCGGGTGCCCTTCGCGTTGAACGGCACGCGTCGGAGAAAGTCCTCCAGTTCACCCGAGGGCAGGTGCAGCCCCTCGAACCGGTCCCATTCGTGGCCGGGCCGCACGTTCGCCGACGCGCGGTAGCCCTCCATCTGGGCCGGCGTCAGAAGCCCGGCATGGTTGTCCTTGTGGCCCGCGAGAGGCAGTCCGAAGCCCTTGATCGTGTACGCGATGAAGACGGTCGGCCGGTCGTGGTCCACGGCCTCGAAGGCCTGAAGCAGGCTCGGGAGGTCATGCCCGCCGAGATTGCTCATGAGGCGCGCGAGCTCGTCGTCGGACCGGCCCTCGACGAGCCGCGTGACGGGGCCTTGGTCGCCGAGGTCGTCGAGGAGGCGCTTGCGCCAGGCCGCTCCGCCCTGGAACGTCAGGGCGGAGTAGAGCTGGTTGGGGCAGGTATCGATCCAGTCGCGGAGCCGTTCGCCCCCCGGCTCGCGAAAGGCCTCCTCCATCAAGGACCCGTGCTTCAGGATCACGACGTCCCATCCGAAAGCGCGGAACAGGGCCTCGAAACGGGCGTAGAGTCCCTCCCGGATGACGGCATCGAGGCTCTGCCGGTTGTAGTCGATGATCCACCAGGTGTTGCGCAGACCCTGTTTCCAGCCCTCCAAAAGCGCCTCGAAGATGTTGCCCTCGTCCATCTCCGCGTCGCCCACGAGCGCAATCATGCGCCCGTCGGGCCGCTCGGCGGCCCAGCCATGGGCCTTGACGTAATCCTGAACCAGGCTCGCGAAGATCGTCTGCGCGACACCCAAGCCCACGGAGCCGGTGGAGAAATCGACGTCGTCGATATCCTTGGTCCGGGAGGGATAGGATTGGGCGCCCTTGTAGGCTCGGAACCCTTCGAGCTTCTCGCGACTCTGGTTCCCGAGCAGGTACTGGATGGCGTGAAAGATCGGGCTCGCATGAGGTTTCACGGCGACCCGGTCCTCGGGTCGCAGGACCGCGAGATAGAGCGCCGTGAGGATGGTCGAGAGGGAGGCCGACGACGCCTGGTGCCCGCCGACCTTGAGGCCGTCCCGATTCGGCCTGATGTGATTGGCGTGGTGGATGGTCCAGCTCGAGAGCCACAGGATCTTGCGCTCGAGCTCAGCGAGATAAGCGAGACGGGGATCGGTCATGGGCGGCGCCGGCGTTGAGAGGGCAGGGTACGGAGAAGCGCTCGGCTCTGCAATCGAGGGCTTCCGTGCCGCGGGCGGCCCCGAGGCGCCGGGGCAGGCTGGGCATCGCGAGCGTCCCCACCCGCTTGGCCTTTTTGGTTGACCGCCTCGGCTGCAGCGCCTATCTGCAGGCGACCCTCGCGAGAGCGCGTAGCTCAGCCGGTAGAGCATCTGACTTTTAATCAGAGGGTCCCGGGTTCGAGCCCCGGCGCGCTCACCAGCGAAATCAGTGACTTAGACCTGTACAGCCCTTTTCCACGGGGTTGCATGTCCGCACTGTGTCCGCAAACCGGGTAGCCACAGGCTCCAGGTACAATCGCACTGCAGAGGTCAGGGGTTCGAATCCCCTCAGCTCCACCAATTTCCTAAGTCAGAATCAACACCTTGTAAGTAGGCGGTGGTAGCGTTACGGGTTCGACCGACGATGGGGAAGCACCGGGGGAAGCACGCGACGACCGCTGACGTGCTGTCAAGTCGCAGGCCGTGCAGGAAATTGCATCGAGCTGTGACAGGGGCGAGGATCGTGGCATTGGGCGACGGTGTACCCCGAGCGCGAACGTCCGGTTACTCTCAACTGGCATCCCACGAGGATCATTCGGAGCAAACCCCACCGAGCTTGGGTCAGATGTTCCTGAATATGTCCAGCCCGGAGACATGGGTGACAGGTTGTTCCTAAGACATGGGTAACAACCTCGGGTCGAACGGGTTGTCGAGGGGCTGCAAGGTCCTCTGCTCAAGTCGGTGTATCCCCAGATCGTAATGCATGAAGGAGACGAGCCAAATGCCCTCGTCGACCTCCTTGATGCCGAGCCGTTGACCTGCGAGCACCGTGGAGATGCTGATCTTCTTACGGTGCATGCAGATGCGCCCACAGGCGGTCACGAGCATGTCGCGGTCGTAGAAGGGGGTATTCCACAGCGGGAAGCCCGCCGTAAGTCTCGTCCTGAGGGGGTATAGAGTTCGGCGGGGGGAGGCCTCACGGCGAGCGCCTCGTGGGGGCGCTCGCCATTGGACTTCCGCCCGGAAAGCATCGAAGCGCTCCTGCTGCTGGATCGCATTGAGGCCTGGCGGTCGGGCAGTATCCTGCTTCAGCGTGAGGTGCATGCGCTGTTTTTTTTTTTTTTTTTTTTTTTTTTTTTTTTTTTTTTTTTTTTTTTTTTTTTTTTTTTTTTTTTTTTTTTTTTTTTTTTTTTTTTTTTTTTTTTTTTTTTTTTTTTTTTTTTTTTTTTTTTTTAACTGTAGCCCCACTCGACCGTGTCCTCGCGCGCTCCTGCGGCATGCTCCTCACCCACTTGCGGAGCATCATACCCACTTGCGGTACAAGGCCTTTCGGCTGTCGGTCGCAGGTGCTCCTCCCATCAGGTCCATTGCCGATGCTGTAGGTCTAGGCGAGCATCCGACCAGTCGGATGCGGTAGGACGACCGCTGGCGACCGCAGGGTCCGGCCGGTATGTCCTGTCGCGGTGCGCGCCGGCGTGATCGACGCTGCACCGCGGCTGCTAGGATCCATCGCACGAAGAGCTTAGAATTCCACCCTGTTATATGTTCGCGCCTCTTCCGGTGCGATGCGCGGGCATGACGTGACGAGCGGATGACGGCAGTGATGACACTCTCCAGGCGACGCTCCTGCAAAGACGGTGCTTGTCCAGGCAGGCGCCGTGGGTCGGACGGTCGGCCATGAGCGTCTTCATCGTCCGCCGCCTTTCGCAGAGCCTGTTGGTTCTTTTCATTACGTCGATCATCGTTTTCGCCGGGATCTACGCGATCGGCAATCCGGTCGATATCCTGATCGCCGGAGATGCGACCCCCGCCGAACGGGAACAGGCGATCCGGGCACTTGGGCTCGACCGGTCGCTCATCGAACAATATGGCACTTTCATCTGGAATGCCCTCCAGGGCGACCTGGGTCGTTCCTTCGTCTTCAATCAGCCTTCCATCGATCTCATCCTCAGTCGGATGCCGGCGACGCTCGAGCTCGCCTTCGTGGCTCTTGCCCTCTCGCTCGTTCGTGGGAATCCCGCTGGGCCTCTGGGCTGGTCTCCGGCCCGGCACAGCTCTCGACGAGACCGTCATGACAGGGTCGATTCTCGGCTTCAGCCTGCCGAACTTCTGGCAGGGGATGATGCTGATCATGATCTTCTCCGTCTGGCTCGGCTGGCTGCCATCGACCGGGCGCGGCGAGGTCGGATATTTCTTGGGAATCCCGACAAGTCTCGTGACCTGGTCCGGCCTGTCCCATCTCATCCTGCCGGCTCTCAATCTTGCCCTGTTCAACATCTCTCTCGTCATCCGTCTCACCCGGAGCGGCGTGCGGGAGACGATGCCTGCTCGACTTCGTGAAGTTCGCCCGGGCCAAGGGGCTCTCCGAGCGCCGGATCGTATCGGTGCATGTTCTCAAGAACATCCTGATCCCCATCGTCACCGTCGTCGGCGTCGAGTTCGGAAGCCTCATCGCATTCGCGATCGTGACAGAGACGATCTTCGCCTGGCCGGGGATGGGCAAGCTTCTGATCGACTTCGATCATGCGCCTCGACCGGCCGGTCGTCGTCGCTTACCTGCTCGTGGTCGTGACCCTGTTTATCGTCGATCAACTTCGTGGTCGACATCCTTTATTCCCTGCTCGATCCGCGCATCCGGCTGGGGAGCGCGTCATGACGGCCATTGCTCTCCGAAAGCCGAGCTACGGACACGCTCCTCGGCCGTGCCCTCAACGGCCTGCTCAAGAGCCCGAAGGCGACCATTGCGGCGATCGTCTTCCTGCTGCTGCTTCTCGCGGCGCGTTTTCGGGCCGTGGCTTGCGCCGCAGGATCCCTACGACCTGATGCAGATCAGCATCATGGATGCACGAGCTCCCTCCCGGCTCGGAAAGCATGTCGGGCGGCATCTATTGGCTCGGCACGGACGGGCAGGGGCGAGACATGCTGTCGGCCATGATCTACGGCCTGCGCACGAGCCTCGCGGTCGGTGTCGTCAGCGGCGTCGTGGCCCTCGGGGTCGGGACGGCGCTCGGCCTGGTCGCAGCCTATTTCGGCGGCCGCGTCGATGCGCTGATCATGCGGCTCGTCGACCTGATGCTCGGCTTCCCGACCATCCTTGTGGCGCTGATGCTGCTTGCCACCATCGGGCAGGGCGTGGGCAAGGTCATGTTCGCCCTGGTGCTGGTGCAATGGGCGCTGTTTGCCCGCGCGGTGCGCAGCGCGGCGCTGGTGGAAAAAGGCAAGGAATACGTCGAGGCGGCAGCCTGCCTGGACCTGAGCAAGGCACGCATCCTCTTCGGTCACCTGCTGCCGAACTGCCTGCCGCCGCTCATCGTGATCGGAACATTGCAGGTGGCGAACGCGATCTCGGCGGAAGCGACCTTGAGCTTCCTCGGAATTGGACTGCCGATCACCGAGCCGTCCCTCGGCCTCCTCATCGCCAACGGCTACGAGGTTCTGATGTCGGGCCAGTACTGGATCAGCGTCTATCCGGGTCTTCTGCTGGTTCTCCTCGTCTTCAGCATCAACATCGTCGGCGATCGCCTGCGCGAGGTGCTGAACCCGCGGCTCGAGCGATGAGGGAGAGCGTCATGACGCCATCCAACTCTCATGGTCGAGAATCTCCAAACCCATTTCTTCACCGAGAAGGGCGTCGTCAAATCCGTCGACGGAGTAAGCTTCGAGGTCCGCCGCGGCGAGGTGCTCGGGCTTGTCGGGGAGTCCGGATCGGGCAAGTCGATCACCGGCTTCTCCATTCTCGGGCTGGTCGATCCTCCGGGGCGGGTCGTCGGCGGGCGGATCCTCTTCCAGGGACAGGATCTCGTGGGGCTGTCCGCCCATGAGATGAGGAAGATACGCGGCCGGCGGATCGCGATGATCTTTCAGGATCCCGATGATGACGCTCAACCCGGTTCTCAGCGTCGGCACGCAAATGGTCGAAGCCGTTCTCGCCCACGAGAAGGTGAGTACCAGCGACGCGCGGGCAAGAGCCCGCGATACCCTCGGCATGGTCGGAATCCCGTCGCCGGACGAACGGCTCGCCGCCTATCCCCATCAATTCTCCGGAGGCATGCGTCAGCGGGTGGCCATTGCCATCGCTCTTCTGCATCGTCCCGACCTGATCATCGCCGATGAGCCGACGACCGCCCTCGACGTCACCATCCAGTCGCAGATCCTCGCTCAGATCCAGAACTTGTCGAAGGATCTCGGCATGGCGCTTGTGTGGATCAGTCATGATCTGGGAGTGGTCGCGGGCCTCGCTCACCGGATCGCCGTGATGTATGCCGGCCGCATCGTCGAGACGGGGCCGACCGACGACGTCCTCGACCGTCCCGTCCATCCCTACACGATCGGACTTCTGCAGTCGGTCGCGGCCAATGTACCCCGCGGCGCTCCTCTTCAGGCCATACCCGGCATGGCGCCGTCTCCGCTGAGCCGGCCCTCCGGTTGCGCGTTCCGCACGCGCTGCGCCTTCGCCACATCGATTTGCGAGACCGAGCCGCGACTTGAAAGCGCCGGGAACGTTGCCTGGCGCTGCTTTCATCCCCAGGCGAGGAGAGCCGCATGACGCCCCTGATCGAAGCCGTTCAGAGTCTCGAAGCGCTTCGTTCGGGAGCTGGACTACGCCGAACGGCTCGTGCGTCTGCTGGGGGCCGATCTCAAGCCGCAGGTCGTGCATGCCGTCGATACGGTCGATCTCAAGATCATGCCCGGCGAGGTCGTCGGCCTCGTGGGGGAATCCGGTTGCGGGAAGTCGACCCTGGGCCGGATGCTCGCGGGCATCATGCCCCAGAGCGAGGGGGAGATCCTCTGGAACGGCCAGGACCGGCGCAAGCTCGGTCAGCGGGACGCCCGGGCGGCGAAGCTCTCCGCCCAGATGATCTTCCAGGACCCGATGTCGTCGCTCAATCCGCGCAAGCGCGTGATCGACATCATCGGCGAGGCTCCTGTCGCCCACGGCATCGTGTCCCGGCGCGAGAAGGATTCCTATGTGGCCGGCCTCATGGAGCGGGTCGGGCTCGATCCCGCCTATCGTGAGCGCTATCCGCATCAGTTCTCAGGCGGCCAGCGGCAGCGGATCGGGATCGCCAGGGCTCTCGCGGTCAAGCCGCAATTCATCGTCTGCGACGAGTCCGTCGCGGCGCTCGACGTCTCGATCCAGGCGCAGATCATCAATCTGTTCATGGATCTGAAGCGCGATCTCGGTCTCACGTACCTTTTCATCAGCCACGACATCGGCGTCGTGAAGCATATCAGCGACCGCGTCGCGATCATGTATCTGGGCCGCATCGTCGAGAGCGCTCCGGCCGAGGAATTCTTCGCCCGGCCCAATCATCCCTATACCGTCGCGCTTCTCGACGAGGTGCCCAGCATCGCCAACCGGCGGCGCGTCTTCTCGCCCATCAAGGGCGAGATCCCGTCCCCGCTCTCGCCCCCGAGCGGCTGCCATTTCCATCCCCGCTGCCCGCACGCCTTCGAACGGTGCCGCGAGGAAGCGCCGAAGCTGCGGGAGATCGCGCCGGGCCATATCAGCGCCTGCCATCTCAACGACGCCCAATCGACCACCAGACGGCCTGAAATCGCCGCTGCATCCTGATCCAGAAGGGAGAACCACATGAAAATGCTTCATCATCTGAAGAGCCTGAGCGCCACGGTATCGCTGGCCGGGCTTCTCGCCTTGTCGCCGGCCTATGCGGCGGATCTCATCATCGGCAGCTCGACCGAGCCCTCGGCCCTCGATCCTCACTTCTCCCGGACCGGCAACAACCAGAACATCGCCGCTCAGATCTTCGACCGGCTTATTACGCCCGATCCGAACCTACAGGTGACGCCTGCTCTCGCGGAGTCCTGGCAGAACGTCGATCCGACCACGTGGCGCATCAAGCTGCGCTCCGGCGTCACCTTCCAGGACGGTTCTCCGCTCACCGCTGAGGATGTGATCTTCTCGCTCAATCGGGTGAAGGACATTCCCGAACAGCCCGGCGCCCTTCACGGGCAATATCGGCGCCATCGCCAGCATGACGATCGTCGATCCTCAGACGATTGAGTTCAAGACGAAGAGCCCCACGCCCGACTTCATCGAGCAGGTGGGCCTCGTCTATATCGTTCAGAAGAAGCTTGCCGAGGGCAAAACGATCGAGGCCTTCAACGATCGCTCCGCGGCAATCGGCACGGGCCCCTACAAGGTCAAGGAATGGGTGCCGGGCGACCACGTCACGCTGGTGCGAAACGATGCCTACTGGGGCAAGAAGCCTGCCTTCGAGAACGTCACCATCAAGTTCATCGCCAATGATGCGGCGCGCGTGGCGGCGTTGCGGTCCGGCTCCGTCGACCTCATCGATGCTGTTCCTCCGGGAGACGTGAAGACCCTGTCGAGGCGTTAAGCGGCTGAAGCTTTCGTCGATCGCCTCGGCCCGCGTCGTGTATCTCGCCCTCGATGCGAGCCGCGACGAAAGCCCGTTCGTCGTCGGCGCCGACGGCAAGCCCTTGAACCCGAACCCGCTCAAGGACGTGCGCGTCCGCCAAGCGCTGTCCAAGCTCATCAACCGCCAGCTCATCGTCGACCGGATCCTCGACGGCGCCGGCGAGCCGGCAGGCCAGATCGTGCCCGACGGGATCGGCGGCGCCGATCCCTCGCTGAAGGCGCACCGCCGCCGATCCGTGCCGGGCGCGAAGAAGCTCCTCGCCGACGCCGGCTTCCCGCAAGGGTTCGGCCTGACCCTCCACACCTCCAACGACCGCTTCGCCGGGCGATGCCGAATCCGCCCAGGCCATCGGGCAGATGTTCGCGCAGGGCGGCATCAAGGTGAACGGCGTGGTGGCCCAGCCCTACAACGTCTATGCGTCGGCGGCGGGCAAGCAGCAGTTCAGCGCCTTCATCTTCTCGCTCGGAACGACCACGCCGACATCCGCCACCAGCCTCCGCAACCTTCTGATGACACCCAACAAGGACGCCGGAACGGGATCCTTCAACCGCACGCGCTATTCCAATGCGCAGTTCGACGAGAAGATGAAGGAGGCCACGGCGGAGTTCGACCCGCAGAAGCGCGTCTCGCTTCTGCAGGAAGCGACACGGATCGCGATGGACGACGTCGCCGTGATTCCGCTGTTCTGGCCGAAGGTTTATTGGGCCTCGAAGGCGAACGTCACCTACACGGCCAATCGCGGCGAAGACCTGATGGCGACCCTTGCGGGAACTGCTCAATGACCTCTCAAGCTGCTCTGCCGTCCGATGCCTCCACCGCCCATGCGGTGGAGGTCCTCGCCGATGATATCGTCGTGCATCGGGACGTCATGGTCCGCATGCGCGACGGCGTTCATCTCGCAACCGACGTGTATCGGCCGGCAGTCGACGGGCGGCCTGTCGAGACCCCGCTGCCGGTCATCATGGAGCGGACGCCCTACGGCAAGACGAAGCGCTCGCGCTCCGAGATCGAGCCCGGCATGAAGCAGCCCATGACGCGGGCCGAAGTCGCGATGCATTTCGTGCGGGCCGGCTTCGTGGTGATCTATCAGGATTGCCGCGGGCGCTACGATTCGGAAGGCGATGTTCACGAAGTATCTGTCCGAGGGACCTGACGGTTACGACACCTGCGCCTGGATCGTCGAGCAGCCTTGGTGCGACGGGCAAGATCGGCACCATGGGCCTTTCCTATGCGGCGCACACGCAGGCTGCGCTGGCCTGTCTCAATCCGCCGGGCCTTGCCTGCATGGTTCTCGATTCCGGAGGCTTCTCCAGCGCCTATCGCACAGGCATCCGGCAGGGCGGCGCGTTCGAACTCAAGCAGCTCACCTGGGCCTACAACCACGCCAAGGAGAGCCCGGAGGCGCAGAACGATCCTCTCGATCGTCGAGGCCCTCGAGGCGGAAGACCTCAAGTCCTGGTTCAGTGCCCTGCCATGGTCGGAGGGGCGTTCGCCGGTGCGCTGGGTGCCCGAGTATGAAAGCTATGTTCTCGAGCAGTGGCGCCAGGGCTCTTTCGGCGATTTCTGGAAGAAGGTCGGCATCTATGCGGAGGGTTCGTACGATACGTTCCCGGAGGTGCCGGTCGCTCTTCTGTCGAGCTGGTACGATGCCTATGTCCGCACGACCTTCGACAATTACGAGGGCCTGTCGCGCGAGCGGCGAGCGTCCGATCTCGCTGATCATGGGGCCGTGGCTGCACGGCAACCGGAACACGACCTTCTCCGGCGATGTCTATTTCGGTGAGAATGCGACGATTGCCGGCAATGTCACGCCGTCCTGGCTGGAGTTCCGGCGGCGGTGGTTCGAGCGTTGGCTCAAGGGCATTGAGAACAGCGTCGATCGCGACCCGCCGCGTTCGCCTCTTCCTGATGGGAGGCGGAACGGGAAGCAAGACCGAAGCGGGCAAGCTCGATCATGGCGGCCGCTGGATCGAAGCAGCCGCGCTGGCCTTTGCCCGAGACCGAGTTCCGGCCCTTCTATATTCACAATAACGGGCAGTTGCGCGAGACGCCGGCGGATGCGGGTGCCGCTCCCCTGAGCTACGACTTCGATCCGTCGGATCCTGTGCCGACGATCGGCGGCGCATTGACGAGCGGCCAGCCGGTCTTCGAAGGCGGGGCGTTCGACCAGCGCGAGGCTGCGCAGTTCTTCGGCTGCCGCCACCCGGGGCTGCCGCTCTCGGCCCGTCGGGATGTCCTCTCGTTCGAGACGCTGCCGTTGGAGCAGGACGTCGCCGTCGTCGGTCCCATCTCGGTCGAGCTGTGGGTCTCGTCGGATGCGCTCGACACGGATTTCACCGCAAAGCTGATCGATGTCTATCCGCCCTCGGACGATTATCCGACCGGCTATGCCATGAACCTGACCGATGGCATCTTGCGATGCCGCTACCGCAAGGCATGGGAGCACCCGGAACTCGCTGACCCCGGGCGAGATCTTCCAGATCACGATCGAGCCTTTCGCGACGGCGAATCTCTTCAAGAAGGGACATCGCATCCGGCTCGACATCTCGTCGTCCAACTTTCCGAAGTTCGACGTGAATCCCGAACACGGGTGAGCCGGAGGGCAGGGGGCGGACACGCAAGATCGCGCGCAATTCCGTGTATCTGCGATGCGGTCCGCGCCTCGCGGGTCATCCTGCCCTGCGTGCCGGCGGAGCACATCAGCGCCCCTGAAGATCGTTCTAGGGCCCGCTGGGTTCGATCAAGACGACGCGGGATCGATCCCGGTCGGAAAGGCCCGCGGTCAGCCTGTGGAACGCCCTGCGTGCGGCCTCGCCGCGCAACGGAACGGGCGCCGGAGCGGGCCCGTCCGGCTCTGCCGCGGGACGGCCCACGGCCACGGGCAGCACCTCCACGGACCGGCAGCTGCGGCTCGATCCATCGAACAGGCAACGGCACACGGCGCCGGTCCAGACGTCGACGCCCTTGCGGTCGTAGATCTCGCCGCGGCGGGTGTGAAAGATGAAGTTGCCGAGACCGGCGAGGATCGGCTTGCCGCGATGAAAGCCCATGCCCTGCAAGACGGGCGCTCCGGTTCCGACGACCAGGTCGGCGCCGCGGTCGATGAGGCGGCGCGCGAGTTCGGTCGTCCAACGCGGCGTTTGCGTCCAATCGCTGTCCCAGTGGTGGCTGTGAAGGGCTACCACGATTAGGTCCGCTTCGGCACCGGCCTCCTCGAGCGCCGATTGAAGCCTCGCGAGATCCTCGCGTTCGGGCTCGAAGCGGTTCTCGAACCCTGCTCCCGCCAGGACCTCCGTCCCGAACACCTCCAAGGCTGCAGGATCTCGGGACCCTCCGGCACGATGCCCGACCGCGGCCCGGGCCGCTTCGCGCCGATCGTCGCCGAGCCCTTCGATGATCTCACGCAGGACGGCATGCTCGGACGGCGGGACGACGACCGTGCGGCGCACGCGCAGGGCGTTGATGCCGGCGCGCTCCTCGGACGCATAGACGATCTCCGGC
This sequence comes from uncultured Alphaproteobacteria bacterium, assembly GCA_963800985.1. Taxonomy (GTDB): domain Bacteria; phylum Pseudomonadota; class Alphaproteobacteria; order Rhizobiales; family Beijerinckiaceae; genus Microvirga. The sequence goes on along the minus strand of CAWDDI010000002.1, from coordinate 1,301 downwards.
TGCGGTCCGAGATCGACCGAGAAGACGGCGACGGTCCCCGCGGGCACCCTAAGCAGCGCGGCCCGGGCTGCCTGCGCTTGGTCGGCGCCGCTTCCGACGAGGCGTAATCCCGCTCGCTCTACGGCCGTGCGTGTTCCGGCGATGCCCGGCGGGCCGAGGTCGAACGCATGATTGTTGGCGTGGGTCAGGACGTCGAAGCCCATGGCCCGCAGTGAACCGATCCCGTCTTCTCCCGTCAGGTGAAGCGTCCTCGTCTTTGTCGCCCACGCACCCTCCACCGCGACCGTCGCCTCGAGGTTGACGAGAGAGATATCGGATGCGTGAAGGATGTTGGCGACGCTCGTGAACCCGGGCGTCGATAAATTCAGAGCGCCGTGGAGGAGCGCTTGTCCTGAGACGCAAATCACGAATGACCGCATCGGGCTGCTCCTGCACCTGCCTTGGTGACGACCCGAGGGCCGGAACGCGAGGATTTCTCCCGTCCACTGTAGGAAGAACAGCGCCGATGAGCCACCGGTCTTGTCGCGGCTCATGACGGATGGACCCCCGTCGGCCGACCACGCATGCTCTCATCGTGGCCGACGATCGATGGCACCGCTGTCGTACGCGCGACACGGACTTCGGTGAGAATCGGTGCTCGTAAGCACCTCGGTTCGACTGCGTGGCGAGTCTGTAGCCGATGCAAGCTGGGCGGGGGTCGGACAACGCGGAAAAACCCTCCGAGTTCCTGACTTGGATAAATGCACAATGAAAGTGCCGTAAAGTAAGGTCTTCTACAGTGGCGATGAAGGAAGCTTATGGATAAAATCTGGCGGTCTAATTGAGCGCGCCAATTGCTGAAGGGGCGCCGACACAGGGGTGACGCTTACAACGGAGCAAGTCAATGCTACCTCTCGAAGGTCATGATTTGTTGCGGGTTGCGTTGTTCAGCGGCGTGGGCTTCAAGCATGCTGCCGCGGCCCTCGCACGCAAGCTGGCTGTGGTGCTGCATGCCATGTGGCGCAGCAACACGCCCTTCCAGGCCTGGCCGGCATAGCGGGGTGACCCTGATCGGCGTGATGGAGGTCTGACGGGATCCGCCGGAAGGCGGGCCGAGGCGTCCGCCGGGACGCGAGCAGGTCACCGTGGTGGGTTGTGCGGCTGCTTGCCAGACCGCGCGTTGCACATGGCGAACCCTGTTCCGAGACGCATCCTGCAGCGGTCACAAGGCCGACTGCGGAAACAACCACGGTCGGCGGTGGAGCACGCTAGCCTTGACGTCCTCTTCGCGATCAAACAACACCCACCAATTAAATCAGTGA
>CAWDDI010000001.1:0-23757 GCA_963800985.1 uncultured Alphaproteobacteria bacterium | reverse complement strand
CCCGTAATCCAATCGTGATGGAAGGCGGAACCACTTTCCACTTCGTGACGGACGGGATCCACGCGGCGCTCGAGCGCGCACGCGAGGTCGCCGGAGACCTGGACATCAAGATTGGGGGCGGCGTCTCGACTGTCAGACAGTATCTGCAAGCCAGCCTCATAGACGAACTGCACTTCGCTTTCTCGCCTGTGTTGCTCGGAAAGGGCGAGGCCATGTTCGAGAGCCTCGACCTCCCTGCGCTCGGATTTCGCGGGGTCGAGACCGCACCCACCAAACTCGCTACGCACGTCGTACTCGGCCGCTAGGCGAGCGCGGATGACCCTCTCGTTCTACCTCCACCTCTTTGCTCCTACGTCCAGAAGGCGAAGACCACCTCCTACGAGAAGGACACCCGGTCGTCCTTGGTTACCGCAAGCCTTTCGTCGCCGCTCCCCGCCCGCCGCTCCGCCTTGTAGCCAATGATCTGATTGACGAGGACGTGGTCGGGCAGACGTACGTTCCCGCTTGGCTGCGCTGCTTACGCTGCACCTGCGCCGACGCGTTAGATATGTCGTGGGTTTGAAGAGGGAATTGCGACCGTGTAAGCGTCCGCTTTTGGGATCCGGCAGTTCGGCCCAGACGGTCTTCTAAGGGCGCTTGGTACCCGTCGCGCGCGCCGCGCCATCATGCAGGAACGTACGTCAACCTGATCACATCCTCGCCAATCCGATCACTAGTCATAAGACGGAGCGGCGGTCGAGGTCCGGCGAAATATGGCTTGCCGCGACCAAGCACGACGGGGTGCAGGTAGATTCGATACTCATCGATCAAGCCGAGTTCGGTGAGGCTTTGCGCCAAGTCCGGGCCAGCAACTTCGATCTCCCCGTCGCGCTCGGCCTTCAGCTTGCGGATCGCGCCCTCAAGATCATCCTCAATAAGCCTGGCGTTGGGGCCGACCGACTTCAACGAGCGCGAGACGACCCATTTCGGCTGGTTCCGCCACGCCGCCGCGAAGGCGTGTTCCTCCGCATCCCATTCAGGTTGATCGTCGTCCCAGTAACGCATGACCTCATACATTTGGCGACCGTACACACTGCCCGCCTGCCCCTGAGCCTCCTCGATGAAGTGGCGGAAGAGCGTGGGGCTTGGCGCAAACGCCATATGATCGACGTAGCCGTCCAGGGACTGGTTCATTCCAAAGACGAGCTTCGCCATGCTACAAAATCTCCACCTGGTCTCCTCGACCAAGCGGACCTTCTCAGCCGTCGACCAGCGCCGTCGGCGCTGCACGGACGTGATGACTTCGCGACCGGCTGCATCCGTCAGCTTTGGCCATCTGTCGAAGGCGCCATTCCGCTTACGGCCAGACTAACCCTTCCACTTCACGTCCACAGCATCGACGGAAGGTTCCAAACCTCCGAACCTGACAGTGCCCCGATCGCTTATTCGAGGCCCAATCCGGACAACCCTTCCATTTCGCTTGGTCTTAAGATGCGGCGCAACGCCGTGGCAACCCTCTCGTACAGGGCGGGGCCCATTGTTGAAAGAGACGGCACTAGTTTAGCAATGTTCCAGGGACACGGCCGGCGAGAAATGGTCGGAATATCAGATCCGCGTTCCGAGCGTCGAATGGCGATGCGTAATCCGCGTTCGCGGCTTCACGTATAAGAAAACAGCAGATGGCGGCGGAGTGCGCACGCGCCGACATTCGTGACGAGCGCCGCGTCTGGACGGCCCAGCGCCAGCCCCTCATGCGCCAGCAGCCGCATCGACTGGTGTTTTTGGATGAGACCTTCGTGAACACCAAAATGGCCCGCCTGCGCGGTCGCAGCCCCAAAGGCCAGCGGTTACGCGCGCGTGCTCCCTTCGGACATTGGGGCACGCACACCTTCATCGCGGGCCTGCGTCCACGGTCTTCCGCGCTGCATGCGCATCAGAACGCCACGACAGGCGCGGCGCGCTTTGGGGGTCAGCCTGGTGGAAGGGGGCGGGGGCGGGAGCCGCTGTCGATGGCCACAAAGGTGAAAACCGCCTCTGTGACCTTAATCTGCGCGTCCCCGTCGCGAGACCGTCGCCAGGCCTCAACCTGGAACTTCATCGACGTCCGCCCGGTCGAGACAAGATCGGCATAGACCGAGACTTCATCGCCGACATGGACTGGGCTGTGGAAGGCCATGCCATCAACCGCAACCGTCACGCAGCGCCCGCGAGCGCGTCGGGCCGCCGCGTTTCCGGCAGCAAGGTCCATCTGAGCCATCAGCCAGCCGCCGAAGATATCGCCCGCCGGATTGGTGTCGGACGGCATTGCGATCGTTCGGATGACCGCCTCACGCCTTTCGACAGTTCCCACCTCCATGGTTGCCTCTCAGGATGTTGGCCAGAGTTCCAGTGCCCCGCGGTAGATCATCTCTAAAGCCACGTAGAGAATGACCGCGAGACCCACGTAGGCGATCCAGTGATGGCGCTGGAGCAGCCGGGCGATAAAGCTTGCGGCAATCCCCATGAGTGCAATGGAGAGCCCCAGCCCGAAAATCAGCACCGCCGGGTGCTCGCGGGCTGCCCCCGCAACGGCGAGCACGTTGTCGAGCGACATCGACACGTCCGCAACCACGATCTGCCATGCCGCCTGACCAAAGGTCTTGCGTGGCGCATGTTCGGCGATTAGGCCGTCCTGATCAAGATCGCGACCTTCGAGAGCCTCTTCGGCCTCGAGATCCTTCTCGGCATGACCGGCTCGCAGTTCCCTCCACATCTTCCAGCACACCCACAGCAGAAGAATGCCGCCCGCGAGAAGCAGCCCGACGATCTCGAGAAGCTGCGTCGTGAGGCCGGCAAATACGACCCGCAGCACCGTTGCGGCGATGATCCCGACCAGGATGGCCCTGTTGCGCTGCTCCGTCGGCAGACCGGCGGCGGCGAGGCCGATGACCACGGCGTTGTCGCCCGCCAGCACCAGGTCGATCATGATCACCTGGAGAAAGGCTGAAAGGGCCTCGGCGCTGAGAAGCTCGCTCATTCTCGGGTCCCCTCACGGTCGTGCTGGCCTTGATCAGGACACGAACTGGCACTTTGAGGCCGCCGTCCGGGTATCCATGTTCCGGCCGCGGTTGAGGTGATCGTCAATTTCTGCGGCACATCCCAGCATGCGGGCATAGAGAAAGATCGTGAACGCGCTTGTCTCGAGCGCCTCTCTGGTTAGGGTTCCGTCCCGATAAGGGAGCCACAGCATCTTGAGGAGGAGAGCCGCGATCACCGCATCGATATTCACGCAGTAGACGGTGCGCGACACGCCGGTCTCGTACAACGCTTTTACGACCTCGTGGTAGTACGCGTGGAAGATATTGAACTCCCCCCGGCGGCCGAAAAGCTCCCGCACGAAGACCTCGCGCGGGTCTTGGTTGACGGGCTTGTCCTTGAACACAGGGTGGTTCACGCCCGGGATCTTACGAATATCCAGGCTTCCGGCCGTCTTTTTGCCGGCCTTGTAGCTCGCGTATTCGGCGGCAAACCTCCGGGCGAGACCGGAGAGGTCAATGTCGTGGTTCGGGTCGCCAGGATCCGCCAGATCGATGCCCTCGAACTGCTCGATCAGGAAGGCGATGCCCTCATAGCCGTTGCCGCCATGCGCAAAGCCGGAATGAGTCAGGAAGCCGATAAGCGCCTTGTTGAGCTGCACGCGTTCGGGCGTCTCCGGGCCGTCGGCCGAGACGGCCCCCTTCGCGCCCTGGGCGGAGATCGTCCCCGGCCCGTTCGAGAGCAGCAGGCCCACGAGGGTCTGGAAGGCGAACAGGCCCTCGGGCTCCGGCTCTGTGCCAGTGAGGGCCGCGAAGGCGACCTCACCCAGGGTGCGCGAGCCGACGATGTCCTCGTTGGGGATCCCGCAGAAGGCCATCGCCTGATGGCGCGCGGCCTCTGCCGAGGCGCCGATCAGCACGCCGAACAGATGCAGCCACCAGGGGAGCGTTTCCGCCGTGAGCAGCGAGATCCGCTTGCGCATTAGCGGATCCCAGGCGAGAGTGGTCGCCACCGCGGCCAGGACGGCGTCGTGGGTCGGATAGCCGTTCAGAGTGCGCAGATAGCGCACGAACACCGACTCCGCCCCTCGCGCCTCAAGCCCCTCGAGCAGTTCTTCGGCATTCCGGTCCGGCTGGTCCGAGACGAAAAGGCCGTCGAGCGCCCACTCGAACGCCACCCGGCTGACGTCGAACGCCTCGTCGCGAGCGCTCTTCAAGCCAGCGGCGGCAAATCCCTCGACTAGCAGGCGGACCGCCTTGCGGGCCTTCTCGGCATGCCTGGGTCCGAGGACGCTGCACGCTGCCGCGAGAACCGCGTTCGGGGCGTTGCCTGCTTCGCGCGCGGCTTGGGCCGCGGCCAGGGCCGGCGTACCGAACAGGTTGATCTGCGATCCCACAATCGCGTTGACGAGGGCCCGCTCATTCGGACCGCCGGGCTCTCTGAGGAGCGAGAGGCAGATGTTGGACTCCACCGGGAACTGCGCCGCGTCTAGCATCGAGGTGCCGTGGAGCGACGTGATCTGCGTCTTCGGGTCCATCTGTGAGGCGCCGGAGGCATCCTTCATCGACTGGCGGGGGAAGACCGCCCCGATCTGCCGGCTCAAAAGCTCGATCTGTCGGTCGTACGGGCTCGCGGCCTGGACTACCGGCAGGTCGAGCTCCGGCGGGAGTGCGATTCCCTGGCTCGAGCCGAACCAGGGCTTGAGGGCGAGGCTGCCCTCCGGCTCGAAGTCCGGCCGGGCCGCGTTGGCCTGCATCACCGCCGTCAAGGCTTGCGGGATGTGGGCGATGTTGGTGACCACCGCACCGCGGGGTGAGAAGACCGGGTTTTCCGGCGAGAAGATGTCGTCGACGCCGAACTGCGCCTTGAACCACTGTTCCTTGGCCTCAGCGTCGTCGTTGCCGCCCGCCATGGCGCCGGCGTGTCCAACGGCCCGCGTGAGCTTGGACTTCCAGCGGCCGACGACGCAGGCGACGACCGGCTTCGTGAAGGTGGCGTCGAGCTCGTAATAACCGCCCGGCTCCACGTAGAGGACGGCCGCTTTGGTGCGAGCGTCGTTGGCGAGCGCGAAGGCGAATTCCGGGGCCGCATAGTGGATGTAGACGTCCTTGCCGCTCGAGATCAGGGTCGTGGTGCCCCAGCCGGCCATGCGCAGATAGGTCGCGATCGTGGTGGTGAAATTGCCGGAGTTCGAGAAGATCGCGATCGAGCCCTTACGGAGAGCCTCGCCGGGGTTGTCACCGCCGAGTGCTCCGCCGATGCGGACCTCATTCCAGGAATCTGCTACGCCGAGGCTGTTGCCACCGAAAATGTCGATCCCGTTCTGCTGGCCCATGGCGCGGATCTCGCGGGAGTCGTGCACCGACAGCTTCTCGGTGACGATGAAGATCTTTCCGAGGTCGGGATTGACCCGAATCAGCTCGGCGACGCCGTCGCGAGCGCCGGCCGGTGGCAGATACACGACGCCGCAGTTGAAGCGATGCCCGGCCTCGAGACCTTCGCGGACGTTGTTGAAGACCGGGACCGGCCCGAGCGGCGTCTCGAGGACTTGGCCACGGCGTCCGGGCGAGGTGCCGAAGACCACGTTGCCGCCCGAGTATGCATGCCCGACCGGCGTCACCTCGCTCGACTCGCCGCCGAGGATGTTGAGCACGCAAACCCGGTCCTCGCGGGTGGCGATCCGATCGAGCGAGCTGATGCCCACGAAGTACTTGAAGCTGCCGACGCCGTGCTTGAACATCTTCTCCTCCAATCTGTTTATGCGCGCGACCCTGCTCAGGCAGCCGCCGACAACGGAATGCGCAGCTTCGCCGCGACCTCGTCGCGCCCACCGGCCTTCATCCAGGCATCCGCGGCTCGCGCGTAGTTGATGACCTCGCTCATGTCGGAATCGAAGCCGAACAGGCGGTAGGGCAGGCCGAGCGCCTCGAGCGTGTCGCGCAGCGCGCCCATGCCGCGCACGAGGTTGGGCCCGCCGCGGCCGACCACCACATAGAGCGGTGTGGGGCCATGCCGGCCGAAATGCTCGCGCAGGGCGTCCGCCATGGCGCGGAAGGTCTCGAAGATGTCGGTGTTGTTCGACTTGCCCCCGATGATGAAGAGAACGTTCGCCTGCTTGAGCCAGTGCTTGAAGCAGATGCGCGCGACCTCCTTCATCTTCTCGTAGGGCGGGTTGCCGCCGAAATCCGAGGAGATGATCGCATCGTCCCCGAGCATCTGGGTGACGAGAGAGTTGGCGCCACCGCCGAAGGTGGGCGCCAGGATCGTGCCCTGCGCATTGATCACATAAACGTCGCTCTGACCCTGGTAGGTGCGGAGCTGATTGATTTCGAGCTCGAAGTCCGAGTAGTCGACGGCGAAAAGATGCCGGGGGAGGTTGAGGCGCTCCCAGCGGGGATCGTCGCGGTCGAAGCTGCATTTGAAGTCGCAGGCGACCGGCGTGAGGCGACCATTCCGCTCCGGGCGCATGCGGATCGGGTTGAGCTCGAGCGTCGTCATGCCGAAGTTGTGGAAGAGCTCCCAGAGCTTGGGCAGGTGCTGGACGAGCGGCGAGATGATCTCCTTCGGGGCTTTCAGCTCCGACAGGGCATTGGCGACGACGAAAGCTTTGAGGCCGGTGAGGGCGTCGAACGGGATCTGGGCGACCAGGCTCTTGTCGACCTCCTCGATGTCCATGCCGCCGTGGTGCGTCAGGGTCATGGTCGGGGCGCGGAAGCGGGTCGAGTCGGAGATCGAGAAATAGACCTCGTGCTCCGCCGGCACCGCACCCTCGAACGTCACCCCGTTCGCCTTGGCAACCGTCGTGCCGACCCGGTGCTCGACGAAGTACAGCCGCTCCTTCTCTATGAGCGCAGTCTTGAGATCCGACGCTCGGCCGAGGAGCCCGGCCTTGCCCTTCTTGCCGACGCCGCCCTTGAACACGGGCTTGACGAAGACGGTGCCGTAGCGGTCGAGTAGCGCCTTGATCTCCTCTTCGCTCGCGTCTGCCCCGAGCACTTCCGCCGTCGCGAAGCCGGCGAACCGCAGGAGCTTGGCTCCATGGAGCATGCCTGTGATCTGCATCCTTAAACTCCAATGTTGGGGTGTCGTTGCAAATTCCGAACGCCTGCACCTTGATCTTAGGCTTCGACAAAGACCTCGTCCCGCCCTTTTCGGATCGTTGGCAGCAGCGCCAGAAGGAGCACGATCGCTGCCACGATGAGCAGGCCCGCGCTGACCGGGTGATCGATGAAGGTCGTGATCTCACCGCGCGAGATGATGAGAGCACGCCTGAAGTTCTCCTCCATCAGCTTGCCGAGCACGAAGCCGAGGAGTAGCGGCGCGGGCTCGAAGCCCAACTTGATCAGCGCGTAGCCGACAAGGCCGAAGAAGGCGATGAACAGGACGTCGGTCGGCAGCGAGTTGATCGAGTAGATGCCAATGCAGCAGAACATCAGGATCGCTGGGAACAGCAGCCGATAGGGCACCTTTAGGAGACGCACCCAGAGGCCAACCATCGGCAGGTTGATGATGAGCAGCATCAGGTTGCCGACCCACATGGAGGCGATCATGCCCCAGAACAGCGTCGGGTTCTTGGTCATCACCTGCGGACCCGGCACGATGCCGTGGATCGTCATGGCGCCGACCATGAGAGCCATCACGGCATTCGGCGGGATGCCGAGCGTCAGGAGCGGGATGAACGAGGTTTGCGCGCCGGCATTGTTGGCCGACTCCGGACCTGCGACCCCCTCGATGGCGCCACGACCGAAACGGCGCGGATCCCTTGCGAGCTTCTTCTCAACCGTATAGGCGGCGAACGGCCCGAGCACCGCGCCATTGCCCGGCAGGATCCCGAGGATCGCGCCGATGAGGGTCCCCCGTGCGATCGGCGCCGCCGCTTGCTTGAAATCGTCCTTGCTCGGCAGCAGGCGGCCGATGGCCTGCTTGACCACGTCACGGGTCTCGGTGTGATCGAGATTGCGCAGGATCTCGGCGACGCCAAAGATGCCCATGGCCAGCACCGCGAAGTCGATCCCGTCGGCCAAAAACGATAGGCCCAAGGTCATGCGCTCCTCGCCGGTCTCGAGATCCGTGCCCACCGTGGAGAGCAGAATGCCGACAAGGATCATCGCCACGGCTTTTAGGATCGAGCCGTGGGCGAGCACGACCGCGAAGACCAGGCCCATGATCATCAGCGAGAAATACTCCGCTGGCCCGAACAGGAGGGCGAGGCCGGTGAGTGGCTTGCCAAGGGCTGCGATGACGATGGTCGCGACTGTGCCGGCGAAGAAGGAGCCAATGGCGGCGATGCCGAGCGCCACGCCGGCGCGCCCCTGACGGGCCATCTGGTGGCCGTCGAGTGCCGTGACCACCGAGGTCGCCTCGCCGGGGATGTTGACTAGGATCGCTGTGGTCGAGCCGCCGTACTGGGCGCCGTAGTAAATGCCGGCTAGCATGATCAGGGCGCCGACCGGGTCAAGCCCGAAGGTGATGGGCAGGAGCATCGCGATCGTGGCGATCGGCCCGACCCCTGGCAGGACGCCGACCAGTGTGCCGACGAGACAGCCCAGGAAGGCGAGCCCCAGGTTCTGGAGCGACAACGCGACCCCAAAGCCGAGCGAAAGGTTGGAAACGAAATCTCCCATTAGATCCTCCCGGAATGGTCGGCTACGTCGACCGGCACATTGCGATGGCCAGGGTAGAGAAGGAACACGAGCAGCCCGCTGCCGGCGAAGAGGGCTGCCGTGAGCCGCAGGATCTGCTTTTGTGGCCAGGTCGCCGGGAAGAGTTCGGCAAACCTTTGCGGAAAGATCGGGATCGGCAGATTGAGGAGATCGCCGAAGAGGATCATGCAGAACGGTGTGAGCAGAAAGGCGAGCATTAGGAGGTCCCGCAGTCGCGCCTCATGGGTGGCATAGCCCCCGATGAGGATCGCCAATGGCCCGGCTACGGCGAGGCCGAGGCCCGGCACCGAGACCGCACCGAGCGGGAAAGGCCGGATGGTGACCGCGAACGCGACGATCGCCAGGATCACGAAGACAGGACCGCGCAGGCTCCAGCGTTCCAGACCCTGACCATCCGTCGTGAAGCTCATCCCGACAAGCACCAGTCCGCAAAGGCCGACGCCGATTGCAAGCCAATGCGGCAGGAGCGCGGGACCCATCGCCCGCAACGTGCCTTGCGGCAGGTCGCTCGTCAGCCAGAGCGCCAGGGCGGCGAGCGCGATGAGCGCCAGTCCGGCAACAAGGCTCTGCGGTGAGCGAAAGGGTCCGACGCGCGTTGGTCGGACGTTTCCCGACATGACTTCGGACATGCTTGACCTCCCTGGACGCGCGACGTGGTGCGCTGGTTCTCATTCCGGTCGTCTGAGTGCCTGCCGTCCGCAGGTCTTGTGCATCGCGTCCCGCTACCGAGCCTTGGAGGCAGCGTGCAGGACCCATAAGGCGGGAGCGGATGCTCGCCATTGCCATCAGTGGCCATTCACCTCGCCAAGCGTGCGATCAGAGCGGCAAGTCTTCTGCGTTGTCTCCCCAGGCGATCGCCCGAGGAGTTCATAGGCGAGCCAATCACGATATCTCGGACTGGATCGGAGTTCGCATAGAACGCGCGATGCTTGGTGACCCGGACGGGACCTCGACACAGGCTTAAAGACCGGGTCGCCACTTACGTTCAGCGAGGACAGCCTTCCTGCTCTCAGCGAGGATGTACCAGGCGAGGGACATCCTCTTGCGTCGTGGATCACGGCTCCCACCCCAGCGATACCGATCCCGGAGTGCTTGGATGGGAGCTGCGTTCGCGAACTTGGATCACTCGAGCGAGATGGATGCCTTCTTAATGATCTCAGCCCAGCGAGCTGATTCCGACTTCATCATGGAAGCGAACTCCTCGGGACTGTTGCCGATCGGCTCCGCGCCCTCGTTCTCAAGTCTCTCCCGCACGACACCAGCCTTGATGATCTCGATCGTCGCATTCCGGATCTTGTCGGCGATGTCCTTCGGCGTTCCCTTCGGAACGACGAAGCCGTACCAAGCCGTTGCCTCGTAGGTTTCCCACCCGCTTTCCGCGACCGAGGGGACGTCGGGGAACTTCTTGGTGCGGGACTTGCTGGTGACCGCAAGGACCCGAACGTCCGAGCTCTCGATCAGTCCGAGGACTGACGGAACGGTCGTCACCATGAAATCCATTCGACCACCGAGAAGGTCGTTCAAAGCCGGCCCGGCGCCGCGGTAGGGCACATGGGCGGCCTCGAATTTTGCGATCTGCGCCAGGAGGACGGTGGCAAGATGGCTTGCCGAACCGTTGCCCGCCGATCCGTACGACAGCTTGCCGGGATTTTTCTGGGCATGCTCGATCAGTTCCTTCAGCGTCTTGTGCGGCGAGTTCTTGGGCACGACCACGACAAGCGGCGCCGCCGTGATGAGTGTGATCGGATCGAAGGCCTTCAGGGGATCGATCTTAACGTTCTTGAACAGATGAGGATTGACAACCATCGGTCCCTGGTTCGCCATCAGCACCGTATAGCCATCTGGTGCGGCCGATGCTGCCTGCTGGGTCGCAATATTGCCTCCGGCAGCGCCGTTGTTTTCGACGATCATGCTCTGTCCGAGCTTCTCGCCAACGCCTTGCGCCACGAGGCGCGCGATCGCGTCTGTCCCACCGCCTGCTGCATAGGGAACGAGGAGACGCATCGGCCTCTTCGGGAAGCTATCCTGCGCAATTGCGCCGCTAGAGGGTAAAGCAATCGTCGTTGATGCCGTCAGAAGCGCGCAGCAGAGTAGTCGGCGTGTGATCATCATGAGCGTTTTCTCCTGCTTGTGATATCCCTTCCAGAGGCGCGGTGACAGCGCGTGCGGGGACGATGACGTTGCCCTCGAAGATTTTGCGGGCGGTGCGGACAAGACTTGCTCGTGAGACATGACCTGAAGCGTCAAAGCTCAGGTCGATCTCAATTCGGCCGCTTGGGTGCTCGAGGTTCACCAATGACGAGAGGGTGTGCGTGGCGAGGTCATGGGCGACGCTCCCGGGCAGGCGGCAGGCTGCCGCGATGCACAAGGCGCCCGTGACCGCATGGCCCTTGTGGCAGCGTCGCGAGTTCATGAAGTACCGTGAGGTGATCGTTCCCCCGCGATGTGCCCCGGAGAGGAGCCCGATTTTCGGAACGACGCTGCCCGATACGTCGCCGAGCCCCATGCGCAATCCCGCCTCCAACCGGATTGCCTCAAGCCGGGTCAGGAGGGCCAAGTTGGTTTCGAGTTCTTCGGCAGACTCGTCTCCGGAGATTCCCAGATCGGATGCGCGCAGAAGCACCATCGGCATGGCGTAGTCGACGAGGGTGGCGGGCGTGTTGTTGATGAATTCGCGAACGTTCCCAGTCGGCAGGAACGTGCCGGTCTTGGACCCGACAGCGTCTATGAACGTCAGCTTGACCGGCGCCGCCGTGCCGGGCACGCCGTCAATGGCGGTTTTGCCATCATATTCGACAGCGCCGGACGGCGTCTGCACCACGGCTTCCACCGTGGTCGAGGTGTTGCGGTTGAAAATCCTGACGGTCGTCTCACCAATCTGGGCAGGTATCAGCCCGGCCTCGATCGCGAAGGGAGCGACGGCGGACAGCATGTTTCCGCAGTTCGGGCTGAGGTCGACGGAGGCCTGATCGATCGCAACCTGGGCAAAAAGGTAGTCGACGTCCGCTCCCGGTAGCGACGACGAGCTGACGATCGCGACCTTGCTGGTCAACGGATTACCGCCGCCGATGCCGTCCACCTGGAGCACATGCGGAGAGCCGAGAGCCGCAATCAGGAAGCGGTCCCGCTCGTTGGGGTCACTGGGGAGGTCTCCCTCGAGGAAGAACGGCCCCCGTGATGTCCCGCCTCGCATGAGCACGCACGGGACCCGCAGAGAGCTGCTGTTCGAAGTGGCAATGGGGCTATGCACGGCGACGGGTCCAATCGGTTTGTGTTGCCCGAGGACCATCTCAAACTTGAAAACAACTTTGAAATGCAAAGATCGGTGCTATTAATGTGTTATGAGCATCAATTTCGAAGCCCTTGACTTACGTGCCTTTGTTGCGGTTGTCGACCTTGAGGGTTTCCATCGCGCGGCCGAGGCCCTGAACCTGTCCCAGCCGGCTCTCAGCCGCCGCATCCAGAGATTGGAGGCGGCGGTGGGAGCTGCCCTCCTGGAGCGCACGACGCGGCGCGTGGCCCTGACGACGGTTGGGCGCGAGCTCCTGCCCCTCATCCGGCGCATGCTCGACGAGTTCGACTCATCACTGTTCGCAATGCGGGAAGTCGGAAGGCAGAGGAGAGGCCAGATCTCGCTCGCCTGCGTCCCGACGGCAGCTTTCTACTTCCTACCTTCCGTGATCGCGCGTTTCAGTGAACAGTACCCGAACATCCGCTTCAGGATCCTGGACCTGTCGTCGAATGACGGCCTTGAGAGCGTGGCGCGAGGCGAGGTCGAGTTCGGCATCAACTTTCTGGGGGCGTCCGAGCCCGAGTTGATGTTCGAGCCCCTGCTGGAGGACCCTTTCGTTCTGGCTTGCCGACGGGATCACGCGCTTGCCAGGCGAGACCTGCTGACGTGGTCGGATCTCGAAGGACAACCGCTTGTTGTCGTCAGCCGAACTAGCGGCAACCGCATCCTCCTGGATGCCGCACTGGTACGGGCCGGCGTGCGCCTGAGCTGGTCATACGAGGTGACCCACCTTTCGACCTCTCTGGGCCTCGTGGAGGCTGGGCTCGGCATCTCGGTTCTGCCTCGACTCGCCACACCGCAGGGCGATCACCCCATAATTGTGACGCGGCCCATCCGGAACCCAGAAGTGTCGCGAACGATAGGCGTCGTCAGACGGCGCGGTGTACGATTGGCTCCGGCCGCTGAGCGTTTCCTCGAAATGCTTCTTGGAACCTGGAAGAGTCCGAAAGAGAGCGCCCCCGATCTTAACGAGGTTCGTCGTCCACGTTGATTTATCGCGAGTTTGACCGGATCCGCCAGAGGAGGGCAGGGGCGTCCCCGCCGAGACGCGAGCAGGGTCATCCCGTGGTGGGTTGTGCGGCTGGCTCACGCCCGACCGCGAATTGCACATGGCGAACTTCCGAGGCGCATCGTGCAGCGGTCAGCACGGCCGACTGCTGAAACAACCCTGATCCGGCGGTGGGAGCCGCTTGACGTCATCTCGGCGATCGAACAACACCCACTAACGATCTCAGTCATTTAGCATCGTACACACTGCAAGGTCTCGGGACCTAGCAACCCTATAGCTCCACGATCTTGGCGTGTCAGCCTTGCCGAAGGCACCCGGTGGGAGGGCCGGAAATCTTTTAAGCTGTGGGCGAAGCATCCACGGTGCTGGGGAGGCAAGAGATGCCGATCTGGCTCACGGCCTGGTGCAGGTGATAGATAATCTAAAGGCATAGGATACACCCAGCGCTGTAACATCCGAAGAACGGGGCTGCGTCACCCCATGCGAGCGATCGAATGCCAAAGCCGCCAAACAGATATCGTCCGAGTGACCCCCGAAGTGCCGCCGAAGCGGGTTCAAGAGCGCCACGACCAAGCCTGCCGACCCAACACCTGCTCCGAGGAAAGCCTCGGTACCGGTCGGGAAGGAACTTGTCTCTATGTGGATCGACCGGGACGTGTTGAGCATTTCCAGGAGGGAGGGCTCGGGAGGCAAGACAAAATCAATCAGGTGCTGAGGAAGGCTTCCGGCATCGACAGTCAGTCGCATGATGAAGGCATCCGGCCAGATCAACTCACCAGCGAGAACGATGACTGATGACCTGCCGCATCCGAAGCTGGCCGCAGGCAGCTCTGACGTGGTTCGATGGCGCGTCGTTGCCCGTGTGGTGCGCAGCATCATTCGCGCGTAGGTCATGTTCTTGACCTCCCGTCATCGCCTGGAGAGTTGGGCGATGGTCGCAGTCCCAGGGGCAGACCGCAATCCGGGTGCTGACCGAAGTTCCGACATCCGCTGAGCTGGGTTTCACCGGTTTCCGAGCGAACGGCCGCCGACCCCATGGGGATGCGCTCCGTGCAGAGGCGGGTGTTCGACCGCCGCAACAGCCGGGTACCTTCAGGTCAAGGCCCCCCGCCAGGGTCGGCAGGTCCGACTCCGAGGTTCATCGGCCTCGACAATCTCACCAATCAGGAACTGAAGCAGGTCATCGTCGCTGTCCCCGAACGCCCCCCCCGGCAGGCCAGTCGACAGGGCTCGCGAGGCTCTCGGAGATAGGTGCGTCGAGTGTGAGCAGGTTTGATGCTATAAGGAAACGGCCTGAGATGGCGGCGAATGGAGGCCAGTGTGCGTCCGCCGCGCCTGTCCTGGTTCTGGCTGCTGCCGTTGCGCTGGCAGCATCCGTCGCAGGTGTCCTCGCCGATGCCGGCGAAGGCAAGGGCGAGCGCCTCGCCGTGTCGGTTGAGATCACCGGCGCGATCGGGCCCGCGACCACCCGCCACGTCAGGAATGCCCTTGCGACCGCCCGCGAACGTCGCGCCGAAGTCGTGATCCTGCGCCTGAACACGCCGGGAGGTCTCGCGACCAGCATGCGCGAGATCATCGCGGATGTGCTCGCCTCCCCGGTGCCGGTCGTCGGATATGTCGCGCCGGCGGGGGCTCACGCGGCGAGTGCGGGCACCTACATCCTTTACGCGACCCACATCGCCGCCATGGCACCCGGCACGAACCTGGGAGCCGCGACCCCGGTTCAGATCGGCGGCCCGCTGCCGGGGCTGCCGACAGACCGGACAAGGACAGCGACGAAGGAAAGGACAGCAATCAACGAAGCCAGCCGCTCCCAAGGATCCCATGACCGCGAAGGTGACGAACGATGCCGTCGCGTTCATCCGCAGTCTGGCGGAGTTGCGGGGACGCAACGTGGAATGGGCCGAGCAGGCCGTCAGGGAAGCGGCGACGCTCTCGGCGCAGGCAGCCCTGGACAGGCACGTCATCGACGTCGTTGCCCGCACCCCTGAGGAACTTCTCGCCAAGATCGATGGCCGGGAGGTGGAGATCGCGGGCGAGCGCCGGCGTCTCCGCACCAGCGGTGTGACGGTCGAGACAGTCGAGCAGGGCTGGCTCATCCGCCTTCTGGCTGTGATTACTGATCCGAACGTCGCCTTCGTGCTGATGATCGTCGGCCTCTACGGCCTGATCTTCGAGTTCAGCAATCCCGGCGTCATCGCGCCCGGTGTGATCGGCGCCGTTTGTCTCGTGCTGGGGCTCTTGCGCTGAACATGCTGCCGGTTGACTACACCGGCCTGGCGCTCATGTTTCTCGGCATCGCCTTTTTGATCGCGGAGGCGTTCACGCCGACCGTGGTGCTCGGAGTCGGCGGCCTCATGGCCTTTCTCCTCGGGGCGGCGATCCTGATCGATACCAACCAGCCAGAATTCCAGCTGTCGTGGACGGTGATCGGGGCAGCCGCGGCGACCAGCGCGGCTCTGTTTACGCTTGTCCTAGGTTATGTCTGGCGCACGCGGCATCGAGCCCATCCGAACGGGAACTCCGGCAATGCTCGGCCAGCCCGCCGAGGTGCTCGACTGGTCCGGGGAGGCGGGCCACGTGCTCGCTCTCGGCGAGCGCTGGCAGGCCCGTGCTGGGCAAGCCCTCGCACGGGGCGACCCGTCGAGGTGACTGGCGATCGACGGCCTCACCTTGATCGTGCGCCGCACGCCATCAGCGATAGCGGCTCGAGGAGCGCAGCCATGATGTTCGACTACCTGGCGTATCTGGTTCTTGCCGCTGCTCGTGGTGGCGTTCTTCGCCTCGGCGATCCGGGTGCTCCGGGAATACCAGCGCGGCGTCGTGTTCACGCTCGGCCGTTTCACGGGCGTGAAAGGGCCAGGCCTGATCATTCTGATCCCCTTCGTGCAGCAGATGGTGCGGGTCGATCTGCGCGTCGTCGTACAGGATGTTCCGCCACAGGACGTGATCTCGCGCGACAACGTCTCGGTGAAGGTCAACGCTGTCCTGTATTTCCGCATCGTCGATCCCGAGCGGGCGATCATCAAGGTCGAGAACTTCATGGCAGCCACCAGCCAGCTCGCGCAGACCACGTTGCGCTCGGTGCTTGGCAAACATGAACTGGACGAGATGCTCGCCGAGCGCGACCAGCTGAATGCAGACATTCAACAGATCCTCGACCAGCAGACGGACGCCTGGGGCATCAAGGTGACGAACGTCGAGATCAAGCACGTCGATCTCAACGAGAGCATGGTGCGGGCGATCGCCAAGCAAGCCGAAGCGGAGCGGCTGCGGCGGGCGAAGGTGATCAACGCGGAGGGTGAGCAACAAGCGGCGGAGAAGCTCGTGGAGGCCGGCAAGGCGTTGGCCCAGGAGCCCCGCGCGATGCAATTGCGCTACTTCGCGGCGCTGCATGACATCGCGGGCGACCGCACCTCGACGGTCGTGTTTCCGCTGCCTGTCGATCTCCTGGCGCACATCAGCCCGCCCGAGCCCAGGCGGCGACCACGTCGACCACGTGAGGGCTCTCCCGAGCCGGCGCCACCGGCAGGCGTGCCGAGGAGGCTCAGGCCCAAAAGTTAAGAAGCGCCGTCATTCCTGGACCGGGTGGTGCGAACAGGCAATCCTCGTCAGTCACCTCGGACAACACCAACTGTCCCCTTGTTCTGATACCAACGGCTTGCGCCGTCGTGGAATGGGAGAAAGGTGTTCCGTGTGAAATTCGCCGGCACCGTCTCAGCCGCTGCCGAGTGTACCTCCACCAACTCTTCGTGATTTGTGAAAACCGCCTCGAGAATGGCATACGCGAGATCGTCTGGAAGGTCTCGATGTGCCACTGCGAAGTTGTAGAGGCCGACGGTCGCGTAGTTGTTCATCAAGGATGGGTAGGTGCCTGCTCCGACAGTGGAGGCCGCAAGCTCCGGGAGTGCGAGGCGGAGATTGAGAATCTCGCTCGGCGTAAGCGGAAGATACCGCACCTTCACTTTCCGCTCGAGCTCGATGAACGAAAGGAAGGGAACCCCGGCCGCCACCGCAAGCGCATCGAGGGCTCCGCTTTGGACCTGCGTCGCCAGGTCGGCCCAGTCGCCGTGGACCAACGCGCTGTCGACCTTCAGAACCTTGAATAATTCAGGAACGTAGGCAGCTGAGGTGCCGCCCGTCGGCCCGATCCCGACGTGTTTGCCATTGAGCGAACCGACGGATCGAATGCCGGACTCGTCACGGCTCATGAACTGGAAAGGCGTGTCGTACATGGGGAAAAGTGCACGCATGGCTCTCGAATTGTTTGCCCCCGGTCCAAGGACCCAATCCGTTCCAGGCCTGCAGAGCGACTCCCAAGGTGACGAACCCGACCTGGATCTCGCCAGCCTCCAACAACAGAATGTTCTGCCCCGGACCCTCGCTCGGCCGGGAAATCACCGGGATCCCGAGGGCGCGCGTCAGAATGCGCGCAAGCCCTTCGCCATAGACGTAATACGTCCCTCCCGGAGAGGCGGTACCGATCGTCAGAGATTGCGGCCAATGCGGCTCTACTGCCGATGCCAGAGGATGGATCCCGACGACCGCCAGGATCACTGCGGCGAGCTTTAGAGCGTAGCGCATCGTGAGATCCTTCTCGCGTACTGGACGCCGCCGCTTCGGAATGGTTGCAGCAGTGTTCCGCAAGGTTTGTCGGTGAAGCGCCATCGTGAGTTAATAGCGGGAACCGCCAGCATCGGCGGCATCCACTCTAAGGCTAAATTAAAACCGGAATTATCAGCTTACGAGGAACTTTATACGCTTCGGACGATTGCACGTTGAAGCTCCTGTGCTGTTCTCCGTGTCGTAAGATCGGTCAGTATTGCTTACAGTATATAAGTAAGTTGCGCACCCGCGGCTGATGGATCGTGCAAGGGAGGTGACGGTGGAGCGCAGTCGCGACCTTGACCCGGTCGAGACCCAGGAATGGCTCGACTCCTTGATTGGTGTTCGCGAGGTGGATGGGCCAGAGAGAGCCCATTTTCTTCTCAACCAGGCGATTGAAGGAGCCCGGCGAAAGGGCGCTTCAGTCCCGTACTCGGCGACGACCCCTTATGTGAACACGATCCCCGCCGAGAGGCAGGAGCCCCATCCGGGCGACCGAGCCGTTGAACACCGGATCCGGTCCGCTATCCGCTGGAATGCTCTCGCGATCGTGCTCAAGGCCAACAAGGAATTCCTCCGAGCTCGGAGGTCATATCGCCAGCTTTCATCTCGGCGACCCTCTACGACACCGGCTTTATGCATTTCTGGCGTGCCGCCTCGGACCAGCACGGCGGCGATCTTGTCTATGTGCAGGGCCATTCTTCGCCCGGAATCTACGCCCGCGCCTTCCTTGAGGGCCGAATCACCGAGGAACAGCTTCTGAATTTCCGCCAAGAGGTCGACGGCGGGGCCTATCCTCCGATCCGCATCCCTGGCTTATGCCGGATTTCTGGCAGTTCCCGACCGTCTCGATGGGGCTCGGACCCCTCATGGCGATCTACCAGGCCCGGTTCCTCAAGTACTTGCACTTCCGGGGCTTGGCCCAGACCGAGGGACGCAAGGTCTGGGTCTTCATGGGCGACGGCGAGATGGACGAACCGGAGAGCCTGGGCGCCATCTCGCCGGCAGGACGCGAGAAGCTCGACAACCTCGTCTTCGTGATTAACTGCAACTTGCAACGCTTGGCGGGCCGGTTCGCGGCAACCGCAAGATCGTCCAGGAGCTCGAGGCCAACTTCCGGGGAGCCGGCTGGAATGTCATCAAGGTGCTCGGGGGGTCGGGCTGGGATGCTCTCTTCGCCAAGGACGCGTCCGGCATGCTCGTGAAGCTGATGGAGGAATGCGTCGACGGCGAGTACCAGGACTTCAAATCCAAGGACGGCACCTACATCCGCAAGCACTTCTTCGGCCGCTATCCCGAGACCCTGGCGTTGGTCTCCGATCTGTCGGACGACGAGATCTGGAAGCTTACCCGGGGTGGACACGACCCGAGCAAGGTCTATGCGGTTATGCGGCCGCGGTAAAGCACAAGGGCCAGCCGACCCTGATCCTGGCCAAGACCTCAAAGGGTATGGCATGGGGGAGGCTGGCGAGGGCCAGAACATCACGCACCAGCAGAAGAAGATGGGAGAAGCGGTGTTGCGGCAATTCCGCGACCGCTTCCAGATCGACTTGACCGACGAGCAACTCAAGGAGATGCCGTTCATCCGCTTTGCCGACGATAGCCCGGAGATGCGCTATTTGCGGGACCGCCGTGAGGCGCTCGGCGGTTATCTGCCATCGCGCCGGACGTCCGAACCTCTGAAAGTGCCGCCGCTCTCCGCCTTCGAGGCTAGCTGAAGGCGACAGACGGGCGCGAGATCTCGACCACCATGGCGTTCGTGCGAGTACTGAATACGTTGCTTCGCGACAAGAGCCATCGGCAAGCGCGTCGTCCCCATCGTCCCGGACGAAAGCCGCACCTTTGGCATGGAGGGGATGTTCCGCCAGTTCGGCATCCTCTCCCAGGTTGGCCAGCTCTACCGGCCCGAGGATGCCAACCAGCTCACGTTCTACAAGGAGGACAGGAGCGGTCAAATGCTCCAGGAGGGCATCAACGAGGCCGGTGCTATGTCGTCCTGGATTGCGGCCGCGACGGCGATTCCATGTCGAACACGCCGATGATCCCGTTTTACATCCACTACTCAATTTTCGGTTTCCAGCGGGTCGGCGATCTTGCTTGGGCGGCAGGTGATCTGAGGGCTCGGGGTTTCCTGATCGGCGGTACGGCGGGGCGCACGACCCTCAACGGCGAGGGCCTGCAGCACGAGGATGGACACAGCCATCTGTTCTCGGCCACGATCCCGAACTGCGTTTCCTCTCACCGAACCTTTTCCTACGAGGTCGCCGTCATCGTCCAGGACGGCCTCCGCCGGATGTACGCCGAGCAGGAGGACGTCTTCTACTATCTGACGGTCATGAATGAGAACTACGAGCATCCGGCGATGCCCGAGGGCGTCGAGGAGGGCATCCTGAAAGGCATGTACCTGTTCCGGGATGGGCAGGCCCGCGAGAAGGCTCCCCGGGTACAACTCCTCGGCAGCGGCGCGATCCTGCGCGAGGTGATCGCGGCAGCCGAAATGCTCGCGCAGGATTTCGACGTCGCTGCCGACGTGTGGAGCTGCCCGAGCTTCACGGAGTTGGCCCGCGAGGCGATGGCGGTCGAGCGATGGAACCTCCTTCATCCAATCGAGCCAAGCGCGCAAGTCCCACGTCGAGTCCTGCCTGGAAATCACGGGAGGGGCCGGTCGTGGCAGCGACCGACTACATGCGCCTCTTTGCCGACCAGATCCGCCCTTTGTGCCGCGCCGCTACCGGGTGCTCGGCACGGACGGGTTCGGCCGGTCCGACTACCGCAAGCGCCTGCGCGACTTCTTCGAGGTCGACCGGCGCTGGGTCGCCGTGGCGGCGCTCAAGACCCTGGCCGACGAGGGGAAGATCAAGCCGTCTCGTGGTCGCAGGCCATCGCGAAGTACGGCATCGACCCGGAGAAGGCACGCGCCCTGGACAGTCTGAGCCTGCAAGGAAGACATCGAAAACAGCGGCCCGCCTCAATGAGGCCGCCCGATCGAAGGAGGAAACGCTGTGGCGACCGAGGTGAAAATCCCCGATATCGGCGACGACAAGGACGTGCCGATCGTTGAAGTGCACGTGAACGAGGGCGACGCGGTCAACGCGGACGATCCCCTCGTCTCGCTCGAATCCGACAAGGCCACCATGGAGGTCCCTGCCCCCTCGGCGGGCGTGGTCGAGAAGCTGCTGATCAAGCTGGGCGACAAGGTCAGCGAGGGCCGTCCCATCGTCCTGTTGACGAGCGCCGATGGCGCAGCGGTTCCCGCGCCACCATCCCTGATCGAGCAGCAGGAGCGTCCCCGCCCCCGCCGCCGCGCCCGCTCCGGCGCCGGCGAAGCCGATCGGACAGGGCGCGCCAGGCGGACCTCCGGCAGGTTCATGCCAGCCCGAGCGTTCGGCGCCTCGCCCGCGAACTCGACCCCGACCTTGCGACTCTTCGCGGGACCGGCGAGAAGGGCCGGATCACCAAGGAGGACGTGAAGGCGGCGCTCAGGGCCCGGCTGCCGCGGTCTCTGCCCCCGCGCCGGCGGGCGGAATGGGAATTCCCGAGATCCCGGCCGTCGACTTCTCCAAGTTCGGCCCGTTCGAGACGAAGCCCCTGCCGCGCATCAAGAAGTTCTCAGGACCGCATCTTCATCGCGCCTGGCTGAACGTGCCCCTCGTCACCCATCAGGACGAGGCGGACATCACCGAGACCGAGGCCTACCGCAAGGAGCTCGACGCCGCCGCCAAGGACAAGGGCTATCCGGGTCACGTTGCTGGCCTTCCCGATGAAGGCTTCCGTGTCGGCGCTCAAGCAGTTCCCCGGCGTTCAACGCCTCGCTCAGTCCGGAAAAGGACGGCCTGATCCTCAAGCGATACTACCATATCGGCGTCGCGGTCGACACGCCGGGAGGGTCTCGTCGTGCCGGTCGTCCGGGACGTCGACCGCAAGGGCATCGCCGACATCAGCCAGGAACTCGGGGCGGTGTCGAAGAAGGCCGCGACGGCAAGCTCGAGGCGCGACCGACATGCAGGGCGCCTCCTTCACCATCTCGAGCCTCGGGGGGATCGGCGGCACGGCCTTCACGCCGCTCGTCACCGCGCCTGAGGTCGCGATCCTGGGTTCGTGCGCTCGCGGATGGCGCGGTCTGGGATGGCGCGAGCTTCAAGCCGCGCCTGATGCTGCCGCTGTCGATGTCGTACGACCATCGCGTCATCGACGGAGCGCTGGCCGCTCGGTTCACGCGTCATCTCGCCCACGTGCTGGAGGACGTTCGTCGCCTGGTCCTCTGACCGACGACCCAGCCCGCCTGCGGAGAGACACCGCGATGAGCACGACGACCGAACTCCGCCTGCCCGATATCGGTGACTTCAAGGACGTTCCGGTGATCGAGGTGCACGTCCATCCCGGCGCCCGGATTGCCGTCGACGACACCCTGGTCACCCTTGGAATTCGACAAGGCGACGATGGATGTTCTGGCGGCTGCGGCCGGGACGGTCCGCGAGGTCAAGGTGAAGACGGGCGATCGCGTTTCGCAAGGCGACCTGATCATCACTCTGGAGGCCGAGGGCGCGCCCGCCGTTCCGCCGAAGGAGCGCATCAAGGAGGACGCTGCCCCGTCCCCGGGCCCGGCCATGCCGCTACGGCAGCCCGAGCGGCGTCGACGAGGCGATCGAGGTCAGGATCCCGATATCGGCGACTACAAGGACGTGCCGATCATCGAAGTTCATGTGCAGCCGGGGGCGCGATCAAGGTCGACGACCCGTTGATCACGCTCGAATCCGACAAGGCCACCATGGAGGTGCCGGCCGCGCAAGGCGGCACTATCCGCGAGGTTAAGGTCAAGGTCGGAGACCGGGTTTCGGAAGGCGACGTGATCGCCGTCATGGACGGCGGCATCGCGCTGCCGCGCCCTCGGCCACCATGGCCCGGACAGCGTCAGCGGGTTATGTCTCCGCGCTCGAGGCCAGAGCCGACGCCCGTCCGGCGCGCTCAAGGCGCCCGCGCCGGCTCGCGAACCGCCCGTCGCGGCAGCGGGGACCTTCAGGCCGAGGTGCTGGTGCTCGGTGCCGGGCCCGGCGGCTAGACGGCCGCTTCCGGGCTGCGGATCTGGGCAAGAAGGTCGTGCTCGTGGACCGCTGGCCGAGCCTTGGGGGCGTGTGCCTGAACGTCGGTTGTATCCCTCCAAGGCGCTCCTGCACGCCGCCAAGGTCATCGACGAGTCCAGGAGCATGGCGGCCCACGGCATCGGCTTTGCGGAGCCCGCGATCGATATCGAGAAGCTGCGCGGCTGGAAGGATGGCGTGGTGAAGCGCCTCACGGGCGGCCTTGCGGGGCTGGCGAAGCAGCGCAATGTGACCGTGGTGCCCGGGCGTCGGCCGGTTCGTCTCCATGAACCAGCTCGAGGTCCGCTCCGAAGACGGCGCGACCAAGATCGTGAGCTTCGAGCAGGCGATCATCGCGGCCGGATCCGAGCCGGTGACGCTGCCATTCATCCCGCACGGTGATCCGCGCGTGATCGACTCGACGGGAGCGCTCGAACTGGACGGCATCCCGAAGCGGCTCCTGGTCGTCGGCGGTGGAATCATCGGCCTGGAGATGGCGACCGTGTATCACTCGCTCGGCGCGAAGGTGACGGTCGTCGAGTTGATGGACCAGATTATCCGGGCGCCGACAGGGATATCGTCACGCCGCTGATGAAGCGAATTTCGAAGCAGTACGAAGCCATCCACCTCAAGGCGAAGGTCACGAAGGTCGAGGCGAACGGGGAGGGGCTCACGGTCCAGTTCGAGGGTGGCAGCGCCCCGGCATCCGACACCTTCGACAGAATCCTCGTGGCGGTTGGCCGCAAGCCGAACGGCAAGCTGATCGGGGCGGAGAACGCCGGCATCGCCGTGGACGAGCGCGGCTTCATTCCCGTCGATCGGCAGATGCGCACGCAACGTCCCGCATATCTTCGCCATCGGCGACATCATCGGGCAGCCGATGCTGGCCCACAAGGCGGTGCACGAGGGCAAGGTCGCGGCCGAAACGGCCAGCGGGCAGAACGCCTTCTTCGACGCGAAGGTCATCCCTCCGTCGCCTATACGGATCCGGAGGTGGCCTGGGTCGGCCTCACGAGAACGAGGCCAAGGCGAGCGGTATCAGGTACGGCAAAGGCGTGTTTCCCTGGGCGGCGAGCGGCCGCTCCTTCGCTCGGGCGCGACGAGGGTCATCACCAA